>FR901000.1:364678-371953 GCA_000437915.1 Subdoligranulum sp. CAG:314 | reverse complement strand
AAAGCCATAACAATGCCTTTCTCTTTTTCATCTCCTTTCTCCTTTTTTCGTTCTTTAAACGTCGAAAATTTTTGCGTTTTGTGATATCGCTTTTTAATATTAGCATTTATTAACTGTTTTGTCAATGCAATAGCGTCATTTTCTTTGTGAAAAAAATCCTTGCCGCACAGAGATGTTCCGCACAGAGCACAACGCTTTTAAATGCATGCCAAACATTTTAAAAATCGGATTTTTTCCGTTGGAACTTAAAATTCATGTCCAAACACAATTTAATATTATCAAAATTTAACTTTTTGTTTAAAGTAATAATTGACAAATATATTCAAAATATATATACTGATAAACAGTGACAAAAGGAAACCAACCCGGCATGTATTCTTCCGAAACATTGAAAAATTTGCAGTACACTCTGCTTGAACGCACCGAACTGATAAACGAGCTGGCTGAAATTCATCACGCCCGCACGAAAAAGCTGCTAAACGGCGACAAATCCCTTTTCGACGTGTCCTCCGTTTTCAACAACCTCAAATACAGCGTTCTGCAAACCATAGACAACGCGCGAGATATCTGTATAAGCGAGCTTGCCAAGACCATGGGATTCACTCTGCCCTATCTTAGCCTGCTTATTTCGCAGCTCGAACAGAACAACCTCGTTGAACGCTATCAGAAGGATAACAACCGCCGAACAAATTTCGTCAGGCTGTCGGAGAGCGGCAACGAATTTATGGACAAAATGAAGAACTCCGGCGACGTTGCTTTTCACGAGCTGCTGCGCGCTTCGCTTTCGGAGAAAGAGCTGCTTAACCTTACAAATATTTACGACTATATACTTGCGGCGTTTGAAAAAAAGCCGCTGCCCGCCGAAAAAAAAGGAGAATACGATTTTTTCGCTCTGTGCAGACAGCTTAAAGAGCAAATCAACGCAGAATCCCGACTGCTCAACACCCGCCTGATTCTGCCCGTTTTCATGGGAAAAACCGCCAACAAAACAAAACAGAACATAGCCGACAACGAGGTTTTGGCGATTGTGGACGAAAACTCTCCTATAAAAATGCAGGACGTTGCGGAAAAAATCGACGCGCCCCCCTATCAGATAGGAAGAATCGTCGAACGGCTGGTAAAAGGCGGACTTGTTCTGCGCTCCAAATTGCCCTCTGACAGAAAAGTCGTAATTTTGGAAATCACCGAAAGCGGCAAAAATTTTATCGGCAAAAACAACGCGACCATGCAAATCCTGATAGGCAAGCTTGTGGAGCATCTGAACGAAGCGGAGCTTGACAAGCTTTACCGCCATATGACGGCGGTTTTCAAAACGCTGAGAAAGGTGATAAGCGTAAACTCGCTGCCTGCCGAGTTTGCCGAGTTTTCAGCATAGAAAATCTACGTCTCTTTACAAATAATTTACGCTTTGAATTACGCCGCGCCCGCGGCGGTCGGAATATGAATGAAAGCCCGTTTTCGACGGGCTTTTTTTGTTTTAAAAAGAAATCTCCAACATTCAACGATTTAAGACAAAAGCTCGCAAAAAAACAGGAATATTTTTTTATATTCTTACATTGAATTTATCGATTGCAAAACTGTAGTACAAAAATTTATCATTCAAACATTTGACGGGGGGGGGGCACCTATGTTATAATTTTACACACAAACGGTATTGCCGAAAGATTTCCCCGTTCGGAAAACAAAATGTCGGATATTAAATCGTCGCATACCCTTTTCCCGAAAGGGTATGCGACGACGCGATATAAATACAAAAAGGAGACCTTTTTATGAGAAGAAAAGTAAGGATTTTTTCAACCATCGTTTCGCTTGCGCTTGTGCTCGCCGTTATGTGCGTGGGCATCTGGGCGGCGTCAAACGTCACGTTAAGCTCGACGGGCACGCTCACCTTCAACCCGACCGACGTCAACGCAACGGTAGCTTTTGCCAACGCGGGCGGCACCAAGCAGGTGAGCTTCGGTCAGGAGTCTTACAGCTTTGACGAAACGACAACAACCGAAAGCCACAGCGTGACCTTCACGTTTGCGGAAGCAAACAAAACGACTGACACGTGGGTTTTCACCGTGACGGTGACCAACACCTTTGCCGCCGGCTCCGATATAACCATAGACTCCAAGCTCACGGCAACCGTGTCCGCAGAAAGCAATTTTGAAGTCGAAATCAAGGTAGGAGAAGAAACCGCCCAAGCAACAGAGGTCGTCACGCAGGGCACGCCCGTGGTTTACACAATCACGGTTTCCGTCAAAGACAGCGCTCCCGCAAAAGCCTTTAACGACAGTCTGACTTTTTCGCTGAATCTGACGCAGACGCAAGCTTAATTTCGCAATCACTTAACCGAGCGCAAGCGCAAACGGGAGGCAAACCATGAGTATTTTCAAAAGCGCAAAAATTGAAAAATCTCTCGGCGTCGTCCTCGACGTCCTGTTTGCGCTTGTTTTGCTTTTTTCCCTGTTTATGACCGTGTCCACCCTCGCGCAGCGCGAAAACGGCGTTGCGGGACTGAGGTTTGGCGTAATCAGGTCAAAAAGCATGGAAGCAAGCGAACTTTATGTCGGCGACGTCGTTTTCGTCAATCGGGATGACCAATACGACGTCGGCGACGTGATTGTTTTTTATCGCGCGGTAGCCCAATACAAAAACGACTTTTCCGCGGAGCTTGTAAAGGACTGCCCCGTTTGGGTGCACGAGGTCGTCGCCGTTTCAACCGACGCAGAGGGAAGAAGAACTTATCTGACAAAGGGCACGAGCAACGTATTCGACGACGGTTATTACGTACCGCAGGATTTTGTGCTGGGCAAAGCCACTCCCCTGCCCGCGTTCCTCAACAAAACCGTGGGCT
Source organism: Subdoligranulum sp. CAG:314 (assembly GCA_000437915.1). Classification (GTDB taxonomy): domain Bacteria; phylum Bacillota; class Clostridia; order Christensenellales; family CAG-314; genus CAG-314. The sequence continues at coordinate 369,114 of FR901000.1, read as the reverse complement.
TTGTCGGCTCCAAAGCGGGAATAATCAGTCTGATTATCTGCCCGTGTGCGGCTATGACGATTTATCTGGTCTGGGAGCTTGTCATTCTGTTCACGGCGCGCGACGCGGCTGCTGAAACGCAGGGCGGCGGCAACACTGCCAAACGGACGGCGACGACGGTTGACGACGCTCTCAGTTCGGCGGCAATCGCTTTTGACGACGCGACGGATAAAAAAGCGGAAACCGCCGCGCAGAAGCCTCCGTTCTTTTTAACGGACAAACAGGAATATTTTGTAAAAACATTCGGCGCAAGGCTGATTTTGGCGGACGACGACGTAAAAAGACGCTACTCCGCAATAAAAAACGCTTTGCTTTCCCTTTCGGGAGTCAAAGCGCGCATAAGCAAACGGTGTGAAACGTTCAGAAAGGGCAGAAAGCTCCTCGCAAAGCTGAACGTAAGAGGCAGAAAGATTTTGCTCTGCCTTGCAATCGAGCCGCAGACGACGGAAGCCAAATATTTTATCTGCGACGTTTCCGAGCGCGGCAAATTTTATCGAGGCGTGCCCTCTCTGTTTCGCGTAAACAGCGAGCGCGGCGTAAAATTCGCGTCGGAGCTGATAAAGCTTTTGGCGCAAACCCATTCTCTGACAATAATCGAAAAGGTTCCGCAGGACTTTGCGCCCCCGTCAAGGAGCTTTGAACAACTGCTCGCCGACGGTTTGATTAGGCGCGTTGAAAATAAAGCTTTTTCTACAAACAAAAAATCCCGCACGGCGGAAGGCGACGCGAAAAAGGCGGCGGAGTCCGAAAATGCTCTCCGCAGTTTGAACAACGGAAGAAAAATCGGGCGCGTCGCCAAGGCGTACAGACAGATTAAAACAACGGGCGCGTTTTCGTTCAGCTCGGCGAACGGGAAAAACACGCAAAACGTCCCGTTGGATTCAAAGGAGGACGAAGGTGAAAAAAACCGACGCTTAACCGCAGGGTAAGGATAGCGGGCGCTTTGCTGCTCGTCGCCTTGCTCCTTTCAGCAGTCGTCGCGCCCCTCGCGCTGCTTGCGTCGCCCTCGACGGGTATCTCGGGAGAGGGCGCGCTCTCTTTTGCTTCTGCGGAGGAGCCCGACGTCACGCCCGTCCCCGACCACGACCAAACCTCTCTTGAAGAACAAAGCAAAATTTTGGCGGGCGAAAGCAGCACCGACCGCGGCTGCGGCTTCGACGTGGAAATCACCGACGGCGGACTTTCCGTTTCGGGTGCATTTCCCGACGGCGGAAACGATAAAATAAACGAAAATCTGAGAACAAACGGTATTCTTCACTATGCCAAATACGAAAACTCACTGTGCGAATACCTCAACAATCTGATAATAATACTTGATTTTTCAAATTTTTTTATAACCGAATTTACGGCGCAGGCATTTGACTTCATGTATTACGCCATTTTGGGCGGCGCGTACGAATTTCCATCCTACACGGTTGAAAATATACCCGTTTACGACTCCGCGACCGGTAAGAAATCAAGAGAAACTGCCGCTACCTTCACCGACGGCACAACCATAACGGTTGACGGACAAACCATAACCGACGGCGGCATTTCCCTGCGCATAGTGCTGCCCAACCTCGGCGAGGACAAAACGCTTGTTTTCGACGATTACAGCCTCAATTTTTACAATTGGGGAAGCATGGGCAGTCTAGCTCCCGAATGCGTCTCCATTGATATAAGCAATCTCACAATCACTCCCAAGCTGACGGAGGACGGCAAGCTGGACACGAGCGCAGCCGATACCTTTTCGGGACTGAAAATAAGCACGAAAGCCACGCAAATATGGTTTCCCGCCGACACCTGTTCCCACATCCACTTTATCGGCTCAACGGGCAACCAACTCGAATACGCTCTCGACACCTCCGTCGAATTCACCAAAGCCAATACCGATACCGAAACGGAAATTTTCATCAGACAGCCGTCGACGTACGAGACCGATCCTGAAAGTAAATTTATTTTTACGCGTATGTATTCGAGAGTGTATCAGGCAGGCAGCAAAACAAATATAGACATAATCGACTCGGCGATATTCAAAACCCAACCCACGGAAGCCGACCTCGTCGCACTGCTGGAAACGGGACATTGGCTGCATTTCCGTCTTGGCGAATCCATAGAAACAATCAACTCGGACTACATTTTGTACCACCAACGCCGAAGCGGAGACAACTCGCTTTTCAATGAAAAAGCGCTGCTGACAATAGATGCCGCTCCGATTGAAATAAGCGGCTTAACGGTGTATAAAATGAGCTGCGCGCATTCCGACGACGAGGGAGAAAAAGGCAGCTTTGTCGGCTACTTCGGAGCGGGAAGGACGTATTTCAAGGACGACCAAACTCCTTTCGACGACGCGGACAAAATTTTCAAATGAAAGAATTGCCGCGCTCGGAGATTTAACAATTATATATAATTGAAACAGAAAACAAACGCGCGAAGCAAAAGGCGGCTTGAAAAAACAACAAAGCCACGCCGAAAAAAAGCAGTCTAACTAATATATATAACATCAAAGCCCCCTCGCTTTTCAAGGGGGCTTTTAAATGCCGAAAAAATCAGTTTTCTTCTTGCTCGTCAGGCTGAGGCTCGGGCTTTTCCTGCCACACGGCGTAAAGCGTCGTGCCGTCGGGCGCGTCGCAAAAATTTTCCGCCGCGTACTCCGCCGTCGTTCCTCCCGCAGTCGTCGTCCAACCGACAAACTCATACCCTCTGCGCACGGGCGCGGTAACGGTGTTTACCGGTTCGCCGTCAACAAGCCGATAATTTTCCACCGCGCTTTTTTCAACGGCCTGCACGAAAGACTTGTCTGAAGAAAGAACGCAGCCGTACACTACCGGACGATAGCCCGAATTCCAACGCGCTCCCCAATTTTCGCCCGCCGCCTTGCTCTCGCAGTAAATCGTGAGCGTGTTGCAGCCGTAAAACACGTGGTTGCCCAACGTCGTTACGCTTAAACTCAGCGTTATGCCAAAAAGGGACGAGCACCCCCTGAAAGCGTAATTACCTATATCCGTCACCGTTGAAGGCAAAACGATAGTTTCGATTGAATTGCAGTCGAGAAACGCGCTTGTTCCTATCTGTTTAAGCCCCTCGTTGAGGACGAGCGTTTTAAGCGACGAACAGCCGTAAAAGGCGTAATTGCCTATTCTTTCCACCGAAGACGGAAGAGTGACGTTGTCAAGCGATTTGCAGCCGTAAAAGGCGTAATTGCCGACAGTTGTCAGACTGTTGCCGAAAACGACTTCTTTCAAGGACTCGCAGCGATAAAACATACGCGTCCCCAAAGTCAAAAGCCCGTCTTTTATTGTTACGGTTTGAAGGTTGACGCAGCCGCTGAAAATGTTTTCGCCTAGCTCTCTCACGCCGCCGCCGATTTCGACGGAACGCAGACCGCTGCCGTAAAACGCAAAATCCGAAATCTTGCTCACACTGTCGGGAATAACTATGCTTGACAAGCTCGGACAGCCGTAAAACGCCGAGCGGCCGATTTCCGTAATCCCTTCGGGAATGGTGACGCTGCTTAAAAACATACAACCGTAAAACATATAGTCGTTTATGCTTTCTATTGAGGAAGGCAAGGTCGCTTCCAGCAAAAACATACAGTTGTAAAACGCGGCGCGGCCGATTATTTCCACAGTCTGCGGAATGTTGACTTCGAGCACTGTCGCGCCGTAGAACGCGTAGTCCGCTATTCCCCGCGTCTTTGCGTCCAGCGTCACGTACATCTCCGAGCCGTTGACGCCCACAGCCCAGTCGCCCACATACACCACGCCGCTTGTTCTGTTCCACACGCCCGTGCCGTAAAAAGCGTAAACGCCGATTCTTTCAAGCGACGCGGGAAGCCCGCCGATAAATGTGGTTGAGGTAACGGAAGTGCAGCCGTAAAACGCATAGCCGTCGATATTTTTAAGACTGTCTCCCAGCTGAAAGCTTTGAAGCGCGGTGCAGCCCGCAAAGGCATATTCCCCTATGCTTTCCACTCCGCCGTTGCCGAACACTACCGCGCGCAGCCCCGTGCACTTGTAAAAAGCGCGCTCGCCTACGGATTTGACGCTTGACGGTATCAATATGTCTCTCAACTGCTCGCAGCCCGCAAACGCTCTCGCGCCTATGCCGATTGTATCCTGCCGCAGAGAAACGCTTTCAACCTCAATATTGTTTACGCCCACCAGCCAATTGTCAACATAAACGAGCGGGTCGGTCTCCGTCCAGAACGCGGTGCCGGCGAAGGCATACTCGCCGACGGAAAGCACATCGCCCTTTATGTCCGCCCGAGAAAGAAGCGTGCAGTTGTAAAAAGCCGATTCGCCGATTGACACCTCCGTTCCGAGAATTTCTATCGCTTCAAGCGACGAGCACGCCGAAAAAGCATACGCTCCCACGTCCTTCAATTTTTCGCCCAACACGACGCTTTTTACCGACGC
>FR901000.1:347699-364661 GCA_000437915.1 Subdoligranulum sp. CAG:314 | reverse complement strand
CGACGCTTTTTACCGACGAGCAGCGATAAAAGGAATATTCGCCTATTGCGGAAAGCTCCGCGCCCAGCTCGATTGTCTTTGCCGACGTGCAGACGGTAAACGCGTATTCGCCGATTGTCCTTACGCTGTCGGGAACGGAAACGGAGATTAACGCCTCGCAGTTGGCAAACGCATATTCGCCTATGCTCTCTACTCCGTCGGGGATTTTGATTTCCGTGAGCGCGCGGCAATAGGAAAAGGCGTAAGCGGGGATTTCTTTAAGTTCTGTCGGAAGATTAATTTTTTCCAGACGGCGGCAGCTCTGAAAAGCGTATTCGCCTATGCCCGTTACGCTTTGAGGCAACGCCACTTCCGTGAGATAAGCGCAGTTGTAAAACGCGCGCCTGCCGATTGTCGTGACGCCCTCCGGCACAATCACCCCCGTGAGGCGGCTGTTGTTGGCAAACGCGCCGTCGCCTATGCTTGTTACCGGCTTGCCGCGAAAAACACTGTCGATTTGCACATTGCCCGACGCCGAGCCTATGCCCGTGACCTCGTAAGCCGTGTTTGCGTCAATCAGTCGGTAGGTCAAACCGGACTCTTGCTCCCTGACAAAGTCAAGCGGCTCCGACCAATCGGAATCCCGAAAATTTTCCTCGTCGCCCATTGCTTTGACGCGGATTCGATACTCGCCCGCTTCGAGATTTGCCAACGGATAAGAATTTTCGACGACGGGATATTCGACGCCGTTTATTTCCACCGTATACCTCGTTGCGCCGCCGATTTTGTACCAGCCGAGCGCAAGAGTGTTCTCGTTTACCGAAAGCCCCGTAGGAGCAATCAGTCTCGGCGTAAAATCGCAAGCCGTCAAAACAAGAAGAGTTAAGAGAAACAACGTAAATGTAACGGTAAGTTTAAAGAATTTTCTCAATTTTTTCCTCCTTGGAGCCTACTTTTTGTTTTGACCCAGCTCCTTTTTGAGCTTTCGGTCTCTTACGATTTCGTGCAGCCATTTGAACTTGAATTTTCTTACCGCTATATCCAGAAGGAACAACGCCAGAGCGGCAATTATGAACGCCCATCTCGGGTCGAACTCGTGTTCAAGCGTATGTTGAAAGTCGTCAAAAATTTTCCACGGTTGGGCGGAAGACACGACCGCGCCGTCGCCGCGCGCCGCAATAAGCTCCAACAGCCGCGCGTTTTCCTCGTCGTCGGTGAACACGTTGTACTCCTGAGAGTAAGAAAAGCTCTTGTAGGTTGTGTAGCTTTCCGCAACCGAGCCGTCGGCGTTTTTTATTTGCACGGCGATTTCGTGCACGCCGGGATTGGTTATCACAAACTCCACCTTGCCGAAACCGTCGGTGACCGTCGGAGTAAATTTCTGAACGGAGGGCTGCGCCGTACCCGTCTGCTCGGTTACGGTTATTTCAAGAGTTTCGTTTTCCTCCAACGAAGCGTAAACGCTCAAAGACGTAATATAATTTTCCTCCGTCATACGCGTGTCAATGGCGCCCGGCTTTATATTTTTCACGGGGAACAGGCAGTTTACCAGATTGTTGAGTATTTTGCGCCCCGTTTCGCTTTCCAGAAACTCCGACGACCACGTGCCGTTTAAGTCGCACATGAAGCTTGCCACCATTCCGTTGCCGAACTTCCACTGCGCCAGCACGGGAACATACTCCGCCATAAGAGGCACGCTTGCGCCGCTTTTAACTTTTGTGCCGTAAAAACCGCCAAGCTCGGGCAAAAGACTCTCGTCCACGCCGTTGAGCACCGAATTGTGGTCGCGCACCTTGGGGGTGAAAGGCTCGGGATTGTAAGCGATTATCTGCGGAATGTCCATATCCTCGCGCATGATGCCGGGAAGAGTGGTAGCGTCCCAGACGTTGTAAAACTCGCCGCCGCCAAGCTCGGTCGCCTCCTTCATGGTCTGCGCCGCTTTTGAATCGACGCCGATTGCCACGATGGAGAGAGTGATTCCCGAAAGAGCGTTGTTTTTTATCGCGCCGCCGTAGCCGCCCACCTGATTTATCGGGTCGGTCCAGAAGCTGTCGCCGGGTTCGCCGTCCGTGACGAGAATTATATGCCTCCTTTCCACGCTGCGAAGTCCTCTCAGCGCCGCTCCCGCGCGCTCCAATGCTCCCGTGAAAATCGTGCCGCCGCCGATTTCTATTTTTTCTATCGCGGCTTCTATTTTGGCTCTCTGCGGAAGCGGAGTCATCTCCAAATCCTCGTTGTAGTCGTCTTCAAGCGTCATGACGCTGCAATAATCTCTTTCGGTCAGAGACAGCAGACTGCTCATTGCGCCTTCCTTTGCCAAATCTAGCTTGGTTTTTCCGCCGCTGCCTTCTACCCGCATATCCATGCTGCCCGAGCGGTCGATGATTATAACCACGCCGACGGGAGGAGTATAGTCTATCGCCTGCACGGGCAGCATCTGCTGATAAAGCGTGCCCGCCATATCCTGCCTGTCGTAGGTGTTTGCAACCGTTCCGCCCTCTCCGTCCTCCCTGTTGCCGCCGACGGTGAACAAACCGCCGCCGATTTCGTTTACGTAAGAATACAGAATGCTGTCAAAGCCTGCCGGCATATCCGCGTTGGCAATGTTCATGAGTATGATTTCGTCGTACTGCCTCAGCTCGTCAAGCTCGGTCGGCATTTCTTCCTCGTTGAACACGTTGACCACGCTGACGTTGAACTGTTCGCCGAGAATTTCCGCAAGGGCGGCGGACTCGTCGGCGTTGCGCTCGATAATCAGCAGGTCGTCGAAAACCTCCAAATAAATATAGGAGTTGAATATATTGTTTTGAGTAAGGGTATCCCTGTCGTTTGAGATTTCAAAGCTCAGCGCGTGCAGTCCCTGCTCGTGAAACACGTGCTCGAACTCAACCGTCTGCGTGCCGCTTACCAGCTCGATTGCATGCGGCTCTCCCACAGGCTCTCCGTTGTCAAGCAAGGTTACGTTTGCGGCGCCGACGAAAGAGCTTTGCAAAGTAAGCCCTATTTTGAAGGAATCCTCCACCACCACGTTGTAATCGGGCAGCGTCACGCCCGTTATCAATACCTCGCTGTCGTTGCGCTCCGCGGGGAAATGCACGGTGTCCACCGTGATTCCCGAAGCCGCTATTGTCCGTATAACCGCAGACGCGCTTCTGTCGGTTTCGTCTCCGTCCGTCAAAAGGACAATTTTGCCCGATTGGGGATTTTCAAAAATTCCGCCCGCGTATTGCAGCGCCGACGCTATGTCGGTAGCCGAGCCGTCCGGCTTTTCCGCTTCGAGATACTGTCTGTAAGCTCTGCTTTTGTCCGTCGTCAGCGGCGCGGCGTAAACCTGATTAAACCCGAAGGTCACAATGCCTACGCGCATTTCAGGCTCGCATTCGTTAAGAACCGCCTGAACGAAATTGTTTTTTGCTTCCTCCGTTTCGCTGCCGCTGAACGAGCCGTCCACAAGCAGAATAAGCTCGTTTCGCGTATTGGGAAGCTCGTACTTGAAATTTATTCCCGAAAGCACGGATATGCTCAAAGCCATGACAAGCATATGCAAAACTATCGACGTAATGCGGTTCCGCGTCTTTCGATACTTTTTGGAAAGCCGAAAATATGGGAACAACGCGAAAAACAACGCGGGAACAAGCAACAGCAACAGCCACGGGTGGGTAAATTCTATCTGAAAATTCGTCATGTCGCATTGCCTCCGTTAAAAGTGCTCGCGCGTTTGCAGAATCCACTCGATAAATTCGAGCGCAACCAGCGCGATTGCAAAATAAAGCAGAAGGTCGAAATCGTTGAATCTTTCGGGCAGCTCCGCATACGGACTGTAAAGCTCGTCGACCACCAGCCCCAAATCGCTTTCCGACGGAGCAATCCTTACGTAAAAGCGCTCGATTGTCTCCACACCCGACAACGGAATCTGCGAAACGGTGTAAGTACCGGGGCAAAGCGCCTCGATTGCCGCGGGAAAAATGTCGAGCTCCGTCTCCGCTCCCGCAGAGTCCGTCACGGTAAGCTGCACTCCCCTGCCGTTGAGAATAACGGTATCGTTGACCTCAAAGATATATTCGGCGGCGCTGCCCGTCTCCTGCGAATCGGTTATTGTCGCCGGAAAAAAGTAGTTCATCATGTTGTACATAAGGGCGGGAAAGCTCATCAGAACGGAAAAATTGGAGCTGTTCAAACTGAAAGGCATCAGCGCGATTTTCACTCCCGGCTCGTTTTTCACCATGAAAGCGGGGTCGTTTTCCACATAAAGCAATGTTTCGAAGCCGTCCGCCATTTTAACCTGTTTGTATTTGCTGACGGTTATGTCCGAGGCGTTCACCCTTTCGGTAATGGGATGGGCATCCCCTGCGGAAAGCGTAAAATCACCCGTGACTTCGCCGGCGGCAAGCGTTATTCCCGCGCCCTCGGGCGATACGTCGGGATTTATCAAAAACACGACTCCGTCCGTAGGCATAATTTCGGGCATGGTATGCTCGAATATGTAAAGGTCGAACCCCGCGATTTCCGGAACGGCGTTTTCCCCCCTGACCTCCGTCAGGTCTATGTCCCAGCGCGAAGACAACGAATCGCGCAGACCTATCAGAATGCCGCTAACAAAGGGATTGGGCTTGGGACTTGCGTACTGAATGTTGATTTTCTGAGGCGTGCCGCCGTACAGATAAAACGTGTCGTCCCAAACGAACGAGTCGGTGAGCACCGCGCCCGCCGTATCCACCGCTTCTATATACACGCGCACGTAATCGAACATATAAATCATCATGTCCACGCTGTCAGAATTGAATTCTACCGTGACTGTTTCTCCTACGTCGCAGCGGGCGGGCAGGCTGAGCATTTCCGTAACGTCCTGACCGTTCACGCCGTAAACCTCGCAGTTGACGCGCAGATTGGCTCCTATTCCGTAGCTCGCAACGTCTACGGAAAAGGTGTAGAAATTTTCGTCCAGCGTCGCCGAGGCGTCGACAATCGCGGCGTTCCACTCGTTTTCCGAACCTATGTCAACCACGTCCACTATGCCCGAATCGATATATTCCTTTCCCGTATAAAGCCTTACGGCGGCGGAAGGATTTTCTTCGAGCACCTGTTCGGCAAGCTCCATGCCCGCGTCTATATCCGCCACTCCGTAGGAGCAGTGCACGGGCACGCCGTTTTCGCAGCGCGCCAGCTCGTCAAGCTGCGCCAAAACCTCGTCGCGCATGGTCGCGTCCGCTCTGCGCGCGACAAACGACGCCTCCGTGTCCGCAAGAATAACCGTGATGATGCCCGACTGCGAAAAGGTTTCCTCCGCAAGCTCCTTTACCTGCTCAACCGCGCGCACAAAGCGAAAAGCCGCGCCGTCGCTTGCCAGCATACCCGCCGAAGCGTCGATGACGGCAATCCTTTCGTTGCTTTCCATTTCCTCCGCGCGGATTACCGGCTGCGCCAGAATCATGGCGCAGGCGGCAATAATAAGCAGCTGACAAATAAGTATGATTAGATTGCGCAGGCGGCTGACGGGAATTTTTTTCTTTCGATATTTAAGGCTCAGTTCCCAGATATACGTGCTGGAAACAAGCTTCTGCTGATAATTCGGTTTGAGGATATAAATGAGAATAAGCACGGCTATTCCAATCAATCCCAACAAACCCATGGGTAACAAAATACTCATTCCATAATACCTGCCTTCAAAAGCTCGCCGAACAGCATTCTTTCAACGGGTTTGTCGGTGGTGACGGAAATAAAATCCGCTCCCCTCGACGCACAGAAAGATTTGATGTCCGCCTTCATGTCCTTCAACGCCTCCTGATAAGCGAGTTGCAGGCTGCGCGTAATTCTCAGTTTCATATTTCTCGGGTCGGCAAGGTCTCCCGACTCCACGTCGATGAGACTCACCCTGCCGCTGTAAGTAGGCTCCTCCTCTTCGGGAGAAAGCAGCTGTATCGCAAGCACCTGCCGCTTTTTGTAAGTTAAGTAATCAACGGCTTTTTTCCAGTCCTTTCTTGTAAGAAAATCGGAAATGATTACGGACAATCCGTTGTTGGAGCCCGTGTTTGCGCAGCTCGACACCGCCTGCGAAATGTTCGCGTCGTCGGAGAAATCCAGATTTTCCAAAAAGCTGATTGCTCTGAAAAAGGAGTTTTTTCCTATTATCGTGCCGAAAGGGTCGTCAACGGCATCTTCCTTTATCAGCTTGAAGGATACCTTGTCCATATTGTGAACGGACAAAAAGCCCAGCGCGGCAGCCACGCTGACGGCGTACTCCGCCTTTGCACGGTTTTCCTTGCCCATGGACGCGGAGCAGTCCAGAAATATCTGAACGTCCATCTGCCTCTCGTCGGTAAAAAGCCTGATAAAATATTTTTCAAATCTGCTGAACAGGTTCCAGTCTATGCGACGTATATCGTCGCCCAGCTGATATTCCCGATAATCCGCAAACTCCACCGTCTGACCGTATGAGCGGACAAAATGCTTTCCGCCGAAGTAACCGTTTAAATCGGCGCGAAGATTCAATGCCAGCGTCTCCAAACGACTGAAAAACTCATCGTTCAAGTAAGCGCTCTTCATTATTTTCTCCCGTTTTTGCGTCTGCTCTTGTCGTCGGCGGATTCAACCGCTTTGTCCGTATCGGTCGAGGTCGTCTGCGCCGCCTCGCTTTTAAAAGTTTTGCGGTGATTCAATTCGTCAATTACCATTCTTATGGCGTCGTCCTGACTCACGCGCTCTGCAACCGCCTCGAAATTCATCTTTATCCTGTGACGCAGCACGGGAAAGGCAAGCTCGTTGAGGTCGCCGTAGGACACGTTGAAACGCCCCTTCATCAATGCCTTGACCTTGGCGGCGGAAATCAACGCCTGCCCCGCGCGGGGGCTTGCGCCGAGCCTGATATATTTTTTTGCCGCCTCGGTCGAACAGTCGCTGTCGGGATGCGTTGCCGACACAAGCACCATGGCGTATCTCATGACCTCCTCAGCCACGGGTATGGCGTTTGCCGTTTTTCTCATTTCCAACAGCTCCTCGCCGCTGCAAGCCACGTCAGCCACTTCCGCCATGGTTTTCTGCGTCATGTCCACTATCTGCATCAGCTCGTCTATATTGGGGTTGTTGACAATAATTTTGAACATAAATCTGTCCATCTGCGCTTCGGGCAGAGGATAGGTTCCGTCCTGTTCTATGGGGTTTTGCGTCGCAAGCACGAAGAACGGCTCGTTGAGCTTTCTCGACACGCCCATAACGGTAACAGTGTGCTCCTGCATCGCTTCGAGCAGCGCGGACTGTGTTTTGGGAGTGGCTCTGTTGATTTCGTCCGCAAGAATTATGTTGCTGAATATCGGACCGGGCTGAAAGCTGAACTGCGAATTGCCCGCTTCGTCCTTGATTATTATGTTGGTGCCCGTTACGTCCGCAGGCATAAGGTCGGGCGTAAACTGTATTCTTGAAAAGGGCAGATTGAAAACGCGGCCGAGACTTCTCACCAATCTTGTCTTGCCGACGCCGGGCACGCCTTCGAGCAGCACGTTTCCGCCCGCTATCATGGCAATGACCGCGCCCTCGACCACGTCCTGCTGACCGATTACGTCTCTTTTTATCTGCTCGAAAATGTTTTTGCACTGTACGCTGAATTTTTCTATGTTAGCTTCCGTTACCATTTTTTTGTCCTTTTGATTTTTAAAGTTTTATTTTTTGGGGGAATGGGTTATTTAAGAATGTTGAAATACGCTTCGATAATGATGCGCAAATCTTCGGGCAGCTCTTCGCCCGAGGACAGATACTCCACTATCAGGTCGTAATACTGCCCGAACACGTCGCGATAATAAGTCGCTTCGTCAATAATCTGATTGGCGGGCTCGTATTTGCCGCCGCCCTGCTCGACGGGATTGGAATCGTCGCCGTCGCCGTTGTCGCCCTGCTGCTCGCCCGGTTGATCGGGCGGTTGGTCGGTAGGCTCGCCGTCGCCGTCGCCCGCTCCGCCCATCTGCTCGAACAAAGCGAAAATTTCCATATTGCCCTGCACGTCCTCTTCCTGTCGATAAGGCTCCGCATATCCGTCCGACCAGCCCGCAAAAGCCCAGCCCTCGTCGGCTGCCGCGTACACGAGAGAGCCTGTCTCCCCCTGCGCGACTATTTGGAACTCTTCTCCCTCGATAATACCGCCCTGTCCGTCTTCGACGTAATAGTTTACTTCAAATTCGACAATAGGCTCGGGAGGCAGGGTGGTGTCTATGATTTGACCTATTGTGGGCAGCAGTCCGTAATAGCTCAGCGTGCTGACCGTGGTAAGCGAAAGTCCGAGCGTTCCGAAAACGCACACCAACGCAATAAGCGCGGCGGACACGTGCAGGCTGATTTGTTTTATTTCCAACGCTTTCATTTTTTCCTGCGCGTCCGCGCGCTGACGCACGGCGATATACTCCTTCGAGTCTGCAAGCTCCGTCATGGTTATCACGCGTTCTTCAAGCCCCAGCCTGTCTATACGGCGCGCGATTTGCCTGTCGTCGGGACGGAAGCGTTTGAAATAAAACAACGGCGTGAGTCCTCCCGTCACAACGACGAGAGCCGAAAGAGAGAACCACAATCCGTTTTTTTCAAACACCCAGGTCAAAACGGCTGTCGCCAGCATGGCGGCAAAGCCTATGACGAGGGAAAGCAGAACGGATTTGAGCCAAGCTTCCTTTTCAAGCCGTTTTCTGTGCCGTTCAAACAGTTGCCTGTTATCCATATTTTCTCCTTTCGCCGTTTTAACGGCGTAAAACTCAACCCTTTCGCAGTCAAGTCACCGAACCGAAGGGTTCGGTGACTTGACTGCAAAACCGGATTTATTTAAGTAATGCAATTTAGACGTGCCGCACCGAAGGCGTGCGGCTTTCGTATCGTTTAAGGCCACACAATAAGCGCGTTGCAGTCCTTGTTCCAATCGGAATGCCAGCCGGAAGGTATTTTGTCGGCGGCAATCATTGAAGTAATGGTCTGTGCGTCCGTCCACCCCTTGAATGCGTTTGCGCCGATTGTCGTCACGCTTGCGCCGATTGTGAAATCGAGACTCGTACACCCCTCAAAGGCGTTTGCCTCAATGGTTTTCAGTCCGCCCGAAAGGTTAAGTCGGGCAAGAGACGCGCAATTGACAAACGCGCTTTCTCTGATTGTGGACACACCGTTCTTTTCGTTTGTCACCGTGACGCTTTCAAGCGCGGTGCAGTTTGCAAACATTCTGTCGTAAAGCACGGTGGATATCAAAGCGTCGTGTTCAATCGCGACCGTTTCAAGCTGCGCGCAGCCCTCGAACATGGAGTAAGGAGAACCGTAGGCGCCTTTGAGACTGAGAGTGATTTCTTCAATGCCCGTGCCGCCGAAAATAAACTCGCCGTCGAAATAACAATTGGAAGGCAGCTTGACGGTTTTTAACGCGGAGCAGCCGAAGAACGCATAGCCGCCCACGTCGTAGTACGCGCCGCGGTATCCCTGAGTCGGGTCTCTGCCCTCCCTTTCAAAGGAGACAAGCGAAGTGCAGTTTGCAAAGGCATAGCTTCCGATTGCGTAATAAGTAGCCGACGAACCGCTCCTGTTGTAATCGGGCAGAACTACCGATTTCAAAGAGGTGCAGCCGTTAAACGCATAGGCTCCCACATTCAGCGGCTCGGTCATCCACTCCGCCCCGCTTGCCGCAAACGTAAGTGAACCAAGCGAAGTGCAGCCGGCAAAAGCGTAGCTTCCGATTGCGGGGGAAAGCGTCGTCACCGTGACATTTCCGTATCTGTCGGTCGAGGTCTTTTGCGGCGCTCTGACGCGGCGGGGAAGTTCCAGACTCGCAAGCGAAGTGCAGTTTTCAAACGCCGAAGCCGACAAAGACAACGTGCTGCTGCCGTTTTCGCCGAAAGTCACTTCCGTGAGGCTTGCGCAGTCCTTGAAGGCGCTGTTGCCTATCACGGTCACGTTTCTGCCTATGTAAATGCTTTGTACAGCCGAACCCGTGAATGCGCTCGCGCCTATTTCGGTTATGCCGTCGTGCAGCGTCACTTCCGTGAGGCTTGTGCAATTTGCAAACATACCGACGGGGATGACGGTCATGGAGTTGGGTATGACGACCTTTGTCACGCCCGTGCCCGCAAAGGCATAGTCGCCTGCGGTCATGCCCTGCTCGATGACGTACTCGCCCGTTGCGGACGCGGGAACGTAAAGGATTTGCGTTCCGTCGTAATTGAGCAGCTCTCCCGCGGAGCCCAGCCTGTAAGCGGAGTTGCCGTCGGAAACGGTCAAAGATTGCAGATTGTCGCAGTCAAGGAACACGCTTGTGCCCATGTCTACAACCGAATCGGGAATGTAAACCTCGGTCAGAGCGGTGCAGCCCTTGAAAGCATAGTTGCCGATTGTGTTGACGCTTGACAGGTCAACCGAAGCGAGACTCGTGCAGCCTTCAAAGGTGTTGTTGCCTATTTCTCTGATTCCCGACAGGTCGATGTTTTCAAGACTCACGCAGTTCTTGAACGCGGTGTTGCCCAATTCCACAATGCTGTCGGGCAGGACAACCTCTTTAAGCGACGTGCAGCCGCTGAAATAGCTTGTGTTGAGATAAGTCAGATTGTTGCCTATGGGCGCGTAAATCTCCACTCTTTCGAGACGCGTGCAATTGAGAAACTCGTTGAGTCCCGTATTGCCGAATTTTGTAAGCGTCGAAGGAATGACTATGCTCTTGATTCCGGAATTTTGGAACGCATATTGCTCGATTGTCTTGACGCTTGCGGGTATTTCCACTGTTTCCAGCGCGCCGCAGTTTTTGAACATATTTTGTCCGAGTTTTTGGAGATTTGCCGACAGGGTTACTTTGGAAAGCTTTGTGCAATCGATGAACAATCCCGTCGTGCCGTCGAGCGTGGTAACGCTGTCCGGCATAACAAAGCTTTCAAGCGCGCTGCAATATCTGAAAACGGCGTTGCCCATTTTCGTCAGCCTGCTGTTTTCTTCAAACGTGACGGACGTAAGCGCCGAACAGCCCTCGAAGAAGAAATTGGGCATGGTTGTCATACGAGCGGGCAGGCGTATGCTTTCAAGCGCGCTCCACCCGAACATAGTCGCGTTGTAGTTGGAAGAAGTGCTGCCTGCCGGCGCGGTTGCGTCGAAGGTTAAGTCTTCCGTTCCGCCTTCCGCAAACACAACGTCCGTGACCGCCGACTTCTGAAATACGCCGTAACCGAGATAAGCGACGGTGTTTGCTACGGTAACGCTTCTCAAATGCACCGCTTCGGCAAAGGCTCTTGTTTCTATATTGAGTGTGCCGTCGGGAACGACGTAGCTGTTTCCCGTTTTGCCCGTAGGATAGCATATCAGACGTGTGCCGTCGGAGTTGAACAGCACGCCGTCTTTGGAGGAGAAGTTTTCGCTGCCGTCGGCAACCAGAATTTCCGTCAGGGAGGTGCAGCCCACGACATTGTGCCACCAGAACTTGGTCATTTTCGACGAAAGCGTCAGGCTTGTCAGCTCGGTGCAGTCAAGGAACACGCCTAAACGTCTGCTTGTCTGAACATAGGTGGTTGTATGCGCCTTGTTGCTCGAATGGACATACTCCTCTCCGAGGTCAACGACGGATTCGGGAACGACAAATTGGGTGATTCCCGTGCCGCGGAACGCTCCCGCCTTGACGGTCGTAAGCTTTCCGTTTTGCGCGTCCTCGAACGTGACGGAGACAAGAGTAGGGATTTTTGCAAAGGCATAAGCTCCGACAGACACCATACGGGCGGGAATTTCAACCGATGTAAGTCCCGTTTCGGCGAACACGCCCTGATTTTCCGTCGGTATATTGCTTGAACGGTTGTCCTCCAGCGTCAGCTGCGGCGCGATTCCTTCTCCCTCGTAAGGCAGGAAAACGACCTGCGTCAGAGTGGACACCTGATAAAAGGCGTTTTTGCCGATTCTCGTCACGGACGACGGTATGGATATTGACGTCAACGACGTGCCCTTGAACGCGGCGTTGCCTATTGCGTCGAGGGTGTCAGGCAAAACTATGCTTGTCAAAGCCTCGCCGAAAACCGTTTGGTCGGCAGTGGACGAGGTGTTGCCCAAGGTCTGAACGGACGTATTCGACAGGTCAAGGGAAGCGACGGCAGAACCCGTAAACGTATAGCCGCCTATTGCGCCGAGCACGCAGTTCTCTGCAAACTCCACGACGGCAAGCTCCGCGCACTCCCTGAGAGCGCTCGCTCCAAGCGTCGCGAGGGACGCGGGCAGCGTCACGCTTTGCAGCGACGAATAATAAAACGCGTAGTCGCCGATCTTGCTTACGCCCTCCGGCACGGCGATTGAGGTAAGCCGCGAATAATGGAAAGCGTACTCTCCGATGTATTGCAGCGTGTCGGGCAAAGGCTGCTCTTGGCTTATGCTTGTTTTTCCCGCAGGGAAGTAAACCAGCTTTGTTCCGTCCTTTGTGTAAAGCGCGCCGTCGAGCGACATGTATTTCGGATTGTCGGAATGTATCTCTATGGAAGTAAGGTTGGCCGTATCTCCGAACATAGACTTGTGCACTCCCGTTTTGCTGTCTACGACAAATTCCGTTCTGGCGGGCAAAGACAGGGAGGTAATTGCCGTATTGACAAATACGCTGCCTCCGCTTGTGCCTATTTTCAGAATTTCGGCGGCGTTTTCGTCGTCGGGTTGGAATACGAGAG
Organism: Subdoligranulum sp. CAG:314; assembly: GCA_000437915.1. Classification (GTDB taxonomy): domain Bacteria; phylum Bacillota; class Clostridia; order Christensenellales; family CAG-314; genus CAG-314. The sequence goes on along the minus strand of FR901000.1, from coordinate 352,050 downwards.
AAACCAGCGCGGTTGCGTCCCTAAACGCATAGTCGCCTATTGTTTCCACCGTGTTGGATATGTAAAACTCGGTTATCCCCGCGCCGGAAAAAGCGTAATTGTCGATTGTGACAAGATTGCTCACGGGGTTGCCCTCGCCGTCCTCCTCGAAGGTGACGGAAACAAGCTCGGAGCAGTTGTAAAACACGTATTTGCCGATTGAAGTAAGTCTTGACGGCAGCTTTACCGACGAAAGCGACGTGCAGCCGACAAACGCGCCGTTTGAGCTGCTCGTGCCCGCGATTGAGAGAGGCTGCGCGCCTCCGCCCGCAAACACGACCTTTTCCAACCCCGTGCAGTTGAGGAAAGCAGCCTGCCCGACAGTCTCGACCGTGTCGGGGAGCGTGATTTCCGAAATGAGCGCACAGTTTTCAAACGCGTTTGCGCCTATGGCTCTCACTCCCTGAGGGATTGTGACTTGGCTAAGCAAAATGCAGTCGAAGAAAGCCTTGTCGCCTATTTTTTCGAGCGCGGAGGAAAGTTTGAGCGTACTCAAAGAGACGCAGCCGGCAAACGCAGACGCTCCAAGCGTCGTAAGGGAGTCGGGAAGCACGGCGGCGGTCAAAGCGGTATCCGAAAAAGCCTTGTCGCCTATTTCTTTAAGCCCCTCGCTGAAATTGATTTTGTTGAGGATTGCCGCCTTGTAAAACGCCTCGTCTCCTATTGCCGTAACGTAAGAAGGCAGGTTCAGCTCTGAAACGGCAGCGCAGTAAGCAAAGGCTCTGTCCCCTATCGAAAGGTTTGCCTGAGCGTCCTCGCTTGTTTCAAAAACAATGTCGGTCAGGTACAGACACATATTGAAAGCGTCCTCCTGAATTTCCTTGACGGAGGCGGGGATGACGATTTCCGTTATTTTCATGTTGTTGGCAAACACGCCCGCGCCGATTGTCTCTATTGTTTCGGGCAGCACGACGTTGCCGTCGCGTCCGAGCGAATAGAACAGAATTATCGTCTTGTCCGCGTCGTAAAGCACGCCGTCGTCGTCCGCAAAATATTCGTTGCCCTCGTCCACGTAAACGCCCTGCAAATTTCTGCAACCGTCAAACACGTTCATGCTCAGCTCTGTGACTGAGTCGGACAGAGTAAAGGCTTCGAGAGCTATACAGTTTTGGAAAGCGTAGTTGCCGATGACAAGCCCTGCGCCGCCCGACACGAGCGTCACGTTTTTGAGCACCGAGCAGTTTGCAAAAGCGCTTTCGCCTATTTTCTTAACCGTGTTGGGGATTTCGATTGTCGTCAGACCGACATTGTTGGCAAACGCTCCCTTGCCTATCTCCACCACGTTGCTGCCCGCCTCGAAAATTACTTCGGTCAGAGCGTCGTTCTGATATGCGAAGGAAAAAGCGTTTTCGCCTACGGTAAGCTCGGCGGGGAGCAATCCGCCCTTGAAGGTTATGCTTTCGAGGTTGTAGCAGCCGTAAAACGCGTTTTCACCGATTGAGGAAACGCCGGAGTGGAATACAACCGAACTTAAACGGTGCCCCGAAAAAGCGTAAGAAGCAATCGCGGTTATTCTGTTGCCCACGACGTACTCGCCTCTCCTGCCGTTGGGGAAATGAATAATTGTCGTTCCCGTTGCGTCGCACAGCACGCCGTCGACGGACGAATAGTATTTGTTTCCCTCCTCGACAAAGATGTTTTCGAGGTAAATGCTGCCGTTGAACAAATCTACTCCGTAAACCGTGCCGAGAGATTCGTTGCCTATTTCAAGCTCGCCCATACGCGCGGGCAAAGTTATGCTTGTCAGCGAACTGCAATTTGCAAACGCGCCGCTCTCAATCACAAGCTCGAAGCTTCCGCTCTCGAAGACAACCTCGCTGAGATTTTGACAGCCGGTAAACGCGCGCATACGTATGGCGGTGACGGACGCGGGAACCGTACCCGAAGAAATATCCGAACCCGCAAAAGCGCGAATCGGGATTTCCGTCACGCCGTCGGGTATACGAACCGCGCCTTTCTTTGCCGACGGAACGCACGTAACGTAACGCTGTCCCGTAACCTCGTCGTCGAAAATCAAAATTCCGTCCGCCGAGCTGTAAACAATCAGATTGTTGCCTTCGACGTGGTAAATGTTGATTTCTTCGAGATTGCCGCACTCGTTGAAAGGAGTAGCTCCCGTTGCGCCTACCTGAACTATGGTGTCGGGTATTTCCACCGTAACCAGACTCGAACAGCCGGAAAACGCTCCGCTGTCGATATACGAAACGGGTATGCCGTTGTAGCTCACGGGTATGATAAGATTTTTGACCTGATTTATATCGGGACCTTTGAGCACGGCGTAAGCGCCGTTGGTTGACTCTCTGAAAGCAAGCGCCTCAATCCAATAAGCGTAAACCGTCGTGTCGTCGTTTGCCGTGTTCCAGACAGCCAGACTGTTGCCCAGCTCGTCGGTGTAGCGGTTCCCCTGTCCGCCCGGCTCCTGATACCACCCGCCGAAAACCAGCGTGGCGTCGGAGGGAACGGGAATTTCCAGCGTATAATGCTCTCCGAAAATCAGGCGCGCGTTGCCGACGGAGCCTTCGGGAGCTATGCCGCCGTAGTAGTTGTAAGTAACGGTAAAGGACGTGGATTTCCAATATGCGTAAAGCACTATGTCGCCCGTCTCGGCAAAGAACTCGTCGGTATACTCCGCTCCGTTGCCCTCCGCGCCGCCGATTGCGTTGTACCAGCCCGCAAACTCGTAGCCGCTTCTTTCGGGCTGTTCAAACGCCTGCATTCTGTCGCCGTAAGCCTTGTTTATGCTTTGAACGCTGCTGCCTCCGCGGCTGTCGAAGGTTATTCTGTAAGCAACCACGTCCAGCGAAACCCACGCGCCGACGTTTTCTCCGTCAACAAAACGAACCTCTATGCTGTTTCTCCCCGCGAAAGGAAGAGCGACTTCAAAGGAGTTTTCGCCCGCAGGCACGTTGCACATGGTGCTAACGTCGCCGTTGTACCGTATCTGATAACCCGTCGCCCCTATGACGTGACGCCAGTAAACCACCCCGCGCGAATATTCCAGCGTGCCGTACATGGCGTAATAGCGCATATCCTGCGCGTCGCTCCAAAGCGAATCCTCGCCGTCGGCACGGGCGCGCACAGACACCGAAAAGTCGGCGCCGGGAGCCGCCGTCGCAACAATTTCCGCAAGGCTGAAAGAGGCTGCGTCAACCGTAACGGGCTGAGCGTTGCCCACTCTTACCTGATAACTTACTCCCTCGCCTACGGAGTCCCAGACAAGCAGCTCGTCCTCGACACGGATATTGTCGGGAGTGGCAAGCCTTGTTTTTGCGTAAACATACTCCGCCGCTTCGGGCGAAACGTAGCCTTTTGTCACAGGCATGATTTTAACCCGCACGCCGTCCGCACAGGGCGCGCAGGCTTTGAGACACAGAGAAGTCTCGCTGCCTATGAACTCCGTGTGCGTGTGGTTTTCCTTTCCGCACAAAATTTCAACCTTGTAGCCCTGAGCGTTCTCCACCGCCTGCCAGGTCAGAATTTCCGTTTCCTCATCCAACCGGAAACTCGTCTGCTCGATTTTTTCCAGCGCGCGGCGATAGACGAAAGGCTTGGAAACCGAGGGCGCGTAGCCGTCGGCTTCGGCTGTGACGACAAAGGAGATTCCCTCCTCCGTCATCGAACAGTTCACAAAATTGTAAAACGCGGAGTCGCCCAGAGCAAAACGCTCGTGTCTGTGTCCCTCGTCTCCGCACACTATGGTGATGTAGTAGGCTTGCGCGTTCTCGACCTTTTTGAAAATCAACGCGGAAGGCTCCACGACGGTAAAAAAGGAAACCGCGTCAAGCGCCTTGTTTTTGAAATATCTCGTGACGGAAACGCTCTCGTCCGCGCGGGCTGCGGTAACCGTAATCACGTAGTCGCCTGCCGGAGCCGACGCGAAGTCGATTGCCTCGACCGCCGTGTCGCTGGCCTTGTCCACAGCGGTAAAACCGTCGGGGCCCTCCACCTTCAAGCGGTAGGTCACGCCTGCGGCAACGCTGCGCGTAACCCCTTCGGAGGTCACGCTGACCTCGGGAGCGGCAAGTCCCGTTTGGGAAGCCGACGTCCAGAGAGCAAACAAAGTGGCGTTTTCGGAGAACACCGTGTCCTCCGTGTAGCGCGCGGTGAGCATTTCGGCGCTGTCGTACATGCTTATCCACCAGCCGCCGAAGGTGTAGCCGCTGCGGACGGGCTGCTGCACGTTTATCAGTCTGCCGCCTATTGTCACTGCGGGGGCGACTGTCGGAGCGCCGTCGTAGTTGAGGTCAAACGTCACCGTAAACTCCGACTGTCCCGCTTCACTCTCCGCCCAGAACGCATAGAGCGTCGTGTC
>FR901000.1:294124-347660 GCA_000437915.1 Subdoligranulum sp. CAG:314 | reverse complement strand
GTTATTATCTCCGTGTCGAACAAAAACGGCACGGTGTGCGCGCTGTCCTTGTACCAGCCGACAAAGGCATATCCGTCGCGGACGGGTTCCGCGGGACGGGAGAGAGTTCTGCCGTTGAGCACGTTGATCGGCGCGACGGCGCTGCCTCCCGCCGAATCGAAAGTGACTCTGTACGCAAGCTTTTTCAAAAAGCGAAGCTGCGCGCCCGAATATTCAAGCGTAATCACTTCGTCGCTGAGCGTGGCGGTCAGGTCCGCTTTGTCCCCAGTGAAATCGAACACCAGCTCTGTTCCCGTCAGGGTGTATTCGCCCGAAAGGTTTTCGCCCATAACCCAGAAGGTAAAGCGATTGCCGGCAGCCAGAGCTATCTGATACTCGATTCCCTCGTCGTCGTAGTAGTAAACTCCCGCTTCGGGCCCCGCAACCAAATCCTGATTTTCAGGCTTGGGTTCGCAGGCTGTCAGCACCGAAAGGGTGAGCGCCGCTACGAGCACAATCAACAAGACATAAAGCCATCTCTTGATTTTCATAAAAGTTCCTCCGATTTAAATTTTCCACAGCCGCGCCGGACAATCTGTCCCGTACGCGTCCGTAAAATGCTTTTTGACAACTCCTCTAACAAAGGCGAATTTTCGCAAATTTGCCATATTTTATCGTTTTGTAGAAAAATTCAAAAAAATGTCGTTATTTCATGTGTAATCGCGTCAATGATATCATCCATTTCACCGAATGTCAAATAAAAATACAAAAAAAAAACACATTAGTAAATTTTATGAACGTCCCTGCTCCATAATAAAAATTTTGTGTGGCGGGAGTGAACGTCTTGAAATGCAAAAAGCCGCCCTCTTGTTAGGGCGGCTTTTGCCTTGAAAATTATTTATTCTGCGGGGGCTTGGTCGTACAGCTCAAACGTGTCGGAAAGAAAATCCGCCGTCAGCCACATTTCGCCGAAAGCCGCTCCGTAAATGCGAACGGTGTTTTCGTCTACGATTTCGCAGTAAACGGAAAAAACTCTGCCCAATCTGTCGATAAACGTGCCGGAGCCGTAGCCGCCAAAAGCAGCGACTTCCCAATCTGCGGAAAGCAGCGTGCACTCCCATTGTTCGGCATAAACGGCAAAAAGGTCAAAGCTCTCTCCCTCCGTCGTCGGGACGCCGCGCATGAGAGCGAAGCGGAAGCTCTCTGTCTCCGTGTCGTCGGGGCGGAAAATCCACTCGTTTTCCCTCTCTGCCGCCGTATACGTTCCTTTGACTTCCGATTGCGTTTCGCCGCAATACAGGACGCCCCCTCCCAGACCGTCAAGAACCAGCTTTGACTCGGAAAGGATTTTGTCCCCTTCGAGCAGGAAGTAGACGCCGAGACCGCCGTCAACGGGAAGCAGACGTTTCTTTCCGTTCTCCTCCGAAACGGCGTAGGTTTTTTCCGCGCCGTAATTTTTTCCGTCCGCGTCGAGCACTCTCACGCGCATAAGCTCCCGTCCCTCAATCACCGTGTCCGCCGCGCGGCTTGCGATTGCGGCGCGTTTTTCCCCCGACGCGTCCTCAAAGGTCGCCTGACCGTATGCGTCGATGAGAAGCGTCCCGCCGTCCGACGTCTCGAAAGTTTCCTCCCGAGACTCGTCGTAAAGGATGTAAACGGCGACGGCGGAGTTGCCGACGGTTATCGTGCCGTATGCAAACCTGAAATTTTCATAGCCTCCGTCCGCAAAGCTCACGTCATACTCGTAGTAGCCGCTTGCGGAATCCAGCCTGACGTACGTTCCGCTCGCAACGTCCTCTATGCGGGACTCGCTTGTTTCCGTAGCGGCGACATAGCGTTGCATAGTCGCGCCGCCGAAGCCGTCGAGAAACAGCATTTCTTTTTCAAGCGTGGGCGTACCGTCCGCAAGGGCAAAGTACGTGCCGCGCTCTGAGGAGGCAAGCTGCGCCGTTCCGTCGCCGACGACGCGGACGACTCCCCTTGCTCCCGACGCGGTTGTCAGCACAAATTCGTCCCCGTCGCGCGTCACTGCGCAAAGCAGAGAATTGAGCCATGCGGTGCCGTCGCCGTTGACGGAAAACTCTATGCGCGACTCTCCGTCGTCTATGACGTAGTTTTCCTGCTCCGAGCTGTCGAAAACAAAGAAATAATTGCCCATCGCGGGGTAGTATCTGAACACAAACGAGGCATAGCCGTCCTGTGCAAGAGCCTCGAAGCCCTGCGCAAAGAAATCCGCCGTAAAGATATATTCGACGTATACCGTTTCTCCGTCCGCATTGCCGAAAACAACCGCGGTGTAGGCGCCGTCAATTCCCGCGACAAAGCCGCCGCTGCCGTCGGGGAAGCTTATGTACGCGCTTCCCTTGCCGCTCTCGTCAACCGCGGCAAAGCAGAACTTTTCTCCCTGCTCGGGCAGGCGGTTTTCAAGCTCCGTGAACTCCGTGACGAGTTGCCCTTCTTTGGTGTCCTCGTTTACCCTCACGGTAAACAGACTCATCTGCAAAGTGAAAGAAATAAAACCGTAAGACGCGTTTTCCGTCTCGTATCCGTGCCGATAATCGTAAACTATCGGAACCGAATTGGCGTCGCCGCGTTTCAAAAGAGAACCCTTGCCGAAGCCGTCGCATTTGAGAGTGTAGACGGCGCTGCCGTCGTAAACGGTGTATTCCGAAAAAGCGTCGTCGGCAATGACAAAGGAAGACGTCCCCTGAGATTTGTAATAAAAATCGCCGTAAAAAGGAGCCAGCAGCTGCTCGTATTTGATATTTTCGGTGTCGGGGGCAAACCAATCCGCCGCAAAGTGATAAATTTTAGCGTCCCCGTCATAGGTGTTTTCGCCCGTAATAACCCGCTGCCAACGTCCGTTTGTCATGCTTACCTCAATCGCCGCCGTCCGACTGTCGAGTATTCTCAGCTTTACGGTAAAGCCGCTGCGCGCGTTTTCTTCCGTCCAGACAGTGTTGTGTTCGGCAAGTCCGCCCGTTTTTGCCGTCATGTTGAGACAGCCGAAAACATTTTTTCCGTCAAGGTACATACTGACGAAGCCGAAATAATTTATTTTTCCGTCAATCACGACGTAATAGCCGTGCTCGCGATAATAAACGTAATCCACCTCCCGACGCTCCGTACCCTCGCCGTAATACGCCTTGCCGAAGCCGTCCGAGTAAAAATACGTTTCGGCTCCGTTCAAATCCTCGATTGCATATTCGCCGCGCGTATCGTCCGCAAGGTAAAACACGGTTACCGTCACAACGTCTCCCGAAGTCGTCCTGCCCTGCTCCTCTCCGAGACGGCAAAGGAAGCGCACCTCTCCGTCGCCATTGGGATAGGTCACCTCGATTTCCTCACCCGACGGCGCGTATGCGCCCGTGAGCAGGAAGGACTCCGAGTCGGCAAGATACGCCGCAGCGCCGAAGCCGTCGAGGATTACCACAGGGTAAGAAATGCCGCCGTTGTAGTAATAATACGTGCCCTCATAGCCGTCGCTCATCACAAACACGTCCTCTCCGTCCGACTTTTCGATGCGGAAGCGGAATCGAACGCTCTCGGAAGAAAACTGATAAACCGACGGAGACACTCTCGTATAGCTCCCCTCTGTCGCCGCTCCGTTTTCGGGCGTGTAAAGGGCTGCGTCAAGCCCGTCCAGCGCAATTGTCGCTTTTCCCGCGGCCGTTCCGTCAACCTGCGTGAGGGTAAGCGTCATATCGCTGTCGAAATACGCGAAGCCTTTGCCGTCCGCGTGCATTCTGCCTTTGAGCGTCCGCCCGTCCGCGATTTCAAACTCGAACAGGCGGGTGTCGGGGTCGTAAGAACCCGTTTTTTCGCCCAGCACGGGACGTTCGAGCACCGCCTTTAAGGGGGACTCCATGAGCAGATAAATCCTGTCCGCACCGCCGCCCGCGTCCGTCGCGCCGTAGTTCCACCGCGCGTAAAGCATAATCGTGCCCTTGACTTGACTTATCTCGTCGCCCGCGGCGTAAACAACTTCGCCCTCGGGACTGTCGGACCACCCGGCAAAACGGTAACCGCGCACGGTAAACAGGCTTTCCGACACGGTATGCGGCGCGCCGTAGGTTACCGTCGCAAAATCCATTTCGCCCTCCGCCTCGGCGCCCTGCGGCGTGTTGACGAAGTAGTACACATAACCGTCGGCGCGGTAGAAATACGCCTTGTATACGTTTTCGCCCGCAACAAGCGTTATCGGCTGAGTTTTTGTTTGGTCGAGCAAAAAGCCTTCGGGCGCTTTAAGCACGGAGGCGCCCAGCCTGACCTCCCTGCCCAGCCAATCGCTTCCCCCTTCAAACGTCACTTGGTCGGTGGGCGCGCCGTATTCGCCGTTTAAATCTTCAAGATAAACCTCCACGACGTAAGACGCCTTGTACCTTGCGGTGAGCGTCAATCCGTTTGCGGGCATGACAGTGTTTTCCGTCACCGCCGAATTGCCGTTGAACCAGCCGCCGAATACCGCGCCGGTCAAACTCGGGACCGCCTGCGAAACAATCCGCCACACCTTTTCGCCCGGCTCCAACTCGAAAACGGAGGTTTCCAAAACGCCTCCCGCCGCGTCCAGCGTAAGCGTCGCCGTTTTTATTGCGGTAAATTTAGCGTAATAGGTCCTGTTTTCCGCAGGCATGGTTTCGGGTAGCGCTGCCTTCTCTCCGGAAAAATCCTCCGACAGATACCAGCCGTCAAACCTGTGCCCGTCAAGCGTCGGCTCGTCGGGCAAATCGATTTTATCTCCCGCTTTTGCCTTTATCGGGGAAACCGCCGAGCCGTTTCCCGTTTCAAACGTAAGCGTGTATGTTTTGCCCGTTTCGCACGCGGCAAAAACAAGCATTGCCAACGCAAGCAAAACAGTCAGCGCAGCCACAGTAAACAGCCGTTTTTTCTTGAAATTTTTTGCCATAATTCTCTCCTTTTTTCTCCTTGTTTTTGTCAATCCGATTCAACGATATTCCACTTTTAGAACACATAAAAAAGGTTAACGTGTTTAAATATATCAAAAGGCTTTTGGATTTGCAAGCAAAATAAATAAAAAAGTAATTTTCTTTTTGATTGAAATTTTGGACAAAAATCATTATTCTTGCGAAAAACATGTCGGATTTTCTATTTTTTCTTTTATGAATATGAGTATATGATGTTTAATCGGTGTTTTATGGGTATGAGCGCCAGTTAAAAAATCAAATGGCTAGTATTATTTTAAAAATAATCAATGCCGATAAGCCGACCTTTAAAAATAAAAAAGCGACCGTCCGCAGCCGCGAAACACGTCCTAACGCCGCTAAGGATTTGTTGAAATTTTGCCGTTGCAAACAAAACGCAGAGCTACTGCTCTGCAAAATTTCAGTCGAATATTGCGCCCACCATGCTTTCGGCAAGACTGTCGGCGTCCTCCGCGCAGTCGTTTTCAAGCCACGCCATGGACACGTTGAACAGCATACCCGCATAGATATACGGAGTGTAACGATCAAGCTCGGGATGCTCGTTGTCAAACATTCCGACAAAGCCCTTGTTGAGATAATCCAGATACAAATGCTCCAAACGGGCTTTTTTCAACAGCTTCAAAGGCTCCTTGCTTTGCTTAAAAAGCTTGAAAACGTTTTTGGCTATTGAAACATAGTCCTCCCTGCATCTTGGCTCAAACCGCTGAGCAAACACGAACTCTCTTGTGTTGTGCTCGAAATAAAATACGATTACGTCTTCTTTTCGTTTGAAATAGCGGTAAAAGGTTGCGCGCCCCACTCCCGCCTTGTTTGCAATGTCCGTTACGCTTATCTTGTCGTATTCGTATGCGCCCATCAGTTTAAACAGCGCCTGCACGATGTAGTGCTTCGAATAAACTTCCGCGTCAAATTGCACGATACAGATTCTCCTTTTTCGTCTCATTTGCGGCGACAGATTGACCGATTGTGTATTTTCCGCCCCGCAAACGGTTGATTTGTCGGTTTTTTTCTAATATGATACAGATGTCTTGCGGAAAAGTCAACAGAAACGCGCGTCTGACGACACCGCAAAAGGAGAATAATATGCAGGAAAAAGATTTTGTGTCCTACGAATACAGGACAAAAACAGTCAAAAGCAAGGACATGACAAAGGCGACGGATATGTACGAGGCCTTCGGTTGGGAAGTGACCTCCGCGGCCCATACAGCCGTCGACAACACGACTCTTTCTTTAAAACGCGACAGGAAACAAAAACACAAGCAGGAGCTTTCGCGTCTTGAAAGACAGGCGGAGGAAATTTTCGGCACGATAAACAACTTGCAGCGCGCAAAAACCTTGGGAGCAAGCGTATTCTCTTACATTTTCGGCTGCATCGCTGCGCTCTTGCTGGGCGGCGGAATGAGCCTGATTATGCTAAATCAAAACAATTTCGCCGCGTTTGTCGGCGGAATCGCGCTTGGCATCGCAGGCATTGCGCTGTGCTGCGTAAATTATTTTATTTACAAAAAAATGGTCGAAAAGAAAACCGGAGAACTGCTGCCGATCATCGACGACAACGAAGAAAAGCTTGCCAATATTCTCGAAAAAGGCAACGACCTGCTTAAAGCCGACTTAATCTGAAAGGAAAAATCGTATGACGGAGAAAAACGCGGAAAAAAAGTACATTGAGCGGTTTAAAAACGATTATGCCTTCCGCACGTTCTTTTTTTCCGCCGTTTCTCTAATAACGGGCGCGGCATACGCCGCATACAACCTTTTCCTCGGACTGGCTTATTCTTCCGCCTGGAATACGGGTATCGCGGCGTATTACCTGTCGCTGTTCTGCATACGTTTTTTCATTTTGTCTGCGGAAATCAAATACGTGAAAAAGGGTTACGACGAACCGCAGAAGGAAAAAGCGAGGAAAAGGCTGTTCCGCGTCCAAAGCGCCTTGCTTTTTTCAACCGACATTTCTTTGATTGCTCCGATAACTCTGATGGCGCTTCAAAAAAAGGAAGTTAATTTTTCCTCCGTGCACGCGATAACCATTGCCGCGTATACCACTTACAAAATCATAATGTCGGCAATAAATTTTTCAAAGGCCAAAAAGAACGGAAATCTCAGCGTAAAAATGCTGCGCAACGTCAACCTCGTAGACGCTCTGGTGTCCGTCCTCTCCCTGCAATATGCTTTGGTTATGACCTTTGGCGGAGGCATAGAGGGCGATATGCTTTTTTTGTGCGCATTCAGCTCGCTTGCGGTTTGGGGGTTTCTCATTATTTTATCCGTTGTCAATGCGGTAAAAAGTTGCAAAAAATAATACGCGCCCCCGCGAAACGGTTGTTTGAACGACCTTTAATCCAGTTTTGCATTAATAATTATTTGTTTCAATGCGGAAGTTTCTTTATATTAAACCTCGAAAACCACACGCTGAACCGTGTGCGGTTTTGTTTTTTCTGCGCCGCCGCGCTTCGTTTAGTCCGAATTTTTTTGTTATTTACCAAAAAACAGTTGAAAATAAATTATTTCACTGTTATAATTAGTATGATATCATACTAATTGGAGATTGGTTCTATGAAAAACCAACGAATAAACGACCTTGTGAACGCTTTTTGCATGCTTCGCGACAGACAGTACGCAGCTTACGCCAAATGCGCCGCTCATCACGGTCTGACCGTCAACGAACTATTTGTGCTCGATATACTGTGGTTTTCCCCCGACGGCTGTACGCAAACGGACATTTGCAGGCGGCTTTCCGCCAACAAGCAGACCATTGCCGCAATAACGGGCAGATTTCTTAAAAAAGGATATATTTGTCTGCAAGAGGTCAAGGAGGACAGGCGCAACAAGCGAATCATATTCACCGACAAGGGAAAAGCCTATGCGCAGGACATAATCCCCTACGCCGCACACGCCGAAAATCTTGCCATGGAACAAATGGGAGAGCCAAACGCCGCCGAGCTTGTCAGGCTTGCAACGGAATTTACCGAAAACATGGAGATATGTTTTTCGGAAGCGATAAGAAAAAATTAAAATAACGGAGGAAAAAAATGGAGTTTTATGAAACAGTAAACAGGAGAAGAAGTATCCGTCAGTTCGAGGACAAGCCCATACCTCGCGAAGCTTTGGAGCGCATTTTGGACGCGGGACTGAAAGCGCCCTCTTCAAATCATCAGAGAAGATGGGAGCTTGTTGCGCTTACGGACAAAAACGTCATTTCGGACGTGGCGAAGCTCGTAAAGCCCTATTACTGCCGCATCGACGAGCTTAAAACGCCGCAGCAGGAAATGTTTAAAATCGCCTATCCGCGCCAACGCAGCATGATTGAAGAAAGCGCGTGCGTAATCTTGCCTTATTTCAAACAGAAATACGGGTTTGAAAACGCCTACGGACTGATGGACTACGGCGCGACATGGGCTTTGATTGAAAATATGCTGCTCGCGGCGACCGCCGAAGGATTCGGCTCCGTCGTGCATATCCCCGTCAAAAAAGAGCCCGAACAAATCAATAACTTTTTGAATGTTCCCGACGGCTACTGCCTGCCCGCCATGGTCATACTCGGCTATGCGGCAAAGGACGCGCTCGTCCCCTCGCAGGTTAAAGCGACGGTGGAGAATAAAGTCCGTTGGAACAAGTGGTAACGCCGATGATTATACGAGAAATCGACGTAAAAGAGGTCGTAACAAAATCCAATCTCCCCGTATGCGACTATTCGCTCAACCCCTATGTGGGGTGCGAACACGCCTGCAAGTATTGCTACGCCTGCTTTATGAAGCGGTTTACGGGGCACGAAGAGCAGTGGGGTGAGTTTGTCGACGTAAAATTTTGGAAACCGATTGCCCGCCCCGAAAAATATGCGGGAAAAGAAATTTTTATCGGCTCGGTGACCGACCCCTATCAGCCCTGCGAAGAAAAATTCGGCCGCACCCGCGCCGTCCTCGAGCAGCTTAAAGGCAGCGGCGTAAGGCTTTCCATTGCTACAAAATCAGACCTTGTGTTGCGCGACCTCGATTTGATAAGGACGTTCCCCGACGCCCGCGTGTCGTGGTCGATCAACACTTTGGACGAGCGGTTACGCGCGGATATGGACAAGGCGGCGCCCGTCGAAAAAAGGCTTGCGGCTCTGAAAGCCTTTCATGACGCAGGAGTGCGCACCACCTGTTTTATCTCGCCCATATTCCCCGAAATCACCGACGTGAAAGCAATTATCGAACGTGCAAAGGACTGCTGCAACTTAATTTGGTTGGAAAACCTCAACCTGCGCGGCACCTTCAAGCCGCAAATCATGAAGTATATTTCTCAAAAATATCCCAAGCTTTTGCCGCTGTACCGCGATATTTACAGCTTCAATCGGCGCGATTATTGGGAATGGCTTGACCAAGCAATGCGCGATTATGCGCAAAGCAAAGGAATGGAATATTTAACCAACGACGACACGCCGAAACGCCCGTTTGACGCACCGCCCGTCATAGTCAACTACTTTTACCACAGCGAAATCAAAAAGAATTCGAAAAAGTGAGCCGCCTTCGCAAAGGCGCATAAAATAAGAAAACACGAGCAGGCGTCAGCGGTGTCGTGTTTTCGTTTGGCGCGCCTTAAGGAGCTCGCAAGGAACGGGCTTTTGCCCGTGACGGAACAGCGAAACCAGTTCCTTCTTCAACCGTATTCTTGCCTAGCACAAGGTTGAGCGTCATATATTTCTCTCTCCGCAAAGGCGCATAAAATAAGAAAACACGAGCAGGCGTCAGCGGTGTCGTGTTTTCGTTTGGCGCGCCTTAAGGAGCTCGCAAGGAACGGGCTGGCGCATATGAAATTTTGCCTATATATTATAGGTCTACGGCGTGCAAAAGTCAAATGTTTTCTTGACCTTTGCCGCAACAAAAATGCTTTTTGTTTTTCGGGCACAATAAAAGCCGCCTTTTTTAGGCGGCTTTTAAATTTTTAAAATTCAGCCTTTTTCCGACAGCGCTTTGAGTGTGTCGCGTATTTCTTCCAGCAAACGGGTATTCGCGGTTGCTTTTGCTTCCTCCGCCTCCTTTTCGAGACGCTCCTGCTCTGCTTTTTCCGCTTCCGCCTTGGCGACGTCCTCGGCATATTTCGCTTTTGCCTGCGCTTTCGTCATGCCTTGACGGCGATAAGCGGCGACTGCTTTTCTCTCGTCCGTCGCAACTCCGCCGACAAGATTGGCGCGCGCATTTGCCAAACTGTTCAAGCCCTTAACGATACAGAAAAGCACAAAGGCAATGATAAGGAAATTGATAATCGCGTTGATAAACGCGCCCCAATCGATATAGATTGAGTTTGCAAGGTCAATTTGTCCGTCAACATAAGCCGGCTTCAAAAACGTATAAATTTCCGTAAGCGAATTTTTCCCGAAAATGAGGGCAAGCAGCCAATTTATAACGGGTTTGAGTATGTGGTCGCTGAGCGCGGTTATGATTGCCGTAAACGCTCCGCCGACAATGACGCCGACCGCCATATCCATTACGTTGCCGCGCGTGATAAACTGCTTGAATTCCCCGAAAAAGCCTTTAAGCCCGCCTTTTTTCTCTGCCATTTCATTTACCTCTTTGGAATTTTGATAAAATTATAAACCTTGCGCGCAATCTTGTCAAGCGCAAAAACTCCCGCCTTTTTGACAAAAAAAGCGGCGAAAACTCGCCGCTCTTGTTTTAATTTATTTCAATGAGGCAATCTGCCGTCATCCGTACCCGTCACGGCAGGCTTTTTGTCCTCCGTGGAATACTTCACGTCGATAAAATCGATTACCTCCGCAGCGCTCTTGCCCTGCATAAGCATATTGACCTCGTCGGTGTGGATTGTTTCCTTGGTTATCAAAACCTTTGCCATGTTGTGCAAAATGTCGAGCTTGCCCTTCAAAATTTCCGTACCGCGCTCGTGGCACTCGTCCACTATGCGCCTTACCTCCTCGTCGATAAGCGCGGCGGTTTCCTCGGAATATCCCTGCGTGCTGTGATAATCTCTGCCGACGAAAACCTCTTGCTCCCCACCGTAATAAAGCAAACCGACCTTTTCGCTCATACCCCACTCGGTGACCATTTTGCGGCAGCGCTCCGTCAGCGCCTTTATGTCTCCGCTCGCGCCCGTGCAATAGTCCTCTATCACCAACTCCTCGGCGATTCTGCCGCCCAGAGTCATGGTTATGTTGTCTAATAGATACGCCTTTGAAACGTGCTCGTTGTCGTTTTCGGGACGCGTCATGGTAAAGCCTGCCGCCATTCCGCGCGGAATAATCGTGACCTCGTGCACCGGTTCGCAATTTTTCAGGCTGCAAGCAAGTATCGCATGTCCCGCTTCGTGATAAGCGGTGATGCGCTTGTCATGCTCCGTTACCAGACGAGATTTTTTGGCAGGTCCCATTTCCATTTTGGTAATACCCTCGTTCACGTCCGCCATAGTTATTTGGCGTCTGTTGTCGCGCGCCGCGAGTATTGCCGCTTCGTTGAGACAGTTTTCCAGGTCCGCTCCGGTAAAGCCGGAGGTTATTCTCGCTATGGTCTTGAAATCCACCGTCGCGTCAATAGGCTTGTTGCGCGCGTGAACTTTTAAAATGGCCTCTCTTCCTCTCACGTCGGGGCGATTGACGAAAATCTGCCTGTCAAAACGTCCCGGACGCATAAGTGCGGGATCCAGCACGTCGGGACGGTTGGTCGCCGCCATGACGATAATACCGCTGTTTGTTTCAAAACCGTCCATTTCGACAAGCAACTGATTCAGCGTCTGTTCTCTCTCGTCGTTTCCGCCGCCGAGTCCCGCTCCGCGGTGTCTGCCGACCGCATCTATTTCGTCTATAAACACGATACACGGCATATTTTTCTTTGCCTGTTCAAACAAAGAGCGCACTCTGCTTGCGCCGACGCCGACGAACATTTCCACAAAATCACTGCCCGATATGGAGAAAAACGGCACACCCGCTTCTCCCGCAACCGCTTTGGCAAACAAGGTTTTGCCCGTTCCCGGAGGTCCCACAAGCAGAACGCCGGCGGGAATTCTCGCCCCGAGCTCGGTATATTTGCGCGGGTTTTTCAAAAAATCGATGATTTCTACCAGCTCTTCCTTTTCCTCCTCGGCGCCCGCAACATCGGAAAAACGGGTTTTTACGCTCTGCTGCACACGCGCAGTGTTCTTGCCGAAGCTCATGCCCTGACTGTTCTGACTGCGGAAAATGTTTATCATAAATATGAACATAACCACAATCAGTATAATGGAGAACAGCGTGGGCAGATAGTCCCAAAAACTCGCCTGCACGGGATTGTTGAAGCCGATTTGAACCGCCGACGCGCCCGCAGGCAGACTGTCGTTGCTCTCCGTTATCAATTCATAAATAACGGGGTGCATATTCGGTCCGATATAGAAGAAATAGTCGTAATACTTTGCCGCATTGTTGCGGGAAGCTGCTTCGGTGTTTCTTTTTACCACGTTTACCGAGTAGCCCGTGTTGAAATAAACCGCCTGAATATTGCCGGCGTCAAGATCCTCCTTGAACTGCGCGTAGGTGGACTGCTTGCTGTTGCCCACGAATTGCAGAATGAAAACCACTGCGAGCACAAGCACAAGCAAAATTATCAATATCATCCACCAGCTCGATTTTCTGTTGTTCTGATTCAATTTTACGCTCCTTTTTTCGAGACAGAAAAATTCTATGCTTTTAGTATGCGGATTTTTCCGTATATTTAGGCAACTATATCACAATTTCCAATGCTTGTCAATTTTATTTTCAAACGGGTAAATAAATACACAATAGTTTCACCGGAGCTTACTTTTGTCTCCGACCGCATATTGAAACAGCTCTCACAATCGCACTTTTCCTGCGATTTTGACGCAGCACGGCGGCGTGAAAGAGTTTAGAGCAGCGGCAAAATCAACAGCGAAACCGCCGTCAGGATTGCAAGAAACGAAAAATTGATTGCGGAAAACAAACCGAGATAACGCCGAGCGCCGCCGCCGTTTGCGGAGCGGTATTCTCCAAGCGTAATCAGACTTGCAAGAGACGCGACGGGGGTGCCGAGTCCGCCTATGTTTACGGCAATCAGCAAGGCGTTTTTGTCGGCGGTAAAACGGGAAAGCAGCATGGACGCAGGCACGTTGCTCAACACCTGACAGGACGCGACTCCCACAAGCAAAGGAGAAGCCGCCACCAAAGAGCTTAAAAATTCCTTAACCGCGTCTATGCGCGCCATATTGCCTGCAAAAACGAAAAACGCGGCAAAGGTGACAAGAAGCTTGTAATCCACCTTGACCAGACTTGCCGGGTCAAGGAGCAACAACGCCGCAACGACGGCTGCCAGCCCCCACCAATAGGGAAAAACACGAAAAACTATGAGCACCGACACTGCAAACAGTACGGAATACGCAACAGTCTTGAACAACGGCGGACGCGGCACCTGCGTCGAAACAGCCTTTATTTTCAACGGCTTGACAAACAGACAGGACGCCAAAATGAGTATAAAGGCAACGGCAAAGGGCACAGCCATAACGCGAAAAAACTCTCCCGCCGAATAGGAATAGAAGGAATACAGGTACAGATTCTGAGGATTGCCGAAGGGAGTGAGCATTCCGCCGAGGTTTGCGGCGACGTTTTGCATGACAAAAACAAAAGCAAGATATTTTCTCTGCGCGCAGGATTCCAGCACGAGAAAGCCCAACGGCAAAAAGGTGATGAGCGCCATATCGTTTGCCATAATCATGGAACCGAAATAAGTTACGAACACAAGCGCGATTACGGCTCCCCTGACCGTTTTGAATCTGCGCACAATCACATCCGCGAGCCACCTGAAAAATCTTATATTTTTAAAAGCGCACACAACCGCTAGCGTGCAGAACAGACACGCAAGGGTACGAAAATCGAAATAATCAAGATACTGCTTGTCAAAGGGTACAAAAAAGCAGGTGACTGCGGCGGCAATCATCGCGACAACAGGCATAGCAAAAGCGGCAAGAGTTTTTTTAAATTTAGCCATAACACATTTTCCCGACGAACATTATAGACGCAACAGAGAGAAAAAGCAAACTTCAACGGGAAAATAAATTTTTTACCTTCTCAAACCGAAAAAAAGGATTACGTAATTGGAGCAAAATTTACGGCCGTGGTTTATTATACTAAACTTTATTTAAACAAAAAAGGCGTTTGTACTTAAAAACGCCTTTTTAAAAGCCTCAAAGTCTAAGCGCTCATAATAATACTTTCCGCAATTGTCTCCGCCATTTTTTCAACAAGCATCACTCTGTCGGAGTGCGACGAATAAAAATCCTGACATCCGCGCTTGCTGACCACGCCCAATATACTCACATCCCCCACCTGCGGCAGGTTTTTATTTGTTGCCGCGCCGGGCATTATGCCTCCCTTGTGTATTTGAACGCACCCTACTTCTTCGTTGTCGCCCACCGCCGCATCGATTACCACAATCTGTTTTTCGGGGTGCATAACCCTGACCATATCGTATGCCAGCACCAAATTCTGCGCATTGACATTGCACCCTTCATATCCATATACCAACAGCGGTCGTTTCATCTTATTTTGAATCAGCGTTCCCACTCTAGGCCCGAGACTGTCGCCCGTTACGTTTTCCGTACCTATACACAGCAAAACTATATCCCGTGAAAGCAAAGGCTTCAATTGTTCGCTGATTTGTTCCGCCGCATTTTCCCTGTAAATAGTTGTACTCTCCATTGCAAGACTCCTTTCTGACAAATTATACCCACAAAATCGTTCTTTATACAGCCTTGTTTCCTTTTACAGTTCTATTTTAACAGAACAGCCCCTCTTGCTTTTGACGAATGCTGTAATTATCTGTTGTTTTTTAAATACTGTTTCACGTGAAACATTTAAATTCGATTTAACGAGCTTTTAATGTCGGAGCGACCTCCATATTGAGTCGCATAAAATATTTTGTTTCACGTGAAACAACAAACAAGCCAAATTTCCGAAAAAGAATTAAAAAAGGCGCTTTCGATTTAAATAAAACAACCAAGCAAAGCCCCGATATAACAATTAACTTTGATTTTAAAGCACAAAAACCCCAAAAATCAACCTCCCTCTAAAACGAGCTGAGACAGAATGACGAAAATTTTCTCCGCCAAAAATTAAATTGATTCTGTCTCAAAAAGAGCCTAATAACAAGTTTAAAATAAAGTCAAAGCCATATTGGCCAAACGATAGCATAAGATTAAATTTCAAAATACACCCCACTCACGAGAGATAATGAGAAAAAATTCATTCCGTCTCAAAATAACAAAATAAAGCACACCTAGTTAAGCAAATTAAAAAATATACAATACTAGAAAAGATGATATTTTACAATTTACTCAAAAATTTATAATGTGTAATTTGTTAACTCATTTGAGTTAATAACCATATTTTGAGTTAATTTGTTTTATGTGTAGCACCCCACCCGACTGAACAATTAAAAAACAGCTGCTTTGTTCTTAGTCAATTGCAAATGTTAAAATATTTTAGTCTCGTAGAAGAAAAAGCACTGTTTGTGAGACAGAACGGATTGGAATTTTCCCGAAGAAAAAAATCCTCATTCTGTCTCAGCTCATTTTAGAGGGAGGTAAAAATCCGTAATATTTTCTTATTTTTTAAGAAAAAGCAGATGTTTCACGTGAAACATCTGCTTAAAATTTTCCGATTAAATTACATTCCTATAAGTCCCAACAGCCATTCGGATATTTCCAAAATAAACATTCCTATATTGGTTGTGTACAGATTTTCCTCAAAAAACTCTGTTACAAACGGAATTCTTACCAACCCACTTATCAGATTGACTGCGGAAAAGGCTACCGAAATCCAAAAGATTGCCAAAACCGCTCCGAGAACCATTCCCAACAGCTTATCCGCCAATTTCAGAATACTGATTTTTGAAATAGCTTTATTTAAAAGCTTTTTCAAAAGGAAAATGATTATATACAGAATTATAAACAGCGCGATAAAACAAATTATGTTGTTTACGCTTCCCGTCAGCTCCTGCGGCAGGGTTTCAGACAAAATCGCGCCGTCGGCAAGGTTTTTGGTAAGGGGAGTCACCAAAAAGCTGAATATTTTTGACAATCCGAAGGCCTCTAACGCCTGTTCAACCAATTCCGGACTGCTGTGCCAGTTCTGCGGAGTGCTCCAAAGTTCTTCCAAACCGTTTTGAGTGACTTTATCTGTCAGAAAACCGTTTATTTTATCGAAAATGGCTCCGCTGCTGTCCGGTAACAGCTTTGCAACAACCTTGCAAAGCAAAATCGAAGCAATCAGCACGACCAAAAAGCCGCATAAATCAAACAACTGTTTGGTAAACCCTCGAATCACGCCTATAAGCGCCGCAAACAGTATTATACCGAGCAACACCCAATCGTAAGTTCCGAAGGCAACGCCGCTCAAAAGAAGGGGATTCATAAACCTGTCGAATAATAACAGCATTTCAACTCCTTAAAATGAACACTCATCATTTTTATATTGTTTATTATACCATATAATAGCACATTTCGGCAAATTTGTATACATAATTCTTGCTTATACTTGCCGAAAGGCTTATTTTTCTCGGAATATATTAAATTATTGTCTTATCGGGTTGAAAAATACTTTTTATTGTGATATAATAATACAAAATTTCGGGTAATATGTTCTGCCGTCGACAAAAAGTTTCACGTGAAACTTTTTGTCGAAAATAAATTTGTCAATCGACACAGGAGCTTATATGGGCAAAATCATCGCATTTTCCAACCAAAAGGGCGGAGTAGGAAAAACTACGACGGCAATAAATCTTGCCGCATATGTGGCGCTGGCAGGAAAAAGCGTTCTCATTGCGGATATAGACCCGCAGGGCAACGCCACAAGCGGCTTCGGAGTGGAAAAGCACAAGCTCAAAGCCACAATGTACGACTATCTCATGGGAGAAGCGACGGCGGACGACGTCGTTTTGCCTACGGGAGTGGAAAACATCCACATAATCCCGTGCAACGCCGATTTGGTGGGTGCGGAAATAGAGCTTGTGGATGCGCCCCGCAGAGAATTCGCTTTAAAAAACTGTCTTCTTCCGTTAAAGGAAATTTACGACTACATTTTCGTAGACTGTCCGCCGTCACTCGGTTTGCTTACGCTCAACGCACTGACCGCGGCAGACGCAATCCTTATACCCATACAAAGCGAGTTTTTCGCCCTCGAAGGGTTAAGTCAGCTGATAAACACCATAAAAATCGTAAAAACGCGTCTTAATCCTTCGCTTTACATAAACGGCGTAGCTCTTACAATGTACGACAACCGTTCCGTAATAAGCCGTCAGGTCACTGCGGAAATAGCCAAATATTTCGGAGAAAAGGTTTATCCCACTCCCGTACCGAGAAACGTCAAGCTGGTCGAAGCGCCGAGTTTCGGCAAGCCCGTTTCCGTTCACGCGCCGAGAAGCAGCGGCGCAACTGCATACAAGCTGCTCGCGGATGAATTTTTGAAGAGAGAGGAGAGTCAAAATGGCACAAAATAAAGGATTGGGCAGAGGACTTGCAAGTCTGCTAGGCATGAACGAGCTTGACGTAAAGCCCGTTCAGACTGAAATAAAACAGGAAAGCGTTTCCGCGCCGACAACGGCAAAAAAAGAAGGCGCAGAGGCGATTATATCGGACAAGGGCAAAAAAATGATGAATCTCGTGGACGAAAAAGCCTCTAAGTTGGCAGCGCCCGAGCACGTTCAATTAGACCCGTCCGCACGTATAATCGCAATACAGATTTCCATAAAAGACATAGACCCCAACTATGAGCAGCCGAGAAAGCACTTTGACGAGGCAGCCTTGAACGACCTTGCCGAATCAATAAAAATACACGGCGTGATTCAACCCATAGTCGTTGTCCGCATGGGGATGCGCTTTATGATTATCGCGGGCGAAAGAAGATTCCGTGCCGCGAAAATGGCGGGGCTCAACACCATCCCCGCAATAATAAAAAATTATTCCCCGCAGCAGATAAGGGAAATCAGTCTGATTGAAAACCTCCAAAGAGAGGATTTAAATCCCATAGAAGCAGCCCGCGCAATAAAGCAGCTCATGGAAGAGTTCAACATGACTCAGGAAACAGCCGCCGACAGAATAGGCAAAAGCCGTTCCGCAATAGCAAACACTCTGCGTCTTTTGACTCTCGACAGCCGTGTAATTTCTCTTATCGAGGATGGCAGACTCTCCGCAGGGCACGGTCGCGCGTTGGCAGTCATAGACAACCAAACCGAGCAGTACAATCTCGCTTCAAAGGCTGCCGAAAGCAAGCTTTCCGTCAGAGAAATGGAAAAGCTGGTGAGAGAGCTGCTCAATCCAAAGCCCGCTCCCGTCAAACAACAGGAGGATTGTCCCGAGCTCAAAGAGCTTGTGGCAAATATGCAAAGAACCTTCGCAACAAAGGTAGGCGCTCTCGGAAACGGCAGAAAGGGACGCATATACATAGACTATTACACCAAAGACGATTTGGACAGAATATGCGAGCTTGTCAAGGATTGGCTTAAAACCAACTTCAAAATTTAGTTTTAAAAGCCGCTGACTCGGTTTCGCGTCGCATTTAAACGGAAAACCGAAATTAAAGCATACAATTTCACTTAAAAACGCAAAATTTTTAATATAACGCATAGGAAAGTATTTTATAATACGGACAAGTGTAATCAAAAACGGCAAAGAAAAGAGGGACGGGGATTTACCGTCCTTTTTTGTTGTTTTTTTACTGCGCAAGTTGTCTAAATATGTCTTATTTTGCAGCATGCCACACAAAAGGTAACAATTTTATTCCATTTTTGCGAGGAAAAGTGTAACCTGTTTGATACAGATACGGATTGCGTACCGTTTGGAGATAAATATGGACCTTATTAGAGCATTTTCAGAAAGATTCAACGAACTGATTGTTTACGCCGGAACCTCTCCCAAAAAAATGAGCGCGGAACTGAAACACAACATCCACGACATATATCATTGGAAATCGGGAACGGCAAGATTTATGCCTTCTCTCAAAAACATAATCAAGCTGGCGGATTACTTCAACTGCTCGATTGAGTTTTTGCTCGGTATTGACGACGAAAACAAGCTTCCCAACCCAAAAAAGCAACTGCCCGATTTCGGCGTTCAATTCAAAAAGGTGCTTAAAGAAAAAGGAAGCAATTTATACAGACTTTCCATTCAGGCGGGCTGCAAAAACACTAGCCCTTATTACGACTGGATAAACGGAAAATCCATGCCGCGTATTGACAGCCTCTACAAAATTTCAAAGGCTCTCGACTGCTCCATAGATTATATTTTGGGAAGAGAATAAAAAAGACGGCGTTTAGCCGTCTTTAATTTTTAAGAAACCATTCTTACCGGAAGCACGAGATAGAGATATTCGTCCGTCTCGCACGGAGTGATTATACAGGGAGCTACGCTTGAAGTAAAATTCATTTTTACGAAATCGTTGTCCATAGCGCGCAGGCAGTCCGAAATATATTTGGCGTTGAACGCTATGTTCAAATCCTTGCCTTTCAAGCTTATGCTTACGTTTTCCTTGATATTTCCAAGCTCTGAATTGCCCGTAATGCAAACTATATTTTCCTTTATTTCAAATTTGACGAGATTGTTTTTTTCTCCGCGGCTCAAAAGGCTTGCTCTGTCCAACGCGGCTTCAAACTGCTGTTTGTTTATTATTACGTTTGTGGTGAACTCCTCGGGAATTATCTGCCGATAATTGATGTATTCTCCTACAAGCAGCCTTGTGCTCACCGTCGTATTTTCCATTTCCACCACAAGCAGATTTTCTTCGACGAACAGTCGCGCGATTTTGTCGCCGTCGCCTAAAAGCTTGGACAACTCGTTTAACGCGCGGCTGGGAATGACAACGCTCATCCTTCCGCTTTTTTGCTCCAACGCCTTCTTTGCAAGCGCAAGCCTGTAACCGTCAAGCGCCACAACCGTCAAAGTATACTCGTCTATTTCAAACAGACATCCTTTAAGTATCTGTCTGCTGTCGTCGGTGCTTGCAGAAAAAAGCGTCTTGTTTATTACGTCTTTTAGCTCGTTTTCAAGGATATGAAAGCCCTTTTCTCTGTTTATATCCGCCTTGTCGGGGTAGTCGTCCTTGTCAAGGCATTGCAGATAACCTTCGCTTTCGTTGTATCTGATTCTCAGCCTGTTTTTCTCCGTTTCCGAAAGCTCTATCTGCTCGTCGGTAAGCTTTTTGATATAGTCGGAAAAAATTCTTCCCGGCACGAGTATTTCTCCCTCTTCGATAATTTCGGCGTTTATTTTGCGTTCGACCGAAAACTCCGAATCCGTTGCGTAAAGAGTGAGGGTTTCTCCCTCCGCCGTGATTTTTATTCCTTCCAAAACGGGATTGACAACCCTTTGAGGCAACGCCTTGCTTACTTTTCCGATTGCATCGCTCAGTTCGAGCCCGTCGCAGATTAACTTCATATTCCTCCGTTGCGGAAATTTCTCCGTCTGTAAAAAAGATTGATTTATTTTTTTTCTGTTGGTAGTAGTAGTAGTAGAGCTTGTAGAAATGTGGACAAGTCTGTTCTTAAACAGACAAACACATTATATATTGTTTCGTAAAAAAATGCAAGCACAATATGTTGCGAGTAGAAAAGAAATTGAGGAAAAATACGTCTGTGGATTGAAAGTGGAAAGATTTAAAAAGCATCAACAAATCATTTAACACGGATTGAGGAGAGCTTAGTCGGGACTAAAATAATTGACAACTGCGCTCAATCTGATATAATAACAAGGATTAGTCAGAAGAAAAGCCGAGGGAAAAATGGATTTAAAAAAGGTATGGGAAAACGTGCTGCTGGAAACTCAGGGGACGGTTTCCGCGATGACGTACGACAATTGGCTGTCGAAGACGGAAGCGGTGTGCATAGCCGACGACGAGCTGTTGGTAAGCGCGGACAGCGACGTGACCGTCAATGTTGTGGAGACGAGATACACTGAGTTGCTCAGAGAGTGCACGAAAAAGGTTGCTCCCAAAATAAGAAATCTCAAATTTGTTTCGCCTGCGGAAAAAAGCAGATACGAGGGAGGCAGGTATATTTCTTTGGAGGAGCTTAACGAGGACAGCATAGTAGCCGAGGAGTATTACACCAATTTTGTACCCAAATATACCTTCGACAGCTTTATAGTGGGAAAAAGCAACGAGTTCGCGGCAGCTGCAAGCAAGGCGGTGGCGGAAAATCCCGGAGTAAAATACAATCCGCTTTTTCTGTACGGCGGAGTGGGACTGGGAAAAACGCACCTTATGCACGCAATCGGGAATTTTCTCAAAAAGAGCGACCCGACGCTCAAATGCATGTATACGTCAAGCGAAAGGTTTACCAACGACCTGATTGAAGCGTTGCGCGCGTCGAAGAAAGCCGACGAGATGAAGGAGTTCCGCCGCAAATACAGGAGCGTAGACGTGTTGATGATAGACGACATACAGTTCATCTCCCGCACGGTGGCAACGCAGGAGGAGCTGTTCCATGTTTTCAACGATTTGTATTTTGCAGACAAACAAATCATAATCAGCTCGGACAGACCTCCGCAGGAAATAAACCCGTTGGAGGAAAGACTGAGAACCCGTTTTCAGGGAGGACTCGTAGCGGACATACAACCGCCCGACCTTGAAATGAGGATGGCAATTTTGCAGACAAAGGCGCTCAGTCAGAATCAGCAGGTTGACGACGACGTATTGAGTCTGATTGCCAACAAGGTCAAATCGAACATAAGGGAAATGGAAGGTCTCCTGACCAAGGTAATCAGCTACGCTCATTTGACCAACCGCTCGGTAAACGACCCAGAGGTGGTTGCGGGAGCGTTGAGGGACTACGGCGACGACAAGCCCGAAACCGTCACGATAGACAGAATAACGGACGAGGTATGCGCTTATTTCAACGTATCCAAAGCCGACCTTGTGGGGAAGAAAAAGACAAAGGACGTTGTGGAGCCGAGACAAATCGCAATCTATCTCGTGACGGAGTTTCTTACCACTCCGTTAATCACTATCGGCGAGCATTTCGGAAACAGAGACCACACGACGGTTATGTACGCGCGGGACAAAATCAGCGAAAAGGTCAAAGAAGACGGCAGAATCGCGCGTCAGATAAAGGATTTGAAGGATATGATAATGAAACGCTGAAAGGCGCGTAGTCCGGGAGGGTAAAGTATGCTTGAAAAATATCTGAAAAAGGGTATGCGGCTTGCGCTTGCAGTGTCGGGCGGCAAGGACTCCATGGTCATGCTGGACAAAATACTGAGGTTGAAGGAGCGCTTTAACCTCGACGTAAGGGTAGTCAACGTAAACCACAAAATAAGGATGAACGGCGGCGAGGACAGCAGATTCGTTGCGGATTACTGCAAAAAAAGGGGCGTCAAGTGCGAGGTGTACGAGGTTGACGTGCCTGAATACGCCGCCAAAAAAAAGTTAAGCCTTGAAACCGCCGCGCGCGAAATGCGTTACGCCGTTCTCAACTCTGCGGCAAAAAATTCCGATTACGTCTGTCTTGCCCACCACATGAACGACAATGCCGAAACCGTGCTCATGCACATTCTGCGCGGTAGCGGAGCTAGGGGCGCCGCAGGTATAAAGCCGGTGTCCAACAGGTTTTTCAGACCGCTTCTCGACGAAACGCGGGAGGAAATAGACAAGTACGCTTTTGAAAACGATATTCCGTTTGTTTACGACGAAACCAACGGACAGATAAAGTATACGAGAAATTTCGTGAGACACGAAATCATGCCGCTTTTAAACAAGGTCAATCCCGACAGCGTTAGGGCAATCATTTCCTTTTCTGAAAGCGTCAAAGCGGACGACGACTGTCTTAACGACCTTGCGGACGTAAGCGGCGTGGTTTTTTCGGAGGGCAGGGCTGAAATCCCGTGCGAGCTGCTTGCAGGAGCAACGCCCGTCGCTGCGAGAATAATTTACAAGTGCTTCAACAGACTGGGAATATACCGCGACATAGAAAAGAAACACGTGGAAAAGCTGCTGCGTCTGGCAAAGAGCAACTGCGGCGAAAAGGAAATCGCGCTGCCGTTCGATTACAGAGCGGTCAAAACCTATACCAAGCTGGTAATTTCTCGGAAGTGCGCCGAGCAAATCGGAGAAAGCTTGAGAGATTTGGAAATTCCGTTCAGAACGGGAGAAACGGAGTTCGGAAACCGCACTGTCACCGTCATTCCAGTGTCGGGCGGACAGGTGGAAAGAGACGCTCTGCTTTTTGACGCGGACAAGCTGCCCGACGGCGTGGTTTTGAGAACGCGCCGCGAGGGAGATATGTTCACCAAGTTCGGCGGAGGCACGAAAAAACTCAAAGAGTATCTGATTGACAAAAAGATTCCCCGCGCCGAGCGCGACGGGCTGATACTCGGAGCAAAGGACTCGGAGGTGTTTTTCATCGCAGGAGTGGAAATTTCCGACAAAATAAAGCTTGACGCATCCACAAAAAATTCCTGCATGATAGACGTTGATGAGGGGCTTGGACAAAAGGAGGAAATATGAAGGCAAAGGACGTTTATACCGAAAAATATGTAAATTATTTTAAAGACACGCTTACAAGGCTTATGGCGACGCCGAGCCCCAGCGGCTATTTCCGCGAGGTCAACGCTCTTTTGAAGGAGCTTGCGCAAAAAGAAAACGCGCGCTGCACCGTTTCGCCCAAAGGGACCTGCGAGATTTTTATTCAAGGCAAAGGGAAAGAGACGGTGGGACTGTCGGCGCACTGCGACACGCTGGGAGCAATGGTAAGAAGCGTATCTCCTTCGGGAGAAATCATGTTCGCCACCGTCGGAGGCATTATTCTGCCCACTCTCGACGGCGAGTATTGCAGGGTGCGCACGCGCGACGGCAAGACGTTTACCGGCACGTTTTTGTCGCGAAGCCCCGCCATACACGTGTTCGACGACTGCGTGACAAGAAAAAGGGACGAGAAAAATATGTACGTCAGGCTTGACGAAAAGGTTTGTTGCGCCGACGACGTAAGACGGCTGGGCATAAGAAACGGCGACTATATTTTCGTCGACACCAAAACGGAGTTTACCGACAGCGGGTTCGTAAAATCCCGTTTTCTGGACGACAAGGCGGGAGCCGCCGAGCTGCTCACCGTCCTGCACGTTTTGAAAGAGGAAAAATCCTTCCCGAAAAGCAGGTAAAAATGTTTTTCACCGTTTACGAGGAGGTGGGGCACGGAGCAAGCGCCATTGACGCGACGGGGCTGGAAAGCTTTGTCGCCGTGGACATGGGGTGCGTGGGAGACGACCTTTCCTGCACCGAAAGCATGGTTTCCGTGTGCGCCAAGGACAGGAGCGGTCCCTATGATTACGAGCTGACGGGAAGATTGGTGAGTTTTTGCGAAAAACACGGCATAGACTACGCTGTGGACGTTTATCCGCATTATTCATCTGACGTGAGCGCGATGAGGACGGCGGGAGCCGACGTTGCGGGAGCGCTTATCGGTCCGGGAGTTCAGGCAAGCCACGGCATGGAGCGGACGCATCTTGACGGAGTTTTCAACACAATCAAGCTGCTCCTCGCATATATAGGCGCATTGGATTAAAAGAGGCAAAGGCAGGGAAAAATTTTTAAAGGAGGAGCGGATTTGAAAGCGGATTGCCATACCCACAGTATATTTTCATCCGACGGCGAGCTGTCGATAGAAAAAATGACGGCAACAGCCCTTAAAAAAGGGCTGTCTTATCTTGCCGTCACCGACCACGTGGATTTTGACGCGCTGCTTGAAAAAAACCGCGCGCCTTCCTATTGGAAACAGCCCGACATGGAGCTTTACGCCGCGACGGTTCAAAGGCTCAAGCCTGCTGCGGCGGACAAGGGCTTGTATCTGGCTTTCGGGGCGGAAATGGGCTTCGACGCCGATCCTGCGGCGCAGCGCCCCGCAAAAGAGCTGGTAGAAAGCACGCCCTTTGACGTAATCATCAACAGCGTGCATTTTGCGGGAGGGCTTGATTTGTATTTTCCCGAATATTTTAAGGGGCGCACCAAAAAGCAGGCTTACGAGCTGTATCTCGACACGGTATACGAAAGTCTGTTCGCCGAATTTTCCTTCGACATAGTGGGACATCTGGGCTATGTGACGAGGCAGGCGCCCTATCCCGACAAGGAAATCAGGCTGAGCGAGTCGGGAGAAAAAATAGACAGGATTTTGAAACGCATAATAGCCTCCGACAAGACTTTGGAGGTCAACACCAACCACGGGCTTAATCCCAACGCGGAAATTCTCGCAAGATATTTCGAGCTGGGCGGCAGAAACGTCAGCTTCGGGAGCGACGCGCACCACGGAGGGCTGTGCGACGGTTGGGACGAAGCCGTGAAGGTTTTGAAAGACATAGGCTTTTCCGAGCTTTCCGTATTTAAGCGGAGAAAGCGCGAAAGCGTGCCGCTTTGAGCGTCTGCCGAAAAAAGCGTTTTTCCTGTGTTAAGCGGAAATTTCTATTTTGTCGGGAGCTTTTTATTCAAAAAGTTGACAAGAGCCGTTTTTAACGCTATAATCAATCGGTAATACGATTGTTTATTTGCCAAAGGAGTTTTATTTAAGATGAAAAGAACCTATCAACCCAAGAAGAGACAGAGAAGCAAGGTGCACGGATTCAGAAAGAGAATGAAGTCCACCGGCGGTCGCAGAGTTCTTGCAAGAAGAAGAAACAAAGGTCGTCACAAGCTGTCCGCTTGAAGCATGACTTAAAAATCAACGTATAGAGTAGTGAAAATACAGCCCTGAAACAAGCGCGGCTGTGTTTTTGCGTAAGCAGGTTTGCCGCAGTCGGCTCGGACGTCGAAAATGGAACGACTGAAAAAAAATTATCAATATCAATACGTTTACAAAAACGGCGTCAGCGCGAGCGACAAATATTTTACGGTCATTGCCGCCAAAAGCGGAGGCGGACCGCGTTTCGGTTTTTCGGTAAGCAAAAAATACGGCAAGGCGGTGGCGCGCAACAGGCTGCGCCGACGTTTAAAGGAGTGTTGCAGGCTGCTTTCCCCCTGCATACGGGCGGGATTTGCCTTTGTCGTCATACCGCATGCGCCCGCGGAGGATTTTTCCGAAATAAAAAAAAGCCTGACGGCGCTTTTCAAAAGACATAAAGCATGGATCGGGGAGGAATGCGAGTCGTGAAATATATCTGTATTTGGCTCCTCAAAGCGTACAAAGCCACTTTGTCCCGCGTCAAGGGGAAAACTTGCAGATTTACGCCGAGTTGCAGCGTTTACGGCATGGAGGCGTTTGAAGCTCACGGCTTTTTCAAGGGCGGCTGGCTTACCGCAAAGCGCGTGTTTAAATGCGGCTTTACGCGCGGAGGCTTCGACCCCGTGCCCTTCAATCTCAAAGGAGACATTAAATGGAGTTTATGAACTGCCTGGCAACCGCTGCCGAAACCATCGGACAATGGGGATTTTCCGAAGGATTTGCGAGTATCATGTCGGAAATCGAAAATCCCACGTTTGTCGGCTGGCTGGTCAAAGGGTTGCTCGACGCGGTGGGGAATTACGGCTGGGCCGTGGTGCTTTTTACCGTAATACTCAAAATCATTACTTTGCCGCTGGATTTCTGGCAGCGTTTTTCCATGAAGAAAAACGCAAAAATGATGTCCGAGCTTGCGCCGATTATGGCAAAGCTGGACAAGGCTTACGCCAACGACAAAAACAAGCTCAATCAGGAAAAGCAGAAGCTTTACAAAAAGCACGGCTACAATATGCTTTCGGGCTGTCTGCCCATGATTGTGACAATGACAATCTTTTTTGTCATGTTCGGCGGTCTCAATCAATGTTCCGCTTACGTCAACCTCAAGGTTTACAGCGAGCTTAGCGTGCACTACACCGATACGCTTTCTGCCGAGCTGTCAAAGCACACGGAGGAATACGAAAGCAAGCGCTATGACATTTTGCTTTCGGGAAAATCGACGGCAATCGAGGATTACAAGACGTGGCTGGGCGGTCAGGGCGTTGCGGAAAGCGCTTTCGACGCGGAAATAAGCGCGGCGACAAGCCGTATTTCCCAAATCAAGGCGGAGGCACAGGCGGAGGCGCGCAAAGCGGTGGGAGAGTTCTATCTCGAAGCAAAGGAGGGCTTTTTGTGGATTACCAACATAAGCCGTCCCGACACTTGGGTTGAGTCCTTTCCGGAAACGGCGGAAAAGTTTACCGGCACGCTCACAAAGAAATACAGGGCGTACAAGGACGAATTCGACTCCGAGCTTTACGGCGAAATCTACAAGGGCATAAGCGAACAGGGCGTAGGCTACAAGGTGGGCGACAAGCATTGGAACGGTCTTATGATACTGCCCGTGCTGTCCATAGCTCTGAGCTTTCTTTCCACGTTTATTTCAAACAAAACGAGCAAAAAGAAAAACGAGGAGGAACAGCAGCTCGACCCCAACGCGGCGGCGGCTCAGAGCAGCAACAAGGTGATGATGTTCGTCATGCCCGTCATCATGGGTGTTTTCGGCTTTGTTTATACGGCTACGTTTGCGCTGTATATGGTTTGCTCGAGCCTGCTGTCCATTCTGTTTACGCTGGCGATGAATCCCATAATCGACAGGCGGATTGCAAAAATAGAGTCCAAGGTGGAAAAACCCGATTACAGGAGAAAATAAAACCGATGAACAACGAAAAAATCGAAGTCAGCGCAAAGTCCGTTGAAGCGGCTGTCAAAAAAGGGCTGGAAAAACTCGGTCTGGCGAAGGAGGAGGCGGAGTGGGAAATTTTGCAGGAGGCGGGTTTTCTGCGTCATTGCAAAATTCTCATAGGCAAAAAGCCCTCCCAGTCCGATTTGGCGCGCGATTACGCCGAAAAGATGTTGGAGCTTATGGGCTTCGACTACGCCGTGGAGACGACGGAGACGGAGAGTGAAATTCTGATTCAGCTTACGGGAGTCAATGCCGGCGACATAATAGGCAGGCGCGGCGACGTGCTTGACGCGTTTCAGTATATGTTGAACGTGCTGACGAAAAATTTTGACGACGACTTCAAGCGCGTAACCGTAGATACGGAAAATTATCGCGCCAAGCGCGCGGAAACGCTTGTAAAGCTTGCGCGCAATCTGGAAAAGAAGGTAAGACGCACCGCCAAACCCGTCAGGCTGGAATACATGAACCCGTTTGAGCGCAGGACAATACATACCGCCTTGCAGGACAGTCCTTTCGTAGATACTGCGAGCGAGGGCGACGAGCCGCGCCGTTATGTGGTCATCAAGCCCAAAGCCGGACTCAAACCGCGCCCCGACGGCGAGCGCAGAAGCTTCCGCGGCGGGGACAAAAAGGACGGCCGCAAAAGGAGAAATGAAAACAGAACGCGCCGCGACGGCTTCGACGACGCAGAGGAGACGGAGCTTTCCGCAGCAAGGACGGAGCCGGAGGAGGAGAAAAAGGAGCCTACCTACGACGGCGGCGTCATGAAAAAACTTAATTTTGTCTATCGCAGCGAGAAAAAGCGCAGACGTTTGAAATAATTTCGGCGACCTGTTTCGGGTCGCCTTTGTTTTTAAGCAAAAAGCCGCGTTGTTTACGCGGCTTTAAAGGGAAAAGTAACTAAAAAGTTCCGTTCTCGACCAAAATTCAGTCGATGTTTTTCTGGTTGCTGCTGCACTTTGAACTGCCGGACTTCTTGCTTGCGGTCTTGGAGTTCTTGGTGTTGGAGCAATCCGAAGCTTTCATTTTCTTCGTTTTCATTTCCTTACCTCCCGTTTTTAGTATGCTCCCAAAAGCGCAAAATATTTCAGCGCGGCTCATTGTTTTTTCGTCCTGTTTTTTCCTTTCACTTTTTTGACGGAGCATACATAAAATATGAAACGTAACGGTCAAAAAGGGCGCGAAACCCGAAAAAAATGAAAAATTTGGGAATTTCGTGCAAATTTAACACAGCGTTCACCCCCCCCCCCCTAACATTTAGTTTACAATTTTTAAAAACTGTGTTAAAATTTGTCTGAAAATAGGGAGATAGCGCCCATTTCAGACACCCGGCATGGCTTGCATACTTGATATTCTACGCATTTTTTAAAAGGAGGAATAGCGTAATGTCTGTTTTACACGGTTTGCTGCTTGCGCCCACAGTTGAGTACAAGAATTATACGCAGTTGATGTGGATAGGAATTCTGGTTTCCGTTGTGGTTGCGCTGGCGGTTTTTTTTGTGTTTTTCTTCATTTCGAGAAAAGTAAGGCGCGACGAGCTTGCGGAAGAAAAGCGCTTGTCCGACGCCGAAAAGGAAAATCGGGAAGATAGAGAAGCTGCGGCGACTCCGACGCGGGAGGAGCCGACGGTCAAAGAGGAAGAAATCGTTTCCGACGGAGGCGGGGAGAGTCAACCCGCGCGGGAGGAGCCTCTGTGCGACACGGCGGATGCGGAAACGGTTTGCAGCGAAAGCGACGCGGCGGAGAACGGGGAAGTTCAAGACGTCGGCGCGCCTGCCGTGAGCGACGGACGGGAAAGCGTTTCGGACGACGCGGCGGCGGAGGAAGAGATTTCGCCCGCGGAGGAAGAGGAGACGTTCCAAGCCTTAACGAAGGAAAGTCAAGCGGAGCAGCCCGCGCGACAAGAGGAGCCTGTTTCCCCGTCGGCGGAAGCCGTTGCGGAAGAAGTCGACGCCGTTTACGAAAGCAGGTCTGCCGTAGCCGCGACGGTTGCGGCGGTGAAAGAGGAGGAGACGCGCGAAGTTCCCCTGCTGCCCGAGTTTGCGAAAAAAATACTCGCCGAGCTGTCGGAGGAGGACGCGCGAGCGTTCGAGTATTACATAGTCAACGGCTCCGAGTCTTTCAAAACCAAGGTGAAATACCCGCTCGGGCTGTACGAAAAGGAAAAGGATTTTCTCAAAGACTTTTTTGTTTCCTACGCCAAATACAAAAAGCTTTTGAGCGCCGACGCGTTTGAAAAGCTTTACGACAGATACGCAAGCACAGTCAGGGACGACCGCGTGAGAACAAAGCTGAACAACAAGCTGATTAACGTGCTGTATTTTTATCGCAAGGCGGACGAAGAAAATCTCGCCAAGTGCAAGGCTCTTTGCAAAAAGGACGTGTCTTTGAATTTTGACAAAATCGACGTCAGGGACTGCAAGGTGCCCGCGTTGAAAAGACTGATAATAATAGAAGCGGGCGAAAAGAACTATCAAGAGGCGGTGCGCCTGTGCGAGCTTGCCATTTCCCGAAACATAGCGGACAAAAAGGACGAAGGCTTTGAGGCGCGTCGAGACAAGTTGGAACAAAAGCTCGAAAGACAGCGCCGCAAAGAGGAAAGACAAAGAAAATTGTTTGAGGGCGAAACCTTGAATCAAAAATAAGAAAAAAGGAGAACGAGAAACATGAAAAGCAAAAGGCTGATGACAATCGGTATAGTTTTGGCATTGCTCATAGCCGTTGTAGGCGTCGTGCTGTCCGTTTCGCTGACCGCGTGCGGCAAGGACGTTATAACGGTGCGCAGCGAAAAAGAGCTGCTCAAAGCTGCCGGTACAAGTCAGGAAAAAACGATAGTCCTTATGGACGACGTGGTTGTAAACGGCGATTTAAAGGTTGCCGCGCCCAACAAAATAGACCTCAACGGCTTCGGGCTGGAGGTCAAGGGGACGCTGTCCGCCGACGGCAGCGGCACGCTTGTCGTAGGCACGACGGCGCTGATTCTTGCCCGCCGCGAAACGGTCAAGGCGCAGAAAATAGATATAAATATGCCCCAAGGCCACGTGGAGTGGAACGCGCACATCGATTTGCCCGCATCCGCCGCCACAAGCGCGGACGCGATGACGGTAGTTACCTCCGCAAGCAGCTTTGTGTTCAAGGGCGTATTCAAAATCGGCGGCGCCGAAGCGGACATTATGCTCACCCTCAAAGGCGGCAGGTTTGAAATAAGCAATATGTCGGAAAGCTCGGCGGCAACCGTGCTCGTACCCGAGCAGGCTGTCGGCGCGGCGGTGGAAAACCTTTCGCAGGGCGCTATGCGCGTCGAAGCCCATTCGGACGTTGCGGTGGGCGGCGAAGTGGAAATTTCCTCCAAAAACTCCGAGGTGAACGTAACCGCATTGGAGTCTCAGGCGGAAACCAAAATAACCGTTACCGACGGCACGGTCAAAAAGATTGACGCCGCAGGCGCGCAGGTTGTCGTAGCGGAGTCCGCGCAGGCGGGCGACGTCGTAGCCGAAAAGCTTGAAAACAACGGTACGGTTACCGGCGCCGTCGTTGCGGACGAGATTGTAAACAACGGCACGCTCGCGGAAGAAAACGTAAACGCGGCTTTGAAAACCGCGGCAAAGAAGGCTTTGAACGACGGCTTTGCTGCATAT
This sequence comes from Subdoligranulum sp. CAG:314, assembly GCA_000437915.1. GTDB lineage: Bacteria > Bacillota > Clostridia > Christensenellales > CAG-314 > CAG-314. The sequence continues at coordinate 316,498 of FR901000.1, read as the reverse complement.
TCGCAGGACGATTACACCTCCGACAATTGGGCTAAGCTGACCAAGGCAAAGGACGACGGTCTTGCGGCTATCGACTCCGCCTTGACGGAAGCTGCAATTCAGTCCGCCAAGAACACGGCTCTCGACGCCATGGCGGCTGTGGAGACAATAGCCGAAGCGACGGCGCGCGAGCTTGCGGAAGCCAAGACCGCCGCGACTGAAGCGCTCAAAACGGCATTTGAAGGATACACAGAGACCGATTATGACGCCCAAACGTGGGCAACGCTCAAAGCGGCTTACGACAACGGTCTTGCTGCAATCGAGGTTGCGACGGATGTTTCCGCCGTCAACACTGCAAAACAGACGGCTCTTGACGCTATGGCTGCCTGCGTGCCCAAGGACGTCGAGGCTTTAACACAGGCAAAAGCGGAAGCAAAAGCTGCAATCGAGACGGCTTTCAATGCTTACGACGAGGACAACTACACCTCCGCAAATTGGACGGAGTTGACAATAGCTTACAACAGGGGACTTACTGAAGTTGAGGCTGCGACGAGCGTTTCCGCAGTCGACACGGCAAAGCAGACGGCAATAACCGCTATGGCGGCGGTCAAAGACAACGCAACCCTGCTTGCCGACGCAAAAGCAGCCGCGTTGGCAGCGCTGGATGCTGCAAAAGCCGAATATTCTCAGGACGACTATGCAACCAATTGGAGCGTTCTTGAAAAGGCTTACAACGACGGCAAAACCGAAATCAATGCTGCCGCTGCAATCGAGGCGGTGAACTCCGCTTTGCAAAAGGCGACGGATGCGATGGCTGCGGTCAAAAACGACGCGACTTTGCTTGCCGAAGCCAAAACCGCGGCAACCGACCAATTGAACAGTGAGTATGCAAAGTACAAGGCTACGGATTATACCAATGCGAATTACGAGTTGCTCACAGAAAAATACAACGCGGGGTTGAGCGCAATCGGCGGCGCAAGGACAGTCGACGCGGTAGAAACCGCGCTTGAAACGGCAGTTGCCGAAATGGCGGCAATCAAGACCAACGCTCAAATCCTTGCGGACGCAAAAGCAGCCGCCAAACAGGCTGTCAACGAGGCGTTTGCCGCATACAACGAGCAGGATTACACCGTTGACAATTGGAGCGCTCTTGTCAAAGTCAAAGACGACGGACTTGCCGCAATCGAAGCAGCGGCCAAGACCGACGTCGCCGCAGAAGCGGGCGAGGCGGCAATAGCCGCAATGGCAGCGGTCAAAAACAACGCAACCCTGCTTGCCGAAGCCAAAGCGACTGCCAAGTCCGAGCTTGAAACGGAGTACAAGAAATACAAGAAGACGGATTACACCGCCAATTGGAGTCAGCTCGAAAGCGCTTACAACAGCGGTTTGACGGCAATAGAAAACGCGGCGACAATAGAGCTTGCGCAAGCCGCCAAAGAGGAGGCTGTCACGGCAATGGCAGCGGTCAAAAACGACGCAACTCTGCTTGCCGAAGCCAAAACAGCCGCCAAGTCCGAGCTTGGAACGGAAAAAGCCAAATATTCTCAGAGCGACTACACAATCAATTGGAGCGTTTTGGAACAGGCTTACAACGACGGCTTGACGGCTATCGACGCGAGCAAGACTACAAGCGCGGTGGATACCGCCAAGCAAGCGGCAATAGCCGCTATGGCAGCCGTGAAAACGGACGCGGAGGAGTTGGAAGCCGCAAAGAGCGCTGCGAAAGACGAGCTTAAAGAGTATTTCGACGCGTTCAACAAGGCTTATTATTACGAAACGTCGCTTCAAGCGTTGCAGACGGCTTACGACAGCGGAGTTTCGGCGATAAGCGCTGCTCAGTCCGTTGCGGACGTTGCGACTGCGCTTGCAAACGCGAAAACCGCGCTCGACAACGTCAAAGCAGACGTAACGGAGGTCAACGACGCCGATTCGCTGAAAGCGGCTGTCGAGGCGCAATATTCTAAGATTATCCTCACGGCAAATATTTCCGGCGCATACATAGAGGTAAATTACGACCTGACGCTCGACCTCAACGGTTTCGGTCTTGTCCTTGAGGACAGAACCCACGCGGCGGTCAAGGTCAACGGAGGCGCGAGCTTCACTCTTTGCGACGGCAGCGCAGCCAAATCGGGCAAAATCAAGTCCGACTACGCCGGCATAATAGCCATTGGCTCTGACGCCGACAAAGCCGTTGTAGAAATAAACGGCGGCACAATCGAGGTTGACAACTCCGCTTATTGGAGCAACGGCGCAAGCAATGTGGGTTACGCCGTTTACGCCGACAATGCGGAAGTAGAAATGTGGGGCGGCGAAATCATAGCCAAAGGTCAGTACGTGACAGAGGACGACTCCGTGTTCGGCATCAACCTGAGAAACGGCAGCTCCGCGACCGTACACGCAGGCAAAATCAAGTCCGACACCTACGGTGTTGTGGTTTATTACAACAGTGCGTTTACCTTGGACGGCGGCGAAATCACCGCCACCTGGTTTGCAATTTCGGGCAACAACCTTGCTCCCGCGGCAGATATTACCGTCAAGAGCGGTTCCGCGACGAGCACGGAGGACGTTGCGATTTATATGCCGAGTCAGGGCAGCCTGACCGTGTCCGGCGGACACATCAAGGGACTTGCGGCAATCGACGCGCGCATGGGCGAAATCGAAATTTCCGGCGGCACGTTGGAGTCCACTGCGACAGAGTTTAAAGCGCTTACCAAAAAGCCCGGCGGCGTTGCGGTATACGACGGCAGCGTGGTGCTGTTCAACGTGGAAATGTACGTCAACGACAATACGACAAGCAGACCTACGGGCGACGGCAACAACGACTTCAATGCCGTTGTGACGGGCGGCACGTTTGTGAGCGCAATCGAGGACGGAACGTATTTCTCGATTTATCTCTGGAATACGACGACGCAAAGCGTCACACTCGGTATAGACTCGCAGTACGGCAAAATCGCCTGGTTCGATTTTGTCGACAGCGCGGTAGTCAACATAGTGGAAAACTGTCTTGCGGATTATGCGGAGGAAGATTATTCCGCGGCAAACTGGCAGGCAATCCTTGACATTCTGGACGCGCTTGAAACCGAGCTTGCAACCGTGACCGACGTCTCGCAAATCGAGGAAAAGGTAAGCGCGGCGCAGGCGAAAATGGCGGAGATTGCAAAGGCAAAGACGATTGCTACCGCGGAGCAATTCAGTCAAGCCGTCGCAGAGCAAAAGGACGGCGACGAGTGGAGAATCGGCGCGTCGTTTGAAGTCGCTCCCTTTGAAATCACAAGTTCCGTTTCCGTTGTCGGCACGGCGGCGGACGTAACCCTCACGGTAAATGCGGACGCGCATTTTGTTACGATAAAAGGCGCAAACATAGAGGTTTCGTTCAAAAACATTGCTCTTGCAGGCAAAATCGATTACAACGGAATTTACTTTGATTCCGCCGCGACAGGCGCAAAGCTCACGTTGGACAACACAGGCATATCGAACGTCAAGAGAGGCGTTTCGATTGCTGCCGACAACGCATCGGTTGTCATAAACAGCAGTGAAATCGTAGCCCGTTATTACGGCGTGACTGTCGGCGCAAGCGGCGTAGAGCTGTCTGTCAACGGCGGCACGGTTCAGGGCTGGGCGGCGATTATGTTCACCGCCAACGACTGGACGGTCGACCGAATCAAGAGCAACAAGGGCGCGGTTGTGAACGCGCATGGCGCCGAGCTTGTGGGCAGGTCCATTTCCGACGAGGGATACGGCATTGTCGTTGTGCAGCAGGATTACAACGGAGCGGAATTGACTTTTACCGACTGCACAATGCTGACAACCGTCGAGGATGGCAAAACCGGCGCGTGGCAGGGCGGTATTGTCGTCCGCTCGTACGGCAACAAAATCTCCGTAAGCGGAGGTTATATCGAAAGCAGTAACATAACCGAGAGAAATCTCATGGGTATGGCTTTGGTAAGTTTGTACAATACGTATTTCGCGCAGACGGAAGCCGACCCCCAAGACAAAGCCAACGAGTTCAGTATTTCTAATTGGGAAATCGACGAGAGCTTTGAAACTCCTTTCGTCCTCAGAGACGGCATAGATACTTTGACGGTGGACTTCGGCGAGCCGTTGGAGGGCACCTATGCAGTGCAGGACGAAAGATGGTACGACATAAACAGCACGACCGAGAATTACTCTGTCGAAAGCGACCTGACGGCGATTGTAGACCAAGATTTTTACGTCAAAAACCAAGGCACGCTTACGATTAAAGCGGGGGCTACGCTGACCGTCGAAAGCGACGTAGCGTTCTGGCTCAACGACGGCAATACGCTTGTGATTGAAGCCGGCGCGACTTTGGTGGTAAAAGGCGCGGTAGTGGAAGGCAAAATCGTAAACAACGGCAGAGTCGAGGTTTACGGCGAGCTTGCCGAGCAAACAAGCATCGAGGGCAACGGCGAGTGGGTTTACGGAAATGTTACCGAGGCGGAGCAGCTCGCAGCGTTGTTTGCAAACGAGGCTCTGAGCAACCTGACAATCGTACTCGGCGCCGATTTCGGAACCGAGGAAGCAAGGTCGGAGATGAGTCTGACTTTGGCGCGCGACGCGGTTGTGACGCTTGACATGAACGGTCACAGCATTTACAGCGCCGCACAAAAGGTTTTCTGGCTTAACGAGGGAAGCCTGACGGTGGACAACGGTCTAATTGACGTCAACGGGACGAGTCAGGGATTCGCTTTTAGAATAGAGCCTTTGTCTCAGGACAAAGTCGCGACGCTTAAACTCGGAAGCGGGCTTGCGGTGATTTCCCACACATATGCGCCTGTTTTCCTTGTACCTCAAAACAAAACGGACAACAATGTTTTGAATGCGGTTCTTGTGACGGAAGCGGACATCACTTCAAAATGCACTTATGCTGCTATACAGGGCAACGGAAATAGTCACGGCACTTCCATAACAATCAACGGCGGCAAAATCAGCGGAGAGCTCACGGCGATATATCATCCGCAGTACGGCGAGATGACCGTCAACGGCGGTGAAATTGAAGGCGCAACGGCAATCGAAATGCGCGCGGGCAAGCTGGTTGTCAACAGAGGCACAATGATAGGCAACGGCGACCCGTTCGAGTCTGACCCCAACGGCAACGGCGCGACCACGCTGGGCGCGGCGGTCGCGGCAGTGCAGCACACAACCAAGCTTGATTTGAGCGTGGAAATCAACGGCGGCACGTTGCAGGGAGCAAGAGCTTTCTATCAGGCAAATTTGCAAAACAACGGCAAAGAGGCGCTTGAAAAGATTTCAATCACCTTGGGCAAGAGCGCTGTTTATGACGGAGAAATCATTGTCGACAGCGCGGAGGCGACAATCGAGGACGACCAAAGCACGCGTTACTACATGACGCTGCAACAGGCGGTGGATGCCGCCGAGGACGACGAAACGGTCGTCGTCGCCAAGGATTTGTCGGCTTCGGGCGCGGAGTATCTCGTTACGCTTGACGACGAAAGCAAAACCGTCACGGTTGACCTCAACGGAAAAACGCTTTTGTATACGGGCAGCGGCACGGGAAGCAATCAGCAGAACGGAGAAGCGATTTCCGTGAACGCGGGCAAGCTCGTCCTCAAAAACGGAACGGTAAACATGGTGAACGACGAAGCGGGCGGCTCGGTTTATTGGGGCATAAGAGTGCACGGCACGGGCAGCCTTGCCATGAGCAAGGTAACCGTAACGAGTGAGGACTCTCCTCTGTTCATGAGCAACGTTTCGGCGGGCGGCAGGATTTACCTTACCCTTGACGAGTGCTATATAGAGGGCGTTTACAGTGCGGTTTACATGAACGGCAGCTCGTCCCCTGCGGAAATCACAATCAACAATTCGACAATCGTCTCGACGGGCGACGTCGGTATATACGTTTCCAATTCGGTAAACACCGGAAACAGACAAAAGCTGACAATCACAGACAGCACGGTGACAGGCACGACCGCGATTGAAGTAAAGCACACCGACGCAACAATCACGGGCTGCACTCTGATTGGCACGGCCGAACAGTTATCAGTGAAAAACAGCAACGGAAGCTGCACCGAAGGCTTTGCCTTTGCCGTGACGGGCAACGGCGACGCCGACAAGACGACGGGCACGGTTGTTGTGTCGGGCTGCAAGTTCTACAACGGCAAGCCGTCCTCAACCGACGCCGAAGAAAACGGATTCTATTTCGTTTTCACAACGGCGGAAGGCGCGTCTGTCACGGTTGACGGCGCGGCGGCGGACGAAACTGCCGCTTACGGCGCATACGAGGCGCGCGTTTCAAACGCATGGTTCGATACCTTTGAAAACGCCGTCAAATACGCCGAAGCAAACGGCAAAACGGTTGTTCTGCTTAAAGACGTCGAGGTAGGCGAGGCGGATAGCGCCGCGACGGGACTTGTCGTTTCTGGCACGCTCACCGTAGACTTCAACGGCTTTACCGTTTCAAACGTCGGCACGGGTTACGCCGTTGTTGTCAGCGGCTCCGACGCGAAAGTCACTCTGATTGATTCGTCGGAAGAACAGACGGGCGGCATCTACGGCGGCAGCGGAGGAGACAATCAGGCGCTGCGCGTCGAAAGCGGAGCCACGCTTGATATTTACGGCGGCAATTACAACGTCGGAGGCGACGCGCAAGGCGAGGGCAACTCCACAGTATCAATCAGGACAAACTCCACTGTCAATATTTACGGCGGCAGGTTTGCAAGCGAAAAAGACTATCAAGGCAAATATTTCGTGCTCAACGTGCAGCAGACGACGGGAGCAAGCGGTTATATCAAGGTCTACGGCGGAACCTTTGTCGGACAAAACCCCGCGGACGGCGACGACGCGCTCGGCGGCAGCTTTGTGGCGGACGGCTATGAAGCGGTTGTGAGCAAGGCGGCTACGGACGAATCGCTTGCGGAATACACGGTGCAAAAAGCGCAATAATACTACTCCTTTTATTGCCCGAGAGTTTTCGGGCGAGCAACGAAAACAGACCTGCCGATGAGTCGGCAGGTCTGTTTTGTTTTGTGCGGAAATGTGTTTTAAAAAATCCGACGCGGTGTGCGTCGAATTTTTGTCTGTTTTTAATGTCGGGCGGTCAGTCCGCCGTTTCCTCCGTTTCGGATTCGCCCGTTTCTTCCGTTGCCGAATCGGCTTGGGATTGCTCCCTTTCTTCCGTCTGCTCGGCGTCGTCGTTTTCAAAAGCGGTGACTGCGGCGTTTTCAAGCGTTTCGGACGCCTGTTTGAAGTCTGCGGTTTCCTCCGTCGGAGGAGGGCTTACAAGCTCGCAGGCTTCCTTGCACATTTCCTTCTGCTCCTCGGCCTTTGCGAATTTCTCCGCGCCCTCTACGTCGGGCTTGTAGGAGTTTTCGAGTTTTACTACCTTGATGTGTATGGAGTTGAACGTGACTCCCAAGATGTCCTTGCAGGCGGTGGCTATGAGATAACGCAGCTTTTCCGTTGTCGAGCTTACCTCTTGCCCGCTGATTTTTATCTGAACTCCAAGCTTGAAGCCGGGCTTGTCGTCCTGAGTGATTATCAGCTTTTTGACTCTTACCACGTCCAAAGACTTTGCGGCCTTTCTTACAAGCCGTCTCACCACGCGGGAGGTGGTGGAAACGGCGTTCATGTTGTCGGAATAAAGCACCATTGTGGAAAGTCCCGAGTCGCCCGCAAAAATTTCTATTACAAGATAAACGCCGAGCACGGTGTAGATGATTGCAAGCACGATAACCAAACTGTGCACTACGCGGTTGCCGTCTATGTAGGCGGCGAAGTCAAACGCACCGAGCGTCACCAGCAGCAGGAAAAGCGTGACGAGAAAGCCGACGATGACCAATGCTACGGTGGCGATTTTTTGCAATGCTTTTTTCATTTGAGAAACCTCCGTATGTTAATTTTATTTTATGCTGCCTGCGGCAGTTTAAATCGTTTAAACTATCAGATTGACAAGCCTGTTGGGTACGATTATTACCTTTTTGACGCTTTTGCCGTCAAGAAGCGCGGCAATTTCGGGATTGTTCAAAGCCGCAGCTTCTATTTCCGCTTTGTCCGCGTCGGCGCTTACGTTGATTTTGCCTCTGATTTTGCTGTTTATCTGAACTGCCAGCTCAACGCTCTGTTTTTGGAGCTTGCTTTGGTCGCACACGGGGAAGGGCGCGTTGAAAACGCTGAATTTTTCTCCGATGTTTTCCCACAATTCTTCGGCGATGTGCGGAGCGAGAGGGGCAAGCAGTCTGACAAGCGCGTTGGCGCAGTCCGCCATAACCGTGCCGCTCGCGCCGCCCTTGTCGGAAAGGCGGTTCATGGCGTTTACAAGCTCCATCATCCTTGCTACCGCCGTGTTGAAGGAAAATTTGTCGTAGTCGTCGGTTACCGCCTTTATTGTGGAGTTTAGGACGTAGAGAAGCTCGCCGTCGTCGCTGCCGCTTCCGCCCTCGTCGCGGTTTTTGAAGGCGTTGAGTACGACGCGCTCCACCCTTTCAAGCCATTTTACTATGCCCTTTATGCCGTCGTCGTTCCAGGGGCCGCCCTCGACGTAATTGAAGCCGAAGCCGAGATAAACGCGCAGCGCGTCGCTGCCGTAAAGGTTTACCCAATCGTCGGGACTGATTACGTTGTCCTTGGACTTGCTCATTTTGGTTCCGTCGGGACCGAGTATGGTGCCCTGATGCACGAGAGACAAAAACGGTTCGTCAAAATTGAGGTAGCCCATGTCCCTTAGCGCTTTGGTGAAAAACCTCGCGTACAACAGGTGCATACAGGCGTGCTCCGCGCCGCCGATATATTTGTCTACGGGTAAAATTTTGTTTACCGTCTCCTTGTCGAAGGGCGCTTTGTCGTTTTTGCTGTCCGCGTATCTCAAAAAATACCAGCTGCTGCACACAAAGGTGTCCAGCGTGTCCGCTTCGCGCACGGCTTTGCCGCCGCAGCGGGGGCAGGTCGTATTCATAAAGCCCTTGTGCTTTTTGAGAGGACTTTCGCCGTCGGGACGAAAATCCACGTCGTAGGGCAACAGCACGGGCAGCTCCTTTTCCGGTACGGGCACCGTACCGCATTTTTCGCAGTAAACTACGGGTATGGGCGCGCCCCAATATCTCTGACGCGAAACAAGCCAATCGCGCAGACGGTAATTCACTTTCAGTTCGCCCTTGTTTTTACGCGCCAGCTTTTCCACAACCGCGCGGCGTCCCTCCTCGCTTGTCATGCCGTCGAATTCACCGCTGTTTGTCATGACTCCGTATTCGGTGAAGGGCAAGTCGTCCTTTCCCTCCGCGCCGCAAACGACGCGTTTAATCGGCAAGCCGTGCTTTTGGGCGAACACGAAATCCCTTTCGTCGTGGGCGGGCACTCCCATAACGCAGCCCGTGCCGTAGGAGTAGAGCACGTAGTCGCCGATAAGTATCGGCACTCTGTCGCCGTTTATCGGGTTGAAGGCGTAAGCCCCCGTGAAAACGCCCGTTTTTTCTTTTGCGGTGGAAAGTCTCTCTATTTCGTTGACCTTGGATGTTTCAAGACGGTATTCCTCGACGGCTTGCCTGCGGTCGGGCGCGGTAATCTTGTCGACAAGCGGATGCTCGGGCGCGAGAACGACGTATGTCACGCCGAAAAGCGTGTCGGCGCGCGTCGTGAACACGCGGAAAGCGTCTTTGTCGGCATTGTCTACGACAAATTCTATTTCGCCGCCCTCCGACCTGCCTATCCAGTTTTTTTGCATCAGCTTGGTCTTTTCCGGCCAGTCCAGCGCGTTAAGACCGTCCAGCAGCTCCTGCGCGTAGTCGGTAATTTTGAAAAACCACTGAGTAAGGTTTTTTTTCACCACCGTGCTGTGGCAACGCTCGCATTCGCCGTCTGAAACCTGTTCGTTTGCAAGCACCGTATTGCAGGAGGGGCACCAGTTTACCGGCGCTTCCTTTCTGTAAGCAAGCCCCTTTTCGTACAGCTTCAAAAACATCCACTGAGTCCATTTGTAGTAGTCGGGCATGCAGGTCTTGACTTCCGCGTCCCAATCGAACATTGCTCCCATGTTTTTGAGCTGTTCTTCCATGATTTCTATATTTTTAAGCGTGGAATCCTGAGGGTGTATACCCGTCTTTATCGCATAGTTTTCGGCGGGCAGTCCGAAGCTGTCGAAGCCCATAGGCTCGAATACGTTGAAGCCCTGCATTTTTTTGAAGCGCGCGTAGCTGTCGCTCAATGCGTAATTGTACCAATGCCCTACATGGAGCTTTGCGCCGCTCGGATAAGAAAACATTTCCAGCACGTAATGCTTGCGCGCGGTGTCGTTTTTGTCGAATTTGTACAATCCGGACTCCTGCCAGATTTTGTTCCATTTTTTTTCTACGCTTATATTGTCCATAAACTTTATGATAATACATGATTGCCCAAAAGTCAAGGTTTGACACGTTTTAGCTTGCGCGAAGAAAGCGTTTCCGCGCTTGACCTCGGATTAAAGCGGTTGTATAATATAAAACGGCAAAAGCGCGGCGCAAGTCCGAACCGCGTTTTAAGCCTTAAAAGGAAAACGAAAAATGGATTACATGAAAGAGTCTCTTAAAATGCACGAGTTGTGGCGGGGCAAAATAGAAATGGTTTCGAGAGTGCCGCTTGCAACGAGAACGGATTTGTCGCTTGCCTATACGCCGGGAGTGGCGCAGGCGTGTCTGGAAATCAGGGACGAGCCTGACAGGTCCTTTGCCTTGACGCGCCGCTTCAACACCGTGGCTGTGGTCACGGACGGAAGCGCGGTGCTCGGGCTTGGCGATATCGGAGCGCTCGCGGGTATGCCCGTCATGGAGGGCAAATGTGTGCTGTTCAAGGAGTTCGGAGGAGTGGACGCGATTCCTCTGTGCGTGTCGAGCAAGGACGTCGACGAGATAGTTTCCGCCGTTTCGCTTTTTGCGGGCAGCTTCGGCGGAATAAATTTGGAGGATATTTCCGCGCCGCGCTGCTTTGAAATAGAAAAAAAGCTGAAAGAAAAACTCGATATACCCGTTTTTCACGACGACCAGCACGGCACCGCCATAGTGGTGCTTGCCGCCTGTCTCAACGCGCTTAAAGTCGTGGACAAAAGTCTTTCCGATTGCCGTATCGCGGTGTGCGGCGCGGGAGCCGCGGGCACGGCTATCGCCAAACTTATGCTTTCGGCGGGCGCGGGCGACGTAATTATGTGCGACAAAGCAGGCATAATCAACAGGGAGCAGCACGGCGGGGACGTTCGCTTCGGCGAAATAGCGCGTCTTACAAACAGAGAAAACCGCAAAGGAACGCTTGCCGACGCGGTTAAAGGCGCCGACATTTTTGTCGGTGTTTCCGCACCGAATATTCTTTCGCAGGATATGGTCCGCTCAATGAAGGCCGACGCGATTGTTATGGCAATGGCAAACCCCGTGCCCGAAATTATGCCCGACGCGGCAAAAGCCGCGGGCGCGCGCGTCGTAGGCACGGGAAGAAGCGATTTTCCCAATCAAATCAACAATGTGCTGGCTTTTCCCGGAGTGTTCAAGGGAGCTCTTGCCGTCAGGGCGCGCGAAATAAACGAGGAAATGAAGGTGGCTGCGGCGCACGCCATAGCCGGACTTGCCGCGGACGGCTTGTCGGAGGAATATATCCTGCCCGACGCGCTTGACAAAAGGGTAGCTCCCGCAGTGGCGGAGGCAGTCGCACTTGCGGCGAAAAAAACGGGGGTAAACAAAATCTGAGTTTGCGCGTAAAAGGCGCAGTCGGTATAAAATTTTTTTAAGGAGAGATAAATTAAAGGATATGAAAAACGACGGAATACAAAACGGCGAGGTTTACGAAAACGTCTTGTCGGCGGAGAAAAACGCCGATTCTCCGACAGGAGCGGGCAGTCGTGTTTTGTCAATCGACCGAATGAGGGGAATTTGCATTTTCATTATGGTGGGTTCCGTGCTGCTTTCCATGTTCGGCGACACGTTCAAGGCAATCGCGGGACTGTACGGGCACGGTGCGTCCGGCTGGCAGGTTGTAGCGGGCAACGCGCACTTTGTCAACGGCGGTTACAGCGGCATAGCGTTTGCGGACGTGTTCGCGCCGTTGTTTATTTTCGTCATCGGTCTTACCTTCTGCTCCAGCTTCAAGCGCAGGGAACAAATGTACGGCGCAACGCGCGCCTGCTTTCAGCTCGGAGTGCGGTTCGCCGCGTTGACGGGCTTCGGCGCGGTTGTCGACGGCGTGTCTTGCCTGCCCGATATGTTCGGCGGAAAGTGGAGCGAAATGCAGTTTGCCGACAAATTTTTCGGCGTGGCGTCCTTTGTGCTCATTGCCGCGCTTTTGGTTCTCTTTGTAAGTCAGTTTGTCAAAAACCGTCGTTTCGGCGCGGTGTGCGGCGCGGTGTTCAGATATATCGCGGCGGCTTTGGGCTTGGCGGCGCTGTTTTTCGCGCTGTGCGGGCTGGGCGAGAAAATCGGACAGGCCTTCGGCACGCAAATTCTGTACGAAACGTCTAAATACGGCTTTGCCTGGGACACTCTTCAAAACATAGGACTTGCGGGGCTTTTGGCGCTTCCCTTTGTCAAAACGGACAAATGGGGCAGACTTGCCGTAGTTGCGGCGGCTTACGCGGCGCTTACCGTGGTCTATCAGCACAACGGCTTCGGGATAAGCGAATGGGTTTTGGAAGGCGGCATAGTCGGCGGCATCGGCTGGGCGGGAATTTTGCTGCTGGGCAGCGTTTTCCGCGACATAAAGGAGGACGGACAAACGCTTCTGTTCTGGCTGCTGTCGGCGGGCTTCGTGCTCGTTTCCGTCGTTTTAATCACTTTTCTGGGCTTTATCGCGTCAAAGCGCGGCTGCACTCCCGTTTATTGCGTGTTCTGCGCGGGAATAGGCGGTTTGCTTTGGGGCGCGCTGGGACTGCTTGACGGCTTCAAATGCAAATTTGCTCTGTTCACCTGGTGGGGCGGCAGCTGTTTTTTGACTTACGTTCTCAGTCTGGCTTTCGGATTTGCAATGGAGGCCGTGCTTGGCTCGGGCACCTCTGTGCCGCTTGCGCTGGCAATAGGCGTTGTCTGGCTGGCTCTCATGACGCTTATGAATTGGCTGCTTGCGAAAAAGGGTAAGCACGTAAAGATTTAAAATTTCGTTGAAAATTAAGAAAAGGGAGCGGAAAACGCTCCCTTTGTTTGTTTTGACTTTTCAGCCGCACATTTTGGCGAAGGCTTCGAGATAAATATGAGCCATTTGCATAAGCCTGTCTATGGACACGTATTCGTTTATTTCGTGAATCACCTGCGTGTCGCCGGGGAAAGACGGACCGAAAGCCACGCACATGGGCAGCATTCTCGAATAGGTGCCGCCGCCGATTGCGATGGGCTTGGCGTCGCAGCTCATTTCCTTGTTGTAAACCTCCAACAGACCTTTGACGAGGGGACTGTCGGCGTCCACGTGCAAAGGCTGCTTGATGTGTCCCTCTTCTATTTTGAAGCTGTCTATGCTGTTTTTCTTCATTGCTTCCGCGACAAAAGAGTCTTTGTAGGTGACGGGATACCTTACGTCCAGCTTGATTTTGAGATTGCCGTTTTTGAGGCTCACCACGCCTATGCTGTGGGTGATTTTGCCGCTCACCTCGTCCTCTAGCGGGAAGCCCCACGCTTTTCCGTTGACGTCGCGGCACATTTTTTCCGCGACAAACGCAAGAGTTTTGTCGTCGGGCAGACAGGCGGACAGAGCGCGGAACATTTCCCACGTTGCGTTTACACCGGTGTGCGGCATGGCGCCGTGAGTGGATTTGCCGCGCGTCAAAAGCTGTATTCTGCCGTCGGCTTCTTTGACTTCGACGTTGAACTTTTCAAGCGGCTTTAAGTCAAGGCTTTTGTCCACCAGAGCGGTGCACAGGTCGGGCACGACGTTGGTGCGGCTCCCCGCCGAAATGTCCAAAACCGCGTCGGACACCTTGCCTACGTCAAGCTCCATGGCGTAAATTCCCTTTTCCACGTTTATGACGGGAAAATCGCCGTCGGGAGATATGGCGAGGTCGGGCATTTTTACCTTGGTTTTGTAGTATTTTATGCACGCCATATTGTTTTCCTCGTCGCAGCCGAAAATCAGACGCAGCGTGCGGCGGGGACGGAATCCGCTCATTTTGAGCGCTTTTGCGGCGTAAAGACAGGCAATCATGGGGCCCTTGTCGTCCATGGCGCCTCTGCCGTAAATTTTGCCGTCTATGATTTCGCCTCCGAAGGGAGGGGCAATCCAACCCTCGGTTACGGGCACGACGTCGAGATGTCCCAAAACGCCGAACACCTCCGCGTTTTTGTCGTCGGCGGCAAAATCGAGATGTCCCGCGTAGTTGTCGCAGTTGTAGGACTTAAATCCCATTTCCTCGCCTTTTTTCAGAACATATGCAAGGCAGTCCGCGTTGTTTTTGCCGAAGGGCATACCCGGCAGCGCGTCCGTGGTGACCGTTTCAAAGCGCAGAACCTTTTGAAGCGTATCGATCATTTCAGCTTTTAAGGAATCCAATATTTGTTTTCTGTCCATCGAAACCTCCGATTAAAAAGAAACTTACGCGATTATTATACACAAAAAGGCGGCGATATGCTATCATTTTGTCAGAGGTTTATTATGAAAATCCAAAGCGACAATATCGGACACAAAACGAGACTGAGAAACAGATTCGTCAACGAGGGCATGGAAAACTTCGAGCCGCACGAGGTATTGGAGGTTATGCTGTACAAATCCTTCCCGTACAGCGACACCAACGCTCTCGCCCACCGCCTGATTGACCGTTTCGGCAGCTTTGCCGCCGTTCTCGAAGCGCCTTACACCGAGCTTGAAAAGGTGGAGGGCATGGGCAGAAGCAGCGCCATTACGCTCAGTATGTGGCGCGAGTTTTTCAGGTATTACGAGAGAAGCAAAAGGATAGGGCGCAACGAGCTGTGCACGGTAGACAGGCTGCCGCAGATTGCGTCGGCGTTGCTGAAAGGCTCCGTTACCGAAGAAATGCACGTGCTTTGCCTTGACGTCAAAAGCAGACTGCTCGGTACGGTCAAAATTTCGCAGAACTCGCCCACCTTCGTTTCGGCTACGGTCAGGGAAATCGTCGAGCGCGCTTTCGGCTTCAACGCCGCAGCCGTTGCGGTCTGCCATTCCCACCCGTCGGGCAGCGCGCAGCCAAGCTCGGAGGACGCGCGTTTCACGGCAAACCTGCTTGCCGTTTGCAGACAGCTGGGCATGGGGCTTTCCGACCACGTTATTGTGTCGGAGGAGGGTATTTTCAGTTTCAGAAGAAGCGGAGTATTGGACCTGATTGACAGAAAAATAGGAAAGATGACGGAAAATATCGTTAATCTCAATCTGTAAAAAAATCCCGCTTTAAAGCGGGATTTAAACTTGTTTATTCTACCTTGCCGCCGTCGTTGATGTAGAGTATACCCAACGTGTTAGGCCCGCAGTGGCTGGTAATCGTGCAGCTTGCGGTTGTTTCGATGATTTCTTTGAAAGGGGTTTGTTTGAGACGGGCTTTCACCGCCTCCACCAACTCGGGAGGGAATTTGGTGTGCGTCACGAATATGCGCGTATAATCGGGATTGTCAAACTCGTTGAGAATGTCGTTTACGTATTTCTCCAAGACGCCGCCAAGTCTGCCCATATATTTTTTGCCGACAATCATTTTGCCGTCCTTGACTTTTATGCAGGGCTTCAAGTTGAGCGCGGTTGCGGCAAAGAGCGCGACTCCTGAGCAGCGGCCTCCCTTATAGAGATAATTGAGTTTGTCGATAATAAAGCTTGCCTGAACGGAGGGAACTCTCGACGACACCTTGCGCACGATTTCCTCCTTTGTTTCTCCCGCCTCTCTGAGGTCGCAGGCGTACATCAGCAGCAGTCCGCTTCCCGTAGAAAGATTTTTGGTGTCAATCACGGAAACTCCGTCGAGTTCTCCCGCAGCCGTCGTCGCTGCGGCGCAGCTGGTCGACATGTCTCCCGAAAAGCTGAAATGAATAATCTCGTCTCCTCTGTCCAAGGCGGGCTGCCAATACTCCTTGTAGGTTTCGGCGTTGCAGGCGGAGGTTTTGGGAAGATTGCCCGTTTCTTTTACATAATCGTAAATTTTTTCCGGGTTGAGCTCATAGCCGTCCTTGTAAGGCGTGTCACCGAGAATAACGGTGATGGGTACGAGCGTAATATCGTATTTTTTTACGTCCTCGGGCGAGATGTCCATTGTGCTGTCGGCAAAAAATTTTATCATAATTTACTCCGGAATTTCGGTTTGGCGTGGTATTATACGGTAGCAGTCAAAAAAACGGAAAGCAAACCGAATACTTTTTAAATATATTATACGACAACCGTCGGTTTGTCAATCAAAAATTATTTGCGCCAAAAAAGGTAGACAAAAAATTTGCGATTGTTGCGGATTTTACGGTTCCGACAAAAAAATGTTATGAAATTTGAAAAAATCACTCAGGAAAATATCGACTTACTCAAGCCCTATCTCTACGCCTGTCCGCACCAGATGTGCGGCTATTCGCCGCTGGTGCTTACCATGTGGAGCGATTACTTCGACTACCGCTACGCGCTTTGCCGGGATACGCTTTTTCTTAAAATGCGCGACGAAAGCGGCGCGCAGTACTTTTTTATGCCGATTTGCGACGTCGAAAACGGATTAGAGCTGTTGCGCGAGCATTGTCGCGAAACGGGCGACAAGCTGCAATTTTTCGGCGTAGGCGAGGAATATGTGGAACTCTTTTGCAAACGCCTCAACGCGAAAAATCCCGTCGAGCTGGAAAAATGGGCGGATTATCTCTACGACGCGCGCGCGTTGACCGAGCTTGTGGGGAAAAAGTACAACGCAAAACGCAATCATATAAACAAATTCCGCAAAACCTATCCGCAAGCCGAGTTTAAGGACTTCAAAAAGGCGTACAGGGAAAAGGTGCTGGCTTTTCTTGAAAAATACAGCAAAAACGACCTGACGGCAAGTTATTTTTACGACAAAAACGAGGTCTCGCTTCTTGTGGAAAACTGGCGCGACGGCGAATACCCCGCAGGCTATATGGAAATCGACGGCGAAGCGGTGGGCTTTACCGTAGGAGACATTGTGGGGGACACCCTTTTCGTGCACGTGGAAAAATGTCTGCGGGATATTTCGGGAGTGTACGAGGCGACGACCAACGCTTTTTTGAAGCGGCACGTCACCGACGCGGTGAAATTCGTCAACAGAGAGGAGGACATGGGAATAGAGGGGCTTAGAAAATCCAAAATGTCCTACTATCCGCTGCGTCTTGTAAAAAAGTACAGAATCATAGAAAACGACTGAAAAAAACGGGCTTGACAGCCCGTTTTTTTTCAATTAAGTCATAGGTGACAGGAAAAACTTTTTCGATAAATTTCCGTTATTGTGCGGACGCGGTTGCCGCTTCTTCGGGCTTTTCCTGTGCTTTGCCCTCCCTGATTTCTCCGTAAAGCATGGGAAGCAGCACGCTGAAAGGAAAATACGCCAACGCGGTAAGCGCCGCAAGACCGCCGATGGTCAAAGCGTATTGCAGCGAAAAAATGAGCGGTACGAAGATACAGACTATGCAGAACAGAGAAAGGTAAGCGACCGTTCTCTTTCCCCAAACGTTTTTCACAAAATGCTCCGCCGCAAGATAAATTACGCCCGCAAGCGCCGGTATAAGGAACAAAAATGACGCTCCAGAAAGCGCTATTGCCACAATCAGGTTGAGGATTGCCTGAACAGTCACGGCGGCGAAATTGAACATTCTCAACCCGTCTGAACGCAGCAGGCGCCTGGCGGCGAAATGCAAGGCTACAAAAATCGCGCCCGCGGTCAGCACCAATATCCAATCGCTGCAAGCGCTCCTCACGTTTACGAGACTCCACGGGTAACCGTTGAGACGTGCGGTAACCAAGGAAACGACCATTCCGACGGCGACGGCAATCGCAAGCCCGATCAGTACAAAGCCGATATACTTGCCCCAGCTTTTGAAATCGAACTGTTTTTTCAGCGCGCCGACGACAATCAGAGCCGTCAAGGCAAGCAGCACGCAAACCGCAAGCACGACGGCAGTCACCGAGCTGTATGAAACAAACACTTCGGGGAGAAAATTGAAAAACACTGCGTCGTGAGTGCCGTCGAAGTAATTCATATCCGAATATACTGCGTCGGAAACGTATTCTTCCACAATGGGCAAAAGCTGTTCTCCGTAATGCTGAACGGTTGCTGTATTTACATTGGCGTAGCAGTCGCTCGGAACATGATAGTCGTTTATATCGTTAAGGGTGGAAAAATTGAGTCCGTTTTTTCCCGCCGCGAGAAAATTGGTGAAATCGGTGTAGTTTGTCATGACCGAATAGACCGCAGGCGCGACGGAATACGTTACGGGAGATTCGGCTTTTCTGAACAGCTTGATTACCTTGTTGTTTTTGAGCGACGTTTCAAACATATAAACCGCGCCGTTCATGCCGCGTGCCTCGACGTTGATGACAAGATTGACCTTGTTCATAAGCTCCGTATTTTTGGATTCGAGAAGAGAGCCGTACATATTCGGCTCCTCCGAGTCGGTAAAAAGAAAGTAGACGGAATTTTCCAACGCGTCTTTTCTTTCCGAAAAATAGCGCATAAGCTCCAACAGCGTCGCCACTCCGTAACCGTCGTCGCCCGCTCCGTAGGATTTTGCAAGCTCGCCGTAGCGCTTTATGTTTCCTCTCGAATCGTAATGCGCCACCAAAAGCACGCCTGTTTCGGATTTTCCGTTCAGACACGCCAACACGTTTCGTATATCGTATTCGCAGTCTATTTCGTTTGCCTCGACCAAATCCGCTCCCACATAGTCTATGCCGTCCGTGGGGTTTTTGTTGCTCGGCGTGAAGTAGTTGCGTTCACGCACGTTTTCTTCTCCGACAAAGCCTTTCGAGACGTTGAGAATATACTGCCGCACCTCCTCGTGCGCTTCGTAATCGGTTACGGAATGCGGCTTGTCCGCAATCACTTGAAGGTGCTCGAGTGCGTTTTTGGAGTTGTATCCTGCGTCGTCGAAGGACATCTCGGACGGCGCGATTGTCAGAAAGCCGATGACGACAGCCAAAAAGGCAACCAATGTCAGCGTCAATTTTTTTATCATGTTTTAACCTCCGGTTGTTTAATCCGAAAAGGAATTATAAAGTATTTTTCGTCGAAATGCAAACGAATCGAGCGCTTTATTCCGAATGCCGTCGCGGCCTGATTGCTTTCGTTTGAAACTTCCCGCCAAAAATCTTGCCAACATCGTCGCTTTTTGTTAAAATAAATTTCAAGGCGGATTTGCCCGAAAAAGCTCAAAACGCCCGAAAGGAAATGGAAAAAACGCATAAAACAATCGTCGCGTTGGGCGGCGGAGAGATTAAAAGCAAAACAACTTTGAAAATCGACGAGTACGTTGCCTCGCTTGCATACAAACGCGCGGGCGGCAGGCGTCCCGCAGGTCTGTTTTTGGGGACGGCGAGTCACGACAGTATGCCTTATTTCAACAGCTTCCGCAAAACCTACACTTCGGTGTTTGACATAAAAGCGGACGTGGCGCTCACCGTATACGGAGAAATGGATTTGCCGCACATAGAGGAAAAATTTTTAAAGGCGGATTTTTTGTATATAGGCGGCGGGGACACAAAGTTTATGCTGGACAGCTGGAAGGAAACGGGACTTATCGGGCTTGTGCTCGACGCTTACGACAGGGGCGTGCCCGTAGCGGGGCTTTCGGCGGGGGCAATCTGCTGGTTTGACAAAATGTATACCGACTTCGACATCATACGCGGACAAAGCAACGAGTACAAAATGCTTGACGGTCTGGGAATACTGCGCGGGACGGTATGCCCGCATTACGACGACAGGCGGGAGGATTTTTTGCGCGCGTTTGCCGCAGGCGGCTTTGAAAGCGCCGTCGCGCTGGAAAACAACGCCGCTTTGGTGTACGAGGACGGAGCGCCCGTCAAAACCCTTTCGTCGGGCGGTCGCGTCTTTTCTTTAACCCGCAACGGAGAGGGAATCGATGAAAAGGAGCTTTTAATCTGAATCAAACGGTTATTTACGGAGAATCAAAAATGGAAAAGAAAAAAACTTTTTATATCACGACGCCGCTTTATTATTCGTCCGGCAAGCTGCATCTGGGGCATTGCTACACAACCGTGATATGCGACTCCGTCGCGCGCTTCAAGCGCATGGAGGGCAGGGACGTGTTTTTCCTTACCGGCACCGACGAGCACGGACAGAACATTGCGCGCCGCGCCGCGGAAAAGGGAATGCAGCCCAAGGAGTATGTTGACGCGCTTTACGCCGACATAAAAAAGCTGTGGGAGCTTATGGACATAAGCTACGACAAGTTTATCCGCACCACCGACGATTATCACGAGCAGGCGGTCAAAGAAATTTTCACGCGTCTGTATGAAAAGGGCGACATTTACAAGGCGGAGTACGAGGGCTGGTACTGTTCGCCCTGCGAGTCCTTCTGGACGGAGGCGCAGCTTGTTGACGGCAAGTGCCCCGACTGTCACCGCGAGGTGGCGAGAGCAAAGGAGGAAAGCTATTTCTTCCGCCTGTCAAAGTACGCCGACAGAATTTCGGAGTATTACCAAAGTCACCCCGATTTTCTGCTTCCGCACTCGCGCGTC
The DNA here is from genome assembly GCA_000437915.1 of Subdoligranulum sp. CAG:314. Lineage (GTDB taxonomy): Bacteria > Bacillota > Clostridia > Christensenellales > CAG-314 > CAG-314. The sequence continues at coordinate 295,936 of FR901000.1, read as the reverse complement.
AACGAAATGCTAAACAATTTTATCAAGCCGGGACTAAACGACCTGTGCGTGTCGCGCAGCTCGGTAAAGTGGGGGGTGCCCGTGCCCTTTGACGAAAAGCACAGCATATACGTATGGGTGGACGCGCTGAGCAATTACATCACCGCGCTCGGATACGCGGGCGGGGACGAGAGTCTGTTTGAAAAATACTGGCCCGCCGACGTCCACATGATGGCAAAGGAAATAGTGCGCTTTCACAGCATTATCTGGCCCGCCATATTGATGGCGCTGGATTTGCCTCTGCCCAAGCAGGTCTACGGTCACGGCTGGCTGCTTTTCGACGGCGACAAAATGAGCAAGTCCAAGGGAAACGTGGTAGACCCCTACGTGCTGTGCGAGCGTTACGGACTGGATGCGGTGAGGTATTACCTCCTGCGCGACGTGCCCTTCGGCAACGACGGCGTTTACAGCCTTGCGGCGCTGCTCAACCGTTCCAACGCCGACCTTTGCAACTCTCTCGGCAACCTTGTTAGCCGCACCGCCGCCATGATAACTCAGTATTTCGGCGGAAAAATGCCTGCGCCCGTCTGTCCCTCGTCGGAGCAGGACGACGAGCTTAAAGCCATGACGAACGCTCTCTGCGAAAGGGTGGGCGAGTGCGTTGACGCGCTAAATCTGCCCGACGCCCTTGCGGAAATATTCAGGCTGATAAACAGAGCCAACAAGTATATCGACGAAACTACGCCGTGGCTTTTGGCAAAGGACGAAAGCAAACGGGACAGACTGGGGACGGTTTTGTACAACCTTGCCGAAGCGATAAGAGTGTGCGCCGTTATGCTTACGCCCTTTTTGAAGAGCACGGCGGAAAAAATCCTCGCCAAGTTTTCTTTGAAGCTTCCGCAGGACTTTTCCGATGCGCGTTTCGGCATGCTGAAAGAGGGGACGGAGGTTGTAAAAGGAGAAAATCTTTTCAACCGCATAGACGTGAACAAAGAGCTTAAAGAAATGGAGCGGCTATGACGGATACTCATGTGCATCTTGACGACGCGCGCTACGGCGAGGCGGAACGGCAGGAAATTCTTGACAATCTGGAAAGGGACGGACTGACGGCGGTGATAAACGCGGCCTGCGATTTGACGTCCATGCGCGCGGGAGCGCGGCTTGCCGAGCGTTGCTCCAAGGTTTTTTTCACCGTGGGCTGTCATCCGCACGACGCGAAAAACTACGACGACGCTTTTGAAAGGGAAATCGTGCGCCTTGCGAAAAATCCCAAGGCTGTGGCGATGGGGGAAATAGGTCTTGACTATCATTACGACCTGTCCGAAAGAGACGTTCAGAAGGAGGTCTTTTCCCGTCAGCTCAGTCTGGCGCGAAAGCTCGGTCTTCCCGTAGTTCTGCATACGCGCGACGCGTGGAAGGACACTTTGGATATTCTCCGCGAAGAAGGGAGCTTTCCGCACGGACTGCTGCTGCACTGTTTTTCGGGCAGCGCGGAAATCATGAAAATCCTGTCGGAAAAGTACGACGCTTATTTTGCTTTCGGCGGCGCGATTACCTTCAAGAACTACGGCGGCGCGGAGCTTGTCCGCACGGTAGGCGAAAACAGGCTGCTGTGCGAAACCGACTGCCCCTATCTTACGCCCGAACCGTTCAGGGGCAAGGTCAACCGTCCCGCGTTTGTGAGGTATACTTTGGAAAAAATCGCGGCAATTAGAGGTATCGCCTTTTCGGAGGCGGAGCGCATTACCGAAAACAACGCGGCGCGTTTTTTCGGGCTTGAAAAGCTGTTTGAAAATCAACCGAACACGCAGTGGGGAAGAGCCGACGCTCTTC
>FR901000.1:291619-294090 GCA_000437915.1 Subdoligranulum sp. CAG:314 | reverse complement strand
ACGCTCTTCCCCTTTTTTGTCGGGAAACGCCTTTAAAGGCAAAAATAAACGCGAATTGCAAAATCGATAGAGATATGCGGAAAGCCGTTTGCAACGGAATTTGCGCAATACAAAGGGCTTAAACGACGTATTCGACAAAACTTTTTTGAAAATCCGCGTCAATACGCTTTCTTTTGGCGGCGGAATTTGGTATAATAATAAAAACAGCAAAGCAACGCTCTTTCGGTTGTCCTTTTGGAGGTTATATGGTAAAAAACACGACAGAAAACCATTACGGCGAAGAAAATATTCAGGTGCTCGAAGGGCTTGAACCCGTCAGAAAGCGCCCGGGAATGTATATCGGCTCCACCGACGAAAAGGGGCTGCACCACTTGGCGGTGGAAATCCTCGACAACTCCATAGACGAGGCGCTCGCGGGCTACTGCACGCACGCCTACATCACAATCAACGCCGACGGCAGTCTGACCATTGAGGACAACGGCAGGGGCATACCCTGCGGCATTCACAAGACGGAGGGCGTGTCTGCCGTCGAGGTTTGCCTTACAAAGCTGCACGCGGGTGGCAAATTCGGCGGCGGCGGCTACACAATCAGCGGCGGTCTGCACGGCGTGGGCTTGTCCTGCGTAAACGCTTTGAGCGAGTGGCTCGTCGTCGAGGTTGATCAGGACGGAAAGCATCATTATCAGAAATATATGCGTGGCGTGCCTCAGGCGCCTCTTGCGGTCAAGGGCGAGGCGGAAAGCACGGGCACGAAAATCACCTTTATGCCGGACAAGGAAATTTTCGACACCGTTTTGTGGGATTACGACAGGCTCAAACTGCGCGCGAGGGAGGTGGCTTACCTCAACAAAGGGATAACCATAGTCCTTGCCGACAACCGCGAAGGGCGCGCCAAAAGCGAAACCTTCTGCTTTTTGGGCGGCGTTGCCGAATTTGTGGACAATCTCAACCGCACAAAGGAAAAGATTTTTACCGAAACGGTTTACATCGACAAATCCGTCAAGGAGGGCGAGGTGGAAATCGCGCTTCAATTCAACGACGGCTACAACGAAATTATTTATTCCTACGCCAACAACATCTGTACCGAGGAGGGCGGCGCGCACCTCGACGGCTTTAAAAACGCGCTGACCAAGGTGGTCAACGATTATGCCCACAAGCTGGGGCTTTTAAAGGACGAGGAAAAGCTTGCCGGCGAGGACGTCAGAGAGGGCTTGACCGCCGTCGTTTCGGTAAAGCTGACCGAGCCGCAGTTCGAGGGGCAGACCAAAACCAAGCTAGGCAACGCGTCCATGCGCACGGCCGTGGCGCGCGTGGTTAACGACGAGCTGGGCACTTATTTTGAAGAAAATCCCAAAGAGGCGAGGGAGCTTATCATCAAGTGTATTTCGGCGCAGAGGGCGCGGGAGGCGGCGCGCAGCGCAAGGGAGCTTACGCGGCGCAAGGGTGTGTTTGAAACGACAACCCTGCCCGGCAAGCTTGCCGACTGCACCGAGAAAAACGCCGCTTACAGCGAAATTTATATCGTCGAGGGCGACAGCGCCGGCGGCACGGCGAAAATGGGCAGAGACCGCCGTTTTCAGGCGATTCTGCCGCTAAGGGGAAAAATTCTCAACGTGGAAAAGGCGCGTCTCGGACGCGTTCTGGAAAACGAGGAAATAAAATCCATGATTACGGCTTTCGGCTGCGGCATAGGCGACGAATTCAACGAAAGCAAATTGAGATACAAGCGCATCATATGTATGACCGACGCGGACGTGGACGGCAGCCACATCAGAATTTTGCTTTTGACCTTCTTCTTCCGCTATATGCGCCCTCTGATAGAAAACGGACACGTGTTCATCGCGCAGCCGCCTCTGTACAAAATCACCAAAAACAAGCAGGACCACTATGCTTACAGCGACAAGGAGCTTAACGAAAAGCTGGCTCTCGTGGGGCGCGGCGGAGTGGTTCAGAGATACAAGGGGCTGGGAGAAATGAGCGCCGACCAACTGTGGCACACGACAATGAATCCCGAGTCGCGCATTATGTTGCAAGTCACTATGGACGACGCTTACGAGGCGGACGAAATTTTTACCGTCCTTATGGGAGAAAAGCCCGAGCTGCGCCGTCAGTTCATCGTGGACAACGCCACGCTTGTCAAGGAGCTTGATATTTAAGGAGAGCGCAAATGGCGAAGAAAGAAGAAAAAGTCAACATAGAATATATGAAAGCCCTTGACAACGCGACTTCAATCAAGGTCAAGGTTGACGAAGAAATGAAAAAGTCCTTTATCGCCTACGCAATGGCGGTCAACGTGTCGAGAGCAATCCCCGACGTGCGCGACGGCTTGAAGCCCGTGCACAGGCGCATTTTGTTTGCCATGAACGACATGGGCAACACTTACGACAAGCCCACGAAAAAATGCGCGCGTATTGTCGGCGAAGTGCTGGGCAAGTACCATCCTCACGGCGACAGCGCCGTTTACGACGCTC
>FR901000.1:119082-291593 GCA_000437915.1 Subdoligranulum sp. CAG:314 | reverse complement strand
CGACGCTCTTGTCAGGCTTGCGCAGGATTTTTCGGTCAGATGTCCGCTTGTCGACGGGCAGGGCAACTTCGGTTCGGTAGACGGAGACCCCGCGGCGGCGCAGAGATACACCGAAGCGCGTCTTTCAAAAATCGCGGGAGAGCTTTTGCGGGATATAGAAAAGGAAACGGTGGATTTCTGTCCCAACTTCGACGACACCTTGAAGCAGCCTACCGTGCTGCCCAGCCGTTATCCCAACATACTTGTCAACGGCGCGGACGGTATTGCCGTCGGCATGGCGACCAACATACCGCCGCACAATCTTGGCGAGGTTATAGACGCCTGTCTCGCGCAGCTGGAAAATCCCGACATTTCGCTTGAAGAGCTGATGAGGTATCTGCCTGCACCCGATTATCCTACCGGCGGCATTCTCATGGGCAGCGCGGCTTTGAAAATAGCCTACAAGACGGGGCGCGGCGGCGTGGTGCTGCGCGCCAAGTCCGAAATAGAGGAATATGCAAACGGCACGCGCACGCGTATTGTCGTGACGGAGCTGCCTTATCAGGTGAACAAGGCTGTGCTCATCAAGACAATCGCCACGCTTGTCAAGGACAAAAAAATCGACGGAATCAGCGACATTCACGAGGAAAGCGACCGTTTCGGCATGCGCATAGTCATAGACATAAAAAAAGAGGCAAACGCGCAGGTAGTGCTCAATTCGCTTTACAAGCATACGCAGCTGCAGGTGTCAAACGGCATAACTTTGCTGGCGCTTGCCGACGGACAGCCCAAAATCATGGGGCTGAAAGAAATACTTTCCTGTTACATCGCGCATCAGAAGGAGGTAATTGTCCGCCGCACCAAGTTCGACCTCGAAAAGGCGGAGGAAAGACACCACATCATCAAAGGTCTTGTCATAGCGCAGGACAATATCGACCGCGTGGTGGAAATCATCAAAAAGTCCGACGACCGCTACGACGCGCAGGAAAAGCTCATAAACGAATTTTATCTGACTGAAAAGCAGGCGGGCGCAATCCTCGATATGCGTCTTGCCCGTCTTACAAGTCTGGAAGTCACAAGTCTGCACAACGAGCTGAACGAGCTGGAAAAGCTGATTGAGGAGCTTAAATCCATTATCGCAAGCCCCGCAAAGGTAGCAAACATAATAAAGACGGAAATGTCTGAAATCAAGGAAAAATACGCCGACCCGCGCAGGACGGAAATAAGTCTGGATTATTCGGACATAAACATAGGCGACCTGATAGAAAAAGAGGACGTCGTGGTGAGCATGACGCACTTCGGATACGTCAAGAGACTGCCGGTAAACGAATATCACGCGCAGAAAAGAGGCGGCAAGGGAGTGACCGCCCACAAGCCCAAGGAAGAGGACTTTGTGGAGAATATGTTCATAACCAACACGCACGACGATTTGCTGTTCTTTACCAATTTCGGCAAGGTTTACAGCATAAAGGGCTATGAGGTGCCCGAAGCGCAGAAAACCGCGCGCGGCCGCGCCATTGTCAACCTGCTTCAACTGGGCGACGGCGAAAAGGTTACGACGGTTATTCCCCGCAAGGAAAACGCCCGCGGATATCTGTTTATGGCGACCAAGCGCGGACTTGTCAAAAAGACGGACATACAGGAGTTTGACTCCATACGCAAGGTGGGAAAAATTGCCATATCGCTCAACGAGGGCGACGAGCTTGTGGGTGTGGCGTTGACGCGCGGCTATGACGAAATACTCATTGCGTCCAGCACGGGCAAGTGCATACGCTTCGCCGAGGAGGAGGTGCGCGCTATGGGGCGCGAGGCTCAGGGCGTGAGAAGCATGAAAATAGACAAGGACGAGGCCGTCGTGGACATGACCGTGGTAAGAAGCGGCTGCGAGGTCATAACCGTTTCCGAAAACGGCTACGGAAAGAGAAGCGACATCACAGACTATCGCCTCCAAAGCCGCGCCGGCAAGGGCATAAAGGCGGGCACGTTCAACGCAAAAACGGGCAGGCTGGTCAATCTCAAACTTGTGGAGCCCGACGACGACATTATGGTCATCGCGGACAACGGAGTGGTCATACGTATGCGCGCCCGCGACGTGTCCAAAATCGGACGCGACACGCAGGGCGTGAGAATAATGAAATTCAAGGACGACAGCTCCAAGGTGGTCTGCGTAGCCAACACTCCTCCCGAGGCGGAAGAGCTGGACGGCGACGAAAACTGATTTTAAGGAAGGGTTCTTATTCATTTCTCCTTTTAAAACACCCCCGCGCTTTATGCGCGGGGGTGTTTTCAGTCTTTTATATCGATGACGACTTTAAAAAAGAGTTGAATTTTCAACTCTTAAAAAATCGGCGTTATTCAACTGTATGCTTTTGGATTGAGCACGCAAACGTCGGGCAGATTGCGGTAGCGCTCGTCGTAGTCGAGACCGTAGCCCACCACAAATTCGTTTGGTATGGTAAACCCCACGTACTTAGGCTTCAAATCGCGCTGTCTGCGTTCGGGCTTGTCAAGCAGCGTGCATATCTCCACGCTTGCCGCGCCGCGCGTTTTCAACAGGTTGGTAAGGTAATACAGCGTTATACCGCTGTCTACTATGTCCTCGATTACGAGCAAATCTCTGCCCTCAACCTTTACGCCCAGGTCTTTGAGCACGCGCACCTCTCCGCTTGAAGTGCTGCCGCTGCCGTAGCTGCTGATTGCCATAAAATCCAATTCCACGTCCTCGGTTATACGGCGAACCAAGTCGGAAAAAAACATGACGGAGCCTTTCAAGACGCAGACGAGGAGAGGTCTTTTGCCTTTGTAGTCGCGGCTGATTCTGTCGCCGAGCTCTGCCGTCCGCTTGGCTATTTCTTCTTTTGAGACAAGTATTCTTTCGATGTTTTCGTTAAGATTCATCTTATGCTCCGAATTTTTATTTATTAAATTTTAGCGCGTCGGGCGTTTTCTGTCAACCGTTTGCTGCGCGGCGCGTTTTTAAGTCGAGTCAATTATTTTTGACGGCAACGCTTCAAGCTCCGTTTCCGTTTTTTTGTTTGCCGAAAACCTCTGTTTTAGCTCGGTTGCCCGCAAAGGGAAAAGCGTCTGCGCGGACGTCGCTCTCTGCGCGGCGTCTTTTTTTGTCTGGAAAATTCTCCTGAAACAAAATCTAAGCGACGATTGTTTTAACGCCGTCGAAAAACGCGGTTCAATAGTTTTTTATTATAGAAAAACGAAAAAAAATTTATTTTCTTTCGGACTGCGCTGTTGACAGACTTGAAAGGCGCGTTAAAATGAAAGTGCAAGGTCGCAAAACAAGGTCATACCGACGCGGCGCGGCGCGCCGCAACGAGGAGGAAAAGGGAAATTGGCATTACATTATATTGTCGGCAGCCTCGACAAGGAAAAAAATTTAAGGCTGACGCAGGTGCCCGAGCTGAATCAGGGGGAAAGCCGAGCGACGGCTCTCAGGGTGGACGTTCCGCAGGAATACGCCGATTTTGATTATTATCTGGAATTTTTCTGCCCCAAAAACAAGAAGTTTATTGTCGGACCGTTGGAGGAAGCCACGGACACCGTAGTGGAAAATCAGTTGGAATATGTGCTGGACGGCTGTATTCTGTCCGACGCGGGTACGGTATATATTCAGCTGTGCGCGCGAAAGGAGGGCGAGGAGCAGGTAATTTTCAAGTCGACGCGCAGCTCCAACGCTTCTTTTTTCGTCAACAAGTCCATAGACGCCGACGGAGAGCCTTACGCCTCGGAGGATATGCTTGGCAAGCTGCTTGACGCTTTCGGCGAGCTTGAAAGCACGGCGGAGTCTCTTGACGCGCACGTGCAGTCGGCGGTCGCGGCGGGGCAGTATGCGGTTCAGGTTGCGGAAGGGCTTTTGGAGGACAAAGCCGACGGACTTTTCAAGGGCGAAAAGGGCGAAACGGGACCGCAGGGCGAAAAGGGAGACAAGGGCGACAAGGGTGAAAAAGGCGACAAAGGAGAGCGCGGAGACGTCGGAGCGCAGGGAGACAAGGGAGAAAAAGGAGACAAGGGAGATACAGGCGAACCGGGCGCAGTAAAAAAATGGTATTTTTCCGTAGCCGAAATGCAGGCTGATTTCTCCAATCCCGAAATAGAATTCAACGATATTGCGGGAATAATAAGCGACGACGCGGACAACGGAAAAATTTTCGCAAAATTGACGGACGGCTGGACGTATGTTTCCACCTTTGTGGGAGTAAAAGGCGACAAGGGCGACAAAGGCGATAAGGGGGACAAGGGCGACACGGGAGCCACGCCGTTGTTTTCCGTCTCGGCGGTTACGTTGGATTCAAATCAGACGGCGTCGGTAAACCAGAGCGGAACGGCGGAAAACCCCGTTGTCGTTTTCGGAATACCGCGCGGCGCAAAGGGCGCGGACGGAGCCAAAGGCGTGGACGGCGCGAAAGGAGAAAAGGGAGACAAAGGCGACAAGGGCGAGGACGGAGTCAAGGGCGACAAGGGAGACACAGGCGCAACGCCGCAGCTTAGCTTTGCGGTGACAAGCCTGCCTCCCTCCGCATCGCCTACCGTGGCGGTAAGCGGCAGCACGGACGCTCCGCTTGTCACGATAGGCATACCCAAGGGAGAAAAAGGCGACAAGGGCGACACGGGAGAAAGGGGATTGCAGGGCGTTCAGGGCAACAAGGGCGACACCGGCGACGTCGGAGCCACTCCTTCGATAACCGTCGAGGCAGTCAGCGTGCCTTTCAATCAGAACGCAAGCGTTCAAAAGAGCGGCACAGACCTCAATCCCGTATTTACGTTCAGTCTGCCCAAAGGCGAGCCGGCGTCCATGACGCTGGGCAATCCCGTGACGGGCTTTCAGAACGGTTTTGCTCTGGTTTCGGAAAACGGCTATCTCGGAGAAAAAAAGGTTGCCGATTTCGACAGGGTGGAAACAATTGCGACGCTGCTCAAATCGATGTTTTCCTTTGACGATACGACTTCGACGCTGTCGATAACGCTTAACACGACGCTTTTGTGAGGTGAAAGGAATGAAAGCATTGTTTGACGGAAAAGAAGCGTACAACATAAGCTTCGACGGAAAGTCGGCGGAGCACTTGATGCTCGACGGCACGCTCGTTTGGAGCCGCCCCAATCTATTTTTCACGCAGTCCCTGACTTTGCTCAATGTGTCGAAACTCAAAGAAAACGACATTGCCGTCGTGGATTCTCAACAAAACGGCGAGAAATTTCGTGCGGAGCGCATTTCGTCGGAAGAAAGCTTTTCCCCCGCCGAGCTTGCCGACGGCTATTATCTGATTTTGGGAGAATAACATGGATTTAGACGAATTTCTTGCATTTTTAAGAGCCGATTTCGATTACGGCACGGGACAGGCCGTGCCTTTCAAAGAGGATTTCGTGCAGAGAGTAGCTGCGCTTCTTTCGGAAGCGCAGCCCACCTCGTCGCACTTGCAGCAGCTTTCGGGCATGGTCAACACCGTGCGCTCGGCAGTAAGAGACAAATTTGCTTTCAAGGAAAATCTCATCGTAAACGGCGAGCTTGACCTCGGAAGGGCAAGCGTTTATGATTTTCTTTACGCTTACATAACTCTGGGCAGAGCTTATCTGGAAAATCAGCTTCATCTGGCGCCCGTTTTCAACGAGACGGACAACAAGCTGGAGTTTTTTACCGACGGCGGAAATGGCGAAAAAAAGTTCGAGCTGAACGTACCGAGCGGATTTTACACTGCGGAGTTTATCGCAAAAATGAAGCTGCTTTACAGAGAAAGCAAGGACAGAACGGAGATTTACATCTACACTCGCCCCGCCGACGACACGGGCGGACAAAGCAAGGTCTCTTTCAGTACGCTTGCCGAAGAAATGACAATGCAGGTTGAAGGGCTGGAAAGTCTCCGCGTCAATTCGCGCGAAATGTGTTTAAGACTGTTCAACGCCAACAAAACGGCGGTTGCCGAGTTTCTCAATCAGGAGCCGCGCTGCAAACGCTCCGTCAACAAGCTGCGCAGCGCGCTGGGGCTAGACGCCATACCGCTGTTCAACATTTCCTCGGTTTTCGTAAACGGATTTATCGAAACGTTGCAGAAGGTGTCGGACAATCCCGACCTTTTGGAAACTTTTCACGGGCAGATTTACATACCCTCGACGATGAATTACATTGAGAACAATCCGGACAGCTGCGCGTTCCACTATCTCGCCAAATACACCGCGCTTGCCGTGGATTGCGATTGGGGAGGGCAATTTCCTTATCTGTGCAGAGTTTCGGGAGGGAGCGCGGAAAAAATCGACAGTCCCGTTTACATTTTCGACGGCTCGGATTTCGTGTCCGCAAATTAGCCCGCAGAGCGGCTTTTTTGTATCGGCGCTGACGCGCTCTTTCGTTTTGAAGGGGCGCGTTTTTTTTGTGAAGAATAAAAATAAAACAAACAGTGCATAACCGTCCGCAAGACTTGTCCACAACCTGTTTCGCGCCGCCTGCTTTGTCTGAAATAACTGCGGCTTCTTATGTGAAAATGCTTTCTTAATTGCCGCGCCGCCCCCCGCAAAAAGCCCGAAAATGTGCGAAAATCGGAGAAGTTATCCACTTATCCACAAAAATCCCCCATAGTTATCCACATTTATGCGGGAATATTTATTCACGAGCGGTGCGGATTTGTCTTTTTGATGAGTTTGACGGTTTTTTTAATTAAACTAATTTTCTTGTATTCTTAATGTATCTATGTTGTGCGCGGTTTAAAATCCAATTATTTAAATAAGCGTTTTTATCAGAGGGGGAAGCTGAAAATCAAATCCGTTTTTTGCTGTTTAAAATATTACACCGCCGCCGCTGATACAAACGGCGCCTTTTGCGCACTCTTTTTTCGGGCGCGGTCGGATTTTGCCGTCGGAAAATAACTTGAAATTGCAAATAGAGAAACATAACACGGCAGATAATAGGGGGCAAAAATATCTTTCAGCGGAGAATACAAAAAAGGCAACGAAAATAAGATTGAAAACAATGCCGCAAAAGCGGCTTTATATAGATAAAATAAACAACAAGGAGTAAAAAATGAAGAAAAAAACACTGTCAATATTGATTTCGGTTTTGTTGACGCTTTGTCTGCTCTTTTGCTTTACGGGTTGCAGGGATGATTTCACAAAAGTACATATAAAAATAATCAATCCGGCAGACGGCAAGCGAATAACACACGGCGATTCGGTTACATTGTCTTACACAGGCGATTACATAAACTTAGACGAAGTATTGGATATTAAAGTTTGTAAGGACAGAAATGAAAAAGTTGTTAAGAATGCAAAACCAACAATAACGATTACTCAAAAGATAGGATATGAATCCATAAAAACGCTCATTAAGGAAAAGGGAGAATACTACGTTCAAGTAGAATGGAATAAACGAAGAGAATTAACAAATTATGGTTTTTATGACTTAAGTTTTGATGTTTTTGTAGAGTAAAAACAATTAAACTAAGATTGATGCAAGCATTTACGCGAAAGACCCTGTCAGCGGTGAAGAAATACAAAAAATGTGGGATAGGGAAGTATACATTGAATATACCGGGGAGGTATTTGACATAAGAGAGATATTTGACATAAAGGTTATCAATTCTGACACAGGAAAAGAAATAAAGCAAACTTATGCTACTATTAAAGCGTATTTGCAAAGCGATGATGGGTTCCATGAAGTCAGGAGCGATAGAATTGCCCAAAAGGGCGTGTATTTTGTAGATATTGAATGGAACCACCCCAGAGGATATTTAAAGTACACAATGGCATTTTTGGATTTTTATTTGTACGTCGAATAGCTTGAAATTAATAAATCGTTTTACTCCTTAAAAATAATAACATATAGTATTTGCTCCGACGGCAAGGAGCTTTGAAGAAAAACCTGCTCCGAAAAGGAGCAGGTTTTTTTACGTAAATTCAACGCGTTCAAATCCGTTGTTAAAAGTTTTAAAGTGTGCTAAAATATTCGGCGGAAAATATTTTGTGGAAAAAAGGAGTCGTTTCTTATGATAAGGACACGTTTTGCGCCAAGCCCGACGGGCTATCTGCATATCGGCGGTTTGCGCACCGCGCTTTACTCTTATCTTTACGCCAAAAAGACGGGCGGGAGGTTTATTCTGCGGATAGAGGACACCGACAGGGAGCGTCTTGTCGAGGGCAGCGTGGAGAACATACTCAAAACCATGAAGGAGACGGGGCTGATTTACGACGAAGGTCCCGACGTCGGCGGGGAGTTCGGACCTTACGTGCAGAGCGAGCGCAAAAACGATTACATGAAGTACGCCTTGCAGCTTGTGGAGCAGGGGGACGCATATTTTTGTTTTTGCACCAAGGAGAGGTTGGAGTCGCTGCCCGACGTGAACGGCGCGCGCCGTTACGACAGACACTGCCTGAAACTGAGCAAGGAGGAGGTTGCCGCAAAAATCGCGGCGGGGGAGCCTTACGTCATCAGGCAGAAAATGCCCGACGAGGGCGTGAGCAGCTATGTGGACGCCGTTTTCGGAGAAATCTCCGTCGAAAACAGGGAGCTTGAGGACAACATACTCATCAAATCCGACGGAATGCCGCCCTACAACTTCGCAAACGTAGTCGACGACCACCTGATGAACATAAACTGCGTTATGCGCGGTATGGAATATTTGTCAAGCACTCCCAAATACAATCTGCTTTACGACGCTTTCGGTTGGGAAAGACCGCTGTACGTGCATATGCCGCCCATTATGCGGGACGCGCGGCACAAGCTGAGCAAGCGCGACGGAAGCGCAAGCTACGAGGATTTGCTCAAAAAAGGTTATTTAAAGCCCGCAATCATCAATTATATCGCGCTTTTGGGTTGGTCTCCCAAAAACGACCGCGAAAAGCTGTCTTTCGAGGAGCTGAAAGAGCTTTTTTCAATCGAGGGCATAAACAAGTCTCCCGCCATATTCGACGAGCAGAAGTTAAAGTGGCTCAACGGTCTTTATATAAAGGAGCTTACTCCCGACGAGTTTCTCGCGGCGGCGACGCCCTATCTCGACGAGAGCAAGGTTGCGGGCAAATACGATTACAAAAAGCTGTGCGCGCTGATTCAGGGCAGGGTGGACGCATTGACGGAAATTCCCGACAAGGTAAATTTCCTCGAGGAGTTCGGAGAGTTTGACAATTCGCTGTACGTCAACGCCAAGCAGAAGTCCGACGCGGAAATCGCCAAACAAAATCTGCCTGCCGTTGTTTCCCTGTTGGAGGGCATACCCGACGACAGGTGGGAAAACGCCGAGCTTTACTCCGCGCTCAAACTGCTTGCTGAAAAAACGGGAGTCAAAAACAGTCAGCTGCTGTGGCCCATGCGCGTGGCGTTGAGCGGCAGGGAAAGCACTCCCGGCGGCGCGACCGAGCTGGCAGAGCTGCTCGGCAAGAAAGAAACTCTCAGACGGCTTGCTTTTTCCCTTTCCAAGCTGTGACGTTCCAAAACAAAAAAAGTCCGCGCCCCTTTTTCGGGGCGCGGTTTTTTGTTTCAAAGGAATATACACATAAAAACGCATTTGCGAAAAAATTAACTCAATTGCGTTAAAAAATCGCAACGGGGCAGTCTGTTCCTCCTGCCGCGGAAAAAAGACTCAGCGAATGGATTTGAGCAAAACCAAAAGCGCCGCTTTCTGTTCCTTGTTCAGGTCTACGACGTACCTTATGATTTCCGCGTCGATGCTTAAACTTTCCTCCTTTTTTTCTTCGGCGTCGTCGGCGAAAAACTCCGCCAGAGAAATGCCGAAAGCATTGCAAATGGCGCGCAGGGTTGAAAGTTTAGGCTCCGCTTTCCGCGCATAAAGATTGTTCAGGGTGGATTGCGTCAGCAAAGCCTCCATAGCCAGGTTGTTGATCGACCAGCCCCTCTCCTTGCGCAGCTTTTCTATTTTTTCTAAAACTTCCATATACGTGCTTACAACCTTCTCTCATTTTATAATAAAATTAAGATAAAATTTAACTCAAAATAGTTGACAGTCAAACTCAAATGAGTTAAAGCAAATACGTCAAAGGCTGATTACTGCCGTTTTGCGGTGTTGCGGAACGCTCCTTGTGTCGTAGTCTAAAAAAATCCGTCTCCGCAAAGCCAAGCAATCCGCTTTGCAGTTTTATTTGCAAAAAAATTATTGACAAAAGGAGAAAATAAAATGTATCGAAAAAGCAAATCCATGTTTGGTAAACTGCTCCTGCTGTTGCTGACGCTTTGCTGTGCGATAGTTTTGCTCTTCGGACTTGCGGCTTGTTCCGAAACGAAGGGTATTGCTTCCGCAGTCATCAACGACAACGGCGAGCTTGTCATCACCTATACCGACGGGACGAGCGACAACCTCGGCGTTGTTGTCGGTAAAGACGGCGAAGACGGAAAAGACGGTCAAGACGGAGCCCCCGGCAAAGACGGCGTTGACGGCGAAGACGGAAAAGACGGAGCCGACGGACGCGGCATATCCAAGGTCGAGTTCAGCGCAGACGGCACCAAGCTTGTCATTACATATACGGACAACACCACGCAGGAGATAGCCATACCCGCGTACGGAACGCAATGCAGCCACGAAAACGTTGAGTATCTCGTATTCGAGGAGCACACGAGCGACAAGGAAGGCACCTATCTGCGCGTATGCACTGATTGCGGACACGCCGTGATTGAGCATTCCTCCCGCCATGAATACGGCGATGTAAAGGTTGTGCCTCCTACCTGCACGACAGAGGGCTACACGGGCAAAACCTGCACGATTTGCGGTCACGCTGCCGACAAGACGGACATCAAAGAGCCTCTCGGACACGATTGGAGCGACGAGCACTACGTTGTGGAAGATGGACGCACCATTTGCGAGGACGGCGGTATGTACGTCAGAGTATGCTCGCGCTGCGACCTTGTTGATTCGAGAGTAACCGCAGCTATCGGTCACCGCTGCGAAGATTGGGCGGTTAGCACAACTCCCACTGCGAAGAACGCAGGCGAGTTGACAGGCACCTGCGAAAACTGCGGCACGCAGCAAAAAAAGACTTTGCCCGCATTCGATTCTAACGAAGGTAAAGAGTTCTATACCTATACAGTGACGCAGGAGAAAGAATTCTGCACGGACGAAGGCAAAGGTACGTATTCCTTTGAAATAGACGGACAGAGCTTCTCGTTTGAGGTCACGATTGCAGGCTCCGAGCATACGCTCAACGGCAAAAAACAGTCCGAATGGCTGAACGCGAGCGAAAACGCTTACAGCGTTGACATAACGGGCATAAAAGAGTTCCCCGACGACCACGCAACCTGCACCGAGCACGGCAAGGGCTACTATATGTGCGAGGAGTGCGGCGAAATGGTTTATGTTGTGACTTACAAAGAGCACACGGTTGAAGAGTGGAGCGACAAGACAGACGAGGAAGCGACTTGCGAAGCTGACGGCAAACAAATCGGTCATTGCTCGGTTTGCGATACGGAGGTCGAAAGAGACGTTCCCGCTCTCGGACACAGCTACACATATAAGTTTGTGAAGGAGTCCGACAACACCTTCACTTTGATAGGCACCTGTACGAGAGACGGTTCGCACGTGACGACAGAAAAAGGTTTGACAGGCGTCAAAGAAGAGAGCACTCCCGCAACCTGCACGCAGGAGGGACTGATTGTTTACACCTACGTCAAAGACGGTGTCGAGCTGACCATAGAGGAAATAATCCCCAAAAAGCCTCATACGCTCAACGGCAATCCCGCAACAAATTACGCCAACAGCGACAAGAACGGCGCTTACGACGCCACGGTTGAAGGCATTATTGAATTCAAGGGCGAGGAAGCGTCCTGCGCAAACGGCGGCACCTACGGCAAGGGCTACTACATCTGCGAGGAGTGCGGCGAAATGGTGTTTGTAAATACTTACAGAAGCCACGTATACGCTCCCGAAACGTTTGAAGTGACGCAAGAGCCTACCTGCACGGCGAAAGGCGAACAAAAAGGTCACTGCACGGTGTGCGACGCGGAAATAATCGAAAAAATCTCCGCTCTCGGACATGATGAAAATTGGGAGTTTGTTGCCAATGAGGACGGAACAAGCTTTACTTTGACCGTCACCTGCAACAGATGTCAGACGCAAATCAGTCAGGATACGAATATAACCAACGTCAAAAAAGTAGTGACCAAAGAGGCGACCTGTTCCGAAGAGGGCGAAATCGTTTACACCTACACCAAGGACGGAAAGACAGTGTCCGTTACGGCTGTTGTTCCCAAGATTGCCCATACGCTCAACGGCAAGCTTGCAACCGAATGGGAGAATGCAGACAACTGCTACGACGCGGATATGGAAGGCATATTCGAGTTTGCAGACGACAAGGCGACCTGCGAAAACCACGGCAAAGGCTACTACATCTGCGAGGATTGCGGCGAAATGGTGTTTGTAGAGACTTTTAGAGGTCACTCTTACGACACTTCGGAAATCAAAACGTCCGCAACCTGCACGGAAGACGGCGTGAGAGAGTTTACCTGCTCGACATG
Source organism: Subdoligranulum sp. CAG:314 (assembly GCA_000437915.1). Classification (GTDB taxonomy): domain Bacteria; phylum Bacillota; class Clostridia; order Christensenellales; family CAG-314; genus CAG-314. The sequence continues at coordinate 279,157 of FR901000.1, read as the reverse complement.
CGGCGGGACCTACACGGAAAAGATTCCCGCAAAAGGTCACGACTATGTTGTTGTCGGTTCTCCGACGCTTCCCACGGACAGTACGAGCGGACAGGTTGTAATCGAGTGCAGCAGAGAGGATTGCGAGACAACGCATACAATCACTCTTCCCGCACTTACCGACAGCTCTTACAAGAAGCAGGTGATTGTGGAAGCCGCCTGCAACAAAGAGGGACTGATACGTTATACGTATGAGTACAAAGTCGGCGAAAAAGTCGAGTACACGTTCACCTTCGATATAGTCGTCGATATGAGCAACCACGAGCAATCCGAAGACGGAAAAATCTACACATGGATTGTGGACGGCGTAAAGTATACCGGGTACATCTGCGAAACGTGCGACAAGATGATTGTCACCAAGACGGAAAAAGTAGAGGATGCCGCTTAAAAACACGTCAAAACAACATTCCTTTATATATACCCGATAAAACACAACGGCGCGAAATATTCGCGCCGTTGTGTTTTGCCCGGAAAAATATTGAATAAAATTGTTTTTAAAAAGAACGGCAAAAATTTTGCCGTCGGCTTAATTTACGATTTTTTTGCCCTGCGGCGTTTGTCGCGTACGGAGAGTTTTGCGGAAAGTGTAGCTGCGCTTTTTGCGCTCCCGTTTGATTCAAAGCGGCTTGCGTCGCGGGTTGTTGTTTTTTCTCGGAAAGCGGGCGGAAGTTTCTCCCGTCTTTTCGTAGACTACCAAAGCGCGGTCGCGCGGGTTTTCGAGGCTGTAAAATATTATTTCTTTCAGACTTGCACCCGTCAGCAAAGCGGCGTTTTCCGCCCTCTCCGCCTCCTCGACCGCGTTGGCTCCCTTGTAAGCCGCAAAAACGCCTCCCTCTTTGAGCAGGGGCAGGGCGTATTCCAGCAGGGTGTTAAGCGGCGCGACGGCGCGCGCGGTTACCGCGTCGTAAAAGGCTCTGTTTGCGCCTGCCTCCTGCTCCGCGCGGCAGTGTTTTATTTTTATTCCGTCGGTTATATTGAGCTTTTCCGCAAGCGCGCTCAAAAACCGCGTCTTTTTTTCCGCCGCGTCCAAGAGCGTCATGTCGAGGTCGTTCCGCACTATTTTGAGAGGAACGGCGGGGAAGCCCGCGCCGCTGCCTATGTCGCACACCCGCGCGTTTTGCGGCAGTATGCCCGCCGCAGCGGCGCTTAAGCTGTCCGCAAAGTGTTTGAGCCGCGTCTGTCGAGCGTCCAGCGCGGTGAGATTGTATTTCTCGTTTTCCAGCGCGAGAAACTCGGCGTACGCGTCAAAAAGCTCCCCCTGCGCCATAGCTTGGAGCGTTTGCACAAAATCTTTTTGTTTTTCCGTTATTATTTTCATATTGACAGGGTTCAATCTATTTGTTTAAGGCAGCCTTCGAGAAAATCCTCCAGCTGTTTTTCGTATTCCGCCTTTGCCGCAAGGTAACTCATACCGTGGGCGGCCTCCGTCAAAAGCAGCATTTTGGGCGCGCGGCACGCTTCGTAGTTTTGCTTGGTCATTTCGGGCGGCACCACGCGGTCGCGCGTCCCCGTTGCAAAAAAGACGGGCACCGTCGTGTTTTTTTCCATAGCCTTGCGCGTGTCGCAGCCGCGCAGCCTTATTCCCGCGAAAATCCGCGCGAAAAGGCTCACGAGATAAAGGCTGGGGAAAGCGGGCAGCCGCATATTTGTCTTGATTGTATGCTTTATTTGCTCCCACGCGGAGGTAAAGCCGCAGTCGGCGACCACTGCCTTTACTTGGTCGGGCAGGTCAAGCTCCGTCGCAAGCAAAACCGTCGTGCAGCCCATGGAAATGCCGTCCAGCACTACGGGCAGCCCTTGCGCAAGAGTTTCGCCCGCAAATTTTATCCAGTCCAGACAGTCGAAACGCTCCTTGACGCCGAAGCAAATGTATTTTCCCCCGCTTCTGCCGTGCGCGCGTTGGTCGGGCAGCAGGACGTTGAAGCCGCGCGAGTGGAAAAATCTTATGCAAAAGCAAAAGTCCGCAGACGTGCCGCGGTAGCCGTGAAAATAGAGCAAGGTGGCGCGCGCGTTCGGTGCGGGATAAAAATCGCCTTTTAGCGTCGTTCCGTCCCGAGCCGTGACGCTTACCTCCCTTTTCTCCAATCCGTCGGCGTATTGCTTTTCTTCTCTGTAAAGCGGTTCAAACAGCATGTAAGCCTCGCCCGTGCCCTCCACGCCGCGCTTTTTGCCGCGTCTGAACGCCGCAAAAAAGACGATTGCGGAAAAAACAATTTCAAACGCCGCCCAAACTCCTACAATCAAAAGTAAAATTTCCCAAATTTCCATATTGTGCGGATTTCTTTCCTTTTGCCCCGCCCTGTCGCATGAAAAGCTCTTGTCTATTGCGGCGGGGAAAATCTTTCCTTTGCGCATTATTATACCATTTTGTTTGCGAAAAGGCAAACAAGGCGCGGCGCCCGCGCGTATTTTTCCGCCGCGCTGTCGGCGTATTGCTTTTCTTTTCTGCAAAGCGGTTCAAACAGAATATCAGCCTCGACCGTGCGTATTTTTCCGCCGCGCGACTCATATATTAGATTGAATCGGAGCGGAAAAATGGATTACACAGTGATTGACCCCAAAAACACAGTCATAGACGCCGACGCCCGCATAGGAAAAAACACGATTATCGAGCCTTTCTGCGTCGTCGGCAAAAATTGCCGTATCGGTGAAAACTGCATAATCGGAAGTTTCAGCTATCTGGTGTCAAGCACGGTGGGGGATTTTTCCGAAATCAGAGCAAGCCGTCTGACCGACAGCGAGGTGGGCTGCCGCACAACAGTGGGGCCCGACGCGCATCTTAGACAAAACAGCGTGGTGGGAGACGGCTGCCGCGTGGGGAATTTCGTCGAGCTGAAAAACAGCGTGCTCGGCGACGGAAGCAAGGCAAGTCATTTGGCTTACATAGGCGACGCGGTGGTGGGCAAAAACTGCAATGTGGGCTGCGGCGCGGTGTTCGTCAATTTTGACGGCGTGAGCAAGCACAGAACCGTCGTCGGGGACAACGTGTTTATTGGCAGCAACTGCAACCTTATTGCGCCCCTGACGCTTGCGGACGGCACTTACGTTGCTTGCTCCACAACCGTGACAAAGGACACAATGCCCGACGATTTCGTCATAGGCAGAAGCGACGCCTCGGTCAAGCACGGACGCGCGTCGAGGCTTGTCGCCGCGCTCAAAGAGCAGAAAACGAAAATAGACAAATAAACGCAGTGTGTTTCGTCAACTGCGGACGTTTGAATTGCAAAAATCAAAAAATTGTGTTAAAATATCGTTAAAATATTACACGAAAAGGAGGCATTGAGGATATGAACGGTGTGGTAAAAAAAGCCGTCGTGCTGACGGCGGGCATGGGGCTGCGCTCGCTTCCCGCAACCAAGGCGGTGCCCAAGGCAATGCTTGCCGTTTTGGACAAGCCCGCCGTGCAGTGGGTGTGCGAGGAAGCCGCCCGGAGCGGCGCGAGGGAAATTCTGCTTGTGGTTTCGCCCGACGGCGCGGTTCAAAAGCATTTTTCCAAGGACGAAGCGCTTGAACGCACTCTTGCCGTGCAGAACAGACTCAACGAGCTTGCGGCGGTAAGCGCGATTGCGCGTCTCAACGTCGAGTTTGCCGTGCAGCAAAACGCGGGCGGCAGCGGAGAGGCGTTGCTTTGCGCGCGCGATTTCGTCGGGGACAAGCCCTTTTTTCTGCTCAACTGCGACGACCTGTTTTTAGGCGGGGAGCTTCCCGCCTGCGCCCAGCTGTCCGAAAGCTATGCGGTGACGGGAATGAGCACGGTGGGGACGATTAAAAGAAATTCGGGGCTTGACGCCTACGGGGTGTTGCGTTTAAAGCCGCGCGACGACGGAGAAAAAGAACTTTTGGAAATAGTGGAAAAGCCGCGCGACAATCCTCCGTCGCAGCTTATCGCCGCAGGCAGATACGTGTTCAATCCGACCGTTTTCGAGGCGTTGGACAAAACGCAGCGTTTCGGTCGAGAGCTGAGACTGTCGGACGCCATAGCCTTGCTGTGCCGCGCCCGCGCGGTGTGCGCGAAAGAAATCAAGGCGATGCGCTTCGACGTGGGCAGTCGAGCGGGACTTGCGGCGGCAAACGCCGCCTACGCCATGCACTTTGACAAGGAGCGTTTTTTGAACGAGCTTGCCGAAGCGGGACTTGACGCCGCCTTTTTTGCAAGATAGTCGTCCGCTCCGCATTGCCGCGGGCATTCCGCCTTGCGGCTTTTAAAGGAGGGGCGTTTGACTCCGTTGACAAAAGTTTTTTTCCGAATATGTCGATGCAAGAGAAACCGTAAAAACGCGTTTTTGCTTTTGCAGGATGTATTCGGATATTTTTTCATCAGTTGTAAAAAATGCAGAATTGTGTTACAATTTGTCTGTTAATACGGAGGAGAAAACAATGAAGAAAAAAATAACCTTTGTTTATGCACTGATTTTTTTGATTTCGCTTACATTTTGTTTTAGCGGTTGTCAGACGAGCAAAAAAGAAATTTACCTTTTTTCAAAGGGCGATTTTAATTATTCGGAAAAGATTACTTTCAAAATGGGTTCCTGCACGCAAGAGAAGAATTGGGAGCTTTATCTGCGCGACGAAGCGCGTCGGGTGAAAGTAGACGAGGAGAAGCTGCTTAAAGCGGAGTATATTTACCGCGTTCAGATAAATCTCGACGCAGACATTCTGAACAAAACTTTTTCGGACGAAAAAATGCAGTCTTTTGTCGAAGAAACAAAGACGCTGGTGGACGCTGCGCCTCAGGAAGAAAAAAAGGATGTCTTCAACCGCGCGGCAATTCGTTTTCTGGGGCTTACGGGAGTTGTGCTGAGCGACGAAGAAAATTGCGCGCTGTACAAAAACTATCTGTGGCATTTCCTGAACAATTTGCCTGTTTTTTCCGAGTGGAATATGTTTGTGGAAGTTTCGGAAAGTCCGCTTGTAAAATGCGTCGTTTTCGATTGGTTTGACGTGCAGAACGAAACGCCGAAAAACGCCGAAAAGCCTTATTTGAAAGAGGGCGTGGAAAAAACGTATAACGAAACTTTGCGTCGCACCGACGACACGGACAAGGCGTATGAATCCGTTTTGTGGGAATACAAAGCGGGCGCAACCGCGTTCAGGTTTTTGTTGGGGCAAAATAAGGACGGAGTGTCCGCCGAAGAATATCTGCAAAACGCCGAAAGTCATGCCGAGTTTCCGTTTCGTTGGGTTTGGGAGTTTTATCCGACGGCTTTTGATTCGGATGCGTCGGAGTTGACCGAGCGGGAGCGGCAATTTGTATCGGAACTGAAAGAACTTGATGCCGACGACAGGACAATTTGTTCGATGACGCTCGAACTCCTCGGCTTGGAAGGTCAATTTTTGATTACTCAACGGGGCAACGCTTATTTTGAGTGGATGGGGTACGACGGACTCTTTGAAAAACTGCAAAAGATGGAAAGCAAAAACAGCAATCTGATCGGACTGAACGAAATAAATTGACATTAAAAAACGGGAAGAAAGTTCTTCCCGTTTTTTTATTGGGTTTTGGGAGTCAGTAGTTGCTGCCGTTCTGTTCCGCTTCGACCTCCGTCTTGGTGCCGAGGTCGGTTTCCTGCGTCGAAACAGTCATGTCGATTAGCTCTACCGTTCCGCTAAGATTTTCCGTAAGTTGGAGCTCCATTGACGCATTTAACTTAGTGAGCAGCTTATTTTCGTCATGGCAGAGGGTTAAGCTCACTTCGCCGAGCGTAGGGTTGTAGTCGCTCAGATTCATTTCAAGCTTAAACGTATTTTGTTCGTAAACGTAGCTTTCAAAGACGTTTTCTATTCTGAACGGATTGTCGGGCGCTTCGGCGACGGCGGTGCTTATTTCTGCGCAAATCGAGTCGGACAAGTCCGTCATGAAGTAAAGTATGTCAAGTCCTTTTTCTCCAAGCTCCGTATACGCGATTTTGCAATAGGAGGTGATTACTTCCTTTTTGCCGAAGGCTTTGTTCAAGGTGTCGATGCGCTTCATGAGAATACAGTCGCTTGCGCTGTCTATGTACATATACGCTTCGTGCGAGCCGCCGAGCAAAGAAACATTTTTGAACAGTCCTATTATTTTGCCCGAAATGCTCAGCGACACTACGGCTGTGATTCTGCCGTCCTCGTGCATATCCGCCCTTATCGTCAGGGGAACCTCCTTGCTCAGCACGGTGATTTGCACCTTTGCGACGCCCGTCATCTCGATGTGACGCGTTTCCGCAGTGTTCAGAACGACTTCCAGCAGGTCGGGCAGGGAGTCAAAGGATGTGTACGCTTTAACGTCGCCCGCGGCCTGCTCTATTTGCCCGTCGCTCAGTCCGTCGCCCAGACTGCGGGCGGCAACATCGGCGCAGGCCGTTATGTTTTTGCCGTCGCTTGCAGTCAGAGAAACTCCGTTTGCCGCAAGGGACAGCGAGCCGTCGGTTTGCGACAGTGACAGAGAAAATTTCTTGTGGTCGTCAAACAGCGCGTTTTCCGCGACTTCCAACGACAAAACTCCGTCTTTGTAGCAAATGCTTTCGAGAAGCGTTTGCAGGTCGATGTTTTTAAACGCTTCGCCTGCGCCCGACATACTTTCCGTCGCCTGCTTCAACATATCTCCGAGCGCCGGGACAAGCAAGGTCGCGCGGTCGAGCAGGGGAGAAAGCATTTTGAGCGAATCCGTCGCCACCCTTGCTTTCAGACCGTTGTAATCCACAAACAGAGTGCCTGCGGGCGCCTGACCGATACTGCCGTTGCCGTAAACGACGGTGAGCGCCGTCTTTTGCGTTTGCGTCGCGCCATCTGTCAAAACAAGCGAAAGCAAGATGTCGGGCAAGCCTTGCGCGCTTTCTTCGGAGAGTCCGACGCAGAGAGTCAGCGCAAAATCCGTTTGCGTTGAGATAGTCTCTGTTTCCGTCTGCTCCTGCCCGACGGAGGCGGTTTGCGCCGTCACGCTGCCGCTTGCGTCTATTTGCCAGCCGCGCGCCGTGGCAAGGTCGAGGATGATTTCCGCGTAATCGTCGGCAAGCGCGTTGAGGTCTAGGTAATCGCCTTCTCTGTCGAATTCCCAAAAACCGTCGAAGTGGCAGGGGACAAGCTTTACCGAAATGTTTTCGTACCGTGCGGCAGCGTTGTCAAGCGTCAGTCCCTTTTCGGTAATTTTGAACAAAACCTTTATATTGATTGGCTTGCCGTCCGCATAAATATTGAAATCCAAGGTTAAGGAGTCCTCTGCGGTAAAAAAGCCTCCCGCAAGTTCTGTCGGATTGAAGACGATTTGCGCCTTGGGCAGCTCCGTGCCCAGCCTTTCGACGATTGTCGGCAAAAGCTCCGCCAGCCTTGCAACGTCCGCCTGAGCTTCCAGCGCGCCGTATTTTATCAGGGCTTTGCCGTATTTTTCCTGTCCCGCCGCAGTTTCGCGCACGTCGGTAAAGTACAGTACGGACAAGCCTGCGGCTCGGGCATGCACCTCGCCGTTCAAGACGTCCAGACCGATTTTGGCTTTTACGCCGTTTATGTCCGCTTCAAAAGCCAGCTTGTAATCCGCAAACATATCCAGCAGGGAGGTGACTTCGGGGAAAACGCTCGCCTGCTCCAATTCGGAAAAGTCGGGCTGTTTTGACGGAGCGAGCTTTATTTCCGTGCCGTTCAGTCTTATTGCCGCGCTTTCCGGAGCGTAGGCGCTTTCCGTCTCCGACACGCGCGCGTTCAAGGCAATACCGCCCAAATTCAAGCTGAAATTCACGCCCTGCGCGCCGTTTTCGTCAAAGGCTGTTGCTTTGAAGCTGTCGAAAACGGCTTTTATGTCAAAATCGATTGAGCCGAGCGCGCCGAGCAGGGCTTCGAGGTTTTCGTCGCCGATAAGCGGAACCGCAAAGGAAATCAGCTTGCCTATGCCCGCCGCGTCCGTTTTCAGTTGCAGACCTCCGTACTTGAATTTTATTTCCGAGGAGTAGAGGTCGAGGGATACGTAAGCCGCGTGCTCGTAAAGGTCGGGCACAACGGCTTTTACCGACGCGTCCCAAAGGTTGACGGAAACATACGCGACGGTGCCTCCCGCGTTTACCGCGGCATTGAGAATGTAAGCTTCGTCAAGCGGAAGCAGCGACGAGCCGTCCTTGAAATTTTCGGTGTTTTCGATAAAGGAAAACTCGTTCTCGTCGCCCTTGAAGGGGACAAGGCTTGCCGACGCGCCGCCGCCGCAGGCGCGGGCGCTTTCAAAGACAAGTCTGCCGTTTTCTTCCGAGAAGTTTATTTCGAATTTCAGCCCCGCCGCACCCAGCACGAGCGAAACGCCGTTTTCGTTCCTTGCCGTGTCTGCCGAAACCGTCATATCGGTTCCGTCGAAAACGGCTTGCAGCAGGTTTTTAAGTTGTGCGGAGTGCCGCTCCAAAAGCCTGACAAGCAAGGTTCCCTGACCGAGCAGCTCTTTTCCGCCGAATTTGGCGCGGAAATCGCCGCAGTTTACGAACAGCGCCTTTTCGCCGCCGTCGGACATGACGGACATTTTCAGTTCGGAGTTGCCGACGGGACGGAGCGCGAGCTTTGCTTCCGGACTTTTGAGGTCGAAAAGCAGACGCGCTTCAAAGTCGCCTACGCTTGCAAAGAGGTCTATTTCGAAACGCTCGTTAATCACGTCCAAAAGCCCCGTTCCGTCGGGATAGTCTTCCGTGTCCGCAACGGGCGAAAAATCGCGTTTTTCCGCAAGGCTCAAAACAATCTTCTTTTCTCCGACGGGTATTTCAGCCGAGTGCAGAGAAACCGCTCCGTCCTTTTCTTCAAGCAGAACGTCGCACGTCGCTTCGCCGACATTAAGGGAAATTACGTAAAGGCTTCCGTGCTTTGAAACGCCGTTCCAACCCAATTGTATCGAGTCGGTCAGCCCGCCTATGGCGCCGAACAGTTCCTTAACATAGTTCAGCTCGTAAAAACGGTTGAACAGCGCGTTGAGCGCGTCCTTGAAGCCGAACTTCATTTTAAGCTCGCCGTAACGCAGCGCAAGACTTTTGCCGTCGATTTTTGCGTAAATGTTCTGCTCTCCCGCGCAAACCATGGCGTTTAAACCGCCGCCGTCGACGGAAATGCCGAGGCTTGCGTTAAAAAGTCCCGCTACGTTCGCGTCGATGTTTATCGTGTTGTCGTCGGAAACGAACTGTTTTAAAAGCGGCAAAAGATTTACGCCGTTTTCCGCGTCGGTATAGGGCGCGTCGAAGTCCTGCGTTTGAGTGATTTTTACGACCAGAGGTCCAAGCACCGCGTCGGCAAAGTCAAAGCCGCCGTCCTTGTTTTTGACCGCGTTTATTTCCGCGGTAATGGGACCGAGAGGCAGGAGAACGGTGTAGTCGTTTCCGTTTGTTATCAGAGAGGCTTTTTCGAAAAGACTTTCCTCCTGTCCGTCCGAAGCGCTTTCTTCCCCGCCCGTGAGGTCGCTTATATTAAGATAGGCGTTCAAATCTCCCGTTTTCAGCGCAAGCTTGCCCTTTCTGTAAGAGACACTGAGGTCAAGCGCGGGCGCAATCAGGTCGAGGGTGAGATTTTCCAGATTCTGCGTGTCGACGACTGCTTTGAGCTTTGCGTTGAGGTTGAGCGCCCCCGAAATTTCCACGTCCGCGCACAGGCTGTTGTCCTTAATCAGCGGCATAAAGGTGTCCATAAGCACTCCGGAAACGGTTTCCGCGTCGGGTGTGTCGGTTATGCTTGCCGTGAGGTAAGGCTCGAAAAAGCTTCTTTCGGGGATTGAGGGGACGTTTCCCACGTCGTAAAAAACCTCTTCCAGCCTTTCTTCGCACTTGACTCCGCCCAGCATATCTACCTTGTAGCTGCAAACGGTGGATATTGAGGATACTTTTCTGTCCCCGTCCATTTTTACCGTCATGACTATTCCGTCGTTTTCGTCGAAAACGGGGAAGCCCTTGGAGCCGGAGTAGGTGCGCATCTGATATTTCAGGTAGTAGACGCTTACCACGTTGTCAAGCTTGTAGCGGAAGGTGTAAACGCCGTCATTTTCCTCGACAAGGACGCCTTCCTTTACCGAGTCGTCGTTGGTGACGAAAGCGGTGAGAGACACGGAGGGCAGTCCGTACAGCGACTGAAAACGCGCCTTGCTCAGCCTTTTTGCGCCGCTTTCCCATTCCACGTCGTCCACGTCCTTAACCTTTGACGCGTCTCTGACCACGTAGCTGCCGTTTTCATAGTAAAACTGCTTGCCGAGCTTGACAAAGCCGAGCGAAGCGGTTTGCGAGAACACAGCGCCGTTCAAAACGGTTCTTTGTGAATAAACCTTCTGAGTTATGCCCACCGCCTTACTCGTGCCGTTGTTGACGGCTTTAAAGCCCAATGAGCCCATGACGTGCGTCGCCATAAAAAGGTTTTCTTCCGGCGTGCACTGCATGACGCTTCTCCCGTCGGGAGCGAGGGACTTGCTCGAAAGGTCTGCGTCGTCGGGGATTTCGGGCTGCTCGATGGGACCGCAGGCAGTCAGACTCAGGCAGCAGCTCAAAGCGACTGCGGTTAGCAATATCAATAAAAATACCTTTTTCATAATTCGTTTCCCGTGTGTCGGATTTTTTGCGCGCCGTGCAAAATGATAAGTGAACACGGCTTGCATTTGTATTTTAATCCTATGCGGGAAAATTGTCAAATATTTGAAGCTCCCCCGCGCGAGGTAAATTATGGAAGGTTTTGCTGCGGGATTTGGCGGCTAAGACGGAGAAAATAATATCAAATACTTGCCAAATTCGCTTTTTCGGTATATACTTTTAAGGCGTGTACCAAAATACTTGGCGCTCGGTTAAAAGGAGCTTGTAATGAACAAAAAAAGACTTTTGATTTTCGTACTTCTTGTCGCGCTTGTCATGGCGCTTGCGGCGTGCTCGCCCGATTACAAATGGGGACCGCTCGACACGGGCGCGGCGGACAACTCGCCTCTCGTGTCCAACGGCGGCTCCGTCGTCGCGTACAAGGGATATATTTATTTCATAAACGGGACAACCTCCACCTATGAAGCGGAAAACGTTTTCGGCGAGGTTGTGTACGGCTCTGTTTGCAGAATCGCCGCGTCAAAGCTCGATTCGGTCAAGGAAAACGATTTCGGCACGGACGAATACGCCCAAGCGCTGGGAGCGGAGGTGCTTGCCCCCAAGGCGGTTTTTTCCTCCAACACGACGGACGCGAGACTCAACGGCATTTATATTTTCAACGACCGTCTTTACTACACGCCGCCCTCCGACACGCTGGCAAGCGACGGCAGCGTGCGCAATACCATGCTGGACATTATGAGCGTCAAGCTTGACGGCACGGACACCAAAAGGGTTTACACTCTCGGCAGCAATTCCCTGTCGGTAGGTATGTTCGAGACGGACGGCGGCGTTTTCGCGCTGTTTGTGGACGGCGACGCCAATCTTGTTTCCCTCAACCTTGAAAGCGGCGTAGAAACGAAGGCGGACGAAAAGGTTACGTCAAGCGCGCTGGACGTCGAAAACGCGTCCATAGTCTACACAAAGGACGTGGTGACGGAAAAGGAAAATCAGGGTACCGAAACAACCGCCGACTACAACGAGCTTTACGTTTTGAAGGCGGGACAGACCGCCCCGTCCAAAATCATGACGGGACAGCACGCGGACGGTCAGGACGTTTCCTACGACTTCGACGTAAGCATTGCTTCGGCAGCCAACGGATTTGTATATTTCAACATATCCTCCGACGCGCACGGCAGGGACGGTATGTACCGCATTTCGCAGAGCGTGACGGACAAAAGGCTTGCCGACGCGACGCTGCTTTACAGAAACGTGCTTTCGGGAGCCTCGGCTTATCAGGACGGATTCGTGTACTACAACAGCACGAGCAAATATATTCAGTTTGTAAAAGAGGGGCAGGCGGCGAAAAATCTTTATTACACCGAAACGTCGCCCACGTTCAAGTTTATCGAGGAAGAAACGCTGTATTTTGAAATGGATTCGGCGCTGTGGAGCATTCCGCTGAGCGGCGAAACCGATGCGGATACCCTTTTGGCAAACAAGCTTACAGACAAGGTAAACGCTACGAGCTGGCTCAACTATGACATACTTGACGGCAAAGTCTTTTATATGTATACGGACGACGACGTCTATCTGCATTTCAGCGAAATAGGCGAGGCTGCCAAGGACAAGGAAATAGAAACCTACGTGCTTGCTCTGGCAGACGAGGAATAGTTAAAAATTCTTGTAAAACGCCGGCTTCAACCGGCGTTTCCGTTTTCAACGGACACGGAGATAATATGAAAAAAGAATTCGTCAAAGAAATAGCCGATATAAACGCGGATTTTCCGCAATGGTATACCGACGTGGTCATCAAAACGGGCCTTGCGGACTACGGTCCCACCAAGGGCAGCATGGTCATACGTCCTTACGGCTACGCGATTTGGGAAAACATTCAGCGCGAGCTGGACGCCCGTTTCAAGGCGACGGGACACAAAAACGCTTATTTCCCGCTTCTTATACCTATGAGTTTGCTGCAAAAAGAGGCGGAGCACGTGGAGGGCTTTGCGCCCGAGGTCGCAACGGTGACGCGCGCAGGCTCCAACGAGCTTTCCGAGCCGCTGGTCGTGCGCCCTACAAGCGAAACAATCATTTGCGATATGTATTCAAGGTGGATTCAGTCTTACAGGGATTTGCCCCTTAAAATAAATCAATGGGCAAACGTCGTGCGTTGGGAAAAGACAACCCGCCCCTTCCTCCGCACCTCCGAGTTTCTCTGGCAGGAGGGGCACACCGTGCACGCGACGCGGGAGGAGGCGGAAAAGGAAACTCTCGACATTCTTCACCTGTACGCCGATTTTGCGCGCGACTGTCTCGCCATGCCCGTCCTTATAGGTCAAAAGACCGAAAAGGAAAAATTTGCCGGCGCGGAGGAAACCTACGGCATGGAGGCGATGATGCAGGACGGCAAGAGCTTGCAGGCAGGCACAACCCACCACTTCGGCGACAAATTCGCCCGCGCTTACGACATACAGTTCCTTGACAGGGACGGGACGCATAAATACGCATGGCAGACGAGCTGGGGAGTGTCCACGAGGCTTATCGGAGCCTTAATCATGGCGCACGGCGACGCGCGCGGTCTTATTCTGCCTCCCGCGGTCGCTCCCGTGCAGGCGATTGTTCTCCCGATAGCAATTCACAAGGCGGGCGTGGAGGAAGCAGCCCGAAGCGTGATTGACAGACTTGTCGCCGCGGGAGTCAGGTGCGAAGGGGATTTTTCCGACCAGACTCCGGGCTGGAAGTTCAACGAATGGGAAATGAAAGGCGTGCCGCTCAGATTGGAAATAGGTCCCCGCGACATTGAAAACGGCGTTGTGACGGTCGTGCGGCGGGACAACGGAGAAAAGAGCGTTGTGAAAAACGAGGAGCTTGAGGGCGTAATCAAACGCCTGTTGAGCGACGTGCACGAGTCGATGTACCGCAAGGCGGAGGCGTTCCGCGACAGCCGAATCAAGGAGGCCCACACTCTCGACGAGCTGAAAAAATATCTCGACGAGGGCAATTTCGTCAAGGCAATGTGGTGCGGCAGTCAGGAGTGCGAGCTTAAAGTCAAGGAGCTTATGCAGGCGACTATCCGAATCATGCCCTTTGACCAGACTCCTATTGACGACAAGTGCATAGCGGACGGCTCGCCCGCAAAGAAACTCGTAATTTTCGCAAGGGCTTACTGAGCCGAAACCGATTTTTTAAAAGAAAAGGCTTTATGCTTTTCAAACGGCAAAAACGCCGTCCGCGACAGCGCGGACGGCGTTTTCGGTGAATATTTCGGGCGTGAATCTGTTGTTTTAGAGCGTGATTTTGACGTTTTGAAAAGCAATTTGACAGCTTGGCGCAAGCGGCTGAAACTTGTGTGAAATCGAATTTTCCGCAGGAAAAATTGTTTGACATCTAACAATATATTTTATAGAATATTTTGCAAAACAAACGGGTATTTGTTCGTTTTCAAACAATTTACGGTGCGGACTTGCAAAAAACCGCGCGTAGGAAAAGAGAAAATTCTTTCGGGGTAACAGGGAGTGATAATTAATTTATTGCGGCAGCTTCAACGCGCCATAATGAGTTTTTTGGAGCGGCAGAGCCTTGACGGTCTGACGGGACACCAACTGCGCGCCATGGGCGTGATGAACCGCCTGCGCGAGGAAAAGGGGTTTGTTCTGCAACGGGACGTCGAGGAGAGGCTTTGCATCAACAGGTCGTCTGTTTGCAGCATACTCAACGCCATAGAGGAAAAGGGTTACATAGAGCGCCGCAGCTCGGAAAGAGACGCCCGCGCCAACGTAATCAGCTTCACGCCCAAGGCGGAAGCGCTCAACAAAAACGCGATTAGACAGGTTACGGAAGCGGAAAAGCTGCTTACCGAGGGCATGACGGAGGCGCAGAAAAAGCAGTTTGCGGAATTTATTCTTTTGGCAAAGGAAAATATAGAGGGAAGGAGAGAGACGGAAAAAAGTGTTTAAATTATTCAAGTATTTCAAAAAGTCGGATTGGCTGTTTACGGCGCTATTGATAGTCATTGTGGCGTTGCAGGTCAATCTCGACCTCATGCTGCCCGACCTTATGGGCGACATAGTAGGCTTCATTCAGTACAACGCTCTTTACGAGGAGCCGCTGCGCGAGATTCTGCGCACGGGCGGACTTATGCTGCTGGTTGTGGCGGGCGGCTTTGTGTGCAAGCTGTTCAGCAATCTGATTGCAAGCCACATCACCAGCAAGCTTGCTCGCACCCTCCGCTCGAAAATTTTCAAAAACGTAAATTCGTTCAGCATGGAGGAAATGGAAAAGTTCAGCACCGCGAGTCTGATTACCCGTACCACAAACGACGTCATGCAAATACAGCAGACAATGATGATGCTGTTGAAATTCGGCATTATCGCGCCTGTCATGGCAATTTCGGCGGTCGTGCGCGTCGTCAACAGCAGTCTGGAGCTGTCGCTGGCTACCGGCGTGGCGGTGGTGGCGCTGCTGCTGATTATTATGACTGTTTTTCTCGTGGCAAGCCCCAAGTTTTCCGTCATGCAGAAAAAAGTCGACCGCTTGAACGGCGTAACGCGTGAAAATCTCACCGGCTTGAGAGTGGTGCGCGCCTACAACGCCGAGGATTATCAGACCGAGAAATTCCGCGACGCAAACGAAGACCTTACGCGCGTCAATATGTTTGTCAACAAAGTGATGTGCATAATGTTCCCCGGCATGAATTTGGTCATGAGCGGGCTTATGCTCACCATTTATTGGCTGGGCGCTTCTCTGATAAACGCGGGAAATCTGGACTATTCGACAATGGCGGTGTTTTCGCAGTATTCCATGCAGGTGCTCATGAGCTTTCTCGTGCTGTGCATGCTTTTGGTGGTCATGCCGAGAGCCAACGTATCGGCAAAGCGTATCATCGAGGTCATCGACACCAAGTCCAAAATTGTAGAGGGCGAGCGCACGCAGGGCGAGGAGAACGAAAAGGGCGTGGTGGAGTTTAAAAACGTCAGTTTCAGGTATCCCGACGCGGAGGAATACGTGCTCCACGACATCAGCTTCAAAGCCGAACGCGGTCAGACCGTGGCTTTTATCGGTCCCACCGGCAGCGGCAAGAGCACGATAGTCAACCTGCTCCCGAGGTTTTACGACGCGAGCGAGGGACAGGTGCTTGTCGACGGCGTGGACGTAAAGGAATACAGGGAAAAAAGTCTCAACGACAAGCTGGGCTATGTTCCGCAGAAAAGCCTGCTGTTTTTCGGCTCCGTCAAGGACAACATAGTTTACGGCAGCGAGGGCAAAATCAGCGACGAAAAGGTGGAGGAGGCGTTGAAGGTGGCGCAGGCGGATTTTGTGTTCGGTCTGCCCGAAAAGACGGATTACCACATAGCGCAGGGCGGCAAAAACGTGTCGGGCGGTCAGCGTCAGCGTCTGTCCATAGCCCGCGCAATAGCAAAGAATCCGGAAATTTATATTTTCGACGACAGCTTTTCCGCATTGGACTACAAGACGGACTCCGCGCTGCGCGCCGCGTTGAAGGAATACACAAAGGACGCGACAAGCATAATTGTCGCGCAGAGAATAGGTACGATAATGGACGCTGACCAAATAATAGTGTTGGAGGAAGGCAGAATCGCCGGCAAGGGAACGCACAGGGAGCTTATGCAAAACTGTCCGCTTTACCGCGAAATCGCTTTCAGCCAATTGTCTGCGGAGGAGCTTGAAAATGGCTGAAAACAGAGGAATGCCCGCGCGCGGGCCAATGCGCGGAGCGGGAGCGGCAATGTCCGACTCCAAGCCCAAGGAATTTAAAAAATCCATAGCAAAGCTGGGAAAATATTTAAAGGCTTACTGGATAGGCATAATTGTCGCCTTGGTGTTCGCAGTGCTCGGCACGGTGCTGTCCATATTTGCTCCCAAAATTTTGCAGCTTATCGGCAATGAAATTGTAGAGGCGCTCGGAGCCAATGTTCCCATAGATATGGCAAGAGTGGGCGCCATTGCGGTCTGGATGATTGTGCTCTACGTCGCAAGCGCGCTGTTCAACTTTATACAGTCAATCGTCATGTCCGTCATTTCGGTCAATATCTCGCGGCGTATGCGCAACGACCTGAGCGACAAAATAAACAGGCTGCCCTTGTCTTACTTTGACAGACAGAGTTTCGGCGACATTTTGAGCCGCGTTACCAACGACGTCGACCTGATAGGTCAGACGTTGAATCAGAGTTTGAGTCAGCTCGTCAGCTCTTTTACTTTGATTGTTGGTATAATAATAATGATGTTCACAATCAGCTGGCAGCTTACTCTCGTGGAGCTGGTTAGCGTTCCCGTGAGCTTTCTTCTGGTCATGATTATCGTCAAAATAAGCCAAAAGCATTTCAGACGGCAGCAGAACGCTCTGGGCGACATCAACGGCATCGTAGAGGAAATTTATTCCTCCCACAATGTGGTCAAGGTTTTCAACGGACAGGAAAAAGCCGAACGCGAATTCGAGGAAATCAACAAGGTCATGGCGTCAAGCGCTCTCAAAGGTCAGTTTTTGTCCGGCATGATGATGCCCGTCATGAACACGGTGGCAAACATAAGCTACGTTCTCGTGTGTCTTGTGGGCGGCATGATGGCAATCAGAAACAACGACGTGCTGTTTATCACGAGCATAGTGGCTTTCATATCTTACGTAAGGTCGTTCAATCAGCCCATAGAGCAGCTTGCCACGGTGACCAACACCTTGCAGTCGACTGCGGCGGCGAGCGAAAGAGTTTTCGATTTTCTGGAACAGCCCGAGCAGGCTCCCGACACGGGAAACAAGAGCATACCCGACTTCAAGGGCAACGTCGAGTTCCGTCACGTCAATTTCGGCTACACTCCCGAAAAGCAGATTATTTTCGACTTCAACTGCAAGGTCGAAGCGGGACAGAAAATCGCCATTGTCGGACCTACGGGCGCGGGCAAGACCACGCTCGTCAACCTGCTCATGCGTTTTTACGAAACGGACAGCGGCGAAATTCTCATTGACGGCGTTTCTACCAAAGACATGACGCGCGAGTACGTGCGCGGACTGTTCGGCATGGTGCTTCAGGACAGCTGGCTGTTCGAGGGCACGATAAGGGAAAACATCTGCTACGGCAACGAGGGCACGAGCGAGGAGGCAATGATCGAGGCGTGCAAGGCGGCAAACGTGCACCACTTTATCATGAGCCTGCCCGGCGGCTACAATATGGTGCTCAACGAGGAGGCAAACATAAGTCAGGGACAGCGTCAGCTGCTTACCATTGCGCGGGCCATGGTGGACAACGCTCCCATGCTTATCCTTGACGAGGCGACAAGCTCTGTCGACACACGCACGGAGCAGAATATTCAGGAGGCAATGGACCGCCTGATGAAGGGGCGCACGAGCTTTGTCATCGCGCACCGTCTTTCAACCATAAAGAACGCGGACTTGATTCTCGTCATGAAAAACGGCAATATAATCGAGCAGGGCAATCACGAACAGCTTATGGCGCAGGGCGGTTTTTACAGCGAGCTTTACAACAGCCAATTCTCCAAGCACGGCGCGGCAGAGGAGGAGGACTGAAACAAGACTCCCGCATATTTGCGGTTTGACGCGAAAAGGTGAAATAAAATAAGGACGGACAATGAAGAAAAAGAAAGAGAGAATATTGGGCACGCCCAAAAAACGCGGAAAATTTTTCACCTTTTTCAAGGGCTTTCTGCGGATATTTACCCGCAAGCCCAAAATAATAAATCTCAACGACAAAATAGAAGACAGGGCAATATATCTGTCCAATCACAGCGGCAGCAGCGGTCCCTTCACCCTCGAAATGTTTTTTCCCAAATATTTCGTCCCCTGGGGCACCTATGAGATGTGCGGAGGCTACCGCGACAGATGGAAATATCTTTATCACGTCTATCTGAGGCAGAAAAAAAAGGTTCCCGCCTTTTTCGTCTTTATCGCTGCGACGGTGGCGGCGTGTTTTACCGGTATGTTTTACAAGGGGCTGCAATTGGTGGCTACCTATCCCGACAACCGTATGCTTTCCACGCTGCGTTACACCCACAGACTGCTTGACGAGGGGCGCGGAATCCTGATTTTTCCCGAAAATTCCTCCGACGGCTACAAAGCCGTGCTTGAGGAGTTTTTTGCGGGCTTCGTGCTGCTTGCAAAGACCTATTTCAAACACAGCGGCGTGGATTTGCCCGTTTACACCGTTTATTGGGACAAAAAAGCCAACACGATGGTCATCGACAAGCCCGAGTATTGCAACGCCTTGCTTAAATCGGGCAAAACGGCAAAGCAGGTGGCGGAGTTTTTCAAGGACAAGGCAAACGCGTTGAGAAGCGCGTTCATTTTGAAGGAAACCGCGCAGCCCGCTTAATTTTCCGAATGGAGCGAAAAATGAAAGAACTTAGCAACAACAAGGTCATGGTTTTCGGCGACTCGGTATCCAAAGGAGTCGTATACGACGGAAGAGAGCTTTCCGTGCTCGACAACGGCGTGGTCAAGGAGGTTACCGACCATTACCGTGTAGAATTCAAAAACATCTCGGTTTACGGCCAGACGCTTAAACGTCTGTACGACAGGCGGATTATCGACAAGCACTTAAAGGAAATGAGCGACGAGGACGCCGCCTTGACCTACGTGGTGCTGGTAATCGGCGGCAACGACTGCGATTTCGACTGGGCTGCAGTGGCGCGCGCGCCGTCCGTCAAGCATATTCCCAAAACGTCGCTCGACGCGTTTGAGAAAATGCTCGTGGACTCCATAGAAAAAATCAAAAAAAGAGGCGCGATGCCCGTGGTGTGCACGACGCCGCCCATCAATCCGCAGAAATATTTTTCAAACGTCATTTGCACGGTCGCCGACGGCTCAAAGGTGATGGAGTTTTTGAACGGAGACCTTACGAACATCAGCCGCTATCACGAGTGCTACAATCTTGCAATAGTCAAATGCGCGCTTGAAAACAACTGTCGTCTTATCGACCTGAGAACGCCTCTTTTGCTGGACAGAAAATATATGGATTTGCTTTGCCCCGACGGCATACACCCCAACGAGCAGGGACATATGCTTATGGCGAAGGTGGTGGAGAACATCATTGACGGAATGCTGAAAAGGTCGGCAAGCGGAAAATAAAAATTTTTTCGGATACATACGGAGTTAGCATAGGCTAACTCCGTGCTTTTTTTTTCAAACGGTGATAAGATTGCCATGCTCGAAAAGAGTGTCATATCTTTTTAGGGCAAGCATATATTGAAACAGGGAGCAAGGCTCCCGAAATTTTTCCGAGCATGTTCGCAATTGCGAACTTTATTTCGGAAGGCAAGTTCGCAGCTGCGAACAAGGAGGCTTGAAATGCCTATTGCGATTGCGCCCTCGGGGCAAAAAATGAAGATTTTGAAAATTCTCACCGATGAAAAGACCAAAAAGCATCTCGAAAATCTGGGGCTTACCGTCAACTCGGATATAACGGTGCTGTCCAAAAGCGGCGGCAGCGTGATTTGTCTGGTAAAAGAGGGGCGGCTTGCTCTCGACAGCGGGCTGGTAACGAAAATTTTCGTCAGTTAGGTGAAAGGAGATTTTTTATGAAAAAATTGAGCGATTTTTCCATAGGAGAAAAGGGAGTGGTCCGCTCTGTCGGCGGCGAAGGCAAAATCCGACGCCGTTTGTTCGATATGGGCGTAACTCCCGGAGCGGTTGTGTGTCTGAGAAAAAAAGCGCCGCTCGGAGACCCTATCGAAGTGACTGTCAGAGGCTACGAGTTGACTCTGAGGGGGGCTGAGGCCCGCTGCGTTGACACGGAGGGAGTGCGATGAAAAGAATAGCGTTGGCAGGCAACCCCAACAGCGGAAAAACCACTTTGTTCAACTCTCTCACCGGAGCTACGGCGCACGTGGGCAACTGGCCCGGCGTCACCGTGGACAAGAGGGAGGGCGTTTACAAAAAATGCGCCGAAGCGTTGCAGATTGTGGACTTGCCCGGAATATACTCTTTGTCTCCGTACACGCCGGAGGAGGTGATTTCCCGAAACTTCATTCTGGACGAAAAGCCCGATTGCATAATAAACATCGTAGACGCGACAAATCTGGAAAGAAACCTTTATCTGACCACTCAGCTTATGGAAATAGACGTGCCGATTGTGGTGGCGCTCAACATGATGGACGCCGTGAGGAAAAACGGCGATTCGGTGGACGGAGCTACACTCGAAAAGAAAATCGGTTTGCCCGTGGTGGAAATTTCCGCTTTGAGAGGAGAGGGAATTTCCCGCCTTATGGAAAAGACTTATGCTGCGAGCAAGAGCAAACGCAGCGGAGTGACCGTGTTGGAGGACTGCGCGTTAAGTCATCTTATCGGCGACGTAAAAATCGCGCTGGAAGGACAGAAGGTTGAAAATCCTCTTTTCCACGCGGTCAAGCTGGCGGAGGAGGACGAGCTGGAAACAAAGGCGCACCCCGACGCGGTCAAAACGGTCAGAGCCTTCAAGGATACTTTCAGGGACAACGTGTTCGGAGACGATTTCGAGGCGTTGGTGGCGGACAGCCGCTACAAATACATAACAAAGCACTTTTCCTCCGCGTTCAGAAAAGGGGAAAAGGCGATGAAGGGCGGACTCAACAGGTCGGACAGAGCGGACAAGGTTTTGACGCACAAAATATGGGGCATACCTATTTTCCTTGTCATTTTGTTCGCAATCTTCCATCTTACCTTTTCGGAAAACTTTCTGTATCTGGGCGGACTGTTCCCCGAGGGCTGGGTATCGCTCGAGGGCACCGCTTTCGAGGGCGTTTTCGGCGAAGGCGGCATAAATTCGCCCGGCGTGATTTTAGCCAATCTGCTGGGGCTTGGCACCGACAGTCTGACGGCGCTTGCCGAGGGCTGGCTGTCCGGCTCTCCCGAATGGGTGGCGGGACTCGTATGCGACGGTATTCTCGGCGGCTTGTTCTCCATTCTGTCCTTTTTGCCGCAGATTCTGCTGCTTTTCCTGTTTTTCTCGATTCTCGAGGATTCGGGTTATATGGCGCGCGTAGCGTTTATTCTTGACAGAATATTCCGCAGATTCGGTTTGTCGGGCAGGGCGTTTATGCCCATGATTATGGGCTTCGGCTGCTCCATACCCGCCATGATAAACACGCGGACGCTCGCGGACGAAAACGAGCGCACCGCAACGGTAAGAGTTATTCCGTTTTTCAGCTGCGGCGCCAAGCTGCCCATACTCACGGCTGTCGCCGGCGCGATAGTTGCTTCTGCGGGCATAGGAAACGCGGATTTGATAACTTACTCCATGTATCTGCTGGGAGTAGTCGTTGCAATTATCAGCGTGCTTTTGATGCGCAACACGACGATGAGAGGGGAGGTTCCTCCCTTTATCATGGAGCTGCCGAGTTACCACGCTCCGCAGTTCAAAAACCTGATGCTGCACCTGTGGGACAAAACCAAGCATTTTGTCAAAAAGGCGTTTACGATAATACTTGCCTCCACAATTGTCATCTGGTTTATCAGTCATTTCAGCTTCTCGTGGCAGTTCCTGCCGGACGAGCAAATCAACCAAAGCATACTTGCGGGATTGGGACAGCTGGTTCAGCCGTTATTCACTCCGCTGGGCTTCGGCAGTCAGCTCGGCTCGTGGGGCTGGGTGTTCGTTGTCGCGGCAATCACGGGACTGATTGCCAAGGAAAACGTCATTTCGACCTTCAGCGTGCTCGCCGCCTGCATCGTAGCCGGCTTTGAGGGGACCGAGGAGGGCGTCGAGGAGGTGCTGGTAATGATGCAGGCGACAGGCATAACGGTGCCGGCGCTGCTGTCCTTTATCGCATTCAACATGACCACCATTCCTTGCTTTGCCGCCGTCGCTACCGCCAAGGCGGAGCTGCCCGACAAAAAGCGTTTCAATTATACGCTGCTTTTTTGGCTGGTCACGTCTTACATAGTTTCCGCTGCGGTGTACCTCATCGGCTCGTGGTGGTGGACGTCCTTTATCTTCGCCGCCGCAATTGCCGTCACGGTTGTCGGAATAGTGCTTTTCAACCAAGGCAGGTTTAAAAGAAGAAGAGCTTAAAAGGAGGCTTTAAATGGAACCAATCGAAATCGTCGCCATCGTAGTATGCGCGGTTATAGTTCTCGGAGTGCTAATCTCCGCGATTATCCGCCGAGTCAAAGGCAAAACAGGCTGTGACTGCGCCGATTGCTGCGGCGGCTGCGCGGGGTGCGGCAAAAAGCCCGACAAGCGCAAATCAAAGTAATCAACGACAAAAGATTTTGTTTTTCCTTGTAAAAATTTTGCACGAGCCGCCCCGTCAGGGGCGGTTTGTGTTTGAAGGGACGCAATCACTTTACATCCGCGGCTCTTGACGTTATAATATTAAAAAGGAACAAAACCTATGAGGACGAGAGAATCTGAGGAAATGTACCTCGAAACCATTTTGCTTTTAAAGAAAAAAAAGGGCAATGTCCGTTCCGTGGACGTGGTCGAGGAGCTGGGTTACGCCAAGTCAAGCGTATCCCGCGCGGTAAACCTGCTTATCCAAAAGGGCTACGTAAACATGGACAGAAACGGAGACTTGACGCTTACCGCAAGCGGCGAAGAAAAAGCCTCCTCCGTGTTTGAAAGGCACTATTATATTACGCGCGCGCTGATAAAAATCGGCGCCGACGCGGCTCTTGCCGAAGCCAACGCGTGCAGAATCGAACACGTCGTTTCGGACGATATGTTTGAATTGATTAAAAAATTCGCCGCGTGCGACTGAAACGCTTTTTTCGCTTGACACAACCGTTTTTATATGCTATCATTCAACAGGAGTCGTAAAGCGGCTCCTTGATTCAAACGTCAAGTTCGCAAATGCGAACTCAAATTGGTAACGGGAGGTAAATTTATGTCCGCATCCATGTTGAAATATCTCATTGCGGCAGACAGTCTGTGCGACGGCGAAAACGGAGTCAGTCTGACTGCGCTGGCGTTGAAGGCGGGAGTGACAAAGGTCAGCGCCTATCGCGCGGTGGACAGACTGGAAACGGACGGATACCTGTCGCGCGAAAGCAAAAAGAAAATCGTGCTTACTAAAAAGGGCGTTGACAGTCTGCGCACATATATGCGCGAGGTTTACGTTTTGCGGGACGCGCTTATGCAGATATGCAAGCTGCCCCGAAACGTCGCCTACCACGAAGCGTTGAAGGCTGTTGGCGCGCTAAGCGGCAGGAGTATAGAAGCTCTCACGGATTTTTTCGAGAAAAACGTTGTAAAAAAAGCGGTTTAGTGTTTGGAACCGAACCCAAACGCGCCTTTCGGGCGCGTTTTTTTTATTTTGCCTAAAAACGGAGAGGTCTCTTTCTCATAGGTGCGGAATAAAATATTATATTGAAAAAAACGGGTGGGCGTACATGAAGTTTTTTAAATATCAGGCGTTGTCAAACGACTTTGCAATAGCGGACGAGGATGCTTGCGAAATGGGATTTTCATGCTTGGCGCGTATTTTGTGCGAGCGCAAAAAGGGAGCTGGCGCGGACGGTTTGCTGATTTTCGCGCGGGACAAAAAAAGCGTGAGAATTTTCAATGCGGACGGCAGCGAGGCGGATATGTGCGGCAACGGATTGAGGTGCTGCGCCCTGCACGCTTTGAGGACGACGGGAAAATTCCCCGACGCTTTGGTTACGGCGGCGGGGAGCATTGAAACTCGGCTGATTTGCCGCAGCCCTTTTGTGTGCGCGCTCAACCTCGGCCGTCCGATTTTTTCCGACCTGCCCGACGGAGCGGGCGGGGAGGGCTGTCGCGCGGTTGCCCTGAATACGGGCGCGCCCCATATCGTGGTCGCCGACTGCGGGCTTGCCTGTGCCGAGAGCATGTGGCGGCGCAACAAGGACAGCTTCAACGTGGACTGGGTGCAAATAAACAAGGACGGCGTTTTGAAAATAGTGACATTCGAGCGCGGCGTGGGGCGCACGGCGGCGTGCGGTACGGGCGCGGCTGCCGCTTTTGCCGCTTCGAGGCGGGTTTTGGGGTTTTCGGACTTAACCGCCAAGGTAAGCGCGGAGGGCGGAGACACGGAAGTGTACGAGGAAAACGGAAACATCTGGATTGCGGGCGAAGCGCGTTTCGTTTACGACGGAAATTTCTGCGCCGACGATTTTTGTTGAAAAGGAGAATTTATGGAAAAGGGAATTTACACGGCTTTGGTCACGCCGTTTAAAAGCAGCGGCGAGGTTGACGCGGAAAAAACGGAATTTTTTATCGAACGTCAGATAAAGGAAGGCGTCAAGGGCGTCGTTCTCGTCGGTACGACGGGCGAAGCGCCCACGCTCTCTCGGGAGGAAAAAGACATGATAGTCGAGCGCGCCGTAAAAAAGTTCAAGGGCAGGACGACGATAATTGTCGGCTGCGGCTCCTTTGACACGCGGCAGGCTGTTTCGCTCGCCAAAAGATACGGCGACATGGGCGCGGATTTTCTGTTGTCCGTCGCGCCCTATTACAACAAGCCCGACGACGAGGGAATGTATTCCCATTTTGCCGCCGTTGCAGACGCGGCTGCGGCGCCCGTACTGCTTTACAACGTGCCGTCCCGCACGGGAAGCTGTATTTCGCTGCCTGTGCTCGGACGGCTGAAAGCGCACGGAAACGTCGCGGGCATAAAGGAAGCCGGCGGAAGCATAAGCTTTTTGTCTCACGTATGCGCGCTTGCCGACGACGATTTCACCGTGCTGTGCGGCAACGACGATATGATTCTGCCCGCCTTGGCATTGGGAGCGTCGGGCGCGGTGAGCGTATGGAGCAATCTTGAACCTGCCGTTGTGACGCGGCTTGCGCAGGCTTTTTGGGACGGAGACTGCGTTACCGCGCGCAAAATCCAACTTTCCCGTCTTAAACTGACGGACGCTCTATTTGCCGACACCAATCCTCTGCCAATCAAAGCGGCGCTTAAATATGCGGGGCTTGACGCGGGCGGATGTCGCCTGCCTCTCAAAAGCATGCGTAGCGAAAACGCAAGCCGTCTTTTCTCTTTGCTGGACGGGAGGGAACCCGTATGAATATTGCAGTGCTGGGCGCGGGCGTCATGGGGAGGCTGACGGAACGGGTTGCGGCCGAGTCGGGGATTGGCGTCGCGGGCGTGGTGGAGCCGCTTGAAGGCGGCAGGCTTGAAAATCTCGGACAAAAGCCGCACGTTGTTATCGATTTTTCCCATCCCGACAACACCGACGCGCTTTGCGGATTTTGCGCGGAACGTGGCGTCAAGGCGGTTATAGGCTGCACAGGGCACAGCGCGGAGCAAAAGGAAAGGATAAGAAAGCTTGCGGAAAGCTGCGGCGTCGTCATGTCGGCAAACTTTTCCTACGGCTTAAACGTCTTGCTGAGTCTTGCGGGGCAGGCTGCGGCATTGCTCGGAGACGGCTTCGACACGGAGCTGTGCGAAACGCACCACAGACGCAAGACGGACGCGCCGAGCGGCACCGCGCTAGCGCTCTTGGAGGTTTTGAAGGGAGTAGGCGGCAAAGAGGCGGTTTTCGACAGGAGAGGACGCGGACAGAGACGGGAAAACGAGATAGGAGTGAGCGTGCTGCGCGGCGGCGGCGTTTGCGGCAGACACGAGGTCATGTTTCTGGGAGAGGCCGAGACGCTGACGCTTTGCCACACGGCTCTTGACAGAAGCGTGTTTGCACGGGGCGCGCTTACTGCGGCGCAGTGGCTGTGCGACGGAGACAAAAAAGGATTTTTCACCATGTCGGACGTATTGAAAGGAGGGGAAAGATATGATTGACTTGCAGGACACGGAGCAATTGCTGGAATATATTTCGTCCGCCCCCAAAAGCACTCCGTCGGTGTTTTTTCTCAAATTGAACAGGCGGCTGGATTTTCCCGACTGCGACGTTTTCGGAGCGGGCGACTGTGTTGTGTTCGGAGATTTTCATAGTATTGAGCGCGTTCTTAAAGAAAACTCGGAGGCGGTGGCAAAGCGACGCTGCTTTGCGTTTGCGCGCAACAGCGGCGTTCCGCTTGCCGACAAGGAAAATTTTAACGCAAGAATAGAGCCTGCGGCGATTGTGAGAGAGGGGGTTAAAATAGGACAAAACGCCGTAGTCATGATGGGAGCGGTTATCAACATAGGCGCGGAAATCGGCGAAAGGACGATGATTGACATGAACGCGGTGGTGGGCGCACGCGCGCGCATAGGCGAAAATTGCCACATAGGCGCGGGCGCGGTCGTAGCGGGCGTGCTTGAACCGCCTTCGGCAAAGCCCGTCGTCGTCGGCAACAATGTTACCGTAGGCGCAAACGCAGTGCTTTTGGAGGGAGTTGCGGTAGGCGACGGCGCGGTGGTTGCCGCGGGAGCCGTCGTAACTGCGGACGTGCCGCCCGATTGCGTGGCGGCAGGCTGTCCCGCAAAGATTGTCAAGCGCGCGGACGGTCAAACGCGCTTAAAAACCATGACGGTTCAAGGTCTCAGGGGATGAAAATGAAAAAGAAAAAAATTTCGGTTGCCGTGGTGGGCGCGACGGGGCTTGTGGGACGCGCTTTTCTGCGCTGTATGGAAAAAGCGGAATTTGTGCCCGAAAAGCTGTCGCTTTTTGCTTCGGAAAAAAGCGACGGGCAAGAGTTGGAGTTCAACGGCGAAAAGCACAGGGTAAGTGCGCTTGGAAAAGACAGCTTTGCTGGCGTGGATTTAGCGCTGTTTTCGGCGGGCGGCGAAGTAAGCGGAATGTACGCGCCCGTTGCCGTTTCAAGCGGCGCGGTCGTCATAGACAACAGCAGCCGATGGCGTATGGACAAAGACGTGCCGCTCGTCGTTCCCGAAATCAATCTTGCCGACGCGAGGGGAAAAAAGCTCGTTGCCAATCCCAATTGCTCCACCATTCAGGCTGCGCTGCCGCTCTGGGCGCTCAGGGATATGGTTCCTCAATCTGTGGCATTCACCACCTTTCAGGCGGTGAGCGGGACGGGCAAACGCGGACTGGACGCGCTGGAAAACGCGCGGGCGGGCAGGGCGGACGTTTTTTTCGGTACGGATATTTCCTCGACCTGTTTGCCCAAAATAGGCGCTTTTCTGTCGGACGGCAGCACGGAGGAGGAAGTAAAGATGATAAACGAAACCAAAAAAATTCTCCACAGACCCGATTTGAAAATTTCCGCAACCTGCGTGCGCGTACCCGTGCCCAACGGTCACGGAGTCAGCATAGTCATGCGCGCGGGCAGGGATTTTAAAACGGAAGAGGTTATAAGCGCGTTGAAGGCGCAGGAGGGAATTGTTTTAAAAGAGGTTCCTCTGTGCCGCGACGTGTGCGGCACGGATTGGGTTGCGGTAGGGCGCGTCCGCAAAAGCGCGGCGGACGAAAGAGAGCTGTTGCTCTACTGCGTTGCGGACAATCTCCTGCGCGGAGCCGCCGCCAACGCCGTTAAGATTGCCGAGGGTATTTTTTCGTGAGCGACGGTCTTTTTGCGCGCGCCGCCGCCCTGAGTCGGTTTATGACCGACACGCGGCGCGCCTTGCACATGATTCCCGAGCAGTCCTTTCGGGAGACCGATACGCGGCGTTATCTGCTGTCGCTTTTTTCCGACGCGGAATGCGAAAAGCGAGAACTGAGCTGCGGAAGCGTGGCGTTGTTTTTCGACTTCGGCAAGGAAAATACTGCCGCTTTCAGATGCGAGCTTGACGCTCTGCCCGTCAACGAGCTTAATGAATCGGCGTATAGGTCAAACAGAAAAGGCTTTATGCACGCCTGCGGTCACGACGGACATATGGCTGTCTGCGCGGCTCTTTGCAGGGTTTTGGACGCGCTTTCGGAGGAAGAAAAGAGCAAGGCGAAAAGGAACGCGCTTGTTCTGTTTCAGTCGGGAGAGGAGAGCGCGGGGGGCGCGCAGGCTGTCGTAGACAGCGGTATTCTTGCGGAAACGCGCACGGACAGGATTTTTGCGCTGCATCTTTGGCCGAAACTGAAAAAAGGCGAAGTTTATTCGACGGCGGGCGTGTGTCTGGCTCAAAACGCCGAGGTGGACATAACGATAAGCTGTCCGCAGTCCCACGCTGCGGACAACGGCGCCGACAGTTTGGCGGAGGCGGCGCGCCTGCTGCTTTCTCTCGAAAAGGAGGTTTCCGAAACGGCAAGCGCAAAAAGCCCCTGTCTGCTCAAATTCGGCAGGCTGACAGGCTGCGAAATTTGCCGAACGTCAGGTCTGGCTGCGGAAATAAGAAGTATAGAGAGAGCCTTGAAAGGCGTTTCTTCCTGCAACGAAAGACCGTCCGGTGCGCGCAACGTCATAGGCGGAGGCTTCAAGCTCGAAGGCACGCTCAGGGCGGTCGAGCCGCGCGCGTTTTGTCGGGCAAAGGAAAAAATAAACGCGGCTGTCTGTGACAGCCGCGACAAAGGGTTTGCCGTTTTTTGCGAAATAAGGGAGGGCAGCGGCGCGGTTTGCAACTGCGCCCGTCTGTTTGCTCTCGCGCAGGAGGCGGCAAACGTCGGCTCCCTGCCCGCTCCGTTTTTGCAGGCGGAGGATTTTTCCGCTTACGGAAAGGTATGTCCGTCGCTGTATATGTTTTTGGGCGTCGGAGAAGTTCCGCCCTTGCACTCTCCTTATTTCGACTTTGACGAAAGCGTGCTGGAAAAGGGGCTTGAAACCTTTTTGCGCCTATTTTTCAGCTAAGCTCCTGATGTAAAATTTCCGTGCGGCGGCTCAATTCGTACAGCTTTTTGTAAATACCGTCGTGCTCCATCAGCTCGTCGTGCGTGCCCTGCTCCTGTATTCCCCTTTCGGTTATTACTATGATTTTTGTGGCGTTGCGTATGGTGGACAGCCTGTGCGCGATAATCAGCGACGTGCGTCCCTTGGCAAGCTTGTCGAGGGATTGCTGAACCTTGACCTCGCTTTCGTTGTCCAACGCGCTTGTAGCCTCGTCGAGTATTATTATCGGGGGATTTTTGAGAAATACCCGCGCTATGGAAATGCGCTGTTTTTGCCCGCCGCTCAGCTTGACGCCTCTTTCGCCCACATAGCTTTCGTATCCGTCGGGCAGCGTGCGTATAAATTCGTCCGCGCCCGCCATTTTGGCGGCTTCCTCGATTTCCTCGCGCGTTGCGTCGGGTTTGCCGTAAGCTATGTTTTCGGCGACCGTTCCCCAAAAAAGATATACGTCCTGCTGCACCATTCCGATGTTTTTGCGCAGGGAATTCATGGTTACGTCCCTGACGTCTATGCCGTCTACGGTTACGGCGCCCTCGGTCACGTCGTAAAAACGCGGTATAAGACCTGCGATAGTGGTCTTTCCGCCGCCGCTCGGACCGACAAGCGCGACGATTTCTCCCTTGTTTATTGTGAGATTGAGCTTGTCCAACACCTTTTTGCCGTCTTTGGAGTAGGAAAAAGTGACGTTGTCGAAACGTACGTTGCCTTGTACGTCCTTCAACTCTGCGGCGTCCTCCTTGTCGGCGGGGGATACGGGGGTATCCATAATCTGCTGATAGCGTTTGAACGCGGTTATGCCCCGTTCAAACTGTTCGGAGTAGTCGGCAAAGGATATGAGAGTAGACATAAGCACCGTGGCGTACAGCAGATAAGCGACGAACAGTCCCGCGTCTATCTTGAACAGTCCGCCGAGTATAAGTATAAAGACGTACATAACCGCGTCCATGCCTCTGAGCGACGCGAAAAAAACGCCCATGTAGTGATAAACTTCCGATTTGGATTTGACAAGCTCCTTGTTTCCCCTGTCAAACTTTTGTTGTTCTATATCCTCGTTTGCAAAGGATTTCACGACGCGGATTCCGCTCAGCGTGTCCTCGACCTGGGCGTTGATTTCCGATTGGTTGTGGCGGTTTTTCTGCCAAACCTTGTCCCATCTTCCGTTGAACAGCACCGTCAGCCACGCCATGACGGGGATAATCGCAAACACGCACAGCGTCATAAGCGGCTGTTGAATCATTAGTATGGTAAAGATTCCTATGAGCTTCAAGCCGCTTATAAACAGCGTTTCGGGGCAGTGGTGGGAAAACTCTGTTATGTCGAACAAATCGGTGGTAATCCTAGACATGAGGGAGCCGACCTTGTTTTCGTCGTAAAAACCGTGCGACAGCAGCTGAAACCTGCCGAAAAGGTTCCGCCTTAGGTCGGATTCGATTTTGACGCCCATTATGTGTCCGTACTTGTTTACGAAAAACCTGCAAGCCACTTCGACGGAGCGCAGAGCGAGAAGTATTACTCCGTAAATAAGAACCGTTCTGAGCACCACGTAACCCACGTCAATCGCTTCGTTTGTGATACGTTGGGCAAAGCTCGGAAAAACAAGCTCGACGGCGGTGGCGATTGCCGAACAAAGCATATCGAAAAACAGCAGCTTTTTGTAAGGCTTGTAATAAGGTATAAATTCCTTTATATAGCTTGAGGAGCTGCGTTCCTTGGCGTTCTTTTTTCTCTCCTTTTTCATATTTAACCTCTCGGAGAATTTTAGCAGGCTTTTTTGATTATACGGCGAAATCCACTTGTGCAACAGGTTGTGCGCAGGATAAATACGCCGTCGGCGGAGCAAACTTCCGCCGACGGCAATTAGAAGAACTTGAATTTAAAACAAACCTTTTACGGCAACTGTACGAATATGTACAAATCTGTGTGAAAGTAACCCGTTTCGCCCATAGGAGTAAGCAAATACAGCACGATTTCATATCTTCCTTCGGGATAAGGGATTTTTTCTCCGCCCAATGTGCGCTGTGCGGCGGGTAGATAAAAGTTTTTTCTTATTTTTTCGCCCCGTCTGATTTTGATTTCCAGCAGTCCGTCGGACGCGCCTTGCGTTCCGACGTTCAGCTCGTGCACCGTGCCGTCGTTGTCGGTGAATATGGCTTTGCACATAAGAATTTCGTTGTCGTTTTCCTCCTCGAAAGAGCCTACGGTCATATCGTATCTCACGGCGGAGGTCATGAGCACCGAAACTTTGGCGACGTCGTCAATCTCCGTCAACCTGTTTTTTTCCAGTTTTATTTTAAACTTGCCGTACAGATTTTCTATCGCTTCTTCAAATTGGTATACGGTGTCGTCCTTAGGCTCGCATGCGGCAAACCCGAGACACATCGCCAAAATCAGAATAACCGCCAATGACTTTACCATTGTTTTTTTGAATTTGTCCATATATACCTCCTTTTCAACAGACAAAACAATTTAGAGCTATTTAATTGCGAAATTATAACGACAGGACAGTATCTCCTCGTATTTTATATTAAAACAATATTGGTTTCTTTTGTCAATCCTTATGACACAATTGCCCTGAAAATAGCAAAAGCAAACAAAAATCGGGCTTTTGTCTTTAATCAAAACCCGATTTGCGTTGATTATATCGTCTGAGCCGTTGCGCGCGCCGTGCAGGACAGATAGATGATTTGGCAGCTCGGCGCGGCGGTTTTGAGCAGCTTTACCGCGCGGCGGAAATTTCCGTCGTCGAGGTTTACGAAGGGGTCGTCGAGGATTAGAATGGGGGGATTGCCTCCGTACATGGTTTTTATCAGGGCGAGCCTCAGGCAAAAGTCGGACAGCTCCCGCGTGCCTTTGGAAAAATAACCCATTTCCCTTGTCGCTCCGTCCGCCGTCAGCTCCGTTCTGAAATCGGCGGATACTATCGCGTCGCTGAACGCTCCGTCGGTGGCTTGAGAAACGAGACTCAAAAAGTTTTCTCTAAGCTTTGGCGCGTAAGCGGTGGTGAGCTTTTCTTTGGCTTGGGCAAGCAGTCTCATAGTCGTTTGGGCGGTATAGTATTTTTTGCGCAGAGCTTCGAGTCTTTCCGTTGCGTTGTCCAGCATATTTTCCGTGTCCGCGACGTCTCCCGTGTCCCTTGCAAGAAACTCCGCCTCGGTTTTCAGCTGCGCGAGAAGCGCCTGCCGTGCGGAAAGCTCCGCCGCAAGTTTTTCGCGCTCTGCGAGCGTCTGTCCGTAAATTTTTTCGTCAAACTCGCAGGCGTCGGCGGCCGCGCACTGCGTCAGCTCCCGCCGTGCTTTTTCAAGCAGTCCGACGACCGTCTGCTTTTCGGCTTCCAGCGCTCGGCTTTGCGTTCTGAAATTTTCTTCCAGCGTTTTCAGTCGTTTTTTTCTCACAAAAAAACAGGCTGCCGCGCCTGCCGCGAGCAGCGCGGCGAAAATGCCGCCCGCCGCCGCCTGATTGAGACAAAAGAACAGCACGGACAGCGCGGCGAGAACCAGCGCTCCCGCACAGGCGCAAAGAGTAAATTTTTTGGAGGGCTTTTTTTGCGGAGCTTTAAGCTCGGACTGTTTTGCTTCGAGCGCGTCCAGCTTCTGTTCCAGCTCGGACTGCCGTTGAAGAACAATTTGTTTGAGTCCCGCCGCCTGCGCGTTCTGCCGTTGTTTTTCCAGCGATTTGAGCTGCGCGTCGAGGGCTTTTAGCCGTGCGCTTCCCTTTTCCGCCGCGCGCAGCGCGTCGAGAGTTTGTCTGCGGTTTTCGTCCAGCTTGCGCTGCGCCTCCTGCTGTCGGCACAGCTGCGCTTCGAGCTGTCGCTTTTTTTGCTCCGTTTCAAAGAGCAGACCGCCGCTGCCTCTTTCAAGCCTGAGCTTTTTGGAAAACTCTCTCAGCCTTGCAGTCGCTGCGGAAAAGTTGTTGTTGTCCTCCGCGTTGTCGAGCAGGTTGCTCAGCTTTTCCACAAAGCTGTCGTTGCTTTTTATTTCTATTTGTTTTTGCGGCAGGTACAGACATCTTTCAAACGCAGCCGCGTCTATGCCGAAAAGTCTTTTTCCCAAATCGGACTTGCTCACGTCGGTTTTTTTGTTTTTTTCAAAATCCACGAGAAAAGCGGTTTCGTCCTTTTGGGTGGCGCCGAAGGTTCGTTCTATCCGATAAAGCTTTCCGTCATGCTCGAATGTCACGCTGCCGCCGAATTTTTCCGTGCTGTTCCAGGGACGGAAGCGTTTTAGCTCGTTTTCTTCCAACGCGCTTGAACGGGAATAACCGAGCGAGTAGAACATAGCCTTGACAAAGGTTGCCAGCGTCGTTTTGCCGAAGCCGTTGTTCTCGGTCACCGCGTTGAAGCCGTCGTGAAATTCCTTTTTGAAGTCGGAAAGACATCCGAAGCTTTTTACGTAAATTTCCCTGATTTTCACAGCAAATCGATCTCCTCGTTCATCAGCGCGTTGAAGCCGTATTTAAGGACGTCCCTTAGCGTTTCGTCGTCCAGCCCCGCCTGCATTGCCGTGCGCACGAACTCCGCTTTGAGGGACACGTCGTCGGCGTATTTGTCAGGCTCTATTTTTATTTTGGTTTTGTTTTTGATTCTTACCGCATAGAAATTGCTTTCAAGAAACGGCGTGAGCGCCGTTTCCGCGTCCAGCCCCTCGGCGGCTTCTCCCGTAAGGGTTAAGCTCAGCATATCGTCGGAGCGCACTCCCGAAAGAGCGCTTTTAAGCTTCTCG
Source organism: Subdoligranulum sp. CAG:314 (assembly GCA_000437915.1). Taxonomy (GTDB): domain Bacteria; phylum Bacillota; class Clostridia; order Christensenellales; family CAG-314; genus CAG-314. The sequence continues at coordinate 245,302 of FR901000.1, read as the reverse complement.
ACAAGCTCCGTGCGGCTGCCCGCGTCCGATACGTCAAGGTTGATTTCGTAGCAAACCCGACGGGTAAAGGGCACGAAAATTATGCGGTTGGGGTCGTCCGCCGCAAGGTGCGTCTTCAACAGATAAAATCCGTGCTCGCCCGGCTCGTCGAAGCCTCTGCATTCCAGACATCCCGAGTAAGCCGCGTGCCCGCGTCCCGCCCGCGTCAGATAGGGGCGGTGTATGTGCCCCAGCGCAACATAGTCTACGGGCTTGTCCCGCAGCAGTCTGAGGTCGAGTCCTCCGTAACTGCTTTTTGCCGCGAGGTCTGCGTGAGTGACAAGCACGTTGAAGCGGGACGGCTCCATTTCGATGCTTTCCAATAGAGCGGGGGACAGGCTTTCGCCCTCCGCGCCGAAAAAGCTCACCTCGTTCAGGTCAAAGCGCGTCACGCCGTTTTTTGCGAAAATATGCGCGTTGGGGGGCAGTCTTTTGACAAACGCCTCGTCGAAGCCTCCGTCGTGATTGCCCGCAAGCAGATAAAAATGCACGGAGCCGCAGCCCGCGAGTATATCCGCGACCTCGTTTTTGGTGCGCGCCGACGCGAACCTGTCGTCAAACAAATCGCCCGCTATGACGACGGCGTCTATTTTGTTTTCGGCAGCCTGCGCCGCAAGGCTTCTGAATGTGTCGGTCAGCTCCTGCCTGCGGGCAATGGCTTTGTTGTGGCTCAGTCCCGCGAGCTTGGAGTCGAGATGAAGGTCGGCGCAATGGATTATTTTCATATCTGAAATTATAGCATCTTAATCTCCGCTTGACAAGTTTTTGATTGTCGGCAAGTCGGCGGCTCTGCGTTTAGATTTAAGCGTCTGTCGGGACAAAGCGACGAAAAACGCGGTCTGTCAAAGACCGCGTTTAAATTGATTTGACTTTTGTTTTGTCTCAGATTCAATTTGAGGGAGTCCAGACGGCGTAAAGCAGGTTTCCCGACGGGATTTCTCCGGCAGGACCGGACAGAGACAGGATGTATTTGCTTTTAGGCGTATAACTCAAATCGGCTCCCGATAAAGATGGGTCGCTTCCCGAAACTTTCTGAAAGATATGAAACTCCGTATGCCAGACTACGTTTCCGTTGCCGTCTGCCCAGCCGCCGAACACATAGCCCGCCCTGCCGGGAACCTGATATGGATTGTCGGAGTTTCCCGCGTCCGAATCCAAGTTGTGCTCCGGATTAAACGAGTCGACGTAGGGCACGCCGTCCTCGCAGACAAATACGCAGTCGGTGATTATGCGCTGCTTTACGGGGAAAGCCGGGGCGTAACTGTCAAAGGAATAAATAAATGAAAAATCCATCTGTGTCTCCGGCAGCTTCCAGTCTTCGGGGTAGTTTTCGTCGTGTTTTAAGTCGGTGTAAATGGTTACGTATTTGTCGAAAGCATTTGCGCCCAGCTTTTTGACGCTTTTTGGCAGAGTGACCGACAAGCCGTGAAAAAAGTTGAAGGCATCGGCGCCTATGCTTTCTACGCTCATAGGTATAGACACGTAGTCGAATGCGCAGCCGCTGAAAGCGCGACTGCCTATTTTCTTCAAGCCGTCGGACAGACAAAGCTCTTTAAGCTTTTCGCAATACTGAAACGCCGCCGTGCCTATGCTTTCCACTCCTTTGGGAAGGGACAGTTTTTCTATGTCCATATTGTAAAAAGCGTTTTCCCCGACGCTCGCGATATTTTCGGGGATTTCGCAGTTTTTCGTTCCGCATACGAGCTGTCTGTCCGCCTTTCTTACTATGCAGTTGCCTTGACTTTCGTAAATTTCGTTGCCTTCCTCTATTTCGAGAGTCGTTATGCCGTTGCAGCCGTTCATCATTTCGCCGCTTATGTATTGCACGGTTTTGGGTATTTTCAACTCGGTCAGGGTTTTGCAGCCGCCGAAAGCTATGCGTTCCAGACTTTTCATTCGGCGGGGCAGCTCCGCCCGCGCAAGAGAGGTGCAACCGTTGAAAGCCGCTTGGCCTATTTCCGTTATGCTGTCGGGAATAATGATAGAGGTCAGGTTTTTGCAAAGCATGAAAGCCTCGTCGGCAATACCCGTCACAGGCAAATCGTTGTAGACCGAGGGCAAAATGACTTTTCCGCTCACGACGTTTTTGCTGTCCTCCGTGCCCGCGACGTCATAGCCTTCCCCGTTGTATTGCAGCGTCCAGCCTCCCGAGTCCTGCAAATCGTATTCAAAAAGCTCGGAAGACTCGGATTTTATCCTGTTTTTTGCGTCCAGCGCAACAACGTCAATCAAATACACGTCGTAGCTGTCGGTGAGCCAAAATATATCCAGACGGTTTTCGTCCGTATCGAAAACGCCGTCGTTTATAAATACGCGATAGGCGGCGGCGCCGTCCACTTCGTCCCAGGACAAAAAACCGTCGTCCGACACCCGCAGATTTGCGGGCGCTTTCAGCTTGAGCGCCGAGCAGCCCGACACGGCTATACACAGCCCTATTGCCAAAGACAGCAAAAAGAACATCGGCAGAATTTTTTTCTTCATTTTTTCCTCCTTTTTTATTTATAATAAAACAACGGATTAGTATTTTTATTCTAAAGCATTATTCCTTGAAATGCAACAAAATTAACAAATTTATCCATATTTCGCGTCGGTTTGTTTTTTATTTGAGCGCAAATATATCACAATAGAATTTCGCACAGTATTGCATTTTTCGGGCTTTTATGATAAAATAATAACAAAAGTACAGTGTTTTGCCTTGCGGCAAAGGAGGTTTTTTTATGGGTTGGTTCAAGAGCCAGATGTGGAAGGTGATTGATTGGAAGGACGACGGCAACGATACTATGGTGTACCGTTTTCAGATGCCTTCCGACAAATATGAAATCATGAGCGGCTCCAAGCTCACCGTCAGGGAGTCGCAGGTTGCGGTTTTTGTCCACAAGGGAAAAATCGCAGATATTTTTCAGCCGGGGCAATATACGTTGAGCACCAACAATCTGCCCGTTTTGTCGGGGTTGAGAGCGCTGCTCTATCAGGGAAGAGACGTTGTGGTCAAATCCGACGTTTACTTTGTCAACACGAAGCAGTTCACCAATCTCAAATGGGGTACGAAAAATCCCATTACCATGCGCGACGCGGATTTCGGTATGGTGAGAGTGGGGGCTTTCGGCACCTATTCCATGCGAGTGTTCGACGCGGAGAGATTTTTGAAGGAGCTTTTCGGCACCAACAGCACCTTTACCGTCGCGGATATAAACGACCACTTGAAGAGTCTTCTTGTGTCGCAGATGGCGGATACGGTGGCGGAGTCCAAGATTCCCATGCTTGACATGGCGGCGAATTTGCAGGAGTTTTCCGCGATGTGCAGAACAAACATAACGGAGAAGTTCCGCGAATACGGGCTTGACATAACTTCCTTTACAATCGAAAACATAAGCCTGCCGCAGGAAGTGGAAAAGGTGCTGGACGAGAGAACGAGCCTCGGCATACTAGGCGACAAAATGGGCACCTACACGCAGAAAAAGGCCGCCGACGCGCTGGGAGACGCGGCGCGCAACACGGGCACCGTGGGCACGTTTATGGGCGTGGGCATGGGCGGAGCCTTCGGCAACGCGATGAACAACGCCTTTTCAAATCTGGGCAACGCGCAGGACGCGGCGCCCAAGCAGGAGACAAAGCCCAAGCAGAAATACTGCGGGGAGTGCGGAGCGGCTATGTCCGTGGGCGCAAAATTCTGTCCCGAATGCGGCGCAAAGCAATCGTCGGGCAGCATTTGCGTCAAGTGCGGAGCCGACGTCAAGGGCAAAAAGTTCTGTCCCGAATGCGGAACCAAGGTGGAGAACTGAAAAAATGCTAAGCCGCCGTCCTTGACGGACGGCGCGGAGGTTGAATTATGAAAAACAGGGACGCGGCGCTTGCCTTTGACGGTGCGGAAAGGATTTCCGAGGGGGACGCGGAGGCGTTCAAGTGTGCCGGCTGCGGCGCAAATATGCGGTACGAGCCTTCCGCGCAAAAGCTTGTGTGCGACCATTGCGGAAGCGAAGTGGATATAGCCGCCGACACAAACGTGACGGAGAGGGATTTTTCCGAGCTTGAGGAACACAGATGGGCGGAGGCGGGGCTTAAAACGGTGCGCTGCGACAACTGCGGCGCAACGGAGACCGTCAAGGGGGACGAGATTGCCACCGTGTGCCCTTTTTGTTCCAGCCCGCTCGTGTTGGAGGAGCATTGCTTTGACGGCGTAAAACCCGATTCGCTTATTCCCTTTTCGCTTGACAGGCAAAAAGGACTCGAAGCGTGCAAAAAGTGGCTGAAAAAGCGTTTTTTCGCGCCTTCAAAATTCAAAAAAAACATAAACGTCAACACAATCAGGGGCGTATATTATCCCGTGTGGACGTTTGACAGCACGACGGATACGGTATATGCGGGGCGTCTCGGGAAAACCTACACCACCACGCGGCGGGACAGCAAGGGCAACACGCATACGGAAGTCAAAGTGCGTTATTTCAACGTCAGCGGCACGAGACGAAATTATTTCGACGACGTGACGGTAAACGGAGGCGCCTTCGTTTCGGACAAAAATCTGTCCAAATTGCAGCCTTTTCCGCAGAACAGATACGTGGTTTATTCTTCGGAGTTTCTTGCGGGTTTTTTTGCAAACAATTACACCGTAGACCCGTATACGGCGTTCAAAACGGCGGAGGACAGGATGCGCGAAACAATCAGACGTCAGATAATTGCGTCCTACAACGCCGACGTAGTGGATTATCTCAACATGAGCATGAACCATGTCGGAAAATCGTTCAAATATATGCTCATGCCCGTTTACATAACCGCAACGAAATACCGTGACAAGCTTTACAATCAATACGTAAACGGCTGCACGGGAAAGATTACGGGGAGCGCTCCGGTTTCTCCGTTGAAGGTGTCGGTTGTTTCGCTGCTTGGCGCGGCGGTGATTGCGGGGGTAGTGTTGCTGTTAAAATTTTTCGGAGCTTTTTGATTGAATGTTTACCGCCCGAAAGCAATACGCTTTCGGGCGGTTTTATTTAAAAAAATTATCATAAAATTACGGCGTCTTACGGCATCCAAAACAGCATAATATGGTTATTGACACAGTTAATATAATCGGTTAAAATAAAAAAGGGCATACCCTGAAAAAACAGGAGGAAAATAAAAAATGAAAAAGATGTGGCTGTGGGCAGTGGTTGCGATTTTATTCGTATCGTCGTTAGCCGTGTTTGCCGGCTGCGAAAAGCGGGAATATGTCGAGGTGTATGAGGTGAGAGAAGGAAATTGGGCGTACAGCGACAAAGTGACTTTCTTTTGGGGAGACAATGCGGACGGGCTTACGCTTGAACAATACGCTTTCGACTGCAAAAAGGTAAAAGTTCTCAAAAAAGTGGCGGCGCAGACGTTTCCTTACGAAAGCGGGGAAATGCTGTTGAATACGGAGCTGTTGACGTCGGACGGTATAGAGGACGTCGAGCTAAGGCAGTTTGCAGAGCAAACAAAAGAAAAGATGTCTTTAAAAGAGACGGAGCGTGAGAAAAACGCCGTGTTCAATCAGGAGTGTATAAAAAAGCTGGGGCTGACAGGGAGGTTTATCCTGACGGGAGATTTGGGAAGAATTGTCTCCCAACGCGCTAACGAATACATGACGACGGAGGACTATCTTGCGGCAATAGAAGCAAGCAAAAGTCCGCTTGTAAAAAGCCTGACATACAAACGCACGGATTTTGAAGAGCTCGAGCCCGAGCTGTTTCCCGAGCTTACCAAGCCTTCCGATATGTACGAAACGACCGCTGTCGTGTCTTCGGCTTTTTTCGGTCAGTATACGAATTTTGACGAAAATACTTATCTTACTGACGAGGAGTTGGATGCTTTAAAAAAATTTGTACATTCTGCTAGTATTGACTTTGCCGACGATGTTTTAGGCAAAAAATCCGACGACCCCGCAGAAAATGAATTTTTAGATTATTTGCGCAAGAAAAACAAAGAGCAGGGGAAAGACGCTGATTGGCTTTATAAGGAATTGGAGGCTTTTTTCGGCTTTGATGGGTATTTTTATCACAGGAAGTATTTGGAAAACTCCGTTTCTTATGAGCCTACATATTTTTATGGCGAGGATTTATTGGATCTTTTTATGATCAAAGCAGAGGAAGCAAGAAAGTCCAAGCTTATCACAAGCGTATATAGTTCACTAAGCTTTTACCTGTCTACTTTTATTAATTTTAAAATATTAAACAATATATAAAATATTTTACGAGGTGACGTATGAAAGCAAAAAAAATTTCTGTATGTCTGATTGCATTGATATCGGTTTTGGCAATTTTGGTTTACCCACTGTTATCTAATGTAAGGATAAACGATTTTTCCGAGAAAATTGTTTTGGGCTGCGGTTTTGCCGGTGAAGAAAGTCTGACCTTGAAACAAATATCAAAGGCTGTGTCGGAAAATGTCGGCACGACCGTGTCGGTAGAATTTAAAGAAAGCTTCGGGGAAACGGAATTGTTTGCGGAGTTGATGGAACAGAGGAGTTCTGTGCCTGAAGGCATGGAGGACGCTTTCATATTGAATTTGAGGAATCAAAGGGAGAATTTTTATAAAACGCAGTTAAAAAATTTTATTGACGAATCAGGCATGAGCGAAATGCTTTTTGAAAAGCTGTACTTGACAAACAGCGTCAAGCTGCGCACCGAAGACATGAACGAGGGCGAAATAGCCGGTATAATAAATAAATTGCTCCGCTATGACAAAGTTTCGACTGTTTCTGTCGAAAATCATATTTTTGAACAATCGTTAAGTACGGAGTCGGAAATCTTGCCTATGAGCAGCTTTGGCAGCTGGGAGGATGAGACGCTAGGTTCAATGAATGCCGGATTTGTGGCTGAAAATGACTTTGCGTATAAGGGACATGGCGTAAACGTAGGGATTATCGAGCCGTCTGCAATCGATCCGAATGCTTTCGACGGAAGAAATGATTTGCCCGACATAACCATAAATTCCGATTGGCAGCAGGGTGACGAAATGAGCGAGCACTCCAGACGAGTGACAAGAATTATCGGAAACATGGCTCCGAAAATTTCATTGTATACCAGGAAATTGGGAGGGAATGATTATGACCTGTTTAATTCGATATTTAAACAACTTAAAACGCAGGTCAACGTAATAAACTGCAGTTTTGGATTTACGCAATTGATACAAGATCTTCCCGGAACGGCAAATGATTTAGTCAATTATCCTGAAGGCAAATATTGCAAATACGAAGGAGATGTAGATACAATTACCAAAGAAAACTTGGTGGTCGTAGTAAAGTCTGCCGGCAACAACGGCGACGGAATCACTTGCTTCGGAAATGCCGCAAATGTGATTACCGTCGGGGCAACCGACTATGAAGGAAATTTAGCGAGTTATTCATCTAAAAATACAGACAAAATGGCGGCAACGAAGCCTACGTTGGTGGCAAACGGTATGCCGCATATTCCCAAAGAGACAATATGGTTTCACGACGACGGAAACATGGGAACCAGCTTTGCCGCGCCGTTTGTGACCGGCACTGTCGCAATTATGATGAATAAAAAACCTTCGTTAAAGTTATTTCCGGAAATGGTGCATTCCCTGCTTACTGCAAATACCTCTACGGCAAATTACACAACCGTACCTAAAAATGCAAACGGATTTTTATCCGGAGTGGGAGCCGGTATGCTGAATGTTGGTAAGGTTCTCGATAATTTAGACAATACGCTGATGTTTTCGTCCCACAACAAAGCTTCCGGAGATTTTGCGGGAGGAATGACGGCAGAGCCCGAGCGGGATTTACCTTACAACATCCTCAGGGTTTCGATATTCTGGTATGCAAATTCTTATAGTGATGATGTAAAAGGTTTTCCGATAATAACCAATTTCGAAGTGCGGGTTTACATAGGCGGAAATCTGATTGCATCTGCGCAGAGTCACGGGCAGAATTATGTTATATTTGAAGAAATAATTTATAAAAGTCAGCTGTTGTCGGGCAACCCTTTGGTGCAGGTGTATTATATTTCGGGAGGCGAAGAGGGGATAATTGACGTCGGCTCGGCTGCGTACGTTTGGCTGATGTAGGCTGTTGAGCAAACGCAGAGATTTTACGGAAAAAAGGTTGAAAACGCTTGACTGAATTCGCTTCCGTGATAAAGTATATCAAAAGGGTATTTTATGCCGACGCAAGAGGCAAACTATACGGAGGCTGAAATGCCGAAAGTCAAAACGGAGGTCAGAAAAATGGTTAAGGAAATTTTGAGCGGACAGTTCGAGCGGGAGGTGCTGGGCGCTGCCAAGCCCGTGGTCGCGGATTTTTGGGCGCCCTGGTGCGGTTACTGCCGCAGAATGGCTCCCATGTTCGACAGATTGGAGCAGCAGTACGGCGACAAAATAGATTTCGTAAAAATCAATGTGGACGAGCACGGCGACGTGGCGCAGAGGTACAATGTCGACACCATTCCGCGTCTCGTGCTGTTTGTAGGCGGAGAGGAAAGGTCTCAGGCGTCCAACCCCGCTTCTCAGGCGGAAGCCGAGGATTGGTTGAAAGCCAACGGCGTGCTTTAAATGTCGGTGAAAAATGGACAACAAAACTTATGACGTAATTGTCGCAGGAGGAGGTCCCGCGGGATACACTGCGGCAATGTACGCGGCGCGCAGCGGCTACACCGTCGCCGTTGTCGAGCAGATGTCCGCGGGCGGACAGATGGCGACTACCGAAACGGTGGAAAACTATCCGGGCTTTGACGACGGTATAGACGGCTTCGAATTGGGCGAGAGAATGCAGCGCGGGGCGGAAAGGTTCGGCGTGGTTACCGTTTACGCCAAGATAAAGTCGTTAAACCTCAAAGCGTCTCCCAAAACAGTCGAAACGACGGCGGGGATGTTGAACGCGAAAGCGGTGGTGATTGCTACGGGGGCAAAGCCCAGACTGTTGGGCGTCGAAGGAGAAAGAGAGCTTACGGGCAAAGGCGTGGCGTACTGCGCGGTGTGCGACGGTATGCGCTACAAAGGCAAAGTCGCCGTAGTTGTTGGCGGCGGAAACAGCGCCGCGGCGGACGCGCTCTATCTGTCCAAAATATGCGAAAAGGTTTATCTCGTGCACCGCAGAGACCGCCTTCGCGCCTCCAAGGTCTACACCGACGCGTTAAAAAACTGCGGGGTGGAATTTTTATTTGACAGCCGCGTCGTCGCGCTTGAAGGCGACGGAGCGCTTGGCGGCGTCGTGACGGAAAACGTAAAAACGGGCGCGCGGACAAAAGTACCCTGCGCCGCTTTGTTCGTGGCGGTGGGCAGACAGCCCCAAACCGAATTGGTCAGGGGACAGCTCGCTCTTGACGAAAACGGCTATATCCTCGCGGACGAAACCACTAAGACATCTGTGGACGGCGTGTTTGCCGTCGGCGACGTAAGAACCAAGCCTTTGCGGCAGATTGTGACGGCGGCTGCCGACGGGGCGACCTGCTCGCATTTTATCGAAGAGTATCTCGGTTGAGACGCTCGGTTTGCAAGCGGAAAAAATTCAAATTAAAAATCAAAGGACGCTGAATTTTCAGCGTCCTTGTTATTTCTTTTGGGCGGATTGGCGCAGTTTTCAGGTGCGGTTTGTCAGCTTGAAAACGTCCGCGGGTTTGCCGATGACTATGATGTGGTCGCTTTGGTCGAAAACGTAATTGGCTTCGGGCAGCACTTTCAGATTTCCGCCTTTTTTAATCGCAAGCACGTTTATATGATAGGTTTTTCTTACGTCTATTTCGCTTATGCTTTTGCCCGCCCACTTTTTGAGTATGGGTATTTCAAAAATGGCGAAATCGTCGGTGACCTCTACGAAATCGAAAATATTTTTGGCGTTGTGTCTGATTGCAAGCTTTTCCGCGATGTCCCTTTCGGGATAGACCACCTCGTCGGCGCCGTTGCGCAGCAAAAACTTTGCCTGCAAGTCGCGGTTGGCTTTGCTTACGACGTACTTTGCGCCAAGCTCTTTGAGTAGAGAAGTGATTTCGAGAGAGGACTGAAAGTTGTCGCTTATCGTGACGAAGCAGATATCGAAATTGTTGACGCCGAGACTTCTCAAAACGCCTTCCTTGGTGCAGTCGCCTATCATTGCGCCGGTAAAGCGGGGAGCAAGCTCGTTGATTATGTTTTCGTCCTTGTCCACAATCATGACCGAATTGTTAAGCTCGGTCAGTTTTTCGGCAAGGTGGCGTCCGAGACGGCCTATGCCGATTATCAGAATGTTTTTCATTTTTCCTCCGTTTAGCCGATTAGTATTTTTTCCACGGGATACTTGGTGAGTATCGGTTTGTTTTGAGTAAACGCAAGCGTAAAGGACAGCGCGCCCACTCTGCCCATAAGCATGAGCAGCATTAAAATTATTTGCGAAGTCAGGGTTAGGTCGGGAGTTATTCCTGTGGACAGCCCGACGGTGTTTATTGCCGAAAAAACCTCTATGCCGATATCCGCCAAAGAAAACGGCTCTATCGCGCTCATAATAAGGATTGCGGCGAAAATCGCCGCGAGGTAAACCGCAAGCAATCCGAGCGCCTGATTTACAAGATTTTTTTCCAGACGGCGTTTGCCTATAACGATGTCGCCGTCGCTGCGGGCGGAGGAAACCACGCCGAGTATAATCACAACAAAGGTAGTGACCTTTATGCCGCCTGCGGTGCCGCCCGAGCTGCCGCCGACGAGCATCAGAAACATGGTGAGAAGCAGAGAGCTGTCCGTCGCCGCGGCGTAGTCTATTGTCGCAAAGCCTGCCGTGCGGGGAGTCACCGACATAAACATACATATGAGAAAGCTTTCTCCCGCGCTTTTTCCGACAAGCAGGTTGCTTTTTTCAAACAGCCAGAAAAGCAGCGCTCCCGCAAATATGAGCGCCGTCGTGCCGTACAGGGCAATTTTGGTATGCAGACTGAATTTTTTGGGATTGAATCCGCAATCCAAAACGTCGCTCCAAACGATGAAGCCGATGCCGCCCATGAAAATAAGTCCCATTATCGTGAGACACACAACCCAATCGCCCGAAAACGCAGCCAGCGAGCCGAAGGCGCCGTAGCGTCCCATGAGGTCGTAGCCCGCGTTGCAGAAAGCCGAAACGGAGTGGAAAACGGAGGAATAAAGTCCCTCCCAGAAGCCGAGCTTGGGACACAGCCTTGTCGCCAGCAGCAAAGCGCCCGCGCCTTCAAAAATGGCGGTGCCGATTGTTATGCGGCGGACAAGGTGGACTATGCCGCTCAGTCTCATGGTGCCTGCGGACTGCATGAGGATTTTGCGCTCGTACAGACCTATTTTCCTGCCGAGAACCATCAGGGTGGTGGTAATAACCGTCATGAACCCCAGCCCGCCTATTTGGATGAGAATGAGAATCACGACCTGCCCGAAGCCCGTCCATTTGAGAAACGTGTCGGCGGTTACCAATCCCGTGACGCAGGTCGAGGACGTTGCCGTGAACAGTGCGTCGGCGTAATTCGTCCATTCTCCGTCCCTTGAAGCCGCGGGCAGGCTGAGCAGAAAGCTGCCGACGAGGATGACCAAAAGATAGCCGAGTATGAGAAGCTGCGTTTCTTTCAGCCTGATTTTCTTTCCGTTTCTGTTTTTTGTCATATTTTCAGGCGCAAGGCGTCAAAACGCCAAGGCGCAATATAAGCAATTATACTATCGGCCGCGGTTTTAAGCAAGCGATTTTTTTGCCTGCCCGAAACGCCGAATCAAAAGAAAACAGCCATTTTGATTGCGGCTGCGTTAAAATGTTCGAAAACTCAGACAATTCTGAAATTTTCCGTCGACGTGTTGATGACGTATTTTTCTTTTATTTTGACAAGCTCCTTAAAATGCTCCGTCTCGCGATGCCTGTTGAAACATTCCTCGTCCGTCCAGCTTTCTATAAGCACAATCTGCGCGTAATTGTCTATGGGCAGCAGATATCTGTATTCCTTGTTGCCCGTTTCCTTGCGCGTTTTACGCACCAAATCAATCTGATTGACCGCCGCCAAAAATTCCTGTCTTTTGTTTCCCTTGATTGTGTAAGTAACCAATAAGTTGATGTTGTCGCTCATGATAAATCCTTTTCCCGATATTATTGTTGACTTTATTATATCATAAAAACGGCTCGCCGCGATTAAAGACAGTCAATTTTCGTGAACATTTCATTTTTTACGAGGCTTGTCGGCTCGAAAATTTTCTTCGGCAGGAAAAAAGCTCTCCCTTTTAAGGAGAGCTTTAAACAAACACTGTCAGCTTTCCGACTCGTCTTTCCAGATAACGGGGCAGTCGTCTTGATTCCAGTTTGAGTCCCACGTCGCAGGTATCTGCTCTTGCGTTCTTTCGCAGGTAATCGTCAGAGCGTCGCAGCCCCTGAAAGCGCCGCTTTTTATGATTTCCACGCTGAAAGGGACGGTAACGGATTTAAGTTTTTCGCAATCGCGGAATGCGTTTTGACCGATTTCTTTGAGTCCCTCGTTCAAAGTGACGCTTTCGAGGTTTGTGCAGCCGTAAAACGCGTTGTCGCCTAAAATTTCAAAGGAGGACGGGCAAACGACGGAAGTTATATCGGTGTTTCCGTAAAATTTCATGCCGTTGCTTATTCCTTTGACGGGCTTGCCGTCATATTCCGACGGAAAGCGGACTTCGGAAAGGCTTACTCCGTCGGCAAAACCGTCCACGAGATAAAACGTGCCGTCGTCCGACAGTTTGTAAACGAAATTCTTTTCGTTTTCGTTTCCGCTTTCTTGCGCCCAGACGACCTGCGCGTCGTCGTAATTCCAATACTCGTTCCAACCGTCGGGTTTCGAGCTTGCCTTACAGGTAATTACGAGAGAAGACGAGTTTTTTCTGAACGCGCCCTCGCCGACGGTTTGTACGCTGTCGGGAATCAAAGCCTCTGCAAGACCGGCGTTTTCTCTGAACGTGCCTTCACCCAGCGTTTTCAAGCCGTCGGGAAGCGAAACGGAAGTGAGATTGCAGCTTCTGAACGCGTCTTTTCCTATTTCTTCAAGACCTTCCGCAAACGTTACCGAGGCGAGAGAAGTGCAGTAGTAAAACGCGCTGTCGCCTATTTTGACATAGCTTGCGGGGATAGAGACGGACACGACGGAGTCGTTCATGACAAATGCTTGGGCGGCGATTTCTTTGACGGGTTTGCCGTTGTGAGAGGAGGGGAGTTGAAGCTCGGCAGCCTGTTTGCCCGAAGCAAAGCCTTTGAGTATATAATATTTTTCGTCAGTCGACAGGTTGAAATCAAAGTCGGCGTTTTCGACCTGATTTTCGCAGTCCCATACGACTTCATAGCCGCCGAAGTTCCATTCTTCGTCAAAGCCTTCGGGTTCGGAGTCGGCAACGCACAGAATTTTCAGTCCTTGACCGTTCTGCAAAAACGCGTATTTGCCTACTTTCACGACGCTTTGCGGAATTTTGACGACAAACAGCGACGAGCAGTTGGCAAACGCCAGGTTTCCGATTTCTTCAATGCCGTCGTTGAGCGTTATTTCGGAAAGAGAAATGCAGTTTTGGAAAGCCGACGCTCCCAGAACCCTGACCTTTTGTCCGAGCGTAGCCGAAATAAGATTTTCGCAGCCTTCAAAAGCCGAGTCGCCCACCGTTTCGACGTTTTGCGGCAGGACTGCTTGGACTATTCCCGTACCGGCAAGCGCATATTGCCCGACAGAGCTCAGAGTTTGAGGAAGCGAAATTTCCGTTAACGAGACGCACCCGTTGAAAACGTAATCCGGCAAAGACGGGATTTTGTCGTTCAATATTACGTTGTCGAGGTTTTGACAGCCGCTGAAAGCATATATTGCCAGACTTTCAACGTAAGTAAAGTCGAACCGACGCAGCGACGAGCAATCGTTAAACGCGTGCTCGCCCACAGAAACGACGCGACCGAGGTTGATTTGAGTCAGTGCGGCGCACCCGTTGAACGCGTAGTCGGGGATTGAAGCCAGTCCGTCAAAAGACGCCGTTTCCAGCTTCGCGCAGCCCGCAAAGGCATATTTGCCGATAGAAACTGTTGCCGTCGGGGCGGAAAAAGAGAGCAGGGAAGAGCAACCGTCGAAAGCGTGTTCGCCGATTGAGGCGAGCGCGGAGCCGTCTTTGACGTCGAATGTAACAAGAGCTTCCAAACCTGCAAAGGCAAAATTGCCTATTTCCTCTATGTCGGCGCCGAGCGTTATCGATTGAATGTAGGGGTTGTTTTCAAAAGCGTGCTCAAAAACAATTTTTATTCCGTCGCCGATATTGACGGAGGTCGCCGTTTTGCCTGCGGGATACAGAACCAGCCTTATGCCCGATTTGTCAAACAGTATGCCGTTTGAGGAAGAAAAGGCGCTGTTTTTTTGGTTTACGTTTATTTCTTTCAGGGATTTGCAGCCGTTGAGAGCGTTACCCGCGAAGCGGACGACGCCTGAGCCTATTTCTATTGTTTCAAGAGCCGTGCAGTTTTTGAATGCCGACGGTTCTACGCTTGAAATCCCGTCCGTCAGCACGATTTGTTTAAGGGAGGAGCACCCCTCGAACATCGAAGAAGATATGCTTTGCAGATTTTCGCCCAATATCGCCGTTTCCAGCGAATCGGCGCCGAGGAAAGCGGACGCGCCCGCGCTTAAAAGCGCCGAGAGGTCGGCGGCAAGCAACGAGGGGCATCTGTTGAAAGCGAAGTCGCCTAAAATCCCGACGTTTTCGAGATTGATTTTTGGAGCTTGTTGCAGCCGTCAAACGCGCTGCCGCCTATTTCCTTAACGGTGTCGGGCAGAACAACTTGCACAATCTCCGTCTGATTTTTGAAACCTCCCGACGCGATTTTGGTGATGTATATCCCGTCATAGGAGGAGGGCAGTATAATTTTTTGCGGAAACGCCGCGTCGGGCTTTGCGGACAGCGTATCGGCGTCGTAAATGAAGTAATCCGTCGAATTTACGTCCTTGATATCTGCGTAAACTTCCACGTCGTCCTGCACCTTAAACGTATATGAAGCGCCCGTTTCCACGGTTACGCCGTCCACAATCCAGCCGCCAAACTCAAAGCCTGTGGGTACCGTTGCGGTTAGCGTCAACTCTTGTCCGACGTCGTACCGCCCCGTGCCTTCCGCCCCGAACACAGTCACGAATGCGCGCAGTCTTACTATTTCGGCGACAACCGTGATGTCTTGCGCGGGCATGACGTCGGGCAGGTCTTTCCACTCGACAAAGCGGTAGTCTTCCGTGTCGTCGGGGCGCGGAGCTTCAATCTGTTGGTTAAAGATGTATGTTTGCGTTTGGAAAACCGTTCCGTCCAGCATATATGTAAGAGTATACTGACTGTCTGAAAAAACTGCCTCGTAAATGGCGTTTGCGGTTACTTCAACGGTAATTTCACGATTGGTTGAAAAGTCCTTGCCGTCTTTCGTCCATTTGACAAAGGTTTTTCCGGACGGCGCGGCGGCTGCAAGCGTTACTGACGAGCCGTAAGCGTAACTTCCTCCGCCCGTGCCGTTTACCACCGTTATCGTAAAAAAGTCGACGTCGGATTTATCCGTCCACTTTGCGTAAAGGACCAGATCGCTTTCCACAGGCAGTGAAAAGTCGTATTCCGTGCCTTGCGCGCAAGAAGGCTCTGTGAACCAGCCGCCGAATTCAAATCCGGTTTTTTCGGGCTGCGCGGGTTTTTCGGCTTTTTCTCCGTTCGCTACCTTTTGCGACGCGACGGGCGTGCCTCCGTCGGTTTGAAATTTTACGGTGAAATCTGACCGACATCCGACCAAACAAAAGCACAGAATCAGAATCGCCGCGAGAGTCGGAAGCAGAGTCTTGAAAAACTTTTTCATTTGTTTCTCTCCTTTCTTTTGCCAAGTATGGCTACTTTTTTCTTAAAATACCAAATAAGCGTCAGCTTGTCAATTAAAAAAGGCTCATAAATTATGATATCTTTAAATATTATCAAAATATTGAAATTATTTACATTTTATTGCTTTTAAATTGTTTGACAAATCCAATAGGTGGAGTTAATCTTTAAATATGGCACAACTTATAGACGAAAGAAAAATTGCCGAATACGGCTGCATATACGACGATTTGTTTTTTGCATTGAAATACGCTTTCGCGTCCATTCCCGAAAACGACGAATTGGATTATATAAAAAATACCACATTCAACGAGAAGCTGATTTTTTACGCTTTGTACGGACATCCGGGGGTGACGCTTAAAGAGCTTGCGGGGTTGAGCGGCATAGAATACAGGAATCTTTCGGCTTACGTAAACACGCTGGTTGCCAAAGGTTATGTGGACAAAAAAAGCGTGACAAGCCGCAACGGCATAAAGTCGTCAATCAGCTTGTCCGAGCTGGGAATGAAAACAATCAGGGAAAACAACGAGGCGATGCGGGAGGGGGTGCGCAGGCGTTTCTCGGAGGCGATGAGCGAGGAGGAGTTCGACGAGATGATGGAACTGTCCAAAAAACTCACGGCGATACTTTCAAAGGTCATTCCGCACGATACCGTTGCTTGGGAAAGAAGCAGAAAAAGACTTAAAACCATTTGAACAGAGTTTGAAAAAAACGGAGCCTTTCAACGGCTCCGTTTTTTGGTTTATTCGTAAAACAGTATGTCCGCGTAGGTGGGTATGGGCCATACCTTGCGCGAAACGATTGTTTCGAGACTGTCCGCCGCCGCGCGCAGGGCGTCCATGGTGTCTTTTATTCTGTCGCGGAAAAACACGCAACTGTCGTAAGACGACTCCAAGTCCTGCATTTCCTGTATCTGCGCTTCCAGCTTTTCTATATCGGAAAACAGCTCGTTCACAAGCGCGTCGGTTTTCGCAAGCTGTATTTTCTGCACTCCGCCGAAATTCGTGCCCGCCGCGTTGAGCTTTTCTATATCCCGCGCAAGCTTGTCCTCCCACTCCATGCAGGCGGGCAAAATTTCCCGCTTTGCCATCATCAGCATGGTGCGCGCTTCTATGAGCGCGGTTTTTTCGTAATTGTCGAGATAAATGGCGCGTCGGCTTTCCAGCTCCTTTTTGTTCATGATTTTGAATTTTTCAAACAGCGCGACGTTTTTCGGCGCCAAAAGCGCGTCGTAGGCGGTTATGCTGTTGTCTATATGCACAAGCCCTCTCTTTTCGGCTTCCTCAAACCACTCCTTTGAGTAGCCGTTGCCGTTGAAAACTATCCGCTTGTGCCTTTCGTAAAATTCGCACGCCAGACCGAGCGCTTCTTCGTGCAGACGGCTTTTGTCCGCTTTTTCAAGCCTGTCCGACATTCGCGAAAGCATTTCCGAAACGGCGGCGTTGAGCACCACGTTGGGGGTTGACAGCGTGGCGGAGCTGCCCACCATGCGAAATTCGAATTTGTTGCCGGTAAACGCAAAAGGAGAGGTGCGGTTGCGGTCGGAAAAATCCTTGCCTATGTCGGCTACGAAATTGAGTCCCGTGTTTAAACGCTGCTTTTCGTGGGCGCCCGTTGCCGAGTGGGAGAGCAGTGCGTCGAAAAGCTGCTGCATATCCTCTCCGATGAAAGCCGAGATAACGGTGGGCGGCGCCTCGTGGCCTCCGAGTCGGCTTTCGTTGCCGAGAGTTGCGGCGCTCATGCGCACAAGGTCGAAATATTCGTCAAGCGCCGCAAGAACCGCCGTGAAAAACAGCAGAAATGGGTAGTTTTGCGACGGGTTGGCTCCGGGTTTAAGCAGATTGAGTCCTTTGTCCGTGCAAAGCGACCAGTTGTTGTGTTTGCCGCTGCCGTTGACGCCGGCAAAGGGTTTTTCGTGCAGCAGGCAGGTCAGTCCGTGATTGTCCGCGACCTTTTTCAGCGTTTCCATGATGAGCTGATTCTGGTCTGTGGCGATGTTAGCGGTGCAGAAAATGGGAGCCAGCTCGTGCTGCGCGGGCGCGACCTCGTTGTGCTGTGTTTTGGCGGTGATACCGAGCTTCCACAGCTCCTCGTTGAGTTCCGCCATAAAGTCGCTTACCCTGTCCTTTATCGTGGCGTAATATTGGTCGTTTTTCTCCTGTCCTTTGGGAGGCATGGCTCCGAACAGCGTTCTCCCCGTGAATTTGAGGTCGTCGCGGCGGTTGTAGTCCCGCTTGTCGATGAGAAAATATTCCTGTTCGCCGCCCACGTTGGCGGTTACGCGTTCCGCATCGACGCCGAGAATTTTCAGCAGTCTTACTCCCTCGCGGTTGATTGCCTCCATAGAACGCAAAAGGGGCGTCTTTTTGTCGAGAGCTTCTCCCGTGTACGAGCAGAAGGCGGTGGGAATGCACAAAATACCCGCGCCGTTGCGCGATTTTTTTATGAACGCGGGACTGCTGCAATCCCACACGGTATAGCCGCGCGCTTCAAAGGTCGCGCGGATTCCGCCCGACGGAAAGCTGGACGCGTCCGCTTCTCCCTTGCGCAGATTGCTGCCGGTAAATTCCAACACGGTGTTGCCCGACTTGTCTATGGAAATAAAGCTGTCGTGCTTTTCCGCCGTGGTGCCAGTCAGCGGCTGAAACCAATGGGTGTAGTGCGTCGCGCCCATGTCGCCCGCCCACTCCTTCATGGCTTTCGCCACCTTGTTGGCAAGCTCCTTGTTGAGCGGCTTTCCGAGGTCGGTGACCTCCTTCAACTCGTTGTAGGTTTCGCGGGGCATATATTTCTGCATGACGCCGTCGTTAAAGACGTTGCAGCCGAAAAAATCTGTAATCTTTTTGCTTTCCGTTATTCTCATTGGCGAATCTGTCCTTTTGTTTGATTTTGTTGACTCGGATGCGAATTATTATAATACCCCGCCGTCAGAAAATCAAACAAATATGAAGAATTTTCATTTTGAGAAGCGTTTTTGTCGCAAAACGCTTTCAGGTATTGCTATTTGTACGAATATGTGCTAAAATGAGACAAATCGATTTGCGGGGAGCATTTTTATGGATTTCAAACAGAGAACGAGAGAAATCAGGCGGCTGACACTCACTTGTATTGCGAGTCTCGGCGTCGGACACGTGGGCGGCAGTCTTTCGATAGCGGAGGCGCTGTCGGTGCTTTATTCCAAGCACATGAGCTTCGACCCGAAAAATCCCGGTATGGAGGGGCGCGACAGACTTGTTCTAAGCAAGGGGCACGCAGGTCCCGCGCTTTACGCCACGCTTGCAAGCTTCGGGTTTTTCGACAAGGAGGAGCTTAAAACCCTCAACAGATTGGGCACAAAGCTTCCGAGCCACTGCAATATGCTTTTGACGCCCGGCGTGGATATGACGGCGGGCAGCCTCGGACAGGGCATAAGCTGCGGCGTGGGGCTTGCTATCGGCTCCAAGCTCAGAAACGACGGCGCAAAAATCTACGTAATCGTGGGCGACGGCGAGTGTCAGGAGGGACAGGTCTGGGAGGCGGCTATGCTTGCCGCGCACAAAAAGCTGGATAATTTAGTGGTTTTGGTGGACAACAACAAAATGCAGATAGACGGTCTTACCGAAAACGTCTGCGGCATAGAGGACGTTGCCTCCAAATTCGACGCATTCGGCTTCAACACCGTGCGCGTCAACGGCAACGACGAGGAGGAAATCGACCGCGCGCTGTGCGAGGCGGACAACGTAAAGGGCAGACCTACCTGCATAGTTATGGACACCGTCAAGGGAGAGGGCGTTTCGATTTTCAAAAATATGGGCTTTGCAAATCACAGCTGCAACGTGAGCGCCGAGCAGTTGGAAACGGCGCTTGCCGAATTGGAGGACTGAAAAATGGAAGTCAGAAAGGTTTTTGCGGCAACGCTTGAAAAAATGATGCGTGAAAATGAAAATATCGTTATGCTTGACGCCGACCTTGCCAAGGCGGGCGGGACCTTCGGTTTGCGTGAAATTTTCCCCGACAGGGCTTTTGACGTGGGCATAGCGGAGGCAAATATGGCTTGCGTGGCGGCGGGACTCGCGGCTTACGGATTTGTGCCCTTTATCCACTCGTTCGCGCCCTTTGCGTCAAGAAGAATTTTCGACCAAATAGCGGTTAGCATTGCCTACGGCGGCAACAATGTGAAAATCATAGGCTCCGACCCGGGTATTGCCGCCGAGCTTAACGGCGGCACCCACATGAGCTTCGAGGATGTGGCGGCAATGCGCGCAATTCCCGGAATGCTGATTTTCGAGCCGGTGGACGCAAGACAGATGGAGGAGGCAATGCCTGCAATAGTCGAATACGACGGACCGGTTTACGTAAGGATGTTCAGAAAGGAAACTCCCGACGTGTTCACCGAGCCGGATTACAAATTCAATCTGTTCAAAGCGGACGTGTTGAGGGAGGGGACGGACGTGAGCATTTTCGTGACGGGACTTTTGACGTCGGACGCGCTGCGCGCCGCGGATATGCTGCGCGAAGAGGGTGTGTCCGCGGAGGTAATCAATATCCACACCTTGAAGCCCGTGGACAGGCAGGCGGTTTTGAAATCGGTAAAAAAGACGGGCAGGGCGTTGACGGTTGAAAACCACAGCATATTCGGAGGCTTGCATTCGGCTGTCTGCGAAATTCTCTGCGAGGAATTTCCCGTCAGATGCGCCGCCGTCGCCGTCAACGACAGATTCGGCGAGGTAGGCAGACTCAACGAGCTGAAACGGTTTTACGGGCTTACCGACAGAGATATAGCGGACAAGGCAAAGACCTTGCTCTGAAAACGACGGGAGTGCTTTATGAACGCGGCTGTTTCAAGGAGCTACAACGGCTGGGAGCCGTTGTTTTCGGAGGAGTTTTCCAAGGACTATTTCAAGGGAATAAAGGCGTTTCTTGAACGTGAATACGCGCAAAAGACGGTTTATCCCCCCAAAAAGCTTATACTCAACGCTTTTGACCTTACCGCGCCGCAAGACGTAAAGGTCGTTATTTTGGGGCAGGACCCTTACATAAATCCGGGACAGGCGATGGGGCTTGCTTTCAGTGTGCCCTATCCCGTGCCGCCTCCGCCGAGCTTGCTCAATATTTTCAGGGAAATCAAGGAAGAGACGGGCAGGGACTCCGCGGTAAAGGGCGGCGACCTAACCGTCTGGGCAAAGCAGGGGGTGCTTTTGCTCAACACTTCCCTCACGGTAGTGAGAGGCGTGAGCAATTCCCACAGCAACATAGGGTGGCAGATTTTTACCGACAGAGTAATTTCCTGGATAAACGACAACGCAGCAAGGCCCGTCGTATTTATGCTTTGGGGCGGCAACGCGCGCAGGAAAAAAAGCCTGCTTACCAATACTTCGCATTTGGTGCTGGAAGCGGCGCATCCGAGTCCGCTTTCCGCTTACAACGGATTTTTCGGCTGCGGTCATTTCGTAAAAGCCAACGAATTTTTAAGCGGCTTCACCACGCCGATAGAGTGGTGAAATTTGAGCTTCAAAGGGCGCGTAAAACGCGCCCTTTTTTCGTCTGTGACATAAAAGCGTAAAAATTTGCAAAAAATGTCATTTTGCCGGGAGGCTTCGTCTATATAATAGTAGGTATGTTTTACAAAAAATATCTGGTAATCAACAGTATGAATTCTCTCGGCTCTCTCGGACTCGTTTATCTGCTTTGCAACGGAGCGACCACCCGCGTCAAGCTTGCCGCAAACACGATGAAGGCGCCCAAGGGCGATTTGTGGGCGGCGCTGCTTCTCGACAAAAGGCTGTTCGTAAGGGAGCTTACCGCCAAAAGCGCCGAATTCGAGCTGGACTGTCCTACGCTCAACCGCGCGGAGTGCCTGATAGCCGTCAAATCCGCCCGTCTGGAAGCTCTCGCCTACGCGTCCGACGGCGCGTCAGAAAGCGGGGCGCTCTTTGCCATGCTGAAAAAGGAGCTTGAAAAAATAAACGACGCCGGTTTAAGGACGCCGCCCGCCGCGGAGGAAACGAAAGACGACGAGCCTTACGAAAGCTTTGTGGAGCGCGCCGGAAATTATTTTGAGGGGACGAGCTTTGTTGTGGACGAAATAGCCCGAAACAAGAGCATAGAGGAATACAGCGAGGCTTTCAGGAGATATTACGAGCAGGAAAACGGCGGCAGCTACTATCTTTCCGTCAGGGAGCAGCTGCAAAAGCTGTTCGACAATTTTCCCGCAGCGCCCGAGCTGATAGACAGGTTTGAAAATTCTTATTGGATAAAAATATCGAGAAAGAACAAGCATTTCGCTTTGGGGCTGCTTACCGACGACGGCGCGCCCAGCTTCATCTGCTACGCGTTGCCCGCGCCCGAAGGCAAAAGCGCGGACGGGGATTTTGAATTGACCACGCTTAAAAACGGCGAAAAATATTACGTGTTGTATCAGGACACGACGGACGGAAAAGTAAAAAGAGGCAGGGCGGTTTCTTGACAGAAGCCGTCTTTTGTTTTAAAATAAATTTCGAAAATGGAAAACAAAGAGTTTTTGAGAAAAGTGCAGGAGCTGCTTCTAAAAACCGACTTCGTGGAGCGGTGCGTCACCTTCGACGGCGGCGAGGCGCTGCAAATAAAGACGACGGACGGGACGGTTTTCAACGTGTCGTCGAGAAAGCGCGACACAAAGAGGAGCGTGGCGCTGGTCAATCAGCGCAATCCGCGTTATCGCAGGGCGAATATGGGACTAAATCCCAATCTGGAAAAAAATCTTCCGCTTATAAAGGCGGTGGAGGAAAGACTGCGCGAGGAGAAAGAGCACCTGGAAAGGAATTTCGGACGAAACGGACAGACGGAGGAAAAGGATGGTTAAGCATATCGTGTGCTACAAATTCAAAGACAACAGCAGGGAAAATCTTGACAGAGCAACGGCAGCTTTGTTGAGTATGCGTTTTAACGTGCCGCAGGTTTTGTCCGTCGAGGCGGGCGCGGATTTTGTAGGCAGCGCGCGCTCCTACGACCTTGCGCTAGCGGTGACTTTGAAAAGCAGAGAGGATTTGGAGGAATATCAGAAAAACGAGTTCCACTGCAAAGAAGTCAAGCCCGTCATGCACGAGCTGACCGAAAAGAGCGTTTCGGTGGATTTCGAGTTCGACCAAGCCTGAACGCGCAAAAGAAACCTTCCCCATAAGGGGTAAGGTTTTTTTATGCGCTTTTACGGGAAATAATTCGATAAAGTTCGACGCGCGGCGACATATGGAGCGAAATTTTTTACGTTTCCTTATTTTAAAATGACGTTATACAGTCAAGGGAGGAAGCGAAAGGGTTATGAACAGACAAACGGGAGCGGCGCGCATATCGATAGCGCCGACAAAGGCAAAGGGAGCAAGCGTGTGGAGGTCTCTTCTCGAATGCGTATCGCTTGCGGCGGGATTCGTTCTTTTGAGACTGACCGCGGACGGGCTTTACGGTCAGCTTGCATTCGGACTTTTCGTCGGAGCGCTTTACTGCAACAGGCTTTTGGCGCCGTCCGTTTTGTTTTTGGCGACGTCGTTTGCGTCGGGGATAGACTGCGTATTGGTTTCCGCCGTTCAGTGCGCCGTCATGCTGGGCGTGAGCTTTGTCCACATCAAATGCCGCCGCAAAATCAACAAATGGCTGCTGATACTTTATCTTGCCGCGTCTCAGATTTTTTTCGTGCTATTCAAAACCTCCGAGAGTCAGGAGCTGGTAAACAAGCTGATTGCCGCAGGCGCGGGAATTGTATTTTCCTTCGTATGTATTTACGTGCTGCGCGCGCTTTTTATCAGGGGACTGAAATATCGTCTTACCGTTGAAGAAAACATTTGTCTGGCGGTTTTTGCACTGTGCGTTTTCAAGGCGCTGGATTTGATTCGCGTCGGAGGAGTCGGTTTGCTTGCGTTCATTGCGCCTCTCGCCGTGCTTTTGACGCTGTTCGTCTACGGAAAAAGCGCCTGCTACGCGCTTGCCGCGACAATCGGCTTTGCCTGCGCGCTCAATGCTGGCAGTCTCACGCAGGTAGCGGTGTGCGGACTCTGGTCGGTCTGCGCCGTGGCGTTTATGCCGCTGTCAAGGTGGCTTTCGGCGCTTGCGCTTTTGCTGTGCGAGGTGGCGCTTGTATATTTTTTCGATATTTACGACGGCTTCAACAGCCTGAGATTGATTGCGGCGGTAGCGTCCTGCGCGGTTTTTTGCTGCATACCCGGCAAAACTCTCGAATATCTCAAAGCGGTTTCAGGCAACACCAAGGAAAAATACTCCCCGCGCCACATAGTCAACCGTCTGCGCGTAAACCTAAGTCGAAAGCTTTTTGAGCTGTCGGAAATTTTTTACGCCATGCAGCTTACCTTCAAGACGCTGAACAACAACGTAATCCCTCCCGAAAAGGCGCAGGTGAGCATTGCCAACGAGGTTGCCGAGCTTACCTGCAAGGATTGTCCCGAAAGCGTAAAGTGCTGGCGCAGGGAAATAAAGGACAGCGAACAGGCTTTTTGCGACGTGGTGGGCAACGCTCTCGACAGGGGCAAGGCTACCGTGCTTGACCTCAACAGCTCGCTTGCGTCGAGGTGTCTCAGGACAAGCACGCTTTTGAGCAACGTAAACCAACAGGTGGCGGCATACAAGCAGTATTATCTCGTCGCGGCAAGCTCGGACAACAGCAGAAACCTGATTGGCGACCAACTCGGAGGGGTGTCGCGGATTATGCTGGGACTGAGCGAGGAAAGCAAAGCCACCATACGTTTTGACACCGAGCGGGAAAAGCAGCTTGTGGAGCAGCTTACCTTTTACAACATACTGACAAAGGAAGCCGTTATTTTCAACGAGGGAGGGGAGCTTAACGTTACGCTTGTGGTAAATTCGCGCGACGCGCGCAAGGAAAACCTCGAAAGCGTGGTTTCCGAGGTGGTAAACGCAAAGCTCGGCGTTTGCGCGCGGGAGAACACCGACAACGAAAATTGGACGGTGCTGTACTTGAAGCCCAAACCCGTTTATGACGTGGAATTCGGTTTCTGCGCCGCCAAGAAGGCGGGCAGCGAGGTCTCGGGCGACACACACAGCTTTGTCAGGCTTGACAAGGACAAGTTTTTGCTTGCGGTATGCGACGGCATGGGCAGCGGCAAAGAGGCGGAAAGAGCTTCGGAGTCCGCCGTGTCGTTGGTGGAGAATTTTTACAAGGCGGGCTTTGACAACGAGCTTATACTCAAAAGCGTCAACAGACTGCTCACCTCCGTAAACGACGAGACCTTTACGGCGGTGGATATATGCGTTGTGGATTTGATGAAGGGAACGGCCGATTTCATCAAGCTGGGCGCGCCGCAGGGGCTTATCAAAAGCGGCGGGGAGGTGCAGTTCGTGTCGGGAGGCAGTCTGCCTCTCGGCGTTTTGGAGGAAATGCAGCCTACAATCACAAAAAAAGCGCTTAAAGCAAACGACGTGATTGTGCTTGCTAGCGACGGCTTTTCCGACGCGTTTGAAAACAAGGACGATATGGCGGCGCTGCTTGCGGAAACCGAGTCGTCCGACCCTCAAATCATTGCAGACAAGCTGTTCGGCAAAGCAATGATTAACTATGACGAAAAGCCCAAGGACGACATAACGGTGATTGTGGCGCGAATTAAACAGTGAGTTTGTTTGGCGTTTTTTGCCGCTTTGAGGCGGGAAAGCGACGTAAAAAGTAACGGCGGGAGTTTTCCGCCGTTTTTAATATTTCGTGACTTTTTATTTTGAAGTAACGGTATCCCGTTTTTCTTCCCCGTCCTCCGTGTCGCGGAGCGGTTCGGACGCTTTTTTCAGGGCGTTGAGAAACGCGCCCGACGCTTTCGACATGACCTAATGTTTTTTCCATGCCACGACCAACCGCGCTGTCAGGCGGGGCGACAGGGGGCGGAAGCACAAATCGCTGCCTGTCGTGTTTATCAGTCTGTCAAGTCCTATGGCGTAGCCCATACCCTCCTCGACCATAAGCGAGGCGTTGTAGATGAGATTGTAGGTTACGTTTACCGCGGGCTTGCAGTCCGACGCGGAAAACCATTCGTCAAGAGCCTTCTGCACTATGCTGTGCCGCGAACAAATCAGGGGCAGTCCTTTCAGGTCGTTTGCCGTGACGCTTTCCTTTCGGGCAAGAATCGAGCTTTTGGGCATTAGCACGCCCCACGTGTCCTCCGCGGGCAGACGGATATAATCGTATTCGGTTAAGTCGGATGGCTCCACGAAAACTCCGAAGTCGATAAGCCCTTTGTCAAGCTTGTCCTTTACGTCGTGTGTGTCGCCGCTGAAAAAATGAAATTTGAGCTCCGGATGCTTTGACTGAATTTGCTTGGCGGCACGCGCCACTATGCGCACGCCGCACGATTCGCCGCCTCCGATGTAGACGTCTCCGCTCAAGCTCTCGCCGTCCGCAAGCAGCTCCGCCTGCGTTTTTTCGTAAAGCTGGAGCATTTCCTCCGCCCGTTTTTTGAGCAGCTCGCCCGCCTGCGTGAGAGTCACCTTTCTGCTGCCTCTGACAAACAAAAGGCGGTTCAATTCGCTTTCCAGCTTTTGCATCCGCCTTGACAGGCTTGGCTGGGCGATAAAAAGATATTCCGCCGCTTTGGTTATGCTCTCCTGTTGCGCGACGGCAAGAAAATATCTCAAATCTCGCAGTTCTATTTCCATTTCGACTCCTTTACGCTTTTATTATAACGCTTTTGAGTTTTCTGGTCAACTGCGGCTTGACTGCCGAAAAGCGCGTGTTGTCGGCTTGGGAGCGAAAAAAGTAAAAAAGACAAGGGCGGAGTTTCCGCCTTGCTTAAAGCACAAGAAGGCTCAAAAGAAAGGGTACGGGCATATAGAGCGCAAACCATTTGAAATCGGCGTTTTTCAACGCTTTTTGGACTATGCCGATTGCAAGCAGTCCGGCAAAAAACGCCGCGACGACGCCGATTGAAACGCTGCCCCAATTTATCTCTGCGGAAGTGGCGAAGGCTTCGATCAGCTCTACCGCCGCGCCTGCCAAAATCACGGGTATGGACAAAAGAAAGCTGAATTCGCCGCTTTCCTCGCGTTTGATGTCGAACAGGCTCATTGTGCAGATGGTGGCGCCGCTTCTCGACAAGCCGGCGAAACAAGCCATACCCTGCGCGACGCCCGTTATCAACAGGGGGAGCACACCCTTTTCGCCTACGGAAAATTTGTTTTTGTTGAGACTGGAAAGCAAAAGCAGGGCGGCAGTTAAGGCAAAGCCGACAGGCAGAATGTATTTGTCGACGCCTTCGGGCAGAAAGAATTTGACTGCCGCGGCAATTATAAACGTCGGTATGCTGGCTATGACAAGGTACAAAAGGCGTTTGTCCGAAATCGGATGGCGAAGAATTTGCAGCAGCGGCTTTCTGTACGCGATTATGACGGCGAAAAGCGTGCCTACGTGCAGCATAACGCTCATGAAAAGCGGGCATTCCACTCCCGTAAGCGCGGAAACGAGGAGCAGGTGTCCGCTGCTCGAAACGGGCAGAAATTCGGTGAAGCCCTGAATAAGTCCGAAAAAAATACTCTGCCAAACATTCATTTTGCCCTTTCTCCTTGTTTACAATCCGCGTCGGTTAGTGTATAATCATTTTGTATTGCGCTTTTTGAGAGGTTGCTTTCGCGCCTTTTGCCGGCGCATACCATTAGTTAATATATGGAGAAAGAACTGAAATTATGAAATTAGGTGTCGTGGGACTGCCCAATGTAGGCAAAAGCACGCTGTTCAACGCGATAACGCAGGCAAAAGCCGAAATAGCCAACTATCCGTTCTGCACAATCGAGCCGAACGTGGGTGTGGTCGCCGTGCCCGACGAGAGGCTTGACAAGCTTGCCGCGCTGTACGACAGCAAAAAAATCACGCCCACTTATCTCAAATTCGTGGATATAGCGGGACTCGTCAAGGGCGCAAGCCGCGGCGAGGGGCTGGGAAACAAGTTTTTAAGCCACATACGGGAGGTTGACGCGATAGTTCACGTCGTCAGATGCTTTGAGGACGCGGACGTGACGCACGTATCCGACAAAATCGACCCTGTGGCGGATATGGACACAATCAATTTGGAGCTCGTGCTTGCCGACCTCGAAACGGTAAAGTCCCGTCTGGAAAAGGCAAAAGCATTGCTCAACAAGGGGGACAAGTCCTACGCCTCGGAGGTCGGGGCGCTGGACAAGGTTTACGCGGCGCTGAGCGAGGGAAAACCCGCCCGCAGCGTTGCACTTGACGCGGAGGAAAGGGCAAAGGTAAACGAGCTGTTTCTTCTGACGGCAAAGCCCGTCGTTTACGCCGCCAACATTTCCGAGTCGGATTTGGGTAAAAGCGAGGACGGGCTGCCCGCCGTTGCGCGCGTGAGGCGGCGCGCCGCCGAGGAGGGCGCGCAGACTCTCGTCATCTGCGCCAAGGTGGAGGAGGAGTTGTCCTCTCTTGACGACGGGGAAAAGCAAATGTTTCTCGACAGCTACGGCATAGAGGAAAGCGGACTCAATCGACTTGTCAAAAAGTGCTACGAGCTTTTGGGGCTTATTTCTTATCTCACGGCGGGGGAAAAGGAAACACGCGCCTGGACGGTGGAAAGGGGAACCAAGGCTCCGCAGGCCGCGGGCAAAATCCACTCCGATTTCGAGAGAGGCTTCATACGCGCCGAGGTCGTGCCCTACCAAACGCTGCTCGAATGCGGCAATTACACAAACGCCAAGGAGCGCGGCAAGGTCAGGAGCGAGGGAAAGGACTACGAAATAAAGGACGGCGACGTTGTGCTGTTCCGTTTCAATGTTTGACGGAGGAAAAAAATGGAAAAATTACCTGTGGAAAATACGGCTCAAAAGGTCGGGTTGAAAAACAAACTTGCGTTTGCCAGCGGCGATATCTTCGGAGGGGGCAGCTTCAACATAATAAACTTTCTGTTCGTGCCCTTTTTGACGCTTACCGTCGGCATACCCATGTATTGGGTGAGCGTCATCATGCTGATAAGCAAGGTGTGGGACGGAATTATCGACCCGTTTATCGGGAAAATCAGCGACGGAAAACAGCCGGGCAGATTCGGCAAACGCCGTTTCTTCATGCTCGTGTGCGCGCCCATACTCATTGTGGCGACCATTCTTTTGTTTTTCCCTTGGAATCTCGTTACGACAAGCGTTCCGCTTAAAATCGTGCTGGTCATACTCGTGTATCTGATTTACGCCACGACGCAGTCGTTTATACTCATTCCCTACTATTCGCTGGGCAGCGAAATGAGCGGAGATTTCATCGAGCGCACAAAGGTGAACTCGGTCAGGCTGGGCTTTTCGATTTTTTCCAGCATAGTGTGCGTCGCCGTGCCCGGCATGATTGCCGCTCCGGAAAAGGGCGCGCAGAGCTATATCGTCATGGCGGCGATTTTCGGCGGGATTTTCTGTATCGCCGTGTTGATAACCGCGCTGTTTGCAAGAGAGCAGATTGTAACTCCCGCAGTAAAAACAAAAGTAAACATAAAAGAGTTTTTCAGACCTCTCAAGCTCAAATCGTACAGGCAGTATCTGGGCATGCAGATGTGTTCAAGCATGGGCATGGCGATTATGTCCTCCTTTTTCTTCACGCTTATGGATTTTTGGATAAGGAGAGGAAGCTACGCCGCCAATTTGCAGTTTGGCGTTCCGCGTTTCCCGATAGCGACGGTGGCTGCGGCAATTATGTTCGTCGCGCAGATTTTCGCGCTGCCCTTCTATTTTTGGCTCATCAAGCGCAAAAGCAAAACCTTTGCTTATCGTCTCGGCGCAATCGTCTGGGCGGTCACGGCATTCGCGCTTTTCTTCCTGCCCGCGCAAAGCTACACGCTGGACGCGTCGGGCGCGCTTGAAATCGTGTCGCAGGTGCCCGATTGGGTTATCTGTATGCTGGCGTTTGTCATCGGTATAGGCATAGGCGGTCCCGTGCTGGTGCCCCACACGGCATTCGGAGACGTCTGCGACGTCGGCGAGCTTTATTTCAACGAAAGGACGGAAGGAGCCTTTTCGGGGCTTTCCAATTTCCTCAACACCACGGCGCAGGCAGTGGGGCTTGCGATTCCGCCAATTATTATCGGCGCGGCGGGCTATCTTGAAACGGTCTACGAGGCGCCCGCAGACCTGAGCGGCTATTTCGTAAAGCCATACGACAACGGCACGGCTTACATGCCCGTCGCTCAGAGCGACTCGGCAATGCTTGCGGTAAGAATCGTCATCGCTTTTCTGCCGATCGTTGTCATGGCAATCGGATTTTTTATTTCTCTAAGATACAAGGTCACGAGGGAAAAGCAGAACGAGATAGCCGAAACGCTTAAACTTGACAAAAACAGCGAAGAATACAAAAGCAAACGGGAGGAGATTTTGAAAAGTCTCTGAAAAACGCGGTATAAGATGAAATTCCTTACTTTGTTCAGCGGAAGCAAGGGCAATATGGCTCTTGCCTTTACGCCGGATACAAAAATACTTATCGACTGCGGCGTGTCCTACTGCGCCGCAAAAAAATCTCTCGCCGACATAGGGGTGGACATAGACGACGTCGACGCGGTGCTTGTCACGCACGAGCACATGGACCACGTCGCAGGTCTGCCCAAGTTTCTCGAACACAACAAAAAAGCCGTCGTTTTCGTGCACGAAAAAGGCGCGCGGGCTTTGGACGTGCGGGTTGCGCCCGATATGCAAAGGGTAATCGGTTTTGGCGCTCCCTTTGTTTTCAAGGGGGTTTCGGTGGATTTTTACGTCTGCTCTCATGACAGCGCGTTTTGCTGCGGCTTTAAGATAACGGAAAACGCGACGGGCAAAAGCATAGCGACGGTCACGGATACGGGATTTGTAAACGGCGGTTTCGACGCTTTTGTCGGCGGATGCGAGGCTGTGGTTCTCGAAAGCAATTACGACGAAACGATGTTGAGGTCGGGCAGGTATCCCGCGGCGCTCAAACGCAGAATCATGTCGGAGTGCGGGCATCTGTCAAACGCGCAGGCTTGCGAGCTGATTGTCAGGCTTGCGCCCACAAGCGTCAAGACGGTGGTGCTTGCGCACCTGAGCGAGGAGAACAATTCTGCCGAGCTGGCCTTCGCAGGCGCTGTGCAGGCGCTTGCGGCGCGCGATTTCAGAGAGGGCAGGGAGCTTAAAATTATCGTGGCCAAGCAATATACGAAAAGCGAGGTGTTGGATACGGATGATTGATAAATTCGATAAAAACGACGGTCTGAGAATCTTTTCCTTTACCGTTTTTGCCGTGCTGATAATCAACCTGCTCTATTCCATGCTGCTTACGGTTTTCCCCTCTCTCGATGGGGAGGCGGGCTTTTGGTGCGTCAACGTGATTCTTCAAGCGTCGCTTGCGGGAGTGGTCGCGCTTTACTGCAAGAGCAAAAATATTTCTTTTTTTTCCGCTGCGTCGCTTGACGTCAAGCCGCGTGTTGCGGACGTGTTTTTGACGATGGGCGCGGGGGCGGGAACGCTGGCTTTTATGCTGCCCTTACAAAACTTTATCGTAAATTGGTTTGAATGGATGGGCTTTGAAGTCTCCGTCTCCGTACCGGTAACCGGCACTGCGGGGAACGTCGTCCTGCT
This sequence comes from Subdoligranulum sp. CAG:314, assembly GCA_000437915.1. Lineage (GTDB taxonomy): Bacteria > Bacillota > Clostridia > Christensenellales > CAG-314 > CAG-314. The sequence goes on along the minus strand of FR901000.1, from coordinate 213,967 downwards.
GATTGTCGTGGCTTGCATTATGCCCGCTTTTTGCGAGGAGCTGGTGTTCAGAGGCGCGTTGGGCAACGGACTTGCCGAAACGGGCTTGTGGAGTGCGTCTTTGCTGGGAGGCGCGCTGTTTTCGCTCTTTCATATGAATCCCGCTCAGACGCTGCATCAGTTTGTTATGGGCTTTCTGCTGGTGTTTTATATACTCGTTACGGGAAGCTTCTGGTGCTCCTTTGCGGCGCACCTTTTCAACAATCTGCTTACCGTCGTGCTTTCTCTTACGCTGGGCGAAAAAATAGACGCTTGGAGCATGGATTATTGGTATATATTTATACTTGCGGGCGCGGCTTGCGCACTTCCCCTTGTTTGGCTGCTGTACAAGCGCAGAAGGTTCGTCGTGCCGGAGGGCTGCGACAAGGACGCCCGAGAAAAAAACTTTACTTTGCTTTTGCTGCTGCCCGCACTGTTTGTGTGCGTGCTGTTTTGGCTTAGCGCGCTGTTTGCAAAATGAAAATAAAAATCTTGGCTGTCGGCAAAATAAAAGAAAAATGGTACGCCGAAGCGTTGGCGGAGTACGTCAAGCGGCTTGACAGATTTGCCGCCGTGGAGATTTTCGAGGCGGACGAGGGAGACGTCAGGGATACGGGCGAAGCGTCTGTCAACGCGGCGCTGAAAAAGGAAGCGGAGCAGATTCTGCCCCGACTTCAAGGCTATACCGTCGCGCTGGATATAGACGGACGGCAGATGTCGAGCACGGAAATCGCTTCTCTTATCCATCGGGAAAAGATGAACAATTCCGTCTTTACCTTTGTGGTGGGCGGCAGCCACGGGCTGCACCGGAGCGTAAAGGATGCGGCAAGGCTCAGGCTGAGCTTCGGGAAAATAACTCTCCCGCACACTCTTTGCAGAGTCGTGCTTGCGGAGCAGGTGTACCGCGCTTTCATGATAAACGCCAATTCGGTTTACCACAAATAAAAACAGGATAAAAATTTCCGAAACGGAGCACCGTAGGCATACCCTTATTCATACAATGTAAAATGAGTATGCTAGGGGGTTGAAAAAATGTTCCGTTATCAGGATTTGCTTAAAGAAGTCGAGTTGTTTGAAAAGCACGGCGTGGAAACGGGGAGCATAGGCGACAGCACGCTGGGGCAGGCCACGCCCTATATCTTTGTGGGAAACAAGGAGGGGCGGTGCATAATCGTTCAGGGGGGCATTCACGCGCGGGAGCATATAACAAGTCTGCTTGTGGTGTGTCAGGCAAAGCACCTTTTGAAGCACCCCGAGCTTTTGCTTGACGGGGGTATATATTTCATACCCATGACGAATCCCGACGGCGTGAGGCTGGCGCAGGAGGGGGCGGGCTTTATCCGAAACAAGGAGCTTAAAAAAAATCTGCTCCAAATCAACGGCGGTCCGGATTTTTCGCTTTGGAAAGCCAACATCAACGGCGTGGATTTGAACACCAATTTCGACGCGAGATGGGGGCAGGGCAAGCGAAACGTGTTTTTCCGCGCCGGCGCAAACTATGTAGGCAAAACGCCAAACAGCGAAAAGGAGACGAAAAATCTCATCAGATTTACCAAAGCGGTTAAGCCTCTTGCGACAATCAGCTATCACTGCAAGGGCGAGATAATTTACTGGCGGTTTTTTCAGAAGGACAAGGACACCATTTGGAGACATTATCGTCTGGCGCGTTCCATTTCCGAGCAGACGGGATACGCTCTGGTCAGCAACGACGGCGCAAGCACGGGGGGCTACAAGGATTGGTGCATAGAGCATTTCAATATTCCGAGCTTTACCATAGAGGTGGGAAGCGACAAGTTTTCGCATCCGTTTCCCTATTCGGAGTTTGAAAAAATCCTTTATCAGAACGACGATATTCCGCGCAGACTGCTCAACACGGTGGCGCGCGAGGACAGAATACAAAAAAGAAGAGTTTTGCCGGACGAGGACGTGCGCGAAGGGAGAGAAAGCGAGCGCTGACGTCTTGTTTGACGCAAAAAGGGAGCTTTTTATGGCATACGAAGAAAAATTCATGCTTGACGCCCTCAAAGAGGCGGACAAGGCGCCCGCCGAGCACGAGGTTCCCGTCGGCGCCGTTGTCGTCTGCGAGGGGAAAATTATCGCGCGCGCGCACAACAGGCGGGAAAACAAACAGTCCGCCACGGCGCACGCGGAGTTGCTTGCCATAGAAAAAGCGTGCAGAAAGCTAAAAAGTTGGAGGCTTGTCGGCTGCGAGCTGTACGTGACGCTTGAGCCTTGCCCAATGTGCGCCGGCGCGATAATCAATTCGCGTATCGACGCGGTTTACTTCGGCGCGTCAGACCCAAAGGCGGGCTGCTGCGGCTCGCTTTACAATCTGACGGGTGACGTGCGGTTCAACCACCGGCCGATTGTAGAGGGCGGTTTTTTGAAGGAGCGCTGCGCAAGACTTTTGACGGACTATTTCAAAGACAAACGAAAAAACAGACAGGAAAACGAAAACAAAATACCGACCTAATTCGGTCGGTATTTTTTATTGTCTATTTTGCGGTTTTGTTCAGGTGGTTGATAAAGTATTTGGCTTGCACCTCCAAAGCGGAGGAGGCGTAAGCGCGTTTGGGCGTCACGGGACGGGTATAAGTGAAAAACGTAAGATATCTCCTCAAAAGCTTTTTGGCAAGCTCTCTGTCCCCGAAGGCAAGGTCGTACATACATTTCATGGGCGTTGCGCAGGGATTGTTGCACACATAGTTTAAAAGCTCTTTGGCGGAGTATTTGTTGGCGGGATTGGTCAGAGCCTCGAGGTTGACTCCGAGACGCTTGGCGAGCTTCGGGTGTTTGCAAAGGCTTGAAAGCATCTGGTCGAAGCATTGCTTGACGCTCTGCATGGTGAGCTTGTTTTCGTGCGAAAAAAGTCTGAGAGCCTGCGCGACGCTAAGTCCCTCGGCGACCTTTTCCTCTACAAATTGCATCAGTTTGATAAGCATAAAGACAGTATTGACTTAAACATTTAAGCTTAAACCGTTTTTCGAGCGCGCTTTGGGAAAATTTTGAAAAATCGACAAAATTCTTTCTTTTTTGCGCGCTGTGTGCTATAATGCAGAAAACATCTGAGACAAGGAGGGGCAAATATGCCTGTAAAGAGTGTCGGACGTCGTTTTCAGGACTGTCTGCTTTTTTTGGGGGCGTTGACGACGGCAGGCGTCGCAGCTGCGGGAGGCTGCCTGCTGCACGGCGTCGCGTGGCGGGCGGAAAAGCTTCTTGTGGCGCTGCTTGTTGTTTCTTTCGTCTTTCCCGTGCTTTTTTTGTCTGTAAATCTCATTCTGCGCAAAAAGTATTTTGAAAAACTGAAAAAAATGAAGCTCAAAGACGGACAGGAATATCTGTATTCCCACAGAGAATTTGCCCGACAGAAGTCGGAGGAGCTGCTCGAACAGCTTAGAAGAATCCGTTTTCGCTCCGATTGGTACGCGGTTTGTCTGGGTATGTCGGGCGCGTGCACGGCATTTTGCGGCGGCGCTCTGGCGGGCAACGGCGCTGCCGTGTTGATAGGCGTTTACGCAGCGTATTGCTGTACGTTCGGCTTTTCCCGCATTCGCTTTTCGATCAAGACGCTTTTAAGCGACTTCGGCAAAAAATATATTTCCTTTCTTCACTATCCGACGGTTTACGCCCTTGCGAAAAAAGCCGCGGCGGCTTTGGGTTGTCGCGGGAAAATAAAAATTTTTCTCAACCCCGGCGTAAACGCCGGCGTTGCCGATATGGACGGAGTCATTTCTCTCGATTTGGGGGCGATTTTGTTGGACATGCTTTCGGACGAGGAGCTTTACGCGGTTTTGCTGCACGAGTTCGCGCATTTGAAGGGGGAGTCCGACGCCGCGGCGGCGGAAAGAAGGTTTTACGTCTGGCTTTGCGAAGACAGAAACGAAAACGCCCTCTACGCCCTCACGCCCTATATGTTCGCATTTTTGGACGCGCTGTATTTGTTGAACTACGAGCTTTACGCCTATACGGTGTCCATTCTGAAAGAAAACGAAGCCGACAGCGCGATTGCGCGGTACGGAAACGCGGAAAAAGGCGCTTCCGGTCTTGCCAAGCTGGGTTTTTTCGAGCTGTACGAGTGGGAAAAGGGCGGCTACGACGAGCCGCCTGCATTTCAGGAGGAAAACGCGCCCGAGGACTGCTTGAAGCGTTACGTTAAGGCGTTCCGCGAAAGGCTTGGCATCCGCAGGGAGGAGTGGCTCAAAATAGAGCTTGACGAAATACTTTCCCGCTCCTCGTCGCACCCGACGCTGAGTATGCGCCTTAAAACGCTCGGAGTGACAAACGTTGTTTTGTGCGACGAGCAAAAGTCTCCCGAATTGGCTAAGGATTGCCTTGCCGCCATGGAGGAAATGGAAAAATACGTATATGCCCGCACAAGAGATGTTTACGCAAGCGAGCGCGAAAAGAATTTCCTCAAGCCCGCTCTGCGCGTGGAGGAATGGGAAAAGGCAAATTGTCCCCTTGTCGCGCACGAGTATTACGACCTGATTCAGGATTTGCGCAGGCTGGGCAGAAACTCCGACGCGGAAAGGCTGTGCGAGCGCGTAATCGAGCAGCTGCCCCGTCCCGCCTCCTGCATGGGGTATTATATAAAAGGCTGTATGCTTTTGAGCCGATACGACGAAAAAGGCGTCGAACTTGTCTACACCGCAATGGAAAATCAGAATTTCATAGAGGAGGGCATTCAGGTGCTGGGCAGATATTTTTGTCTCAAAGGGGAAGAAAAAGGTCTTGACTGGCACAGGGAAAGGGCGACGGAGCTGGCGCAGAAAAGCGTTGACCAATATTCGAAGCTTTCGACGCTTGCCCGCAGCGACCGTTTGTCGCGCGAGGACGGGATTCCTCAACAGCTTCTCGACGAGATTGTAAGCCACATCCTGTCGGTCTGCGGCAAGGATTTGGAAAAAATTTATCTGGTGCGCAAAACGCTCGGCGCGGATTTTTCCGCGAGCGTGTTCGTTTTGTCCTTTCATCCTTACGTCGGATTTAAACGCAGGCAGGAAATTCTCAGAAAGGTATACTGTTATCTGGATACCTTGAACGGGCGGCAGTTTGCGCTGTTCGATATGAGCGCCGTTTTGAAGGCGGGCGTAGACAGAATCAGGGGCAGTCTCGTTTATCCGCGCCTCTGCAATGACGATTGAACATCGACATTTTTCTCATTAAAACGCGTCGCGGGCATCAAATCACCGTTAAGGCGCGTTTTTTTGACTTTAAAAATAATAATTTGTCAAAATATTATTTTTTAAAACAAAATACACATTTAAACGCCCAATATTGACATAATTCGGAATATGGTGTAAAATGCTTGTAAATTATTTGCACACGAGAGGACAGTAGGTTATGAACAGAAAATTTATTTTAATTTTGCTGTCGGTTGTGGCGGCGATTGCGCTGCTTGTTTTCGCCGTCGCCTGCGGGCGCACAGTTACGGTAACCTTCGACGAAGGCGGCGCGACCAAAACGGTTTCCGTGAAAAGCGGCTCGGTCGTACAGGATTACACTCCGCAAAAGGACGGCTACGAATTTTCCTGCTGGACGGAAAAGGAAAGCGGCGCGGAGTTTGATTTTTCGCAGCCGATAACGGAGGACGTGACGCTTGTCGCCGTTTGGCAATATGCGAGAGTGACCGTGAGGTTCGACAGCGCGGGAGGTACTGCCGTGCCTTTTCAGACGTTCGACAAAGGCGGCTGCGCTTCTCTTCCCGAAGCTCCGCAGAACGGATACAAAGCGTTTGCGGGCTGGTACAGGCAGGGAGAGGACGAGCCTTTTGATTTTTCACTGCCCGTTTTTGAATCCTTGACGCTGGTTGCAAAATGGGAGACGATAAGAGTCGCGGTATATTTCGACAGCGACGGAGGCAGCGTGGTGCCCGCGCGTATTGCCGAAAAGGGCGAATGTATTGCAGCTCCGTCCGCTCCGAAAAAGGAGGGCTTTGATTTTGTCTGCTGGCGGAAGGAGGACGGAGAGGAATTTTCGTTTGAAGAGCCTGTCCTGTCAAGCATGACTTTGAAGGCGGAGTGGCGCGTCAACAGCTTTCGCGTTTGCTTCGACGCGGCGGGCGGCACCGAGACGGAAAGTCAGCTTGTGGAAAAAGGAGGAAAGGCGGTCTTTCCCGAAAGCTATCGTTTCGGATACGTTTTGCTCGGTTGGTATGAGGAGGGCAGCGAAACTCCTTTCGATTTCGAAAAGGGGATATATGAAAATGTTTTTCTCTGCGCGAGGTGGGAGGCAACCGACGCATTCGAGGGACTTTGCGGAGAGTGGACGGGGCGGAGCGCGACGGAAAAGGGAGACGCGCATTATTGCCTACTCATAGACGGTGACGGCGGCGCGGCTTTTTCCGTGACGGGAGACGACTGCGCTTTTTCCGACGGGGAGGCAGAAGTTTTCACTTACGGAGAAAACAGAGTTATCGTGTCGTTTAAAGACGGAGGACAGACGCGGCGTATTGATTTTGTTTGGGACGGCATAGGTTTAAGCTCGCAAAAAGCGTTTTTCGACGAAACGCTCGAACTCGAAAAAACACCCGACGCTTTGTTTGACCCCGCCGAGCTGGCGGGCGTCTGGAAGGGCGTCGCGCAGGCGGATTTTTTCGGCGAAACAGTCGAGGTTTCTTATGTGCTCGACATTACGTTTGACGGAAAAGGCGTGCTCACCTACGAGGCGCGGGACTCGGAAACGGAGCTTTTGATTGTGGGCTTTTACGCAAAGGACAATCTTCTTGTAGTGGAATATGTCTATTTTCAAGGCGCGCAGACGAGTTATTTCATCAGCTTTCGCGTGGACGGAGACAGACTTATTTGCGATTCGGCGATTTTCGGGGAAACTCTGGTTTTGAAGAGAGAGGACGCCGACGGCGAGGGGAAAGCTGAATTTTTGCGGGCGATAAAAAAGTTTTAACGCAAAATTAAAGCAGCTCGCTTTTGCGAGCTGCTTTTAAACCGTGATTTTTCTTGAAGCAAAGCTTAACGGACGACGGCAGCCGTCAGTCGCGCTTGCTGTAATTTTGTTTGCGGATTTTTCCGTCCGTTTTGTGAATGGTTATGTTTCCGTCCTGATTTTTCGCCTTTTCCTTCGCAAATGTTATTGCCTCCGCCTGCGTGTCGAAAAGTTTCAATGCTTTTTCGCCCTTTGCGAATTTTACCTGCCATTTTCCGTCGTCGCGCAAAGAGACGTGATAGTTTTTGTGGACGGGCTTTTTCTTTTGCTCCTCGTCCGAGCTTTCGGGGGACCGAGTGTCCGACTCGACTTGACCGCGCGTTGAGATTTCGTCGCCGGCAGGCTTGACGTCGGCTGCTCTTTCATTGTCGGGCGCTTTTTCCGACGCTGTTGCGGGCGGCAAATCCGTCGAGTTTTTCTCCGCGAGACGTTTGGCGTTTTCCTTCGCCTTTTGTCTGATTTTGTTCTCTTTTTCCGCTTCTTTTGCCTTTTGCCTCGATTCCTTCAAAAGGCGCTTCTGCTTCGATTCTTCTTCTTTTTGTCTCTTTTGATTTTCATTTGTCATGGTGGATTTCCTCCTGTTCGGCGAATCTTGCAATTATTTTAGCTTATTTATAAAATAAAGCGGAAAAATTTTAATTAAATTATGTTGTAGTATTTAAGGCGGGAAAAGCCGAATTTGATTAAACGGTACATTCGAAAAGATAAATTTCCGCTTTTTCACCCAAAGTTTCGTTCTTGTCAAAGCAGGAAAAGGTTCTTACGATGGGGAAACCGACCTCTTTAAGCACGGCTTCCATTTCGCCGTATTTGTACAGATGCGTTCTGAAATCCATAAACTCCCGTTTCAAAAGCCTTCCGCCGTCGTAAAGCTCATAAAAGGACGGAGAATAATGTGTGCCTGTCCGCGTGTCGAAGGTGTTTTTCGTTTTTAAAATCAAATCACAGCCGTCGTCCGTTTTCACCGAAACGGCAATCTTGAAATCATTGTCGTCTTTGCAGCGGGAGGCTGCCCCGTCCACGGCGAAAACAAATTTCCCGAACGGATTCAGCAGGGCTTTGATTTTGCCGACGATTTTTTTGCACTCTCGCATATCGGTGAACAGGGACATCGAACCCGACGTTATAAATATATAGTCGAATTTATCCTCCGTTTGGAAATTTTCAATCGTAGAGCAAGCAAATTTTGCTGCAGGGTATTTTGCTTGCAGCTTGTCAAGCATTTCCCGTGACGAATCCACTCCGAAAATATCCAAGCCTTTTTGCGCAAACGGAACGAGAAACCGTCCGCTGCCGCACAACGGCTCCAAAATTTTCTTTCCCGCTTGGGCATAGGAAAGATAAAAATTCAATTCGTCGGACGGAGCCTCTCTGTGCAGAATTTCATACATTTCGACGCAGAGGTTTCCGTAACGATTGATTTCGTTTTTCTGCATTTTTTTCTCCTCAATTTATTTTAGCACGGCGCATTCTTTCCTACAAGCCGCCTCGCGACAAAAATCCGCAAACCGTGCTCCGCTTTGCGGACAAAAAACACATTTATTTCTTAAGGGCTTTTTTCGTCTTGTCGATAAAACGGCGGAACGAAACAAAAGAAATACGCACACCTGTCAAAAGTGTGCGTATACGTCGCGTTTGGTGGAGATGAGGGGGGTCGAACCCCTTACCTCTTGAATGCCATTCAAGCGCTCTACCAGTTGAGCTACACCCCCGAGATGTGTTGTTTATTATACTCAAAACAGGAGGCAGTGTCAAGCGTTTTTCGGAAATTGCGCGGTTTATATTTGCATTTTGATTTTAACAATCTATTTCCGAAAATGTCTTAGAGTATGCGGCTGTGCCGCTTTTGTCTTGTTTAGGGTTTAAAATATGACAAAATATGCAAAAATTTCGGTATGAACAATCAAAACTGCGACGGTTTTTGCAGTCGGCTGAAAGCGTTGGCAACAGGCTCTTCGCGGTTATTCATGGCGGCGTCGGGGCGCGTCGAAGGGTGCGACGACAGTGAGACGAAAATTCTGTTTTCGCTCGGTTCCGACGGCTATGCGACCGAAGCCGAGCTGATTGAGAAAATCGGATTGCCCCGAAAGAAATTTTACGCCTGCGTCAAAAGCCTTGTCGAAAAAGGTTTTGTCGCCCGTTTTCGCAGTCCGATAAAAAGAAACGCGATTTATCTCGAATTGACGGACGACGCTCTTTTAAGCGTTGCGAAAGACGGACTACGCTCTTTTAAGCGTTGCGAAAGCGGAGAAAGCGGCAGACGCGTTTTTGTTCGCGGGACTGTCAAAATGCGGCCGTGCGGCGGACGTCCGCGAGATTTCGGCTGCGTTGCAAAGGACGGCGGAACTGTTGAAGGATATGGAAAGAGCGGCAAATTTTTCGGCTCCTTACGAAAGGGTTAAGGGGACGAGCACTGCCGCCGACTCGCCCGCAACGCGCAAAAACAAGGGAAAACGCATCAAGCTCCGCCTTTAAGGCGGGCTTTTTTGCTTGCCAAATGCGCCGTCCCTTTCATAACGCGGAGAGAAAAAACATATTCTGTTGTATGAAAAATGCGGCAGTGATATTAAATTTGGAGAACGCGCTATTTAACCTCAATCTCGTCAGAGAAAGGGCTGCGGACGCGGATTTGTATGCGGTGGTCAAAGCCGACGCTTACGGACACGGGACGACGGGATTCGCGCGGTTTTTGTCGGATAACGGAGTCAAGCGTTTTGTCGCGGGTTCTCTCGACGAGGGAAAGCGGCTGCGCGAAAGCGGCATAACGGGAGAAATACTCGTGCTGGGAGCAACGCCGCCCGAAAGCGCGGAGGAGTTGTGTTATTTAAAATTGTCCCAAAGCATTTTCTGCGCCGAATACGCGCGGGAGCTTGCGTTGGCGGCTAGATTAAACGGAATAAAGCTCAAAGTGCACGTAAAGGTCGACACGGGTATGAACAGACTTGGGTTTCCCTGGTTTGCGCCCGAGCAAATCGCCGCCTCCTGTCCGACGGAATTTTTTGAAACGTCGGGAGTGTTCACCCACTTCGGCAGCGCGGACGGCAGAGACGCGCAGTCGGAAATGCGCACCCGCATTCAGGGCGAAAGATTTATCAATTGTTTGGACGGGCTGGATAAAATCGGCTTTGAAAGGGGAGTTGCCCACTGCTGCAACTCGCGGGCGCTGTTTCGATATCCGCAGTATCGACTTGACGCCGTGCGCGTGGGCGCCGCGCTTTACGGCATCGGCGGCGCGGACAGAGCGTTGAAACCCGTTTTGAGTATGCGCGCGCCTCTGCTTCAGGTGCGCTTCGCCGACAAGGGCGAATACATAGGCTACGGTTTGAGAAAATTGAAACGTCCCGCAAAGCTCGGAATCGTGGGAGCGGGTTACGGACACGGGATTTCCCGCAGGCTTTCGGACAAGGGCAGCGTTTTGGTGAACGGGCAGAAATGTCCTGTCGTGGGCAGGATATGTATGGATTTTCTTACGGTCGACCTGACCGGCGCGGAGGCCGAAACGGGGGACGACGTGTGGATAATCGGCGGAGGAATATCCGCCTCCGACTGCGCCAAACACAGCGGCACAATCGACTACGAAATTGTCACCGCGCTTTCTGCAAGGAACGAAAGACTTTCGGTGCGGTAAAAAACGGACGCGAGTAAAGCGTCCGTTTGTTTTCGTCAGATATTCGTTTATTATTTGCCCGATTGTTTGTCGTAAGCGGCTCTTACCGCTCTTGCAAGCTGGTCGGCGCACGAGGTGGGCTTGTTTCCGCAGGTGTTGCCCTTCAAAGCGGTTTCTATTTCATTGACGGTTTTGCCTTCAAGCAGCTTGGAAATGGCTTTTAGGTTTCCGCTGCACCCTCCCGAAAAAGAAATGTTGTGCACCGTGTCGCCGTCAAGGTCGAAGGAAATGGCTACCGGACATACGTTTTGCGGTCTGTAAGTAAATTTTTCCATAATTGCGGTTCTCCTTTTATTTAAGATATTTTGCGGCGTTTGCGGTGTAAAGCGCAACCACGCTGCCCCTTTGCGTCATGTTTACGCTTTTTTGAAGCACCCAGGAAAAGCCTCTGCCCGCGCCCGTTTTAAGCAGCTCCGCCACCTCCTCGGCGGTTTCCTCCGCGACGCACTCGAACATCAAAATATATTGCTTTTTTCCGCCGTTGTCGTTCCAAAATTCCAAAAACGCGCCTGCCGCGTTTGCAACGGTGTTGATTGCCTGAGTATAGGCGGCTTCGGAAGGCGCTTTGTACTCCTCGAAGAACTCGTAATTGCGGCTGTTGACGTAGAGATAGTTGTAAAACTCCTGCGAACCGAAGCTGTTGGCAAAGCTGTCGGTGTAATAATTCCCCGTTGCCTGCGCCCCTTCGAGGCTGCGGTAGACAAAGCCGTTGAGACGAAGCTCGCGCGAGGTGCCTTCTATGTCGAAGGAGCCGGGCGCGCAGCCCGCCGAGCAGAGAAGCGTCAGCGCGAAAACGCAGACGCAGAGAAATATTTTTGTAATCTGTTTCATGAATGGACTCCGCTATTGATTTAAATTATACCTCAACGGAGATTTTTTTACAACTGTTTTTTAAATTATTGAATTTCCGCGCGGTTGTGGTATAATTTTTTTGAAAAGCCGTTGCGCTTGGGAAAGAGGTATTGTTTATGAGTCTGACAGCCTGCGAAAAAGAAATTTTCAACAGAATTCTCAAAGAAGAGCTTGTGCCCGCGACGGGCTGCACCGAGCCTGTCGCCATTGCCTACGCCGCCGCTGCCGCCAAAAAGGCGCTTGGCTGCGAGCCTGAGGTATGCGAGGCGGAGCTTAGCGGCAACATAATCAAAAATGCGAGATGCGTCGCAGTACCCAATACGGGGGGCTTGAAGGGGATAGAAGCCGCAGTCGCAGCAGGCGTCGTTGCGGGCAGAGCCGAGCTTGCGCTGGACGTGTTGAGCTCGGCGTCGGGCAGAGAGGAGGAAATCCGCGACTTTCTTGAAAAACGCGGAGTGTCGGTGCGTCCCGCCGACAACGACTTGACCTTTTTTATCCGCGTGACGGTCGGTGCGGGAAGCTCCCGCGCGAAAGCCGTAATAGAGGGCTTTCATACCAATTTGGTGTTGATTGAAAAGGACGGCAGAGAGCTTTTCCGCTCGGGCGCAAAGAGCAATCCTTGCTGCGTCGCCGACCGCAGTATGCTGACCGTGGAAAAAATAGTGGAGTTTGCCGACGTCGCGGACTTGGATGAAATCAGAGAAATTCTCGAAAGGCAGATAGCCTTCAACTCCGCCATTTCCGAGGAGGGGCTAAAAGGCGATTGGGGAGCAAACGTCGGCAAGGTCATACTCAAAACCTTCGGCGACTCTCCCGAATCAAGACTCAAAGCCGTCGCCGCGGCGGGCAGCGACGCGCGCATGGGCGGCTGCGACAAGCCGGTAATCATAGTGTCGGGCAGCGGCAATCAGGGCATAACCGCAAGCGTGCCCGTAGTGGAATACGCAAGGCAGAAGGCCGCCGACAGAGAAAGGCTTTTGCGCGCGCTGATAGTTGCTGATCTTACGACCATACATCAGAAAACGGGCATAGGCCGCCTGTCCGCTTACTGCGGGGCGGTGAGCGCGGGCTGCGGAGCCGCCGCGGGCATAGCGTATCTCAACGGCGGGGGCTATTCCGAAATAGCCCACACGGTCGTAAACGCGCTCGCCGTCTGTTCGGGAATGATATGCGACGGAGCCAAGCCCTCCTGCGCCGCCAAAATAGCCGTCGCGGTGGAGGCGGGGCTTTTGGGCTACGCCATGAGCCTCAACGGCAAGGAGTTTTTGGACGGCGAGGGCATCGTCGTCAAGGGCGTGGACAACACGATAAAAAACATCGGCGAGCTTGCAAGCGAGGGCATGGCGCAGACAGACAAAAAAATACTCAGTCTCATGACGGAGAAGAGGTGCGGGCGTTGAGCGTCCGCGAAGCCGCCGCTTTGAGACGCGCGGAGGAATTTAAACGGTATTATCCCTTGACAGACAGCGACGGGAAGCTTGTCTACGAGTATTTTCTTGCCCACGTTACGCATGAGGGACTTGACGGCGCGCCGGAAATCATGCGGCGCGCCGGAACTGTTTCCGACGTCGAATGTGAACGGGGCAAAAAGCTGCGCAGGGAGTTTTTCGCGCGTTTTAAAACGCGCGACCTTCTGTACTTCGCCGACGTTGACAATACCGTGACTCGGCGCGGAATTTTGTCCGACGAGAAAAAAAGGTTTTTCAACGGTTGGGCGCTGTCCGACAGAGTAGTGCTTTCGACGGGTAAAATTTACAAATCCATAGAAAAAACCGCGCGCGAGCTGGGAGTCGACAAAAATCCCTGCTGCTGTCTCAACGGCGCTGTGCTGTACGACGGCAGGGGCGGGCGGGAAATCGTGGCGAAGCTGGGCGAAAAGGCGCGTCCCGCCGCGCGCATACTGCGTGAAAAGGGACTGCCCTACGTTTTATATTATCCCGACGCTCTGCGCGTCGAAACGCCGCTCGGACAAAAGGATTATGAAAATCTTTTAAGATACGACGAAATGTATCTGGACGAAAAGGGTGAAACCGATTTTAAAAGGGTGGTCAAGCTTCTGGCTTTCGTCGACGAGGGCGACTCGGAGTCAGAGGCGATTGTGGACGGGGCGGCAGCGGCAATAGGGCTTAAAGCCCTGCGCACGGCTCCGCACAGCTACGAAATAGTCCCGCCCCTTGCCGACAAGGGACGCGCTCTGAAAATTACCGCAAAGAGACTCGGCGTGCATTTCCGCATGACTGCGGCGGTGGGCGACAGCATGAACGATTTGCCCATGCTTGCCGTGTGCGGCTTGCCTTACGCCGTGTCCGACGCGTCTTGCGAGCTTGCGCGTTTCGGCTTTGCCGTCGCGGGGAGCGACAGAAACACCGACCTGCCCGAGCTGTTTGACAAGGTTTCGCGCGGGGTTTTATAAACAAAGGAGAGTAATATGAAAAAGCTGTCTACGAGCGAAATAATTTCGATAGCTTCAATCGTGGTGTCAATCGTTGTCGTCGTGCTTGAGGAAAAGACAAACAAGGTCACGAAGTGGATAATTTTCGGGCTGCTTTTCGCGGCGCTGATAATTTACACCACGCTTGTTTTGGTGAGGCACCTGAGAATACGGCGCGGAATGAGCAGCACCATACTTATGAGCAAGACGAGAAAGTATACGATGAAAATCGTGCGTCTTGCGCAGGCAAGCGAAAAACAGCTCAAACATTTTGCCTTTCTCAAAGGTCTGCGGGGAGTGGAAAGATACAACAAGCAGCTTTTGAGAAAGTGCCGCGGCGACCTGAAAACGCTTGTCCGCAGCGAAAAATTCGCAAAGGACATTGCCGGACTTCACGACAGGATAAACGAGTATTTCAAGCAGAAATCGGCAAACTACGCCGACCTCGAAGCGGTCAAGGCGTATTCCGCGTCGACGCTCAAAGCAATGGAGTCCGCTCCCGCGGAAAAGGCATATCAGATAGCGCAGGCGATTATCGAAGAAATATTTTCCGTCAACCGTGTTTTGTTGCAGCTGGAGCAGCACCACATCAGGATAAGGCTCGGCAGATACGTGGCGAAATATACCAACAACGAAATTCAGCAGATAAAGGCGTACACCGACCTCATCGGATGGACTTACATTCTGTTGGGCGACAACCGCAGGGGGCACGAGGCGATAAGCACGGCGATTAACATAATAAACAACAGGATAGGCGCCTCGGGAGAAATCCCCGACGGCATGACTATGGAAAGGTACTACGACTATCTGTTTTTAAAGGTCAGGGCGCTCAGGCATCTTGGCACCACATACTATACCTACAAAAATATAGACAGCTATTCCTACCTCGAAAGCGCCATGGAAATCCTCGAAAAGTATGATTTCGAGCACAATTACAAGGACAGAGCGGGGCTGGAAAATATGCGTTTCGGCATACTCAACAATATGTATCTGAGTATGTTCTACAAGTTTGTGGAAAAGGACGACAGAGACAAGCGGGGCTTGGAGGACATAAAAAATATGCTGATAAACGTGGAGCGCAGCATTTCCGAGCTTGACGCGCTTCCGCCCGAAAAACAGGACAGGCACCGTTTTGTCAAGCTCACCGCTTTAAAGTGTCAGCTTACCAAGGCGCTGGACGTTTGCGGACTCAAACGCATAGACGTTGTTGCCGCCGAAAAGGATATGGAGAGGGTGGAAAGCATACTCAACAAAAACATATATTTCGACGACGCGATAGAGGTGTATATAAATCAGAAGGTGCAGCTGCTTTACGAAAAAGTCAATCTGATTTTGCAGGAGCCGTCCGCTCTTTAAGCAGTCTGCGACAATTTAAAACTCCGCAGCCCTTTTGGGGCTGCGGAGTTTTTTGCTTAAAAAACAAGTTGAAACGGTTTCAAATCCGCGCTTCGACAAGGCGTGTGATGTAGCTTAAAATCTCGTTTTTGGTGCAGACGTCCTCGTGGTTTATCCACCACAAAATGAGAGAGGAAAAGCCGCCCGAAAAAAAGGAAACTATGACGGGCAGCGGCACGGAGGGCGTCTTTTGAGTCTGCTCGATTCTGCACTCGATAAAGCGTTTAAGCGTCTTTTCCGTGGTGTAGAAAATCATGTCCAGCATGGTTTCGTTCTTGTTGTGGTTGAGCACGTTTTTGATTGTGCTGCGGTGCGCCTCGAAAAAGCTGAGCGCGCAGTCCGCCACGTTCAAAAACAGCTCCTTGTCGTTTAAATATGCGCGCTCGCTTGCGTTATCCGCGAAAATATAGACCTTGAGCGTTTCGAGCGTGTTGGTCAAAAGGTCGTATTTGTCCTTGTAGTGCTTGTAAAAGGTGGCTCGGTGCACAAGCGCTTCGTTGCAGATGTCTATTACGCTTATCTGCTCGAAACTCTGCTTTTCCATGAGTCTTATCAACGCCTGCATGAGAAAGGTTTTTGTTCTGCGGATTCGCAAATCCTCCTTGTCCGTGTTGGCGAAGGTGGGGTCGTTGCGGAAGATGCTCAGCGTAAATTCTTTGTTTTTCATAAAATTATTTTAGCACAAACCGCGACATCTGTCAAGTTTATATAAACGTGTCGATTATTTCACATTGAATTTTTAAGGATTTAAAGCTCGGATTGTTATTACACCGCGGGAGGGGAAAGGATTGGTTTTTTGCGCGGAGTTCTATAAGTTTTCTTTGTCGTTATTGTTGAAAATTGCCGAAAAACGACGACGGAACGGCAATTTTGTCAAAAAATTTACACATCGCAGATGTGTAAATTACAAAAAAAAAAACGATGAAAAGAGGTTGACAGCGTGAACTCGGATTGCTATAATTTACACATCGCACAGGTGTATTCGTCATGCTGTTCTAAAATAAGTACATATTGACAAATAAATTTATGTATGGTGCGAAAATAAAATGTAGGAGGCTTTTTATATGAAGGCAAAGACAAAGTGGACAAAGCTTCTTCTTGCCGTTCTGCTGGTAGTTGTGCTGGCGGTATGCGCTACCGCCTGTTCAAAAACGTTTACAGTGACGTTTGACAGCAACGGCGGAAGCGCGGTCGGCAGCGTCGAGGTGAAAAGCAACGGCACTGTCGAGGAGCCGAATGCTCCGACAAGAACCGGCTATACCTTTGAAAAATGGGTTAAGCCGGACGGAACCGAGTTTGTTTTCGGAACGGACACGGTTACGGGAAACATAACTCTTACGGCTACATGGAGAGTCAACTCTTACACGGTGACTTTCAACACAAACGGGGGCAGTCAGGTCGCCTCTCAATCGGTAAACCACAACGGCACCGCAAGTCTGCCTTCGCAGCCGACGAAAGCGGGGCAGGTTTTTGTCGGTTGGTACGAGGACAGCGACTTTTCTACCCCTTTTGATTTTTCCAAGAAAATCGTGCAGGACACGACGGTTTACGCGCGTTTTGTGGACAGGATAGAGGAAATATTCACGGTTAAATTCGTCGGCTCGTCCACGCCTGTCGCTTCGCGCACCACAAACGAGGGCGGCGTTCTCACCGATTTGCCTGCGGCGACGTCGGCGGACGGAAAAGAGTTTCTCGGCTGGTGGATGAGCGATTTCGAGGACGAAAGCAAGCTTACCGCGCGCTATACGGGACAGGTGCTTACGCAGAACATAACGCTGTTCGCGGTGTTTGAGAGCGACGCTCCCGCGGCGTCGGTAAACGAAAACGGCGCGGTTTGGGACAGCATGGGCGTAAACATGAGTTATCGCGTGACGATAACCAAGCCTGACAACACGACGGAAACTCCCTTTACTACCGGCGCGCTGCAATACGACTACGATTTTTCGTCCAAGCCCGCCGGAGAATACAAAATTGAAATAACCTGCAACAACAAAACCACGACGGTTTACTACAACAACAAGGCGCTTGCAAGAGTCAGCCTGTTCGAGGTGAACGGTTTCGAGCTGCAATTCAACGAGGTTGCCAACGCACAAAAGTATCTGATAACTGTCGAGTGCGGCAACACCTCCTCGGGACACGTATCGGGGCATACGCGTTTTGACAACGGCACGTCCACGGTGTTCGACTTTTCCATGTGCGAAATGCGCGAGGAGGGCATCACGTTCAAGGTCGAGGCGGTTGCCGACGGTTACATAACCTCTTATTCCGAAACCTTTGTTTTTGAAAGGCGTTTGGACACGGTGACGGGACTGACCGTCAATGAGGCAGACGAGACGTTAAGCTGGAACGATGTCGCCAACGCGGAATATTACGAATACAAAATCAACGACGGAGATTGGACGAGATTCAACAGAACGGTGTCGTTGAAGGAAATGGGACAGGGCGACATAGTGGTGAGCGTGCGCGCGGTGGCGCACGGCTACAACAGCTCCGAGCCTGCGGTGTTCACTTACAGCAAGACGAGGCTTGCCACTCCCGTCGAAATAACCGTTGACGGCGACACGCTCAGCTGGAATACGGTCGCGGATGCAGTGAGCTACACGGTCAATATAGACGGCACGGAGTACCTCGTGGAGACGGGCAACAGCATGAAGCTTCCCCAAAGCATCGATGACTGGATGAATATGCTGATAAGCGTGAGAGCAAACGGCGCGACGGAGGCGGAAAACTCACTGTACTCCGACGTGAAGGAATTTACTGCCACGCTTGAAGGAAAAGTCTATTACGAAAACGGTCAGGTTGTCTGGTCGTCCATAGTGGGCGCCATGAAGTACGGAGTCAAGGTAAACGACGGCGAGGAAATCTCGGTAGAAAGCAAGTTTTCGAGTCAGTCAATCGAGTTTACCCGCAAGGGAATAAACACCGTTTCGGTGCGTTATTACGACAATGTGGGCGCTCCTTCCGAATGGGAGACGATAGAGGTTGAGGTGTTTGCCGTCAGCCTGTCCTACAATTTCGAGTATCAGGGCGATTTCGCAACGCTTTACAGAGCGGCGGGCGACGACCTTGAATTGCCCGGCAATGTTACGTTTGACGGTTATACATTCAGATTCTGGTCGGCGGAGAAGGAAGGTCTGGAATACATTGAAACGACGCTTAACCAAGCGTCCGACCTTACTCTTTACGCGCAGTGGGAGCCAAACACCTATCACGTCAAGCTTACCGCCGGCGGCGGAACAATCGACGGCAGCTCGGAAACAGTGCAGGCGGACGTCGTTTACAGACAGAAATTCACGCTGCCCGTGCTGGTGCCCTACGACGTGACCAAAGCCTTTGAGGGCTGGTATACTTCCACCAACGGCAACGGCGTCAAAATGACGGACAACTACGGCAACAGCGTCAACGTGTGGACGTCGCTTAACGACATAACTCTTTATCCCGCCTTTGTGGACGTGTTGCAGTTTGCGCTCATCACCAATCCCGATACGGGAGAGCAGGAATATGCGGTTATGAAAGCCGCCGGCATAAGTCTTGTGACGGAAGTGACCATTCCCTCCGAATACAACGAGCTGCCTGTGGGAGAAATAGCGGGCGGCGCCTTTGACGGGTGCTCGACGCTTGTGACAATCAACGTTCCCGACACAATCAGATATATCGATATGGGACTCGGCGGCAATCAGACTGGCTCGCCGTTCAGAGGCTGCTCCAAGCTTCAAAACGTCAACGTATACGAAGTGGAGGGCAACCACGAAAGATTTTACGCTTCGGTTGACGGCGTTCTGTTTTACAAGAACACGATTACCGGCGGCGTAGAGCTGAAATACTTCCCTTACGCGCGCTCGGGCGCTTACACCGTTCCGTTCGGCACGGAGGTCATACCCGCCAATGTTTTCAGAGGCTACACAAAAATCACTGAAATATATATCCCCGCAAGCGTCAGACAAATCGACACCGAGAGCTTCTACGGCGCAAACAAGCTTGAAAAGCTGGTGTTCCTCGCGGTTCCCGACGCGCCCGTGGACGAGGTCGGCTTGCTCGAAACTGCGGCTGCCGCAGCCGACAATCTTACGCTGATTGCCAACTGCTTCAAAGGCTGCACGTCGCTTACGGAAGTGACCTTGCCTGTACGTCTGTCCTCTTTCGACATACTTGCGTTCAGCGGCTGCACGTCTCTTGAAAAAATCAATGTGGAAGAAGGCTGCGCGGCGTACGCATCCGTTGACGGTATGCTTACTGACGCGAACAAATCCAAAATCATCAAAGCCCCCGAAGGCATGACGGTTGCGCTGAAAATACCCACCGGCATTTTGACGGTAGGCGAGTCCGCGTTTGAAAACTGCAAAAAAATCACTTCAGTAACCATACCCGGCTGGGTTGCGCTGATTGAGAAAAACGCTTTCAAGAGCTGCACGGGCGTCACCGCCATTGTGTTCGAGGGAGAAGCCAACGACCTTGCTTTGACAATAGGCGAGGGCGCGTTTTACGGCTGCAAGGCGAGCACCACGGAGGCAATTTCCGAAATCACTCTGCCCGCCAACCTCAAATCGCTGGGTAAAAACGCTTTCGGCAACATTTCCACGCTGACCAAGGTTGTGGTAAACAGCATAGGAGAGGTCGATTTCGTTTCGGGAGCTTTTGCAACCATAACAAGCTCGACGACAAGCGTCGGTACGACATACGTTACTGTCGTGGAGCTGTCAAAAGATGTGTACATTGCCGACATCGGCGGAGTTTTCGGAATCAAGCTGGCGAGCGTTGTCATTGCCGAAGGCAATCCGTATTATACGGCAATCGACGACATCGTTTACGACGTTGAGATTACCCGAATCATTTTCTATCCCTCCGCCAAGCAAGGCGCTTACACCACGCCGGAAACGGTTACGACAATCGGCGAAAAGGTGTTTACTCAAAAGACGGGACTCACGGAAATCACCATAGGCAAAAACGTGACGGAAATCGGTTCTTTCGCGTTCAACGGATGTACCAATCTCGAAAAAGTCACGTTTGCGGACGGCGGTACCGAAGGTCTTGTCATATCGAATGAGGCTTTTGCCAATTGCTCCAAGCTGGCCGAGGTCAATCTGCCCGTGCGTCTTGTATCCATCAGCGCAGGCGCGTTCCGTTCTTGCCGTGCAATAACGGAAATCGTTATCCCCGAGGGCGTGGAGTCGATTGGCGCCGAAGCGTTCCAGTGGTGCAGCAGTCTTGTAAGAGTCAGTCTGCCGAAGACGCTTTCTTCACTGGGCTATACCGAAAGCGGCAGCGAACTTTACATGTATGTGTTCCGCTATTGCAACGCGCTGGAAGAAATAAACGTCGCTTCCGACAACGCCTCTTTCTATTCCGACAACGGCGTGCTTTACGGCAAAACCGAAGGCGTTGTGACAGATTTGTATCCCGTGCCCGTCAACAATTCCGGAGTGGACGGCGTGGTTACCATCCCCGCAACGTTGACAAAGGTGTGGGCCGAAGCGTTCAAGGAGAATACGGGGCTTCTCAAAGTGGACTTCGGCAACGTTACGGGCAACGTCGAATTCGGCGCAGAAGTTTTCTACAACTGCAAAAACCTGACCGAGGTGGTTCTCCCCGACGGTATAGAGCTGATAGGCAAGTATATGTTCTATCAATGCAATTCTTTGACGGAAATTACAATTCCCAACACCGTCAAGGCGATGGAACAGCAAGCGTTTTACTATTGCTCGCAACTGAGCAAGGTCACATTCGCCGAGGGCAACGACAGCAACGGTCTGATTCTTACAGGCGGCGTTTACGGCTCGCAGTACGGAACGTCATATTATCCCGTATTTGACCGCTGCGACAATCTGACGCAGATTGCCTTCCCCAAGAGACTTGAAACGCTGGGCGCCTATGCGCTTTGCTCCACCAATATTTCCCAAATTACATTCTCCGAGGGCGGTTTGCTTACCGAAATCGGACAATATGCCCTGAGTATGTCGGGAATTTCCTCCGTAGTCATACCCGCAAGCGTCGTTACGATAGGCGACTACGCATTTTCAAGGTGTACAAAGCTGACCTCGGTTACCTTCGCAGCTGACGGCGCGCTTGAAATCATCAATTCGGGCGTGTTCCAGTACACGGGCGTAAATTCCGTCGTCATACCCGCCAACGTCACAAGGATAGGCAACTCGGCGTTTGCGTATTCGTCGCTCAAAAGCGTGACCTTCGCCGAAGGCAGCGTGTGCTCGTCTATCGGATACGCGGCGTTCAGAGACAGCCTGATTGAAAGCATTGCAATACCCGCTTCGGTGGAAAACATAGGCGAGGATATTCCTGCCGCGGGCGGTCCTCTGCACGGGTACGCCTTTGACGGCTGCCGCAATCTTAAGTCCTTGACCTTCGACACGGGCAGCAAGCTCAAAAATATATATAACTATGCTTTCCGCAACACGGCGTTGACCAAGTTCAGTTTCCCTTCAAGCGAAAACGAAATAACGGTTGCCAAACAGCTGTTCTTCGGCTGCAACAGCCTTAAAGAAATCTATGTTTCCGAAAGCGTGCTCTCCAATCTGGACCAGGCGCTTATGGCGGCGCCCGTGCTTGAAAAAGTGGAAATTGCCGCCACCAACGAGAGCTACGGCGTGGACAGCGAGTTGCCGTTGATAAGCACTCCTTCGGGCAATTCGATTATTTACTTCTTCACGGCGCTTGACGGCAAAAACACCGAGGTGGTTATCCCCGAGGGCACGCTTTACATCGAAGCCGGCGCTTTCAAAAATCAGGTGTACCTCACAAAGGTTACTATACCCTCGTCCGTGCTGGAAATAGGTCAGGGCGCGTTCCAAAACTGCTTCTCTTTGAAGGAAGTGAAGTTTGAAGGAACAAGCGCGCTGCAATCCATAGGCAACGGCGCTTTCAACAGCTGCACCTCGCTCACAACAATCAATCTGCCGGCGGGAGCGTCTTACGGCACGTATCTGTTTGCAAACTGCTCGTCCTTAAAGGAAATCAGTTTGCCCGCCGGGGTAAAGAGCTTGCCTAACTATATGTTCAGCGATTGCGTCTCGTTGACGACGGTCAATCTGCCAGATACGCTGACCACCATAGGGCAGTATGCGTTCAAAAACTGCGCGTCTTTGGCGGAAATAGACATTTCAAATGTTACAAGCATAGGGATTTACGCTTTCACATTGAGCGGACTTACCGAAATAACAATCCCCGAGGCAATCAAAACGCTGGGCAATCAGATTTTCAACGGCTGCTCCAAGCTTAAGACAGTGACGCTGCATAACGCGATAACTTCGCTCGGAACCAGCCTGTTCAAGGACTGCACGTCGCTTGAAAGTATAACTTTGCCTTCAAGCTTGAAGACGTTAGGCACAAACGCGTTTCAGGGATGTACGGCGCTTAAATCGATAACAATCCCCGGCAACGTCACATCTCTCCCCAACAATCTGTTTGACGGCTGCACAAGCCTTGCGTCCGTGACGCTGCACGAAGGCGTCACAACCTTGGGCAACTATATATTCAGAGGCTGCACGTCGCTTGAAAGCATTGATTTGCCGTCGAAGCTGACTTATCTTGGAAGATATACCTTCCAGAACAGCGGTCTGACAAGTATTGAAATCCCTTCGGGCGTTCAGCATATCAGCCACAAGGCCGGTACAAAGGCAAACACAGGCTCATCCACCACAAACGACGTAAGTCTTTTCGACGGCTGCGTAAATCTCAGGAGCGTGACGCTGCCCGCAGGTCTGCTGTCAATAGGCCCCAAGACCTTTATGGGGTGCGTCAGCCTTGAAAAAGTGACCTATACGGGATACGACGGAGACGAGTCCTTTATCCTGCCCGACAGTGTTTGTGTGCTCGGAGCATATTTGTTCAGCGGCTGTGAATCGTTGACTTCGATTGTGCTGCCTACGGGCGACGGCACTGCGGTTTCCGCAGGCACGTATCTGTTTGACGGCTGCGTAAATCTCACAAGCGTGACTTTCCCGCAAAGCGGATGGACTAAGCTGGTTTCTTATATGTTCCGAGACTGCACTTCGCTTGAAAGCATAGCTATCCCCGATACCGTGACGACTTCCGCCACATATGCCTTTGACGGCTGCACTTCGCTTGAAAGAGTGACGTTGTCTCAAAGCATGACAAGCATACAGAGTTATATGTTCCGAAACTGCGTGTCTCTCAAATCAATCAATTTGACGTCTGCGATAACCTCAATCGGTTCGGAGGCTTTCCTTGGCAGCGGTCTCGAATATATCGTCATTCCGCAAAACGTCAAGACAATCAGCGGCAAAGCCTTTGCCGATTGCGTCAATCTCACCGAGGTGCTTGTAGACGGACTCAACGCCACGTTCAAGAGCGAGGACGGCATAGTCTACAACAGAACGACGGGCGCGCTTGTGTTTGTGCCTTCCGCCATGGCGGACGTAGGGATTGACGTTGAAGAGCTGCTGCTCAACAACGGCATCACGGCTTACGCCTTTTACGGCGTGACGGGTATCGAGCATATCACGGTGCCCGAAGGCGTGACAAGTATCCCCGCAAACGCCTTTTACGGACTCAAATCGTTGAAGAGCGTGACGCTTCCTTCGACGTTGCAGAGCATAGGAAATTACGCCTTTGCCTACTGCACCTCGCTTGAAAGTATAGTCATCCCCGAAACCATGGTTGTTTTGGGAAGCCAGTATGTCGAAGGTACTTATACCAATATTTTGGGAACCAACCTGTTCCAGGGGTGCACGAGCCTTTCGTCCGTGACGCTTCCCGAGGGGCTGGATGTGCTGAGCAATTATATGTTCGAGGGCTGTACGTCGCTCAAAACAATCGATTTGCCCGAAAGCCTGACCTATCTCGGAACATACACGTTCCAGAACAGCGGTCTGACGAGCGTGACCATTCCCGCAGGCGTGAAGCATCTGAGTCTCGGCAAAACTTCCTCGGCTGCCAGCGGCACACACAACGTGTATACGTTTGCAAACTGTACAGACCTCGTGTCCGTGACCTTCAACGAGGGATTGGAAACCATGGGAAGATTCGTTTTCTCGGGCTGCACGTCCCTTGAAAGCGTTAAACTGCCCAGCTCCTTATATTGTATGGACAGAGAAAATTTCAGCGACAGCGGTCTGAAATCGATAACCATCCCCGCCACTTTAACCGATTGGGACTACTCCTTCATAAATTGCACGTCTCTTGTCACAGTGACGTTGGAGCGGGGCATTACCGAAATACCTTATTCTGCATTCAGCGGTTGCACCTCTCTTACGACGGTGAATTTGCCCGATACGCTCACGGAAATGGCAAGCAGCGTATTCAGCGGCTGTACGTCGTTGTCGAACATTGTGTTGCCCGAGTCGTTGGTGGAAATAGGCGGCAGCGCCTTTGCCAACTGCACCTCGCTCAAGAGTCTTGTTATTCGTCCCAACACGGCAATAACCAGCTCCGGCACATTCTCCGGCTGGACTGCGGAGCAGACTATTTACATCATGGAAAGCCGTTATGTGATTTCTCAATATTGGTACGGTCCGATAAACGCAACTGCTTCAACCCATTGGTTTAAGGACTGCAACGCAAAAATAGTTTACGATTACACACCCGAGTAAACTTTCCTATCGTTTACTCTACAAAATATCCCCCGCCGAAATCGGCGGGGGATATTTTTTGCTTTTTGCTCGTGCAAATATTTAACGCTTGCTTTTTAGTTCAAGCCGTCAAATCAAAGAATGACGCTCTGTTTGTTCGGGCTAGCCGTTTGTTTTATTGGGGCATTACTTCGGAACAAAGGTTGACATTTGCCGCTTTTTGGCGCATTTTCTTCGTATCTGATTTACGTCTGTTTTTGTTCGTACAATCGTCAAATCGTATTGCCGTTTGTTTTATTCGAGCAAATCGTCGTATTCCACGTTGAGCACGCGGCGCAGACGCGAAAGCATACTCAAGGACGGTTCGCTGTAACCCGCCTCCCAATGGCTTACGGTT
This sequence comes from Subdoligranulum sp. CAG:314, assembly GCA_000437915.1. Lineage (GTDB taxonomy): Bacteria > Bacillota > Clostridia > Christensenellales > CAG-314 > CAG-314. The sequence goes on along the minus strand of FR901000.1, from coordinate 188,723 downwards.
TTTACGCTCACGCCAAGCTCGTCGGCAAGCTGGCGCTGGTTCAAGCCCGTCATGCGTCTTAAAGTTTTGAGATTGTCTTTAAGCATAGTTATATGTTCTCATTTTTTGAGGATTTAATCCTTATATCTCAAAAATTGAGAGTTGAGTTTTGCTTTTGAGAGTCGAAAAAGCGCTGTCGGCGGCGTCAAAACCATTTTGATTGAATAAAGCGTGACGCAACAATGAAAAATAAGAGGCGTTTTGTTTTTTGCCAGCAAAACAAGCCGTTTTTTATATTTTCCGTGTGTATCGGTTTGCACAAGCGGGATTTGTATGCTAAAATATTATGCGGACGGGGAAAAAGGAATGCAAAGGACGAATATACTGAATCTCGATATAAAGCAAAGCAAGCTGTACGGCTTTTTCAAAAACGCCGTGTTGCTCTTGCTTTTTTTGTTTTTTTCTATTTTCGGCAAAAGCTTCGTTCAGTTCGGCAGTCTTTTCAAAAAGGTTTTCGCCCGCATGGCGGCGGAGGAAATGATGTGCGTTTTGCAGTTCGCGCTCAACGAGCTGGGACGTTTTTATTTCGCGGTCAAAGCCGCCGTTGCCGCTCTCGCGCTTTGCACGGGTATTTTCAACGCGTGCAGGGCGATTTTCGCGTCCGTTCGCAAAGGGCGGAGTTTGGGTGTGAGATTTGTCGCAAGGCGTGCCGTCGCCTCCGTTGACGGCGCGGCTGTTTTTTGCGCACCCGTTTATTCGTTCTGTCTCAGATATAAAGAATAGTTTTTCTCCGCGTTTTCGACGCGGAAAATTTCAGTCCGATTTTTTTCTACCGTTGCTGTCGGCGCGCCGCGCGATTTTGTTCGCGTGGGTTTCCGCAGTCGGCTTTGCGGGGAAGGTCGGATTTTTTCGTGCCCTCGTTTAAGGCGGCAGGAAAAAATCGGCTTACGAAATTCAAGCGAAATTTTGTAAATTTAAGACGCTTGATTGTAAATTAGAGGAGATACAAAGGAGAGGAGCAAAGGACTATGACATCGGTTCTGATTGCATCCGGTCTGATAACGGGAGGCGCGGCTTTTTCGTTTACGTTGTTTTTCAGACGCGGAAAAATTTTATCCGACAGGCGTTGGAACGTCGCCGCGAAAATACTTTCGCTGATTTTTGCGGCGTGCTTTGTGCTGCGTCTGGCGATGACCGACGTCTTTTACGATACGGAAGCATTGGTCGGCATTTTCAGCAAAGGGCTTAATTTCCTGCTCGTTGCGCTGCGCGCGCTCACTCAGATGTGCGTGCTTGCTCTCGTTCTCGCGCCTTGGTTCAAATTCCGCGCGGTCAAGAACATTGTCGCCTACGCCGTGCCGGTGGTATACTTCGTCGATATGGTTCTCTTCCGTCAGAATGTTTACGCCTTTGTCGGCGCGGTAAGCCTGCCCACCTTCGGTTTCCGCGAGGTTCAGTTTGCCGTCGAGTGCGTGCTTGCGTTTTCCATGGGACTTTGCGAGCTGGCAAAGAGGCTGCGCGACAGGGATTTTGACTTTTCGCGGAAAAATATCCTGAGTACCGTTGCGCTCGGCGCGTTCTATCTCGTTTTCGCGGCGCACGGCTCCACGCTGTTCAATCTGTTCGGCGGCAGGCTGGGGGCGATAAACAATCTTATGTCGCCCGCACATATTTTTATGTTGGCTTTTACCGCGCTCATGATTGTCGTCGGGTATATCTTTTTGCGCAGGTACGACGCCGATTTCAGATATTTTATTCTTACGTCGGCGGCGGTTTCGTGCTTTATGCATTTCTGGTATTATTACAGCTTTCCGCTGGGATTTACCAATCTGCCGCTGCACCTGTGCCACGCGGCGATTACGCTCATGCTCCTGTCCTTTGTCCTGAAAAACAGAGCCGTGTTCGCTTTCAATTATCTGGTCAACGTGACGGGCGCAATTTTTGCGCTTTTGCTGCCCGACACCGAAGCGCAGCTGACGTCGGAACTGGGCATGCACTATTTCAACGGGCATATGCTGCTGGTGGTTTTGCCAATACTCGCCGTCGCGCTAGGCGTCTTTCCGAGACCGAAAATAAAAGACGTCGGCTACTGCATTGCCGTGTTTACGGGATATTTCCTTGTGGTCGCCGTCCTCAACGCCTGGCTTGTCAATTACGAGCCGTCCGTCAACTACTTTTTCATGAACGGCGACAATCTTGTAAAACATCTGGCGTTTGCGGTGGGGTGGAAAAACAACTACATCTGGACGTTTAACATAGGCGAGCTTACTTTCAAAATCTATTACGTTTACTGGATTGCCATGTACGTCGGGTTTATCGTCCTGATATTCCTGCTCTGGTGGATTTACGAGGGAATGTACAGGGTTGCCGACCACCATGCAATGCTGCACGGAATACTTGTCGAGCAAAGACAGAGGAAAAAACAGCTGAAAGAGCTTCTTGACGGCAGAGCCGTTTCGGAGCCGCTCAATCCTGAGGGAGCAGATATGATAAGCATAAAGCATTTTTCAAAAATTTACAGCGGCAGCAGCGTCAAATCGGTGGACGACCTGAGCCTTGAAATCAGGGGCGGGGAGGTTTACGGCTTTCTCGGCCACAACGGCGCTGGAAAAAGCACCACAATCAAGTCGCTTGTCGGCATTCAGACAATCACCTCCGGCACGATAGAGGTTTGCGGCTACGACATATCCAAGCAGCCATTGAAAGCCAAGCTCAACATAGGCTACGTGTCGGACAACCACGCCGTTTACGAACAGCTGACCGGGCGGGAGTACATAAATTACGTGGCGGATTTGTATCTCGTGTCAAAGGAGGACAGGGAAAAGCGCATAGACAAATACGTACGTATGTTCAACCTTGTCGACGCGATAGACAAGGAAATAAAGGGCTATTCCCACGGAATGAAACAAAAAATCGTGGTTATTGCCTCTCTGATTCACAATCCCAAGGTGTGGGTTTTGGACGAGCCTCTGACGGGACTTGACCCCGCAAGCTCCTATCAGATAAAGGAGTGCATGAGGGAGCACGCCGACAACGGAAACATCGTTTTCTTTTCAAGCCACGTCATAGAGGTGGTGGAGAAAATCTGCGACAAAATTTGTATCATTGCCAAAGGAAAGCTGGTCGGCGAGTGGAAAATTTCCGAGCTTGCCGAGCAGGGAGTAACGCTCGAAGAGCTTTACATGAAATACGTTTACCTTGCCGCAAGCACTGCGACGGACGTCAAGGCGGTTGCGGAGGACGGCGCGGACGCCTGAAAAGGACGCAAAACGACTATTTGACGGAAAAAGATTATGTTCAACAGAATGAAAACGCTTGTGCTGTTGCAGCTTGACAACAGATACAGGTACAAAAGCAAAAGAGCTTTGATTGCAAAATTAGCGGTCAAGACGGGAGTTTTCGCAGTTTGCACTCTCGTCATGTTCGGCGTGCTCTATTTGCTCAAATATGTGGTGAACCTGCCCGTGACCAAGGATTTTCTGCTGTTTGTGCTTGCGCTGTCGCAGTACGTCGGCATTGCGGTTACGACAATCGGGCTTAAACGCGCGCTTTACGACAGCAACGACAATGCAATACTGTTTGCATTTCCCGCAAAGCACTCGGAGGTTTTTTACAGCAAGCTCGCGGTGTTTTACATAGGAGAGTTCTCCAAGTCTCTGTTTTTCCTGCTGCCGCTGTTTCTGGTTTTCGGCTTTTTGACTCCCGTTTCCGCATGGTTTTTCGTCAATTCGGCGCTGATGATTTTCGTTTTGCCCACGCTTACCGTGTTGATTGCGGCGCTTTTGTGTATCCCGCTGATGTATTTGTCCAAGCTTTTCCGTCGTTTTCCCGCCGTGTACGCCGTGCTGCTCGTCGCGGTTGCCGTGCTGCTTTTCGCAGGACTGACCTCGCTGCTTGTCAAGGTGCCCAAGCCTTTGAGGATTGTAGCCGTTTACAACACGATAATAAACGGTATTGTAAAGGTCATTGTCAACTCCAACAGGTTTGCGCTGTTTTACTCCTTCGCGGCGGATATTCTGTTTTTGAAAAACGTCGGGCTGAACTGGCTGTTTTTGCTTGCGCTTTCGGCGGCGCTTCTTGTGTGCAATTATTTTCTTGCGCGTCCGCTTTTCTTCCGTATGGTTGCGTCAAGCAGCGAAAACGCGGTGGAGAAAAAGCACAGAACGGATTACAAAACCAAAGGGGAGTTCGGCGCGTTTTTGTTCAAGGAGCTTACCCTTGCAAAGCGCAATATCGGAAGGGTGCTCAACAATTATTTGCTTTTGTTCGTGATGCCTTTTCTCATGTATTCGGTCAACCACATTTTCGGCTCCATAGAGCTGAGCAGTCGAGGCAACGCGCTGGTGTTCGGCGTAAATATGCTGATAGGGCTTGCGTTTGTGACGGCGAGCAACTCCCACACGGCGACCGCGCTTTCGGAGGAGGGCGGAGAGTTCGTGCTTTTAAAGACCGCGCCGGGGCGCACTTACAAAATCGCGTTTGCCAAAATCGTTTCCAATCTGGTTGTTTCCTCCGCGATAATCGTCGTCACCTCTGCGCTTATGTTCGCTTTCGGCTCGCTTGCGGCGGCTGACGCTGTGTTTCTGGTGCTGTGCTATCTGTTTGTCAATGTCGGTCACATTCTGTGGTCGCTCGAGCTTGACATAAAAAATCCGCAGCTCAGGGAGTTTGCGTCGACGGGACATTTTCAGAACAACAAAAACGTGTCCGCGTCCATAGTTTTCGGGTTGGTTACGGCTTTGCTGTTCGGAGCCGTTTCCGCCGTGCTTTACTTCTTTATGGGAGTGTGGAGTCAGATGATTACGTTGGCGTTGGCTTTAATCTTCGTAGCGGGCAGATTTTATCTGTTCAATCTCAATATGAAATGCCTTTTCGAGCGCATCGAGTTCTGACGGAGGAAATTTCATGAGCAAAAAAATCGTGTTGTTTGTCATACTTTTCTTCGCCGTCGCGGGAGTGATTCTGGTGGGAATTTTCGGAACGCAGGCGTCGGGCAGCGGCAACGTGCTTGCAACCGAGCTTTATTTCGACGTGCCTGCCGGCGCGGACGGCAAGAAAATGATGTCCTCGCCCGAGATAGGGGAGGAGGGCTTTGTCACCGTGCTTTTATCCGATATGATTACTTTGTCGGAGGACGCGACCTACGGCAAGGAAAGCCTTTCTTACAGTATGTCCGTGCCCGACTCCGCCAAAGAGTTTGTCACCCTGTCCTCAAACGGCTGGCTGACCTTTTACAAGTCGGTGAACGTGATTATTACCGTCAGGACGACGGACGGCTCCAACCTTTCGGACAAGCTGTATTACTTCAACGACCTGGACGGAGACAAGCCTTCGGACGTCGAAGGTCCCGTATTCGGTTAAATACAAGAGCGGCTTAAAGTCCGCCTTTATATAGATTTCAATAAACAAAAAAGGAGACAGATATGAGAAACAAAAAAATTGCGGCAATTTTCATGATAGCCGTTCTGCTTGTTTCCGTTTTCGTATTCGCGGCTTGCGAAGACCCCGCTGTAAAGGTCATCTACAAGGATATCAATCCCAAGTACGAAACGGACGACAGCGTTGAAGAATACATAACCGTGGGCGAGGCGGAAATAAAACCCGACATGACTCTGCTCGAACTGTCAAAGGACGGCTTTGCTCTTGAAGCCTGGACGACGGACAAAGAGGGTCAAAATGTTTTCGACCCCACCAAGACCTACACGCAGAACGTAGTCGTTTACGCAAAGTGGCACAGGCTGCCCGCCATGCCCGCCAACCTTGCCTACGACCCCGACACACATACGGTGTCCTGGACGGCGGTTTCCGGCGCAACGGGTTATATGATTCAGCTTGACGACAACTCCGAGCAGCTTGTCGTAAACACGACTTACGACCTGCCTGCAAACATGCTCAACGGCACGCACACCTTTAAGGTCACCGCCAAGGAAAACAAATATTCCTCACAGACGGCAAACCTGTCCTTTTACGTCAACCGCGAGCAGCCCAAGCAGTACGTCAGCTTCTTTGTGGGCGACGAAATGTGGAGAATAGTGGAAATTGTCGAAGGCGAGGTAAAATTGCCTGCCCAGCCGACGGAAAAAGGCTATGCCTTTGCAGGCTGGACGACGGACAAAGAGGGAAACATTCCCTTTGAAAACCGCGACCTTGTCGAGAGTCTGAGCGTATACGCGCAGTTCAAAAAGCTGCCCCAAACCGTGTCCCCGAGGTACGTAGCCAATACTCAGACAATCGAGTGGAATTATACGGGCGGCGACGCGGCAAGCTTTGTCGTGAGTTTTGACGGAAAGGAAACGACAATCGACTTTGTCGAGGGACAAAGCGCGTATTCCTTTGCTCTGCCCCAAGGCTTGACGGACGGAACGGAATATACCGTTGAAATTGTGACAATGTCGGTCAACGAGGTGGACGGCGAGGCTCTCAGGTCGGAAAAAGCCGTATATAACTTTACTTATTCGGTTATAGGCGAAAGCTCCGTCACCGTGACCTTTATGGTGGACGGCAAGGAGTATGACGTCAAGGTGGTCAATTCCTCCGGAACTATCCTTCTGCCGCAGGAGCCGACAAAGACAGGCTACGTGTTTGACAAATGGACGACGGACGAGGCGGGTGAACATGTTTTTAACCCAAGCAATATAACCGAGTATATTGTCGTTTACGCGCAGTGGACGGAAAGACCCGCTGCTCCCCAATCCGTTTCCTTCGACGCAACGAGCGCTACGATAAGCTGGGACGCAATAGACGGCATAGAGGAATATTGGTACAAGCTGGACAATATGCTCAACTTTGCACAGGCAGACGGCACGGGCTTCGTTGTGCGTTCGCTTTCCGCAGGCAAGCATACGGTAACGGTTTACACCGTTGCAGGCGGAATAAAGTCTGAGGAGGTTGAATTGGAGTTTGACGCCGACGCGCCTTACGTCTGGTTCAGAAACGTCGACGGAACGTTGATTGCCGCCGTCAAGGTTGAGGACGGAAAGGTAACTCTTCCCGCCAATCCTTCAAAAACAGGGTACGTTTTCTCTTTCTGGACGGTGGCGGCAGAGTTTTTGAGCGATACGTTCGTCAACGAAGGGATAAGCTCCTATGTCAGCGTTTACGCGCAGTTCGTGGCGCTGCCCGAAATAGGAGACTATGAAATCAACGGAGACAATTTCGTGTGGACGTGGAACGCCGACTCCAACGTGAATTATTACGAGGTGAGATTCGATTCCGAAAGCGCGAGAGTTTCCCGAGCGACAATAGCGGCAGGCGTCGCGACGTATTCGCTCAACACCACTCAGATCGTGCTCACGCCGGGCGCTCACAAACTTATTATTACCGCTGTGGAGGGAAACGGAAGAAAGACGGAGCTTGGAGAGTTTGAGACGGAAATCGTGTTTGACTCCGACATATCCTATGTGGACGGCGACGGAAAACTCATACGCGAGAGCATAGGCAGCGGCGACAGTCAGACGACGGTATTCGTTTTCTTTGTCGGCACTACTTATCGTTTCGATTCCTACACCTTTACCGAAAAAGGCAACGAGCATTATTCGGTGAGCGGCGACAACGACAATACGTTGACGATAAACAAGGCTGTCGGCTCAATCACAATACCCACTGCCAACGGCGTAGAGATAAAAGCCAAATTCGTCGAGCAGGCGGCGTCCTTTATTGCGGGCGACACCATCGAAGCGTTCAGAGACAACACGGGCGAAAACAGTATTTTCCTCAAAAAGGAAGGAGACTACAACGTGGGTGTCGGAAACGATTTCATTTTGGATACGGAGCTTATTACCTATCACGACAGGTTGAGCAAGGACTCCGCTTCCATAGAAGTGACAATCGACCTTGAAAGAAAAGACGGCGCGCCGATAAAGGCGTCGGATTACTTCACTGTGGTTGCAGGCGAGGACGGCAAATATCGTCTTGTGTGGAAGCAAAGCGCGGACACGAGCATCGATTCCGCTCTGATACTGTCAATCAGACCCAAATATCTGACAAGAGAACAGAACGAAAATGCAGCCGACTATACCGTCAGGATTGAGTTCAAGCTCAACGACGGAGTCAACGTCTATGACCACGACGGACTCAAAAAGAATTTTAACGACTCTTCCGTGCACATTATCAACCTGCACGGCGACATAACGGCAGAACTTGCCGCCGACCAGAAAAATCCCGACGGCACGGCGATAAACTACCATCCTTACAGTGACGCCGACAAGCCCGAGGGCAGCGTTTACCACAGAGTTGTCACCGCCGACGACACGTTCACGCTCAACGGCAACTTCTTCACCGTGGACGCGAGCAAAAAGGACGAAAGCGGCAATCTGCTTGTTCCGAGAATCAAATGGAGTCAGGAATCCGAAAACACAACTCCGGGACAGGGCAAACCTATGGGCGATATGGACGTACAGACCATACAAATCGGTTTGTTTGTCGTCTACAACTTCGGAGCGAGGGGAGGAGCGTTTGAAAACGCCGAGATAGTCACCAATTACAACAACCTCCATATAATAGGCAACAGCGAAATGAAGGGCAACAACGAGGATATAACGGAGCACAGCGGCGGTCATGCCGGTATTTTGACGAGAGACGCCGACGCCAATCTGAACAACGTGTACGCCAACAATTTCAGCATAGCTTATTATTTCGACACCAACGAAGTGACGAGGGAAATATCTATTGTCGATTGTTTTGCCGACAACAACTGGCAGAGCAGTCTGTACGGATGGAGCAATGCGAAAATAACTTTGGACGGCTGCGATTTCGGCAATAGCTTCGGCGGGGCGATTCATATTGAAGACTGCGACAACAGCAACGAAAGAAACCCCGAGCTTGTCATAAAAAACACAAAAATCAACAACTGGAAAACGGGCAACGAAGCCTGGTTCGCCGCTTACGGCGCGTCTCAGCTTGCGGCGCAGCTTAAATCCGCGGCGCAGGCAAGCGTCAGCCAATTGGGTTACAGCATGCTCAAAAAGAATAACAACGAGGAGATATTCAACTTTGCCATAGCGTTCAAACCTGCCGACCAAAATTGGGACAACGGGACGGTGAATACTTCGAGAGTTAAACTTACTTTTGTGGACGGCGACAACAGCGTGTCTTTCATGAGAGAGAACGGCTGGTATACCGACGGAACGGACCAAAGAATAAGCGACGGAATGTTCGGTTTCCCCGTCGGCGCTTACAGCATTTGGAGTGACTTTGCGGCGGCGGTTTTGGCAAACGGCGGAAACAGCAACGCGGTGACTTTAAAGGCATTCCAAGAGGGATTCAAACTTGCCGACGGACAGCAGCTGATGGAAATTGTGACGAGAGCGGGAGCCCTCCTCGGCGGCAACAATCAAAGTCTCGTGTCGTTGTTTGTGACTTACGGACAGGGCGGCGATTGGTACATAGCTCAAAGTTAGGTCGAGAAATAAAAATAAAAAAACAGCAGACGCATAAGCGTCTGCTGTTTTTGTTTACTCAAAAGATTTCCTTTTACTCAAAAGGTTCCGATATTTTCGGGGATAACGAGCTTTGCCTCGGTCAGACGTACAACGTCTTCCACAGTGGTGTTTTTGTTTATTTCCCTCAAAACAAGTCCGTCCGCCGTTACGTCGATGACGGCAAGCTCGGTTATAATGCGGTTCACCTTTTTGTAAGCCGTGAGAGGCAGAGTGCATTTTTCAAGTATTTTGGGAGCGTCGCCCTTGGCGGTGTGTGTCATGACGACAATCACGTTTTTCGCGCCTGCCACAAGGTCCATTGCTCCGCCCATGCCCGGCACCATTTTGCCCGGCACTATGTGGCTTGCCAAAGAGCCGTCCCTGTCCACCTGCAAGGCTCCGAGGATTGTCACGTCCACGTGCCCGCCCCTGATGAAACCGAAAGAGGTCGCGGAGTCGAAAAAGCTTGCGAATTTATGAACGCTCACGTGCGAGCCTCCCGCGTTTGTTACGTCGGGATTGATTTCGTGCGGCTCCGCCGCGCCCTTCATGCCCAAGATGCCGTTTTCCGATTGCAGAATGACCTCTATGTCGGAGTCGAGGTAATCGGTAACCAATGTGGGCAGTCCGATACCGAGATTTACTATGTCGCCGTCGTGCAGCTCGCGCGCGGCGCGTCTTGCGATGATTTCCTTGACGTCGCTCATTTTTGTTCTCCTTCGACAACTATGTAGTCCACGAGAATACCCGGAGTCATAATGTGTTCGGGCTCGATTTCTCCCGTTTTAAGCAGCTTTTCGGCTTCCACAACGACAATGTCGCAAGCCATTGCGACCAACGGATTGAAGTTGCGGGTCGTGCCCTTGTAATACACGTTTCCGTGTTCGTCCACCACGGAGCCGCGTATGATGCCTATCCTCGCGCGCAGGGGGAGTTCGAGAAGATAATCCTTGCCGTTTACGTTGAGCACCTGTTTGCCGTTTGCCACCTCGGTGCCGACTCCGGTAGGCGTAAGTATGCCGCCCAATCCGTAGCCGCCCGCTCTGATTCGTTCTATCAGCGTGCCCTGCGGCACGAGACACACCTCGAGGGTGCCTGCCGTCATTTGGGCGCCTGTCTGCGGGTTGGTGCCCACGTGCGAGGTTATGACCTTTTTGACCATTTTGCGCTCAATCAGCTTGGCTATGCCGCGGTTGGGAACTGAGGTGTCGTTGCCTATGACCGTCAGGTCCTTGACTCCCTTTCTGATAATTGCGTCCACAATGGAGTCGGGGGTGCCCACTCCGAGAAAGCCGCCGTACATGATTTCGTCGCCATCGTTTATCAGGGCGGCAAATTCGTCGGGCGTTGTGAGTTTGTTTTTCATTTTTTGTCTCCTTTGAATTATTTCATGCCGCGTTTAAGCATTTCGTTCACGGCGAAAGAAATTACGTCGTCGGCATATTTGCCCGGACCGAAGCCCGCGTCGTAGCCCAACTCCTTTGCAAGCTCGTGCGTGATTCTTGCGCCGCCGCAGCAAAGCACCACCTTGTCGCGCAGGTGCTCCGCCTCCATAAGCTCCACGAGATTGGTTAGATTTTCGATATGTATTCCCTTTTGCGTGACAGTCTGACTTACAAGCAGTATGTCGGCTTTGAGTTCTTTGGCTTTGGCGATAAATTCCTCGTTGGGCACCTGACTGCCCATATTGTATGCCTCTATCATATCGTAGCGTTCGAGTCCGTAGTGTCCTGCAAAGCCCTTGCGGTTCATAATGGCGTCTATACCGACGGTGTGCGCGTCGGTCCCCGTGGAAGCGCCTACAACCACAAGCTTGCGGCCGAAATTTTCTCTGATAAATTCGTCCGTTTCCTCCATGCTCATGACGTCGTTGTCCACCGTCTGCACGGAAATGGAGGTGTAGTCGACGGAATACGCGCATTCGCCGTAAACGATGTAAAAGGTAAATTCCTCGTCCAACGTCTTGGCGCACGCCACCGAAGGCTCGTTGAGTCCCATTTTTTTGGCAAGCTGAATCGCCGCCTCCTGCCCCTTGTCGTCGTTTTTTACGGGCAGAGTGAAGCTCATCTGAACCTTTCCGTCGTTCATTGTGTCGCCGTAGGGGCGCAGCTCTTTGAGGTTGAGAGTGGTGTCGAATTTTTTGTTGGAGGTATTGTAAAGTCCGCCGCTCATTTCGCTTCCTCCTTGTCCGCCGTTTTGTTTTTGAGGAAAATTTCGATGAAGGGGTTGAAATAGTCGTCTTCCTTTGCGACGACTCCGTCAAGCCCCTTGCCGCCGTCGGGCGGACGTTTTATGTCCGCAAACACTCCGCGCGAGAGGGAGACAAACAGCGTGTTGCGCTCGATTTCTTCCAACAGCGAAACGGTTTTGGCAAGCACGCTTTGCGCGCGTTGCTGCATAAATCCGCCTTTTTTGAACTCGATTTCTTTTCCCAAATCCGCCATGGTGTTGAAAACGTACTGAGCGTTTTCTATTGCAAGCGCGCGGTCTGACATAAAAGGCGTGTGCAACGCTTCCGTCATCATACCGAGCAAATGCAGCTTTTGGTTTGTCGTTATCGTAACGATGTTGAACAGCGCGTCCTGTATGTGCCCGCGGAAGATGTTTCCCGTCATGTACTTTGTCGGAGGCATATATTTGAGGGGCGCTTTGGGAAAAATCTCACGCGCCATCTGCGCCTGAGCAAGCTCCATCAAAAAGCCGTTTTTGACGGAGGGGTCGATTTCAAAGGCGTGCCCCAAACCCATCTGCTCCTCGGGGATGCCTGCAAAGGCGGCAAACTGCTCGTTGAGAAACTGCGAGGCGAGCACGGTGTGCGCTTCCTTTACGGCGTCGGCGGTGGTCAGATAGTTGTCCTCGCCCGTGTTGATAATGACTCCCGCATATCCGTTGATGACGCGCGAAAAGAATTGGTCTACTATGGTGCGCTTCATGTTTATGTCGCGGAATAAAATTCCGTAAAGCGCGTCGTTTAGCATTACGTCCAGTCTTTCCAGAGCGCCCATTGCGGCTATTTCAGGCATACACAGCCCCGAACAGTAGTTGCACAGACGGATGTAGCGCTTTTGCTCCGCTCCCACCTCGTCCAGAGCGGCGCGCATGAGACGGAAATTTTCCTGTGTGGCGTAGGTTCCGCCGAAGCCTTCCGTCGTCGCGCCGTAGGGGACGTAGTCCAACAGACTCTGCCCTGTGGTTCTTATCACCGCGATGATGTCCGCGCCCTGCTTGGCGGCGGCTTTCGCCTGAACGATGTCCTCGTATATGTTGCCCGTCGCGACTATTATGTAAAGATAGGGACCTGTTTTGTCTCCGTATTCTTTAAGAAATTTTTTGCGTTTTCTTACGTTGCCGTTGATTTTTCTGACGGATTTTACGACATGGGGCGCAAGCGCGACGCGCGCTTTTTCCGCGTCGAGCAGGGGGATTTTGGCCAGGTCGATTGTCCCCGCCGAAATTTCCTCGGCGATTTTTTGCGGAGCTTTTCCCGTATCGTAAACCGCGCTGCCGACGGCGATTGCCGCGCCGTGCGCGAGCAGCCCTCTGTTTGTCATGTGCTCCACAACCACGTTGGGCATCGGCACGTCGTTTGCGTCCACACCGTTTACGCCGAGCAGCCTCAAAACGGTGCGCTCAACGGCGACTGTGGTGTGAAGGTCGATATAGCTTTGCGTGTCCGCGGCAATATTGCGGGCAAAATGCCGCGCCCTTGCAATTACGTCTTTGTCGAGTCCGAGCTTGTTTCTCATTCAGCCCTCCTTTACGTGTCTGTCGTTTCTCAAAAGTCCCGTCGGTTCGAGGGAGAGAGCCTGACCTTGTTCCAGCCCCGCAACTCCTATGAGTTTTTTCTTTTCTTTTGCGGTGCAGTCGGGGCAGCGGCACACGTTTTCGTAATGAACGGGCTGACTGTACGTAGTGATGACGCCCTCGAAATTGCGCAGGATTACCTTGTCGGGGGACATGGATATGAGATACTCCGGCATGACGGGGATTTTGCCGCCGCCGCCGGGCGCGTCCACGACGAAGGTGGGCACCGCAAAGCCGCTTGTGTGTCCGCGCAGAGCTTCTATGATTTCGATTCCCTTGGAAACGGGCGTGCGGAAGTGCTCCAAGCCCATGCTCAGGTCGCACTGATAAATGTAATAAGGTCTCACTCTTATTTTGACCAGCTCGTGAACCAGCCGTTTCATGACGTGAACGCAGTCGTTGACGCCTGCAAGCAGCACGCTTTGGTTTCCGAGAGGTATACCCGCGTCAGCAAGCATTTCGCAGGCGCGACGTGAATCGGGAGTGATTTCGTTTGGATGGTTGAAGTGGGTGTTCAGCCACACGGGATGATATTTTTTCAGCATGGCGCACAGTTCGGGCGTTATGCGTTGGGGCATGACGACGGGAGTGCGGCTGCCTATGCGGATAATTTCCACGTGCGGAATGGCGCGCAGGCGGCTGATTATGCTTTCGAGCTTTTCGTCGGAAAGCAGCAGCGCGTCGCCGCCCGAGAGCAGCACGTCGCGCACTTCGGGGTGCGCCGCAACGTACTCGATATATTTGTCTATTCTGTTTGTCTGCACCTCGCAGTCCTTTTGTCCCGCAAAGCGTCTGCGCGTGCAGTGGCGGCAGTACATGGAGCATTGGTCGGTGACGAGTATGAGCACGCGGTCGGGATAGCGGTGCGTAAGTCCCGGCACGGGGCTGTCGGTATCCTCGTGCAGAGGGTCGAGCAAGTCGGCGTCGGAGCGGTGCAGCTCTTTGGCGGTGGGCACTGCTTGCAGGCGCACGGGGTCGAACGGATTTTCCAAATCTATCAGCGAGAGGTAGTAGGGGGTGATTGCCATGCGCAGGCTTTCGAGACAGCGCGCGACGCCTTCCTCCTCCTCGGGGGTGAGCTTTATGTATTTTTTCAGGTCGTCAAGCGTTTCTATGCGGTTGCGAACCTGCCAGCGCCAATCGTTCCAGTCCTTTGCGGAAACGTCGGCGAAAAGCTTGTTTTTTGTTTCCATAATTTTACCGTCCTTGTCAAGCGTAGGTTTTTTCAAAAAGCTCGCGCAGCGCTTTGCTTTCGCGCAGCTCGTTGAGCGTCAGCTCGGCGTGTCCCTTGCAGTAGCCGTTGCCGATAATCATATTGACGTCCTTGCCCACGCCCTCCGCGCCGAGAGCGGACTTTGTGAAGCTTGTCGCCATGGAAAAGAAGTAAACGGTGCCGTTTTCCTTTACTGGCAGAATAGCCGCCATTTCCGTGTTGGGGACGTTGACGCAGTTTATTGACAGGTCGAACTCTTTTCCGCCGTTTGCGGCGACGGCTTTTTCGAGGATTTCGACGGGCTCGGTAGCCGACGCGACAATTGCCTTGTCAACTATCCCCAGCTTTTCGACCTTCTTTTTGTCCTCCTCGCAGATGACGACGCCAACCACGTTGCCCTTTGCGCCTGCGCGTTTTTTGGCTTCGTAGCAAACAAGAACGCCCGATTTGCCCGCCGCGCCGAGCACCAGCACCGAGTCGCCCTCCTTGACCAGCCTTGCCGTCTGCGCGGGCGCGCCCGCAACGTCCAGCGCCGCAAGCGCGAGGTTTTCGGGCATGTCGTCGGGCAGCTTTGCGTAAATTCCGCTTTCAAACAGCGCGGCTTTGGCAACCACGTCCACGCGGTCGATTTCGGGGTGAACGGCAAGTATTTTTTCGATTTTGAGCGGCGTGAGGGAGAGGGACACGAGAGACGCGATTTTGTCTCCGACTTTGAGTCCCGTGTCGGTCAAATCCTTGCCTATGTGCGCGACTCTGCCGATAAACATACCGCCGCTGCCCGTGACGGGGTTTTGCATTTTGCCGCGCTCGGCGACAATCTGTTCTATGCGTCTTGCGATTTTTTCCGCGTCGCCGCCGCACTCGTTTTCTATCTGAGTAAAAGAGGCGGAGTCTATGTTTAGGCTTGTCACGTCGCAGACTATTTCGTTGGAGTAAACCGTGTCGAAGCCGTTGTCGATTTTCAGCGCCGCCTGCGTGAGCACGCCCTTGGGCTGTATAACGCGGTGAGTTCCGTATTTGTTTCCCTTGATTTCCATATATGTCGTCTCCTTGTTTGGATTAAAATTTTTTAGGTATGCCGAGTAATTCGCGCGCCTCGTCGGGCGCGGCGATATCCCGCCCCAGCTCTTTGGCAATGCGCACGATTTTTTCCACCATTTCGCCGTTGCTTTTCAACAGCCTGCCCTTTGACAGATATACGTTGTCCTCAAAGCCCACTCGGACGTGTCCGCCGAGCAGCATTGACATGACCGCCATGGGCAGCTGCGCCCGTCCCGTGCCCGAAACGGTGAAGGTGGCGTTTTGCGGCAGGCTGTTGACAAGAAACAGCAGGTTGGTGTGGGTTGCGGCAATTCCGCCGTTGACGCCCATGACGAAGTTGAAGTGCAGCGGCTGTGGAATGACGCCCTTTGCCGCAAGCCTCAACGTCATGTCCACCATGCCCTTGTCAAACACCTCGCACTCCGGCTTGACGTTTTTTTCCGTCATCTGCCGTGCGAAATTTATTATGGTGTTTTCCGTATTGACAAAGATGTCGTCCCCGCCGAAATTGCAGGTGCCGCAGTCCAGCGTAGCCGTTTCGGGGTTTAGGGCGAGGGGCTGCAAGCGCTCCTCGTCGCTCATGCCCACCGCGCCGCCCGTGGACGGCTGAATTATTACGTCGGGGCACGCCTCTCTGATTGCGTCCATGCATAGCTTGAACCGCTCCGCGCTCTGAGTGGGCGTGCCGTCGTCCTCTCTCACGTGCAGGTGGATGATTGCCGCCCCCGCGTCGTAGGCGGACTTGGCTTCCCGCGCGATTTCCCTGACGGTGTAGGGGACTGCGGGATTGTGCTCCTTTGTTACCTCTGCGCCGCAGATTGCCGCGGTGATAATCAGCTTTTCCAATTTTTTCTGCCTCCTTTAACGGTTTGCATTTCTCTGCTTGTCGAGCGGCACCACGCAGGTGCCCGAAGCCCGGCAAACGACGACGGGCTTGTCAAGCACGTCGCAGGCGGAGTCGTTTAAATCGGGGCGGGGAGCAATGACCTTGCGCGCCTCGAACTTCATTTTGCGGGAGGTTTTTCCTGTTTCCGTGATTTCGCCCTCGGCTTCTATGTAGTCTCCCGCAAAGACGGGCGCCAAAAACTCCACGCTGTCGTAAGCTCTGAAAAGCCCCTCGTCGCCGTCGTGACGGATAAGAAGCTCCGTTGCAACGTCGCCGAAAAGTCCCAGCATACGCGCCCCGTCCACCAGATTGCCGCCGTAATGCGCGTCGTGCGCGCTCATTCTCAAACGAATTGTCGCTTTAATTTTGCTCATATACGTTTTCCTCCGTCGGATAAAATAAAAAAACGCGTTAAGGCAAAAAAACCTTAGCGCATCATAAAAAACTTATGACAGAAGCCGACGACTGACCCCGACCTCCAAGCCGCGTTGCGGTGGACAAACGCGCTTTCGGCGGCGGCACATTGTTCGGGACGCATCGACGCCACCGCGTCTCAAACGCGCGCCCGCTTACCTTGCCGAACCGCTCCTCTAACAAGTATTAAACTGTACTTTTCCATTGATATAATACGCTTTTTTGCCGACTTTGTCAACTGCGGAAAAACAAAAAATCCTTTGCTCCGTGTGAAAATTTTTATTTCGGACTTCAACGGCTTGCGCAAAAACAGCCGCCGCCCGTCAAAGGCGCCTTCGGTTGGATTTGAAGAAAGCTCTCTGTTTAAAAAAATCCGAAAGAAATTTTACATATCTCGACAAAAACGCTTGACATGACAAAATAATTTAAGTATATTTGGTATAGGCTGAAATTAAATACAAATATCGTTGAGTTTTTACTCAAAGATAAAGTATTTGAAAATAGGCTAAAAAACAGAAAACGGAGGAAAAAGAAAAATGAAAAGAACAAAGCTGCTTTTGGCGATGCTGCTGGCTTTGGCAATGAGTCTGGCGCTCATGGCGTGCGGAAAGACAAAGGAGTTTACCGTGAGCTTTTCGGGTGCGGAAGTCGCGACTCAGACGGTGCTTAAAGACGAGTGCGCCGTCCGTCCCGCCGTAGCTCCCAACAAGGTCGGCTACGACTTTGTAGGGTGGTACGAGGACGAGGCCCTGACAAAGGAATTCGACTTTTCCAAGCCCATACAAAAGGACACGACGGTTTACGCCAAATTCAACATCAAGACCTATACCGTGACGTTCAGGGAAACGAATCTGCCTGCGGAAAAGGTCGAGTACAACGGCACGCTCAAAACCGCCGACCCCACTCCGCCCGAGGGGCAGGTGTTTGTCGGCTGGTACACCAACGCGGGAAAAACGCAGGCGTTTCTTAAAGACACGAAAATCACCAAAAATTTGGAGCTGTGGCCCAAGTTTGCCGAAAAGGAGCTGCCCGCCGAGGACGTCGTGCTGGCAACCTTTGTCAACCCGTCCAAAAACGAGCAGGAGGTCGTGCAGGTCAAAAGAGGGGAGGCGGTGCCCGAGAGCAAGGTGCCCGTGTTTTTCCACAAATACGAAAACTTTTATCTTTACGACGGTTGGGATTCGGACTTGGAGACGCCTCTGACGGAGGACGTCACCTTTACTGCAAAGTACGTGTTTGACGAAAGCACTGTCATACCCGAGCATTACTTCAAATACACCCTGCTCGAAGACGGTACTTACGGACTGGCGGAAAATTACGTGTACGAAAATACTGTCGAGTCACTGTCGCAGCCTCTCTTGACCGGCTCCAAGTCGCTGCCCGTCGAGTACAACGGCAAACCGATAACAAAAATTTTGGGTTACGCGTTTGACAGTTTCTACACAAAATTCAGACTTGACGAGCTGCTTGTGCCCGAGTGCTACAAGACAGTAGGGGATTATGCCTTTTCAGGCGGTCTTTTTGACAGAATTTATTTTCTCGGTCTGGAAACGATAGAAGAGAAAGGTTTTGGAGGCGCTTCATGTACAAGAAAAGAAACAAACGGCTACGCTTACAGCGACAATGTAGAATTTTATCTGCCCGCAAGCCTTAAAAACATCGAGGGGGGACACTTGTACACGACTCATCCTCAAATAGGATTTCGGCAGATTTATTTGGACGAAAGCAATCCGTATTTTCACTTTGAAAAGGACACATTCGGCAATGACTTGATGTACAACGCCGCTCGGGACACAATTCATTATATAAATCTCAATAGCGCCAAGTTTACTTTGCCCGAACACGTGACAAATCTTGTCGCAAATATTGTCCCCGGCGGTGTGGAAATCCTCACAATCGAAGGAGACAGGGAGAGTCTTACTAATATCGGCGGAGAAAGCGCAAAGCAGGTTATATTCAAGGGAAAGGTCAAGCGTTTTGAAAGCGGAGCGTTTTCCTATTTCAGGCAGGTAACTGCTTTCACCCTGCCTGAGGGCTTGGAGTACATTGCGCCGGAAGCCCTAGCCGACGTCAATCTTGCAAGACTGTATGTCGACGACGACATTTGGCGTCTGATGTCTACCTGCGGTCTCGGCGGAGCCAAGATGAAAGGGGGCTACGAGCTGATGTGGGACGAGCTTACTCTCATAGAGAGGCGAAACGACGCGATTATAGAACTCGGCACGGGCCCCGACGGGGGAGACTCGTTTATTCTTCACACGCCCGCGTCATCCGCGAGCGAGTATGTCGTGCCGGACGGAGTGACGGCTTTCAAACCGATTCTCGGGGCGTGCTTCACCTCCGACGCATTAAAGCGCGTTGTCGTCCCCGAGGGAGTGAGGGAGCTGCCAAGCGGCTTTTTGAACACGGGCGAGGTAGCTTTTACCGAAACAGGCGAAAAGGGTGACGGCAATGTTGTGTGGGGATATGAAGTGACGGACGGCACGGAGTACATCAGCCTGCCCTCCACGCTGGAAAGACTGTGCGGGGGCTCAATCAGAACCCCGTCGCTCAAAGGGTTGGAGTGGCCCAACGGCAGCAATCTCAAAGCGCTGGAAACAAGTTGTATAGTATCCTTCATGAATTACAACGAAATACTTTTCCCCGACACAATCGAAACAATCGAAAAGCGTCCTTTTTCCGGGCTTTACAACCCTAAAATCGAGGGCAATACGGGCAAGTATATCACCTTTGACGGCTTTATTTACGAAAAGTTGAACGACAGGGAGCTGAGGCTAATCAATCTACCTTTCTGCATGGGCGACGAGGAGCTTGTTTTCCCCGATACGGGCGACTATGTGACGACTCAGATAGCGCCCAAGGCAATGACGGAAAACGCAGACCCCGCAAATTTGGTGAAGCTGTTTTCAAGCTTGAAAAAACTTGTCATACCCGAGGGCGTGCAGTACATAGGAGACGAGGCTTTTGCTTTTCAGAGCAGCTTGGAGGAGCTTGTGCTGCCCTCCACACTCGTGGAGATTGCCAACGGAGCGTTCTACTATGCTCTTTACCTCAAAACCGTGACGTTCAACTCCGTCGAGCCTCCGAAAATGGAATATATAAACCGATACGTCAATCAGCTGGAGGGTATTTACAGCATATACCAAATATTTATGACGGGTTACAAAATCTCGACTATAGACTTGACGATGAATTATTTCGGTCCCGGATTGGAGAGTAAATTTATTGTGCCCGCGGGCAGCTACAAGGCGTATTTCGAGGTATTTTACGATTACTGCGGAGACACCTATGCGGGAAGGATAGCTACCGACAATCAGGAAAAGGTTACGTACAGCTTCCACACCGACGGCGGCAACAGCATTTTCGACGTTGAAAACGTCGCCGTGCTGTGGGATATGCCAGTTACCGTTTGGAAAGGCGAGGGAAACAAGCATCTTCAGGGCTATTACACCAAGGACGGAAGCGTTGACGGCGACTGGGGCTCAAGGGTGGAAAGCTATCCTTACTTCGGCGCCCCCGACGCTAACGGCGTGGTCAATCTCTACGCCAGGTGGGGGGACGAGGTTTTGGAGGACGGCAGAAATTGGAACAACGCTTACATCGTCACCGCCGAGACAAGGACTTTGGACGTTAGAACCTATGAAAGGGTTTTCTTTCAGTTCACGCCCGCCGAGGACGGGATGTATATGCCTCATTTTTCCTATTGGGGATATTTCAATTCGTTGGAGCTTGAGCAAAGGGATGGTACGGTTAACTGCCCCTTGTTCACGGTGGACAGGGGAAGGGCAATGCTCAACGGACTGACTTACATTTACGTGCCCGGCAACGACAGACCTTATTGGCAGAATGCCAACGGTCCTTCTTATCATCCCTCGACGACTAGATTTTTGAGCATCAATCCCGCCAACGGTCTGAGCTACTCAAATATGAAAGCAGGTACGACTTATTACTTTGTCACGGTTTTCGGAGACGAAATGTATGAGTATATGAACAACAAGCGCGAAACGATAGAGCTGAGCGTTTTTATGGAGAAAACAGGGGAGTACGGCGGTGTTGTTAGCGGCATATCCTGATGATTTTTCAGCAGGCGGTTTGTCGGCAGGGGCAATACGTCAGTGACGGACTTTGCCCGCGCGTCGGATTGATTGGCAAAAAATGCAGGACGATTTTTCAAGACAGAATTTGTCCGCTTCCGTTTGAAAGGCAAAGGCTCGGTTTTTCCGAGCCTTTGCCTTGACCGACAAAAATTTTTAAACAGCTTCTGCCGACGCTTTTTTGCGTTGTTTGTTTGCCTGCCGACAGAAAGTCTCAGTCTTGCAGTCGGGTTCGGCAGCGGAAAAAAAGCCGTCTGTACAGACGGCTTTGTTTTTTCGGGAATAAGGAAAAAGTGCGGCTGATTGGATAAAGCGACGCTGAGACTGCCGCATGTTTTGTTTACCAAACGACGGGGTTGCCGGCGCTGTCGAAATGCCAATAGCTGCCGTCGTTTTGCGCGGGCTTTTCCTCGCTGTAAAAATATACTTTTTCGCCGCGCGTTTCAACGACTTCCACATTTTCCCATTGCTGCTCGGTGCCTTTGTAAAAAATACTTTGAAGCGAGCTGCAATAGCCGAAGCAATAAAGGTCGATGTACGTTATGCTTTGGGGCAAAACCACCCATTTCAGATTGTCGCAAAAACAGAACAGAGCTTGCTCTATCTCGCATCCGTCAGGCAAAATGCAGGTTTCGAGTTCGCGGCACTCGCCGAAAGCCGTTTGTTTTATCAAAGTAACTCCGTCTGGAACAACGATATTTTTTATGTTCCGCCCCGCAAACGCGTTTTCGCCGATTGTGGCAACGGAGCCGTCGTCTGGAATTTTGCTTTTTGTTCCGCCCGCCAAAAGCGTTTTGGTTTTTTTCTCTGTCAGGCATTTACCCGTCCCGCTGTAAATTTTGTTTCCGCTCTTTACCGTGATTGTTTCGAGGTTGTCGCAGCCCGAAAAAACGTAATCCCCGATTTTTTCCGTTTTTGCGGGAATGGTTATTTTTTTAAGCTTTTCGCAGCCCGAAAATGCGCTGTGACCTATGCTTTTCACGTTGCTGCCCAATCGGACTTCTTCAAGCAATACGCAATTGTAGAAAGCTCTTATGTTTATAAATCGGATGCTGTTCGGGAGTACGACGCTTTTTAAATTTTTGCAATTCGCAAACGCAGATGAGCCTATTTCCCTTACGGGCAGTCCTTCGTATTTGGACGGCACGACGATTTTTTGGGGATAATCTTCTTTTACATCCGTTACGACGTAATATTCGTCCATGATTAACTTGAATTCGAGAGAGTCGGCGGAGCCGCAAGCGGTAAGCGCAAGCAAAATGCCTGCCGCAACGAGCGTTAAGATAATCAGCTTCAAGACTTTTAATTTTTTTACGGTGGTATTCATTATATTCCTCCTTGTCGAATATAATTATAATTTGTCTATGACGCGAAGTCAAGCATTGTTTTATTTTGCCGAAAAATTCCGTAAGCGGCGCTGCGGGCGTTAAAATACGCTTTTTCTTGACAAACCGTGCGGAAAAGTTTAAAATATTTCAAAGAGGTTACGGTTTATGTACAGAGTTATCACAATCAGCCGCGAGTTCGGCAGCGGCGGCAGGACAATCGGGCGCGAGGTCGCGCGGCAGCTCGGAATCAAGTGTTACGACTCCGAGCTGATTGAAAAAATAGCCGAGGAAAGCGGGCTTGCCCGCGATTACATCGCCGACAAGGGCGAGTACGCCGCGCATTCCAATTGGTTTGCCAACGCGTTTGCCGCAAGCCGTTCCTACTCGGGTATGTCTACGCAGGACTATCTGTGGACGGTGCAGCGGAAAATCATCCTTGACCTTGCGGAAAAGGAAAGCTGCGTTATTGTGGGCAGATGCGCCGACTACATACTTCAAGACAGAAACGACTGTCTGAGAGTCTTTATTCACGCGGATATGCAAAAGCGCGCCGAGCGCATTGTCAAGGTGTACGGCGAAACCGACGAGTCTCCCGAAAAGCGGCTTGCCGACAAGGACAAGCGGCGCAAGGCGTATTATCGCTTTTACACCGATATGGAGTGGGGCAGGTCGCAGCACTATCACCTGTGCCTTGACAGCGGCGAGCTGGGACTTAACAAATGCGCGGACGTGATAGCTGCCGTTTTTAAGTAAGCGGGTTTTTGGGCGCGCGGGCTGTCCGCAGGGGACGGCTCTCGGTTATTTTTGTTGCGAAAATTTTAATGTTTAACAGGTTTTTGCGGCGGAGCGGTTGACATCAAAAATGTTGAGTGGTATAATTTTCCTTATACAAAGGAGAGATTATGGCAGACAGAAATCAACTTGCGGAGCAGGTTTTGGCGCTCAATTCAAGCCTTACCCGATTCAACAAAATGCAGATTTTCAACACCAATCAGACGGGAGAGGAGCTGCCTTACGTCAAGGCAAAGCTCAATTCCACCGAATGGAGCACTATGTCAGTGCTGCACGACATAGGCGAAAGCGCAATGAGCGAGCTTGCTTATGCCTGCGGCTTTACCGCAAGCCGCGCCACGAGGGCGGTGGACACGCTTGTCAAGTTTGGCTTCGCCACGCGGTGGAACGATCAGGTCAACCGCCGAATTGTCCGCGTTAAGCCTACCGAAAAGGGCATACGTCTGACAGAGGACAACAACGACGCTATCAGGCGCAACTTTTTCAAGCTTGTGGGAAACGTGCCCGAGGAAAAGCTGGAAACCCTCATAGAGTGCTACGACAAGGTGCTGGACATTTACGCCGAATATTGCGGTCATCCCAAGACGGCGGCGGAGTTCTGTCACAATCTGCTTAAAAAAAGAAAAATCGACGTTTAATTGAGGGGCGGAGCACGGACTCCGCCT
This sequence comes from Subdoligranulum sp. CAG:314, assembly GCA_000437915.1. Taxonomy (GTDB): domain Bacteria; phylum Bacillota; class Clostridia; order Christensenellales; family CAG-314; genus CAG-314. The sequence continues at coordinate 165,088 of FR901000.1, read as the reverse complement.
TTTTGCGTTCTTTTGCCGTGTGTAGCCCAAGCGGTGCGAAATTTTTCGGTGCGCCGCCGTCTTTCGGGATTGAAAGTTCAGTTCGTTTTTTGGTTTATGCGGCGGAGAGGCGGCCGCACGCGCGGACGGTTTTCGTCCGATTCGGTTGTTTCGGACAAAATCGGCATAAATTTTTCTTCAATTTATTGGACATTTAAGCCGTTTCAACTTATAATATAAAATCAGGGGAATATATTCGGAGGTCATAAACATGAGTGTGTTGTTTTGCGATTCCAACTGCGAGCTGTGGTTCGACGAGGTGGAAAGGCTGGGACTGAAATTTATCAGTATGCCGTATACTCTCGAGGACACGGAGTATTTTTACGATTTGGGGAAAAATACCGATTTTGATTTATGGTACAAATCCGTCAGAAACGGCGCGAAATGTATCACTTCCGCCCTCAATCCCGAAATGTACGACGAGATTTTCCGCCCTTATTTTGAAAAGGGCGAGGATATTTTTTACATTACCTTTTCGCACGCCCTGTCGGGAACCTTTCAGAGTCTCGACGCGGCGGTAAAAAAGCTCAAAGAGGAGTTTCCCGACAGAAAATTTACCGTTTTCAACACCAAGGAAATTTCTCTCGGCGCGGGACTTCAAGTCAAATACGCCGCCGAGCTGTGGCGCACGGGCGCTAGCGACGGGGAGCTGTTTAAGTTTCTCAACGAGTTTACCAATCGGGTTGCCACATATTTTGCCTGCGACGACCTGATGTATCTGCACAAGGGTGGCAGACTCAGTCTGACAAGCGGTATTTTCGGGACTATTCTCGGCATAAAGCCCGTTTTGACCTTCAACGAGGAGGGAGGACTTTCCGTCGTCTACAAGGTGCGCGGCCGCAAAAGAACAATCAGAAACCTTGCCCGCCGCGTCGTGGAGGACGGAGTGGAGCTTGACAAATACGAGGTCTATGTGGTTGACGCCGATTGCGGGGAGGACGGCGATTTGCTTGCCCGACTTATCAAAGAGGGGCGTCCCGAAGCCGAGGTCAAGCGGCAGATTGTGGGACCCGTCATCGCTTCACACTGCGGTCCGGGTACCTTGGGCGTGATTTTCGTGGCGAAGGAAAGACCGATAAAGCTTTCCGTGCCGGAGCAGGAGTTCAACAGCTGAAAAAAGACGGCTAAAAGCCGTCTTTTTGTTTTGTCTTTTTGAGGAATTAAATTGCGCCCGCGACGGGTTTGGCGGAACGTCGGGGAGTTTCCCGTCAGCCCTTTGCGCCGTGCATTTTGCCCAACAGCTCGGCGGCTATGTAAAATTTGATTGAAAGCAGCGGCTCGTCGGGCATGAAACAAAAATAATCCGTACCCGAAAAATGCTGAAAGCCCTTGCCCGTCAAGTAGCTGAGCGCGTAAAGCTCCGACGGCTTGAATTCCAACCGAAGGTTTTCGCCGTCCGCGCTTCCCTCGTAGACAAGCCCTCCGTGAGAAAGCGTGCACGTGCCGCGTCCCGCCTCGCGCAAAAATGTTTTGCCGTCCTTGCTGCGCTTTTTTAGCAGAACGGGAGAGGATAGGCAAAAATCGGAATCGGTTATTGCAAGGGCGATTTCCGCTTTCTGCGCCTTGAACCAATCTCTGAGGTTTTCAAAATAAAGAGGAAAGCCTCTCTGCGGCAGGAAAGCGTAGCGCGGATTAAGCCTTACCTCGTATCCGCACGAGGTGCAGAAAAATCTGTCCTTTTTGCTCTTTAAACAAAATTCTTTGCCGCAGTGCGGACATTTGTAAAGTATGTTTTCCAACCCCTCCGCAATTTTTTTGGATTTGAAGGTGATTTCGGGGTGCTTTTTTATCCACTCGAAGTCGTCGTAGTAAAGGGCTTCTCTCATCTTCGAGGTCACTTCTTCGTCGGTGGCGGCGGCAAGTGAAGCGCTGTCGAAAAGCTCGTAGCATTTTGCAAGAATCATACCCTTGCGTATGTCCTTTGCCCATTTGGGTTTGGTCATATAGCTGCCGTCAAAGTGCATGACCACAACGGGCAGTCCAAGCTTTTTTAAAAATCTTGCGGTGGTGTCGGGCACATCCTCCGTCTGTCCGTACATCGACAGCCTTACGTCCGCCATGATACCTATGTTCCCGCCCGCTTTTGCTATGCGCAGACAGTTTTTGACCGATTCTATATCGCCCGTAAAAAGGCTCTTGGGTATGCAGCCCACCTTTCTGAGCATTCTGCCGAGCGCCGTTTTGAAAAAATAATAGCGGTTGGAAATAAAATTCAGCTTGTGCTCGGGCAGCAGCCAATCCACCGCGTAGAGGTTGTCCAGCCCTGAAGGGTGGTTGCACAAAAGAACGAACTGCGGCGGAAGTTTTTTCCTGTCGCAGTCAAGCTTTCTTTTTACGCGAGGGTTGATATAAAAAAATCTGATTGCGTTTCTGAAAAAGTTCAACGCAAAGGGGCGCGGCAAAATTGCCGGTTGTCTGTCGGGAGGTGTGCGCTGTTTCATATTCTGCCTTCGGTCACATTCGGGTGACAAGTTCTATATATTTCGGATTGACTTTTTTGAAGTCTATGACAATCATTACGTCTATGCTCTTCAAAAAGCCCAGGTCGTAGTGCGCGCCGCGCGCAAATTTGCAGCCCATCGACAGGTACGCTTTGAGTATGGGGTGCATTTCTTTTTTTGCCTTGAATACGTCGATTTCGTCGGCAGACAGCAGCTTTGTCCTTACTACCGGCTCTCTTGCGAACAAATCGAATTCTTCCGTCAGCAAGCCGTTGTTTATGTACGACAAAAAATTAAGCGCGTCGTCAGGCTCCGTTGTCGGCAGGGATATGATGCCGAAAAGCCATTTCACGTCAAACCTCGCACAGTAGGCGAACAGTCCCTTCCACAGCAGTTTGATGACCGAGCCGTCGCGGTAGCTTTCCCTAATCGCCATGCGGCTCAGCTCGAGCACCTCGCCCTCGGCAGCCATAAGGCTGTCCACGTTGAATTTGACGTTGGTGTAAAAATCTCCTATTTTTTCAAGCTGCTCGCGCCTGCCCAAACGGTAGGTGCCCACTACCGAACCGTTGTCCCTGTCGGTTACGATAAGGTGGTCGTAAATAAAGTCGCTGTCGTCAAAGCATTGGGAATAAGGTATGTCCGGATTGCTTTTGTTTATCAGCTCGTCGAATCGCAGAACGCGCGCTTTTTCTATTTCCTCGCGCGTTTCCGCAAGCTTTACTGCAAGGTTTTTGTGGGTGATATCGATAAAATTTTTCATTGCCGACCGCCTTGTTTGTTGTTGAGTCTTTTGTCCGAGCCTTTCAGATTGATAAAGATTCCTTTGGATTTGTCCGCCAGCCTCGAAAAGACTCTTTCGCCGTATCTTTCGCACAGCTCGGCAAGCGAAAGATTGGTGGTGACGATGGTACCTCTTTTCCCGACCGCGCGCTCGTCGAGCAGCGCAAAAAGATATTCTCGCGAAACGTTGTTGTAAAAGGGCTCGCTGCCCAAATCGTCTATGACAAGCAGAGGCGCGTCCGTCAGCTCCGACAAACCCGTTCTCTGCGCGGCGGGGGATGTGTGTTCGTTCAGAAATTCTCTCGCAAGCCCGAATGCGGTGAGCGCACAAAAGGACAAGCCGCGCTCTGCGAGGCGGTTGCAGATACTGCCCGCAAGAAAGGTCTTTCCCGTTGCCACCGCGCCGAAAATAATTATGTTCAAGATTTGCGTCGAGGGGTAAGCATCGGCAAACCTGCGGCAGATTTCGATGGCTTTGTTGTTTTCCTCATCGGTCTCGGTCGAAAGGGAAAATTGCTGCCCTTTGCACACAAAGGAACTGTCCGAGTAAAGCAGCTCCTCCCTGAGCCTGATTGCGCATTCGCAGATTTTTCCTTCGTATCTTCCCGTATCCGAGCATTTGGAGCAGAAATATCGGGGAAGAAGTCTCTCCGCGTTTATTCCAAGCTCTTTTTCAAGCGCGCTTTTTTGCCCGCGCAGTCGTTTTAGCTCGGCTTTTAAAGAGGGAGGGGCGCTTTTGCCCGAAAAGCTCAGCTTCATTTCTTCGAGTTCTTTTTCCCTCAAAAGCCTGTCCAGCGCGGCGTAGTCGGCGTTGCTCATGACAAAATCGCGGTAGCTCAATGCGTCAAGCTCCGCTTTCTGCCGTCTTTGCGCAAGCATATCTTTTATTGTTTTGTCAAGCCGAATTTTGTCCATATTTTCAAATTTTTATTTCGTCGAGATTGTCGAACAGCGCTGCGAGCTGCTCCGCCGTATAATTCCTTTCGGTGCCCGTCGGGCGCGCCTTTTTTTCCTGCATTTGCGTTTTTGGGGAAAGGGATAAGGCTTTGGCCTTTTCAGGCGTGGTGGCGCCCCTCTGCTTGAAATCGGAAAGAATTTTGTTTAGATAAGACATGGGATTCAGCGCGCCCGAGCAGAGGGTGGAGGCATATTCGACAGTTTCCGGAGACATCTGCCAATCCTCAATCCACAGCGCGTAATTCTTTCTGTCCGCAGCCGTAACCGTGCGCAGCACTCCCATGTTGTCGAGAAGCTTTCTTATGTTTTCGTCGTAGCGCAATAGACGTTCTATGTATTGATTTATCGCGTCGGCGTCCAAAAGCCCGAGTTTGAAAAACTTGTCTACCGTGTAGTTCATGCCCTCCAAAGTCTGTATGCGCCGACGGAAGCAATATCTTGCGATGAGCTTCAAGGTCTCGCCGTCGTAGCCCTTTTGCGTCCAGGGCGTCACGTATTCCTCCGCGACAAGCTCCAAAGAGGGATGGTAGTATCCTATTATGCGGTTTATTTCCCGCGTAAGCTCCAAAAGCTCCTGCTTGGAGCTTTCAAAGCTTTCTATTTCTCTCTCGGACAGAAGATTGAGCTTGAAATATTGCGACAGGGCGGCGTCCAGCTTGCGTATTTCGCCTTTTTTGAAGCGTTTTGCAATTTTGAGAACTATGTCGGGAGAAAAGCCGAAATCGCTTGTCCATTTTTCATAGGCGCGTCTGTCCTCGAATTCGATTTTGCGCCTTAAACCCATCGCCTTGAAAACAAGGGACAGTTCCTCGTTGAATTTGGGGTGGTTGGCGAGCTTTTCCTCGACGGCGGCTGCGGAGGTGTAGCCCGCCGTCGCAAGATTGCGCGCAACCGTAAGAATATAATTGTAGCCTATGTCGTTTCCTTTAAGCTCGGCGCAGTGCTTTGCCACCGCCACCAACGCTTCGGGTTGGAAAAAGGCGGTTTCGAGAAACATATAATACTCGTTGTATTCCTGCACCGTTATCATGCGACCGGAAATTACGTCCTGAATCTGCTTGTTGAAGGAGGAGTATTTTCCCGCCTTGATTTTTTTCAGCAGCGCGTGGGAGGTTTTCTGCGAAAGGTAAACGACCTCTATCGGTTCCTTTTGCACGACGTGCACAAGTCCCATTTCTTCCCAATAGGCGAAGCCGTTTATGACGTCCTCCTCCTTTAGCCCCAACGCGCGGCACATGACCTCCATAGTGTTGTGTTGCTTGTTGGGCTGCGAACACAGATAAAGTCCGAAAAGATAAATTTCCGCGCAGCCCGAAGGACTTTGCGGCATATATTCGGCGATGAAGGCGTTGTCCACAACGGTGTAGCCGGAGTTGACAAGCTCGGCGGAAGCGCTGCACAAGGGCATAAGCAATTACCTCTTAATAGTCAAATGGAAAATTCCGCTTGATTTATTTTTCAGCTGTGGTATAATAAACAAAAGAAAAACGTTGCTTTAAGCGGAGCTTTTTTTCCGTAAAGAAGATTTTAGCACACATTTGTAAAAATTCAAACAGTTCAGCAATAAAATTATAATAAATTCAGAACGCAGTTTGTGTTCCCCTCGGAGGAAAGCATGAAAATATACGGTATCGCCCTTGCGCCAAGAGGTCAAAAGGAAAAAAGCGTGTTCGATTTTCAACGCGCGGCTTCGTCGCGCGATATACTCAAAAAAGGCTCCAACGAGCTTTACGACGGTTTGCTCAGAGCGTTGGGCGATGAGAACGAAACGGCTAAGGACGTGTGGGTGGAGTTTGAGCTTAAAGGCAAACGGTACGTTTTGAGCGCGACTACAAACGCCGAGGGCGTCACCCGCCGCGCGCTGAAAGAAAAAGACTGCGACGGCAAGACGGAGGTCGTAGCGCGCGAAAAGCGCGTCAACGAGGAGCTTTTCAGGCTTGCAGGCTGCGACTTGCGGGAGCTTGCGCAAAATTGCTTTGCCTCCGCCGACGGATTTAAGGAATTTGTAAAAAAGGGTTCCGCAAGGAGCTTTGCCGACCTTGACGGGCTTTTGAGGGCGGCCGACGAGGGGGAAAAGGTTTTTGCGGGTTTGAAGGAACGCCACGGGCAGGCTTTGGAACGCGCAAGGCGCATGGCTGACGCGGACATTCCCTTTTCCGCAAAGGAAAATATAGAAAAGCTGTTCGCCGCCGTCAAGGCAAACCTTGCCGAGCGGGAGGAAAGGGCGTCCGAGCTTGAAAAGCTTAAACGCAATATGTTCGGTCAAAAAGCGGCGGGAGCTCTTGCCGCCGAATACGCCTCCGACAGCGCCAAGCTTGAAAAGCTGCTTGAAAACAAGGACTACATAGATTTGAAAAGGGGACAGCTTGCGGCATACGACGAGGCTTGTGAGCTTGTCGCAAGAATGCGCCGTCTGGACGCGGAGAAGCAGGCGCTTGAAGCTCTCAAAGAAAAAAGGCAAGCGTTAAAAGGCGAAATAGATTGGCAGGACGGCGAATTTGCTTCGATAACGGAGCAGCTTGTGTCCAAGCAGGCGCAGGCGGATTCCCTTATCGCCAAAAAGTCCCGTATGGAAATCGCCATTGACGAACAGAAAAAGGCGGAGGAGCTGAAAAGGCGCAACAACGAGCTTACCGAAAGCATGGGCAAGCTCAACGTGCAGCTTGACAGGCTGGAAACCAAAAAGGTAAACCTCAAAAACAATCTTGCCGACGTGGAGCAGTCGATAGCCGAAATAAGACAGAGTATGGAGTCTTTCAATATTCCCGAGCAGAGCATAGGGGAACTGATGGAAAACGTGCGCGCCGAGGTCAAGATTACCGAAATCCGCGCGCAGACGGACAGACTTCAAACCGAAATTGCGGCGAGGGAAAGCGACATAGCGGACAAGGAGCTGACCATTTCGGGACAGACCAAGCAGCTGAACAGCCTTATGGCGCTTGACAGCACGGTAGCGCCGTTGAAGGCAAAGGACGCGATAGTAAGCGTTATCGACGCGAAAATAGACAAGCTGACGCTTATAAACGACTCTCTTAAAGAAAAACTCAACAATTTCCGCCGTGCCTTGGAGGACAACGGCTTTCAGGAAATGCGGCTTGAACAATCGAGCGAGTCCATTTCCACCGTTCTTGTGAGAAAGCAGTTTGCCAAGGAGGAGGAGTTCAAGCGGCAGGTGTTGCTGGCGGGACGAGAGGAGCCGGACAATATTTCCGTCATGTCCGCGCTGCCCGCGCAGCTTGACGACCCTGAAATAGAGCGGCTCAAAAGCGACCTGGCAAACAGGACTATGGACAGGCAGGAGGCAATGCGCGCGTCGGCTATGCTCAAAGGCGCGATGGGGGAAATTTCGCGGCATATAGCCGTAAACAACGCCGAAATAGAGTCCCTGCGGCAGGAAAAAAGCAATATAAACAGAAAATATTTGGAGCTTGTGGCGCAGAATCAGGCGGAGTCCACACAGCAATATCTGAAATCTCTGGAAACAAACGGCGCGACGAGATATCTGCTGGGTATTCAGGAGGACGTGGTAAAAAACGAGACCGAGCTGAGAGCCTTGAAGCGCGATTTGGAACAGAAGAAAGGCAGACTGACCGAGCTTACGACCCGCCTAAATTATCTTTCGGACAACCGCAGGAGCGTTTCCGACGAGGGCGGGCTGGAAGTGATTATGCAGACCAACGAGCAAATCAAGCACGAGCTTGCGGACATAGGAGACAGGCTGTCGCTGTCCTACAAACAGCACAAAACAATTCTCGACACCATAGACCAGCTTGACAACAAGCGTCTGAGGATTCAGGAGCTTATCATAGAGACGCTGCAAAAAATACGCGCCAACGAAAGAGAAATCGTGGCTGCGGGCGAAAAGGCGGAGGAATTTGCCGGCGGCGAAACAGAGGAAAGGCTTGCCGAGCTTGAGGGAGAGCTGGAGGAGGTGGAGAGCGAGCGCAATATGCTTTTCGACAGCAAGGAAAATCTCAGCCGTCAGGTGTTCGACAAGCGCGTAGAGCTGCGCTGTCTCGAAATAGATTGCGACGTGAAGGAAAAGGCTCTGGAAGAAAGCAGGCGTTCTCTGTCGGAAATGCTCAAAAGCTCCGACAGAAACGAGGAGTGGATACGCGCGATAGCCGACCTTTCCGACGAGGATATAGAGGCGACGCGCAGAGGCGTAAAAAATTTCGATTATCTGTTTGAAAAACTCACCGAAAGGACGGATACTGAAAAGCGCGCGCTTGAGCTTCTGCCCCGAGAAAAAGAGATTCCCCGCGCGGCGGAAAGGGCGGCGCATCTCGAAAGACGGCTTGCCAATCTCGACGCCAAAGCGGCGGAGCTTGAAGAAAAGCTGGACTACGAGCTAAATGTGTTCGTCAATACGGGCGCGCTGAAAGTCAGTCTGGCGCAGGCTGCCAACGAGGCGGAAATACTCGGCGGTCTGACGGAGGCGTTCAACGAAACTAAGGTTGCTTCGGCAATCATTTACGACAAGGTCAAAAGCGTGGTTGCGTATGCGGATTCGCTGTTGAAAATCATGTCGGAGGGGCGTCTTGGCGTAAGCTTTGAAAACGAGCTTGTTTTTTCCGATTCCGAACAGAATGCGATAGAGCTTGCCGGCATAGAAAATACGGACAGACTGCTGATATATCTGAGTCTGCTTTTGGCTCAGCCCGCACACAACGGAGAAAGGGGCAATTGGCTGATTGTGGACGAAAGAATAGTGTGCAACCGATTGAAACTGAACAAAGCGCTTTCCCTGCTTGAAGTGGAGTACGCGGCAGTGTAAGCGCACCGCAAAATTTTTTACAGAGTGTCAAAGCGCTGCTTTTGCGGCGCTTTTGTTTTGTAAACGCGTTAACGTCCTTTCGATTCTACGTCGGAGCGTACTTGAAAAAGACGCGGACGCTTTCTCGACGCGCGCGTATGTTCGGAAAAATTTTTATTCAAAACGCTGTACTGTTTTGAAAAACTGTGCTACAATACTCTCAATTGAATAAGCAATTTGGTTCCGAAGTCAAGCAACGACGCTTGTCAAGCGGTCAACAGCGGGAAGAGCGGTGAGAATCCGTCGCAACAGCCATTACCGTATTTGGCGCACAGTCGCCATAAGTCGGGAGACCTGCCTTATTGCCAAAAGGTAATACATTCTTGGGCGAAAGAAGGATGTCAGCCACAGCATCAAGGAGCATTTTTCATGTTTCCTTTTGTCGTGTATGCAGACTCTCCCGGGACAATCGGGAGATTTTTTTTGCAGCGGTTTAAATACCGTCCCCGTTCGTATTGCCTGCGTTCCGCAAACGTCCGCCGACAGGCGGAAAAAATGATAAAAGGAGATGAACTCATGAAGAAAAAAATTTTGCTGATTGTTTTGTGCCTTGTCGCGGCGCTTATGGTTTTTGCCGCCTGCGACGGCGAGCCTAAGGTTTACAGCGTCACGTTCGAGCTTGACGGCGGCGTTGTGGAGGGGCGCGATTTGAGCGCGGGGCTTGAAGTCGAGGAGGACAGCGTGCTGCAACTCGAAAATTATGCTCCGCAAAAGGAGGGGTATGATTTCAAGGGGTGGAGCGCCGGCTCCGTCGAATACTCCGCCTCCGACTCGATAATAATCAAAGGGGACATCACGCTTGTCGCGCATTATACCTTAAAAAGCTACGACGTCGTTTTCGACGCGGGAGAAGGCAAAATGACGGGCGCGGACAGTTTGAAGGCGGAGCACGGTTATACGCTGGCGCTTTCGGATTACGTCGCGGAGCCGTCGGATTCGGACCTGTATAGCTTTGTCGGGTGGAAAAGCGGCTCGACGGATTATGCGGCGGACGCAAACGTGGCAGTTACGCAGCCGCTTACCTTTACCGCTCGGTACGAGATGAATTTCACTCCTGCGGAAATGTTTGAATTTTCGCAGACGGAGGAAGAGGGAAAGGTGAAGTTGAGCGGTCTTGCCGACGGCTTTGACGGCGACATAGTCGTATTGCCCGCGACGGACGCGGAGGGCAACAAAATCACGGAAATAGGCGCCTATGCTTTTTCTTATTCCGACGTAAAAAAGGTTTATCTTGACGGCGCCGTCGAATTGGAAACAATAGGCAGCTCTGCCTTTTCAAACTGCGGCGAGCTTGAATTTGTTTCTTTAAAAGGTCTGAGCAAGCTCACCACCGTTTCAAGCTCTGCTTTTGTCGGCAGGTATCCCGCAATGGATACAAAACTCAAAACGGTTGACTTTTCGGGCTGCGTATCTTTGGAATTTATCGGGCAGAAATGCTTCGAGTATCAAACTCAACTGACGGAAATCGACCTTTCCGAGTGCGAGTCGCTTCAAAGCATCGAGAGGGACGCGTTCAAGCTGTGTTCGTCGCTAAAAAAAGTGTCCTTGCCCTATTCGCTAAGATACATAGGCGGTTACAGCACCTATCTTGAAAGCGAAAATGCCGATATGTTCGGCGACTGCGACGCTTTGGAGAGCATCGAAATCGACGGGCTAAACCCTTATTTTACCTCGGACGGCGGCATTATGTATACTGCGGACAAAACGCAGCTAATCAATTTTCCCGCGGCGTGCGGCGTTAAGGAATACACCGCCCCTGCTTCGCTCCAAAGAATCTGGGGCAGAGCTTTTGAAAACGCCGTTCTTCTTGAATCGGTCAATCTCGAAGCTTGCAGTTTGTCCTTTATCGGCTTCAACGCTTTCGCCGGCATAGCCGAGCAGGCGACCGTTGCCGTTTCTTTCGACGAACGGGGTTATTATCAGGACGGAACTCTCTGCGAGCTAGGGCGCGGCTGGAACGGCTCGGCGACCGTTTCTTACGGCGAAAAGTATTACTTCTTCGAGGAAACTTTCGTCGGCATTGCCGACGAAATGACAACCGCAAAGACGACGCTGGAATTTACGGCGAGCGTAAATTACGGCGAATATGACTGTCAGATTTCCGTTTACAACAATACCGCGCAGACAAACGGCACGGTTGACGGCAAAAACTGTTCGGTAAGCCTAGCGCTCGGCGAAAACGAAATAGTTGTAACGGCGGTTTGCGTCGAAAAGAACAACGCCGAAAAATCGTGGAGCTTTGCGGTGGAAAAAACCGAGCAGCTGCAAATAGAAAGCTCTCTCAAAAAAGACGGGCTTAACAGAGAAACGGACGGCTCGACCTTTACCGTCACGGTAAAGGATGCGGACGGCAACGCGGTTTCGGTCAAGGACAGGCTTTCAATAGCGGTTGACTGCGGAATGTCTGCGCCTAACTTTACTACTCTCAGCGAGGGCTTCAATTATACCGTTACTTATTCCGCAAATGACACCGTTGCGGAAATAGCGCTTGACTTTGACAATCTTTTGACGATGTGGTACGAGGTGGAGGACAATTTCAAGCTGGCTGTTTCGTTCAGCGTGTCTCAGGACGAAACTCTGCGCGAGGAGTATGAAATGATTTATATCGCGCCGCCGCAGTTTTCCGTCGCCGGTATTGCCGACGGGGACAAAATAAGCGGCGATATTACTCTTACGATTACGGCGAAGGATTCGTCTGGAGCGCCTATTTCTTCCGACAGGCTGACCTTGAAAATGGTTGCGTCCTGGGGAACTGAGTACACCGTTCCTTTTACCGTTGTTTCCGAAGAAAACGGAGTGATAACGGTCAAGGTGTCTTATAGCGATATAAGCAGCAAGTACATGATGATTTTCGACGCGTTTACCTTTGTCGCGACGCTTTCGGACGAAAACGGGAACGAAATAGCAAGAGTCGAGTTCAAAAACGTCGACGTTGCCTGAGCATGAAAAAAGCAATTAAAATCCTGTCCATTGCCGTTGTTCTTGCCGCCGTGCTGTGTATTGCCGCCGCATGCGGGAGCGCCTTTGTCTTTGCAACCGATATTGTCGACGGACTGGTTGTAAGCGCTCCGCAGTACTCCTTCGGAGCCACTGCCACCTGCGGCGGAGTCGGATGCGAGATAGAAGTGCGCTGCAACGGAATAACGGCAAAGAGCGACGGGACAAGATTTACCGTATATCTGAACGAGGGTGACAATGCCGTGCTGCTCACCGCGAAAAAGGGCTCCAAAAAGGAGACGCGCAGCTACAACATTGTTTACAGGGCGGATTTTGTTGTGCGTACGGATTTGTCCGAGCGCGTGATACGTGACGACGTGCTTTATTTTTCCGCCGCCGCCTATTGCAACGACGAGAGCTGTGCGCTGACGGTGACGGCCGACGGAAAGCTTATCAGTCCCGTTTCAGACGGAAAATACGAGTTTAAGCTTACCGAAAACAAGCAGCACGAGTTTGTTCTGAGCGCAAGGAGCGGCGACGCCGCGTCAACCTTGACGGAGACGGTTTTTTACGAGGGATTCAAGGTGAATACGACGCTTGTCTCTCAGGACACGGCGTCGGACACATTGAGCTTTGCGGTGAGAACGACTTACGGCAAGGTTGCCTGCGAAACGGAGGTGACGGTCAACGGAGATGTTCTTTCTCCAAATGACGGGAATTATCTTCTCGTTATGCCGCAGGCGGGGGAGTACGAGGTGCGCGTAACCGCGCGCAGCGGCTCCATGCAAAAAACCGAGCTGTTTTCGGTGCGGTATTCCGACGCGCCTCCGCGCTTTGAAAGGCTTTCGTTGGAGGAAGGCAAGGAATACAAGGGCAGCGTTTTTACCTTCGAGGTGACGGCGGAGGACGCTTTGGGAGCAAAGCTGCCCGACAACTCTCTGTCGTTTTTCGCGGATATGGACGCCGACGACGGGCGGGACGACTTCGTAGCGTTGGGACAATCCGATTTGAAGAAGGTGTGGTCGGATTCCGAAAAGACAAGCTATCGTATAAATTTCGAGGCTGGCGTTTTTGAGGGCTGCAAGGGAAAAGCGTTTTTGTTCCGCGTCGTTGCGGAGGCTTTCGGCAGGCAGACCGTGCAGACGTTCAGAATGACCTATGTCGGCGCGGGCGCCGACGGCGAAATAGGAGAGGTCGTCTTTTCGCTCGAAGGCTTTACCGTAGGCTGCGGATATTTTATCGAACCCATGCTGCTCACGGTTTTCGACGGCGAACCCTTTTCCGTGACGCTGACGCGTCTGCTGAGCGCTTACGGGCTTGAATACCGATATACGGGCGAGCTTGATTCGGGCTTTTATCTGGCGTCGATAAAGGGACTTGACCTGGACGGAAACAGAATCGCCGACGGACTTGCGGAGCGTCTGGAAGTTTTTTCTTATACTCTGCAAAAAGACGACGACGGCAGGTACAGTCTCGGAGAATTCGATTACACAAGCGGCTCGGGTTGGATGTACAGCGTCAACGGCTCCTTTCCCAACTACGGCTTTGCCGATTATTTTCCGCAGGACGGCGACGTGGTGCGCGTATGCTTTACGCTTGCGCTGGGGCGCGACGTGGGCGGCGGAGACTCTACGGGCGGCTCCGGCTCGGACTTTGCCGAGTTTGCGGATTACGCACGGGTGAACAAGCTGCTCGCTCTGATAAGAGAAAATGAATTTTACGGTTCGGGCGAAGAAGCGTACGCAAAAGCGGTTGAGGAAATTTCCGTCTGGGACGCTTCGCAGGAGCTTGTGGACAGAGTATACAATGAGCTGATTGCCGCTTACGGTTTGAATTTGTCATGAAAAAATTTGTTTTCGCATTGTTGGTGATTTTATCGATTTTTGTTTCGGCAGGAACGCCTTTGGGCGTCCCTGCCCTTTGTCTTGCGTCGGTTGAGACGGAGAAAATTTCGGCGGACAGTATACGTGAGACGGCTTACGGCATCATAGAGTGGAAAAAAAACGACGTCGGCGCGGAAAAAGACGGATTTCTTTTCAACGACGCGTTTCTGGAACAGGCGGGCACGACTCCCGGCGACTGGTTTCCGATAGGGCTGGGAAGACTGGGAGTGGAGGACAATCAGGCGGGATATCTTGCCGTTCTCAGCGACAACGTGCAAAAAAGGTATGACGGTCCAGACAAGCTGGACAGGGCGAAAGCTACCGAATGGCACAGAATTTCTCTCGCCGTGCTTGCTTCGGGAGGCAATCCGCGCGCTTTCGGAGAGGACCGCGACGGCGACGGCAGAGGCGATATAGACCTGATTGCCGACGGGACTTACGCTCGTGTGGACGAAAACGGAAAGGGGAGCCTTGGAAGACAGGGCATAAACGGTCTTATCTGGGGACTGATAACGCTGGACAGCATGTATTACGAAATACCGGAGGGAGCTTATTATTCGCGCGACGACATTATCGTTCAGATACTCGGATTGCAGCTTGCGGACGGCGGCTGGGCGCTGACCGGCAGCGTTTCCGACCCCGATATTACGGCGATGACGCTTCAATGTTTTGCGCCTTATTACAACAGCGAAAAAGAATATACCTACTTAAACGAGAATATTTCCGAGCTTCCCGTCGTCATGAAGGTGAGGGAGGCGTGCGACAAAGCGGTTGCGCTTCTGTCCCGCACGCAGAGGCAGGACGGCGATTATTTCAGCTGGGGGATGCCCAATTGCGAAAGCACCGTTCAGGTGCTCGTCGCTCTTACTTCTCTCGGAATAAACCCTTTGACGGACGAAAGATTCGTCAAAACGGGGGACGACGGATTGCCCAACACGCTTTTGGACGGAATAATGAAATATCGGACGTCGTCGGGAGGGTTTACGCATTCTTACGTAAACGACGAGGACAATCCGACGGCGGTTGCGGGTATGCCCAACACAATGGCGAGCGAACAGACGCTTTACGGTTTGACCGCGCTTGTGAGGTTTCTCGAGGGGAAAAGGAGACTTTACGACTTCCGCGAGGAGCAGAGCGAAAAGCTGCGCCTTTTGATAAAGGACGTCGAGCTTAAAATAAGCGGGCTTACTCCCGACGCTTCTGTCGTCGAACTTAAAGAGGTTTACGACGCCTACCTTGAAATACCCGTCGAGGAGCGCAGCTATGTTTCAAACTACAAAGACCTGTCCGTGTTGCTTGTCGCGGCTGACATACCTTTTGAAAAGGAAGAGCTGCAATACAACAGCGGCGACGCGGGAGTAACCGTGCCCACCGAGTATTTCTCCCCGTCCGATATAGAGGCGCTCGTAGGTTTGCCCGAAACCTTGACCACCGCTTATAGGTCGGAGGTGCTCAGGCTGTGGAGCAAAATAAACAACAGCGTTGACTTTGACGGAAAACAGGAATATACAATAAAGCTGGAAAAAGCCAAAAACGAGATTGACGCCATTTACGCCGAGATAGAGGCGTTGAGAAAAGCGATAAAAGAGGAGCTTTATCCCTTCGATTCGATAACTCTGAGCAAGAGAAAGACCGTGCACGAGCTTTACGACAGATACCTTGCCTTGTCCGAATACGACAGAGCGCAGCTCGAAGCGTCGGACATAGAGGGACTTGTCAAAAGCAAAACTCAGGCGGACAATCTTTTTGCGGCGCTTGTGACGGGTATTTGCGTCGGTGCTGTCGCCGTGTCGGTCGCCGTATGGCTTTTCTTTAACATACGCAAAAGAAAAAAATTAAAGGCGCTTAACGCCATGCCGGAGAGTGACGAATGAAAAAGGATTTTCTGGCTGTCGCAATAGTGGCGTTTCTCATTGCGATTCTTTGCGCAGGCACTAAATTTCAGTCTGTCGAGGACTACTATCTTACGCATCTTGACGATATAACGCCGGAAAGCGAAACCGTGTTTTTAAGCATAGAATGCGGGACAATACTCGACAACTGGGACGACCTGGACGAAAGCCTGCGTTTTGAAAAATACGTTCCGTCCGACGGGATTATCCTTGAACAAACCGAATATGTTTTGCGGAAAGACGACACGGTTTACGATATTTTGAACAGAGCGGTCAGACACAACAAAATTCAGATGGAATATCAGGGCGCCAACGAAAACGCATTCGGAAGCGTGTACATAAGAGGCATAAATTTTCTTTACGAATTTTCCTGCGGACCGCTTTCGGGGTGGATGTACAAGGTGAACGGACAATTTCCCAATTACGGGTGCAGCAAGTATGTGCTCAAAGACGGCGACGTGATAGAGTGGGTTTACACCTGCGATTTGGGGCGAGACGTGGGAGGCGGATGGTTCTACGATGAAGGCGTTTGAAAAAATGCATCCCGTCATTCCGATGATTTATTTTTCGGCGATGATATTCATAACCATGTTTACCGTCAACCCCGTTTTGCTTGCCGTTTCGTTTTTCGGGGCGGTTTCGTTCTGCGGTATGCTGGTCGGCGCAAGAAAGCTTGCGTCAAGTCTTGCATATTCCGTTCCCGTGCTGCTGCTCATTTCTTTGACTAATCCGATTTTTTCCCACAACGGAGAAACGATTTTGTTTTTCATGAACGACAATCCCGTAACTCTCGAAGCCGTCTGCTACGGCTTTGCCGTGGGAGTCATGATTATGTCGGTGTTTTACTGGTTCAAATGCTTCAACGCGGTCATGAGTTCCGACAAATTTATTTATCTGTTCGGAAGGGTTATCCCCAAGCTTGCGCTCCTTTTGTCCATGACGCTCGGCTTTATTCCCAAGCTGAAAAGGCGTTACAAGGAAATCGACAGCGCGCAGAAGGCGTTGGGAACTTACACCTCCAAGAGCTTTGTGGACAGACTGAGAAGCAAAATGCGCGTGATGAGCATTCTGGTCACGTGGAGTCTCGAAAGTTCGGTGGAAACGGGCGATTCCATGCGCGCGCGCGGCTACGGATTAAAGGGAAGGAGCAGCTATTCCGTGTTTGCGTGGAGCGCGCGGGACAGCGTTGTGCTGGCGGTTATTTTGGTTTTTGTCGCGGCGGTATGCTTTGCGATGTCCTGCGGATACGGGGAGTTTAGTTATTATCCCGCGTTTTCGCCTCTCGACCTAAGCCCGTATGCCGTCGCACTGTACGCCGCGTTGACTGCGCTGGCGTGGCTTTCCACCGTTATTGAAATAAAGGAGAATATTCTGTGGCAATCCTTACGCTCGAAAATCTGAGCTTTTCTTATCCCGACAGAGATGAAAAGGCTTTGGAAAATATATGCTTGACTATCGGGCGCGGAGAATTTGTCGTGCTGTGCGGTGAGTCGGGCTGCGGCAAAAGCACCCTATTGAGGCTGCTTAAAAAGCAGCTGCGTCCCAAAGGCACAAAAAGCGGCGGCATATTTTACAAGGGCGTGGAAATAGACGACCTTGACGACAGGACGGCCGTCACGGACATCGGCTTCGTCATGCAAAATCCCGACAATCAGATTGTCACCGACAAGGTTTGGCACGAGCTGGCGTTTGGGCTTGAAAGCCTCGGTACGGAGTCGGACGAAATTCGCCGCCGCGTTGCGGAAATCTGCGGCTTTTTCGGAATCGGCGACTGGTACAGAAAGCGTACCTGCGAATTGTCGGGCGGTCAGAAGCAGCTGTTGAATCTTGCGTCAGTCATGGCTATGCAGCCCGAAATACTTGTTCTGGACGAACCGACGGCGCAGCTCGACCCGATTGCCGCGTCGGATTTTATCGGAGCGCTGAAAAAAATCAACACGGAGCTAGGCACTACCGTGCTGTTGGCGGAGCACAGATTGGAGGAGGTGTTTCCGCTGGCGCACAAAGCGGTGCTTATGGACAAAGCCCGCATTTTTTTGACGGATACGCCGAGAAACGTAGGAAACATTCTCAAAGCGTCCGACAAGCCGCACAAAATGCTTGCGGGGCTTCCGTCGGGGATAAGGATATTCGGACGGCTTGACGCAAAGGGGGATTGTCCGCTTACCGTCGGAGAAAGCAGGCAGTTTCTGGAAAAAAATTACGGCAACCGTTATCCCGGTTACGATGTGTCCGACGAGGATTATTCCGAAAGGGAAAAGGCTGTGGAAATTTCAGAGGGCTGTTTCAGGTACGAAAGAAATCTGCCCGATGTGCTTAACGGTCTGTCGCTTACGGTTTACAAAAACGAGATTTTGTGCATACTCGGCGGCAACGGAGCGGGAAAAACCACCATGCTCAGGGTCATGAGCGGCATAAGCCGTCTTTACAGCGGAAAACTGCGGTTCTGGGGAAAGAAAATAAAGGAATACGCGGGAAATTCGCTGTACAGAAAAAATCTTTCCTCCTTGCCGCAGAATCCGCAGACGCTGTTTGTCAAGAGCGTTCTCAAGGAGGACTTGAAGGAAGCCGCCCTAATCATGGGTTATTCGGGAGACGAGGCGGAGGAAAGGGTGAACGAGGTTGCGCGGGAGCTTAAAATAGAGAAGCTGTTGGACTCTCATCCCTACGACCTGTCGGGCGGCGAACAGCAAAAGGCGGCGTTTGCAAAAATTCTGCTCATGGAGCCTGAAATAATTCTGTTGGACGAGCCTACCAAGGGATTGGACGCCTGCTCCAAGCAGGAGCTTGCCGACATTCTTTACGGGCTGAAAGCTCGCGGGAAAACAATCGTCATGGTCACGCATGACGTGGAGTTTGCCGCCGAGCACTCTGACAGATGCGGTATGTTTTTCGATGGCAAAATCGTTTCGCTTGCCAATCCGGTAAAGTTCTTTTCCGCCAACGCCTTTTACACAACCGCCGCAAGCAGAATTTCGCGGGTGCTGTACAAAAACGCCGTAACCGTGGATATGGTAACGGAAATTTGTTTGAAAAACGGATTGAAAGATGGATAAAAAACTGATTTGCTTTGCCATGCCGCTTGAAGACGTCGTCGAGGAAAGCTCCGCATCGCCCAAAAAGCGCAAAAGGGTTGCGCCGCGTTGGCGCAGCGTGATATCTTTATGCGTTTATCTGATTGCCATCCCCGCGGCGATTTTTATCGGAGTAAAGCTGTTTGACGACAGAAAATACAACATAATTTCTTTGATTATCGCTTTTTTGGCGTGCGTCCCGTTTTTTATCGGCTTTGAAAGGGGAAAAACGGGCGCGCGCGAGCTTGTGGTTATTGCCGTGCTTACGGCGCTGTCCGTTGTGGGACGACTGATTTTCGCGCCGCTTCCCGGCTTCAAGCCCGTTACCGCCATGGTGATCATCACGGGGATAGCCTACGGAATGCAGGCGGGCTTCGTGACCGGCGCCTTGTCCGCCGTGGTGTCCAACATATTTTACGGACAGGGACCCTGGACTCCGTTTCAGATGTTTGTATGGGGATTCCTTGGACTTTTGTCGGGACTGATTTTCAAGCGGGGCAAAAAGCCCAACCGCTTTTTGCTTGTTTTGGCGGGAATATTGGGCGGAGTGTTGTTTTCCGTCATGATGGACGTATGGTCTGTCCTGAATTTCGACGGCAGCTGGAGCTGGTCGAGATATGCGGCGCTTATAGCGTCGAGTCTGCCCTTTATGGCGGTGTACGCGGCGTCAAACGTCGTTTTTCTGCTGCTTTTGACAAATCCTTTTTTAGAAAAACTCAACAGAATAAAAAATAAATACGGATTGTTCGAGCGTATCGAACAAAGAGCCGATTGAGCAATTTTCATGTAAAACAATGCCGTATCGCGCCGCGTGCAAAATGCACGCGGCGCTTCGCCTTTGCCGACCGAATATGCCAAAGCCCGCACAAGGCGCACGCTCGTCTCGATTTGACAAAAAGTAAGTTTAAGAATATAATAAACCGAAACGAAGGGAAAAATGGATATGAAAAAGAGTTTCGTGATTTCAAGGACGGACCATACGGTTTTGAAGCAGACGGCAAGCCGCGCCGACGTGGAGCAGGCAACCTTGATTGCGGCAAGGTTCAAAGCCGCAAGCGTCTGCGTGCCGCCCTGCTATGTGGAGGACGCGGTGCGCGCCGCCGACGGACAAATCAGGGTGTGCGGGGTTGCGGGTTTTCCCAACGGTTACGTTTCCACCGACGCAAAAATTTTCGAGATTGCGGGAATGCTGGAGGACGGCGCGGAAGAAATAGACGTCGTGCTCAACATTGGCGCGCTCAAAGCGGGCGAAACGGAATACGTGAAAACCGAGCTTGAAGCGCTGCGCGCTCTCACCGAGGGATATATACTTAAAGTGATTGCCGAAACCTGTTTTCTGACGCGCGAAGAAAAGCTTCTTGCCTTGAAGCTGATCGGGGACTGCGGAGCGGATTTCATCAAGACCTCGACGGGCTTCGGCGGAGGCGGGGCGACGGAGGAGGACGTAAGTCTTTTTAAACGGCATTTGCCCGACGGGCTTAAAATAAAGGCTTCGGGAGGAATAAAAACCTTTGAGCAGGCAGCGAAATTTCTCCTGCTCGGCTGCGACAGAATAGGAGCCAGCGGACTGCTCGGAAACGATTTCATAGAGGAGGAGATAAAGATATGAAAACGCCTACTCCGCACAACACGGCGAAATACGGAGACTTTGCCAAAACGGTGCTTATGCCCGGAGACCCGCTGCGGGCGCGCTTTATAGCCGAAAATTATCTGGAAAACGCGCGGCTTGTAAACAACGTGCGCGGTATAAACGGCTGGACGGGCTTTTACGCAGGCAAGAGGGTTTCGGTCATGGCGTCGGGTATGGGCATGCCGTCCATTGCCATATACGCCCACGAGCTTTTCGATTGCTACGGCGTTGAGTGCATTATCCGCGTGGGAAGCGCGGGCGCGGTTGCCGACGACGTGAACCTGCGCGACATAGTTCTGGCTCAGGCGGCATGCACCAACAGCGCGTTTGCCGCATCCTACCGTCTGCCCGGCGACTTTGCGCCGATAGGCGATTTCGGGCTGCTGAAAAAAGCGGAGAGCGCGGCTTTGGCACGAAACGTCAACGCTAGGACGGGAAACGTATTGAGCAGCGACGTTTTTTACGACGACTCGCTCGAAAAGTGGAAAGGTATGGGAGTGCTTGCGGTAGAAATGGAGACTGCGGCGCTTTACATGAAGGCGGCGCAATTCGGCAAAAGGGCGCTTGCGGTGCTCACCGTCAGCGACTGTCCTTTGCGCGGAGAGTCTCTGCCCGCAGAGCAAAGGCAGACGTCGTTTACTCAGATGATAGAAATCGCGCTGGAAACTGCGGAATAAAATTATGGAAAAATTCAAACGTGTTTTTTTGATTGTGGCGGACAGCTTCGGAGTGGGAGCGGCGCCCGACGCCGCTTTGTTCGGCGACGAGGGGGCGAATACTCTGGGAGCGGTTTGCAAAAGCCCGTTTCTGAACGTCCCTTTTCTCAAATCCAAGGGATTGTTCAACATCGACGGCGTGGATTGCGGCTGTCCCGCGTCTCATCCCGAGGGGTGCTTCGGCAAAGCGCGCGAGCTTTCGGCGGGAAAAGACACCACGAGCGGACATTGGGAAATTGCAGGGCTTGTTTCCCGTCAAAAAATGCCCGTGTTTCCGAACGGTTTTCCGCCCGAAATTGTCGCCGCGCTTGAAAGAAAAACGGGCAGGAGGGTGCTTTGCAACAAGCCCTATTCGGGTACGGAGGTTTTGAAGGTTTTCGGCAGGGAGCAGTCGGAGACGGGCGCGCTTATCGTGTATACTTCCGCCGACAGCGTGATGCAGATTGCCGCGCACATTGATTCGGTGCCTCTTGACGAGCTGTATTCCGTCTGCGAAAAAGCAAGAAAAATCATGACGGGGAAATACTCCGTCGGCAGAGTCATAGCACGTCCCTTTAAGGGCGACGAACCCGACTATATACGAACATCGGACAGAAAGGATTTTTCCCTTCAACCGCACGGTGAGGTGCTCACTGACGTCGTAAAGGCGGCGGGGCTGCAATGCGTCGGCGTGGGAAAAATAGGCGACATTTTCTGCGGACGCGGCCTTACCGAAAGTATACACACCGTCTCAAACGGGGACGGTATGGAAAAGACTTGCGACCTTGCAAGGCGGGATATAAAAGGGCTGATTTTTGTCAATCTGGTGGATTTCGACAGCAAATACGGACACAGAAACGACGCGGACGGCTATGCGAAGGCGTTGAGCTCTTTCGACTCCGACCTGAAAAAGCTCGATTTGCTGCTTGGAGAGGGAGACGCGGCGATTGTCACTGCCGACCACGGCTGCGACCCGTCGGACGTGAGCACCGACCACACAAGAGAATACGTGCCGATAGTGGCATTCGGCAGGAGGTTGAAAAGCGGCGTGAATCTGGGCGTCAGAGAAAGCTTCTGCGACATAGGCGCCACCGTCGCGCAGCTGCTGGGACTCGGTCTCAAAACGGGAAAAAGCTTTGCGGAGGAAATTGTTTTGTGAGCATCGACGACGTTGTGAAGGGAAAGCTGCTTTCAAAAGCGCGCGAGGCGGCGCGAAACAGTTATTCGCCTTATTCTTTGTTCCGCGTGGGCGCTTGCCTGCTGTGCGCGGACGGCAGTATGTTTGTCGGCTGCAACGTGGAAAATTCGGCGTTTTCGTCAACCGTATGCGCCGAGCGGACGGCTTTTGTTCAGGCTGTTGCGGCAGGCAAAAGAGAGTTTAAGGCAATAGCCGTGGTTTCGCCCGACTCAGACGGCTTGTGCCTGCCCTGCGGCGAATGCCGTCAGGTTATGAGTGAATTTTGCGCGGAGGATTTTTTGATTTTATCCGAAAGCGGCGGCGAAACGGCGGAGTTTTCGCTGGGCGGGCTTCTGCCCCGTTCTTTTACGCTGAAAAAGGGGAATTAGGCTATGGACAAATACGAGCTTATGCGCCTGTCCGAGTTTATGGACGACGACGGACCGGACTACGACGATTTTTTGCGGGAGGCTCCTGAAAAGGACGCCGAAAAATTCAGGCGTAAATACAAGGAGTTTTACAGCGACGTCAAGCTGGACATAAAAGAGGATTGGTAAAAATGCGCATCTACGACATAATAAAACGCAAACGCGACGGGGCAGAGCTTACGGAAGAGGAAATTTCCTTTTTCACGCAAAGCGTGACAAACGGCTTTGCCTCGGACGAGCAGACAGGCGCGTTTCTCATGGCGGTTTATTTCAACGGCATGACGAGAGCGGAAACGCTTGCCCTGACAAACGCTATGGCAAAAAGCGGAGACAGTCTTGATTTGAGCGGTTGGGGGAGCGCTTGCGCCGACAAGCACTCCTCAGGCGGAGTCGGAGACAAAACCACGCTTGCGGTGGCTCCTCTTGCCGCCTGCTGCGGCGTAACCGTGGCGAAGATGAGCGGGCGCGGTCTTGGCTTTACCGGCGGCACCGTAGACAAGCTGGAAGCCATACCGGGTTTTAAAACCGAGCTTGACGAGGAGGAATTTGCCCGTATTGTCAAAAAAACGGGTATTGCCGTCGTTGCGCAGACAAAAAACCTCGTGCCCTGCGACAAAAAGCTTTACGCCGCGCGCGACCTTACCGCCACGGTGGACAGCGTTCCGCTCATTGTTTCGAGCATAATGAGCAAAAAGCTGGCTGCCGGCGCGCCCAACATAGTGCTTGACGTCAAAACGGGCAGCGGCGCTTTTGCCAAAACGCGGAGGTTTGCCGAAGCTCTCGCCCGCGAAATGACGCTTGTCGCCCGCCTTGCAGGACGCAGGGCAACGGCGTTTGTGACGGATATGGACGAGCCGCTGGGCTATTGCGTGGGAAACGCATTGGAGGTTGTCGAAGCGGCGGAGGTTTTGCGGGGCAGGGGGGAACCGCGTCTGACAGAGCTGTGCCTTGCGCTTGCTTCAGAGATGACGCGGCTTGCGCTCGAAATTTCCGCAAAAGAAGCGGAGGAAAGAGTTCGCGAGGCGCTCGAAACGGGCGGCGCGCTAAAAAAATTCAAGGAATGGGTGGCGGCGCAGGGCGGCGACACGGCTTTTTTAAACGCTCCCGAAAGGATTTGCAACGCGCCCTTTTCAATGGATGTAAAATTGAAGGGCGGCGGCTTCGTTGTCGGAATAAACGCCGAAAAAATCGGAGAGACGTGCCTTGCGTTGGGCGCGGGAAGAAACAAAAAGGAGGACGGGATAGATTTGTCGGCGGGTATAGTTCTCCGCAAAAAGAAGGGCGATTTCGCGGCGGAGGGGGAAACGTGCGCCACGCTGTACTGTTCGGACGAAAAGCTTTTTGAAAAAGCCGTCGGGCTTGCGGCGGACGCTTTTGCGCTGGGCGACGAAAAACCCGAGTCTTCTCCGATAATCATCGAAAAAATCGAATGAATCCGCTTTGCTTGACTTTGAATATGGGCGTTGTTTGCAGGATTTGAAAATTAAGAAAAAACAATAAAAATATTTTCATAAAATATGCGCAAAACAGTTGCAATATTTGAAAACTATGGTATAATATAGTTGCAAATATGTAAAGGAGGTGCGCATATGACCAAATCGACAAAAAGAAAAATCATCTTTGCGCTTATGGCG
This sequence comes from Subdoligranulum sp. CAG:314, assembly GCA_000437915.1. Classification (GTDB taxonomy): domain Bacteria; phylum Bacillota; class Clostridia; order Christensenellales; family CAG-314; genus CAG-314. Next base: position 140,702 of record FR901000.1, on the reverse strand, counting down.
GTTTTGCTGGCGGCAATTTGCACGAGCGCGGTCGTTACCATAGTGAGATTTCTGAAAGAACCCGCTTCCGCGTCAATTGTCGCTCCTTCGAGCATAGAAGCGGAATATCCCGTAGAAATTACGGTTGCTCGGACTACGGCTTGATGACGGCATAAACGCTTTTTTGAAGGAAGGTGGAATCTCCCTTAAAAGAAAAGGGGCGACGTCCGAATGGGCGTCGCCCCTTTGAATTGCTTTTACATTTTTTCCGGTGCGGCAATACCCAAAAGGGCAAGACCTCTTTTGAGGATATTCGCCACTGTTTTGACGAGAGCAAGGCGGGCGTTTTCCACGCCCTTGTCCTCGTTGATGACTCTGTGCGCGAGATAAAAACGATTGAATACCTGCGCCAAATCTATAAGATAGTTGCTTATCAAACTCGGCTCGTATCTTTCCGCCGCGGTTTCCACCGTGCGGACGAATTTTTCAATGTGCCTTATTACTTCCCACGCCTCGTCGTTGTCTATTCCGTTCGGGTCGGGAGCTATGCGCGTCTGTTTTATTTTTTGTTCTATGGAGCGGCATCTGGCATAAGTATATTGCAGATAGGGCGCGGTCTCTCCGTCGAAATTGAGTACGCGGTCGAGACTGAAAGTTATGTCCTTAATTCTTGCGTTGCACAGCGCGGAAAACATGACGGCTCCCACGCCGATTTGCTCGGCGGTTTCCCGTTTGTTTTCAAGGTCGGGCGTTTTTTCGGTGATAATATCGAGAGCCTTTTCCACCGCCTTGTCCAATACGTCTTCAAGCCACACGGCATTGCCCTTGCGCGTGCTCATGCTGCCTTCTTCGAGAGACACCATGCCGTAAGCCACGTGCACCATATCCTTCGCCCAATCAAAGCCGGCAAGCTCCAAAACCTTGAAAATCTGTCGGAAATGGAGATTCTGCTGATAAGCGACCACGTAGAGACATTTGTCAAAACCGTAGGTATTCTTGCGATACAGCGCGGCGGCAAGGTCGCGCGTGGCGTAAAGCGTCGCGCCGTCCGCCTTTACCAACAGGCAGGGGGGCATGCCGTATTCTTCAAGCTCCACGACAAGCGCGCCCTCGGACATTTTCGCAAGTCCCTTTTGTTTGAGCACGTCCAAAATCGGCTGCATCTTGTCGTTGTAAAAACTTTCGCCGTTGTAGCTGTCGAAAGATACGTTCAAGCGCTTGTAAACCTTTTCCACCTCGTCGAGAGTGATTTTTTTGAAAAAGGAGAACAGCTCGGTTGCTTCTTCGTCGCCTTTTTCGAGCTTTGCAAACCACTCCCTCGCCTTGTCTGTCAAGGAGGGGTCGGTTTCCTCCTCGCGGTGGAACCGAACGTAAATTTCCTGCAAGGCGCGCACGCCGCCCTTTTCTATGGTTTCTCTGTCGCTCCATTTTTTGAAGGCGACAATCAGCTTGCCGAACTGCGTGCCCCAATCGCCCAGATGGTTTATGCCGACGGCAGAGTATCCGAGCGCCTTGAAGATTTTGCAGAGGCTGCCGCCTATCGCGGTGGTGCCGAGATGTCCGATGTGAAAGGGTTTGGCGATGTTTATCGAGCTGTAATCTATGCAAATCGTGCGTCCCTGTCCGACGTCTTTCAAAAGCTCGCCGTTCATGTCCGGAAGCTCTGCGAGAATTCTCCGCGAGGCGGCTTTTCTGTCGAAAAAGAAATTGACGTAGCCGTTTACCGCCTGCGCGCGTTCCACAAGCCCGTCCGACGTGAACTTTTCCGCTATCTGCGAGGCGATTGCCTGCGGCGGCTTTTTAAGGCGTGCGGCAAGCTTGAAGCAGGGCAGGGCGACGTCGCCCATACGCGGGTCGGCGACGTCCTGAAGCAGGGAGGCGACTTCGTCGGAACTCAGTCCGTCAAGGTCGAGCACGGATGAGATATAACTTTTAAATTCCATAATGAAAGTAGTATAACTTTTTTTTAAGCGCATGTCAAATAAAGTCAATATTTTTGCAAATAGTTGCTTTTTTGTCCGCGCTCACTTATAATCAATTCGATTGGCATAAGCCGAAAATAAATATTTTTGGAGGTTAAGGTCAAATGGAGCTTAAGCAGCCTGCCGCGGCAGGTACGTTGGAGTCCGGAGACATACTTATCGAGCTGGAGCCTAACGAGGGCAAGGGGCTGACAATCAGACTTGACAGTACGGTTGCCAACCAATTCGGAAAAAGAATCAAGGAAGTCATTTCGGAGACCTTTGCCGAAATGGGCGTCAAGGACGGCTTTGTAGACGCGACGGACAAGGGCGCGTTGGATTGCACAATAAGGGCGAGAGTCAAGGCGGCGTTGATACGCGCTCTTGGCAAGGACAGAAATAAATGGGAATAAGTTTCTCGTCGAAGAAATTTTTTCGCCATTTATTTTTTTGAGAAAAAACGGAGCAGAGAATATGCAGAAAAGATTGAGAAGAACCATGATGTTCGTGCCGGGCAACAATCCCAGCATGATGAGAGACGCGCATATTTACGGCGCTGACTCGATAATGTTCGATTTGGAGGATTCCGTCAGCCTTGCCGAAAAGGACGCGGCGAGACTGCTTGTTTACAATGCCTTGAAAACCATTGACTACGGCGGGGTTGAAAAGGTTGTCAGAGTCAATCCGCTGTCCACCGAGTTCGGGCGCGCCGACGTCGAAGCCATGGTAAGGGCGGGCGCCGACGTCATACGTATGCCTAAGACGGAGACGGCGGAGGAAATCACGGAGCTTGAGGAGGAAATCGAGCGCGTGGAAAAGCTTGCCGGCATACCTGTGGGAAGAACTCTCATCATGGCGGCGATAGAGTCGGCGCTCGGAGTGGTCAACGCTTACAAAATCGCAACGGCTAGCAAGCGTATGATGGGTATCGCGCTTGGCGCGGAGGACTATTGCGCAAACCTCAAAACCACGCGCAGCAAGGAGGGCAGCGAGCTGCTGCTCGCGCGTCAGACCATTGTGGTCGCCGCCCGTGCGGCGGGTATAGACGCCGTGGACACGGTGTTTTCCAACCTGAACGATATGGACACGTTCAAGGAGGAGGTAAGGTTTATCAAACAGTTGGGCTTTGACGGCAAATCCGTCATCAATCCCAGACAAATCAACCCCGTGAACGAAATTTTTACACCCACGACGGCGGAAATAGACAAGGCGAAAAGAATCATCGCCGCCTTGAAGGAGGCGGAGGCCAAGGGCAGCGGCGTGGTGAGTCTCAACGGAAAAATGATTGACAAGCCGGTAGTTTTGAGAGCGGAGCGCACGCTCGAGCTTGCGCGCGCGGTGCATATCGTTGTGGATTGACGGGAGCGGAAAAATGAAAGAAAAAGAGAACAACAAAATTCCCAAGGAATTGCTTAAAAAATACAATATGCCCATTTACAGCGAAAATTGGAACAAACGCGTCAGACCGCGCTGCTTCGATTCGAGAAACGAGCTTCAAAGGTCCAGCGAAAAGGTGGTTACGCTTGAACAGGCAATCAGGGCAAGCGGATTGAAAGACGGCATGACCATATCCTTCCATCACCATTTCCGCGAGGGCGACCACGTAGTGAATCTTGTCATCGACAAGCTTGCAGAAATGGGCTTCAAAAATCTCACCATTGCGCCGAGCAGTCTTTCCGATGTTCACGCGCCGCTTATCGAGCACATCAAAAACGGCGTGATTACAAAAATCAACACGAGCGGTCTGCGCGGAAAGCTTGCGGACGCGGTGAGCCACGGACTCATGGAGGAGCCGGTGCTGTTCCGCTCGCACGGCGGCAGGGCGGCGGCGATAAAGGACGGCGACCTTAAAATAGACGTTGCCTTTCTCGGCGCGAGCAGCTGCGACACGATGGGAAACGCCAACGGTTACAGCCGCGACGGGGACGAAAAATCGGTGTGCGGCTCCTTGGGCTACGCCATGGTTGACGCGCGCTACGCAAAAAAGGTAATAATACTGACGGACAATATTGTCGGTTATCCCAACGCGCCCTTTGCCATAGCCGAGCATTACGTGGATTATATAGTAAAGGTGGACGCGGTAGGCGACGCGACGAAAATCAGCAGCGGGGCAACTCGCTTTACGACCAACCCGCACGACCTGCTGCTTGCCGAGACGGCGGCGCGCGTTGTCGTCAACAGCGGTTACTTCAAGGAGGGCTTTTCCTTGCAGACGGGCAGCGGCGGAGCAAGCCTTGCGGTTACCAGATACATACGCGACTACATGATAGCCAACAACGTGCACGCGAGCTATGCTCTCGGCGGTATAACGGGGCAGATGGTCGCTCTGCACGAGGAAGGGCTGATAAAAAAGCTTTTGGACGTTCAGAGCTTTGACATAATTGCGGCGCAGTCGCTCAAAAACAACAGATTCCATCAGCAGATTTCCGCGGATTACTACGCCAATCCTTTTGAAAACGGTTCGGCGATGAATCTTTTGGACATAGTGGTGCTTTCCGCTCTCGAAGTGGACGTCAATTTCAACGTAAACGTCCTGACGGGCAGCGACGGCGTTATACGCGGCGCAATAGGCGGTCATCCCGACACTGCTGCGGGAGCGGCGCTTTCAATCATAGTAGTGCCCTTGTTGAGAGGGCGCATACCCTGCGTGGTCGACAAGGTAAACACCGTGGTAACGCCGGGCGATTCGGTTGACGTCATAGTAACCGACCAGGGTATAGCTGTCAATCCGAGACGTCCCGAAATCGCAGAAAGACTGAAAGCGGCAAATCTCAATGTGACCACAATCGAGGAGCTTAAAGAAAAAGCCGAAAAAATCGTAGGCAAGCCGCAGGAGCTGCCTTGGGGCGACAAAATCGTGGGTATAGTCACAAGCCGCGACGGCGCGCTCCTCGACGTTATCAGAAACATAGCCGACAGCGACGGGCAATGAAGGTCTCTTTGGAGGAAGTTCTTGAAGCGAGAGACAGACGGCAGGAAAAACGTCGGGAGCTTGCTTTGAAATACCGTCTGCCCGTTGTCGTGCTTACCTTGAATATTCCCGGCGAGACAAAGAGAGGGGAAATACCCGACTATATTTTCGAGGCGGGAGTGGAAGCAATCAGCAGAGAGTTGCTCGAAGAAACTGCGGAGTTTTCCGTTGTGGACGCACCTACCGGCAACGAAGCCTTTTTCGTTGCCCGAGCGGCTGACGCGGCGCAGCTGAAAAAGAGGATGTGCCGAATAGAGGAGAGCCATTTTCTCGGACGCATTTTCGACATAGACGTTTACGACGGGGAGGGCGGACAGGTGTCCCGCAGCTCGCTGAATCTTGCGGAAAGAAAATGCCTTCTTTGCGGAAACGACGCGCGTATCTGCGCGCGTAGCAGAGTTCACTCGGCAGACGAGCTTAATGAAAAAATTGCCACAATGAAGGAAGAGTACGAGCTTTTATACGACTGATGATACAGATAGAGCAAATTCCGCTCGGAGTCGGCGGAATTGAAAAAAGAGCGGAGGAGTTTCTTGCCGCAAACGGACTGGCGCCCGAGCCGCTGGATTATTTCGCCGTTTTGACGGACGGAGACAAAATACTCGCCTGCGGCGGGTTTGAAAAAAACGTCATAAAATGCGTTGCCACAAGTCCCGAGGCGAGGGATATGCAGCTGTCCAACAAGATAGTGTCCCATTTGCGCAGCGAATTGAAAAGCCGCGGAGCGAGCGACATTTTTGTGTTTACAAAACGCTCCAACAGGGAGATTTTCGAAAGCCTTGCCTTTCACCCGATAGCGCAAAGCGACGACGCGGTGCTTTTGGAAAGCAGCGCGCGCGGGGTGAGTTCTTTTTGCGAAAAGCTTTCCGTCTTTGCCTGCGACGGCAAAAACGGCTGTATTGTCATGAACGCCAATCCTTTCACTCTGGGGCACCGTTATCTTGCCGAAGCCGCCGCGAAAAGCTGCGACAGGCTGCACGTCATTGCGGTCAGAGAGGACGCGTCGGAGTTTCCTTTCGCGTTGAGACTCGAAATGATAAAGGCGGGCTTGAAGCATCTGCCCGATGCGGTTGTGCACGAGGGTGGAGACTACGTAATAAGCAAAGCCACCTTTCCCGCTTATTTTCTTAAAGACAGCGGCATGGTAAGCAAAAATCAGGCGCAGCTTGACGCGGATTTGTTTTCCCGACATATCGCGCCCGCGCTCAAAGTTTGCGAAAGATTTGTGGGCAGCGAACCGCTTGACGCGGTTACAAATGAATATAACTTTGCACTCAGGCAGATTCTGCCGCCGCGCGGAATAAAGGTAACGGAGCTTGCCCGCATGGAAAAGGACGGCGCGCCGGTAAGCGCCAAGCGGGTGCGCGCATTGCTTAAAGAAAAAAAATTTGCGGAAGCGTCGCGGCTTGTGCCCGACACTACGGCAAAGATTCTTTCCGCAAACGGTATGCTTGAATGAACGCGACGCTTTTAACCGCTTTGGCAAAGCGCGCGTTGATTGCCGAGCTTGAAACCACGCCCAAGCCCGGACTTGTGGATTTGAAGGACAACGGCTCGCATACGGACATGGATTTTGCTCTTATGTCGAGAGGGATAGACGCGGTCTGTCCGTTTTTCGGCGAAATGTTTGACGGGACGTTCGGTCTGAGTCTTGAAGGAAAGAGCGCGTCGGACTTGACGCGCGCGCTCAGGCAACAGGGGCTTGCGGCGGAAAAAGCCATGTACGGCGCGACGGGCGGAATAAATACCCACAAGGGCGCAATCTTCTCTTTCGGCTTCGTTTCGGGAGCGCTCGGACTTTTAAGCAGCGAGGGCAAAGAGTTTGAACCGAATGAAATCTGCGGCGCGGTCAAAACGCTTGCGGCGGGAATCGAAGTCGAGCTTTTAGACGCGGCGGGCAAAACAAGCCGTGCGCTGACTGCGGGCGAAAAATTTTTTCTGCATTCGGGCAAGCTCGGAGCGCGCGGACAGGTGGCGGAGGGGTATGCCTTTGTGCTGTTTGAGTGTCTGCCGCTTTTGAAACGTATGCTTGCGGCAAAGGAAAAAAACGCGGAATTAAAAACTCTCGGATATATCATGTCGAGCATTTGGGACAGCAACGCCTACAAACGGGGCGGTACGGAGGGCGTGCTGTTTGTGCGTCAAAGCGGAAAATCCTTGTTCGAGGATTTTTCGGAGGAAAAGGCGGAGAGCCTTAACGCCGAATTTATACGGCGCAATTTAAGCCCCGGAGGAGCAGCCGACACGCTTGCGCTGACGTTGTTCCTCGAAAAAATCACTTGCAATCGCTTGCTTTGAACAGCGTGGAAATATAAACAAAAACACAAGGGAGATAGAAAAAATGATAACTTTGGAGAAAAACGGCGTTTATCTGAAAAACGGACAAATCGTCGAAAGCGGCAGAGGCTTGCCTGCGCCCGAGGAAGCCCGCAAGGGAACCATGGCGTATTCCATACTCTCCGCTCACAACAAGGGAGACGACAAAAAGCTGCGCATAAAATTCGACGCGCTGATGTCGCACGACATAACCTATGTCGGCATCATACAGACGGCGCGCGCAAGCGGGCTTACCGAGTTTCCTTTGCCCTACGCCATGACCAACTGCCACAACAGTCTGTGCGCGGTTGGCGGCACAATCAACGAGGACGACCACATTTTCGGTCTTTCGGCGGCAAAGAAGTACGGCGGAATTTACGTTCCCGTAAATCAGGCTGTCATTCATCAGTACGCGCGCGAGGCAATGGTCAAATGCGGTTCGATGATTCTCGGCAGCGACAGCCACACGCGTTACGGCGCGCTGGGAACAATGGGCGTGGGAGAAGGCGGTCCCGAGCTGGTCAAGCAGCTGCTCAACAATACATACGACGTGAATATGCCTGAGGTCGTGCTGGTGTGGGTTGAGGGCGAGGTTCCTCACGGCGTAGGTCCTCACGACGTCGCCATTTCGCTGTGCAAGGCGGTTTTCGCCAACGGCTTTGTCAACAACAAGGTGCTGGAATTTGTCGGCCCCGGCATAAAAAATCTGTCTGTGGATTTCAGAAACGGAATCGACGTGATGACGACGGAAACAACCTGTCTTTCCTCAATATGGGTAACGGACGACAAGGTGAAGGAATATTACGCCAAGCACGGCAAGGCGGCTGATTTCAAGGAGCTTAAACCTGCCGACACGGCGTATTACGACAGCATGATAAAAATCGACCTCTCCACTCAGGAGTGCATGATTGCGCTGCCCTTCCACCCCTCCAACGCGTTTACAATCAAAGAAGTGCAGAAAAACGCAAAAGAGCTGTTTAGAGCCGTGGAGGAGGACGCGAAAAAGCAGATAGGCTCTAAGGTTGCGTTTAACCTTACCGAAAAAATCCACGACGGCAAGGTCATGGTGGACCAAGGCATAATCGCCGGCTGCGCGGGCGGCTTGTTCGACAACCTGTGCGAAGCGGCGGATATACTGGACGGACAGAGCACGGGCGACGGATACTTTGCTTTGAGCGTTTATCCCGCGAGTATGCCGATCAATTTGGCGGCTACCCGCAACGGAGTTGCGAGCAAGCTGTTGGAATGCGGAGCCATCATGAAAACCGCCTTTTGCGGTCCATGCTTCGGAGCGGGAGACGTGCCGGGCAACAACGGTCTGTCAATAAGGCACACGACGAGAAACTTCCCCAACAGAGAGGGCAGCAAGCCCAACCAAAACCAAATCAGCTCGGTTGCGCTTATGGACGCGCGCAGCATAGCGGCGACAGCCCGCAACGGCGGAGTCCTTACCGCCGCAAGCGAAATAGATTATCGCAAAAAAGAATATGCTTACGACTTTGACAGAACGGTTTACGAAAAGCGGGTTTACAACGGCTTCGGCAAACCGCAGTCCGACGAGCAGTTGAGACTCGGTCCCAACATAACCGACTGGCCCAAGATGAATCCTTTGCAGGAAAATATGCTTGTGGAGCTTGCCGCCGTCATACACGACCCCGTGACGACGACCGACGAGCTTATCCCCAGCGGAGAGACAAGCAGCTATCGTTCCAATCCTCTCAAGCTTTCGGAGTTTGCGCTGTCGCGCAGAGTGCCCGAGTACGTCGGCAGAAGCAAGGCGATACAGAACACGGAGCGCGCCCGCCGCGAGGGAAATTACGAAAAGAAGCTGCTTGACGCACTTGCAAAGGTTGACGACAATCCTTCCGAAACAATCAAAAAGACAAGCTTCGGCAGCTGCGTGTTTGCAAACCGTCCCGGCGACGGCAGCGCGCGCGAGCAGGCGGCAAGCTGTCAGAAGGTGCTGGGCGGCGACGCCAACATCTGCTACGAGTACGCCACCAAGCGTTATCGCTCCAACTGCATAAACTGGGGCATAGTGCCTTTTACGCTGGACAAGGACACAAAATTCGACTATCAGCCGGGTGATTTCGTGTTTGTCAAGGGCATACGCGACGCTATCGTCAACGGCAGGGAGACTATCCCCGCCAAGGTGATTACCCAAAAGGGAGTCGAGGACATCACGCTTTACGTCAAGGGCTTGACGGCGGACGAAAAGACAATTATTTGCGAGGGCTGTCTGATGAATTATTACGCGGCGCTCAACAGAAAAAACAAATAAGAATAAAAATTCAGGAGAAACCGAAAATGGAAAAAATCAAGATGACTACGCCGTTGGTGGAAATGGACGGCGACGAAATGACAAGAATACTCTGGAAAATGATAAAGGACGAGCTTATTCTTCCTTTCGTAGACCTCAAAACGGAATATTACGATTTGGGGCTTGTGGAGCGCGACCGCACCAACGACCAAATTACCTGGGACGCCGCCAACGCCAACAAAAAATACGGCGTGGCAGTCAAATGCGCGACAATCACCCCCAACAAACAGAGGATGAGCGAGTACAACCTCAAAGAAATGTGGAAAAGCCCCAACGGAACCATTCGTTCGGTGCTGGACGGCACGGTTTTCCGCGCTCCCATAACCATAAGCACAATCAAGCCCGTGGTCAAAAATTGGAAAAAGCCCATTACCATTGCGCGTCACGCTTACGGCGACGTGTACAAGGGAGTGGAGCTGCGCACGACGGAGCCGGGCACGGCGACGCTTACTTTTGTGGGACAGTCGGGCAAAACCGAGTCGGTAGAGGTGCAGAAGCTGGATTGCGGCGGCGTATTTCAGGCAATGCACAACAAGGATACGTCAATCAAATCCTTTGCCCACAGCTGTTTCAGATACGCGATAGACACAAAGCAGGACCTCTGGTTCTCCACCAAGGACACCATAAGCAAAAAATACGACGGCGCGTTCAAGCAGATTTTTGAGGAGATTTACGAAGCCGATTACAAAGAAACCTTTGAAAAAATGGGCTTGGAGTATTTTTACACTCTCATCGACGACGCGGTGGCGCGCGTTATCAGGTCTGAGGGCGGCTACATCTGGGCGTGCAAAAACTACGACGGCGACGTTATGAGCGATATGGTAAGCACGGCATTCGGTTCTCTTGCCATGATGACAAGCGTTCTGGTCAGCCCCGACGGAAAATACGAGTATGAGGCGGCTCACGGCACCGTGACGCGTCACTACTACAAGTATCTCAAAGGGGAGGAAACCTCCACAAATCCCATGGCGACCATTTTCGCTTGGACGGGCGCATTCAAAAAGCGCGGCGAGCTGGACAATCTGCCCAAGCTTGTCGAGTTCGGCGAAAAGCTGGAAAAGGCTTGCATACAGACTCTGGAGGAAGGCATTATGACAAAGGACCTCGTCAACCTTGTGGACGAGGGCGTAAAGGTAAAATCCGTCAACAGCGAAACCTTCCTCAAAGAAATCCGCTCGCGTCTGGAAAAGCTGCTTGCCTGACGAAAAAGGGCGCAGCATGGCGGCGCGAAAAACAATTAAATTTAAACTCAAAAAAGGCGTGACTCGGTCACGCCTTTTTTTTCGTCTTTTGTCCTTTTGGGAGCCGTTTAAAAACGGATTGCCGACATAAAACCGTGTTTTCGGGCGGTATTTTTTTGTTTGAAATCAAATTGTCGCAGATGCGTCGGGCAGCGCCGTGAAATATGGCGGAATTTGACTTTTTGTAAATTTTCCGTGTAAAAAATTGCTTTCCGATGCCCTCCGCAGGCAGCGCCGCGCAAAATTGAGTTGTGTAATTTATGCACACCGCATTTTTTTCGTGTATTAACTACACATAATACTCGTATGAGAAAATTTGCGGACAAGCTCAAAGAGCTGAGAAAGGAAAACGAGTGGACACAAAAGGAACTTGCCGACCGTTTGCAAATTACGCGGGCGTCGGTCGCAAGCTGGGAGACCAACCGCGCGGAGCCGTCTCTGACCGACCTGTGCAGGATTGCCGCGCTGTTTGACGAAAGCACGGATTATCTGCTGGGCTATGACAAAGGGGAGGAGCGCGCCAAAAAGAAGAGCGAAGCGCGTTTTGACTCGTCCAAAGGAAAACAGGTTTTTTGACAGCGACAAGAAGAATCGGAGTTAAAAAAGAACGGATTTCCAAAACAACTGAACAAGAAAAAGAAATTTTTACGACAAAACGGCGTAAAAACGCTTGACAAAGATTTGTCCGTATGATAATTTTAAATTGCAAATATAATTTCGACCAATCGTGTTGGCTGAAAAATCTAATTGTTTGCAAAAAATATTTTTATCGGAGGACAGAATATGAAAAAGCTTTTTAAGTTGTTGCTTTGTGCGCTTTGCGTCGCGTTGGTTTTGACTTGCCTTGCCGCGTGCGGCAAAACGTACGGCGTCACCTTCAACGCAGGCGAAAGCGACGGTTATGTCGTGACGGTGAAAAAGGGGAGCAAGGCGATACCTCCCGCCGTCGAGTGCGCCGACGGCGTTTATGTCGAAGGCTGGTACGACAACGAGCAAAGAACGGGCGAAAAATTCGATTTCGACAAGGAAATCACGGAGGACGTGACGTTGTGGGCAAAGTTTGCAAGCACGGTTTTCAAAGCGAGCTACGACCTCAATTATCCCGACTGTCAAAATCCCTCGACGGTGGATTTTACCAAGGACGGGGACGTAACTCTCGCGTCCGCGCCGCTGAGAGTGGGTTACAGATTTCTCGGTTGGAGCGACGGCAGCGAAATTTACGCCGCAGGCTCGGTCTACGACGTGTCGGAGAGCCCCTTGAAGGACGTGGTCTTTTCGGCGCGCTGGGAGACGGCGACCGTTTCGGTGGAGTTTTTGGACGACACGGGCTATGCTTTTGACACAAAGGTTTTGCCTTACGGAAGCGACGTAATCTGCCCCGCAGTTGCTCCGCACACTTACAGCTGGTGCTACGAGCTTAGCGGCTGGGACGTTTACGAGGACGAGTTGGAGTGCGTGACCGAGGACATGACGCTAAACGCCGTTTACACTTATCTCGAAACGGAGCCTTCTCTTTTCGATTTTGAGCTGAACGAGGACAAAAAGGGCTACACCCTTACGGGAGTGGTCGGCGAGCTTCCCGACGAGGTCGCTTTGCCTGCTTATTTCAACAATCTGCCTGTGACGACGATCGGGTGCGAAGCAATAATGTACGAAAGCTTCACAAAGCTGCACATACCCTCGACCTACCGCACCGTCAACCCGATAGGCATATATCAGTGCCGTCAGATGGAGACGCTGGAAATCGAGGAAGGGCTTGAAAGACTGGAAGCCGTTTCAATCGCAAGCGCATACGTTTTGAAAAACGTAACCCTGCCCGCTTCTCTCAATTATTTCGGAGAAAACACCTTTTACCGCTGTTACGAATTGGGCGTTGGCAACCTTCAAGTCGCCGAGGGCAACGGGCATTTCATGATGAAGGACAACGGCAAGTGGCTAAGCAATCTTGGCGGCGACAGACTTTATTGGGCGAATTTCTCCAAGCTGGGAGCAAGCGTCGTGATAGGGGAGGAAATCACCTATCTCCACTCGGGGCTTTTCTGCGACGACAACTTGCTTGAAAGCATAACAATCAACTGCGATTTGGAGTTTTTGGGTGTGGGAACCTTTTACAACACGCCCGAGCTTAACTCAGTCGCGTTAAACGGCAGCATAGAGTACATATTCGGTTTTACCGACGTATTTAATGACGACTTTTACACCTGGCTCACACCCCTTGAAAAAGAGCAAATCATGTATTACGGCGCGTTTGAAAGCTGCGGAGCCGAGAATTACGTTCTGCCCGACGGTGTGAAATACATCGGTCCCGCGGTGTTCGGCGGTTTTTGTGAGCCTGAATCGCTTAGCCTTCCCTCCACTCTGGAAAAAATTGCGGACGATTTTATAGGCTCCGGAAAAACGCCCGTGATTACTATGCGGGACGGCGGAAGCAACGCTTATTTTGACGTGGGACAGGCGTTGATTGCCAAAGGCGCCGCCGCCGACGGCGGAGACAGGCTGATAAAATTTGCGAGGGTTGGCGAGGAAAAATACGCCGTGCCCGCCTCTGTTTCGGAGGTTGTGCCCTTTGCCTTTGCCTTTGCAAACGTAAAGTGGGTTGACTTTTCGTCAAGCAACGTGACCGAGCTGCCCGCAGGCTGTTTTTATGGCTCTTATGTCGAAAAAATAACGCTTTCTTCAAAAATAACACGGCTTTTGTCCGACGGTCTGCCCGAGTTTGACGGAATACCCGTTTGGGCGAGAGGTGAAATATGGTCCGCTTCCCCTGCCGTCTACGCCTGCGAAAAGCTCACCGTTCTTGAAAACTACCAAGGCCTGACGGAGGTGGGCGACAGTATGTTTTCAGGCACCAAACTTACGAGCTTCGACATAGGGGAAAACATGAGACTCGGAAACAATTGCTTTTTCTACTGTTGGAGTCTCCAAGAGTTCAACGTGGCGGAAGGGCATCCTACGCTTTCCTCCGAGGACGGCGTGCTCTTCGACAAAAACAAGCAGGTTCTTTTGATGTATCCTGCGGCAAAGCAGGGCTTGACCTACACGGTGCCGGCAAGCGTGGTATATGTGGCGGACGTGGCGTTTTTGCGCAACGCGGAACTCACAAGCATTGCCTTTGCCGACGACAGCGCCTGCGTTTCGGTCGGGGCAAGCTGCTTTGCGAGTATTGCGACGTTGAAGACAATCACTTTGCCCGCGACTTTGACAAACATAGGGGTGTCGGCGTTTTTCGGCAATACCGCGCTTGAAAAGCTCGTATTTTTGAGCGGGGAAATGCCCGCCGTCGCCGATGACTACGGAGAGAACAATTGGTTCAAATATCAGCCCGAGAGCGAAAACCCCGACGAATGGGTGCCCGCGCGGTTCTATTCCGACGTGACCATCGTTTGCCCCGAAGGCAGATTCAGAAACTATTTCGACGCGCTTTACGCCATCGCTCCGGAAATAGCCGCCGCGCTTGACGACAGCAAGCAACCGAAGTACGACTTTGTGTTCGACTCCAAGGGTGGCAGTCAGATTGCTTCCGTCAACGGCTTTGCGGCGCTCACAAGACCCGTGCCCGCCCGCGACGGTTACTTCTTCTGGGGCTGGTATCTGACGGACGGAACGGTGTCCGGCGGCGTCTGGGGCGAGGAAGCGTCTTTCCCGTTTTGGTACGAAGGCGAGGGGACGGGCGTCACGCTGTATGCCCGCTGGGAGACCGAGCGCAAGCAGGACGGTCTGAGCGTCGAAACGGGTTGGGATTTCTCCGAGCAAAAGACCGTTACCGTTTCGCAGTCGGGGATTTACTACTTCCGCTTTACCGCCTCCGCGTCGGGTAAGCTTGCATCCGACGCAAACGACGTGCCGCTTATCTCCGCCGAGCTGGAAGCCGCGGGCGCGGAGTACAGAGTATGGGTTATGCTGTTCTCCGACGAAAGCATGGAAAATCTGGTGAGCAGGAGCAACAGAACGGTCAAAGAGGGGCACACCTATTTCGGTTGGCTTGAAATCGATTTGCCCGCCGAGATGTTTCCTTTCACCTTTACGGCAAACGTAGTGATAAACGAAAGTTGATTTGTCTAGGCAAAAGGGGACGCATTTGCGTCCCCTTTTGCATTAAAGTTTAAAAAAAAATTGTCCGTCAGGGACTGCGGGTTTTAGTCGGTGTTTGGCTTTACTCGTCGTCGGCATGTTCGGGCAGCAAAAACAAATTGAGTGCGCTGCTTGCTTTGCATAAAAAAAGGAGTCTTTTAGACTCCTTTTTTAAATCAATTAGAATTTTGCCGTCACGCCTGCTGTGCGGGTATTTCTCCCTGCCACTCGACGGTAAATTCATATTCCGCAAGAGGCACTTCAATTTCGCCCGTGTAAACGTTCTGCTCCGAAAATTCGTAAAAGATGTAATACGTTTGTCCCGCCTTGCACTCGAATCCGAGATACAAAACGTTCCAATTTTCGTCGTAAACCGTCGTGTACCAAAATCCGTTTACCGTGTTTGTAGCCTTGTCGAACGTCCCGAAGCCGGAGTCGGAGTAAGCCACGTGGTCGAAATTCATCTTCATGAGATAAAGTCCGTCCCTTTCGGGCGTAAACTCAAAGAACGTCGTCGTCCAAGCGTTCAAGGTCAGCTTTCTCGTCGTTTCGGATACGACGAAAGCGAAAGGCACGTCCGAACCGTCCTCGTATCTGTCCTCGCCGAATCTTGCATACAGCGTGACAACGCCGAGACTGTCCGCTTTTCCTACATACGGCGCGCCGAAAACTCTTTCGCCCCAATCTCCGTCCACGCTGCCGTCCTTTGTGAACCAGCCTTGGAAAAACCTTTCGCCTTCGCCCGCCCACTCTGTGTAGGGGAGGCTCCAAAGGTCGTAGCTTTGCACGCTTTCAACCTCCGTGCCGCCGTTGCTTTCAAAATTGTAGGTGAAGCTTTGCGGCGTTTCCAACGCTTTGAAGTAGTTTATGCCGTACAGCTTTCCGTACTCTGCCAAAAACGCCGACCAACAGGCGTAAGTGCCGTTGGGTATGTGTATTGTTGCGTTGGCAAGAGGCTCTCCGAAAGGATTTGAAAAGACGTTTTCGCCCATTTTCGGAGGCAAAATGCCGTTGAAGGTTATCGATTGGATATTGAGAGCCGGAGCAAACGCCCTTGTGCCGATATATTCTATTCCCGCGGGGAACGTCACGCTCTTGATAGTCGAGCAGCCGTTAAACGCGAGGTCACAAATCACGCGCACCGTGTCGGGAAACTCGATTTCCGTTATTCCGTCAAAAATAACTTCGCCTTCTTCGGAATAATTTGGAATAATGCCATATGCTGCTTGGGAGGCTATTTCAGTAAGAATATATTCTCCCGTGTCGGGGAAAATCAGCTTTCCGTCGGCGTTTGCGGAAGCGCGGGGGATGTGCACGAGCCTCAGCTCGTTGCCGCCGATTTTTTCGTACAGCCAACCTCCGAAGGAAAGATAGCGTCCGTTGCCCTCTTCTACCGTTATGTTTTCAAGATACATGTTGCCGTAGCCCGACGCGGAGTAATCCGTGACGGTTGCGGGCAGCTCCACCTCCGTTTGTCTAGTGTGGATGGAGTAATACTCGATTTTTTTGAGATTGCAGCCGTTGGGCCAGACAAAGCCCGTGAAGTTTTCGCCGAGAGTCAACGCGGGGTAAGATTCGTTTGCAAGAGCGTTTTCCCAATTCAACTCGGAGTTGATTTCTTTGAGAGTGGAGGGCAAACTTATTTGACTTATTCCAAAATAATATTCGGTGAATGTACCGTGGTCATATACCTGAAAAACGGAATCGGATAAGACAACGCCCGCCGGCAGGGAAACCACTCCCTCGGGGATTACAAGAGTCTTGATGTCGTAAACGTCATTGAATGCGAACGGGCGGAACGCCGTCACACCCTGAGGCACCGTGTATGTTTCGGTCAAAAACTGCTCTGCGTTTTCCGGGTCAAAGTCGTCGTTATTGAAGTTGTATTCTGCGACAATGGGAGCGTAAAGGACAAACGTGTCTCCCGCTTTGCCGTTGAAAAGGGGGCCCGTGCCTTTTTCTATCAAAGCGCGGTCTAAGTAGCTGTAATATTTGTCGCTGTTCGTCACGACGACGGTATCGAATTTGTCATAATATTGGCAATAGAAAGCGCCTTCTCCGACGTATTGGACTCCGTCAAGCCTGACTTCTTTCAGCTCTGTTTCAAAAAATGCGAAGTCGCCTATATATTTCAGTCCGCGGGGCAGCGTAAAATCGGCGGAGTAACCGAGCCGACTGCATTGCTGAAAAGCGCCCGCTTTGAGTTGGGAGGCGTGGTCGCGGGTTATTGCTCCTTTCAGCTCGTAGGTCGCCTCCGCGCCCTCTATGCGTTCTACATTGCCGTTGAACGTGACGGATTGAATAGAGTTACTGTACAAAAAACCCGAACCGATGGTTTCTACGTCCCCCTCAAAGACGATGGAGTCTATTCCCCATGCCTGCCAAAGCAGCGCGGGATAGACGGTTTTTACCGTGTCGGGCACTACAAGCTCCGCGTTTTCGGAAGTGCGGTTCAAGTAATCTATATACACAAGCTCGCTGCCGTCGGAGGAGTAAAGGGCAAGCCCGCTCATGAAAAAGCTTTCGCAATCGGAGGAAAGATTGACGGAGCGGTCGTTTTGGCTGTTCAGCCGATTGATGAGACCGAACTGGAAAAAGGCGTAAGGCTCTATTTCGCAGAGAGAAGCGGGGAGGTTCAGCTCAAACGCGCAGTTGAAAAAAGCCATAGCCCAAATTTGCTCCAAGCCCGCAAAGTCCACGCGGGGGATGTCCAAACCGTCAAAGGCGTAAGCGTCCACGATTTTTACCGATTCGGGTATGTAGAGGAGGTCTATGTCCTTAAAGCCCTTGTAAAGCGACGACAAGCCGTAGGAGGCGATTTTCGACACGGGTTTGTTGTTGAAGGTCGCGGGCACGCCCCAATCGCCGTCAAGGTTCATGTAGCGGAAGTCAAGCGTGCGTTTGACGGCTATTTCGTAGGTGCCGTCGTCGAGGAGATTGAAGTAAAACAGGCTTTCGGGAAGCGATTTGTAGTCGTAAACCGCCGTTACCGTCATGTTTTCCTTTACGCAGTCAACGGGCTTGTCCCAACCCGAAAAGGTGAAAATTTCGGGATAAGCCCAGTGAGTGGGTTCGAGCTGAATGTCCGCCGCCTGTCCGTAGGCGACCTCGACCTCGTCAAGGCGCAGTCCGTCCGCGTCCTGCACGGTGACGCTGAGCATGACGGGGGAAAACTCGGCAACGAGATTCAAGTCGGAGTCGATTGCCGTGTCGAAAGCAAACGTCTCGCCGCCGTTTTTCCACACAAGCTCAAAGCCCTCCTTGGAGTAGTCGGGGGCAAAAACCTTGCCGCCTTTTTCGATTGTCACTTGTGCTATGACCTTGCCGTCGTCCTCGAAGGTGACGGTCACGGGCTGTTGCGGCGTTTGGGAGGCGACGTTTTCCCACACCGCTTTGAGAGTCATCGGACGTGTTACGGGCGTGGAGAAGTCGAAGAGCGTTTCTCCGCCGTCGGCGGACCAGCCTTTGAGCTTGCAGCCCTCTTTTTCCGAGTGCGGAGCGTTGCCTATGGCTTGACCGTCCGCGACGGTTATCCCGACCACGGCGGAGCCGCCGTCCGCGTCGAAAACCACCTCGTGCGTGACCTTTCCGCAAGCCGCGGCAAGGCAGACGAGCGCGAGCAGCGCGAAAACAAGCGCCGCAAGTTTGAGTGTTCTTTGTTTCATAATCCGTTGTTACCTCCTATGGATTAAAATTTTTGATTGTAAAATACAATCATTGTACCGATTTTAACATCTTTGTCGGATTATGTCAATAAAAAACAGTTGATTTTTTCACAATTTTTTTGTATCATGTGAAAGTATTGATATTTTAACATAAAAGGAAATTTTTCGGGGTGGAAATATATGGTTGAAGAAGCAGGCAAAGAGTATGCCGAGGTCAAGACGGCAAAGGACACGGACAGCGACGAATTTTTTGAAAGCTTGGGCAGCGCTTTTTCGGAGTTTATCGCCGTTTACAACAAAAGATTGGTTTTTGACAAGGAAAACGTCCGCGTCAAGCCTCTCGACCGCTACAATCTGGGCGGTTCTTCGCAGCGCAACACGGTTTTTTTGCTTGCGCGCAGCGGTCCCAAAAGCATGTCGGAGCTTGCCGACAACGTAAACTACGACAGGGGCAATATGACAAGGCTTGTGGATTATCTCGTAAAACAGGGGCTTGCAAGACGTTTTCAGCAGGAGAACAACCGCAAGCAGGTTTACGTGGAGCTTACCGCAAAAGGATATGCGTTGATAGACGAGGAGGAGGGCGTGTTCGTCAAGAATATGCGCGACAAGGTTAGAGACAAGCTTGACGACGCGGAGCGGTTGGATTTGCTCGAAACGCTGAAAAAAGCCGCGTCTTACCTCAAAAGACTTTGATTGACAAAAAAAAGGAGTCTTTTAGACTCCTTTTTTATATTATTTCTTTTAAAATATTGAAAAGCAGCTCCAAGCTGTCGCTTTGCCGCACGACGAGGAAAACGTCGTCTCGGTTGATGCGGAATCGGGCGGCGGTCAGAGGCAAAGCCGTTTCCCCGAAATATTCCACCGACACTCCGTCGAACGTTTCTTCAAGGCAGCCGTCGGGGAAAAGCGCGTCAAGAGCGTCGGAGTGCGAGCTTTCTTCCGTCGCTACGTAAAGCTGAACCGTCAGGCTTTGTTCGGTTGCCGTTTCGCAAAGCAGGACAACCTTTCGGTTTTTTGTTCGTGTTATTGTCTGAAACGTGCGGGAGCCGCCGACATCCGGGGGCAAAACGGGGAAATCCGTCCCGTACAGCCCGTTGTAGTCTTGAAATCCGAAATCGAAAACTGTTTTAGATTCGTAATCGCCGTTGCCGTTGTAGCCCGCGCTGTCTTTCAGCAACAGAACCGAAACCATTGCGGCGGCTGCGACAATCAGGCACACCGCAAGGGAAAGCGCCGCGCACAGACGGCGTTTGCGACGCAGCGAACAGGCTCTTTCGGCGGACTGCCGCCGCGAGAGCGCGTTTTTTGCAAAGTCCGTGTCCTTGAAGGGCTGTACGTCTTGCGGCAGTTCGGACAGCGCTTTTTCCGTTTTCGTGCGCGTTTCAAAAATATTTTTCATGTTTGTTCCCCTCCGTAGCTAAGCGTTTTTGACGCGGCGCAGAGACTTTCTTTGAAAGAACGGCTGCCCTCCAACTTTTTCAGCGCCCGCGCGTATGTTCTGTGCGCCGCCGCTTTGGATATGCGCGCGGCGGACGCGATTTCCTCAAAGGTCATATCCAACCAAAGTTTCATGGAAACAACCTTGATTTCTTTTTGAGTGAGATTGTTCATCAGCGTTTGAACAAGCAGCATATTGTCCGTGTGTTCAAAGCAGAAAGCGGCTCCTATGTCCGCGGCAAAGTCCAACGGCAGGTCGCTGCGCCTGTTTCGCAAAATGGACAGACATTTGTTTTTGAAAATTTTGTAAACCCAACCCATAGGATTTTGAGCCGAGCAGTATCCGTCTATGTGGACAAGTATCGAAATATAGGTTTCTTGCAGTGCGTCCTCGATGTCGTCTGCATTTTTGAGATAAGCCAACGCGCTCAATGCCAACGGTCTTTTGGTTGCGTCCACAAAGCTGCAAAAAGCGTCGGCGTCGCCTGCTTTTATCCTGAAAAGCAATCTGTCTATTTCCGCGTTCAATGTCTCGCTTTCCATTCCTGCCCCTTTGCCTGCCGTTTTATTGTCAAATTCTTGTCAGCGTTTATATTGTATAGTTTTTTACGGCGATTGTCAATAAAAGGGTGTGAATCGGGGGAAATTTGTGTTTTAGGACATTTGGGAAATCGGTTTTTGTTCAAATATGACATATTTTACAAATATGCTTGCATTGGACGGAAAAATTTGCTATCATATCAAAGCTGATTTGTATTAAAGCAACTTTTTTTCTTTTTATTTTATATTTTTTAACTTTTTCAGGGGAGAACCCGATTATTTTTTATGAATATCGACAAAAAAGAAGTCAACCGCCTTGTCATGCGCCTCAAAGAAGGGGACGAAACCGCCTTCGACAGACTTTATTCTCTGCTCAAACTCCCGCTCCTCAAATTCGTCAACGGTTACACGGGAAACGCCGACGCATCGGACGACATCGTGCACAATGTTTTTCTCTGTCTTTACAGCCGCCCGATAAAAAATTTTTCCAATTGCTTCGGCTGGATTTTTACCGTCGCCCGCAATCTTGCGCTGAATGAGCTTAACAAAAGCAGGTTCGAGGTGGCAACCGACACCCGCCTGGTCAGAACGGGAGGACGCAGCCTGCTTTCGGAGGAAGAACTCGATATGCGTCGCGCCCTGTCCTGCCTCGACGAAAAAGAAAGAGAGCTTTTTGCCTTGAAATACGAAGCCGACCTGACGTTTAAAACCCTGTCGGCGGTTTACGGCGTGCCGGACAGCGTGCTAAAACGCAGGGTGAAAAAGATAGTGGAAAAGCTCAAAGACAGACTCGGTTAGTTTTTCGGGAAACGCGCAAACGGCAAGAAAGGATTGACGAAAATTGTTGAATTTGCACAAATAATTAAATTTATTGATTGTACATTGCGAAAATTGGTCAGTCTGCCGCGTATCTTTTGTTTGAATGTATAATAAATACACAATTTTACTTGAAAAGGGGGTTTTCGAGTATGAGAAAAACAATGTCACGCCGTCGCGTCGGTCAAAGCGACATTGAACTTCGGCTGTCCTGTCTTGCGGAACAGAATTTTCTTAATATGCCCGTTTTTGAGGGCAAGGCGGAACAAAACAGACTTTACGCCGCCGCGCAAAGGGAAC
>FR901000.1:0-119046 GCA_000437915.1 Subdoligranulum sp. CAG:314 | reverse complement strand
AAAGGGAAAGAGCGCGCAGAAAAAAACTGCTTAATCTTCGTTTCAAGCGCGCGCTTGTCGCCGTGTGCATGATGCTTTTGCTCATAGGTACGGGCGCGGGTGCATACGGCTCGATAATCGGCTACAACGGAGTCATATACGAGGATACCGACGAGTTTACCGCGCGGGGGTTTGTGCCCGACTGCTTCCGTTTGCCCTACGATATGCTGGACAAATTTGCGAGCGAAAAGTCTTTTGCCTTTACTTTAAACAATGAGTGTAAAATAAGGGATATTATATTTAAGTATATCAACGAAAATGATTATTTGATTTTTAATATATGGAACAGCGACTCGGAAAAATTTGACGAAGACCAATTGGTATATACGATAAACGGATATGCGATTTATAAACAATTAGATGATAAAAACCATTCATATCTGATTGTATATAAGAACAATAATTTGCTTTTGGAAAGTAATTCTTTAAAATTATGCTTGCAGTTGATAAATTGTATAGTAAATTGATTTAAGCCGACAATTTTTGTCGGCTTTTTTCGTACCGAATCCTGCTTTGAATTGTTTATTGATTGACAAAATTCAAAGGAGGATTTCTTTTATGAAATCAAAAAAATTATTTTTTACGCTCTTTGTGGCTGTTTTCATGGCAGCCGCACTTCTGTTTCTCTTTGTCGGAAACGTCGCAAACGTCTATGCGTCGCAAACTCAGGAAACGATAAATTGGAATATGAAGGATGTTTGGCAGAACAAAACAAGCAGAGACGTGCCCGCTTTCGCCACATATGACGCCATGATAGAATGCGCTCCGAGAGCGGGATTTACGGCATTGGGCTTTTACGATTACGAATATCCCGAGCTGTTGACGGGAGACGTTTACGAAGGCACGAATGTTGTAAACAACAGTTATTACGCATTTTACGATGAATACAAGGAATTGATGGAGCTTATGAAGCAGTCGTCTACCGGCGTAACGGTGAGAAATTTCAAAAAGGGTCTCACCGAATACGTGGAAAGAAGAGGACGCTCCGTGACCTTTACCTCCGTCATGTCCAAGGGAACAGCCGATTTGACTCAGTGCATTTTCGCTTTTGCCGCGCAAAAGCCCGTAGTGATGTTCCTTGACGGTTTCAGATACGTTATGCATCACGAGGAGGTGGCGAACCGCGACACGATTACGTATTACACCGAGGAGGACGTAAAGCATGCGGTGCTTGTTTACGGACACATACTTTTTACTTACGACTACACAACGAGAAGGGAATATTATCTTGTCAATTCGGGGTACAGGGGCAATGTCAAGATGCCAATAGACAGCTTCCTCGACGTTGACGACGCGTATATCATAGATATAACCTGATTTTGCCGCGTTTGAGTTGAAAAAATCCCCGTCCTTTTGGACGGGGATTTTTTACGCGACTGCCGCCGCGACGGTTTCCGTATCGTATTTGTCGTTCATTTCGCCAACAAGCTCTTCCAAAATGTCTTCGAGCGAGATTAGTCCCACCGTTTTGCCGTCCTTTACCGCTATGGCAAGGTGCTGCTGCGACTTTTGCAGCGTTTTGAACAGCAGGGAAATTTTCTCGTCGGGAGAGGTGTAGAAAGCGGGCTTCAAAATTTCCTTTATATCGGTTTTGCCGTTTAAGAGCATTTCGTAAAACTCCGCCCGATACATTATGCCGAGTACGGAGTCGAGGCTCTTGTCTACAACCGGCACGCGGGAGTAGTTGGATTCCTCGAACATGCCTTTGATTTCGGTCAGCGGTCGGCTCAAATCTACTGCGGTTATGTTTTCCGCCTTTGTCATGACGGCGGACACGGGCAGCTCGTCGTAACGAATGGTGTTCTGTATTATGTCGTGCTCGTTTTGGTTTAAAATTCCTTCGTTTTTTATGTCCGTGACGATAATCCGAAACTCCTCCTCCGTCATCGAGGGGCGTTTTTTGTCAAGTCTGAAAATCTTGTTCAGCAGCTTTTTCCAACAGTCGAAAAGGAAAGTAAGCGGGAAAAACAGGATAGTAAACACTTGAAGAGGGCGTGCGGCAAAGCAGGCGAACTCCTCGGGGCGCTCTTTGGCAAGGCTTTTGGGGGATATTTCGCCGAAAATAAGCACCAAAACCGTCATGACGATTGTGGAAAGCGTTACGCCCAAGTCGCCGAAATAAAAGGTAAAAACCAAAGTGGCGAGGGACGCCGCGGCGATATTAACTATGTTGTTGCCAATCAGCAGCGTGGATAAAATCCTGTTGTAATTTTCGCTGAGCTTCAACGCCAATTTCGCGCTCTTCTTTTTTTGCGCGAGATTTTTCATTCTCGCCTGCGAAAATCCCGTGAATGCCGTTTCCGTCGCGGAAAAGTAAGCGGAAAACAAAAGCAAAATGCCTAAAACTACTATCAAAATTATGGCCGAACTTTCGGTCATTTCAAAAAAACCTCCGTTTAATGTATATTTGTCCTTTTAAGCGCAAATTATTACACCGCCGCAACCTCCCCGACAAAGCGAAAAAAGGCATAGCCCACGCCGAAAACGGAGAGGACTACGCCTGATTTGTCTGTCGTATTCAATTGATTTCGGGGAACGGCGTCGCTACAACTGCCTTCTTCCATAAGGAAATATACCTGACTTAACCAAAAGTTTTCTGTATAATACCATAGCATATCGAACAGGTCAAACGAATACGCAGGCTAACACTGCGCGACGGTCGGTTTTTATCAAATTTTTAAAATTGTAAAACGGCAGTATTTGACAAAATTGCCGCAACGCTGTACAATAAGGTCATGCAAAAAGGTCTTATACACGTTTATTACGGAGACGGAAAGGGGAAAACCACCGCCGCCATTGGCTTGGGAATCAGAGCCTGCGGAAACGATATGAAGGTGCACCTCGTTCAGTTTCTCAAAGCCAACGACAGCTGCGAGCTTGTCACGTTGAGAAAAATCCGGAATTTTTCCTTGGGGGACGCTCCCTGTTCGCTGCCTTTCTGGTTCAATATGAACGAAAGGCAAAAGTCCGACTACCGTCGTTACGCCGCGCAGCTGTTTGAGGCTGCGGTAAAAACAGCCGCTTCTCTTGACGTGCTTATTCTCGACGAGGTTCTCGACGCGGTCAATATGGAGGTGTTGCCGGAAAAAAGCCTGCTGGATTTTCTCGACAACAAGCCGGAGAAGCTGGAGGTCGTCCTCACGGGGCACTCCGTTGCTCCGTCGATAGAGGACAGGGCGGATTATATTTCTTACATCAAAGCGGAAAAGCATCCCTTCGAGCACGGTCAGCCCGCGCGCAAAGGCATCGAGTTTTAACTGCATTAGAGGGCGAAAAAGAAACGCGGTTTTTAAACCGCGTTTTTTGACGGACTATTCGTTCTCGGGAAGCGGAAAATGCTTTTCTAGCAACGTGCGCGCCTGTTTGAGCACGTTGTTCAGCTCGTCGATGTCCTCGTCGGAAATGCTGCCGAAAATGTCGTACTCCGCTACGATGGACGCGGCGTTGTAGTCGTCGTCCATTTTGCGGGCTGCGGGCGTAAGGCTTACTAGAGTTTCCCTTTTGTCATACTCTCCGCCGTGCAGCTCAACCATGTTTTTCTGTTGCAGGCATTTCAGCGGGTAGTGCATACTCTTTTGCTTTGCGCCTACGTGCTTGGCAAGCGTTTTTATGCTCATTGGCTCGGGGGAAGAGCCGAGATTGAGTATAATGCGCTTTTCCAAGGTGTTCAGATGCGAAATAAAATCGTACTTTTTAAGCGTCGGGTGCCTGTATATGTTTTCGAAAAAGTTAATCGAAATGGCTTTGGACAAAAGAGAGACGTTTTCTCCCAACCGATAGTTTCTCAGCAATCTCGCTTCGTCCGCGTCGGGCAGCACCTTGCGTATTTCTTTAAGACTCATAAAAATATCGTAATACGGAATTTACGTACAGTCAAGCGTTTTGAAAAAAATTTTTTTCTTTTTCCGAAAAAAACAGCTGTAGCGACAAAGTTTTCGGGTAAAGATGTGTAAATTTTTCAAGTCTCTTGACTTGCGCAAAAAAAGATAGTATAACTTGCTTCGAGAGCCGAAATTCAAAATCCCTGAAAAATTTTATTGTATATTTTTTTCTTATAGAAGTTATAGAAAAAAATTTTTTAAAAATATTTGGCTGAAAACCGTTGACATTTGCAACACAATATGTTGTAGTATATAGGCGCCCCTTGACACAACATTTTGTGTTTTTTTGATTTATTTGAAGCATAATATAAGCAGAAAATATATATAGACGGAGATACAGGAAAATGAAAATCATCAAAAGAGACGGCAGGGTTGTCGAGTATGACAAAAGCAAAATCGAAAAGGCGATAGGCAAAGCAAACGCCGAGGTCAGACCCTTGCAGAGAGTAAACAAAGAGCAGATTGCCGACATCATCGCGTACATCGAAGGACTCGGCAAAAACAAAATGCAGGTCGAGGACGTGCAGGACATAATCGAAAAGAAGCTTGTAGAGCTGGGCAAATTCGAGCTTGCGAAGAAGTATATTATCTATCGCTATACCCGCGCGCTGATAAGAAAAGCCAACACGACGGACGAGTCCATACTCGGACTTATCAAAAACAGCAACAAGGACGTGATGGAGGAAAACAGCAACAAAAACGCGGTGGTGGCGTCCACGCAGCGCGACCTTATTGCGGGCGAGGTGTCCAAAGACCTCACAAAAAGAATTTTGCTGCCCGAAAAAATCTCCAAAGCGCACGAGGACGGCGTGCTGCATTTTCACGACGCCGACTATTTTCTGCAACCGATTTTCAACTGCTGCCTTGTCAATATAGGCGACATGCTTGACAACGGCACGGTCATGAACGGCAAGCTGATAGAGAGTCCCAAGAGCTTTCAGGTCGCGTGCACAATCGTCACTCAGATTATCGCCGCGGTCGCAAGCAGTCAGTACGGCGGTCAGTCGGTGGACGTGAGACATCTCGGCAAATATCTGAGACGCAGCCGTGAAAAAATAACGCGTCAGATTTCGGGCATAGCCGGCGGACATCTCGACGGCGAGACCATGAACAAACTTATCGACGCCCGCCTGAGGGAAGAGCTCAAAAGCGGCGTTCAGACCATACAGTATCAGATTAACACCTTGATGACCACAAACGGTCAGTCGCCCTTTGTCACCCTGTTTTTGAACCTCGACAAGGACGACGAGTATCTGGAAGAGAACGCCATGATAGTGGAGGAAATTCTCCGTCAGCGTCTCGAAGGCATAAAAAACGAAAAGGGCGTCTACGTCACGCCTGCTTTCCCCAAGCTCATCTACGTGCTTGACGAACACAACTGTCTCAAAGGCGGCAAATACGACTACATCACAAAGCTTGCGGTCGAGTGCTCCTCCAAGAGACTTTATCCCGACTACATTTCGGCAAAGCAGATGCGCGCCACCTATCAGGGCAACGTGTTTTCCTGCATGGGGTGCAGAAGCTTTCTTTCGCCGTGGAAGGACGAAAACGGCAATTTCAAGTTCGAGGGACGTTTCAATCAGGGCGTGGTAAGCATCAATCTGCCGCAGATAGGCATACTTGCCAACAAGGACGAGGACGCCTTTTGGAAGCTGTTCGACGAAAGGCTCGAGCTTTGCTTCGAGGCGCTCATGGTGCGTCACAACGCTTTGAAGGGCATAAAAAGCGACGTCAGCCCGATACATTGGCAATACGGCGCCATCGCGCGCCTCAACAAGGGCGAGACCATAGACAAGCTGCTTTACGGCGGCTACTCCACCATTTCGCTTGGGTATATAGGGCTTTACGAGGTGACAAAGCTCATGAAGGGAGTTAGCCATACGCAGCCCGAGGGCGAAGAGTTTGCGCTCAGAGTCATGCGCCATATGCGCGAAGCAACCGACAGATGGAAAAAGGAGACGGGACTGGGCTTTGCGCTGTACGGCACGCCCGCGGAGTCGCTGTGCTATCGCTTTGCGCGGATTGACAGAGCGCGCTTCGGCGAAATAGAGGACGTCACCGACAAAGGCTATTACACCAATTCCTACCATGTGGACGTGAGGGAAAAAATAGACGCTTTCTCCAAGTTCAGATTTGAAAGTCAATTTCAGCCTATATCCTCCGGCGGTATGATAAGCTATGTCGAAATTCCCAATATGCGCCACAATCTCAAAGCGCTTGAAGACATAGTCAAGTTCATTTACGACAACATACTTTACGCCGAATTCAACACAAAGTCGGACTACTGCCACGTATGCGGCTACGACGGGGAAATCATAATCAACGACGACAATCAATGGGAGTGCCCCGTCTGCCACAACAAGGACCACTCCAAGATGAACGTTACGCGCCGCACCTGCGGTTATCTGGGAGAAAATTTCTGGAACCTCGGCAAAACGAAGGAAATCAAGGCGAGAGTGCTGCATATCTGATTGATTATGAATTACGCTACAATCAAAAAAACGGATATTGCCAACGGAACGGGAGTGCGCGTGTCGCTGTTTGTCAGCGGCTGCACTCACCATTGCAAGGGCTGCTTCAATCCCGAAACCTGGGATTTTGACTACGGTCAGCCCTTTACGCGGGAGGTCGCCCGAGAAATTTTAGACGCCTGCGCTCCCGATTATATTTCGGGGCTGTCGCTGCTCGGAGGAGAGCCATTCGAGCGCGCCAATCAGGCGGAGCTTTTGAAGTTGCTCGAGGAGTTCGGAGAGAGGTATCCCCAAAAGAACGTCTGGTGCTATACGGGTTATCTGTTCGAGCGCGATATTTTGGGCGATATGGCGCTCAAATGGCAGGAGCCGCTGAAAATGCTTTCCCACATCGACGTTTTGGTGGACGGAGAGTTTGTCGAGGAAAAGAAAGACCTTAAACTCCGTTTCCGCGGCAGCTCCAATCAGAGAATTATCGACGTGAAGGAGTCTCTCCGCAAGGGGGAGACCGTGCTTGCAAAAGAGTTTTACGAAAAGGAGAAAAAATGATACCGGTCAAGGTCAAAAAGCTGGATTCCAAAGCCAAGCTGCCAACCCGCGGCAGCGAGTTTGCTGCGGGCGCCGATTTGTACGCCTGCGTGGACGGCGGGACGGAGATTCCCGCGCACGGCACCGTTTTCGTCGGCACCAAGTTGGCGATGGAAATCCCCGAGGGCTATGCGGGGCTGGTTTTCGCAAGGAGCGGGCTGGCGTCCAAAAGAGGACTTGCGCCCGCCAACAAGGTGGGAGTCGTGGACTCGGACTATCGCGGGGAAATAATCGTTGCGTTGCACAATCACGGCGACGAGCCGCAGAGAATAGAGGACGGGGAAAGAATCGCGCAGATAGTTGTCACGCCTTTTCTCAATGCGGCTTTTGTGGAGGCGGACAGCCTTGCCGAAACCGAAAGAGGGGAGGGTGGTTTCGGCTCGACAGGTCGAAAATAAAGATATTTAAGGTTTTTATGTCGAAAAAGGGCAAACTTTCGGTTGCCCTTTTTGTTTTTTTATTCTATAATACAGACACAGGATTTTTCGCGCTTTTAAACGGACGCATCGACGAGGACACACGGGCGGCGCGACATATACGCTTTTTGCGCCTTGCGTGTCCGAAAGAAAAAAGCGTTGTCTGCGGCGTTTGGGACGGCGGGTGTAATACGACGGTTTTGCCGAGCGGAAAAATCGCACTTTACAAAAAATTAGGCAGGGAAAACAAATGAATAAAACGGAACGGTGCGTAGGTTATTACCTCGACGAAAAAGACGCTAATCCTGCTTTCCGCCCCGATTCGGCTTCGCTTGAGGACGGCTCGGTGCTGAAAGCTTTGCTGGATAAATTCGACGGCAGACGCGACGACAAGGCGTTGTATGCGGTTATGCGCTGTCTGCGCGACTCCTTTCTGTATGTCAAAAGCGACATGAGCGATTTTCTGACGGACAGGGGGCGGCGCTATCTCAAAGCTTTTGCGGGATTTAAGGAGGGGAAAGCGGAAAAACGCCGCGCGCTCGTGTCCGAGCTGATAAAAGCAGTCGAGGCAAACAAAGAGCTTTACGGCGTGGCAATAGAGCCGGATACGCACAGGTTTCTGCTCGGAGCGGATTTTATGGAAATATTGAAATTTATGCCGTCGGAAATCGGTTCTTAGTCCGCAATTCGACAAAGTTGACAGGCGAGCGCCCTTGCGCTTGCCTTTTTTTGCAGCCGACTGTTTTTTTGGGCTTGGTGCAATTGCACCGTAAATAAGTAGTATAAAGCATTTAATACCCGTGCAGAATATCTATTAAAATAGTAGATAACGGAGAAGCTGCAATGGACAGAGAGCGGGTAATGGCGCGTGTGGAGCAATTGCTCAAAGAAAAGCATATGAGCATGAACGCCCTGATGAAGGAAACGGAAATTTCCACGACCATGTATCAATGGAAGAAAAACGCCAGCCGCGACGCGACTCGGTCGCCTTCGCTCAAATCGATAGAGAAAATTTGTCAGTTTTTCGGTATTTCGCTGTCTTACTTTTTTGCCGAAAACGAGAGCGAAGAAAACGAGGTGAAGACGCGCGAGCTGATTGCCATGCTTTCCCGCCTGAACAAAGCTCAGCTCGACGTGCTCACGGACTTTTTGCGCGAGTTCACCGAAAAATAGCGCGTTCGGGCGTTCTTTTTCCGTCGCGTATTTATGTCGCGCGGACTGCCGCGTTTTCGGAGGAAAAACTGCCGTTTTTGCGCGTTTTGCCGCGGTCGAAACCCGTGCGCGGTGCAATCGGTTCAGCTTTTTTGTCTTTAACGTCAATCGCTTTTTGCTTTTAAACGCAAAGCCACGATTTTTCGTGGCTTTTTTTGATGCTTACAGGGGGGCGAACAATGAGAAGCAATATGCTTGCAAAGCTTATACGGGAGGGGAACACCTCGACGGACAAGATTATCTGCTGCGAAATAGGGCGCTTGTTCGACAGGCTTTCGGATTATCTGTATCTTTACGACATGGACAAGGGCACGGTTTTTTACGGCGTGTTTTGTCTCGTGTTTTTAAACGGAGAAAACGAGAGCTACGAGGAAATCGCAAGCCGTCTGCACGTCGCGTCCCGCACCGTCGACAGATACGTAAAAAGCTGCAATGTTTTTGCCAAAAAGCTGATAGCCGTCGAGTATCCGCTGCTGAAAAAGTACGACAGTCCGTGAAGCGCGGGCGACACATATAGTCGTGGCAAAAATTTCCCGATTGTGTTAATATATCGGCGGGGAAAGGTATTTTTCCGACGCGGTATGGGCGACGCGTTGAAAAAGGGGGATACGGATATGAATGCGGAAAAACGTTTTGCCGAAAGAATGCAAGAGCTTGTGTACGACTGCGGCTTGAAGCCCGAAGAAATAAGCGCGCTTTGCGGCGTCGGTCTGTCGAGACTGCGCTGTTGGCTGTCGCCGCGCTGCGCCTCTCTTCCCTGCACGCGCAGTCTTGTTAAGCTCGCCGATTTTTTCGGCTGCTCGCTTTTGTATTTGCTGGGGTTTGAGGAGGAAAACTCTCTGACCCGCCCGCGCGCAAATCTGCCCGATTTCTCAAAGCGGCTTTTGTTTCTCAAAGAACGGCACGAAATAAAAATATATATGCTCAAACGCACGGGTAGACTTGGCGCGGCTTCTTCCTTTTACAATTGGACGAAAAGAGGCTCCTTGCCCGACGTTTACAATCTGCTAGCGTTGTCGGACGTTTTCTGCTGCACGCCCGACTTCTTGCTCGGCAGAGAGGACTGAAAGCCGGTTTAAAAGCCGCTACGCAAAAAACGGCAAATTTAAAGACAACAAAAAAACGCGCCTTTAAGCGCGTTTTTTATTATTTCATTTCCGAGCGCAGCTGTTTTACAAACTTCGCCATACGCTCGACGCCTTTTTCTATCTGTTCCATAGCGTAGGCATAGCTTATCCTGA
The DNA here is from genome assembly GCA_000437915.1 of Subdoligranulum sp. CAG:314. GTDB lineage: Bacteria > Bacillota > Clostridia > Christensenellales > CAG-314 > CAG-314. The sequence goes on along the minus strand of FR901000.1, from coordinate 109,198 downwards.
TGTGGTAGTAGCCCGCTTCTCCAAAGGCTATGCCTGCGGGGCAGCAGACCTTGTATTCGTGTATAAGCCTCTCGACAAAGGTTTCTCCGTCCACACCCGTGCTCTCCACGCTCGGGAACATATAAAACGCGCCTTTCGGCTCGAAGCACTCCAAACCCATTTCCCCGAGAGAGCGGTAGAGGAATTTGCGTTTGCGGTCGTACTCCTCGCGCATTTTTGCGACCTCCGCAAAATCGTTGGAAAGACCGTCTTCGAGTAGAGCTGCGGCGGCGTATTGCGCTGCGGTAGGCGCGCACATAATCATGTACTGATGGATTTTGAGCACCTGTTCTATTATTTCCTTGGGAGCGCAGACGTAGCCCAATCTCCAACCCGTCATGGCGAATCCCTTGGAAAAGCCGTTGAAAACGATTGTGCGCTCGCGCATACGGGGCAGGCTTGCTATGGACACGTGGTTGAGTCCGCCGTAGGTCAGTTCGCTGTAAACCTCGTCGGAAAGGACAATCAAATCGTGCTTTTCAAAAACGGGAGCCACCGCTTGGAGCTGTTCCTTTGTCATGATTGCGCCGGTGGGGTTGTTGGGGTAGCACATGAGTATAGCCTTTGTTTTGGGCGTAATTTTTTCTTCGAGCATTTCGGGCGTGATGATAAAGCCGTTTTCCTTGACGCATTTGACGACCACAGGAACGCCTCCCGCAAGCAGTACGGCGGGCGCGTATGACACGAAGCACGGTTCGGGGAGCAGCACCTCGTCGCCGGGGTTCAACAATGCCATAAAAGCTATGTCTATGCCCTCGCTGACGCCTACGGTGGTGATTATTTCGTTGTCGGGATTGTAGGACAGGCCGTAGCGAGTTTCCATGTAGCGGGAAATCAGCTTTCTCAATTGGATAAGTCCCGAATTGGATGTGTAGCGCGTTATCCCGTCCTCTATGGATTTGATTGCGGCTTTGCAGCCGACCTCGGGCGTGACGAAATTCGGCTCGCCCACTCCGAGAGAAATACAGTCGGGCATCGTCGCCGCGATGTCGAAGTATTTTCTGATGCCGGAGGGCTTCATTTCGTAAGCGATTTTACTGAAATATTTTTTGTAATCCATAATATATTCTCCCGTGAAAGGACAAAAAAGAGCGCGCTTTGCCGCTGCAAAAAATACGCCTCTGATTGCCGAGATAATAATAAAAGCAAGAGGAAAAAAAGTCAACGGATTTGAACAAGATTGACGGCGCGGCCGAAAAAAATTTTAAGCGTCCGTCGGCAATTTGGTTTTTGTTATGTCGCCGTCGGTGCAGTGTATTGTGTAGTCGCCTGTGTTTGTATCCCAAGAGTCATGTCGCAGAGTACGCAATTTTTTTGTTGTGTAATTTTTTTCGTTTTAAGCTTGTCTTTAAGCGCGGTTTCGCTTTTCTGATTGGTAAATTACTTTTTGAATGCGGAATAGAGCAGTTTATTTACAAAACAGAAAAACGGCGCGTTTTACGCGTCGTTTTTAAATCGCCGTGACGTATAAAAGATTGACAAAAAATGTAAATATTTTTATTTGAAAAACGCAAACTAACGATATGTCGAATATAATGGATTTTTTAAAAAATATTTTCGGAGGCTCGTCGGGAGGGGCAAACAATTTCGACAGGCTTGTCGCCGCCTTTGAGGGGCAGGACGACTTTTTGCAGCGCACGGTAAAATCGGGCGAAAACGAGTTTGTCGTGCTGTTTCTCGACTGCATGAGCGACGCCGCCAACGTGGGCAGATTTGTGCTCGAGCCCTTGACCTCCGCCGAAAAAAAGCTGGAAAGCGCGCAGGAGGTTGCCGACAGAGCGGTCAGCAGCATAGGCGCCGAGCTTGTGGACGATTTCGAGACAATGCAGAGCAAGCTGCTCAACGGGCACAGTCTGGTGTTTCTCATGCCGGACAAGAGCCGCTGCGCGTCCTTCGACACGCGCACGAGCGAGGGAAGGAGCATTGCCGAGCCGCCCACGAGCGGCGTTACCAAGGGCCCCCGCGAGGGCTTTGTAGAAAGCTACAAGTCAAATCTGACGCTTTTGAAAAAGCGTCTGAAAACGCCCGATTTCAAGGTGAAAACGGTTGAAGTGGGAAAATATACCGCGACAAGCGTGGCGGTTTGCTATATCGACAGCATTGCCGACATGAAGATTGTAAACGAAATTTACGAAAAAATTTCGCAGATAGACATGGACGGAATCATTGACAGCAGTTATGTCGCCAAGTTTTTGGACAACGACAAATCGGGGCTGTTCAAAATGGTGGGCAGCTGTGAAAAGCCCGACATCGTGGTTGCAAAAATGCTGGAAGGCCGCGTAGCCATAGTCGTGGACGGTTCGCCCATAGTTTTGACGCTTCCGTATCTTTTTATCGAGGATATGCAGTCTCCCGAAGACTATTACGACTCGCCGCGCACCGCCACGCTTGCAAGGTGGCTGCGTTTTTTCAGCGTAATAATGTCCATCCTGATACCCGCGATTTACGTTTCGCTGCAAAACTTCAATTATCAGATACTGCCCGCGAAATTTCTGATAACCATTATCAACGCCACCGGCGCCATACCGTTCAGACCGTTGGAGGAAATGATAATCGTGCTTCTGCTTTTCGATATTCTCCGCGAGGCGAATTCGCGTATGCCCCGTTTCGCAGGGCTTTCCCTGTCGGTTGTCGGGGCAATCGTACTCGGCGACGCGGCGATAAAGGCGGGGCTTTTGGGCGCGCCCGCGGTTATGATAGGCGCGCTTTCGGGAATCGGACTTTATACCATGCCCGACAACACGCTTTTGTTTTCGCTGTTGAGACTTGTTCTCACGCTGGTGGGAGGTTTGATGGGGCTTTACGGACTGATAATAGCGGGGCTTATGCTGTTGAGCTATATGATAGGGCTTTCCGACTTCGGCTCGCCGTATCTTGCGCCTTTTGCGCCGAGCATCGAGCAGGACAAAAAGGACGCGCTTTTCAAGCGCGATATTTACAGTCTCGACAAACGTCCGCACAGCATAAGAAACACCAACAAAACGAGATTAAAGAGAGGGGGTGCGGAAAAATGATAAAAGCGGAAAAAGTAAAAATTTCTCAGTTGGCGCTGATTTTGTTGATTGTCATACCGGGCGGCAAATATCTGTCACTGCCGTCCTATATGTACAGCATATCGGGGCGGGACAGCTGGCTTTCGTTTTTGCTGCTTTTCGTTCTCGATTTCGTATGCTTTCTTTTTACGCTGTGGGCAATCAATCTCAACAGGCGCGGTTTGAGCCTCAACGAAATTTTGACGCGCACCCTTTCTCCCGTAGGCGCCAAAATCATTTTTGCCGTTTTTACCGTGTTCTGTCTTCTGCGGGTGACGGTGTTGCTTTTGGGCTGCGTCGATTTGTTTTCCTCTACCTTCGTCATCAACACAAACTGGTTAGCGTACATCATCCCCATTGCGCTGCTGGTTGCGGTTTCTCTCGTTCAGGGGGTGCGAAACGTGGCGCGCCTGACCGAAATGCTATTTGTTTTCGTCATGCTGGCGCTGCTTTCGATAATTTTTCTCTCTCTGCGCTCGGCGGATTTTTCCAATCTCAGACCGTTTCTCGACGAGGGGTTTAAGCCCGTGCTCGAAGGCAGTCTGGACGGCAGCTTCTGGTTTGCCGACAGCGTGTTTTTGCTGTTCTTTCTCGAAAAGGTCGAAGCGCCGAAAAAAAAGGACAATGTGCTGCTGTGCGTTATGCTGCTTATCGGCATACTCGTGACTATGGCTCTTGTCGTTCTGTACGTGGCGCTGTTCGGCAACGCTTCGGGTATCAACGGCATTGCGATAACAAAGGTTTCGCAGTTCAACATTTCAAACAACAGCTACGGGCGGCTGGACTGGCTAAGCATTTCGATATGGATGTGCTCCATTTTTATCAAAATAATCGTTTTAAGCTTTTGCGCATACAGCGCGATTGTCTGGACGGTGGGCTACAAAAAGGAAAAATTCAATTGGTGGGTTTTTCTGTCTATGGTGGTGCCGGTAATCGCCCTGCCTCTTTTCTTTGAAATGGAGACGTTCATTTTCAATCAGGTGTCAAAGGGCTTCGTTAAGTATATTCTGATAGTCGTTCAGTACGTGCTTCCGATATGTCTGCCCTTTTTGACCAAGGCGGCGTGCGCCAAGGACGGGCGCGAAAAGAAAACGAGCGGCGCGGGGCGCGTCAAAGGGGAGGCTGTCTGATGAGAAAAGTGGCAAAGCTTGGCATAATTCTGTTTGCGGGGCTTATTATGTTTGTCATTGCGTATTCTTTTGCGTTCAAGGGTCTGTCCGACAGGGTAATCATGCTGGGGCTTGGCATAGACCTTTTGACGGAAACGGGAGAATACGAAGTGACCGCCGAGGTGATTGTGCCCGGGGCGGGCAGCTCTCAGGAGGGCGGCACGGGCGGCTCCGGTTCGCGGCTTGTAAGAGGAAAGGGACAAACCGTGTCTCTTGCGGTCAACGATATCTATCAGCATTACGGAAAAACGCCGTCGCTCGGGGAGTGCAGCATACTCGTCATAGGCGAGGAGGCGGCTAAAAACTCGGATTTGAGGCAACTGCTCGGCTATTTTTACGCCAGCGACGCCTTCAAGGACGGCACCGTGACTTTGATGTGCGAGGGAAAGGCGTCGGAGCTGTTTGACGTTCAGACGACAATGGACAGTTACGTTACCTTTACCTTGCTGTCGATAGTTTTGAACAACAGCGATACGACCACCGTGCCGTTTACCGAGCTTCACAACATAATGGAAAAGCAGGGAACACCGAGTCAATGTTTTTACCTCAATTGCATAAAAACCATTGAAACCGCGGGCGACTCGGAAAAGCAGGACGAGCAGAGCGAAAAGCCCGCCGTCAAGCTGGACGCTTCCACGCTCGGCGTTTTCAAAGCCAACCGCTTTGCGGGTGTTTTGTCGGAGGAGGCGACGCGGGGAATGTGTCTTATGACCAAGCCAAAAATTTTCGACGTCTTTATCGTGGACGCCGAAAGCGAGTCCTTTTATCTGCCGGAAAAGACCACTGTGGGACTGACGCAGAAATCGTGCGGCATTGAGCCGGAGTTTGAAAACGGAAGGGCGACGGCGACAATCAAAATCAGCTCGCGCGTAAAACGCATGAGGACGGACACGTTGGGCGAGCTGCAAGGGTTTCAGCCCTACACTTACCGCGAGTTCGGAGAGGAGGCGCTTGTTCAGGTGAAGGAGCAGATGACGACTCTGTGTTTGGCGGCGCTTGAAGAGGCTTCGGGAATTGACGGCGACTATCTGCAAATCAACAATTTGTTTTACAAAAAATACGGCAAAAAGTGGCTGGAATTTCTCGGAGACAGAAGCGTTTACGACGTAGTGCAGTTCAAAACGGATATAACGGTGAAAAATTGATTTGCCGAAACGGTAAAAAACACTTGCTTTAAGCAGGTGTTTTTGCTATAATACCAAAGCATCGAAAAATGCGCATCCTTGCCCGCTTTGCGGGCCAATAGTCCAAAAGGAGGTAAAAGAGTGATGAACAAGTACGAACTTCTGTACATCATCGACAACGAGCTGGAAGCGGAAGCCAAAGACGCGCTTATCGCAAAATTTTCCGATATAGTTGTCAATGACGGCGGAAGCGTAGAAACCATCGACAAGTGGGGAACCAAAAAGCTTGCGTATCCCATCAATTTCAAGAACGAAGGTTTTTACGTGCTCATGAACTTTACGGCAAAGCCCGAAGTTCCCGCCGAAATATCCAGAGTCATGCATATCACGGACGCCATCATGCGTCATCTTATCGTCAAGAAGTAATAGGAGAGTAGTTATGAACAAATGCTTTCTTATAGGAAGACTTACGCGAGACCCCGAGCTTCGCACGTCCGGACAGGGAGTGTCCGTCTGCACTTTTTCTTTGGCTGTGGACAGACCTTACAAATCGGCGGACGGAGCCAGACAGACGGACTTTTTCAACATCGTCGTGTGGAGACAGCAGGCGGAAAACTGCGCGCGTTATCTTCAAAAGGGCAGCCAGTGCGCTGTTGAAGGCAACATTCAGAACCGTACCTATGAAAAGGACGGCGAAAAAAGGTATATTACAGAAATCGTAGCCGACAGAGTGGAATTTCTCGGCAGACCCGCGCAGAGCAACGGCGGCTCCGGTTACGACGAGTTCGGTCGCAAAGAGGCCATTGAGGATTTGCCCAGTGTCGAGGACGACACCGAGCTTCCGTTTTAAGAAAAAGGAGAACGAAAATGAGTGAAGAGAAAGTAAAACGTCCCGCGCGTCGTCCCTCCCGCAAAAAGGTTTGCGCGTTCTGCGCCGACAAGGTGGAGGAAATAGATTACAAGGATATTGCCAAGCTCAAAAAATACATTACGGAAAAAGGCAAGATAATACCCAAGCGCATGACGGGTACGTGCAGCAAGCATCAGAGAGTGTTGGCTGTCGCAATAAAGCGCGCCAGACAGATGGCGCTTATTCCCTACGTAGGGGACTGAAAAAACAAAAGCCGCGTAAGACGCGGCTTTTTTATTGCGTTATTTTTGCTGTTCGCCGTCCGTTTCCGTCTGCTGCACGTAAACGGGACGCATATCGTATTTTTCAAGTATGTGCGCGCTTTTCAAAACGTACATGACCGCGGGCACCGCAAGAAGCTGCAAGAGCCAGCCCGGCCACGAGTCGAGAAGCACCGCGCCGATAAACACTGCGAAGGTATAGGCGCCGCCTTGAATTGCGGTCAGAATCCACATGACCGCTCCGTATACGCAGCGCCCCGCTATCATGGCGACAAGCAGCGACAGCACGATATTCAGATTTTTGAGGGTTTTGTTTCGGCTTTCCGAAAAGACGCACATGAGCAGACCCGCAACAAATCCGTAGACGGCAAGCTCGAAAGCCATTGCCACCGCCATGGGGAAGACGGGCGACATGCCGCTGACAAGGCTTGAAATAAAGGGCGCCAAAAAACCCACGATCAGCCCGCTCAAAGGTCCGCATATCATGCCGGCGAGCAAAACGGGCAGGTGCATGGGCGAAAACTGGGAACCAAGCCCTACGGCGTGGAACAAAAGCGGAAACAGCACTCCGAGCGCGAGAAACATGGCGGAGGTGGAGACGTTTAAGGCTCTGTTGGCTTTGACGAATTTTATTTTCATAAGTAAGCTCCGACGCAAAGAATAACACATTTAAGAATTTCAGTCAACCGTCGGAAAGAAAACGCCGACAAATTTAAAAGCAAAATTTGTTTACTTTTGATTTTTTCTCTGATATAATTTTTTTCAAGCCGCCAACAATAGAATGGACGGATTTTTCGGGAGTTAAAAATGAAGCTTGCTCGATTTATTGTAAAATACAGATATATATTCTTGGGGTTGTTTGCGGCGCTTGCCGTCGCAAGCGTTTTTTTCATCGGCAAAACAAAAGTGAATTACGATTTGAAAAAATACCTGCCGGACGACTCGGACACCAATGTGTCTTTGGGAATACTCGAAAGCGAGGGCTTCGGCTACAACTGCATGATGAACGTCATGTTGAAGGGAGAAAGCGTAAACAGCGCCCAAGCTATTGCGGCGACGCTGGAAACGCGCTTAAACGACGGGGCGGAAAGTCCGCGCGTGTCGCTGGTGACGATAAGTTTTGACGAGAGCGGAGAATATGCGCTGCTTCAAATTGCCGTCAACGGCGACGAGTATTCGGAAAACGCCGATTACGTTGCGGAAAAAGTTCCCGAGCTGCTTGACGGCGAGGATTTTGCCGTGAGCGGCGGCATAGTTCAGAACAGAGAGCTGACGGACGCCATCAACAGGGAGCTTCCGATTATACTCGGAGTAAGCGTCGTGGTGGTGCTTGTCATTCTGCTTGCGACAAGCAGCTCCTGGACGGACCCGCTGCTGTTTTTGATTGTGGTGGGCGTTGCGGCGCTGCTTAACATGGGCACAAATTTTATATTCGGCTCCGTTTCGTACATTACGCAGTCCGTCGCGGTCGTCTTGCAGCTGGCGCTGGCTATGGATTACAGCATTATTCTTCTGCACAATTACAACGCAAAGACGGATGAAGGACTTGATGCGGAGGAAGCCTTGACGCGGGCTTTGAGCGAGAGCTTCGCTTCCGTGTTTTCAAGCTGTCTCACTACCGTAGCGGGGCTTGCCGCGCTGTTGTTTATGACCTTTACAATAGGTTTCGACATCGGCATGGTGCTGTCAAAGGGCGTTTTAATCAGTATGTTAACGGTTTTTCTGCTTATGCCCGCGCTGATTCTGCTGTTCAAAAAGCCGATTGCCAAAACGCGCCACAAGCGGCTTATGCTCCCGACCAAACGCTTGTCGGGTTTTTCCTTTTCGCTGAGAAAGGTCATTTCCCTTGCATCGGTCGTCGTGATAGCGGGCTGCGCGGTGCTCAGCATAGGCTTCAATACTTACAGCTTCAAAGTAAATCTCGCTTCCGACGGGCAGGCGGAGCAGGTGACTGAGATTTTCGGCAACAACAATATGTTTATGGTGCTTTTTGAAAAGGGAGAGGAGGATGAAAATATCGCAGGACACCGCGAAATCGTCAGTTTTTTGGAAAATTACGAGGATTTCAAAAACGAGGACGGCACCGACAGGGACGTGACGGCAATTTATTCGCCTGTTAAGGAATACACCGAACAGGAGCTTTCGGGTATGCTTCGCCTCGACTCGGATATGGTGGAAAAGCTGTATTTGTTTATGGAAAAAAGCGGGCAGGCGGTTACTCCGTTGGAAATACGTCAGTTTGCCGCGCAATATATGTCGGAGGGAATACTGAACATTAAAATTACGCCTCAGAAGCTCGCGTCCATGACGGACATGAAGTCGTCGTTTGTTGAAATGTACTATACCATGATGGATTACGACACTGTTTACGACAACAACGTGCCGTTGATTGCTCTGGTCACGGATTTGCAGGACGAGGAGTGGAGACAGACTGTCAGACTGCTTTGCGAAACCGTACTCAAAATTGACCCCGAACCGCTGTTTGAGCTGGCGGACGAAATTTACGGGCAGCGCGAGGAGCTTGCGGCGCTTGACGTCACGGCTATGATAGACGGGGCGATGAAAATGTTCGAGAGCGAGAACTATTGCCGCGCCGTGTTTATTCTAGACATAGAGCAGGCGGACGAAAAAACCTTCGCGTTTCTGGCGGATTTGGAGGAAATGCTCGATTCGGGGCTGTTCGACGGGCGCGCCACCTATATGGCGGGAGAAAGCGCGGTGCTTTACGACGTGGAAAAGGCTTTTGACAGCGACCTGACCAAAACGACGCTTATTACAATCGGCTGCGTCGTGCTCATCATAGGACTGACCTTTCTTTCCGTGAGTATGCCTCTTCTGCTCGTGTATATCATTCAGGGAGCCATTTGGATAAGCATGTCCTTTTCGGCTATTTTCGGTTCGCCCGTTTTCTTCATGTCGTATATAATAGTAAGCTGTATCCTTATGGGCGCGACAATCGACTACGGAATCCTGCTGAGCAGCACTTACGTAAAATACCGTCAGAGTCTCGGCAGAAGGGAAGCGCTCGGCGCGGCGTTGAAAGCAGCCATGCCCACGGTTTTCACCTCGGGCAGCATTATGACGGTGGCGGGCTTTTGCGTTGGGCTTATTTCCACGGTGGAGGCAATCAATTCCGTCGGGCTGCTGCTTGCGAGAGGAACGATAGTTTCCGTGATTATGGTGCTCGTGGTGCTTCCCGCGCTGCTTGCCGTTTTCGACAAAATCCTCGACAAAACAACAAAACACAAGCTTCCGTTTGTAGACGACGTTGAAAAACAGCCCGAAACGGAGGCGTTAAATCAGGAAATGCAATAGACAAATCGCGGCGGCGGTGATATAATAAAAAAATATTTTTATCGGGAAGGAATTAAATTTGACGGAAACCGCAAAGCCGGCGAAAAGCAGAAAAAAGCTGTGGTTTACGCTTGCGCTTATCGCATTCAATATCCTCGTGCTCGCGGGGATAATTCTGCATGAAATTCACGGCAAGGAAGAACAGATATTAGACAAGGAAATTTTCGTGACCTGGGCGGCGAATTACAGATTTCTTGTTTACGCGCTGTGCTGTGTTTTGTGCTATATACTTTTCGAGTCCTTGAAGTATCTGATTTTCATAAGAAGCTTTGCCGGGCGCTGGATGCCTATGACAGCGTTGAAAACGGCGATTCTAGGCAAATATTACGACTTTATCACGCCGCTCGGCTCGGGCGGTCAGCCTTTTCAGATAGTTTATCTGTCCACACAGAAAAAAATACCGATAGGTCCCGCAACCTCCATACCCCTGTCGGGCATGATAGTCTATCAGGTGGGATACGTTTGCTTTGCAATCAGTATGTTCGTCGTTTACGCCTGCATACCGCATTCCCTTCCGCTGGCGACGCCCGTCCTCTATCTGGCGGGCTTCGGAGCCTTTTGCTATTTGATTGTGCCCGCCATAGTTGTTCTTTTTTCGGTATTTCGGGAAACCACTCTCAAAATTCTGCGCTTTTTCGTTAAGCTCGGACACAAAATGAGGCTTGTCAAAGACGTGGACGCAACGCTGGAAAAAACCGCCGCAAGCCTTGACGAATACAGAGATTCCTTCAAGCAGCTGCTTAAAAAGTGGTATATTCTTCTTATCGGAGTTTTGCTCGGCTGGCTTATGACTTGCAGCAACTGCATGATAGCTTATTTCGTGGTAAGAGCAAGCGGTATGTCCGTCAATTGGCTGGAAATGCTTTGCCTGACCATTTTTACCTATTGCTCGGTTACGTTTATACCCACTCCTGGCAACACGGGCGCGGCGGAGGTGGGATTTTACGCCGTGTTCGCGGGGCTGCAATCCACTTTCTGGGTGACCATGCTGTGGCGCGTTTTGAGCTATTATTCCATTCTTCTAATCGGGCTGTGCGTAATTGTTTTTACGCCTCTCAAAAGAAAAATACAGAACGCGCGCGCCAACAGACGCCGTCCTCCCGTTGCGGAAACGGGAGAGCCTGCGCAATCCGAAACGCAAAATGCGGAAGGGGCGATTGAGACGGAGCGGGACGCAATTGAAAAAAGTCAATGAAAAAAACGGGCGGAAGCCCGTTTTATTTTTGCGCCAAAAACAGTTCCAGCATGATTCTTTGCGTCTGAGTGTAGGAAACTACGGTAGGTGTTGAAGGCTCGGGAGGAGCAGGCTCGTTGCCCGGCGTGTCCGAAGGAGGAGACGGCTCCGTTACTACGGGCGGCTCCTTGTAGCTGCCTGTGCCGTCGGACTGCCCGTTGAGCTTTAAGTACAGATTGTTGAACCATTCTGAAATACCCGAAAAAAAGCTCGATTGCTTTGTCCAAAACAAAAATACGGAATATCTTTCCGTGCTTATAGCGTCGTCGATCATATCGTAAAAAGCGTCCTGCCCCTCGCTGTCCCCCGTCTGCGTGACGTACAGGCTCAGCAAGTCGTAGACGGTGTGTGTAAGTCCGCTGTACAGAACAAAGTCGTCGGAGCTTTTGAGGCATACGTAATTTGCAACTATGTTGGCTTCGTACTCCCGCATTACGCCTTTGGAATGCGCCATTTCGTGCGCCATGGTATGCGGCAGGTCGCAGGCGGGATTCTGAGTGTTTACGTTCGGCTCGCCGAAGGGCACGAAGGTTATGCCCGTCAGGGAGAGCGCGCTCATGAAAAAGCTTGACGCCATTCCCTTTGCCTGCGGGGTGTAGGGGCTGAAAAATCCGTCGAATTCGTCTAGACAGCGGAAATCGTTTTGCAGTATGTCGCCCAACTCTTTGGTTGTGTAGGGGTTTTCCACAATTCCGTCCGAGTCTCTTTTAAGCCGCGCGCTCACCTCGTTGAGCTTTGTCACGTAGTATTCGCAGGCGTCGAAAAGCGTCTCGTCGCTTACCGTAAAGTTTTCCTGCCCGAGCGGAATATAATTGCGGTTGTAGCATACGGAAGCAGTGGCGGTGTAGACGGAGGCGAAGCCCGTGCAGGCAACGGCTACAATTACCGCCACGCGCAGGGCGCGTAAGCCCTCTTTGCGTTTGAGATTTATTATTATGCGAACGATTGAAAAGACCGCTCCCGCAACCGCCGCCAAAATCAACAGCTCGTACATGCTTATGGGCAGCCACCCGAAAATGTGGGAGAAAAACCATACCCATGCTCGGGAAAAGGTGCGCGCCAAAAATTCGCATACGGAGGTGTTTGTTTTGAGCACGCATAAAACGACGAGTGCAATTACGCACACGCACAGCGCGATTAGCCAACCTTTGAGTTTGACGGGCTTTCGGGCGCTCGTTTCGCCGCGGTTTTCCGATTTTTTGTCTGACATACGACTATTATACCATATTATGCAAAAAAATAATAAGTCTTGCGAAAAAAAACTTTAATTTGCGCTCGGTTTGTGCTATAATCTTTTCAATCGACAGGAGTTTTATATGAAGGTAAAAGAGAGATTTCTTCGTTACGCCGCGACGGACACTGCGTCCGAGCCCGATTCCCCCAAGACGCCAAGCACCGACAAGCAGCGCGTATTTGCGGAAATGCTTTGCGACGAGCTGCGCGGCATGGGCGCGGAGGACGTAAAAATTACCGACAACGCATACGTTTACGCGCGGATTCCGTCAAACGTAAAGAGGGATATACCCAAAATAGGCTTTATCGCGCATCTTGACACCGCGCCCGCCGTGTCGGGGACGGGAGTCAAGCCCCGCGTCTTTGAAAATTACGACGGCGGGACGCTTGAAATAGGAAACGGCGTGAGTATACGCCCGGAGGAGTTTTGCCACCTTTCAAACTATATCGGGCAGGATATAATCACCTCGTCGGGGGATACTCTGCTCGGCGCGGACGACAAGGCGGGCATAGCGGAGATTATGGAGCTGTGCGAAATCCTGCTTTGCGACAAAAGCATAGAACACGGCGAAATAGGGGTGGCGTTCACTCCGGACGAGGAAATAGGTCACGGCGCGGCTCTGCTTGACATAGAGGGCTTCGGCTGCAAATACGCCTATACCGTTGACGGCGGCGCGCTCGGCGAGCTGGAATACGAGAATTTCAACGCCGCGCAGGCGGAAATCAGGATAAAGGGCGTGAGCATACATCCCGGCGACGCCAAGGGCAAGATGAAAAACGCTCTGCTAATTGCCAACGAGCTTGTATCCAAATTTCCCGTCGAACAGACTCCCGCAAAAACGGAGGGCTACGAGGGCTTTTTCCATTTCGACGAGTTGAACGCGACTATGGAAAGCGCTAAGCTCGTCTGCATAATACGCGACCACGACGCCGAAAAATTTTCGGCTAAAAAGCAGTTTGTCCAAAAAGCCTGCCGCGAAATAAACGACGCTTACGGCGACGGAACGGCGGAGCTTGTCTTGAAGGACAGCTACCGCAATATGCGCGAAAAGATTTTGCCGCATATGCACCTGATAGAAAACGCGAAAAAGTCTATGGAAAACGCGGGAGTAAAGCCCGTCGTCGTCCCCATACGCGGCGGCACCGACGGAGCGCAGCTTTCTTTCAGAGGGCTGCCCTGCCCCAACCTCTGTACGGGCGGACACAATTTTCACGGGCTTAAGGAATATATTCCCGTGCAGTCCATGGAAAAAACGGTGGAAATTTTGCTGGGCATAGTGCGCCTGTACGCAAAGTCCGACAAATGATTTTTTAAACCGAATAAATATTTTTCTTGTACCGTATCCGCGGCATTGCAGCGGGACGGAAAAAGTATGCGGCTTTTTTGCTCCGCCTTTGGGCGGAGTTTTTTTTCGTGCGCAAAGGGGCTAAAAAGTATAAAACTTTTTAGCGTTTCATATTCTTTAACAGGCGGATTGTCCGACAAAAAATAATGAAAAAATAATTCCGATTTTTCTTCTGCGGAGCAGCCGCGGTTTCACGACGGTTATGAAACAACTTGTCCACACAGGACAAAGTGAAATTGTGGATAACTCTGTGGAAAAGTGTATAACCTACTAAAAATCGGCTGTTTTTTGCCGTTTTCGGTCATTTTTCCGCCCGTCAGAGGTTTTAAATGCGAAAAGAGAAAACTTATTTTTGGATTGCTTTTTTGCTTGTCGGTCTTTTGCTGGCGCTCAACGCGCTGCTGCTTTGTCTGAGAGAGGACGGAGACGCGCTGGACGTGTATCAGCGGTTTACCGTGTGCATCGACGCGGGGCACGGCGGAGTGGACGGGGGAGTTACCGGAGTCAATACGGGAGTAAAGGAGAGTGACCTCAACCTTTCCGTTTCGCGGCTTTTGAAGGAGCATTTTGAAAGCTGCGGCATAACCGTAGTCATGACGCGAAAAACCAAGGACGGTCTGTACGGCACGGCGACAAGCGGTTTCAAGCGCCGCGATATGGAAAAGAGAAGGGAAATCATAGAACAGAGCAAGCCCGATATGGTTATTTCAATCCATATGAACAAGTATTCCTCTCCGTCGCGCAGCGGTCCTCAGGTCTTTTTTCTGGAAAAGGGGTGCGCGGGAGAGGCGCTTGCCGTTTCTCTGCAAAACGCGCTCAACAAATTTACCGGCAATTCCCATTCCGCGCTAAGCGGCGATTATTTTATACTCAAATGCACCGAAAGTCCGAGCGTCATTGTCGAGTGCGGCTTTTTGTCCAACGCGGAGGACGAAAGAAAGCTTTCCGACAAGGAGTATCAGGCGCAGCTGACCAAGATTATTTTCGAGGGGGCGATGATGTATATGTATTCCGGCAATTTGCCCTGACGTCGTTTATTTTTATTCATCGCTTGAAAATTACGATTAGGGGGGGGGCGGAAATATGCAAAATATGAATTATTTTCACAAACCGCAAAAATCGGCGTGAAAATTCAAAAATCGGCAGTAAAAGCAGGCAGTTTTCACAAAAAAGCATGATTTTAAAGATTTTTGTCGGTTAAATCGACATTTTCGAGGAAAGTGGCATATTTATTTTAATTATGTTATAAAATATTCTTTGACAATTCTTGACTTTCTCATTTTCGCGTCACTTACGCAATTTATCATATCTCACGTAAGATAAGTTCTTTTTTCAGTTTCGGCTTATCTTGCAGGCCAGTAACAGTTTAGTTACATTTTCATAACACCCTCCTTAATAAAATTAAGAGAATGCGGTTTTCGGCGCGCCAATGCCGGACGGTTCTCTTAATTTTATTTTTCCGCGTTTTTTATCCGCCCCGTTTTTCTTTGACTAAAATCCCGAAACGTGATAATATCTTTGTCGGGCGCAATGCCCTTCTACGGAGACGATATGGAATTAGCAAAACAATTGGCAGCCGAATTTAATTTGCAGGAAATTCACAGCGAAAATATAATATCGCTGATTGACGAGGGAAACACAATTCCCTTTATAGCGCGTTACAGGAAGGAAATGCACAACTCCTGCGACGACCAGGTGTTGAGAGAGTTCGCGGACAGGCTTACTTATCTGCGCAATCTTGCCAAGCGCAAGGAGGAGGTTTTCAACTCCGTCACCGAGCAGGGAAAAATGACCGACGAGGTGGCGGCGGCTTTGGAACGCGCGCAGACGCTTACCGAAGTGGAGGACGTGTACCGTCCCTTCAAGCAGAAGAAAAAGACGCGCGCGTCCGTCGCGATAGAAAAGGGGCTTCAACCTCTTGCCGACCTTATATACGCGCAGCAGACGACGGAAGGGGATATATCGGAGTTGGCCGCTCCTTTCGTAAACGCCGAAAAGGGAGTGGAAAACTCCGAACAGGCTCTCAAAGGCGCTGCGGACATAATAGCGGAAATGATTTCCGACGACGCCGAGCTGAGAAAGTCGCTCAGAGAGTTTCTCAAAAACGAGGCGGATATATCCACCAAGCAAATCAACCCCGAAAAGGAAGAGGGACGCGTATACGAAATGTACGCCGACCACAGCGAGAAAATCGCCAAAATTCCCGCGCACAGGGTGCTTGCGATAAATCGCGGCGAAAAAGAGGAGTGCTTGAAGGTCGGTATAGTGGAGGACAGGGAAGCCGCGCTTGCAAAGGTGAAGGCCGCCCACGTAAAGGGCGACAGCATTTTCAGAGGAATTTTGGAGGCTACGGCGGAGGACGCCTACGACAGGCTGATTTTCCCCTCCATAGAACGCGAGGTCAGAAACGAGCTGACCGACATGGCTAACGAACAGGCAATCAAAATGTTCGAGGTGAATCTGCGTCCGCTGCTCATGCAGCCTCCGCTCAAAGGCAAGACCATACTTGCGGTAGACCCCGCATACAGAACGGGCTGCAAAATCGCGGTAATCGACCCGTCGGGCAACGTGCTGGACACGGGAGTGGTTTATCCCACGCCGCCGCAAAACCGCGTCGAGGAGGCGAAAGCCAAGCTGAAAGCCATGATAAAAAAGCACGGCGTGGACGTGATTTCAATCGGAAACGGCACGGCGAGCAAGGAGGCGGAGATTTTTGTCGCCGAGTTAATCAAAGAGTGCGACGCAAGGTTGAGCTACGCCGTAGTCAACGAGGCGGGGGCCTCGGTTTATTCAGCCAGCAAGCTGGGCGCGCAGGAGTTTCCCGAATTCGACGTTTCCATCCGCAGCGCGGTTTCGATAGCGCGCAGGCTCCAAGACCCTCTCGCGGAGCTGATTAAAATAGACGTGAAGAGCATAGGGGTCGGACAGTATCAGCACGATATGCCGCAGAAACGGCTTACGGAGGTGCTTGAAGGCGTGGTGGAAGACTGCGTCAACAGCGTGGGCGTCGACCTCAACACCGCAAGTCCGAGTCTTTTAAGCTACGTCGCGGGACTTAATTCGGCTATTGCCAAGAACATAGCGGAATACAGAAAGACGGCTCCGTTTACCGACAGAAGTCAGCTTTTGAAGGTGAACAAGCTCGGCGCCAAGGCATTCGAGCAATGCGCGGGCTTTTTGCGCATACCTCAGGGCGAAAACGTGCTGGACAATACGGCGGTGCATCCCGAGGCTTACGGAGCGGTGGAGAAGCTTCTTGCCCACTTCGGACTCAGTGTGGACGACGTGAAGTCTGGCGGATTGAAGGAGCTGCCCGCTCTGATAGAAAAGGAAGGCAGACAAAAGGTGGCGGAGCTGGTCGGAGTGGGAGAGTTTACCCTCGACGATATTGTAAACGAATTGTTGAAGCCCGGCCGCGACATAAGAGACAGTCTGCCCACTCCCGTTTTAAGGAGCGATTTGCTTGACATAAAGGACTTGAAGCCCGGTATGGAGCTTGACGGCGTTGTGCGCAACGTCATAGATTTCGGCGTGTTTGTGGACATAGGCGTGCATCAGGACGGACTCGTGCACATCAGTCAGATAGCGGACGGATACATCAAGCACCCGTCGGACATACTCAGTGTGGGCGAAACGGTGCACGTCAAGGTGTTGGACGTAGACGTGAAAAAGAACAAAATCAGTTTGACCATGAAAACCTCGTTGAATCCCTTCGGCAAAAAGCCAAAGGAGGAGAGGAAGCCGCGCGCAAAGGACGACAAGCGGCGCGATTTCAAGGCAATCAGGCAGGAGCGCAAGGCAAAGGAAGAAGCGGGGCTCGAACAGGCTCTCAAAAGGCTTCAACAAAAATACGGCAGAAAGTAAAGCTTTTTGCGGGAGGCGGACAAAATGCTTAAATTGAAACAGGCGGAGCTTGAAGAAATAAAGGAAGTGCGAAAAAGCGTTTTCGGCGACGCTGATTTTGACGACGAGGGGCTTTGTCTGCACGTTTTGGCTCGCGACGGCGACGAAAAGGCGGGATGCGTTTCGTTGAAAAAGGACGGCGATTTCGTCCGTATTTACGCGTTGGGAGTAAAAGAAAACCTGCGTGGAAAAATGACGGGAGAGGCGTTGCTTAAAATGGCGGAGTTTCTCTCTCTCAACCGCGATTGCAGGGAAACGTATGTGACTGTCGGGCAAAACGAGGGATTTTTTGAAAAATTCGGCTATAAAAAAACATCGGGAAACCGTATGGAGAAAAGCCTGTTTGACGGCTGCAACTGTTGTTCTCACAACTCCGATTGACTAAAACAATTGCGTTGCGCGACTAAAATGCGGGATAAGGGATTCTGTTTGGTAAAATGTCTTGGTTCAATTATATAGGACTGATTGTAATTTCGGTTATAATGATTCCCAATATCATATATGCGATTAAAAATAAAGGCGGTTTTCCAAACAGCTGCGGAAACAAAGCCGCAGAGCTTTTTGAGCAGATAGGCAGATACGGCTGCATTGCCTTCACGGTTTTCAATATTCCTTTTACCTATTTCGGTTTTTGGTTTGATAAGGCTATGCTTGTATATGCAATCGTAAACTCTGTTTTGTGCGTGATTTACCTTGCCTGTTGGGCGATTTTCCGGAAAAATACTGTTGAAAAAGCGATATTGCTTTCGGCAATCCCTTCGTGCGTATTTTTGTTCGGAGGCATTATGCTTTTGAGTATTCCTTTAATCGTCTTTGCGATTGTATTCGCGCCTTGTCATATTTTGGTCAGCTGTAAAAATGTCTGTTAACCGTATTTTATCGAATCCGAGACGGCGTGCGGAGAATTTGAATCTCCGTGCGCCGTTTGTCCCGTAAAGCGTTGATAAGTTTGTTTTTTTGTGTTAAACTATATGCAATAAGGCAATGAATTTAAACGAAAAGCAAATTTCCCGAGAAAGGGCGCTGCGGCTCAATCCGCTGGTGCTTGCCTATGTGGGAGACGCGGTGCATGCTCTGTGGCTCAAAAGCAGGCTTGCGGTTTCTTCGGACAGAAAGGCGGGCGCTCTGAGCAAAATTTCAAACAGGCTTTTAAGCGCGAGGGCGCAAAGCGAGGCTTGCGACAGGCTGTCGGATTTTTTCGACGAAACGGAGAAAGACGTATTTCGCCGCGCGCGCAACTGCCACAACAATACGCCCGCCAAAAACGCCACGTTGGAACAATACAAAAAAGCGACGGGTCTGGAAGCGGTGCTGGGTTTTTTGTACGTCAGCGGTGACGCGGGGCGTATTTTGGAATTGTTGAATGCCGCTTACGAAAAGGGAGAGGAATTTATCTGATGAATATAGAAGGCAAAAACGCGGTAGGCGAGGCTTTGAGAGCGGGCACGACCATTGACGTTCTATTGGTGGAAAAGGGAACAAACCACCCCTTGGTTGCGCAGGCGCGCGCGGCGGGGATAAAGATACAATTCGTTGACAGAAGCGTGCTGGAACGCGAAAGCGTAAGCAAGCGTCATCAGGGGTTCATTGCGCGCGCGACCGAATTCGATTATTGCGAGGTGGAGGATATTTTGGCCGAAAGCAAAAGACGCGGGGAGGACGCCTTTGTGGTGATTCTGGACGGAATCGAGGACCCGCACAATCTCGGCAGTATTCTCCGCGTATGCGAGTGCGCGGGAGTGCACGGAGTTATCATTCCCAAAAACCGCGCGGCAAGCGTCAACGATACTGCGGTGCGCACCTCCGCCGGCGCGAGTCAGTACGTAAAGGTGGCGCGCGTGGCAAACCTCTCCAACGCGATAGCGACGCTCAAAAAAGCGGGTCTGTGGGTTTTTTGCGCCGATATGGACGGGCGCGAAATAACGGAGTTCAATCTTAAAGGTCCTCTTGCTCTTGTCATAGGCGGAGAGGACAGAGGTGTGAGTCGGCTTGTCAAGGAAAACTGCGACGGAGCGGTTTCTATAAAAATGAAAGGCAAAATAAACTCGCTCAACGCGTCGGTTGCGTGCGGAGTCGCCGTTTTCGAGGCGTTGAGGCAGAGGGGCTGACATGGCGGGCGGCGACAGATACGAGGACGGCGCGCTTGCCGCAAAAGCGCGCGCGGGGGACGAGCAGGCGTTTGCCGAGCTGTTTTCAAGATACAAGGGAGTTGTGCGTTCCGTCAGCAACGGCTTTTTTCTTGCCGGCGGCGACCGCGAGGATTTGTTCGCGGAGGGTATGCTCGGGCTTTACACGGCGATAAAGGACTTTGACTCGTCGAAAAGCAATTCGTTTTCGGCGTTTGCCTATCTGTGCGTTTTGCGCAGGGTTATCTCCGCGGTCAAGCAGTCCGGAAGCGGCAAAAACAAGGCGTTGTACAATTACATTCCCCTGAACGACGCCGTCGCGGAGGCTGTGGCGGATACCGAAAGCGACCCTCTTGAACGCGCAATCTTAAAGGAACAGCAGCAGTCTCTCGAAAACAAAATCAATACGAGACTTTCCGCCTTTGAAAAAAAAGCGGCGAACTTGTTTATGCAGGGCTACGCTTACGAGGATATAGCGGCGCGCTGCGGCAAAACCGTCAAGGCGGTTGACGGAGCCTTGCAGCGCGCGAGAAGAAAGTTACAGGAGAAGTGAAATGAGCTATCTTGCGCTTTACCGCAAATTCAGACCGCAAACCTTCGATGAAATCGTCGGACAGGATTTTGTGGTGACTACGCTCAAAAATCAGATAAAATCGGGAAATATCAGCCACGCTTATCTTTTTACCGGCACGCGGGGCACGGGAAAGACGACTGCCGCAAAGGTCTTTTCGCGCGCAATCAACTGTCTTAACCCCGTTGACGGCAACCCCTGCATGAAGTGCCGCAGCTGCCTTGACAACGGCGGTATGGATATTGTGGAGTTGGACGCGGCTTCCAACAACGGCGTGGAGTATATACGGGATATAAAGGAAAAGGTGCAGTACGCGCCCGGCTCGTCAAAATACAAGGTTTATATCATAGACGAAGTGCATATGCTTTCGCAGAGCGCCTTCAACGCATTTTTAAAAACTCTCGAGGAGCCGCCCGCGCACGCCGTTTTTATACTGTGCACTACGGAGGCCTACAAGATTCCGCAAACGATTTTGTCCCGCTGTATGCGTTTCGATTTCAAGCTGGTGGGCGTAGACAAGCTGGAAGCGCTTGTGGGAGACGTGCTTGTCAGGTCGGGCAAAAGCTTTACGCCCGAAGCGCTTAACGCCGTCGCTGTCGCGGGGGAAGGCTCCGCCCGCGATGCGCTGTCCGTCGCGGACAGGTGTATTGCTTTTTGCGGCGACAGGCAGCTGACCTACGATGACGTATTGAACGTGCTGGGCGCCAACGACGGGCGCACGGTAAACAAATTTGCGAGCTATATTCTCAACGGGCAATTGGCGGAGTTTCTGGTTTTGACCGACAAAACGGTCAGAGAGGGCAAAAGCGTAAATCTTTTGGCGCGCGATATAGCTGCGCAGTTGAGGGATATGGCTGTCATCAAGCTGTGCGACAATGCCCGAAAGCTCGTAAATGTTCCCGACAGCATGTATTCAGTGCTTGAAAGCTCGGCAAAGGACGTTTCCCTCAAAAAGCTTTTGTACGCAGCCGAGGTTTTCGGGCGCATCGACTCGGATTTGAGATTCGCGTTGAATCCGAGAATTCTGTTTGAAGCCACTGCAATCAAGGTGGCAAGCTCGAACGGAGAGGTGGACGCGGAGTCTCTCGACAGGAGAATCAGACAGCTTGAAAAAAGGTCGGCAGCCGCGCCTGCAAAAGCCGCGTCGGACGGGCAATCCTATGCCGTCCGGAACGAGGGGAAAACGGAGCAGCCGCGCACGGAGCCGGCTTTGCCCGCCGCGGGAGTCAAGGATTACAACGCGGCGCGCCGTGTGTGGGCGAGCGTTTTAAAAGAGGTGCATACTCTGGACGAGCCGATATTTTCCACTGTGTGTACCGAGGTGTCCGACTGCTACATTTTAAACGGCGAGCTGGTGCTTGAGCTTACCGCGGGGCAGCTGAATCTGCTGGGACAGAGGCAGAATACGGAAAAGTTGCAGAAATTGCTGTCCGACTGCGCGCCGCTCAGGCTGGTTCTGAAAAAGCGCGAAAAGCGCGGAGACGCGGAGGAAACCGTAGAAGCGTTCCGCAAGCTTGCGGGAAACAGCGAATTTATCGTAAACGAATAATTTAAATAAGGCAAAATAAAGGAGATTTAATATGGCAGGATTCAAAGGCGGCTTCGGCGGCGGAAATATGCAGGCAATGATGAAACAGGCGCAAATGATGCAGCAAAAGCTTGCCGACGCTCAGAAGGAGCTGGAAGAAATGGAAATCGAGGGCGAGAGCGGCGGCGGCATGGTCAAGGTCGTGTGCAACGGCAAAAAGGTTATTTCCTCAATCTCTATCGACCCCAAGGCGGTTGATCCCGACGACGTGGAAATGCTCGAAGACCTCATTGTGGCGGCAATCAACGACGCGTATTCCGTCGCCGACGAGGAGTACGAGGACAAAATGGGTATGTTCGGGGGCATGATTTGACTTGAAGGAGTTCATCGATCCCATAGCGCGCCTGATAAATCAATTCAACAAGCTGCCCGCTGTGGGCGGCAAGACGGCGCAGAGATACGCGCTTAAAATCCTCGACATGAGCGAAGGCGAGGTGGAGGAGTTCGCGAGGGTTTTGCTCGACACCAAGAAAAACGTAAAATATTGCTCCGTCTGCGGCAATTTTACCGAAGCGGGCGCCGACCCGTGCGATATATGCAGAAAGAGGGACAGCTCCGTTATCTGCGTGGTAAAGGACGCAAAGGACGTTTTCGCGCTGGAAAAGACGGGCGAATACGAGGGAGTGTATCATATACTCGGCGGCGTTCTGAGTCCGCTGGACGGAATCGGTCCGGAGCAGCTTAGGATAAAGGAGCTGCTCAAAAGAATCACGCCCGAGGTCAAAGAGGTCATAGTCGCCACAAATCCCAACGTGGAGGGCGAAGCCACCGCCATGTATCTCGCGCGCATTTTAAAACCTCTCGGAGTCAAGGTCACGCGCCCCGCGCAGGGAGTAAGCGTGGGCAGCGAGCTTGAATACGCCGACAGAGCCACGCTTGTTCAAGCGTTGGAAAACAGGCGCGTTTTGTGAGCGCGGGCATTTTGTGTACGGTTAAAAGGCGCGAAAAAGTCAAAAATCGAGAGTAAAGGAGATAAAAATGAAAGTAGCGGTAACTTACGAAGACGGAAAAGTTTTTCAGCACTTCGGGCATACGGAATATTTCAAAATCTACGATGTGAAGGACGGCAAGGTTGTCGGTTCGGAAATAATTCCCACCGACGGCAGCGGCCACGGCGCGCTGGCGGGTTTTCTCGCGGCCCACAAAGCCGACGCTCTGATTTGCGGCGGAATAGGCGGCGGAGCGTTAAACGCGCTTTCCGAAGCGGGTATAAGAGTGCTTGCGGGAGTCTCCGGCGATGCGGACAGCCGTGTCGACGAGTTTGTCGAAGGCACGCTTGTTTTCGGTACGGAGGCAAATTGCTCGCACAGCCACGAACACGGGGAAGGCGGCTCGTGCAAAGAGCACGGCTGCGGTCACGGCAGCTGCGGCAAATGATTTTCAAAA
Organism: Subdoligranulum sp. CAG:314; assembly: GCA_000437915.1. GTDB lineage: Bacteria > Bacillota > Clostridia > Christensenellales > CAG-314 > CAG-314. Next base: position 85,962 of record FR901000.1, on the reverse strand, counting down.
CAAACAAAAACAGCCTGTCTTGCCGACAGGCTGTTTTACTATCTCAAACTGTTGAAATCGTTCTTGGAAAAAGGCTGTTCGTCGGACGGCGGGTCGTCCGAAACGCGTTCTTCTATCATGCGGTAACGGAAAACTCCGATTACAACGCCGATTGCGCCGCCGATAAAAAACAATATGCCCAAGCCCAACAAATTCTCGCCGCTTGTAAACCACTTAATCAGGCAAAAAATCGGGACGCCTATTGCCGCTGCCGCGCTGCCGATAATCGTGCCGACGGCGCTTCCTTTCAGTCTGCTTTTGAAATATCTCATTTTTAATCCTCCTCGGTTCGATTATTGTATCAACAGGGGGTTGGCGTGTCAATCGATTTTCATCAACGTCACCGTCGCGTCGCAGGCGATGGCTTTTCCGCCGCCGATTGTGCCTTGCTTTTCGGCGGTTTTCGCGGAAATGTTGACAAGCCCCGCGGGGACGTCGAGCATTTTTGCGACGGAGGCTCTGATTGCGGGTATGTGGGGCGCGAGCTTCGGCTTTTGTGCTATCAGGTCGGCAGCCGCGAACATGACGGCAAATCCCTTTTCCCTCGCGCGCTTTGACGCTTCGTAAAGAAATATGCTGCTGTCCGCGTCTTTGAATTTTTCGTCGCTGTCGGGGAAAAGGCAGCCTATATCCCTTTCTCCCGCGGCGCACAGCAGCGCGTCGGTCAGGGCGTGGAGCAATACGTCCGCGTCGGAGTGCCCTTTGAGTCCCGCGTCGCAGGGGATTTCCCTGCCGCCCAAAATCAGCCTTCTGCCTTTTTCGAGCGTGTGCAGGTCAAACCCGCACCCCGTCCTTATGTCGGGGAGGTCGGAGGGATAGGTGATTTTTTTGTTCGAGGTTTCTCCTTCCACGAAATTAAGACTGCCGAATTTGCCGAAATACACCGTCGCGTCGTCTGCGGCGGCTCCGTCCCGTTCGGCGTATGCCTGTTTTATTTTTTCCGCGTCGAAGGTCTGAGGCGTTTGCGCGAGTCTGACGCCGTTTCTGTCAACGGGAGCGCCGTTGAAATAAACGCTGTCCGACGAGGGGACGACGGGCACGGCGCTGCCGTGCTTTTCCGCCTGTTCAAAGCAGATTTTTGCAAGCGCTTCCGACAGAAAGGGGCGCGCGCCGTCGTGAACGGCAACGGTTCGACAGCGGGAGGACAGGGCGTCAAGCCCGTTTAAGACGGACTGCTGTCTCGTTTTCCCCCCCGCGACGATTTTTACGGCGGGCATGGAAGCGAACAGCGTGCGCGCTTTTTCGACGTCGTTTTCGTTTACCACGACGATTGCCTCCCCGCATAAATGGAGAAAGGGCAGCGTCGCTCTCAACAGAACGGGCGCGCCGCAAAAATTAAGGAAAATTTTGTCGCCGTTAAATCTTTCGCCTTTGCCTGCGGCGACTATGACTGCGCTTCTCATTTTTCGGTTTCTCCGATGATTTCGTACATGTCGGCGGCTTCCTCCTTTCTTACGCTTTCGCGCAGCTCTTTGACCGCGAAGGTCAAATCGAACCCCGCAAAGGAAATGTTTACCACGTCTCCCGTTTTGAGCTGCACGCCGGGCTTTGCCGTCCTTCCGTTTACGCTCACCTTGCCGCCCGCGCACGCCTCGTTGGCGACCGTGCGTCGTTTGAGGATTCTGCTCACTTTCAGAAATTTATCAAGTCTCATATCGTTTTTTCTCCGCGTCGTTGTCGGTTTTCAATTATATGCGGCGCAATTTTTTTCCGCCCGCATAGATTTTAACATTTATCCGAATTTATTTCAATCAAAATGGGGGAGGCGCGGTTCAGTCGCCGTCCGACAAAAAAAACGCCGTTTTTTCGGCGTTCAAAAATGAAAAAATTTTTATTTATTTTTTTATGAAAAATTTTACGAAAAATGGCTTGACTATTGACTTTTGTTTAAGTAAAATGACTTAATGCAGTAATATGCCCAATTTTGCCCTGCCGTCTTTATTTTGCGGCGCGGAAGCAAAATCGGGGGAGGGGAACGTCGCAACATCTAAATATATTTTACACCAAGACGGTGTTCAATGCAACATATTTACTGAAATTTCCAAAATTTTTTTTCGAGGTGCTTAAATGCGGAACATTCGGACTCAAAGATTCGGCAATACGGAACGCAAAACCTTTTCCAGAATCAAGGAAGTGCTCGACCTGCCCAACCTGATAGAGGTGCAGAAAAATTCCTACGACGCTTTTGTGCGCGAGGGCATCAGAGAGGTATTCGACGACTTCTCTCCCATAGTGGATTATTCGGGAAGATTCGAGCTGCAATTTTTGGAGCACGCGTTGGATTTCAAAAGCAAGTACAGCGAAAACGAGTGCCGCGAAAGGGACGCCACCTATGCGGCGCCGCTCAAAATCAAGGTCAGGCTGATTAGAAACGACACGGGGGAAATTATGGACCAGGAGGTCTTTATGGGCGATTTCCCGCTGATGACGGACAACGGCAGCTTTATCATCAACGGGGCGGAGCGCGTGGTGGTCAGTCAGCTGGTCAGGTCGCCCGGCGTTTACGCGGCGAGCGAGCTGGACAAGAGCGGCAAGCGCAAATACGACACCACCGTCATACCCAACCGCGGAGCGTGGCTCGAATTTGTGCATGACGCAAACAACAACATACTTTACGTTCACGTGGACAGAAACCGCAAGCTGCCCGCGACCGTGCTTTTGAGAGCCATAGGCATTTCGGGCGACGACGAAATAGCCGCCTTGTTCGACAACGACGAAACCATTTTGCGCACCTGCGAAAAGGACACAAGCAAAAACGAGCGCGAGGGACTGCTTGAACTTTACAAGCGTCTGCGCCCGGGCGAAATACCCACCGAGGAGTCGATTAAAAAGCAGCTGACCGACCTGCTGTTCGACGCAAAGCGTTACGACCTGGCAAAGGTGGGACGCTACAAATTCAACAAAAAGCTGTCGCTTGCCAACAGAATTATGGGCTACCGCGACCACAGCACCCGTTACGTGACCTATACCCTTGCGGAAAATCTTTCCGTTGACGTCGATACCGCAGAGGGGAAAAAGACGATTGAACTTGGCAAGGCGGGAGACGAGATTACCGAAGAAAAAGCCCGAGCCATTCAGAACAGCGGCGTAAACGTCGTTTATATAGAGAGCAACGGGCAAAAGGTCAAGGTTATCGGCAACAATACGGTGGATATTCTTTATTACCTCAAATTGGTTAATCCGGATTTTGCCAAATACGATTTCAAGGCGCTCGGAATCAACGAATACGTCAATCTGACCGTATTGAAGGACATACTCGCGCAGAATCTCACCGTAGACGAGACGGTGGAGCTTATTTCCAAGTCGCGCGACGGGCTTATTCCCCGCCATATCACGAGGGAGGACATAATCGCCACCGTTTCCTACAATCTCAACCTCAAACACGGAGTGGGGCAGGTGGACAACATAGACCATCTGGGCAACCGCCGCGTAAGAAGCGTGGGAGAGCTGCTGCAAAATCAGTTCCGCATAGGAATAGCGCGTTTGGAGCGCGTCATACGCGAGCGTATGGCTATTCAGGAAATAGACAAGGCGACTCCGCAGAGCCTGATAAACGTGCGCCCCGTGAGCAGCGCAATCAAGGAGTTTTTCGGCTCCTCTCAGCTGTCGCAGTTTATGGACCAATCCAACCCGATTGCCGAGCTGACGCACAAACGCAAGCTGTCGGCGTTGGGACCCGGCGGTCTCAACAGGGAGCGCGCGACCTTTGACGTCAGAGACGTTCACTATTCGCATTACGGCAGAATGTGCCCGATAGAGACGCCCGAAGGACAGAACATAGGACTGATAACTTCACTGGCGGCGTTTGCAAGAATCAACGAATACGGCTTTGTGGAAAGCCCTTACCGCCGCGTGGACAAGGAGCGCAAGGTGGTTACCGACGAAATCGAGTATCTCACGGCGGACAGGGAGGACGGCTTTATCGTCGCGCAGGCAAACGAGCTGCTGGACGAAAACGGCTGGTTTGTCAAGGAGCGCGTCACCTGCCGTTACCGCGAGGACATAAAAGAGTTCCGCAGCGACATGGTAGACTATATGGACGTAAGTCCCAAGCAGCTCGTATCCGTGGCAACAAGCCTTATTCCGTTCCTTGAAAACGACGACACCAACCGCGCGCTCATGGGTTCTAACATGCAGCGTCAGGCAGTGCCGTTGTTGAAGCCCGAGGCGCCGATAGTGGCTACCGGCATCGAGCACCGCATCGCATACGACAGCGGCGTAATGGTCATATCCAAGGAGGACGGCGTGGTCAACCGCGTTTCCGCCGACAAAATCGAGGTGAGAGACACTCACGGTCTTGTCCATTCTTATCCTCTCAAAAAATTCGTGCGCAGCAATCAGGGCACCTGCATAAATCAACGTCCGATTGTCAACGTGGGACAGGTCGTAAAGGCGGGCGACATAATCGCCGACGGTCCGTCTACAAGCGCGGGCGAGCTTTCGCTCGGCAGAAACATCCTGATAGGCTTCATGTCCTGGGAGGGCTACAACTATGAGGACGCCATTCTCATAAGCGAAAACCTCGTCAAGGAGGACGTGTTCACGTCCATTCACATAGAGGAGCACGAGACTGAAACGCGCGATACCAAGCTCGGTCCCGAAGAAATCACGCGCGATATTCCCAACGTCGGCGAGGACGCTTTGAAGGACCTCGACGAGGAGGGTATTATCAGAATAGGCGCGGAGGTCCATCCGGGAGATATTCTGGTAGGAAAGGTAACGCCCAAGGGAGAAGCGGAGCTTACGCCCGAGGAGCGTCTGCTGCGCGCGATATTCTCCGAAAAGGCGAGAGAGGTAAGGGATACCTCGCTGCGCGTGCCCAACGGCGAGGAGGGCATTGTCGTAGATATCAAGATTTTCACGAGAGAGAACAAGGACGAGCTGGACCCCGGCGTCAACAAGCTGGTCAGGGTTTATATAGCGCAGAAGCGCAAAATATCCGTCGGCGACAAAATGGCGGGACGCCACGGCAACAAGGGCGTTATCAGCCGCATACTGCCGCAGGAGGATATGCCTTTTATGGAGGACGGCACACCCTTGCAGATAGTGCTCAATCCTTTGGGCGTGCCTTCGCGTATGAACATAGGTCAGGTTCTCGAAGTGCACCTCGGGCTTGTTGCCAAGCTTTTGGGGTGGAAGGTGGCTACTCCGGTTTTCGACGGAGCGACGGAAACGGACATCAAGGAGCTGTTCGAGCAGAATTGCATGACCAATCCCGCTACCAACAAGGTTGACGGCAAGGTGACGCTTTACGACGGCAGAACGGGACTTCCCTTTGAAAACCGCGTCACCGTGGGCTATATGTATATGCTCAAGCTCATTCACCTTGTGGATGACAAAATCCACGCGAGGAGCACTGGACCTTACAGTCTTGTCACGCAGCAGCCTTTGGGCGGCAAGGCTCAGTTCGGCGGACAGCGTTTCGGCGAAATGGAAGTGTGGGCGCTCGAAGCTTACGGCGCTTCCAACATTTTGCAGGAAATTCTTACCGTCAAGTCGGACGACGTCGTGGGCAGAGTAAAAACTTACGAATCCATAGTAAAGGGCGACAATATTTCCGACCCGGGTATTCCGGAGTCCTTCAAGGTGCTGATAAAGGAGTTGCAGGGACTTGCGCTGGACGTAAAGGTGCTTTCCGAGGATAACGAGGAAATTCAGATAATAGACAGTTCCGATACGGAGCTTGACTACGCCGACTTTATCAACAAGGCTAAGGAAGAAAAGAAAGAAAAGATTTTGAGCTTCGACGAAAACGAAGAAATAGACATTTTGGCGGACGATTTCAGCTTCGACGACGAGGAAATGGACGAGGACGAGGAGTTCGACATTCAGGATTTGTTCGACGATGACGAAACGGACGAGGACGAGGAGTTTTGAGGAGGGAAGATAAATGTACGAGCTTAACAATTTCGATTCAATACAGATAGGTATCGCTTCCCCGGAAAAAATCAGAGAGTGGTCTTACGGAGAAGTCACCAAGCCCGAGACCATAAATTACAGGACAACCAAGCCCGAAAAGGACGGTTTGTTCTGCGAAAAGATTTTCGGTCCGACAAAGGATTGGGAGTGCCATTGCGGCAAATACAAGAGAATCCGCTATAAGGGCGTCATCTGCGACAAGTGCGGCGTCGAGGTCACTCGCGCCAAGGTGCGCCGCGAGCGCATGGGGCACATCGAGCTTGCCGCACCGGTAAGCCACATCTGGTATTTCAGAGGCGTGCCGAGCAGAATGGGGCTTTTGCTGGATATGTCGCCCAAGCTTTTGGAGCAGGTTCTGAATTTCGCAAGCTTCGTGGTGCTTGACCCCATGGCGACGTCGCTTGCAAAAAAGCAGGTGCTTACCCCCAACGAGCACAGAGAAGCGGTTGAGACCTACGGCGCCGCCAATTTCAAGGTGGGCATGGGCGCAGAGTCCATCAAAGAGCTTCTCATGGAGGTGGACCTCGAAAAGGAAGCCGAGCAGCTAAGAAAGACGCTGGAAAAGGCTACGGGACAAAAACGTATCAGAGCAATCAAACGTCTTGAAATAGTCGAGTCCTTCCGCCGCTCGGGCAACAAACCCGAATGGATGGTTCTGGACGTGCTGCCCGTTATTCCTCCGGAGCTGAGACCTATGGTTCCGCTGGACGGCGGCAGATACGCGACAAGCGACCTCAACGACCTTTACCGCCGCGTTATAAACAGAAACAACAGACTTAAAAAGCTCAAGGAAATCAACGCTCCCGATATACTGATTCGCAACGAAAAGAGAATGCTTCAGGAGGCGGTGGACAGCCTGATTGACAACAGCAGAAGCAAGCGTCCGCACAGCGGCGCAGGCAACAGAGAGCTTAAATCCCTGTCGGGGCTTTTGCGCGGCAAGCAGGGGCGTTTCCGTCAGAACCTTTTGGGCAAGCGCGTTGACTACTCCGGACGTTCCGTTATCGTGGTCGGTCCCGAGCTTAAACTGCATCAGTGCGGTCTCCCCAAGGAAATGGCTTTGGAGCTGTTCAAGCCCTTTGTCATGAAAAAGCTGGTGGAAACCAATCAGTGCCAAAACATCAAGAGCGCAAAGCGCAGAATAGAACGCGCGGACAGCAAGGTGTGGGACGTGCTGGAAGAAGTCATCAAGGACCACCCCGTCATGCTCAACCGCGCGCCTACGCTGCACAGGCTTTCCATACAGGCGTTTGAACCCGTGCTCATAGAGGGCAGAGCGCTTAAACTGCACCCTCTCGCCTGCACGGCTTTCAACGCGGACTTTGACGGCGACCAAATGGCGGTTCACGTGCCGCTTTCGGTGGAAGCGCAGACGGAAGCGAGATTCCTCATGCTTGCGTCCAACAATATCATGAAGCTTTCCGACGGCAAGCCCGTTATTTCGCCCACGCAGGATATGGTTATGGGGTGCTATTACCTCACAATCGAAAAAGAGGGCGCAAGAGGCGAGGGAAAGGTGTTCAGCGATGTGGACGAGGCAATCCTTGCCTACAACGCGGGAGACATCGAGCTTCAATCTGTGGTCAAAATAAGAGTAACCAAGGAAATAGACGGCGAAAAGCTAAGCACGCTTTTAACCACCACCGTCGGAAGAATGATTTTCAATCAGGCTATTCCTCAGAATCTCGGTTTCTGCAAGAGAGAGACAAAGGAGGATTACCTCAAAAACGAAATAGAATACCTTGTGGGCAAAAAGCAGCTGAGTCAGATTGTGGAGAGCTGCTTCAAGGTCAACGGCGCTACCGTTACCTCCGAGGTGCTTGACAGAATAAAAGCGCTCGGCTACAAGTATTCGACAATCGGAGCGGTCACCGCAAGCATATTCGATATGCACATCCCCAAGGAAAAGCAGGAAATCCTTGCCGACGCCGACACGGAAGTGCTCAAAGTCGAGGAGCTTTACAACATGGGTATGGTTACGGACGACGAGCGTTACAAAAAAGTTGTCGGAATCTGGAAGGAAGCCACCGACAAGGTTACCGAAAAGCTTAAAGGTACCCTCGACAAATTCAATCCTATCTGGATGATGGCAAACTCCGGCGCGCGCGGCAGCATGAACCAAATCAGACAGCTGTCCGGTATGCGCGGACTCATGACAGACCCGAGCGGCAAAACCATAGAGCTGCCCGTCAAGGCGTGCTTCCGCGAGGGACTTACCGTTTTGGAATACTTCATTTCTTCGCACGGCGGACGCAAAGGTCTTGCGGATACGGCGTTGAAAACTGCCGACTCGGGATACATGACGCGCCGACTCGTAGACGTAAGCCACGACGTGATTGTGCGCGAGGAGGATTGCGCGCACGGCGGCAAGCCGCAGGGCATGTGGATTTCCGCAATCACGGGAAGCTCGGAAAACGAAGTGATCGAAAAGCTGGAAGACAGAATTATCGGCAAATACACGATAGACGACGTGGTGCACCCGCAGACGGGAGAGGTGCTTGCGCCTGCCGACAGCATGATAACCGACGAGCAGGCCAAAGCGATTGTGGACGCCGGCATAAAGAAGGTTTATCTGCGCACCATTTTGAGCTGCCGCAGCAAGCACGGTATATGCAGCAAATGCTACGGCAAAAATATGGCTACGGGCAAGCCCGTGGATTTGGGCGAAGCGGTAGGCGTTATTGCCGCGCAGAGCATAGGCGAGCCGGGAACGCAGCTCACCATGAGAACGTTCCACACCGGCGGCGTGGCAACCGCGGACGACATAACTCAGGGTCTGCCCCGCGTCGAGGAGCTTTTCGAGGCGAGAAAGCCCAAAGGACTTTCCGTTCTCAGCGAAACCTCGGGAACTGTCGCGATAGAGGAAAAGAACGGCAAGAAGGACGTTGTGGTAACCGACGCGAACGGCGTGGCGAAATCCTATTCCATACCTTTCACCGCGCGTCTCAAAGTGCATGACGGCGACGTGATAGAAAGCGGCGATATGCTTACCGAAGGCTCCATTTATCCGCAGGATTTGCTGCGCATAAAGGGACTTAAAGCGGTGCAGGAGTATCTTGTCAAGGAAGTGCAGTCCGTCTACCGTATGCAGGGCGTCGAAATAAACGACAAGCACGTTGAAATCATCGTGCGGCAGATGATGCGCAAGGTCAAGGTGGAGGACGGCGGCGATACGGAGCTGTTGCCGGGCGAGCTTGTGGATATTTTCAAGTTCGAGGAGGCCAACACGGATATTCTGGAAAAGGGCGGCAGACCGGCCACCGCCAAGCGCACGCTGCTCGGCATCACAAAGGCGGCTCTCGCCACCGACAGCTGGCTGTCCGCGGCGTCCTTCCAGGAAACGTCGAGAGTGCTTACCGAAGCGGCAATCAAGAACAAGGTCGACCCGCTTTACGGACTGAAGGAAAACGTAATTATAGGCAAACAGATTTCGGCAGGGACGGGGCTTGCGGAGTACCGCAACGTTCAGATAAAGGAAGTCGTCGAAAGGAGCGACAGAGAGCAGTTTTAAAAAAACGCTTGACTTAGGCTGCGCGTTTTGATATTATTGCTTTTGGTGTACCGAAAAATGGACGTAGACCGAACAGAAAACAAAAACAGGGTTGTCGGACTGAGAGAGGTGTTGGCCTCTCTCAAGGAGGACAAAATCAGCAAAATTTATCTCGCCAAAGACTCCGACGCGGCGTACAAGGAGCGCGTGCTTACGGCTGCGCTCGAAAAAAACGTTCAGGTCGAGGTGGGAGGAACAAGCGCCGAGTTCGCGGAGAAATGCGGACTCGCGCACAATCGCGCTTCCGTGGTGGGAGTGCTCAAACACTGACGATATATCTCGCGAGAGTTTTTATATCCGACAAAATATCACAAGGAGGTAACAAATGGCAACAATCAATCAGTTGATCCGTCAAGGCAGGGAAAGAGCGGAGGAAAAGTCCAAGTCGCCGTTGCTCAACGGATGCCCTCAGAAAAGAGGCGTCTGTCTGAACGTGACTACCACTTCTCCCAAAAAGCCCAACTCGGCTTTGCGCAAGATTGCGAGAATCCGCCGCACCAACGGTGAGGAAGGTACGTGCTACATTCCCGGCGAAGGTCACAACTTGCAGGAGCACAGCGTGGTGTTGATTCGCGGAGGCAGAGTCAGAGACCTGCCCGGCGTGCGTTATCACATCATCAGAGGCACGCTTGACGCCGCCGGAGTCGCAAACAGAAAGCAGGCTCGCTCCAAGTACGGCGCAAAACGTCCCAAGAAATAATTTTTCCAACTGATTACGGCACAAATTGTGAAGGTCGGATAGGTTTTGTCCGTTGTTCACGATAGGCAGTATGCGTTTAAGGCGCAGAAGTTTCTCCGGAGTTTTCCGTGCAGTCAGCCGTATCAAGGTCCATCGGACAAAATCAAAAATTTTCGAATATTGAAAGGAGGTATATTATGCCGAGAAGAAGCGGCGTACCCAAAAGAGAAGTTCTGCCCGATCCCGTTTACAACAGCACAGTCGTGACAAAGGTTGTCAATCAGATTATGCTTGACGGAAAGAAGGGAATCGCGCAGGAAATCGTTTACGGTGCATTCGATACAATCAAAGAAAAAATGAATCTTGACCCCATGGAAGTTTTCAATCAGGCGATTAACAACATTATGCCTGTGTTGGAGGTCAAGGCAAGGCGTGTCGGCGGCTCCAACTATCAGGTGCCTATGGAAATCAGACCTGACAGAAGGCAGACGCTGGCGATAAGATGGCTGGTGCTTTACGCCAGAAAGAGAAGCGAAAAACAAATGTACCTGAGGCTTGCGGGCGAGCTTATGGACGCCTACAACAGTCAGGGCGGAGCCTTCAAAAAGAAGGAAGACGTGCACAAAATGGCGGAAGCCAACAAAGCGTTTGCACATTATCGTTGGTAACGGGAGAAAAGACAGGTGGCAAGAACATATCCTTTGCGCGAGGTGCGTAACATCGGAATCATGGCGCACATCGACGCGGGAAAAACTACGACAAGCGAAAGAATCCTGTTTTTCACCGGCAAAACCAGAAAGTTAGGCGAAACGCACGAGGGCACTGCGGTTATGGACTCCATGCAGCAAGAGCAGGAGAGAGGCATAACCATAGCCAGCGCCGCTACCACGGTGCATTGGGTAAACAAGGACAACGGCGTTGACTATCGCATAAACCTGATAGACACGCCGGGACACGTTGACTTTACGGTAGAGGTGGAGCGCTCTTTGAGAGTGCTCGACGGAGCCGTCGCGGTGTTCTGCGCCAAGGGCGGCGTGGAGCCTCAGAGCGAAACGGTCTGGCATCAGGCGACCAAGTACAAGGTTCCGAGAATCGCGTTTGTCAACAAGATGGACATCAACGGCGCCGACTTCGACAACGTGGTCAACATGATAAGGGAGCGCCTCAAAGCCAATGCCATGCCCCTCCAACTGCCAATCGGCAAGGAGGAGAATTTCAAGGGAATTGTAGACGTCATAAAGATGAAAGCCTATTTCTACAACGACCCTACCGGCATGAGCGTTGACGAAGGGGAAATCCCCGCCGACATCAGGGCGCGTGCGGAGCAGGCGAGAGCCGATTTGGTGGAGTTCGTCGCGGGGCGCGACGACGTGCTTATGGAAAAGTTCCTAGAAGGCAAGGAAATTTCCGTAGAGGAAATCAAGGCGGGCGTGCGCAGTGCGGTGATTGCGCTCGAGCTCAATCCCGTTTTCTGCGGCACGGCTTACAAAAACAAGGGGATACAGCTTTTGCTGGACGCCATTACCGATTATCTCCCTTCTCCTATCGATATCGACCACGTCGTGGGATTCAATCCCGACGAGCCTGAAAAGGAAGAGGAGAGAAAAGCCGACGACAACGAGCCTTTCTGCGGGCTGGCGTTCAAAATCGTCTCCGACCCGTTTGTGGGCAAGCTGGCGTATGTGCGCGTTTACAGCGGCACTCTCAAATCGGGTACTTACGTTTACAACGCGAGCAAGGGCAAGCGCGAGAGGATTGCAAAGGTTTTGCAGATGCACTCGGCGCAGAGGGTGGAAATTCCCGAAACCTACGCCGGCGAAATCGTCGCCGTGGTAGGACTCAGAGAAACTTCCACGGGCGACACGCTGTGCGACGAAAAGCATCCTATCGTGCTGGAAAATATGGTTTTCCCCGACCCCGTCATCAAGGTGGCGATTGAGCCGAAAACCAAGCAGGGACAGGAAAAGATGGGCATAGCTCTGGCAAAACTTGCCGAGGAGGACCCTACCTTCAAGACCTACACCGACAACGAGACGGGACAGACAATCATCGCAGGCATGGGCGAGCTTCATCTGGAAATCATCGTGGACAGACTGCTCAGGGAGTTCAAGGTGGAAGCCAACGTCGGTCAGCCGCAGGTGAGCTACCGCGAAACTATCAGAAAGAGAGTTGAAGCGGAGGGCAAATACGTAAGGCAAAGCGGCGGCAAGGGACAGTACGGTCACTGCAAAATCATTCTGGAGCCCACGGAACCCGGAACGGGCTACGTTTTCGAAGACCAAACTGTCGGCGGCTGCATACCCAAGGAGTATATTCAGCCCATCAATATGGGTATTCAGGCGGCTGCAAAGACGGGCGTGCTTGCGGGCTACGAGGTGGTGGACTTCAAGGTTACCGTCGTGGACGGAAGCTACCACGAGGTGGACTCTTCGGAAATGGCATACAAGGTGGCAGGCTCCATGGCGTTCAAAGAGGGATGTCAGAAAGCCAACCCCGTGCTGCTCGAACCCATGATGAAGGTGGAGGTCACGGTACCCGACGATTATCTGGGCGACGTAATGGGCAACATTTCAAGCAGACGCGGAAACCTCACGGGCATAGATATGCGCAACGGCATACAGGCAATCCACGCGTTTATTCCGCTTTCGGAAATGTTCGGTTACGCGACCGATTTGAGAAGCAGGACGCAGGGCAGAGGCAACTTTACGATGCAGTTTGACCACTATGACGAAATACCCAAAAACATAGCGGAAAAAATCATCGGCAAAAAATAAGAGCGCTGCCGCAAAGTTAAAAAAACAGTTGCAAAAAAAATTATCTTATATTATAATAAACGCAAAGTTTATTAAAATTTCAAATTAAAAATTTTAGTGGAGGACACTCAAAATGGCAAAACAAAAGTTTGACAGAAGCAAGCCCCACGTCAATATCGGTACCATAGGTCACGTTGACCACGGCAAGACCACTTTGACTGCGGCTATCACCATGGTTATGGCTATGCAAGGCAAAGCCGAAGTTATGCGTTATGACCAAATCGACAAGGCCCCCGAAGAGAAAGCGAGAGGCATCACAATAAACACAGCTCACGTTGAATATCAGACGGACGCGCGCCACTATGCGCACGTTGACTGCCCGGGACACGCGGACTACGTCAAAAACATGATTACCGGCGCGGCGCAGATGGACGGCGCAATCCTCGTCGTTTCCGCAGCCGACGGTCCCATGCCTCAGACAAGAGAGCACATCCTGCTCGCAAGACAGGTTAACGTTCCTTACATCGTCGTGTTCATGAACAAGACCGACCTTGTTGACGACCCCGAGCTTATCGACCTGGTCGAAATGGAAGTCAGAGAGCTTCTCTCCAAGTACGGATTCCCCGGCGACACGCTTCCCGTCATCAAGGGCAGCGCCAAGGTCGCTATGGACGCCGCCATCGAGGGCAAGGACATCTCCGACCCCGTTTACGACTGCATAAAAGAGCTTATGAAGGCCGTTGACGAGTACATCCCTACTCCCGAAAGAGCTACGGACAAGCCTTTCCTTATGCCTGTCGAGGACGTTTTCACCATCACGGGACGCGGCACCGTCGCAACCGGCAGAGTGGAGAGAGGCGAAATCAAGCCGCTTGACAACGTTGAAATCGTCGGTTTGGAGGACGAACCCAAAAAGACGGTCGTCACAGGCGTCGAAATGTTCAGAAAGCTTTTGGACGTCGCTTATGCGGGCGACAACGTAGGTCTGCTTTTGAGAGGTATTCAGAGAAACGAAGTGGAGAGAGGACAGGTTATCGCCAAGCCCGGCACCATTCATCCCCACAAGGATTTCGAGGCTCAGATATACGTTCTGACCAAGGAAGAGGGCGGTCGTCACAGCCCGTTCTTCAACGGCTATCGTCCTCAGTTCTATTTCCGTACCACGGACGTTACCGGCTCCATCGAGCTGCAGAAAGGCGTTGAAATGGTTATGCCCGGCGACAACACCACCATCACCGTCAAGCTCATCACCCCCATCGCTATCGAAGAGGGACTGCGCTTCGCAATTCGCGAAGGCGGCAGAACGGTCGGCTCCGGCGTTGTTACCAAAATTCTCAACTGACAATTTTCAAACAAAGTCCGCAGACGTTGCGTCTGCGGACTTTTTTCGGCAAAGCTCGGACGTTTGCCGCCGTCGGAAAAAAATATCTGGGAAAAAGCGTTTTTTTTGGGTTTTGTCCGATTTTTTGCTTGACAAAACCTTCGGTCTTTGCTAACATAAACAAGCACTCTTTTAAGGGGTGCAAATTTTTGCACTGAAAAATTTTAGGAGATAGTACGATGGCTAATACCAAGGGCAACAGAGTTAAGATAACTTTGGCTTGCACGGAGTGTAAACAACGTAACTACGACGGTTACAAAAACAAAAAGAACACCACCGACAGACTGGAGCTTAACAAATATTGCAGATTCTGCAAAAAACACACCGCGCACAAGGAAGCCAAATAATTTTAATTGGACAACCTTGCGCCAACTGAAAGAGGGTTGAACTATGGCGAAAAACAATCAAGTCGGCAATAAAAAGCCCAACGTATTCAGACGTTTCGGCAATTTTTTGGGTAAGAGCGCGTCTGAACTTAAAAAGGTCACGTGGCCGTCCTTTGCGACCGTCGTAAAAAATACGGGTATCGTTTTGGCTGTCGTTATATTCTTTACGTTGATTATCGGCGCCGCCGATTTCGGTCTTTCTGCAGCGCTCAAAGCGCTTACGGGCGTGTCGTAAAAATCGGTGGGAAATGAGCGAAAACAAGGAAGCCAAGTGGTATATTCTGCACACCTATGCGGGATATGAAAATATAGTCAAGGCAAATCTGGAACAGATGATTGAAAACAACAATCTTCAAGAACAGATTCTCGACATAAAAATCCCTACCGAGCAGACCATAGAGGAAAAGAACGGCAAAAAGAAAGCGGTGGAAAACAAGACGATGCCTTGTTACGTTTTCGTAAAGCTGGTTTACTCCTCCCAGCTGTGGTATATGCTGACATATACCTGCCGCGGCGTCACCGGCTTTGTCGGTCCGCAGGGCAAGGCATGGCCTCTCGACGAGGACGAGGTCAGACGGCTGCGTCTCGAAGAGGTCGTTGTCGATTTCGATATGGAAATCGGAGACAGTGTAAAGGTGGTCAACGGACCTTTCGAGGGACTTATCGGAGTGATAAAATCAATCGACCGCGCGCACCAAAAGGTGGGACTTGTGCTCAATATGTTCGGACGGGAGACCGCCGTCGAAATGGATTTTGTGCAGGTCGAGGCATTGAAATAGTTTTTTACGGACGTTTTTTGAAAGCGTCCGAGTGGGAGAAACGTAAATATTTTCATGCGTTTCATCAATACCACATATCAGGAGATAAAAATGGCGAAAAAAGTTACGGCGGTTGTCAAATTGCAGCTGCCCGCGGGCAAAGCGACGCCCGCGCCTCCCGTAGGCTCCGCATTGGGACCTCACGGCATCAACATTCCGGGCTTTACCAAAGAGTTCAACGCAAAGACCGCGGACAAGGCGGGATTGATTATTCCCGTTATTGTCACTATCTATCAGGACAGGTCCTTTTCGTTTGTGCTCAAAACGCCTCCCGCGCCCGTGCTGATTAAAAAAGCGTGCGGCATCGAGACGGCGTCTGCGGTTCCCAACAAAACAAAGGTTGCCAACATAACCAAAGCGCAGATTGAGGAAATAGCAAAGACAAAAATGGTAGACCTCAACGCGGCGTCCTTGGAATCGGCTTGCAGCATGATAGCCGGCACTGCCCGCAGCATGGGCATTGTCGTGGTTGACTGAGGAGGGCTTTGCGATGAAAAAGGGTAAAAGATACGTAGAGAGCGCAAAGCTCATAGACAGGTCCAAACAGTATGAAACGGGAGAGGCGATAGAATTGGCTCTCCAGACGGCGAAAGCCAAGTTTGACGAAACCATGGAGCTGCACGTGAGATTGGGTGTTGACCCCCGTCATGCCGACCAACAGGTCAGAGGCGTTGTGGTTCTTCCCAACGGAACGGGCAAAACCGTCCGCGTTCTTGTCATAGCCAAGGGCGAAAAAGCGGACGAAGCGACCAAGGCGGGAGCGGACTTCGTCGGCGCGGAGGAAATCATACAGAAGATTCAGACCGAAAACTGGTTTGATTTCGACGTCTGCATCACAAGCCCCGATATGATGGGACTTGTAGGCCGTATAGGTAAGCTTCTCGGCCCTAAGGGACTGATGCCCAACCCCAAGAGCGGCACGGTAACTCAGGATATAACAAAAGCCATAAACGACGTCAAAGCAGGTAAAGTGGAGTACAGAGTGGACAAAACCGCAATATGCCACGTCATATTCGGCAAAAAGAGCTTCGGCAAAGAGAAGCTTATGGAAAACCTTTCCACAATCATGGACGCCATCATCAAGGCGAAGCCTGCGGCGGCAAAAGGCACTTATGTCAAAAGCGTCACCGTTTCTTCGACGATGGGACCCGGCATAAAGGTCAATTACCGCACCGCTTAAACAAAATAAATTCCCTTGACCAAAGACAGCAAGTGACAGCAAATCTTGCCGAGGTACAAGACGGTAAAAGTTCTTCCGACCCTTGTACTTTTGTTAGTGCAAGGGTTTTTATACGGGGTTTTTCCCGGCAAAATATTTAAAGGAGGAAATCAGATGAGAGAGAGTCAAATCGCAAAGAGAGCAATCATAGACGACCTCAAAGAAAAGTTTGAAAGATGCGCTTCGTTTGTCATTATCGATTACAAAGGACTCACGGTGGAAAAGGATACCGAATTCCGCGCCGAGTTCAGAAAGGCGAACGTAGAGTACAAGGTGCTTAAAAACACGCTGGTCAGGATAGCTCTCAACGAGCTTGGTTACAAGGATTTCGACGCCGCGCTCAACGGACCTACCGCAATCGCCATATCTTACGACGACGCAATCGCGCCCGCAAAGGTTGTCAGCGAGGGCATAGACAAGTACAAGGTTATGTCCATTAAGTGCGGAATGATGGACAAGGCTTACGTCGACGACAAGACGGTGCAGGCTTTGGCGAAAATTCCCGGCAAACAGGTTCTTTACGGAATGTTGGCAAACGTGCTCAACGCTCCCATACAGGGTCTCGCAATCGCCCTCAATGCAGTTGCGGAAAAACAAAGCGCTTAATCGCGTAATTTAAAAAAAGCGGAAAACCGCGGAAAAAATTTAAAGGAGATTAAAAAAATGGCAGATATTGCAAAATTTATAGAAGATATAAAGGCGCTCAGCGTTCTTGAACTCAACGAGCTTGTAAAAGCAATAGAAAACGAATTCGGCGTAAGCGCGGCTGCGGTCGCGGTTGCCGGTCCCGCGGCAGGCGGAGCGGCTGCGGCTCCCGCAGAGGAAAAGACGGAGTTCGACGTCGTTTTGAAGGAAATCGGCGCGAGCAAACTCAACGTCATCAAGGTTGTCAGAGAGCTAACCGGTCTCGGACTCGTGGAAGCGAAAAACATGGTGGAAAGCGCTCCTTCCACAATCAAAGAAGCTCAGCCCAAGGAGCTTGCCGAACAGATGGTCGCAAAGCTCAAGGAAGCGGGAGCTGTTGCGGAGCTAAAATAAGCATTTATCGAAAAGCCGTCGTACAAAGACGGCTTTTTTGTTTTGAGCGTCCCTGCGGTTGAAGGAGGCGCGCTTTTGTGGTATAATTGCCGCGAGGTATTTATGGATTACAGAAAGGAAAAAGACAGTTTCGGAGAAATAGAAATAGAAAGCGGCGCTTTGTGGGGCGCGCAGACCGAGCGCAGCCGCAGGAATTTCCGCATCGGGCAACAAATGCCCAAGGAGCTTGTCTATGCGCTTGCCAACGTCAAAAAGGCGGCGGCAAAGGCAAACGCGCGGCTTGGCGTGCTTGACGCGAAAACCGAGCGGGCAATCGTTGCGGCGTGCGAGTTGATTTTGTCGGGCGGCGCGGACGATATGTTTCCGCTTGTGGTTTTTCAGACGGGCAGCGGAACGCAGACCAACATGAACCTCAACGAGGTTATTTCCCGTCTGTGCAGTCAAAACGGCGTTCAGGCTCACGCAAACGACAAGGTCAATATGTCGCAGAGCACCAACGACGTGTTTCCTACCGCAATACACGTCTGCTGCGCGGAGCTGTACTGCACGCGTCTTCGTCCCGCCCTCAAAAGCCTTGCAGCCTCATTCGGAGGTTTAAAGAAAAAGTACGGCGGTATTGTCAAATCGGGGCGCACTCACTTGCAGGACGCCACTCCCGTGACTTTCGGCAGCGAGCTGGGCGCGTTTGAGACGTTGATTGAAAACGACCTGTCGATGATTGACGACAGCATGAAGTATCTTTACGCTCTTCCTTTGGGCGGCACCGCCGTGGGCACGGGACTGAACGCGCCCGCAGGCTTTGACAGGGCGGCGGTAAAGTGTCTTTCCGAAATATACGGTTTGCCTTTTGTGCCGGCAAAGGACAAATTCGCGGGGCTGTCCTCAAAAAACGCGGCGCTCAATTTTCACGGCGCGCTGAATACGCTTGCAGCCGATTTGCTGAAAATCGCGGGCGATGTCAGATTCCTTGCCTGCGGCCCCGACACGGGCATAGCGGAAATATCCTTGCCCGCAAACGAACCGGGCAGCTCGATTATGCCCGGCAAGGTAAATCCTACTCAATGCGAGGCAATGATTATGGTGTGCTGCGAGGTTTTCGGCAATCATCAGACGATTACTGCGGCGTGCGCGCTGGGACAGCTGCAGCTTAACGCCTGTATGCCCGTCATTGCCTTTAAGGCAATCGAAAGCATCAACCTGCTTGCGCAGGCGGCTGAAAGCTTTGACAAAAATTGCGTCGCGGGCATTGTTCCGAACGAGCGCAGAATGAAGGACAATCTGGACAAAAACCTTATGCTTGCGACAGCCCTTTCTCCCGTCGTGGGCTACGACCGTGCGGCTTTTATTGTCAAAACCGCGCGGAAAGAGGGATTGACGCTCAAACAGGCGGCGCTTAAACTTGGATTTCTCAC
Organism: Subdoligranulum sp. CAG:314; assembly: GCA_000437915.1. Lineage (GTDB taxonomy): Bacteria > Bacillota > Clostridia > Christensenellales > CAG-314 > CAG-314. The sequence continues at coordinate 66,768 of FR901000.1, read as the reverse complement.
GGAGGAGCAGTTCGACAAGGCGATTGAAAAAGCCACGCAGCCGCAATAAGGCGAAAAAAACGCTGAAACAACTCGGATATAAATTCGTTGACTTACTTTAATATGTGTGGTAAGATAACTGCAAAGACGGTATTAAAGTTCTGCCCGAAATGACGTCCGCCTGAAAAATTTAACCCGATTTTTACGTCTGTTTACCGCAACCGACCGTTTTGGTTTGTGTTGCGGTTTTTATTTGATTTAAAATCGCGTCGGGGGAGCGTAAAGGATTTTGCACAACGGGATTTGGTTTATCTGATTAAAAATTCAGGGAGGAGGCTAAATGAACAAAATAAAAGTAAAGTCGATTGTCGCGTTAGTCCTTTTGTTTTCGCTGTGTATGTGTTTTGTTTGGGGGCACGCGCGTCAGGCAAGCGACTATACTACAGAACAACATATTCAGAGGATGTCCGAGCGTATAGAAAAAAGATTTATGGCGGAGGACAATGGCAAACGGACGGGCTTTGAAATAAAACCGCTTTATAACGAAAATGGGATGCTGAATATTTTTTTGGTGGAATTTGAGCCCTACGGTTATTTATATGTTCTTGTGGGCGACGAGTTGAACAAAGTTTTCGGTTGGTTGGGATTTAGGACAAGTATGTACACATTATCCAACTCAACAATTATTCGCACTTGGAGTCCTTATACTTTAAATCCAACTACGTCCGAGCAAGAGTGGATTTTGGATGAAGATGGCAACAAAATAGTTTACGACAGAAGTCCGTTTTATGTAGCGAATGCAGGCAACGCTAAGTATTATCTTTTAGAAAGTGAAGACTGTTATTATATACCGGCAATCAAAACAGGAGAAGATTTTGTCAATTTGATTTCAGGTGAAAAATTCCCTTTTCAAAGCGGTCAACCGGAAACTGCGCAGGCATGTGAATGCATATATTTCATTGGTAAAAAATATTTTGATTTATGATTCGACAATAAAATTAAAACAGAGGGAGAAAGTATATGAACAAAAAAATAAACAAAGTAAAGTCGATTGTTGCGGTAGCTCTTTTATTGTTGCTGTGTATGTGTTTTCTGTGCGGGTGTACCCCCGAAGAAAAAGAAGCGATAAACGTCAAATACGAAATACGTTACAGCGGAAGCTATTGTAAAGCAAATTATAGTAACTATTACAGAGGCGAAAGTTCTATAAAATTTTTTGAATCTCTGATAATTTATTGTAGCCGCGTAAATATTACTGCATTTGAAGAAAGTATCGAAGAAGATAGCGAAAGAGAATTAAACCAAATTTTACGGAACTATGACGAAGACTTTTTTGATAAAAAGATTTTGGTTTTTGCGATTTATACCGGTTGTCCTTATCAAATCAAAGGTATAACTTTAAAATCAATAAAGTTAGTTGAGCATTGTATACGGATAGAGCTGGATATTGATTACAATGCAGGATTTATTGCAACACCTATGGTTATGCCTAGCGAACAGTGGGTAATTTTAGCTGAAATTAATCGTTCCGATTTAAAATATCGATATATAGAAAGCGAATATACGATTTACAATTTTAATATTTTATAAGAGAGGGAAATTTGAAAAACGAAAGAATAGGGATATTGCGTTTAACAAACAATGCTTTTCTTTTTTATTGCATTTAAAGGAAGAAAAAATGATTAAAATAAAAGTCGATTTTGGCAAAAAAATAATTTTGGCAGTGGCGATAGTTCTCGCTTGTTCAATGTTTTTGACAGGCTGTTCCAATAAGGTGAGCTTTAAATTTCGGGGAGGGCATGTTGATATACAGGAATATCCAGAGTATTTGCAACCTGAGGTTTTGCTCAATTCGCTTGAAGATTTAAATGCGTTTCGCAATTCTGCAGGATGGCTTGGGGATGAGACGGTTGACGCTCAAAAAAGCGATGCAAGGCTGAATGAAGTTTTGGACGGATACGACCGACAATATTTTTCAAATAATTCTCTCGTAATAATAGTTAAAAAATGGAGCACCAACATCGAGCCGATAAAGAGAGTAGAAGTAAAGAAATTGACCAAGGAAAAAAATTCTTTGGTTATTGATTTAGATGTATTATTTAACGACGCCAATCTCTTATTGCCCGAAGGGGAAAACAAGCACTTTGTTTGTATATTGGGAATAGAACGGGATGAATTGGGAGAAATTGATGCTTTAACGGTAAGGTATAATAAAAAAACAGTGGAGTACACGCCTTTTGAAGATGAAATATTTATATATTAACAGGAGATAATTTTGGATTTCAATTAAGATATGAAAGCGAAAGAGGTTTAATCTGTATATAGTTCTGCGAAACGATATGAAAGCGACAATACCTGAATCGAAAGGGGGAAATGCGCAGAAAAGGATATGCCTTAAATCGTTCAAACAGCAAAAAAACATTTTGAGTTTCGGAAAAAATATGATATAATACGACAGGAGGAAAGGACGATGGGCTTTGTTTTTCAATCTGACACGCAACCGAGCGGCGCTGTCTTTCCTCATACTGTCGGCAAGGCTCGGGCATAGGCGAAAGTCTATGCTTTTTTTATGCAAATTGCACCGAGAAAAAAGGAGAAAAGGATTATGGCGACAAGGATTGTAGTGGGAGCGCAATGGGGCGACGAGGGAAAGGGCAAGATGGTTGATTATCTTGCGCAAAACGCCGACCTGATAGTGCGTTATCAGGGAGGAGACAACGCGGGGCATACCGTTGTCAACGACAAAGGCGTATTCAAGCTGCACCTGATTCCGTGCGGCATTTTTTACGACAGGTGCGCGGCTCTTGCGGGCACGGGCATGGTCGTCAATCCGGACGAGCTGCTCAAAGAAATTGCCGACGTAGAGTCCAAGGGCGTTGACAGCTCGAAGCTTTTTATCAGTGAAAGGGCAACCATGCTGATGCCTTATCATATTACGTTGGACGAGCTTTTCGAGCGCAGCAAAAACGGAATAGGCACCACAAAGCGCGGTATCGGTCCCGCCTATGCGGACAAGGCGAGACGCATTGCTTTGCGTATGGGCGACCTGAAAAATCTCGATTACGCAAAAGGTCGTCTGGAAAGCGTGTTGCCCTTAATCAACCTCGAGCTCAAAGCATTCGGCGGCGGGGAGGTTGATTTGAAGCAGCTGTTTTCAAAATTGCAGTATTGGTCGTACAAGCTTGCACACAGGCTTGTCGAACCCGTTTCCTTTGTAAGAAAATATATCGACGGCGGCAGAAACGTGCTGTTCGAGGGACAGCTGGGAGTAATGAAGGATTTGGACCTCGGTATTTATCCTTACGTAACGAGCAGCAATCCCACGGTGGCTTACGCCTGCGCGTCGTGCGGCGTACCCATAGGAAAAATCACCGACGTTACGGGCGTTATCAAAGCGTTTTCAAGCGCGGTGGGGCAGGGGCCCTTCCCTACGGAAATGGGAGAAGCCGAGTCGGAGGCATTCCGCGGCAGCGGCGAGAACGTGGACGACGAGTTCGGAGCGCGCACGGGAAGAGCGCGCAGGCTGGGCTGGCTGGATTTGCCCGTCGTAAAGTACGGCGCGGAGATAAACGGCTACACCGAGCTTGCCGTATGCAAAATAGACAAGCTGGACTCCTTTGACAAAATCAAGGTGTGCGTAGGCTACGAGCTTGACGGCAGACTGCTTGACGTCATGCCCTCGACTTCGGAGCTTGAAAGGGTTAAGCCCGTTTACCGCGAAATGGAGGGTTGGAAATGCGACACTACGCGCGTCAGAAAAATTGCCGACCTGCCTGAAAACGCGAAAAAATATCTCAGACTGATTGAAGAATACACCGGCGTCAAGGTGGCTTACGCGGGGGTAGGTCCCGACCGCGACAGCATAGCGACGCTTTGAAAAGGGAGGTTTTATGAGCGGCAGCGTTTACGAGAATCCGCTTTGCACCCGTTACGCGGGCAAAAATATGCAGCGCATTTTTTCAGACGACAATCGTTACGGCATCTGGCGCAGGCTGTGGCTTGCTCTGGCAAAGGGTGAAAAGGCGCTCGGTCTGGAAATCACGGAGCAGATGATTTCCGAAATGGAAAGCAATCTTGACAATATCGATTACGAAACGGTCGCCCGCCGCGAAAAAGAGGTGCGGCACGACGTTATGGCGCACGTGTATGCATTCGGGCTGGTTGCGCCTCACGCCAAGCCGATAATACATCTCGGCGCCACAAGCTGCTTTGTCACGGACAACGGCGACATAATCATTTTCCGCGAGGCGATGCTTGAAATCAGAAACAAGCTGCTTGCCGTCGTGAAGAACCTTAAAAATCTTGCCGAGCGCTACAAGTCGTTGACTTGTCTGGCGTACACCCATTTGCAGCCTGCTCAGCTGACAACCGTAGGCAAGAGATTCACGCTCTATATTCAGGATTTGCTTATGGATTTGGAAGCGTTGGATTTTGCCCTGTCTCAGTTGAAGCTCAGAGGCGTCAAGGGCACGACGGGAACGCAGGCGAGTTTCCTCACGCTGTTTGACGGCGACGGCGACAAGGTTGACAGGCTGGAAAAATTCGTGGCTAAGGAAATGGGCTTTGACAAGGTTTTCGACGTGTCGGGACAGACTTACACGCGCAAGCTCGACTACACGGTTCTGTCCGCACTGTCCGCAATCGCTCAGAGCGCTTACAAGTTCAGCAACGATATGCGCATTCTGCAAAGCCGCAAGGAAATGGAGGAGCCGTTTGAAAAAAATCAGATAGGCAGCTCCGCAATGGCTTACAAGCGCAATCCCATGCGCAGCGAGCGTATGGGCAGTCTGGCGCGGTTTGTTTTGACCTTGCCCTTGAACGAGGCGGTCACCGCGTCCACGCAATGGTTTGAAAGGACGCTTGACGACTCCGCTAACCGCCGCATAACCATACCGCAGGCGTTTCTTGCTTTGGACGGGGTTTTGAGCCTGTACGAAAACATTACCTCCGCGCCCGTCGTTTACGAAAAGGTTGTTTTAAAGCACGTCCGAGAGGAGCTGCCCTTTATGGCGACGGAATCTATACTTATGGAAGCGGTCAAGCAGGGGGGAGACAGACAGGAGCTGCACGAAATTATCCGTGTCTGTTCCATGCAGGCAGCCGAAAACGTCAAGAAAAACGGCGGAGAAAACAATCTGATTGAACTGCTTGCGCAAAGGCGTGAATTCGAGAAAATCAACCTCGACAGGCTTACCGACCCCGCGCTGTTTGTCGGACGCGCCCAAAAGCAGACGGAGCGCTATCTCGCCGACGTGGTTTGTCCGCTGCTTGAAGCAAATCCGACAACCGAGTCGGACAGCGAAATCAAGGTCTGAAAATGAGCTTTAAGAGTTTTCCGCCTATATTCGACGAGCATTGCCGTCTGTTGATTCTAGGCAGCTTCCCGAGCGTAAAGAGCCGCGAGGTTTCCTTTTATTACGGCAACAAACAAAACCGTTTCTGGGGCGTTTTGGAGGAGGCGTTGGGGCTTGACAAATACGCCGCTCCGTCTGACAAAGCAGCGTTTCTGCTTGAATGGCATATCGCCCTGTGGGACGTCGTTTGCGAATGCGAAATAAAGGGCTCGTCGGACAGCTCTCTCGTGTGTCTCAAACCCAACGAAGTGGACAGGCTGATAAAAGGCGGCAGCATAAAAACAATCCTTTGCAACGGCACGACGGCTTTTAAGCTGCTCAACAGATATTTTCCCGATATTGACGCAAACACGGTGCTTTTGCCCTCCACAAGTCCGGCAAACGTGCGGTTTGACCGCGAAAAATGGCTGGACGCTTTGAAAAACTTTTAATCAAGCCCGCAGAAAAATCTGCGGGTTTTAAATATGAATTTTTTTCATTATATTTTGCCGTTCTACATCAATCAATAAATTGCATTAGAGGTCAGCCTTTGTTATAATTCCATCGAAAACAGCTTGGTTTTCAAAGGAAGACAACGGATGAATATAAGTATTTTCGACGTAATCGGTCCCATTATGGTAGGCCCGTCGTCGAGCCACACGGCAGGCGCGGCGCGTCTTGCGAAAATCGCCAACGACATTTGCTACAAGCCGTTTTACAAGGTTACGTTCGGTCTGCACGGAAGCTTTGCCGAAACCGGACTCGGGCACGGAACGGACAAAGCGTTGCTTGCGGGAACATTGGGTTTTCTTGCCGACGACGAAAGGCTTAAGGACGCTTACGAATACGCGCGTTTGCAGGGCATCAAATACGAGTTTTACGAAACGGATTTGGGGGACGTGCACGAAAACACCTGTCTGATTACTTTTTACAACACGGACGGGACAAAGAGCGAGGTGCAGGGCAGCAGTATAGGCGGAGGGCGCATTCTGATAACAAAACTGGACGGAGCGGATACCGAAATAACCGCCGAGCAGCCGACAATAGTGATTAGGCAGCAAGACAAGCGCGGTGTCATCAACTCTGTTACGCAGCTTCTGGCATGGCAGGGAATCAACATTGCGGTTATGCGGCTTTCCCGCGACGACAAGGGCGGCACCGCGACGACGGTAATCGAGACGGACGAGGTTTTTCCCGAGCATATAAAGCCGTTGCTCGAACAGCTTGACGGCGTAAACGAGGTCAGACTGATCTACGTGGACGACGAGGAATAAAGGCGGAAATAATTATGTACAACAATGTAGAGGAGCTTTTGGAAAGAGCCAAAACCGAAAACAAAAGGCTGCACGAGGTCATCGCGCAAAACGAAATGTCAATCAGCGACATAAGCGAGGAAATGCTTTACGACAGATTGGAAAAGCATTATCAGACAATGGTGGCGAGCGCGGCAAAAGCGGTGAACGCGCCTCAGGATATGCCCGGCGTGGATTTTATCAAGGGGCAGAGCCTGAAACAAGCGCAGTATTCCGAGTCTCAGACGCTTGGCGGCAGTTATCTCAACAACATAATGACCATGGCGCTTTCCTGCTGCGAGGTCAACGCAGGTATGGGCAGAATTTGCGCCGCGCCGACGGCGGGAGCCTGCGGCATACTGCCTGCGGTGCTCATCGAAACGTCGCGCAAACTCAACAGCACAAAGAAGGAAATTCTCGACGCGCTGTTGGTTGCGGCGGGCTTCGGAGCTATTTTTGTGCGAAATTCTACGGTTTCGGGCGCGGAGGGCGGCTGTCAGGCGGAGTGCGGAGTGGCGGCAGCCATTGCGGCGGCAGCCGCGGTTTATCTTGCGGGAGGGACACCCGCCATGTGCGCAAACGCGGTTGCCATTGCCGTCATGAACTGCATGGGGCTTATCTGCGACCCCGTGGCGGGACTTGTTCAGGTTCCGTGCAGTTTTCGCAACGCAAGTCAGGCGGCAAACGCCGTCGCGAGCGCGGACCTTGCCCTTGCGGGGCAGGTCAGCATTATTCCACCCGACGAAGTAATCGAGGCAATGTACAAGGTTGGCAAAAAGATGGCGCCTGAATTCAAGGAGACCTCTCAGGGGGGCGTGGCGGCGACTCCTACGGCGCGCAAGCTGGAAAAAAAGCTGGCGCGAAAAAGCATTTTTACGGATTGAGATAAAATGTTGTCGCATTTTGTCGGATTTTTTTAAACGCTGCAACTAAAATTCTAAAAACGGATTGACACAACGCACCTTAAAGTGTATAATCAACAAAACAAAGGAGGGAGGAAAAAAATGAAAAAAATTAAAGCGATTTTGGTTCTGTCGGCAATTTTGTTTTTGTGCGCGTTTGTTTTCGCGGCGTGCGGACCGAAAGAGAGCGGTTACGTCGGGATGCTGCAATTCGGCAACGGCAGCTGGGACTATTCCGACAAGGTAACTTTCAATCTCGGCAAAGCCGACGGCAGCAAGGATTTGGACAGTTATCTGAAAAAAAACGCCGGAATAAAAAACGTCAGATTCGAGGATTATCTCAGTCAGGATAAGACGATGACTGTTAAAATTAAGTTGGATACGGATATTCTCGACAAAACCTTTGAGGACGAGGAGCTCAACGCTTTCGTCGTCGAAACAAAAGCCCTCATGCAAAACGAGAAGGTGTGGGACAAGGCGGACGTTTTCAACCGCGCGGCAATCCGTTATCTCGGACTGTCGGGGATAGTTATGAGCGGCGGAGTCAAAGGGGAGTTGTACAAGGATTATTACTATCCGACGTTTGACAAGCAGGAAGACGTTTTAACGCCTTACTATGCCGACGAGTGGGAGCTGCTGCTTGAAAAAAGTCAAAGCCCTCTCGTGACAAGCATGGTTTTCGATTGGCAGAAATTTAAGAAAATAAACGACAATGCCGAAGAAATTGCGGGCAATTGGAAGTTTTCCGACGGCAAGCTGCAAGTCGATTTCGGACTGGGCAACAACGACGGAAGTTGCAGCGTCGAAACATATCTGCGCCGCGCCGAAGAAAATTATCCGTATCTAATCGGCTGCGCTTTTTACGTTGACGACAAAATTTTCGATGGAAACGCGACTTTTGACAATCCCGATGAAGCGGCGTTCGTCAATGAACTCAAAGCAATAAAGGAGGACGGAGCGGATATAAGAACGCTCAGGATAAAGGTGTTGGAGTATTTGGAGCTTGAAGGGCACTTCGTATATTATTATCAGGGCGTCGTCGAGACCGAAAGCGGCGTTTATTCCGAAGCCGGCTCGTTTGAGTGCTACGGCAACGACAGTCTTTTTGAAAACTGGTCGAAGATTAGGGAGCGCCGCGAAAGCGGACTCATATCCTCGGTGAGTTTCGGCAGGGCTATGCCAAATCTCTATTGGGCTTTCTGATTGCAAACGCCTGTCTGCGCTTTAAAGGCAGACAGGCGTTTTCTTTGTTTATACTTTTTGACATTGCGAAAATATTTGTTTTTAAATTTTTTTCAAATATGTGTTGAAAAAAAACAAGCTATGAGCCGAGCGGGTGCGAAAGTCGAAATTTGCGACGTTTTTTCGGGGCATGGAGGGGAAATTTCGGTTTTACGGAAAATGACCGAAAAAGTTGCTTTTTGTCGGCGATTTGAGACAGAAAGTTCTTGTTTTTTTGGGCGTTTTTTGAGGGCTGTTCTGTCTGACGTTTGAATTTTAAGTAAAGGCGCAAATGAACATATGCGCATCTGCGCATATGTTCATTTGCAAGAATGTGATAAAAACCGCCTTTTTTTAGTCTTTTTTTGTCGTATGCACAAATGCGCAGTTTAAGTGGGAAAAAATTGAAAAAAATCGAGGTATGTACTTCAACTATCATGCCAAACTGAAAAAACTGATTGTAGACGGACATCTTGTGCGTTTTGAAACGGTGGAAAATTACAACGGAATTTCTCCCGCGCTGGTGCTTTATTTTGACAACGCTCCGCCCATGCCCGTGAGAGAGCATAAATGGGAGGAATATTTCAAATTGATTGACAAAGCTTCCGACAAGGTTTAATATAACGGGAGATGAAAAATATGAAAAGAGTGTTTTTGTTCGGAAACGCTTCCGGAAAAGCGTCGGTAATAGTGAGGATTGCCGTTATGGCGGCGGTCACGCTGATTGTTCAGTGGCTTGTCGGGTTGAGTAAAATTCAGCTTCTTACAGGCTCCTTTGTCAATATGTGTCTGCTTATTGCCGCAATGACAACGGGCATTGTCGGCGGAATCTGCGTCGGTATTGTCACGCCCTTTATCGCGCTGGGGCTTGGACTCAATCCCAACGTGCTTCTCGTACCCTTTATCGCCGTTTCAAACGCCGTTTACGTCGTGATATTCGGAGTCGTCGTCTGGCTGTTGAGGGTGGATTCGGGCAGTACAAAGAGATTCTGGTACAATTTGCTTGTGTCTGCGGCGGCGATTGTGCTTGCGGCGGGGCTTAAATTCGCCTTTTTGTATTTTGTGGGCGTAAAGTGGATTTATCCTTTGCTGTTCAACGTCAAGCAGATGGAGACGATTTCCGTTATGATGGGCGCGCTGCAATGGTTTACCGCGCTTATAGGCGGAGGGGCGGCATTGGCATTGAGCTACGCTTTGAGACCTGCGCGGCTCGTGGGATACAGGAATTTCGCGCCCGCCGTCGCGGAGGAAATTTCCGAGGCGATTGCCGACACCGTCAGCGAAGAACTGAAAGAGTCCTTTTTAGAGGAGGAGAACGCAGACGACGGCAAAGCGAAGTCGGAAGACGATGCTTAAACGGTCTTAAAATAAATATTTTTGACAAAGGCGGACTTTGCTCCGCCGTTTTTTTTGTCGGGAAAAAAGTTTACTTTTGTCACCCGTTAAGATATAATATTTCCATGAAACGCAAGGAAACGACGGAAATAATCTCGGTCATGAAGCCCGCAGAGATTGGGCTTACTCAGGCGGAGGCGGAGGAAAGGCTTGCCGCGGGTTTAGGAAACTCGACCAAACGCACGGGGGGCAAATCCTACGCTTCCATTTTTGTCGGCAACATATTCACATTTTTCAATTTGCTCGGGCTTGCCATAATGATTCTTATGGCGGCGCTCGGAAGCTATCCCAATCTTCTTTTCGGCGTGATAATAATCGCCAACACGACAATAGGCATAGTTCAGGAAATTAGGGCGAAAAGGACAATCGACAAGCTGTCCTTGCTCAATGCGCCGCAGGTCAAGGTCATCCGCGACGGGCGGGAGCAGACAATCGACGCTTCGTCTGTCGTGCGCGACGACATAATAAAGATTGAAGCGGGCAATCAGATATGCGCCGATTGCGTGCTGCTCGAAGGGCAGCTGGAAACGGACGAGTCTCTGCTTACCGGAGAGTCCGAGCCTGTGAGAAAAGCGCAAAACGACACCTTGCTTTCCGGCAGCTTTGCAATAAGCGGCAGCTGTCTTGCGCGGGTGGAAAAGGTGGGCGCGATGAGCTACGTGCAGACGCTTGCGGCAAAGGCAAAAAAATATCAGAAGCCGAAATCCGAGCTTATGCGCTCGATAAACGCCATTATCAAGGTGCTGGCGATTATCATTTTTCCGCTTGGAATCGCCACGTTTTTTACAACCGTGCACCAGCTTGGCGGTTATGCGGAGTGGAGGCAGGCGCTTATTCAGACGTCGGGCAGCATGATAGGCATGATTCCGTCGGGAATGGTGCTTTTGACAAGCGTTGCGCTGACCGTTTCCGTAATCAGGCTCGCTTCCAAAAAGGCGATGGTCAAGGATTTGTACTGTATAGAAATGCTTGCCCGCGTAAACGTGCTCTGCCTCGACAAAACGGGGACAATCACGGACGGCACAATGACGGTGGAAACGGTGCTTTGCGAAGAAAGCGGGCTTCTTTACGAGCTTATGCCCGAGTTTATTTCTGCTACGGGCGAAAAAAATCAGACGGCGCGCGCGCTTGAAAATTATTTCGGAGCGGGCGGAAAGCTTAATTTTTCAAAGGTCGTTCCTTTTTCCTCCGCGCGGAAATACAGCGCTGTGAGCTTTAATGAGCGTGGCACTCTGGTTGTGGGCGCGCCCGAGTTTGTTCCCGCCGCAAAAAAATGCATGGAAAGCGTCGATGAATACGCCAAACAGGGCAAGAGAGTGCTGCTTGTAGCTTTCAGCGAAAAATGTATGTGCGGCGACGAATTGCCCGACGACCTGGTTCAGCTCGGTCTGTTGGTGCTCAAAGACACCGTCCGTCCCGACGCAATAGAGACCATCAAGTGGTTTAAAGAAAACGACGTGCTCTTAAAGGTTATAAGCGGCGACAACCCGCAGACCGTTTCCGTCATTGCCAAGGAGGCGGGCGTTCCCGACGCGGAAAACTTTGTCAGCCTCGACGGCATGACGGACGAGGAGGTTGTTGCGGCAAGCAGGCGTTACACGGTTTTCGGCAGAGTCAATCCGGAGCAAAAGGCGTTGCTTATAAAACAGTTCAAGCTTGACGGAAAGACTGTGGCTATGACGGGCGACGGCGTAAACGACATTCTGGCAATGAAGGAGGCGGACTGCGCCGTTGCCATGGGCGCGGGCAGTCAGGCGAGCAAGAGCGTGGCGCATCTTGTGCTTTTCGACAGCAAATTTTCTTCCATGCCGAGCGTTGTGGCTGAGGGCAGGCGCGTGGTAAACAACATACAAAACTCATCAAGCCTGTTTCTGATGAAAACGACGATGACCATATTCACCACGCTTCTCATGATTTGCCTGGGCAGGGAATATCCTTTCGAGCCGCGCAATCTGTATCTGATTGAGTTTTTGGTAATCGGTCTGCCCTCGTTCTTTTTGGCGCTTAAACCCAACAAGGAGCTTATTACGGGCAGGTTTATTTCAAATACGTTGATAAGAACCATTCCGTCAGGGCTGGCTTTGAGTCTGTCTGTGGGGATTATGTATCTGTATGAGAGTTTCGGCTTGGGCGCTCCGGCGAATATAAACGACGCGCAGCTTATGACGCTGTCAACAATCGCAATGACTTTGTCGGGAGTGGCTGCGCTGTGCGTATTGTGTTATCCGTTCAATTGGGTCAACCTGTGCGTGGCTCTCGGCAGCGCGGCGCTGGTGGCGCTGGGGCTGACAGTGCCCTTTGCCAGAAACCTCATCGGGCTGGTAGACGTAAAGGGGCACGCGCTGATCGTTGTCATCGCAGTCGCGGTTTCCGTCGTGGTGTGCGTTGTCGGCAGAATAGCGCTTGAACTGATTAACAACAGAAAGAAAACGGGATATGAAAAAAGGACTGCCGCATGACAGTCCTTTTGCCTTAAAATTTACTCCGCATTGTTGTACGCTTTCAAAACGGCGTCCGAAAGCATTTGCCTTGTTTCGCTGTTTATGGGATGGGCAATGTCCTTGTATTCGCCTTCCTTGGTTTTGCGGCTGGGCATCGCGATAAAGAGACTTTCTTTGCCTTCGATTATTTTGATGTCGTGTATGACAAAGCAATCGTCTATGGTGATTGAAGCAATGCCCCTGAGCTTGTTTTCATCGTTTTCGACTTTGCGGATTCTGATGTCAGAAATGTTCATGATGTAACCTCTTTAAAATGTTTTCCCGAAGGTGGTACTATTATACTATAAAATTCAAAATAACACAATACTTTAATTAAAATTTTTCATAAAAAATTTAACTTAAATTTCACATTTTATAATAAAATTTAATATGGAAGAATTTAAGTTGAGAGAAAAGATTCATCTGGTAGGTATAGGCGGTATCAGCATGAGCGCATTGGCGCAATATTTTCTGGCGGAGGGCTATGCGGTAAGCGGCAGCGACGTCAGGGAAAACGAGCAGACGCTGTTGCTGCGCGGGCTGGGCGCCGAGGTTTGCATAGGACATGACGCAAGCAATATAGACAAAACCGCCGTCAAACTTTGTATATACACTTCGGCGGTAAAGGAGGACAATGTGGAGCTGACTTTTTGCAGGGAAAATTCCATTCCGCTCGTGCCCCGCGAGCAGGCTTTGGGGGACATTTTCGACGATTATCCCTTCGGCGTTGCGGTATGCGGAAGTCACGGCAAAACCACCACTACGGGCATGCTGGCGCACGTGCTTGACGGACTTCAAAAAAAGCCCGCAGTCTTTATCGGCGGCGTGTTGAAGCGCACGGGCAGCAATTTTGAAAAGGGCGGCGGAGAATTCTGCGTCAGCGAGGCGTGCGAGTACAGAGAAAGTTTCAGATATCTGCATCCTTACGTCTCCGTGCTGCTTAATATGGAGCTGGACCATACCGATTATTTCAAAAATCTGAAACATATCAAGGACAGTTTCGTTGCTTTTACGCAAAACACCCGCGCCGACGGCTTTGTCGTGCTCAATGCCGACGGAGTGGACGCTTTTACGCGCGCGAGAATCAAGGGCAAAAAGGTTACGTTTGGACTGAAACCGTTTTGCGACGTGCGCGGCGTAAAACTGACGCAGACAAACGGCAATTTTTCTTTTGACGTAAAAATAAAGGGACGAAAGGAAGGACATATCGATTTGAAGGTTGCGGGCAAACACAATGTTTACAACGCGCTTGCCGCTCTCGCCGCCTGTTTCTGTCTCGGGCTGGATATAAAAACGGTGTGTATGCTGCTGTCGGGCTTTTCTGGAGTGAGCCGCCGCTACGAAACCTTCGACTGCGGCTACACCAACATAGTGGCGGACTACGCGCATCATCCTTCCGAAATCAAGGCTCTACTGGACGCGGTCAAGCTGAAAAACTTCGACAACATATATATGGTTTTTCAGCCGCATACATACAGCAGGACGAAGGGACTGTTCGACAGCTTTGTTTACTGCTTTTCGGGCGTAAAAAAGCTGTGGATACTGCCTGTTTACGCCGCGCGCGAAAAACCCATTGAAAACGTAAGCGGCGAAGCTCTTGCCGCCGCCGTCGACAGGGTGACGCCCTGCGAATACGTCGCCGACTTTGCCGCCGCAAAACGTAAAATAAAGGAAACGGCGAAAAAAAACGACATAGTGCTTATAGTCGGAGCGGGAGACGTAATCGATATGTGCGACGAGGAGCTGCTGTCTCCCCGAGGATGACGGGTCAAGCAAACGAAACGCTAAAACCGCAGAACTTCTGCGGTTTTTTTATGCGAAAAAAATTATTCTTTTTATTGATTTTTATTCAGTCGAGATTTACCACAACCGCGCCGTAGTCAAGCTCGTGCGCGTCGATTTTGGGAAACTCCCCGTCGAATTTGTCGAACGAAATATCCGTCCTTTTAAAGTCGGACATTTTTATTACTTTGTTGGTCAATAGGTTGAGCGCCGAAGGATAGTTTCCGTAGCCCGTGCGCGCTGTGCAGAGGGTTATATTCTTTTTTAAGGCTTGGGGCAGATTTATTTTCAGTCTGTCGTCCACAAAGCCTCCCACGCACAGCTTTGCGTTGAAGGCGCAGGCGTTTACCGCGTCGTCCACGCCGCTTGCGTCGTTTGCAAGATAAGCCACCTTTTCGCAGCGCCGTCCGCCCGTGATTGAAAACAATTCTTTTATCACGTCGCAGTTTTTCGGGTTGAAGGCGTAATAAATGTTGTTTGCGGAGGCTATGGCGAGTGCGTCGCCGTCCTCGTCCACAAGCACGGGGATTGCCTGATAGTAGCTGGCAAGCTGCGCCAAAATCACTCCCAACTTGCTTCCCGAAAAAATTGCTATGTGCTCGCCTTTTTCAAGTCTCAACGCGTCGAGTATATGTATTGCCAACGCGACGTGCTCTGTTATCAGCGCGTTTTCCGATTTCAAAGGCTCGGGGATTTTGTGCAGACAGCTTTCGGGCAGGGTGATAAAGTCTTGCAGCAATCCGTTTTGCGTCTGTCCGAGACACTGCATATTTTCGCAGGCGGCATACTTTCCGTTGCGGCAGGGGAGACAGTTGCCGCAGGGCAAATGAGGCTCTATGACCACGCGGTCTATGCGGTTGAATTTGCTTTTGTCCGCGTCGAACAATTCGCTTACGACGCCGACGGCAAACCTCCCGACCGTGAGTCCGTCGGGGCAGTCCGTTTCTCCCGAAATGAGTTTTTTCTCGAAATTGCCCGTCAAGACTTTTTCGATTTTTACTTTTACGGTTTTGTCCTCGGTCAGACTGCTGGGCAAATCTACTTTGAGCCTGACGCCGTCAGGCTTGCTGTACTTCCATGCTTTCAAAAGAAAACTCCTTTTTGCATCGGTTGCATTATACCAAAAACAAGAAAAAAAATCTACCGAATAACCGTAAGAAAATTCAGACGGTAAATTTATCGAAAATCCTTGACTTATCGCGCGGCGAGGTATATAATAGCAAGGCTATTGAAATTTTTAGAGGTAACGGCTATGAAAGAGAATATTCATCCTAATTATCACGAGGTTACGGTTGTCTGCGCCTGCGGCGAGACATTCAAGACCGGCTCCACCAAGAAGGATAATGTTATCAAGGTCGAAATTTGCAACAAGTGCCACCCTTATTTCACAGGCAAACAAAAGCTGGTGGACGCGGGCGGACGCGTGGACAAATTCAAGAAAAGATACGGTATCTGAAATTTGTGACTTGGTTTACGGGCACAGAATTATTTCTGTGCTCTTTTGTTGTACAAAGAAAAAAATACCTTGCCGCCGCTCCCTTTTAGTTGCTTAAAACGCGGCGCTTTGATATACTTTTAGACAATAAGGAAAATATGGCAAAAACAAAAATAGGCGGTCAGGCGGTTATCGAAGGCGTTATGATGCGCGGAGAAACCTCTATGGCGCTTGCCGTGCGGGACGAATCGGGCGAAATCAGACTGGAAACCACACGGCTCAAAAAGAAATCCAAAGCGGGGAAAATTCCCTTTGTCAGAGGCGTCGTCAATCTTGTCGCGTCTCTTGTTTCGGGCACCAGGATTCTTTACAAATCCGCCGAAATAGCGGGGGAGGAAGCCTCCGACACCGACCAAAAGGGCTTTAAGGCGGCAATGGCGGTTTCGCTTTTGCTCGGGCTGGTGCTGGCGGTCGCGCTGTTTATTTTTCTTCCCAGCCTTGTGCCCCAACTTATCGAAAAGATTTTCAAAACCGAACTTACGAATATGGGAACGCTGCTCATTGACAGCGCAGTCAAAGTCGTCATAATGCTGGGCTACTTCGTGTTTTGCGCGTCTGTCAAGGACGTGCGGCGCGTTTTTATGTATCACGGCGCGGAACACAAAACAATCAATTGCTTTGAAGCGGAAAAGGAGCTGACGGTGGAAAACGTGCAGAGCTCGAGCAAGCACCACGACCGCTGCGGAACAAGCTTCGTCGTTTTCGTAATAATAATTTCCGTCGTGCTTATGATTGCGGCGGGCATTGTCGCGGAGGCTTGCAATTTCCGTCTGTTTTTTAAAAACGTATTTGTGCGAGCGGGCATAAAGCTTGCTATGCTGCCGCTTACCGCCGCTGTTTCCTATGAGTTTCTTATGCTTCTCGCAAGGTCGGATTTCTTTTTGTTCGTGCCCTTCAAGTGGCTTGGCAAGCAGATGCAGCGACTGACGACAAAGGAGCCGGACGACTCGATGTGCGAGGTGGCGATTGCGGCTTTCAATGCCGTTCTGGAGCTTGACGCAAACCCCGAAAAGGAGACGGTAAGCTTTCCCCCGCCCGTGCCCGTGACGGATTTTCGCGCGGAAAAACGCCAATTCGTCGAGGAGAAGGGCTTGCAGGCGGATTGGGACTGGATTCTGTGCTCGCTGCTCAAAGTCAAACGAAGCGCCCTGACCGACTCCCGCGTCACGATAAGCTTCGGAGCGCGTCTCAAAGCCGAAAGGATGTTGAAGCAGGTGGCGGAGGGCAAGCCTCTGCAATATGTGCTCGGCTCGGCGCAGTTTTTCGAATACGAGTTCGAGGTCAACGAAAACGTGCTTATTCCACGTCCCGAAACGGAGCTTTTGACGGAGCAGGCGCTAAACGTCCTGGACAAGGGCGACAGAGTGCTCGACCTTTGCTGCGGCAGCGGGTGTGTGGGGCTTACTATTGCCAAAAAGACGGGCGCGGACGTGACTTTGGCGGATATATCGGCGGAGGCGCTTAAAGTTGCCGGACGCAATGCCAAAAAGCTCAAAGTCAAGGCGCATTTTGTCAGGACGGATATGTTTGACGGATTAAAAGGCGTCTTTGACATGATAGTGTGCAATCCTCCCTATGTGAAAACGGAAGAAATAGACAGGCTTGACGTAAACGTGAGGGAACACGAACCGCGCGTTGCCCTCGACGGCGGCGCGGACGGGCTTGATTTTTATCGTATAATAGCAAGACGGGCGTCGGATTTTTTGAAATCGGGCGGCAGACTTTACCTTGAAGTGGGTTACGGGCAGGCGGAGCTGGTTGCAGGCTTGCTGCGCGAAAACTTTTTCGTAAACATAAAAAAGGACTACGACGACATAGAGCGCATGATTCTGGCGCAGAAAAAATAAATATTTAAGGCATACAAGATGAACCCGATGTTTGACAAGCTGAAAAAAATAGAGGACAGGTACGAATTTCTGACTGCCGAAATTTCCCGTCCGGAAATCATTGCCGACAATTCCGTCTGGAAAAAGCTGGTAAAGGAGCACAGCGGTCTGCAAGACGTCGTAAACGTATACAGGGAGTGGAAGCGCGCGGACGACAATCTTACCATGTCGATTGCCGCCCTCGAAACGGAAAAGGACAAAGAAATGTCGCAGCTTCTGCATGAGGAAATAGGCGTTCTCAAAACTCAAAAGGAAGAATTGGAGCAACGGCTCAAAGTGCTTTTGCTTCACGTTGACCCCAACGACGAAAAAAACGTCATAGTGGAGATAAGGGCGGGGGCGGGCGGCGACGAAGCCGCGCTGTTTGCCGCGCAAATAAAGCGGATGTACTATATGTTCGCCGAAAAGCAGCGGTTTAAGATTGAGGAGCTTGACAGCAACGAAATGGAGCTGGGCGGACTTAAAGAAGCCTCTTTCATAGTTGTGGGAGCGGGCGCGTACAGCAAATTCAAGTTCGAGAGCGGCGTGCACAGGGTGCAGCGCGTTCCCGAAACGGAGTCTCAGGGGCGGATTCACACCTCCACGATAACGGTAGCCGTTTTGCCCGAGGCGGAGGATGTGGAAATAGAAATCAACGAAAAGGATTTGAAAATAGACACTTATCGCAGCGGCGGCGCGGGAGGGCAGCACGTAAACAAGACGGAAAGCGCAATTCGCATGACGCATCTTCCAACCGGAATCGTGGTTTGCTGTCAGGACGAGCGCAGTCAGATAAAAAACCGCGAAAAGGCGATGAAAACGCTCAAAAGCAAACTTTACGATTTTTATCGCTCGCAGGCGGACAAGGAGTATGCCGACGCGAGAAAAACTCAGGTGGGGACGGGCGACAGGAGCGAAAGAATCCGCACCTACAATTTTCCGCAGGGCAGAGTCACCGACCACAGAATAAATTTTACGCTTTATTCGTTGGACAGCTTTATGAACGGCGATATAGGTCAGATGATAGAAGCGTTGAGACTTGCCGACCAAACCGCAAGGCTGGAAAAGGGAGAATAAAAAGACAAAACACAAGGATTAAGCCTTTGGAGGACATAAAAAATGCTTAATATAACCAATCGTGCCAAAAACGTTTCGCCGTCCCTGACGCTGGCAATCACGGCGAAAGCCAACAAGCTCAAGGAAAGCGGAGTGGACATCGTCAGCTTTGCCGCGGGCGAACCGGACTTCAACACGCCCGAGTTTATCGTGAACGCGGCGAAGGACGCTCTCGACAAGGGATTGACTAAATACACTCCCGCAAGCGGAATCGCTCCCTTGAAAAAGGCGGTTTGCGCAAAGCTTAAACGAGACAATGCACTCGATTATCAGCCGGAACAGATAGTGATAAGCACGGGCGCAAAGCAGAGCCTTTTCAACACCTTGCAGACCGTGTGTCAGGAGGGGGACGAGGTCATTATCATAAGCCCTTATTGGCTGACCTATCCCGAGCTGATAAAAATCTGCGGCGCAAAACCCGTTGTTGTGGAGACAAAAGCGGAGGAGGGCTTTGCCTTGAACGTCGGACTGATTGAAAAGGCGGTTACGGACAAAACCCGCGCTTTGATACTGAATATGCCGAACAATCCTTCCGGCACGGTTTACGGCAGAGAAAAAATAGAAGAGCTTGCAGCGATGCTGCGCCGTCATCCCGACGTGTGGATTGTCGCGGACGAAATTTACGAGGCGCTCACCTACGACGGAATGGAGCACTTTTCCATCGCCCAAATAGACGACATGAAGGACAGGACAATCCTCATCAACGGACTCAGCAAGTCCTACGCCATGACGGGGTGGAGAATCGGTTACGCCGCAAGTCCCGCTTATGTCGCAAAGTATATGGGCGCGCTGCAAAGCCATCAAACCTCCAATCCCAACACGATAGCGCAGTATGCGTCGGTTACCGCGCTCGACGAGGGAGAAGCCTTTATCAAAAATATGCGCGCCGTGTTCGAGGAGCGACGCAACGCGCTGTGGAGCTTTTTGGACGAGGTGCCTTCGATTAAGTACGTCAAGGGCAACGGCGCGTTTTACGTTATGGTGGATATTTCCGCCCTGCTGGGGAAAAAGTACCGCGGCGAGACGATAGACAGCGCTCTTAAATTTTCCGAGCTGCTGACCGAGCACGCGCACGTTTCCACCATCCCCTGCGAATGCTTCGGCATAAACGGCTACATACGGCTCACCTACACGCTAAGCATTGACCGCATACGCGAGGGCGTGGAGCGTCTGAAAAGGTTTATTGAAGAAATTAAGTGAAATTTCATTCAAAAGGCTTGAACAAGAAAGGATTTCTGTTACAATAAAAACAATCAAACAATTCGCCAATCAATCGGAGGTCGAAACAAAGAATGGCAAAAATCAACATTATTTACGGAGAAAAAGGCTCAGGCAAAACGAAAAAAATGGTGGATTCCGCAAACAGAAGCGTGGAGGAAGCCAAAGGCGTTGTTGTCTACATCGACAAGGACAACTCCCGTATACATGACCTT
This sequence comes from Subdoligranulum sp. CAG:314, assembly GCA_000437915.1. Classification (GTDB taxonomy): domain Bacteria; phylum Bacillota; class Clostridia; order Christensenellales; family CAG-314; genus CAG-314. The sequence goes on along the minus strand of FR901000.1, from coordinate 46,475 downwards.
GAACACACCATCAAGTTAATTGACGCAAGCGAATACAAGGTCAACAGCGAAGAGACCTTTATCGCTTTTCTCAAAGGCGTGCTTGCAGGCAACTACGACATCGAAAAGGTGTTTGTGGACAGCATGGCGAGAATCGTGCGCAAGGACATAAAGGAAATAAGCGGCATTATGACCGAGCTGGAAATGCTGTCCAATATGTTTATGGTGGAATTTACTCTTTCCATAAGCTGCGCCCGCGAAAACCTTCCCGTATTTATATCGAAATTTGCAGAGTGAACGAAACGTCCCGTTTTACGGGACGTTTTTTTTGCAAACGCCGTTGAAATTATATATTTTAATTGAAAAATTCGGCGCAAAAGCGTTAGAGTACGCTTTTGCTTGTCAAAAATCGTTGTTTGTGATATTATTTAAGCTAAAAAAGAAACATGAATAACGCGTCGGGAGAGGTCGGTGCAGATGAGCGAGCAAAACGCAAAACAAATCATATTCAGCGGAATACAGCCAAGCGGTCAGATTACTATCGGAAATTATCTCGGAGCGTTGGCGAATTGGGTGGAGTTGCAGGATAAATACGACTGCATATTCTGCGTTGTCGATATGCACGCCATAACGGTGCAGCAAACGCCCTCGACGCTCAGGAACAACACCTTGGAGCTTGCCGCGCTGTACTTTGCCTGCGGCATAAATCCCGAAAAAAGCACTGTTTTCGTTCAGTCCCACGTGCCCGCGCACGCCGAGCTGGCATGGGTTTTGAACACCCTCACCTATGTCGGAGAGTTGAACCGCATGACGCAGTTCAAGGAAAAGGCGCGCCGCCACAGCGAAAATCTCAACATGGGACTCATGGATTATCCCGTTCTTATGGCAAGCGACATTCTGCTTTATCAGACGGATTTGGTGCCCGTGGGCGCCGACCAAAAGCAGCATTTAGAGCTTGCCCGCGACCTTGCCGCGCGTTTCAATGCGCGATATTCTCCCACCTTTGCCGTGCCTGAGCCTTTCATACCTCAAAACGGCGCGCGGATAATGAGTCTGTCGGAGCCGACGGCGAAAATGAGTAAATCGGACGACAACGACAACGGTTACGTGTCGCTGACCGATTCGCCCGACGTAATACGCCGCAAGTTCAGGCGGGCAGTCACCGACAGCGACACTCACGTGCGTTTCGGCAAGGACAAGCCCGCAATCTCAAATCTGCTGACAATTTATTCGAGATTTTCCGGAATTTCGATTGAACGCATAGTGGAGCAGTTTGAGGGCAGAGGCTACGGCGAATTGAAGGACTGCGTGGCAGACGCGGTAATCGCAGGCCTTGAACCCGTTCAAAAAAGACTCAGGGAGTTTTCGGCGGACAAATCGTATATTGCTGAGGCGCTCAAAAGGGGCGCGGAGCAAGCGGCGAAAAGAGCGGAGAAAACGCTTTCCAAGGTGTACAGAAAAATTGGCTTTGTTCCGAGGTTCTGATGTTCGGTTACTTAAATGTGGAGAAGGAACGCTTGACTCAGGGCGAATACGGCTTGTGGCATACATTTCTTTGCGGCGTCTGTTTGTCTGCAAAACGGTTGTTGAACAATTCCTCGCGCCTGACAAGCAATTACGACATTAACTTTTTCAACGTGCTCTTTCACAGCTATCTGAACATCGACGTCGAGATTTACAACGACAAGTGCGCGGCGAGTCCGTTCAAAAAGCGCCCGCTTTTAAGACCCGACGAGATAACGGACAAGCTGGCGCAGGCAAACGTAATCCTTATGTATTACAATCTATTGGACGACAAGCGCGACGGAGGTATGAGCCTTAAAAAAAGAGCGGCGTTCAATCTGTTGAAAAAGCCTTTTTCAAAGGCGTCGCAGGCGGCTCCTCAATTGGCGCGGACGATAGAAAACCGCTACCGCGAGCTTGCGCGGCTTGAAGAAGAGGATTGCCGCGTGCTGGACATGGTGTGCGAGCCGTTTTCGGCGCTGACGAGAGATTTCGCCGTGTGGGCGTTGGGAGAGGAAAACGTCGGCGAATATATTTTGAATCTGTGCTATAATATAGGCAAGTGGATTTATCTTATTGACGCGCTGGACGACCTGGAAAAGGATTATGCCCGCAAAAACTACAATCCTCTTGTCGCTTGTCTGGGCGGATTCGAAAGCGCCTCCGACTTTGTCGAAAAAAACCGCGAGACGCTGGATTTTGTGTTTATGACAACTCTCAACAAGACTGCCGAGAGCTTCAACGACTGCAATCTGACCAAATACGTTTGCGTGCTCAAAAACGTGATTTACGAATTTATACGCAACAAGACCAAGACCGTATTTGAAAAATATAAAAGGGAAAATTAGATATATGGAAAATTTATACGATATTATCGGCGTGTCGCCTTCCGTTTCCGACGAGGAGCTGGACAGCGCATACAAAAAGCTTCGCGAAAAATACGGCGAGGAGCGTTTTCAGAACGGTCCTGCGGGAGAAGAAGCTGCCGACAAGCTGGAAAAGCTGGAACGCGCTTACAGCGAAATCAAGCGCGCCCGTTCCGAATACAAATCTTACGGTCAGGATTCGGAGCAGGCTTACGCCGCAATCGAAGAAGTGCTCAAAAACGGCGACATAAACAAGGCGCAGGAGATGCTGGACAATCTTACGCCGCGCACCGCAGAGTGGCATTATCTTCAATCGATAGTGTTTTACAAGAAAAACTGGTTTCTCGAGTCCAAAAAGCAGCTTGAATTTGCGCTTTCTCTCGACCCGCAAAACATGAAATACAAAAATTCGCTTGAAAAGCTCAACAAGATTCTGGCGAGCAACGCCGTGCCGCCGGAGCAGATGCGCACCACCTCGGCGCCGGCGGGCAACGGCTATACCGCGCCGGCGGGCAACGGAACCTGCACGGGCAGCTGTTGCGGCGACGTGTGTCTTGCCAATCTTTGCTGCGAGTGCTGCGGCAGAGGCTTCTGCGGATGAGACGCGCCAATAAAATCGCGCTTGCTGGGGTTATGGGAGCAATCGCGTCGGCGCTTCTGATTGGCGCAGTCTATCTTCCCGTTACGTTGACGCTGTCGGTCGTAGCTTCCGTAGTGGCGGCAATACCCGCGTTGACATACGAGAAAAGCGTCGGCTACTGCATAGCAATCGCCGCAGTTGCCGCCGCTCTGTCCATGATTATTTCAGGCAGATTTTTCTATGTTCTTCCGTTTGCGGTTTTTTTCGCGCCGTATATAATCGTCAAAGTGTATGTCGACAAAAGCAGATTGTCTGCGCCCTTCAAATGGCTTATAAAATACGCCGTTCTGGAAATCGCGCTCGGGCTTTTGGTATTGCTCACCTATTTGTTTTTTTCGGAGAGCTGGGAGCATTACACGTCGCTCGGATGGTTTTTGTGGGTGTTTTTGCTTGTGCCGCAAGCGGCGCTTGTGCCGTATGACCTGATTCTCGGCGGAGGACTCAGATACTTGTCTTCGCTGATAAAAAAAAGAAACGGAAACGGCGCTCCTCCTGCCGAAGAAAATTAAAAGCGTCCCTTTGGGACGCTTTTTTGCTTTCAGACGGCTATTCCGTTGGCAAAGGCAAAATTGTTGTTTAGACCTATGGTCGGATTCGCGCCCGTGCAGCGGTTTCCGCAAGGGTTGCAGCACGCGCTGAAAATCATGATGCCAACGGCAATGAGCAGTCCCGTAGTCACGCTCAGCTTGTTGTCTTTGTCCAGCACAGCGTATAAAAGCAGCAGATATAAAAGGTTGTTTCCTATGTTCATACAGACCTCCTTTTGACAAACGTCGTTTCTTTACTACAATATGCGCGAAAATCCGCAAGTGTGCGGGTTTTAAAATATTTTCATGGAAATTCTCGACAACAAGACAAGAAAAGAAGTTTCTTATTATCTTCCGAGCGTCAAGTCCGCGTCAAGACTTGCGGATTTTTTCGCTCTGTTTTCCGATTGCAGCCGTTTGCGCGTCATTTCCGCGCTGGCAATTAGCCGCATGTGCGTGACGGACCTTGCCGACGTGTGCCGCATGAATCAGACGACCGTGTCCCATCAGCTGCGCAGTTTGAAAAGCATGGGAATCGTGGAGAGCGAGCGGCAGGGCAAAATCGTGTTTTATAGGCTTGCGGACAACAAAATCAACGATATTTTGCTGTGCGGGGTGGAATTTGTAGGCTACGCCGCCGCCGCAAACTGATTTTTTCCTTTCCTTTCGGATATTATATGCAAAAATTTTTCCGTATGTGATATAATCTTTTTATGAGTTTACGGGACAAGCTGCGCGATTTGCCGACGGACAGCGGCGTTTATATCTATATGGACGGCGACGGAAAGGTGCTGTACGTAGGCAAGGCAAAAAACCTGCGCAACCGCGTGAGGCAGTATTTTTTCGTGTCCTCCAACAAAACGGAAAAGGTTATGGCTATGCTTACGCACATAGCCGATATGCGTTATATAATAACCAAAAGCGAAACGGACGCGCTGGCGCTGGAAAACACGCTGATAAAAAAATATTCGCCGCCCTACAACATAATGTTGAAGGACGACAAGCAGTATCCCTTCGTAAGGCTGGATTTGCGGAGGGCTTTTCCGCGTCCGGAAATAACCCGCAAGGTGGTTGACGACGGAGCAAAATATTTCGGCCCCGTCATGGGCAGCACAAAGCAACTGCTTGCCATGCTGGGAGACATATTTCCGACCGCCGCCTGCCGACTCGATTTCAAAAAGCTTCCGAAAAACTTCCGCGCGTGTCTGAATTATCATATAGGCAGGTGCAGCGCGCCCTGCATAGGCAAGGTTGACAAGGAGACCTACGACGGCTATGTCAAGGGGATAATCGAGTTTCTCAACGGCAACACGAGACAGGCGGAGCAACGTCTGACGGAGCTTATGAACCAAGCCTCGCAGGCGGGAAATTTTGAAAAAGCAATCGTTTACCGCGACCGTCTCAGGCTGATTGAACGTATAAAGGAAACAAAGCTGGTGACGCTTGGCAAGCCTGTGAACCTCGACGTCTTTGCGATTGCCCACAACGGACGCACCGCCGTCGTCAATCAGACTATGGTAAGGCAGGGCAAGGTTCTGCTTGTGGAAAACTATCCTGTGACTGACGCCGGTCTGGACGAAAGACAAACGCTGTCGAGCTTTCTCACGATGTATTTTTCCGCCACCAATTCGGTTGGCAGTCAGGTGCTGCTCAACTGTTGTCCCGACGACCTCGCCGCTTTGGAACAGCTGCTGTACGAGCGATACGGCAAAAAAATACGAGTGTTTATGCCCGTGCGCGGGGTAAAAAAGCAGCTGACGGAAATGGCTTACTCAAACGCCGCCGAGCAGCTTGAAAAAAGTCAGGCGAAAAGCGACAGACACGAGGCAAAAACTTCGGGCGCAGTCAGGGACCTTAAAAATCTGCTCGGGCTGTCTTCCCTTCCGCGCAGGATGGAGTGTTACGACATAAGCAATATCAGCGGCACGGACAAGGTTGCGTCAATGGTGGTTTTTACGGACGGCGAAAAGGACGCTTCGCAGTACCGCCGCTTCAAAATCAAAACGGTAGAGGGCGCAAACGATTTTGCAAGCATGGAGGAGGTTTTGAATCGTCGCCTTTCAAGACTCAAAGAGGGGGACGAGGGCTTCGGAAAAAGACCCGACCTGATTGTGGTGGACGGCGGTCTCGGACAGCTGTCAAGCGCGAAAAAGGCAATGGAAAACGCAGGGGAAAATATAGAGCTTATTTCTTTGGCAAAGAGAGAGGAATTGGTGTACACAACGCGGGACAACGAGCCCGTGAGGCTGCCTCCCGGAAGCCACGCCCACAACCTGCTGATTAACATCAGAGACGAAGCGCATAGATTTGCCATAACTTATTTCCGCAAGCTGCACAACAAAAACGCGCTCCGCTCGGAGCTGGACAAAATCGAGGGAATCGGCGCAAAAAGACAGGCGGCGCTTTTAAAGCGTTTCAAAAACATTGAAAGCATATCCGCCGCCTCGATAGAAGAATTGGCAGCCACCGAAGGACTTACGCTCGCGGCGGCGCGGAACGTATTTGACTATTTCAACAAATAAAAAATCCCCGACGGAAAAGGACAATTCATATATGAAAATAGAGAAGAATTCTGAGATTCTTCTCTATTTTCGTTACAGATAAATTTAATTTAACGTTTCGGAAATTTCAGTTCCATGTCTTTCAATTCCTTTACTTTTTCTTCGGCTTCTGACATTGTCCATTTTGCGGTGATTGAAATTTTTGACCGTTTACCTATGCTTGTAACATGTACGAATGAAAATACGAAAATAATAAACTCGTCGACATTAGTAATGCGAATAGATAAACACGGCTCGATAAAATACGATATATAACTGTTTTGTTCCCCATTGATGATTTTCTGAAAAACATTTATCAATTCAGACAATTCATATGTCAATAAACAAGGAGTGATATACGTTTTTTCTTTTTTTCCGTCTCGATAATAAATTTTTAAACTTAGCCAATTAGCGTCATAATTAAATTCTTTTTTTGATGATTTTTTTTCACGAGGAAATTCGTACCCGATTACATTGAAGTCTATGCCCTTGTTTTTCTCCGAAATAAGCATCGTACCCTTCCTCTAGGATTCCTGTAATTTTTCAGATATTGTAAAACAAACAAATAAAAAAGTAAAATAAAAAAGCGCACTTGCCCGGCTTGCAAGGTATAGTGCGCTAAACTCAAATTATGCGGCAAAAATTCCCTGTGGGAAGCACGATACACGTCGGGAATTTTATGTCGGAAAATTCAGCTGTGCGTATCCCGACGTTTCCCCGAAATTTGTTCTACGGCAATTTCGAAAACTGCCGTATTCGCGGCGCATTTTTCGGGAACCGCGGTTTCGGCATACCCGCAGTGTTCCAAAATCTTTTTCAGCCCCCGTTCCGCTTCCCCGCCGTCGAGCAGACGGCACCTGCCGATAGCGATAAAGCTTTCGTACAGACAGGTGACGGACGCGGCGGTTTTTTTGTATCTGTAAAAATTGTCTCCCTCCACGCATACAAAGGGATTTTTTGTCAGCAGCTCGAATTTTTTTCCTTCCCTTGCTCCGTGAAAATAAAAGGTAGGTTGTTCGTCGCTCCAATCGAAGCCGAAGGATACGGGCACGACATAGGGCTGTTTTTCGTCGGAAATGCCTAGTCTTATTACGTCAGTATTTCGGAACAAATCTTTTATTTCTTCCTTATCCGTTATTTCTCTGAGCTGTTTGCGCATCTTTTTCTCCTTTCGGGCAAAATTATAAACCGTTGCCGGAATTTTTTCAAGTGTGTTCGGACTTTTTGTCTTTTTCGGGCGCGCAAAGAAAAATTTTTGGCGGCGCGTTTAAATTTTTGTTTTCCGTCAAAAATATCTGTCATGAAGGATTTCAGAAGAAAGGCTTTTATCTTGATGTTATGCTTTGCCATGCTGGCGTTGCTGCTTGTAAACTCTCCGGGAGACTTTGTTCACCGCGTAAAAATAGTCGGCGGTACATACAGCTTCTTTTACGACGGCGAAACGGATTGCGGCGAGCGCGTCATACGCAACGGCGCGGGAAGCATAGTGCAGTGCGGACTTGACCGTGCGGCGGAGGCTCCACGCGGATATGCGGGAGTTTCGGTTTCCTTTGCGGGAGACGCTTCCGATTTGGAGGAATGGCTTGAATTACTGCGTGCCGACAAAATCTTTTGCGAAACAATCGGAGACGGGATAGTGTGCGTTTACGGCTATTCTCCGTTGCTAAAAGGCGGAATACAGGTTGACGGCAGGAAAATCAACGTACAGATTGCGTTGAACCAAGGCACGGTGCATATAGGCTCCCCGCTGCTGCTGGGCAGTTATTGAAAAATTTCCGTTGCGGATGTTTAAAAAGCGTCGGACGGTCAACAATACATATCACATTGTGAGAAATTAGGAGGCAATTCAAAAATGAGTACACAAAAATCAAACAACTTTCTGCGGTTTTTGCGTCAGAATCTGGTTCTGATAATAATAATCGCCTGCGTGCTTGCAATAACGGGAATTATACTCGGCGTGAGCTTGGGCAAGTCGCCTGTGACGCCTGTCGGTCCGTCGGTTAACGACACCTATCTCGGAGAATTCAACGATTATCTCGTTCCGCCCAAGTCCGAAGAACAAAAGCCTACGTTCATGTCTCCCGTGGCGGAATATACGCTGGGCATGGATTACAGCCGCGACAGCGAATACGTGCTTGTGTTCAAAAAGACGCTCAACGAGTGGAGCGTGCACAACGGAGTGGACTTCCTCGCCGAGGAGGGCGCTGCCGTGGTGGCAATCTGCGACGGCACGGTAACCTCTGTGAGAAACGAGTACGGCATGGGCAATATCGTTGAGATTACCCACGCCGACGGACTGGTAAGCTCCTACTTCTCCCTCGGCGACGATATAGAAGTGTCGGAGGGCGACAAAGTAAAGAAGGGCGACAAAATCGGAAGCGTTTCCACGTCTGCGGCTTATGAATGCGCAGAGGGCGCCCACCTTCATCTTGAAATGAAAAAGGACGGAAAATTCGTCAACCCCGCAAATTATTTCGATATAAACAAAGACTGAAATCCGCTAGGATTTTTCGGTGTAAAACAAGACCTCCGGCGTCCCCTCCGGAGGTCTTCTGCCTAAATTCAACAAAAATCAGCCAAAACACTCAAACTGCCGCGCTGTCAATCGGCTAAAATCTATTTACTCGCTCATGACAGTTTACATAGAATACGTCGTTATCGACAATATGACTATGAACACGCTGCTTTTGTACGCCGCGTTTCTTACGCTCAGACAAAAGCCGCGGTTGTGGCGCGTCCTGCTTTCCGCGCTGCTGGGCACGTTGTGCGCACTTGCAATGCCGCTGCTCAAAATTCCGTCGTGGGTTTCCTTTATTTTGAAAATCGCCGTCGCGCTGCTCATGACATTGGTCGTTTTGCCGAAATTTAAATTAAAATACTATATTATGTCTAATCTGATTTTTGTGGCATATACATTTGTATTGGGGGGAGCGATTTTAGGGCTGTTCTACATGACGGGAACGGATTTTAAGGCGATGTCCGCTTTCACTTATTCGGCAACAGTGCCCGTAGGGCTGTACGTCGCGGGCGTCGCGCTGTTTGCGGAGCTTGTGTTCAACGTCGTGCGATACATATCTTCGGCTAAAAAGCGGAGCGCGTTTATGCGCAGAGTCAAGCTTGCGGTAGGCGGTAGAACTTTTTTGCTTAACGGCTATGTGGACAGCGGAAACCTGCTAGAAAGCGACGGGCTGCCCGTCTGTTTCGTGCTGGACAAGCGGCTGTCGCGGTTTGCAACCGAGCTTTTGGCGCAGAGCATAACCTTGCCGTCCGCGAAAACAGACGAAAAGTTTAAGGTTATCTTTTACGAAACGGTGGCGGGCGCAAGACAGCGGGCATATGCCTTCAAGCCCGACCTGTTTGAGGTGGAGGACAAACCCAAAGAGGTTTACGTCGCGCTTGCGGGAAAGAAAATGCGCAAAGGAGGGCAGTTCGACATACTGCTCAACTCCTCTTTGGAGGAATAAAAAAGAAGAAAATCAAAAATAAACTTTTAAAGGAAGAAAAATCATGAAAATCCTCGCTTTTATCAAAAACCTGTTTGACTTTGGCAGCTGGAAGGAAAAAATAGTTGCCTTTATCTGCGGCGCGGAGGCTCTGCCCAAACCCTTGACTCCCGAGCAGGAGGCGGAAATGGTCGCCCTTGCGGCGGAGGGGGACGAAGAGGCGCGCGACAAGCTCATAGAGCACAATCTGCGGCTTGTGGTTTACCTTGCCAAAAAATTTGAAAATACCGGCATAGATTTGGAAGACCTCGTGTCGGTAGGAACCATCGGTCTGATAAAAGCGGTCAACAGCTTCGAGCCGGTCAAAAAAATCAAGCTGGCGACGTATGCGAGCCGTTGTATCGAAAACGAAATTCTCATGTATCTGAGAAAGGTGGTGCGCTGCAAGATGGAGGTATCACTCGACGAGCCTTTAAACGTGGACAGCGAGGGCAACGAGCTGCTTTTGGGGGATATACTCGGCACGGACAACGACCTTGTTTACAACGACATCGAGGTGTCGGTGGAAAAGGAGCTGCTTAACCTGAGCCTCAACAAGCTGTCCAAGCGCGAGCAGCAAATAGTCAATCTGCGTTTCGGATTAAACGGCGCGGAGGAAAAAACGCAAAAAGAGGTCGCGGATTTGCTTGGCATTTCCCAATCCTACATATCCCGTCTGGAAAAGAAAATCATAACTAGACTTAAAAAAGAAATCATAAAAATGGTGTAAAGCGACGGCTCCCTTTAATGGGAGCTGTTTTTTCGCATGAAAAAAAACGGCTTTCGCCGTTTGAGTTCAAAAATGTGAATCCAAGGTCGACAAGCAAAGCCGGAGCGGTATCCGGGCAGGCGGCTCCTCCAAAGCACCCTCGTGGCACACAGTGAAATCCGCTTAATGCTGCTGCTTCCGCCCTGACATGGTTCACGGCTCGCCGTTGCACGAGACCCTGTTATCAACGCTCCTTACCTGTTCCTGCCTCCCACAATGCTTGCCTTCCTTGGCATTCGGCCACGCTGTAGCGGATTGCGTGTAACAGGGCACCGCTAGCTCCCCGCCTATCACATGGACGCATTATAGCATATAAGCGATTTTTTGACAACTTTTTTTTGGTCGCAAAAAGCCGAAAAAGGTTTAAAAAAGGAAAAAGAGAGGATTATTAAGAGGCGGATAAAACGCGGAAGGGTTTTTTACCTCCCAAAACGCTGGACAAAAGCCTTTTCGGTGGTGTAAAATAAACAAATACCGCGTCCTTTGAGGTGCGGTACGGACAAAAATTTTGAGTCGGCGTTTTGAAGAGAAAAGGACGTCGGCAGGGACGGTTTTTATATGTACGAAAAAGTCAGCACGACGCTCGATTTTGTGGAGCGCGAAAAGAAAACGCTTGAATTTTGGAAGGAAAACAAGGTTTTTGAAAAGACAAACGAAAAAAACGCGGGCAAGGAAGCGTTCACCTTTTACGACGGTCCGCCTACCGCAAACGGAAAGCCTCACGTAGGTCATATCCTCACGCGCGTCATGAAGGATATAATTCCGCGCTACAAAATCATGAAGGGGTATTCGGTTCTGCGCAAGGCGGGCTGGGACACCCACGGTCTGCCCGTCGAGTTGGAAGTGGAAAAGCTGCTGGGCATAGACGGCAAGCAGGAGATAGAAAAATACGGAATCGAGCCTTTCATAAACAAATGCAAAGAAAGCGTCTGGAAATATGAAAAAGAATGGGAAATCATGAGCGACCGCGTCGGTTATTGGGTGGATATGGAGCATCCTTACGTCACCTACGACAACAATTACATCGAGTCGGTCTGGTGGTCTCTCAAAAAGGTTTACGAAAAGGGACTGCTCTACAAGGGGCACAAAATCGTTCCCTACTGCCCGCGCTGCGGCACGGCGCTTTCAAGCCATGAGGTGGCGCAGGGCTACAAGGAGGTAGAGGAAAAATCCGTTTACGTCAAATTCCCCGTTTCCGGAGAGGAAAACACGTTTTTCCTTGTGTGGACAACCACTCCCTGGACGTTGCCGAGTAACGTGGCGCTGTGCGTCAATCCTGAGGAAAGCTATGTCAAAATCAAGGCGGACGACGGATTTTATTGGCTTGCCGAAGCGCTTGCGGACGATTTGTTTGAAAAATACGAGGTGGCGGAAAAGGTTTTTGGCAGGCAGCTTGAAGGCAAAAAATATCAGCCCATGTTCGACTGGGCAGGGGTTGAAAACGCCTATTACGTCACCTGCGACGGATACGTGACGCTTACCGACGGAAGCGGCATCGTCCATATCGCGCCCGCTTTCGGCGAGGACGACGCCAAGGTCGGAGCAAAGTATAAGCTGCCTTTCGTGCAGTTGGTGGACGAAAGGGGATGCTTTAAGGATGACGCGGGAGAACTGAAAGGTATTTTCTGCAAAAAGGCCGACCCCGTTATTATCGAAAATCTCAGACAAAGGGGCTTGCTTTTCAAGGAGCAGATGTACGCTCACAGCTATCCCTTCTGTTGGAGATGCGACACTCCGCTTCTGTATTACGCCCGCAAGTCCTGGTTTATAAGAATGTCGGCTATGAGGGAAAGACTGCTCAAAAGCAATTCGGAAATAAACTGGATGCCCGAGTCCATCGGTACCGGCAGGATGGGAAACTTTCTCGAAAACGTCATAGATTGGGGAGTTTCGCGGGAGCGTTATTGGGGGACTCCGCTGCCCGTATGGGTTTGCGGCGACTGCGGAGAAATACACGTCGTAGGTTCGAGACGGGAGCTTTCCGAGCTGTCGGGCTGCGACGCGGACATAGAGCTGCACCGCCCTTATATCGACAAGGTTACGTTTAAATGCAAAAAGTGCGGCGGCGAAATGAGGCGCACTCCCGAGGTCATAGACTGCTGGTATGACAGCGGCAGTATGCCCTTTGCGCAGTTTCATTATCCCTTTGAAAACAAGGAGCTGTTCGAAAAGAATTTCCCCGCCGATTTCATAAGCGAGGCGGTTGACCAAACACGCGGCTGGTTTTACACTCTCACGGCGATTTCCACTCTGCTCTTTGACCGCGCGCCCTTTGAAAACTGCATCGTTTTGGGACACGTCAACGACAAAAACGGCATGAAGATGTCCAAGCACAAGGGCAACGTCGTGGACCCGTTCAGCGTGCTGGACGTGCAGGGTGCGGACGCCGTGCGCTGGTATTTTTACACGTCAAGCGCGCCTTGGCTGCCAAGCCGTTTTTATCCCGACGCCGTGAGCGAGGTTCAACGGAAGTTTCTCGGCACGTTGTGGAACACTTACGCCTTTTTCGTTTTGTACGCGGATATAGACGGCTTCAACCCGACGGAGCACAGGCTGTCCGACTGCAAGCTGACGGTCATGGACAGGTGGGTTCTTTCCGAACTCAATTCGCTGGTAAAAACAGTCGACGAAGGGTTGGATAAATACGAAATTACCGAAACCGCGCGCGCAATCGAGGAGTTTACCGACAAGGTGAGCAACTGGTACGTGCGCAGAGGGCGGGAGCGCTATTGGGGCAGCGAGTGGACGGAGGACAAGAAGGCGGCTTACGTCACGCTGTACACCGTCCTTACGACGTTTGCCAAGCTTGCCGCGCCGTATGTGCCGTTCATTACCGAAAGCATTTATCAGAATCTGGTGCGCAACTTTGACAAAAACGCGCCCGTTTCCGTGCATTTGTGCGATTTCCCCGTTTGCGACGCGGACTTCATAGACAAAAAGCTGGAAAAGGAAATGGAGGAATTGCTCGAAGTGGTGGTTTTGGGACGCAGCGCGCGCAACGCGGGCAATCTCAAAAACCGTCAGCCGCTTGCCGCCATGTACGTCGTAAGCGACAAAATCGGAAACATGGACAATGTGCGGGATATTCTGCTGGACGAGCTTAACGTGAAAAACGCGGTGTTTTCGTCGGACGGCGGAGATTTCGTGACATACGAACTCAAACCTCAGCTCAAAACGCTGGGTCCCAAATACGGTTCGCTGCTTGGCGGAATCCGCCGCTTCCTTGCGGAATGCGACGCTGCGGAGGTGGTGAAAACCGTGCGCGACGGAAAACCGTACAGAACGGTTGTCGACGGAAAGGAAGTGGAGTTTGCGGAGGAGGATTTGCTTGTTTCCACTAAAAACGCCGAAGGCTTTTTCGCCGCGAGCGACAAGGATCTGACGGTGGTTCTTGACGCCAACCTTACGCCCGAGCTGATAAAGGAAGGACTCTCGCGCGAGCTTGTCAGCAAAATTCAGACCATGCGCAAGGAGAGCGGCTTTGTCGTGACCGACCATATAAGGATAAATTACGTCGCGGACGACGAAATAAAAGCCGTATTCAAAGAGTTCGGCGACGAAATTGCCGGGGATACCCTGTGCGACGAAATCGCGGAGGGCACGGAAGGCGAGTCGGTCAAGGAATGGAACGTGAACGGCCACGCCGTCAGGCTTGCGCTTACCCGTATCGTCAAAAAATGAAAATAAACAGAGAATGGAAGGACTTTGAAATATTGGCAACGGGCGACGGCGAAAAGCTTGAGCGTTGGGGCGACACCGTGCTGTTGCGCCCCGACCCGCAGGTGATTTGGCGCGCGGACAAGCCTTTGACTCAAATCCGCCGTCCCGACGCGCGTTATATCCGCAGCCAAACGGGGGGCGGCAGTTGGGAAGCCTCCAAGCCGCTCGGCGAATGGATTGTGGGTTGGAGGGAGCTTAAATTCAAGGTCAAGCCCATGGGCTTCAAGCATACGGGGCTTTTCCCCGAGCAGGCGGCAAATTGGGCTATGCTCATAGACATGATAAAGTCGAGCGAAAAGCCCGTCAACGTGCTCAATCTGTTTGCCTACACGGGCGGAGCGACGGTTGCGTGCGCCAGCGCGGGGGCAAGCGTATGCCACGTGGACAGCGCAAGAAACATGGTGGAGCGCGCGAGGGAGAACATGGAGCTGTCCGGGCTTTCGGAGCGTCCCGTGCGCTATATCGTGGACGACTGCAAAAAATTTGTGCGGAGAGAAATAAACCGCGGCAGGCGTTACGACGCGCTTATCATGGACCCTCCGAGCTACGGCAGGGGACCCAACGGCGAGCTTTGGAAAATAGAGGAGGATTTGTACGACTTTGTGGAGCTTTGTTCGGGAGCGCTTGAAAAAACTCCGCTTTTCGTACTTATCAATTCCTACAAGACGGGCTTGCATNNCTTATCACTTCCTACGCGACGTGCTTGCAGCCGGCCGTGCTGAAAAATATTTTGACTAAATTTTTCGGAGACAGGGGCGGTCGAATCGAAGCGTATGAGGTATGCCTGCCCACCGACGAGGAGGGCATAGTTCTGCCCTGCGGAGCGAGCGGACTTTTTCGTCGCAGCGACAAAGCGGAGAAAAGATGAAAAAACAGTTTACTATGGAGGACGTCCCCGTTTTATACGAGGACAAGCATATAATTGTCGTGGTCAAGCCGCAAAATATGCCCAGTCAGGAGGACAAAAGCGGCGACACGGATTTGTTCAACCTGCTCAAAGAGTACATAAGACAAAAGTACGACAAGCAGGGCAATGTTTTTCTCGGATTGGTGCACCGTCTCGACCGCACGACGGGAGGACTCATGGTTTTCGCCAAAAACAGCAAGTGCGCGGCGCGTCTGTCCGAAGCCATAAAGAACGGCGAGGTGGACAAGCGTTATCTTGCCGTCCTCGTGGGCAAGCCGAGAGAAAAGTCCGCGACGCTTGTCAACTATCTCAAAAAAAATTCTCTGACTAACACCGTATACGTGGCAACGGAGACGACGGAGGGCGCCAAGCGCTCGGAGCTTTCGTACAAGCTGCTCGATTCGGTGGACGACGTCATTTCTCTTGTCAAAATCAAATTGGAGACGGGGCGCAGCCATCAGATTCGCGTTCAGTTTTCTTGCAGGGGGCTTCCCGTTTTCGGAGACGCGAGATACGGAGGCAACACCCTCATGAAGGGGGCAAATCTGGCGCTGTGGGCGGCTGAATTGTCTTTTTTACATCCCGTAACCAAGGACAGGATGGTTTTCGTCTCTTATCCGCCCGAGGATAACGAGCCGTGGAAGAAATTCAATCTGGAAAAATATCTCGATTACGGTCATTTTAACAGCCAAATAGATTGACAAAGTTTGCGGAATATTTTACACTATAAGACAGGTCAACATTGGAGGACTGACAATGAAACACAAAAATTTAGCCATTATTGCCATATTATTGGTGTTTTGCGCGACGTTGCTCGGCGTATTTTTCGGCGGAGGCGGAACTGCGGACGCGGCTGTGACCACGGGCACAAGCCTGTTCACTTCTTCGGTAGGCAGCACCACCGTCACCTCCACGCCGCAGGCGCAGGGGATTTTGATTACCTACAAGACCTCTGCGGAGGAGAGCGCAGTGCTTTACAGGCACAACCTTGACATGAATTATTTCGGAATCAAAATCAAGGTCAATTCCAAGCATTTCGAGTCCTTCTATGTGGAGCTGACCGACACGGAGGACAGCGGAAACGTAGTGGTCGCCGATTTTTCGGCGGGAGAAACCGAGGGCACGATGAAGGTGCTTTTGTCCGACGCGCTTGACACGGAAATACAGAGCACCAACAGCGTCGAGACAGTCATCGGGACGACGGACAAGCCGATAGGCTCCGACGACGTGATAGAGCTTGTTTACGCCGCCGACACGGAAAATTTCACGGGGCAGTTCACGGTCAAAGTTTATCACAACGACGGTACCGAAAGCGAATATGTCTTGGCTGTTGAAGAGGGCGACGAAAAGGTGGAATTCGTGTGGCTTCACGGCGCCGCCGACCAAGTCATCGCGCCGCTTATGGAAGCCAAGATGAGAGTAGGCGTCACCGGACAGGAAACGCAGGACAACGTGGACGACGACGTCACTCCGGTAAATTCCTCTCTCCATATTCAGTCGATTAGCAATATTCTCGGCGAGCAGGGATTGACAAGCAACGAAACCTCCGTGGAGGAAAACGTGGTGCCTCCGCTAATCAAATTCAGCAATCTTGAATATCGCGGCAAGGTTCTCAACGTCATGGAAGCCGAAGAGCTTGAAAAGCTGTTTGAAAAAGACGCCGACAATTTCTATATATACGACACCATAGGCGCAAAAGGCGCGTCCTACAAATTCCCGTTCTACGCCGTTTCCGTGCTCGGCAAGGGCTACGACAAAATCACCTGGTCGGTCAAAGAGGGCGAAGCCGATTTTACCGAGCCTGGGGTCATTTCCTCTCAGACCTCTAAATCGCTGGACGCAGACGTCGACTCGCTGTACAAATTCTATTTCCGCGTGATTATGGATTACGGCGACAAGGTTGACGACGAATATATAGAAGAAAATTACACCAAATTTGAATTTTATCTGAACGTAAGAGTGGTCAAGGACGAGCAGGACCCGGTGATTAACAACGACGGACTCAAAGCGTTTGTGTATTCCAAAATCACAGACATGACCATCAACGCGCCCGCGACGGGCAGCTATGAGTTCCCCGTGGTCAACACGTCGCTCAACATCAGCGAGGGCAATCTGTTCACCGATATGATAACGGAGGAGGAGGAAAACAGCTTTGACAACCTTACAGTAGTCATAGGCTACAAGCGTCCCAACTCCACGAGCGACTGGACTTTTTCAAGCACCACAAAGGTCACGTTCAATTCTGTGGGAACATGGGCTTTTGTCTACAAGGTCACGGACCAAAGCGGCAACGAAGCGTTGAGCGACGTTTTCCTCTTTGACGTGCAGGACGTAACTCCTCCTACAATAAAGGCAAGCGACAAAAACGTGACGGTAAACGAGATTCTTACCGTGCCCACTCCCACCCGCAGCGACAACTGCGTGGGCGTTGACACATCCAAGAGCGATTACCGCATCTGGGAGTGGAACGAGGATACCCAAACCAAGGGCGCCGAAATCACCAAAACGGTAAAGGAGCAGAAGTTCACTCCCAAAACCGTGGGCGACAAGTACATCGTCGAATACGAGGCGGAGGACAAGGTGGGCAACCGCTCCGAGGTCGTATCCGCGATTCTTACGGTCGTGGAGGCAACCGCCGTTACGCCCGAGCCAAACCCCGCAAACGACGTGTTGATTATCATACTTATCGTTGTGGGTACGCTCGTAATCGTGACGCTTGCAATCTATCTGTTTATGGGCAAAAAGGAAGATAAAAGGCCCGACGCGAGAGAAGCGTTGATTTCCGACGACAGCGACGAACAGAACAAACAATAAAATTGAGCGAAAGCCTCCCGCAAAAGGGAGGCTTTTGCGGATTAAATAACGGAGAAAATATGTCAGACAAAAGAATTGTTACCATGCAGGACATATCCTGCGTCGGGCAGTGCTCGCTTACCGTCGCGCTACCCGTGATTTCCGCTTTCGGAATCGAAACCGCCATTATTCCTTCCGCCGTGCTGTCCACGCATACAGGCGGCTTTTCCGGCTTCACTTTCAGGGATTTGAGCGAGGACATTCCGTTAATCCTCAAACATTGGCAAAAGGAAAAAATTCTGTTCGACGCGGTTTACACGGGTTATCTCGGCAACGCCTGCCAGATTGACTACGCGCTTGAACTGAAAAGAAGCTTTACCACAGTCGGCGCGCCGCTCATAACAGACCCCGCAATGGCGGACAACGGCAAGCTGTACGCCGGCTTTGACGACGCCTTTGTGGAAAAAATGCGCTCGCTTTGCGCGGCTGCGGACGTAATTCTGCCGAATATAACCGAAGCGGCTTTGCTTACGGGAGCGGAGTACCAAAGCGGCGCTTTGAGCGAGAGCTATATCCGAAAGCTTACGGACGGGCTGCTCGCGCTGGGCGCTAAAAGCGTGGTGCTGACGGGTGTATCCTTTGACGAAGATTTGCTTGGCGCGGCGGTTTGCAAATCGGGCACGGACGGCATAGCTTACGTTTTCGAGCAGAGGCAGGAGGGTATGTGGCACGGTACGGGCGACCTTTTCGCGTCGGCGTTTACCGGGGCGTATCTCAAAGGAAAAAGCATGGAGGACGCTGCGGCGACGGCGTGCCGCTTTGTCGTGGAGTGTATAAAGAACACGGCGCCGTGCAGGGAGGAGCATTGGTATGGCGTCAGGTTTGAAAAGGTGCTTGCGGGACTCATAGAAAAAAACGACGGTTGAATATCTGCGTTTGCGGCGGAAACGTTTTCCGCCGTTTTTATTTGCGGAAATGCCGTTTAGAATAAAATTCTCGGTCAATAATAAAAACATAAATTTTTAGGAGGATATTCATGAGCATCAATCCCTTTGAACTTAAAGCCAAAAAGACCGAGGATACTTTTATGAGCTGGAACGAGCTTGCGTCCCGTCCCTACAAAAAGAACACGGTTGACCCTTACACCAAGACAAGAATTATACTTATGAACGGAACCGAATACGAAGCCGTGTGGTTCGGTCACAATTTCAGCCGCAAATGCGACAACAACGATATAAGGCGCGCGCTGGCTGTTACCCGCCGCGTCGAACAGCAGCAGCAAAAACGCCTCGCGTCTCTCAAACCGTTGAACGAGACGCAGCTGGAAACGACAATAAGCTACGAACAGCTTGCCGTAGACCTGACCGCTTTTCTCGCGCAGCGCGCAACGGACAAGAGCTTTAAAGCAGCTCTGGATTTTGCTCTGCTCGAAGACTTCGACCACCTCTATCGGTACGCCGATTTGCTGGAAAACGATATGGGAGTGCGCGCAGAGACGCTGGTCGGAAATTACACCGAAATTATGCCGGGCAGACCTACGATAGCGCATCACAGACATCCCAACGACTCGATAAAGCGCGCGACCGACAGCAAAAAAGTCGACCTCATGACCACCCTTGACACGCACATCATCACGGCGGCGGAACAACAGACCATGAACTATTATATGAATCTGGGCGCGTTTTACAAAAACGACGCGGGCAGAAAGCTGTACACGGAAATAGGCATGGTGGAGGAGCAACACGTGTCGCAGTACGGCAGCTTTATCGACCCCAACGTAACTTTGCTCGAATGCAATCTCATGCACGAGTACACCGAGTGCTATCTCTACTACTCCATGTACGAGGACGAAACCGACGCTTACGTCAAGAATGTCTGGGAGCAGTGCTTCAATCAGGAGCTGTCTCATCTCCATGACGCCGTGCGCCTGTTGAGAAAATACGAAAACAAGGATTGGCAGGAGGTTATACCCAACGGAGGCGTATTCCCCGCGCTGATTCAGCTCAAATCCAATAAGGACTACGTCAGAGAAATTCTTGCAAACACAGTCAGTCTCACCGCCAAGAGAGAGGGCTTCAAAAACGTAGCGGATATGCCCGCCAACTCGGATTTCTTCAAGTATCAGCGTATGGTCAACGGCGAAAATGCGGAGACGGTGGAAAGTCACTGCGTAATTGAAAACTATATACTCAAAAAGGGCGAGGATTATCGCTTTCAGACCAAAAAGCATCCGATAAAAGAGCTGCAATGCAGAACCAAGGACAACACCAAGGTAGGACTCACGGCGCTCAGAAACGCCTGACTTTCTCCGCTGTTTGACAAAAACGGAAGGCTCCCGCGCAACGCGAGGGAGCCTTTTTTTTTGTAGGAAAACGCCTAATGCGATTTTATTTTTTGGCTTCTATCCGAATGCCGTAAATGGACTTTAAATGTATATGCTATTCTCAAAAATGTATAAATATTCCGACGGTGCGGGGCTGATTTTATTAAAATTCATTTTTCAGGCGGTTGCCAGATTGCTGTCGGCATATTTTTGCAACGCGGCGGAAATCGCCGTCTTTCGGGTAGAAAAAGGTCGTTTTGTCAAAAAATATGAAATATATTCATAATTTTGCCCTGCGACAGGCGAGGCGGGACAGAGCGGAAAAATTTTATGAGACGCTTCAAAAAAGTGTTGAAAATTTCCGTCAAGACGCTTGACTTTATTCATTTTTATAACTATACTTCTCTTTGGACGGAGCGAAATCCGTTTAATCATAGCAGAAAAACTTTTGGAGGTTTTTTATTATGTCTTATATTTCAGAGGTAATTGCCGCAACAGAAGCGAAGAATCCGGGCCAGCCCGAATTTATGCAGACTGTCAGAGAAGTTCTCGAGTCTCTCGCTCCCGTTATCGAGGCGAATGAAGAGCTTTACAGAAAGAACGCTATTCTGGAAAGATTGGTTGAGCCTGACCGTCAGGTCATGTTCAGAGTGCCTTGGGTGGACGACAAGGGCGTGCCTCACGTCAACCGCGGTTACAGAGTTCAGTTCAACAACGCAATCGGGCCTTACAAAGGCGGTTTGAGATTCCATCCCTCCGTCAACCTCAGCATCATGAAATTTTTGGGCTTCGAGCAAACCTTCAAAAACAGCCTTACCGGACTGCCTATGGGCGGCGGCAAGGGCGGCTCGGACTTTGACCCCCGCGGCAAATCGGACGCGGAAGTCATGAGATTCTGCCAAAGCTTCATGACCGAGCTTTACAGACATATCGGTCCCGACACGGACGTGCCCGCAGGCGATATGGGCGTGGGCGGCAGAGAAATCGGCTATATGTTCGGTATGTACAAAAAAATACGCGGCAGCTTTGAAAACGGCGTTTTGACAGGCAAAGGTCTTTCTTTCGGCGGCAGCCTTATCAGACCGGAAGCGACGGGCTATGGCGCTACATATTTCCTGGTCGAGGTTTTGAAACACCTCAAACAGGACATCAAGGGCAAGACGTTTGCTCTGTCCGGCTTCGGCAACGTATCCTGGGGCGCGGTTTCCAAAATCACCGAGCTCGGCGGCAAGGTGCTGACCATCTCCGGTCCCGACGGCTATATCTACGACAAAGACGGCATAACCGGCAAGAAGATAGATTATATGCTCGAAATGAGAGCAAGCGGCCGCGACAAGGTGCAGGACTATGCGGACAAATTCGGCGTAGAGTTCTTTGCGGGACAAAAGCCTTGGGGCAATGTCAAAGCCGACATTTATATGCCTTGCGCCACGCAGAACGAAATCAAGCTTGAGGATGCGGAAAAAATCGTCGCCATGGGCGTCAAAATCGTCAACGAGGTTTCCAACATGCCTACGACCAACGAGGCTCTCGCTTATTTGCAGAAGAACAACGTCCTCGTCTGCCCCAGCAAGGCGGTCAACGCGGGCGGCGTTGCGGTCTCCGGTCTGGAAATGTCTCAGAACAGCGAAAGACTGTCCTGGTCGGCAGAGGAAGTGGACAGACAGCTCAAAACCATCATGGCAAACATTCACAAGCAAATCACCGACGTTCTTTCCGAATACAAGATGGACTACAATCTTGTCGCAGGCGCAAACCTCGCCGGCTTCAAGAAGGTTGTGGACGCTATGCTTGCTCAGGGCATTTGCTGAAAAATTTTCGGACAATTTCAAACCCCCGCTTTGCGGGGGTTTTGTTTTTCTTGCAAAAGGACGTGGGATATGTTAAAATCCGAGTATGCTAAAAAATATTTCCGCGTCGGACAAAAATTTGTTTGTAGAGCTTTCGGAGGAGTTTTACCGCTCGCCCGCGGTCTTGCACAAGATACCCGTCCGAAATCATTCGGCAACCTTTGACGAGCTGATAAACGGCGGCGGCGTTTATCTGGACGGCTTTTTTGTCTTTCACGAAGGGGAGCTTGCCGGATATTGTCTTGTAGGCAAGGGCTTTTCTCCCGAGTGCGGCGGCAAAGTTGTCTGGATAGAAGAAATTTATCTGCGCGAGCCTTTTCGCTCTAAGGGGATAGGCAGAAGTCTGTTTGCGGAAATTTTCAAACGGTACGGAGAAACAAAGCGCTTTCGATTGGAGGTGGAGCCGTCCAACGCGCGCGCGGCGTCGCTATACACGTCGCTCGGATTTAAAAAGCTGAATTATGTTCAGTATATTTTCGAACCGATAGAAAATTGAAATTTTCGACTGAAAAGGAATAACCCGCATTCATGCGGGTTATTTGCTTGAAAACCATATTACGTTGTCGGTAATTATCAGCGTGATTATGTCCACAAGCCACAGCCAAGGCAAGCCGATGACGATGAGCAGAACGGCGACAATTAAAAATATCATGTCGTTGGCGTTTATGCTCTTGACCAAACGGTAAATTACCCATATTATGTCAAGACACGGGATTGCGAGCAAAATTTTGACCAATTTGGGCAGACCGTCCATTGCTCTGATAAATTCGTTCATGATATACGCTCCTTGTAAGAAATATTATATGCAAAAAAACTCAAATGCGCCATGTTTATGCGGCGCGTACCCTTCTCATGCGCGAGTTCAGCGCCTTCGCCAAATAATAAGCGCCGATTACGCTCAGCATATCCTTGGGCAAAAAGGGCAGCGACACCGACAATATTGCCGGCACCGCCTCCGCGCCCGTGACGAAGCAATAATTAAGCACTCCGCACGCGTGGCACAAAAGCAGACCTGCAAAGGAAACCGACCATACGGCGAGAAGCGTGCCAGCGCCGATTTTGCCCTTGTGCGAGTCGGATTTACCCTTGTCGATTTCGTTTGACAAGGCGGCAATTTTTCTTCTTTCGATTATGTTGGCTATACCGCAGCCTGCAACCAAAAGGATAAAGCCCCACAGAAAGCCGCCCGTCGGTCCCAAAATTGCGCCTATGCCCGCGTTGAAGCCTGCAAACACGGGCACTCCGCAAGCTCCCGCCGCAAGGTAACACAGACAGGCAATCATGCCGTTTTTAAGCCCCAAAAACCAAGCGCAGAAAGCTACGGCAAAGGTTTGAAAGGTGAGAGGCACGCCTGACGGAAAGGGGATTGAAATTTGAGACAAAACTGCGATAATACATACGCAGATGGCTATTTTTGCTATTTCCGCTGCTGTTTTTTTCATATACTCCTATTTGATTTCTGTGATTGAAATTTCGCCGCAGTCAAGGAGCGTTTCTTTTCCGTCCTCCGTTTTTACGGCAAGGCGACATTCGTCGTCTATCGCGATTGCGGTTGCGGCAAAGCTCCGCCCGTCGCGGCTGAAAGCGATTTTTCTGCCCGTTACGCAGGATTTGCTTTTGTACGACTCCATAAACGAGCGGTCGGGGAGGGAGAGATAATACTCCGTCATGGAACTTATAAACCGCGCGGCAAGCAGGCTCCTTATCGGTTTGTCGGGTTTTCGCGGAAAAATCGTGCCCGCAATGCCTTTAATGGCGTCGGGAAAGCCCTCCGTCGGCGGATATACGTTGAAGCCCGCGCCTACCACGGCATAGCTCAAACCCTTGCTTTCCACGTCGACGCAGCCCTCGGTAAGAATCCCGCATATTTTTTTGCCGTCAAGATACAAATCGTTTACCCATTTGATTTTCGTTTCCGTCTCGGGCAAAGGCGCGCCGTCATCGAAAAAACGTCTCGCTTCGTCCGCGGCCCGCGCGCCCGCGACGCTTGCGGCGGCAGTGAGAAACAGCGCCTCCCGCGCGTCGAAACGCGGTCTTAAAAGCATACTTATGTAAAGTCCGCAGCCTGAGGGGGAAAAAAAGCTTTTTCCGTTGCGTCCTTTTCCCTGCGTCTGCCGGTCGGCAACCGCAACCGCGATTTCGCCCGTCCCCGCGTTTGCGAGTCTTTTGAGATACTCGTTTGTCGAGTCAATCTCGTCAAGCGACTCAATCCTGAACGTCGGCTTTTGCTTTTGCGTTGCAAAGCTTTTTTCCAAATAATCTTCGATGACGTGGGGGTTGATTATGTCTGTTTGAATTTCGAGACGGTAGCCGAGCTTGTTGACGGTGGATATTGCGTGCCCGTCGCGCCGCAGTTGATTGACGGCTTTCCAAACAAGAGTGCGGCTGACGTTGAAACGCGCAGCCATTTCGCCCCCCGACACATAGCCGTCGGTTTGCGAAAGCGCATTCAAAACCCGATATTTAAGTTCCATCTCAACCATTATACCCGCGGCAACAAAATATGTCAACCGAATTTGGAAAACGGTTGACACAAAAACGGTGTTTTTTGTATTTGTTTTAAAACGGCGACGGAAAAATTCCGTTTGTCCGTCGCCTGAAAGCCTCGCGTCAGTAAACTATTGAAACCGCAACGGCAAGCGCGCCCGGACCTATGTGGCAGGACACGCTTAAAGACAGCGGGTCGCAGTCGGTGACGGATATATCGGGAAATGCTTCCCTGATTTCCTGTGCAAATTGCTCTGCCGCCGCGTAATTGTCCGTATGCGCGACGAAAAACGCAAGTTTGCCCTGCTTCCTGAGTTCGGCTAATCTCGTTTCCAAATCGTTTCCGATCGCTTTAAGCATGGTTTTTTTCGCGTCGGAAAACCTGCGGACCTTTGCGTATTTGTCCAGCTTTTGTCCCTGAATCTGCAAAATGGGCTTGATTCTGAGCAGCGTGCCTATTGCCGCGGCGGCGGGGGTGAGCCGTCCGCCCTTTTTGAGATATTTTAAGGTATCAACCATTATATAAATGCTCGACTGCGCCCTTGTCTCAACGAGACGGCTGCAAATTTCTTCCGCGCTTTTTCCCTCGGCAGCCATTTTGACTGCGTCCCTGACGCTCTGCTTTTGCGTGACCGAAATTCTTTGGTTGTCCGCAACGAAAACTCTTTTGTCGAATTTTTCATGCGCGAGATGGGAGAGGGTGGAGCACGTTTCCGACAGACCGCTTGACATGGGTATGTGCACCAATGCGTCGTGGGTTTTGAGAATTTCCGTCCAAAGCTCTTCTACGTCGAACGGGTTGGGCTGGGATGTGGAGACGTTGACCTTGCCGTCGCGCAGCTTCTGATAAAATTGCTCCTGAGAAAGAGTCACGCCTTCAAAGTATTGTTTTGAATCGATAAGCACGGGCATAGGCACGACAAAGACACCCGACAGCCGTGCTTCTTCCTGAGTAATTCCGCTGTTACTGTCCGTTACTATTGCTGTTTTCATACGTACCTCATGGTTTTTTATATTATCATTTTAAAATACATCGAGGGTATAAGTCAACGATTTAAGGCGGGATTTTACCTTTAAAAAGCCTTGCGCAAGCAAAAATCCGCCTTCCGCTTGACTGCGGAAAAGATAAGTTATAAAATAATTTTAAAAAAATCGGCGCGTTAGCGTAACCTTTCGCCCCTTCGCGTGTCTTATATACGAAAAGCGATTGCGGCGTTTTTTTTACGGAGAAAAATGAAACACGACGAGCTGACCGAATTGTTTAAGGAGCATTACAATCCCTTGCTGCTGTATATGCTTTCGCTTTCCAAAAACCGCGTCGTTTCGGAGGATATAGTATCCGAAGCCTTTTTCAAAGCGCTTATGTCGCCCGACGCGGAAATCGGGAATTTCAGGACGTGGTCCTTCCGCGTATGCAGAAATCTCTATTTCAATCATCTGCGCAAAAGCAGGCGGCTTGCCAAGCCGCAGGACGAAAGCGTTGCGGACGGCAGGAAAGCGGCTATTGACGAAATGATTGACGACGAGAGATATCGGGCGCTTTATTGCGCGGTTGAGCTGCTCGACGACGTGCACAGGGAAGCGATAACTTTGTTTTATTTTGAGGAGCAAAGCGTAAAACAGATTGCGGAAATCACGGGAAAAACGCAAGACCACGTCAAGGTAATTCTTTTCAGAGCGAGAAAAAAATTGAAAGCATTGTTGGAGGTATAAAAATGGATTTTGAAAACGCTTATCAAAAATTTTTGGACGGAACCGCCACGCCCGAGGAGGTGGAGTTTGTCCGCAGCGAAATCAGGAAAGCCAAGGAGCTTTCCGAAATCATCGATATGGGCAAAGCCGACGTAATTAAAAAAGCCGACGACGAAAAAGTCAAAAAGGCGGCAAAGAAATTCAGTCTGAAAATGGCAATTACGACGGTTTGCATAGTGCTTGTCACTCTTGTCGTTGCGGCGGGCATCGTGCTTGGTTCGGTGTTCGGCGTTGCGGTGGGCGGAGCCAAGCGCAACACCAGCGTCGTTTCGCAGGAGGAGGTAAAACAAATCGCTTTGGATTATATCAAAACCGAGCTTAATATAGACGAAGAAGCAATCGGATGGAAAATAGAAAGAGATTTGGAAATGACCTCTAAACTTAAAAACTCCTATTACATTTATGAAGTTGACGTAAACACGTCGCGCGGCAAGGAAATCGAGCTTGAAATAGACGGGCGCAACGGAAAAGTGATTTACGTCGAGGTGGACAGATATTGAAAAAAGCGGACGACAGTCCGCTTTTTTGCTTCCTTTTATTCTTCGGTTTCAATTGTTTCTTGTGCTTTTTCTTCTTTTTTGTGTTTGTCTTTTTTTCTTGAAAACTTTGAAAACAGCCAGTCCTCAAATCTTTTCTGATATTTGAAGGACAACACGGCAAGCGTCGCAAACACGGCGATTATCGCGAGCCACACAGGTATTCCCCAGCCCGAAAACGGAATAATAGAGCCGTCGCCGAGAAAGCAGTACGCCGCGATTATCAGCGGACGCACCAATACTATTACCCCCGCGAAGTACGGAAAGTTCATGGCGGTTATGCCCGCGATTATGCACAGCACGTCGTCGGGGAAAAAGGGCAGAATCTGCATAATAAGAAAAATTCCCTTGCTGCGATTGCCGATGTAGTCGGCGTATTTTTCCGCCGCATCCTTGCCCGCCAACCAAACGAGGGCTTTTCGTCCGAATTTTCTCCCCAAAAAATAACAGAAAAAAGAGCCTGCGATTACTCCCGCGCTTGCAAGCAGGGTTGCCGTCAGAGGCGACCAGATGACCGCGCCCGGCACGTAGCAGACGACGGCGGGCAGAGGCAAAACAACGACCTGCAAAAACTGAATCAGCACGAACACCAGCATTCCCCATTCGCCTGTGGAGCGGACGAGAGCTATCACCGCCTCGATTTTTTCGCGGTCGGTGGGGTAGGCGTTTAAGTCGGCGAACACGCCGAGCAAAACGAAAACTGCAAGCAGCACGACGGCAATCAGCTCCGCAATAAACGTCAGTTTTATCAGAAATTCCTTTTTAATAAACAAAAATACCGCTTCCGCCGCAAGCCCCGCAGCTGCGACGGCGTAAAAAGCCGCCTGCACGAGCACGCTCCAGCCAGACATGAAAAAGGCGGTGAGCAAAATTATTGCGGCGCACAGAAGCACATTTGCCGCCTGCAAAAGGATTTTGTTTTTTGTCGTCATCGTAAGCTCCCTGTTTGAAGCAATCGGTATTTTATTAAAGGGAGTTAAAAAGCTCCCTTTTTTTAAGAATCGTTATTTCAAAGCCTCGCTCACGGCAACCGCGCAGGCAACCGTAGCTCCCACCATGGGGTTGTTGCCCATGCCGATAAGTCCCATCATTTCCACATGCGCGGGGACGGAGGAGGAGCCTGCAAACTGCGCGTCTCCGTGCATTCGTCCCATAGTGTCCGTCATGCCGTAGGAAGCGGGACCTGCCGCCACGTTGTCGGGGTGAAGGGTGCGTCCCGTACCTCCGCCGCTTGCGACGGAAAAATATTTCTTTCCGTTTTCGCCCGCCCATTTTTTGTAGGTGCCCGCCACTGGGTGCTGGAAGCGCGTGGGGTTGGTGGAGTTTCCCGTTATTGAAACGTCTACCTTTTCATGCCGCATGATTGCCACGCCCTCGCTTACGTCGTCCGCGCCGTAGCAGCGAACCTTTGCCTTTTCTCCGTTGGAAAACGCTGTTTCGTTTACGATTTTCAGTTCTCCCGTGCAGTAATCGTACTTTGTCTGCACGTAAGTAAAGCCGTTTATACGGGAGATGATGTACGCCGCGTCCTTTCCGAGACCGTTGAGAATGACGCGGAGAGGCTTTTTGCGCACTTTGTTGGCGGTGCGCGCTATGCCTATGGCGCCTTCGGCGGCGGCAAAGCTTTCGTGACCCGCGAGGAAGGCAAAGCACTCCGTTTCCTCCGAGAGCAGCATTTTGCCGAGGTTGCCGTGGCCGAGACCCACCTGACGCTGGTCCGCCACGGAGCCGGAAATGCAGAACGCCTGCAACCCTATTCCTATGTCGGCGGCGGCGTCCGCTGCCGTCTTTGCGCCTTTTTTGAGCGCTATGGCGCAGCCGAGGGTATAAGCCCACACCGCGTTTTCAAAGGCAATCGGCTGAATGCCTTTTACTATGGAATCCACGTTTATGCCGTGCTGTTCGCAGACGGTTTTCGCCTGCTCTATGTTTTCGAGACGGTATTCGCGCAGCACGCCGTTTATTTTGTCTATTCTTCTTTCATAGCCTTCAAACAGAGCCATAAATCACAACCTCCTTTTATGCCTTTCGCGGATTGACGTAGCTGTCCGCTTCGTCGAATCTGCCGTAACGGGATTTGGCTTTTTTAAGCGCCTCGTCCGCGGATAAACCGTCGGTAATCAGCTGCATCATTTTTCCGATATGCACGTATTCGTATCCTATGACCTCTCCGTCCTTCAACGCCATTTGAGTGATGTAGCCCTCGGACATGTCGAGGTATCTCACGCCTTTGAGATTGGTGGAATATATTGTGCCCACCTGACTGCGCAGCCCCTTTCCGAGGTCCTCGAGTCCCGCGCCCACGGGAAGTCCGTCGTCGCTGAAAGCGGACTGCGTGCGTCCGTAAACGATTTGCAGAAAAAGCTCGCGCATTGCGACGTTTATCGCGTCGCACACAAGGTCGGTGTTCAATGCTTCGAGCAGTGTTTTTCCGGGCAGAATTTCTCCCGCCATGGCAGCCGAATGCGTCATGCCCGAGCAGCCGAGAGTTTCCACCAAAGCCTCCTCTATGACGCCGTTTTTGACGTTGAGCGTCAGCTTGCACGCGCCTTGCTGAGGCGCGCAGCAGCCTACGCCGTGCGTCAATCCGCTTATATCCTTGATTTCTTTGGATTGTGTCCATTGCCCCTCCTGAGGTATGGGCGCAGGTCCGTGGTTGCAGCCTTTTTTTACGCAGCACATTTCTTTGACTTCGTGCGAATATTGCATTTGCCTTTCCTCCCGCATAAATTCCTGATTTTGCTTTGACTTATATGATAACATATTTGATATTTTTTTTCAAACGAATTGCAGCGTTTGTGGGATAAGCCTTGATTTTTTTATTATTGACGTATTTTGAAAAACGGAGTATAATTTTAAAATATGAAAACCGATTTGCATATTCACACAAATTGCTCGGACGGCAGCCTGTCTCCCGAACAAATAGTGGAAAGGGCTTGCGGGGCGGGGCTTGACGCCATAGCCGTCACCGACCACGACAACGCCAACGGCGTGGAGCGCGCTGTTCTTGCCGCACGCGGAAAGCCGCTTAAAGTCGTTGCGGGCATTGAGCTTTCCGCTTACGACAGGGATATGGAAACCCATGTTTTGGGGCTTGGCATAGACTACGCGGGCGAGCGCTTCAAGGAGTCCATGTCGAGGATTCAGGCGCTGCGTCACGAGCGCAACCGTCTGCTGCTGCAAAGGCTTGCGGAGCTGAATATCTTTGTTTCCTTCGACGAGCTTGAAAAGGCGTTTCCTTTTGAAGTGCACGGTCGCTCGCATATAGCGCGGATTATGGTTGAAAAGGGGTATGCCGCGGATTTCAAATCGGCGTTTTCCGAGTATCTTGCGCCCGAGGGCAAAGCTTACGTAAAATCAAGACGTCTTTCGGTGGAGCAGGCGATAGAGCTTTCCCACCGCTACGGCGGCAAGGCCGTGCTCGCGCATCCCGCAAAGCTGCGCATGAACGCCACTCAGGCGGAGGGCTTTGTGGCTTATCTCAAACGCGTGGGGCTTGACGGAATTGAAGCGGATTATTTTGCGCATACTAACGTCGAGCGAGATTTTTTCAGGTATCTGGCGGACAAGTACGGGCTTTTCGTGACGGGAGGAAGCGATTTTCACAACGCCGATTACGGCGTGAATCTCGGAGACAAATTTTTCCTGCCCGACGAAAAAACGCTTGCCGCGCTGGGACTTTGAGAGGTGGATATGCGTTTAAAAAGATTTAAAACAGGGTTGTTTGTGATTGCGCTCTCGCTGCTTTGTGCGGCGGGAGTTTTTACGTTAGAGACGGAGGGCGGCGCGTGCGCCGCGCAGACAGTGTCTTCTGCGTTTTCCGCAACGGACGGGGTTTTAAGACCTTGGGACGTTTCTTTCGAGATTGTCGTGTTTGACAAGCGTTTGGCTTACTCGCTGTCCGAGAATATCCAAGCTCTTTCGGAGGAGGAAAAAGAGGACAGGCTTGTATACCGCTCCGTCAGGCTGAAAAAGCGCTGGATAAAGCAGGCGGCCGATATGGGCTTCGACGAGGTCGAAGCGTGGTGTTATCTTCTGCCCGGGCTGAAAGAATTGGTCAAGCAGGCGGAAAGCGCATTGTACAAGCGGGCGCAGGACGCTTCGGTTAGCTTTGCGCCCGAGACCAAATCGCGGTTTGTTTACAAAAAGGAGGTTGCGGGCGCGGAGCTTGACAAAAAAGCCTTTGCGGAATCGCTGTCAAAGGCGGTTTCGGAGGGCGGTGCGATAACGGCGCGAGGCAAGACCGTGCTTCCCGAGGTGTCGTTGGAGCAGCTGAAACGGCAGACGACGTTGAAATGCAGGTTTTCTACCCGGTACGGCAACAGCACCGCCGCGAGAAAATCCAACGTCAAAAGAGCGTTGAAAGCCTTTCAGGGCATGACAGTGGAAAACGGCGAAAGAGTTTCCTTCAATGAGGCGGTAGGTCCGCGCACCAAACAGAACGGCTTTTTTGAAGCCAAAATCATTATGGACGGCAAGTACGTGCAGGGAGTGGGCGGAGGCGTATGTCAGGCTTCGACGACGCTGTTCAACGCTCTGATTATGTCGGGAGTCACCGTAAACAAGGTGCATCAGCATTCTTTGGCGTCCTCCTATGTGGCTCCGAGCTTCGACGCAATGGTGTCGTCGGTCAGCGACCTTGTGTTCACCAATGAAACGGGCGGCAGAATTTTTATCGCGGCTTACGGCACGGACAGCGAGGCGACGGTTGAAATTTACGGCCTGCCAAACGAGTACGAAATCAGGCGGCGCAGCGTGGAAATTGCGCGCAAGCCTTTTTCGACGCGCACAATAGAGGACAGGGAGGGCAGGTACTCCGACAAGGTTGTTTTCGATACCGATACGTTTGTTTTGTCCAACGGCGCCGACGGATTGACCTCCGAGGGGTGGCTGGATTATTATCAGGGCGGAAAGCTTGTCAAATCTAGAAAAATCAGAACCAACACTTATCTCCCCACCGAAAGAGTGGTGGTCAAGGGCGTAAAAGCCCGTCCGCAGGAGGGAGAGGAGAGCGGCGCGGGCGGCGACACTCCCGCACAGCCTCAAAAGGAGGAAAATCAAAGTACGACGGCGGATTAAAAACGTACAAGGCTGCGCAAACAGTTGAAAAAAATGCGCGGTTGCTGTAAAATAAGACGCAACAGGAGTTTTTATGGCAGACAAACCCGCACGCGACGTCAATGTAAACGCGGTTCCGCAGAACCTTGAAGCGGAGCAGTGTCTTTTGGGCTGTATACTTTTGGACGACAATCTCGCTCAGGAGCTTGTTCCCACTCTCAAAGCGGAGGATTTTTACGCTCCGTCGCACAGAATTTTGCTGTCGGCAATGCAGAAGGTTTTGAACGAGAGCAAACCGATAGATTTCGTTACCGTCGCGGACGCTTTGGACAGAAGCGGGCAGCTGGCTGCCGCAGGCGGCATAAATTATCTCACCACGTTAAACACCGTCGTGCCAAGCTCTGCAAACTACCGAGTCTATCTTAAAATCGTGGAGCGCAATTCCGTGCTGCGCGCGTTGATAAGGGCGGGCACAAGCATAATAGAGGAATGCAGAAATTCTGACGACGAGGAGAGAAGCGTAGCCTTTGCCGAAAAGGCGGTATACGACATAAGCGACAAAAAGCAGAGCGGCGACCTAACGCCTGTCGGAGAGTCTACGGGCGAGGTGTTGACGATATTTGACGAGCTGTACAAAAATCAGGGGGCTTTCAAGGGGATTCCCACCGGCTTCAAGCTTTTTGACAGCAAGACCAACGGATTGCACGGCGGCGACCTGATCGTGCTTGCGGCGCGTCCCGGCTGCGGAAAAAGCTCGCTTGCGCTCAACATGGTGGAAAGCGCGGCGAAAAACAGAAAAAGCTGCGCTATTTTTTCGTTGGAAATGCCCAAGGTTCAGCTTGCGCAGAGACTGCTGTGTTCCATGGCAAGCGTAAGCATGACGCGCGCAAAGACCGGCAAACTGACGAGTCGGGATTTTGCCGAGCTGTGGAAAGCCAACGAAGCAATAAGCCGGATGAAAATTTTTATCGACGACTCGTCTCTAATTACGCCGGCTCAGATTTTGTCAAAGTGCAGGCGTCTCAAAAACAGGGAGGGACTTGATTTTATCGTTATCGACTACATACAGCTTATGGAAGGCGGCGACAGGTCGGAAAACCGTCAGCAGGAAATCAGAAAGATTACGAGGATGTTTCAGCAGGAAATCAGCAAGATTACGAGGACGCTTAAAATCATAGCCAAAGAGCTCGACGTGCCTATATTGGCGTTGAGTCAGATGTCGCGGCTCGTGGAGCGGCGCGACGACAAGGAGCCTCAGCTGTCCGACCTGAGAGAATCGGGCGCTATCGAGCAGGACGCGGATATGGTGCTGTTCATCAACAAAAACAAGGAAGCCGAGGGGGAAGCCGTGCAGCCCGTGGAGCTGATTATCGCAAAGCACAGAAAC
Organism: Subdoligranulum sp. CAG:314; assembly: GCA_000437915.1. GTDB lineage: Bacteria > Bacillota > Clostridia > Christensenellales > CAG-314 > CAG-314. The sequence continues at coordinate 13,356 of FR901000.1, read as the reverse complement.
GGCGAGACGGGCAAGCTGACTCTCAATTGGATAGGCGAGTACGTCAGATTCACCGACCCCGACACGTTTGTGAGAACGGAGGACGGTCGGGAGACGTCGGAGGAAAACGCGAGGCGGGAGCAACGCGATTTGGAACGTCTTGCCGCGGACGCGCCGCTGCCCGACTTCGACGACGCGCCGCCGGAGGAAGCCGACGGTTTGAGCGAAACGGATTTTAACGAATAGTCGCGGGGAAGGAAATGGAAGCAAAAAATTTTATCGAAGAGATTATCAACAAAGACCTCGAAAGCGGAAAAATAAGCTGCGTCAAAACACGGTTTCCGCCCGAGCCCAACGGTTATCTGCACATAGGACACGCCAAAGCCCTGTGCGTCAATTTCGGGCTTAAACAAAAATACGGCGGCACCTGCAATCTGCGTTACGACGACACCAATCCCGTCAAGGAGGACGAGGAGTACGTCAACGCGATTGAAGAGGACATAAGGTGGCTGGGCTTCGAGTGGGACGAAAAGCTGTTTGCAAGCGATTATTTCGACAGGATGTTCGAGTGCGCCGTCGGGCTAATCAAGAAAGGTTTGGCTTACGTATGCGACCTTTCAGCCGAACAAATCAGGGAAACAAGAGGCACTCTTACGTCGCCCGGGCGGAACAGTCCTTTCAGAAACAGGTCGGTCGAAGAAAACCTCGATTTGTTCATGAGAATGAAGGCGGGTGAATTTGCCGACGGCGAAAAGGTGCTCCGCGCAAAAATCGACATGGCGTCAAGCAATCTCAATATGCGCGACCCCGTCATATACCGCGTCGTGCACGCAAGACACCACAACACGGGCGACAAGTGGTGCGTATATCCGATGTACGACTTTGCGCATCCCATCGAGGACGCTTTGGAGGGCATAACCCACTCCGTCTGCACGCTTGAATTCGAGGACCACAGACCGCTTTACGACTGGGTGGTGGAAAACTGCGGCTTTGAAAAAAGACCGAGACAGATAGAGTTCGCGCGGCTGAATATAACCAACACCATTATGTCCAAGCGCTTCCTCAAACGACTTGTGGACGAGAAAATAGTGGACGGATGGGACGACCCGCGTATGCCTACGCTTTGCGGTATGCGCAGACGCGGTTATCCGCCCGAGGCAATCAGGGACTTTTGCGAGCGGATTGGCGTGGCGAAGTCCAACAGCGAGGTGGAAAGCGGTTATCTCGACGCTTGCGTGAGGGATTTTCTCAACAAAAACGCCGACAGGGTAATGGCGGTTTTCAACCCTGTCAAGGTCGTGCTCACCAATTTCGGCAAAAGGACGGAATTTGCCGAGGTCGAAAACAATCCAAACGCGGAAACGATAACTACGCGCAAGGTAAGCTTTTCAAACGAGCTGTACATAGACGGCAGCGACTTTGAAAGCAATCCTCCTCCCAAGTATCACAGGCTGAAACCCGACGGGTACGTTAGGCTCAAAGGCGCGTATATCATACATTGCGACAGAGTGGAATACAATAGCGACGGCACGGTAAAAACCGTGTTCGCCTCCGTCGTAGACAACAGCAAAAGCGGAAGCGACGAAAGCGGTATGAAGGTCAAGGGCGTTATACAGTGGGTAAACGCCGCAGACTGCGTGCCTGTCAAGGCCTATCGGTTCAAATCGCTGCTCAACCCTCCCGAAAACGGGGAAACGGATTTTACCGAGCGCCTCAACCGCGACAGCAGAACGGAAATAAACGGCTTCGGCGAGAGCCTTTTGAAGGACGCGAAACGTCCCGACAGGTTTCAGTTCATGCGCATAGGCTACTTTGCCGCGGACGGAAAAGAGGGTGAAACGGCAGTATTCAACGAGATAGTGGGCTTGAAAGACAGTTTTAACGCCAAATCTTGACAAGACAGGGCGTGTATGGTATCATATTTCAAAGTCGGTTTGTCTTTTGGAAAGAAAAATGAAGATATGTAAGGTTTGCGGAGAGCCGAATGCGTCGGAAAGCAGGTTTTGTATCAACTGCGGCAGCGAGAGCTTCGAGGTCAGCGACGTAAAACAGAAAATTTGTCCCGAATGCGGCAGCGTCTGCGAACCGCAGTTTACCCATTGCGTAAACTGTGGCGCGGCTTTGGGAGACGCAAACGTGAGCGGAGTCGCTTCCATTCAGAGCGGCGGAACTGTTTCGCGGGATTCCGAAAATCCCGACGAAACGGCGGTTTGCCCCTATTGCGGCGCGGAAATTTCGCTTCATACGGTTTTTTGCGCGGGCTGCGGACACGACGTGACCGCAATGAACAGACACAGGGTTGTCAGGCGCAAAATATGCCGTTTTTGCGGCAAGCCCAACAAGCCGGAGGACAAATTCTGCAAGTATTGCTTTTTCGACCTGAGAGACGGCGAAACGGTCGAATTTCAGTTGGACTATGCCGACGCTCAGGATAAAAATCCCAAAATAAAGCAGGCGGTGCTCCAAGCGCCCACTACCGAAAAGCTCAAAATTTGTCCCAACTGCGGCGCGTTAAACAATTTCGACTCGAAATTTTGCTTTTCCTGCGGACTCAGGCTGGTGACGGAAACTCCCAAGGTTTATTGCTTCGTGTGCGGCGCGGAAAACCTCGCCGACGCCGCGTTCTGCACCTCCTGCCGTTATCCTTTGGGCAACAAAAATCACGACGAGGTGGCAAAGGGGTGGAAATGCGAGTGCGGAGAGTTCAACGAAAGAGACGACAAATTCTGTACCGGCTGCGGCAGACCTAAGCCGACTGACGGCGATGTGAGGATTTAACATGAACAATTCCAACAATTTCAACGTATGCGAAAAGTGCGGCACCGCCAACCCGCTTATAGCAAAATACTGTTATCAGTGCGGCGCGCACCTGAAAACGCCCGAGGACCCCATTGTCTGCAACAACTGCAACACGGTCAACAGCGGCTCTGCAAGGTACTGCAAGCATTGCGGCAACAAGCTGTTTCGCGGCTCCACCGTCAAAATTTGCCCAAGGTGCAATCACACGGTAAACGGCGACGCTTACATCTGCGAGAGGTGCGGTTTCGAGTTCGTGGCCATGCGTCCCGTGGTGCAGAACATACCGCAGCTGCCGCAAAACGCGGGCGGCTCCGCCGAAAACCGCAAGCCCAACAAAAAAGAACTGAGAAAACAGCAGGCGGCGCAGCAGCAGACCTATTACGCTCCTCCCGCTCAGCCCGTTTACGCGCAGCCGCAGCAGACGGTATATCTGCCCGCGGCGGCAGCCTCGACAGTCGGCTCGGAAAAGAAGTCCGCCGCAAGGGTGAGGACTTGGGGCGCAATCATCATGATTTTGTCGCTCGCATTTCTGTACGCTTTCGTCGGGTATCCCGCAATCATGCCTCAAAATCTGCTTGGCGGCGAAATGCTCGGATATTATTCCGTGGGCGGAGGAAATTTCAGTACGGCGGGACAGCTGTTGTGGAGCTTTGCGGACAATTTCAATTCTCTCAAAAGCTTTTCCGTCGGAGAGTGGACGCTCGGCATACTTGCGGCGCTGTTTGCGATTTCGGGCGTTGCAATGTTTTTGTTCGGTCTAATCAAACTCTGCACGGGCAAAGGCTCCAAAAAAGCGAGCAAATGGTGTCTCTTCGTTTTCGTGCTGGGCGTTGTCGTCGTGGGGCTGATTGCGTTAATCGGCAAAATCGACATCGGACTTTTCAACACGGTTGAAAAAGGCCTGTTCGGCGAAAACAGCGATTTCGACGGCGGCTGGACGCTCTGGTTTGCTCCCGCATTCTTCTTTTTGATTTATTTGTTCAGCTTCGGCGCCCGCAGAAAAAGGCAGTAAGAGTCTGAAAAAACATAAAGGAAAAAGCCTTCAAAGACCGAATTTTTCGGTCTTTGATTTTGATTTTAAACGCTTCAAAGAGGTTCGTATGGAAAAAATTACATCCCGCTTTTTAAGAAAAAAATTTCTTAAATTTTTTGAAAACAGAGGACACGCCGTTATAAAAAGCGCAAGCCTGATTCCGGAGAACGACCCTTCGGTGCTTTTTACCACGGCCGGTATGCACCCGCTCATTCCTTATCTTTTGGGACAGAGCCATCCTTCGGGTACGCGGCTTGCCGACGTTCAGAAGTGCGTAAGGACGGGCGACATAGACGAGGTGGGAGACGCTTCGCACTGCACTTTTTTCGAGATGCTGGGAAACTGGTCTCTCGGAGACTATTTCAAGGAGCAGTCAATCAAGTGGAGCTTTGAGTTTTTAACGTCGGACGAGTATCTCGGGCTTGACGCAAACAGGCTTGCAGTTTCCGTTTTCGAGGGAGACGCCGACGCGCCGCGCGACGAGGAGTCGGCAAAGATATGGCGCGAATGCGGTTTGAAGGACGGGCAGATTTTTTTCCTGCCGAAGAAAAACAATTGGTGGATTGCGGGTACTACGGGACCTTGCGGCCCCGATACTGAAATTTTCTGGGATACGGGCAAGGAAAAATGCTGCGCCGACTGTTCTCCCGCCTGCGACTGCGGAAAATATCTTGAAATATGGAACAATGTTTTCATGCAGTACAACAAGAGGGCGGACGGCGTATACGAACCTCTGGGCAGAAAAAACGTCGATACGGGCATGGGACTCGAACGCACGGTTTGCGTCCTTAACGGCTTTGACAGCGTGTATGAAACGGATGTATTCGCGCCCGCAATCGCAGAAATCAGACGTCTTTCGGGCAAAGAAAGCGACGGCAGCCCCGAAGTCTTGCGCGCAGTGAGAATAATTGCCGACCATGTGCGGACTGCGGTGTTTCTTTTGGGCGACGAAATAGGCGTCGTGCCGAGCAACGTGGACCAAGGCTACGTGCTGCGCAGGCTTATCCGCCGGGCGGTAAGATTCGCCAACGCTCTCGGTATGCAAAAGGGAGACATAATCAGGATAGCGGAGGTTTACGTCGGGTTGTACGGCGACGTATATCCGGAAATAAAGCGCAACTCCTCAAAAATAACGGAGGAGCTTGCCAAGGAGGAGGAAAAGTTCCTCAAAACGCTGATTGGAGGAGAGAGGGAGTTCAACCGTCTTGTCGAAAAGCTGTCGGGAGATGTCATAGACGGCGCGTCAGCGTTCAGGCTTTACGACACTTACGGCTTTCCTATCGAAATAACCGAAGAGCTGGCTGCGGAACGCGGGCTTAAGGTGGACACGGAGGGCTTTAAAGCGAAGTTCGCCGAGCATCAGCAGAAGTCGCACGACGCAAGCGGTCAAAGATTCAAGGGCGGGCTTGCGGACAGCGGAGAGGCCACCACGCGGCTGCACACGGCGACACATCTTTTGCAGGCGGCGTTGAGGCAGGTGCTTGGAGACGAGGTGGCGCAAAAGGGCAGCAACATAACGCCCGAAAGGCTGCGGTTCGATTTTTCCTTCGGCAGACCTATGACTCCCGAAGAAATTAAAAGGACGGAAGAGCTTGTAAACGAGGCGATAAACAGAAAGCTCCCCGTGACGTGCGAGGAAATGAGCGTCGAAGCGGCGCGGCAGAAGGGCGCAATCGGGCTTTTCGGCGACAGATACGGAGAGGTTGTCAAGGTTTACTCCATGGGCGATTTTTCCATGGAAATCTGCGGAGGTCCTCATGCCTCCAACACGGGAGAACTGGGACGCTTCACGATTATAAAGGAGCAGTCCAGCAGCAGCGGCGTGAGAAGAATCAAAGCGGAGCTTAAAAACGACTGAGGAGAGATATGGACAAAAACAAGGTTAAAATCACCATGGAGGACGGCGGAGAGATAGTCGTCGTTCTCGACGAAAAAAACGCGCCCCTTTCGGTGGAGAATTTCAGAGCGCTGGTGGAGAGAAGGTTTTACGACGGTTTGATTTTTCACCGCGTAATAGACGGCTTTATGATTCAGGGGGGAGACCCCACGGGAACAGGCTGCGGCGGCTCCGAAAAAAATATAAAGGGAGAGTTCTACGCCAACGGCGTAAAAAACAATCTCTCGCACAGACGCGGAGTCATCTCCATGGCGCGCGCAAACGATTTCGATTCGGCGTCAAGTCAATTTTTCATCTGCCACAAGGACGCGACCTTTCTTGACGGGCAATACGCCGCCTTCGGCATTGCGGAAAGCGGACTTGATGTCGTGGACAGGATTGCCGCCGTGCCTACGGACGCAAACGACCGTCCGAAAAAGGAACAGAAAATAAAATACATCCGTTTTGCGGATTAAAGCAGGAAAGCAGGTCGCAGACGACTTGCTTTTGTTTTTGAGGAGATTTTATGGAAATTATCGATATTTCTCAGGAGCTTTTGAGCGGGAGCGTGTTCGAGGGGGACACGGCGCCCCGATTGACGGCGATTAAAACAGTGGAAAGGGACGGCTTTGCGGTCAGCGATTTGACTGTGTGTATGCACAACGGCACCCACGTTGACGCGCCCTCGCACACGTTTTCGGGCGGAAAGGACGTTTGCGCCGCCGAGCTTTCGGTTTTTTTGGGAGAGTGCGTCGTGTGTACCGCCGAAAACGCCGAGAAAAATTTTTGCCGTCGTATGCTGTTCAAGGGCGCGCCGCCCGACGCCGCGCTGGCGCAAAAACTTGCGGATATGGGTATAGAGCTTGCAGGCACGCAGCAGCAGTCCTTTGACGGAAAGGATACTCTTGCGGTTCACGGAATTTTCGCGCGGGCGGGGGTGTATCTGCTGGAAAACCTCGTGCTTAAAAATGTCGACGAGGGTAAATATTTTCTTTGCGCCCTGCCTCTCAAAGCGGAGGGCGCGGAAGCGTCGCCCGTGCGCGCCGTGCTAGTGAAAATATAGGCGCCGTTGCGTTTTATGAACTATATTCATGTTGACGGAAATTTGTATTAAACCGTTGACATACAATGGCTTAACTGTTATTCTTTTTGTGGTTTAAAAACTTGGAGAAAAGAGAAATGCAGCAAAACGACGGCGCAACGCCGGCACCGCCCGAGAGGGCGGAAGATATTCCTCCCGAAACGGGAAAAAAGAACGATTCTTACGACGTAGCCGCCGCAGACGCAGCTGTCGCAGCAGGCGCCGGGGCGCAAGTCTTTGAAAACGAGCCGCAGCGCGGCGTAAAAGACGCTTGCGGCGGAAAAAAACTGAAAAAGGCCGTCGGCGCGGAAGGCTTTGTCTGCCTTGTCCTTGTGGCGGGCTTTTTTGTCGCTTTCGGCTGCGTTATGGGCTTTTCCAACGCAATCAACACCATGTTCAACACGGCGTTCATGCTTTTGAAGGACACGGTGTTTTATCTTTTGGCTCTGGCAGTGCTTATGGGCGCCATATCCGCCGTGCTCAGCGAGTTCGGAGTGGTGTCTTTGCTCAACAAAGCGTTTGCGCCCCTCATGGGACCGTTGTACGGTATGCCGGGCGCAACCTCGATTTCACTGTTTACGTCCTTTCTGTCCGACAATCCCGCCGTGCTCACTCTCGCAAACGACAGAAATTACATCAGATATTTCAAAAAATATCAACTTGGCGCGCTCACCAACATCGGCACTGCATTCGGAATGGGACTGATAGTCGTCGTTTCAATGCTCAGCTTAAACGGCGAGCATTTCGGGATTGCCGTTGTTGTGGGACTGTTGTCCGTGTTTTTGACGAGCATACTTGTGACAAGACTTATGCTTTTGAAAACCAAAAAAGTGTTCGGCAAGGACGAGCCTGCTTTGAAGGATGCGGGAAGCGCGGAGTACGATGTGCTGAAAATGCGCGAGGTGCGCGAAGGCGGCGTTTTTCAGCGGCTGATTTCAAGCCTGCTTGACGGCGGTGCGGGCGGAGTCAAGGTGGGAGTTTCCATTATTCCGGGAGTGCTGATTATCGCTACGCTGGTGCTCATGCTCACCAACGGCAAGCCCGAAGGCGGCTATACGGGCGGCGTCGGCGAGGGAGTGGGGCTTATTCCCATGATAGGCAGCTTTTTAAGCCCCGTCTTGAAGCCGCTGTTCGGGTTCGGTTCTCCGGAAATAATTGCCGTCCCCTTGACTGCTCTCGGCAGCGCGGGCGCGGCAATAGGTCTTGTCCCCGAAATGATGTCGAGAGGGATTATTACCGCAAGCAACGTCGCCGTGCTGACGGCTATGTGTATGTTTTGGAGCGGTTACCTGTCAACCCACGTGTCCATGATGGACGCGCTCAATTTCAGAAGCCTTACCGGCTGGTCAATCATGCTGCACACCGTCGGCGGCTTGGTCGCGGGGCTGTTGGCAAACGGACTGTTCGCTCTGGTCAGTCTGCTGCTTTGAATATTTAAACCAAAAGCGTCCCTTTCGGGACGCTTTTTTATTTGCATAGCTTAGGCTCCGGCTTGATTCGTTTCAGCTTTGCGTAACGCGGCGTCCCGTTTTCAAAGGGCGGCGCGGATTCTCCCTGAATAAGCGGCAGCACATAGCCGAGATATTTTTCTGATATAAAATTGTTTGTCGGGGAAATAAACTCCATGGGCAGAGTCTTTTCCTCGTTTGCCACCTCGCAAAGCGGAACGCGGGACGTTTCGCACAAATAATTTCCGTTTTTGTCCGCCGCACGCTTAAAACATATCATGACCTCCGACTCTCCGTCAACTGCCGCCCGCACCGCTTCCGTGCCTGCAAGACAGGCTTCCTCCACGTCGGTTTTGCTGGCTATGTGGCTTGCGCAGCGCTGCAAGAGACTGAATTCTATGGCTCTTACCTTGGCTTTGGTGTGCACCTTTACGTAGGAAGCCAAAAATGCGCCCACGCCGCCCAACTGTTTGTGGTTGAAGCTGTCCTGCTCCGTCGCAAGCCCGCTCGCGTATTCGCTTATATATTTGCCGTCCTTGTCCTTTATGCCTTCCGAAACGGCGACAAAGCAATCGCCCTTGCGGTTGTAGACCGCGCTCACGTCGTCCATAAACGCGGAGATGTCAAAGGGGATTTCCGGCACGTAAATCAAATCGGGGCCGTGACCGTTGAAAGCGGCGATTGCGCTTGCCGCAGTCAGCCAACCCGCGTTGCGTCCCATGATTTCCACAACGGTGATTGCGCCGTTGAAATACACGCTCGAATCCAAGGAAAGCTCCATGCAGCTTGCGGCGATATATTTTGCCGCCGAGCCGAAGCCGGGACAGTGGTCGGTGAGGGCAAGGTCGTTGTCAATGGTTTTGGGCACGCCGACTACGTTGCATTTGTAGCCGTGCGCTTTGAGGTACGCGCCGATTTTGCACACCGTGTCCATGGAGTCGTTTCCGCCGTTGTAGAGAAAATATCTCACGTTGTACTTGCGGAAAATTTCCAACACCCGTTTATAATCCGTTTCGTCCTCTTCAAAAGGCTTTAACTTGTAGCGTACCGAGCCCAAGGCGGAAGAGGGCATTGTTTTGAGCAGTTCAAGCTCCTCGCGGCTCTCGGAGTTTATGTCGAACAGGTCGTCGTCGAGTATGCCCTTTATGCCGTAGTGCGCGCCGAGTACGCGCGTAATGCAATCGTGATTGAACGCTTCGCTGAAAACGCCGTAGGCGCTGGCGTTTATTACCGAAGTGGGGCCGCCGGACTGGCCGAAAAGCAACGAGCCTTTGAGTTTTTCCATCTGTGAAGAAACCTCCGCATATAGTCTATTGAAATTATAGCAAAAACAGAGTAAAAGTTCAATCGTTGCGGGAGAAATAAAAAAATTCCTTCAAGCAAACCCCGTCCGCCTGCCGACTGCACCGCACTGCACGAAAAACGACAAAATACGACATAATAATTGCCTTACAGGAAAATGTGTGGTAAAATGAAATCAAGGAGGGTTTTTTATGCAGGTAATCGCAAAAAGGCGTATAGGCGGAGCGATTGTGTGTTTGGTTTTCGGAGTTTTGTCGGCTGTGTTCGGCGCGGTGACGCTTGCGACGGGGCTTGGCACGATGAGCGACTTGGCAAAAAAAATTGTCGGCGCTTTGTTTGTAGTTTCGGGCGGTGTTTTGACAATTGTGATGCTTGCAAGGTTGCTCGGCAGACCTGTTGAAATTCTTCTTTGCGACGAATTTATGCTCGCGGTAAACAAAAAGTCTAAATTTACCTTGTCGGCAAAGCCCGCCGCCGCAGACGACAAGTATCTGTATTTTCGCAAAAGCGATGTGGACAGCGTGTTTTACTGCAAAGCTCAGCGTTTCGGGAAAGACAAAGACTATTTTAAATACTTATGGCTGTGTGTATTGCTGGGTTTTTTAGGTTTTTTTATAGTTTGTTTAATTATTTTAATTGATAATCGCGGGCAGTATTATCCCGCCAAAATCATCTTGAAATTTTCGGACAAGCAGATGCTTGCTCTGTACAATGTGCGAAAGCCCGAAGAGGTTTCACGGTTGCTCAAAGGCTTCGTCAAGGATAAGGAGCCTGTGCCCGTATTCGGGCTTTCGGAGGACGGCGAAGCTCAAAGCCGCGATAACGCCGCAGACGTCCAAACAAAGGACTGAAAGGTAGCGGAAAAAAATATAAAAAAGGGAGAGTGGAAAAAAGGTTTTCACAATATTTTTTGGAAAAAAGCGAAATAAAAATTCGGACAGAGCGCTTGACAAGGCGAAAAGCAGATATAAAATAAGGGAAAAGAACGGACTCAAACGGGTTCGTTTTTTGTTTGCTGCAGCAGAAAAAACAAGAAAATACAAAGGAGAATGACATGGGAACAATAAACAAAAAACTGAAAGACATTTCGCCGATTGCGGTGGAAACGGAGGCGGGCAACGCGGGACGAGTCGTGTACGACTTAAAGACGGGTGTGTTAAAGCTGGAAAAGGAGCTTGTATCGCTGCCCGGGAGCAAAATGCCTCTCAACCTGAAGCTGTATTACGACGTGACGCACGGCGGTTGGAGACTCAATTACGAGCAATACTTGACGCAAAAGTCACAGATAACGGCGTGGGAAAGCGGCACGGACAAGCCGGACGTAATCTATACCGACGGGAAAATGGAGGACAGATACTTTTACGCGGCAAATCAGGTGGTGCATGAAAGCTCGCTGAGCGACGCCGACGCGTCGGACTACGGCTACTTTGAAAACGAGACCTGTCTCAACATCAAACAGACGTCGACAGGCTGGGAGCTGGAGGATTTGTCCGGCAACGTCATGAGCTTTGACGGCAACGGGAAGCTGTGTTCTGTCGAAAACGTATACGGACACACAAGCTCGGTGACGTCAGCAACAATCACGGACGGCGAAGGCAACGTCTGCACTTTTGTGCGCTCAAACGGCGGCATGACGGTGGAGATAAGAGGCTACAACAAGCGATTCGAGCTTTTGCCCGTCACGGTATCGGGCAGCAGCGGCTGGTATATGCTTGCGGAGTATAAGGCGGAGTGGGACTCGTCGGGCGCCGTTTTGCAAAAGAGCTGCACGGACAGGAGCTTTTACCGCCTGCAAAACAACAGTCTTGCCTGCGTTTACGACGGCTTTACGTCGGTGGAAGCGACCTATTCAAACAACAAGCCGAGCGTACTGGAAAAAAAGGAATATCGGGATTACGGCGCAAGCGTCAGCGGAGAAATCTGGACGCTGTCGCTTGCAAACGGCGAAACGACGGAGAAATACACAGACTTCACCCACACGGCGGACAACCGATACAGCTACAAGGATAAAAAGGGCATAAAAACCGAATACGGGCTTGTGCGCTACGACAGCAACCACCCCGACCTGCTCAAATACGCAAGCATAACGGTGGACGGACTGTGCAAGGTGCCGGACAGAACGGTAACGAGCAATTATCTGGTGGAGAGCTATGTGCCCAATCTCGGCACGGTGACGGACTTCACGACTATATCCGTGGAGGATGAAATCGAGCGAATGAATATAAACTACGACACGTCGGCAATAACCAACAAAAACGGACTTACAATAGCGATGTTCAATCTGTTAAGCTCGCAGGAGCTGTTAAATATGTTTCTGGGCATGAAAAAGGGGACGCGTATCATAAGCGTGTATATGAACGCGTTTTGCTATGACGATGGAGCAACGCCGCTTAAATTCAGGGGGTACGAGCTGAAAAACCTCGCGCCTGTGGTATGCACGGATTTCCGGGACGAGGACGGGAACAGCCGCTACAAGACGTTCACGGTGTATCAGGTGGATTTCTTCGGCATAACGCCGTATGCGCTGAAAGAGACGACGCAGCTGGTCAAGGGGAACAAGCGTTACGTGTCGTACAAGTATTACAACTCCAAATTCGAGCTGGTAAAAGAAAAAGGATATGACGGAGTGGAGAAGCAATATACCTACGACGCGGACGGACTTATGACGGGCGAAAGGACAGGGGGCGACACTGCATACGTAAAGACGGACTACGCGTTTGAGCAAAAGACGGAAGCTGGAGAGAAGGTGTATGAGGAAAAGAGCACGTTTTACGTAGACGGACAGGAGCGGAGCGCAAGAAACATCTACGACGGAAAAAAGGAGCTGAAATACACCGAGGACGCAAAGGGAAACAAAACGACGCCCGTGTTCGCAAACGACCTGCTCACGTCAATCAAGGTCAACGGAACGGAAAAAACGAGCTACGAATACGAAAACAACCGCTTAACCAAACTCACCCACAACGGAACAAGGTTCAGGTTCGGTTACGGCAGAGGGTATCTTGGTTCAATAGGCTACGAGACGATTAACACCCCTAACAACAATAAAATAGAGTTCAACACCCTGACTCGCTCCGCAACCGACGACGAAAAGACCGTGCAGTACGATACGGACGTCAACGGCTACGTGGAAAGATACACCTACGACAAAAACGGCAGGTTGCTCAGCAAGAAAGAGAAGAAAGCAGGCACGTCGAGCTATGCAAGCGTAATAGAAAACACGTATCTCGAAGCAGAAGACGGCGGCTTGAAGCCGAGCGTGTTGGAAGAGATTGTTGACAACAAGGCAGGATTGAAGTATACTTACACATATGACGAAAACAGAAAGCACGCGACAAAGGTAACGGTCACGAATACAGCCGGCGGAGCGCAGAAATATGTCAAAAACATAAGCTACGACGGCTACGACAGGGTGACGACAGAGAACTACGGAAATATAGCATATATGGTAACGAGAGAAGACGGAAACGAATCGCCCGACGGGAAAATAAGGACAGCAAGCACAACGGCGTTGCCGAATGAGCAAGAATCCATATACAGCTATGACAAACTGAACAGAAGGACGCAGAAACAAACAATATACAATTATTGGAGCACGTATCCCATAAGAGGGACGTCGCAGCATATATTTTACCAAACCTACGATTACCACGCGGGAAAAAGCGGAACAAACGAAACAACGGGATTGGTAAAAAGCGAGAAATTTTATCCCCAAAGCAGCGCAACGCCAACAGAACAGTACGAATATACTTACGACGCCAACGGAAACGTAACGGAAATAAAGAATTTGCTTGACACGGGCAAAAATATAAGCTACGAGTACGACAGCCTAAACAGA
>FR900999.1:309955-387872 GCA_000437915.1 Subdoligranulum sp. CAG:314 | reverse complement strand
AGACTCGAACTCCCGACCCCATGGTCCCAAACCACGTGCGCTACCAAACTGCGCTACACCCCGAGACAAGCAACCGCACATCACAGCCTATTTACTTTAACTTAAAATCGGAGATTTGTCAACGATTTTAACGTAATTGAGAAAAAATTTTTTAAGAAACTTTGTCCGCTTTGCCGAAAAAAAGCGGCTGTCAAATAAAACAACCGCTTTCGACAATTGCTCAAAAAATTATTCCTTATTTTCTTCGGCCGATGATTCGGTTTGTTCAACCGTCGACTCCTCCGTTGTCGGTTCCTCCGACGTGGCGGCAACCTTTTCGGCTTCGGCTGCTTTTCCCGGTTCGGGGATTAAAGCCTTCCTCGACAGTGTGATTCTTCTGTTTTCAAGGTCAAAATCCATAACCATGGCTTCAACCTCGTCGCCGATTTTGATAACCTGCGTTATATCGGACAGCCAATCCCAGGATATATTGGAAATATGGAGCAAGCCGTCTATGCCGTCGCCCAGCTCCACAAACGCGCCGAAAGGCAAAATACGCGCAACCTTGCCTTTGACGACGGTTCCGGGCGTATATTTTTCTGCGGCAATCTGCCAAGGATGGGGTTGCAGCTGTTTGTAACCGATTGAAACTCTGTTGGTCTCTCTGTCAAGCTTTAACACAACAAACTCATACGTTTTGTTAAGCTCGAGCACGTCTCCCGGTTCCTTTACGGGATTCCAGGACAAATCGCTCAGATGTGCCAGACAGTCCATACCGCGCACGCTTACGAAAGCGCCGAAAGAGGCGAAACGCAAAACCTTGCCGTCAACTATTTCTCCGACCTCGATGTTGTTCCAGAAATTGTCCTCTCTCTCTTTCTTTTCCCTTTCAAGCAAGGCTCTCTGGCTTGCAACTATTTTTTTCTTGTTGTCGTCGATGCCGTCCTCCAACGCAATCAGTCTGAGCTTTTTGCCGACATATTGAGTCAAATCTCTCACAAAACCGTTGCGTATATGGGAAGCGGGAACAAAAACGGTGTAGCTTCCGAGCTTTGAAAGCAAACCGCCCTTTACAGCTTTGTTCATGACCAAATCGAATTCTTTACCCTCTTTGATGCCTTCAACAAGCTCGTCGTCCTTGTAAAGCTCTTCGACTTCTTTTCTGGAAAGCGTCAACCCTTTGTCCGTTGAAGTGATTATGACCTCAATCGAATCGCCTACCTTGAGATTTTTCTTGGCAGCTTCAAAGTCGCCGTCCATAGACACTTCTTCATTGGGAATAAACCCGTCGGTTTTGGAGCCGACTGAAACATTCACGCCCTCTTCGGAAATGTGGGAAACGGTTCCCTTGATTTTCTGCCCCTTTTTCAAGGGTCTTCTCTTTCCAATCTTCTCAACGGCGCTTGCGAATTCGTGAGCTTCGTTTTCTTTGCTGATTTCTTCCACTGCGACCGTTGCGCTGTTGTCCTTTGCTTCTGCAAACATCTTTGACAAAACCTCCTCCATCAACTCCTGCGGAGTTGAAGCTCCTGCTATTAAACTCATTCTACTGTATTTTGACAGACAAATATCACTCAGCTCCGCGGCTTCCTCCACAAGAAAGGTGTCTTTGCAGTTGGATTTGGCGATGTCGAAAAGCTTCTTGGTATTGGAGCTGTTGCGCCCGCCGACCACTACGCAGCACTCGCTTTTTCGGGAAACGCAAAGCGCGTAATTTTGCCTATCCTCAGTAGTATAACAAATCGTGTTGAAAAACTCAACTGTTTTTGCATTATCCGCCACAATATTTTGCAGCGTTTCATCAACTTTTTTGCTTTCGTATGTAGTCTGAAAAAGCACGAGAACATTTTTGTCCGTTTCGAGTCGGAGTTTGCCCTTTCCGTCGAAGAAAACGGCGCTGTCGCCGCACCAACCGTTTATGCCTTGCAGCTCGGGATGGTTTTTGTCTCCCACAAGCACGATAAGGTACCCCTTGCCAAAATATTCGGCGGCTTTGTTTCTGATTACCTTTACGTAGGGGCAGGTTGCGTCCACAACCTTTACGCCCGATTTTTCGCATTGCTCGAACACCGATTTTTTTGCTCCGTGAGAACGGATTATGAGAGTATCGCCTTTTTTAAGCCCGGATACGTCCTCGGTCATCCTGATACCCAATGACGCGAGTTTGTTGACCACACGCTTGTTGTGGACTATTTCTCCGAAGGTATAGACGTTTTCGCCCGCGTATCTCAACGCCGTGTCCACGGCGTTTTTTACGCCCTTGCAAAAACCGTTTGTTTCAGAAACGTAAATGATTTTTTCAGTCATTTCAGAGCATTCGGCTCCCTGTTCAATTTTTCTTTAAGCTCCGTCACCTTGACGCGGATAAATTCCGTTGCGGCTTCCAAATTTTCCTTGTTCAGTCCCCCCTCGTAAAAATCGGAAAGCTCGAACTCCTCTCCTACTATAATATATCTTTTTTTGCCTTTTTTTGCTTTCTGAATATAAAAAGGTCTAATAGGCGTTTTTGTTTTAAGTGCAAACATCGCCGGTCCCGTCTTGAAGGGCAGCATTTCGTCGCTCTCCTTATTTCTTGTGCCCTCGGGAAAAATAAACAGAATTTCATTTTGCTTCAAGGCGGAAAGACATTCCTTCGTAGCCTTCAAGTCAACCTCGCCCCTTTTGACGGGAATAAGCCTCATATTGTGAAATATGTGTCTCAAAAAAGGTTTTTTGTCAAACTCCGCTTTATAAACAAATCGAAATTCGTTTTTGAAATAAGCTGCGAAAACTACAGAATCCATATTGGACACGTGGTTCATCACAAAGATGCTTTTTTTGTTTTCAAATTTTTTAGCTCCGTAAATTTTGACGGGGTTAAACAGTCTGACCGCCCACCCGCCGAGAAATTTAATCAATCCGTAATATGACATTTATATCTCCGAAATTTTTTAAAGCTCCGATATTTTCCGACAACCTGCTCAACGGACGGACGCACATTGTCGACGACAACGATTAAAGCATTAAATGCCACGCTAATCGGAACTCAAATCGCTTCTTAAATTTATTGCGCCTTTAAGATAAATATGACGCGCGTCTTTTATTGTCTTTTGGCACAGAACCAGAGCCCGTATGCATTTGTCAACGGCTCCGACGACATACTGCTCCTGAACGCAGAACATGGGAACTTTATTCAGCCCCGACTTTTCCCTTGCGCCCTTCGCAGGATAAGCCGCCGTCAAATCTTTCGTGCAGGAAAAGATAATTGCGACTATATCCTCCCCGCCGAGAAAATTTCTGTTCATTATCTCGTCAATCAGCTCGGCAGCGGCATTTTCTATTTCCTCCGCTGCGTTTACCGAAACGGTCGTAGCTCCTCTGATTGCCGTCATGCTTTCACCCCTTTAAGCTTGCCCGCAAGAAAACCCGTAGAGAAAGCTATCTGCATATTGAAACCTCCAGTAAGCGCGTCAACGTCCGTCATTTCTCCGCAAAAATAAAGATTTTCAACAAGTTTGCTCTCCATAGTGTTGGGATTTATTTCCTTTACGTCAACTCCGCCCGCCGTAATTATGGCAGAATCATGAGCGCAAAAGCCTTTGACGGCGAATTTAAGATTTTTAATAACTTCAACAAGTTTTTTCCGCTCCTTTGAGGATATCGAGTTGACTTTTTTGTCCTCTTTAAGCCCCGCCTGCTCCGCAACAAACGGAATCAGGGCTTTTGGCATAAGCGCGGTCAATACGTTTCCCAAATCTTTATTTTTGCCCTCGTCGAAATCTCTCAGAACACGCTTGTCGAGCATATCGGCGTCGAGAGCGGGTTTCAGGTCAAAAACAAGTTCCGAGCCGTCTACGTCTTTACGCGCCGCTAAGCTTGACAGCGTAAGCGCCGCAGGACCGGAAATACCCTCATGCGTAAACAATGCCTCGCCGAATTGCGAATAAACTGTCTTTCCGTTTTCCGCATAAGACAGCTTGACGTTTTTCAAAGTCAGTCCCGAAAGAGCGGCTGTATTTTCCGCCTTAAATCCCACAAGAGCGGGTACAGGTTCGATTATTTTATGTCCGACAGACGCGGCGAGACGGTAACCGTTTCCGTCGCTGCCCGTTGACGGATAGCTCATTCCTCCGCAGGCAAGTATCACGGAGTCGAAATTTTCCTCTTTTCCGTTTAACGTCGCTCCGCAAATTTTTCCGTTTTTTTGCGTAAGCTTTTCAACGGACATATTAAAACGAAATTCCGCTCCCGCTTTTTCGGCGGCGGCGCGCAGCGTCTTTGTCACGTCGGACGCTTTGTCTGAGACGGGAAACACACGGTTTCCTCTTTCGGTTTTAAGTTTCAGCCCGTTTTTTTCAAAAAAATCGACGGTATCTTCGGGAGTAAAGCCGTAAATTGCGCTGTAAAGAAATTTAGGGTTCCGCACGACATTGTCAAGAAATTCGCGCGGCGTGCACAGGTTGGTGAGGTTGCATCTTCCCTTGCCCGTTATGTAAATTTTTTTTCCCGCTTTTTCGTTTTTCTCGGCAACCGTGACCTTGGCTTCGGTATGCGTTGCCGCGGAGTACGCAGCGAAAAGCCCCGCCGCGCCGGCTCCCACTACAAGAACCTTCATTTTTCGAAAGCCTCGCCGACAACGTCAAGCAATTCATAATCCGTGCGGTCTATTTTCAAAGGCGTGAGTGTGACGTAATTTTCAAGAATATACTCCATATCGCAATGAATACCCTTAGGCGGCTGTCTTATACCGCCGGTAAGGCACCAGCCCACCTTGTTGCCCTCCACGTCTATATGCTTTTCGTAAATATCGTCGAACCAATGTCTGCCGTGTTTTACAACCTTTACGCCCTTTATCTGTCCGTAATCTACATTGGGGACGTTTATGTTCAATACGCTGTCTTTAAGATTCAAGGCTTTTATTCTGTCGAGATTTTCCGACATGAATCGGCAGCAGGTGTCGAATCTGAAATTCTCGAACGCAACGCAGGACAACGCGACTGCGGGATACCCCAAAACGGCTCCTTCCTGAGCCGCGCCGACCGTGCCCGAATACAAAATGTCTATGCCTATATTGGGTCCCTTGTTGGGGCCCGCCAAAACTATATCCGGCTTGAAGCCGAAAAACTCCGCGCCGAATTTTACGCAGTCGCCCGGAGTGCCGCTCAACGCGTAAGCATTTGACGCGCCTTTCATTTTTATTTTGTCGACGTACAGCGGCCTCCTGAAAGTCATGCTGTGGCTGAAAGCAGACTTCTGTTCCGCAGGAGCGACCACAAAAACCTCGTGCTCTTTCCCCAGCGTCTCCGCAAGCAGCTTCAAGCCCTCGCTGTCTATTCCGTCGTCATTGCTGAGCAATATTTTCATTCTTTCCTCTCAACGCCAAAGCAGTCAGACCTGAAAGCCGACTGCTTACAACGATTTCAAATAATTTATTTCCTTTTCGGTGAGATATCTGTACTTGCCGCGACTCAGTCCGCCAAGCTTCAAATCCCCTACGCTAACGCGTTTTAAAAACTCGATGTCCTTTCCTACCGAATCCAGCATTCTCCTGACCTGTCTGTTGCGTCCTTCAAAAACCGTTATTTCCAAACGCGAGGTTCTGTCGTCCTTTCCTACAACCTTGATTGAAGCGGGAAGAGTCGGTTTGCCGTCCAACATAACGCCCTTTTCGAGAGTAATTTTTTCATCCTCCGTAAGCTCGCCGAAAATCCTGACAACGTAAGTTTTGGGAATATGGTGGCTCGGATGAGTAAGCGTTTGGGCGAGCTGACCGTCCGTCGTGAGCAACAGCAGTCCTTCGGTGTCATAGTCTAGTCTGCCGACGGGAAACAGTCTCGCTTTCACGTCCAGCAAATCCAGAACGGTTTTTCTGCCCTTGTCGTCCTTTGCCGTGCAGACGACTCCCTTGGGCTTGTGAAGCATAACGTAAACGTCGCGCCGTTTGGGTTTCAGTCTTTTGCCGTCCAAACTGACTGTGTCGTTGTCGGGATTTACGTCAATTCCAAGCTGCGTAACCGTTTTGCCGTTTATCTTTATTCTTCCCTGAGCAATAATTGCGTCGCAGCCGCGTCTGCTTGCCACTCCGCAATCCGCAAGATATTTGTTCAGCCTCATTTAATCTCCGTTCAATCGTTTATATTTATAATACCGATTGTCGAAGAAAAAATCAACTCATTGTCGAACTTTATTTCAAGTTTTCCGTTTTCCGTATCCGTCAAAACTGAAATTTTGTTGTCCTCGCTGCCGTCCTTGCGCAACGGATAGGAAAAGCCTTCCGCACAGGTGTAAACCAGATTGCTTTTGCCGTCGGTTTTGAGTCCCAGCATTTTGTTTTTAGGGAGGATACGCTTCAAAGCGTAATTTTCAAAACCGTATTCAATCAGCTCCGCCGACTCCTCGAACATCGGAGCGCAATTCAATACCACGCAAACAAGACTCATTCCGTTCCGCGTCGCGGAGCCGACAAAGCATCTTCCGGCTTTTTTGGTGTAACCCGTTTTAACTCCGTCTGCGCCGTCCAGTCTGCCGAGCAATTTGTTTTTGTTGGTTATCACCCTTTGATAGTCAAAGCCCTCGTTGGAAATTTTTACGCTTTTGGTGGATACTATCTCTCTGAAAGTATCGTTTGAAAGCGCCTGACAGGCAATCAGTCCGAGGTCGTAAGCCGTAGTATAATGATTGTCGTCGTGAAGTCCGTTGGGCGTCACAAAATTGGTGTTGTTTGCTCCCAGCTCTTTGGCGCGGCTGTTCATCATATCGGCAAAATTTTCCACTCCCCCCGCAAGCTCGTATGCAATAGCCACCGCACAGTCGTTTCCGCTTTGAAGCATGAGACCGTAGAGCAGTTCTTTCAATGTCAGCTTTTCCTTAGGTCTGAGATAAACGGACGAACCTTCTACGCCGCACGCCTCGGGACGCACCTCTACCGTTTTGTCAAGCTCGCCGCTTTCTATCGCGACAAGCGCAGTCATGATTTTGGTGCAGCTGGCCATAGGCATTTTAGCATCGGGATTATGCGAAAACAAAACCCTGCGAGAACCTGCCTCCATGAGCACCGCGCCTTTTGCCGTGGTAGTCGCGCGGTATGCGTGCGCCTGAGGCACGTTTAACAAGCCGCACACAGCCAAAGCGCAGCAAAGCGCGCAAAGAACAACCGTAAGAAATTTTTTCGATGATTGATTTTTCATTTTCAGTTTTTGACGAACCTCTCGACTATATCCTTTGTTACGTCCACGATTTTTTCCAGATTGCTCTGTTCGCACAGCTTGACCATTTTGACTTCGCTTCCCGACAAAACGAGAAATCCCACGGGAGTCAGCGTCGCGCCGCCGCCGGTGCCGCCGGCGAACTGCTTGGAATAGCTGTTTTTAAGTATCTTTTCGCTGTTTCCGTATTCTCCGCCGCCCGCGACAAAGCCGAGCGTAACCTGACTTACGGGCAAAATCGTCGCTCCCATGCTTGTCAGGATTGGCTGTCCGATTATCGTGTTTACCTCTGCGACCTGTCTTAGGTTTAAAATAGCCGCCTCTACGATTTCCTGAATTTGGTTTTGTTGCTCCATAGTTTTTCAACCGCCTTTTTCAATAATAATATTACGACGTTTATCGGCATGACAGCGAAAACGCCCTCTGCCGTCACCGCCTCGCTGCCCACGGCGTAATTCACGTTTACGCACGCGCCGAGTTTTTGACACAGGACAGGTCCTGCGGAATTGCAAAGCATATCCATAACGGCTTTAGGCAAAATACTATCTGAAAAATAGTTCATTATGTCGTGCAATATTGTTACGTGCAGCGCCTTTATTTTAAGAGCTTTAAGCAGAAATAATCCTTTTGGGCTGCTCATTTTGTCTCTTAAAAGGTCGACCTGCTTGTTTATCGTACCCTTAAGCGAAAGCCTTAGTCCGTCTGCCTCTCCTTCTATCTTAAAAAGGCGGACAAAGTTGAACAGATAAATCTTTGCTCCGAATTTTTTGTTTTTAAAATCGGCGTAAGCACCGGCATTGAATCTGAAAGGAAAAAACAAGACAATCAACACCGCCGCCGCGATAGCCGATAAACGTATTGCCGCCGTCATAATATTAGTGTTAGAATTTAAACAAAAAATATGCGCAAAGAAAAACGGGCTTTAAAGCCCGTTAATTCCAATGTACTCAACCGCAGCAAATATTAAATTACGTTAAGATTGTCCTCGTCCTTCAAAAACTCCGGCACCTCGTCTTCGCCGTTTTCCGACGAAGCGTAATTCATATCCCGATTGGAGTTGTAAAAATCGTTTACGTCGGTCGCGTTGCTCAACGTCGTTATCCTTTCAAGCAGCTTGTCGTAGTTGGGCAGCTCGTCTATACCCGAGAGATTGAACCTTTTCAAAAACTCGTCCGTAGTGCCGAACAGCAGCGGCTTTCCTATCGCGTCTTTTCTGCCGACGATTTTTATCATTGACAGCTTGGAAAGGTTCTGAACGGCGTACGTGCAGTCCACCCCTCTGATTTCCTCTACCTCCAATCTTGTTATAGGCTGCTTATAGGCGATTATTGCCAGCGTTTCCAGCATGGCTTTTGTCAATTCTTTTTCCCTAATCGGATTGAGCACCTCCGACACCTGTTCAACGTATGCCGGATTGGAGGAAAACTGAATTTTTCCGTGAAAGAGCAAAAGATTTATACCGCATTCTCCCGAATACTTATCTTTAAGCTCCGCAATCGCCTCGTCCATTTCCTTTTTTGTTATGCCGAGCTTTTCCCTCACGTCGTCAATGGCAATTTCCTTTCCCGCCACAAAAATTATTGATTCGAGATAATTAGATACTTTCGTCATAATCTATGATTATTTCTCCCGTATTTTCTTTGTTTCTCACTATTTTTATGTCGCCGAAGGCGTCCGGCTGTTCGGTCTTGATAAATTGCAGCTTCATAAGCTCCAATAAAGCGGAAAAGGTGACGACAACCTCGTTTGCGGAAGCATCCTCTTCAAACAGCGAAAAGAAATACGTCTCGTCCTTTTCCATAAGCAAATCTCTTATATACAGCATTTTTCCCTTTACGGAAAATGTTTCTTTTTTTATCTGACGCGGACTGTTTACGTCAAGCTTTCTCAACTCAACCTTGTGCAATATTCCCGCAAAAGCATTTAGGAGATTTTCAAGCGACAGGTCCTTTACCGTAAACCTGACGTCTCCCGCCTCTTTGGAGGGTTCCTTGTATAGGCGGTCGACATTTTCCAGCTCTTTCAGCTCCATAGATGCTTCCTTGAACAGCTTTGCGTATTCCTCCAATCTCCTAATCAGCAGCTGTTCCGACGTCTCTGCCGAGTCGTCCTCGAGTCCGGGCATGACCGGCAGCAGCGAATGGGATTTTATTTCAAGCAACGTAGCCGCTATCTCCATATATTCGCTTGCTTTGTCCACGTCGAGCGTGTTAAGCTGAGTCATGTATGCAAGAAACTGCGAGGTGACTTCCGAAAGAAAAATATCCTTTATTTCGATTTTGGCTTCCTTTACAAGGTGCAAAAGCAAATCCAGCGGACCGTTGAAATTTTTAATATTCAAAGAAAGCTCGTTTGTTTTCACAGGCGCGGACAAAGCCGCCTGTTCTGTCTGTTCCGTCATAAACGTATCCTCAAAGCGGCAAATTAAGTCCCAATAGTCCCCACAGCCATTTAAGCGCGGAAGTTATCCATTCGCCCACGTGTGTGATATAAAGAGTCACGGGCGACAGGTCTATGCCGAAAAAGCTGTCGGAAACAAAGCCCAAAAGGATAAGCGCAAGCAGGATTGTCCCGCTGTAACGACGCATAAAGCGTAAAAAACCGTTATCCCTTTTGGAAAACGCTTCTATTACCCTGAACCCGTCCAAAGGAAACAGCGGCAAAATGTTGAACAGCGCGAAATTTATGTTCAACAAAACGCTGTACCCCAATAAATATAATAAAAAATATTTCAGATAATCCACTGCGGCAGACGCGCTGTATGAGAAAATCCAGTCTCCGAGCAAAGCGAGGACAAAGCTGCATACAAAGGCTACAATGAGATTTGTTATAACTCCCGCAAGCGCAACGTCCAGCATGCCCTTTCTGTAATTTTTGAAGTTCCTCGGGTCGACGGGCACGGGGCGCGCCCAGCCGAAGCCGACAAGCAGCATCATAACAAGTCCCACGGGGTCAAAGTGTCTCATGGGATTAAGACTCAATCTGCCGTACATGGCGGCAGTAAGGTCTCCGTTTATCTTCGCCGCAAGCGCGTGCGACATTTCGTGAAGCGACAACGCAAAAATCAGCGCCGTCGCAAAGCCCAACACGAAAATTACGCCGACCAATACGTCGCCGCCCGCCGCAGCCGCAGCGTCAATTGCTCCGTAAAATATCATAATAATGTATTATACACCAATAAGCGCCGTTCCACAAGCACATAAAATAAAGAGAGGCGTTAAACCTCCCTTTATTTTTTCATTTTTGCCTTACCACTGTCTTAGAATGTCTCTTACAGTATCGAAATAGCTCTGATTTTCAATATCTTCCAGCGCAACAATATCCGTTTTTGCAAGCACGGTTCCGTCCGGCGCGACTATCAGCGCGCGACCGACTGCGTCTCCCGTTTTTACGGGTGCTTTAACGCTGTCAAGCTCCACTACGAGTTCTCCATTGGTTTCGCCTTTTTTGCCGAACAGAGCCAGCTGCTCGGCGGGAGCTATTTTGAGAGTTTCTTTTACGCCGCTTTTTATCTGCATATCTTCGAGACCGTCGCGGCTTAACATAACTTTACTTTCGTAATTTCCGAAACCGTAATTTAGCAAATCGGA
Source organism: Subdoligranulum sp. CAG:314 (assembly GCA_000437915.1). GTDB lineage: Bacteria > Bacillota > Clostridia > Christensenellales > CAG-314 > CAG-314. The sequence goes on along the minus strand of FR900999.1, from coordinate 377,119 downwards.
TGTTTCCTTAAATCTTGTTTTGCTGTCGGGTGCGCCCACCACAACCGCAATCAGCCTTGTGTCGCCTCGTTTTGCCGTAGCGCAAAGGCAATGCTTGGCTTCGTTGGTGTATCCCGTTTTGCCTCCGTCGCACCCCTGATAAAATCTAATCAGCTTGTTGGTGTTTGTAAGTCCCGTCACTCTTCCGCCGGGATGAACGAAATCCTCCATCCAGATTTTAGAATACTCAAAATAATTGCTCTCCGTAGATATGAGCGTTCTCATCATTACGGCAACGTCCTTGGCGCAGGAATACTGATTTGTGGCGGGCAATCCCGTACAATTAACGAAATTTGTATCCTTCAAGCCAAGCTCTCCCGCTCTTTTGTTCATGGAATCGACAAAATTTTCAACGCTGCCGCTTATATGCTCCGCGACTGCAACGCAGCTGTCGTTTGCGCTTGCGACGATTATCGTTTTAATCAGGTTTTTCAGCTTGTGCACGCTGCCTGCGTCCAAAAATGCCTGCGAGCCGCCCATATCCGCGGCACGCTGCGACACCGTTACGTCGTCTTCAAGCGAAACCTTGCCCGAAGCCACGCTCTCATAGGTTCTTAACAACGTCATGATTTTGACCATGCTTGCTATCGGACGCCTTTGAGACGCATTAAGCTCGTGAATGACCGAGCCGCTAGCGTAATCCATAAGAAGCGACGAGGAATTTATTCCTTTGACGACGTCCGCATTGACAGTGCTTACGTCGGTTGCTCCGCCAAGTCCGACGGCTATGCAGGCAAGAATCGCAAAACAACAAATAGCAAAAAATAATTTTCTGTTCATGCCCATCTCCTTTTTTCCTTAGTATGTCTCCGTGAAAAGAAATTATGTATTCAGCCTACGGCGAAAAGCGGTCTCAACACGAGAAAGACGACAAGCGCCGACGCCAGACAGAAAACCAGACACATGACAAGCATGAGCAAATATTTTTTTGCGGTCTGCCACCAATCCCGATTTAAACACCCGCCTTCGTAAACGCAGATGTATTTCCCGACGAAAATACAGGCAAACATAAAGGCGCTGCGCGTAACAAATACCACCGCAAGATAAACCCCGCCCATAAATCCGAATTCCGCAATCAAAACGACGCTTCCCACGCCCAGCACTATTCCTCTGATTATTATCAGCAAAAAATGAAAATGCCTGCCGAAGGAAAACAAATTAAGACAAAACAAAACAAGCACAAGTTTTGCGCATTTCCAAAAATTCTGAAACCAGACGGCAAAAAAATTGTTTGACTGAACAACGACGATTACTATATCCGTCGTATGCACGTAAAGCCACTCCGTCTGTTCTATCCTGTTGAAAAAAATAAAACCAAGTATCATACCCGCAACGAATATCGCAACGTAAACGAGCATCTTGGTCTTGTTCGATTTGAAGATATCTCTGACCGACGCTCCCGCGTCCCGCAGAAACAAAGAAATGTTCATATAAAAAAATATGAACATCTCCCGTAGTTTATGAATTTTTTTGTATTATTTTGTCGGTATTTTCAAACATCCATTCCGCATAAACGCCGTAACCCCGCGTCGGGTCGTTGACAAAGACGTGCGTTACCGCACCGACCAGCTTGCCGTCCTGAATTATCGGACTGCCGCTCATTCCTTGAACAATGCCGCCCGTCGCATCAATCAGCTCCTTGTCGTCCACCTTGATTACCATGCTGCGGTCGTCCATCGCGCTCTGTCTGTAAGCCTTTACTATTTCGATTTTATATTCCTTTCGTTCCGTGCCTATCGTAGAAAGTATTGTAGCTTTTCCCGGATGAACCTCGTCGGCGGAGGCTATTTGATACAAATCGGATTTGTCGCCCGCTGCTGAGTCCAGCTTTCCGTATACACCGAATTTGTTGTTTTCGTAAATTTCTCCCAGCTTTTTGTCCGTGAGTATATTTCCTTTGAGAGAGCCGGCAGTTCCCTTAATCCCTCTGTCAACGCCGATAATTTCGCAGCCGTAAACAGTTCCGCCCGTAACAGTCACTATTCTGCCCGTCTTGCTGTCCGTGACAGGGTGTCCCAAACTTGCAAAAGCGCCGTTTGCGCGCACAAAGGTCATTGTGCCCACTCCGCTGCTGCTGTCCTTTGACCACAAGCCCAGTTTATAGGTTTTTGTGCCTATATCGAGCGCGGGCGTGATTTTGGTTTCAAAAAATTTTGTGCCTCTGATATATTTCAGAGAAAGCTCACGACCGTCGCTTGCTCCCAAAACCTCCATCATTCTCGTAGTGTTGGGTATCATAACGCCGTCAAGCTCTATGATTTTGTCTCCGATTTGGAGACCTGCCGAAAGAGCGGGAGTTTTTACTCCGTCTTCCGTAATCACGTCGCTTAAACCGATAATAAAGGCGCCCTCCCCTTCAAAGCTCAGTCCTACGGGATAACCGCCTGCATAAACTTTTTCTTCGATTTTTTTGCGCTTGGGCGCAACGAATAACGAACTTACCTTTTCCGATATGTCGTCCGTCGAAGCTTCATACCGAGCTGCCGCCGGCTCGGGAGCTTCGCTGCCGGCAAGTACAAGGCAGAAACACGCCGCAAAAAGCAAAACGGCAACGAAAACCATTACAATTTTTTTATTCATAAAAAAAACCTCAAAATTAGTTTGAGGCTTTTCGTACATTTTATTTATAAATTTCCAAATCAAAGCAAACCTTTTTTAAAATTTTCCGCCCAATCTATCATTTCACGCGCGTGCAAGCCGCCGTAAGCTCCTATCTCGGCTCCGCCGATAAGTCTTGAAATTTCGTCGACCTTGGCGTCCGTATCCAGTCTCGTAACCTCGGTAACGGTTCTGCCGTTCAATTCGCGCTTTTCTATCAAATATCCCGCGTCCGACATTGCCGCAATCTGCGGCAGGTGCGTGATAACAATACATTGCTCCTTTTTGGAAGCCTGCGCCAGCTTTTTCGCCACAATTTGCGCCACGTTTCCGGATATGCCCGTATCTATTTCGTCAAAGACCATCGTGGGAATTTTTTCGATAGCTGCCGTTATGTTTTTCAATGCCAGCATAAAACGCGACATTTCTCCGCCGGAAGCTACCTTGGACATGGGCTTCAAAGGCTCTCCCGCATTGGCGGACAGCATAAACTCCATTCGGTCGAATCCGTTCGCGTTGGGCGAAAATTCCTCCTCCGACGGCGCTTTTTCAAATTGCGCGGCAAAGGTGGTTTTCATGCCAAGCTCCCTCAGCTGTCCGACCACTTCTTCCGCAAACCTTTCCGCCGCCTGTCTCCTGTGCTTTGAAAGCCCGTCCGACAAAGAATAAATTTCTGTTTTAAGCGCGCTTTTGCGTGCGTTCAGCTTTTCGGTTATACGTGCGGAGTCCGAAAGGGTGTCGTACTGCTCCTTTGCGTTCTTCAAAAAGGTAAAAATATCGGCAAACGTGGCTCCGTATTTTTTTTTAAGGCTCTTTATCCTGTCCAGCCTCTCCTCGATTGAATCAAGCGTCTCGTCAAACTCGTCGTCCGACGACATATCCTCTATTGTTGAAACTATGTCCTCCGCCTCGTATCTCAACGCGTCAAGTCTGTCAGAAACAGCGGCAAAGTCCTCTCCCAGCGACGAAATACCCGCAAAGCACTGCACCGCCTCCGCAATGCGTTCCAAAACTCCGTTCTCTCCGTCCAGCGCGACAAGCGCGCCGCCCACGGCAGAAGAAATTTTTTCAAAATTAAGCAACTTTTTTTTCTTTTCAAGAAGGCGCGTTTCCTCTTCCTCGTCAAGCCCTGCTGATTCTATTTCGTTTATCTGAAATGAAAGTATATCCAGAATCCTTTCCCTCTGCTCGTCGCTTCCGCCGAATTTTTCCAGCTCTTTTTCCATTGCCTTGTATTCCGCGTAGGCAGACGCGAGCTTTTCCCTTATGTTTTCCGCAGGGGCATAGCCGTCGATAATTTTCAGATGGTTTTCGGGTTTAAGCAGACCTAAATGCTCGCTTTGACCGAAAATATCAACAAGCAGCGCCGTCAGACCTTTGAGCATACCGGCAGCGCAAAGCCTGCCGTTGATTCGGCTTTCGCTTTTTCCGTTTCTGTTCAACGAACGGCTCAATATCAAGGCGGTGTCTCTTTCAAAGCCCATTTCGTCCAAAACCGCCAACGCTCTCGAATCGGGTTCAAGCTCGAAAGCGGCTTCGACAAAGGCGGTCTCCTCGCCGTATTTTATTAAGTTTTTATCCGCTCTTTCTCCTAGAACAAAGGACAGCGCGTCTACTATTATCGATTTTCCCGCGCCAGTTTCGCCGCTTAACACGCACAAACCGTTTTCAAACTCTATATTCTGCGAAGATATCAGAGCAATGTTTTTTATAAAAAGATTTCTTAACATTTCAACCCAAAATAGCTTCAAGTTTCGTTTTGAGGGTTTCCGCGTCCTCGTCGGTCATAGCTACCATAAGAATGGTGTCGTAGCCCGAAACGCAGCCAATCATTTCCGGATACTTGAATTGCTCGATAACCATACCTACATTGGTGGAACAACCCGACAGAGTTTTGACTATCACCAGATTTCTCGCGGTGGTAAAGGACACGACCGCCTCTCTGAAAAGAGTTATCAGCTTGCTTGAAATTATGTAATCCACCGATTTGACGGTCACGTATCTCGAAACGCCTTGGTCGGACGTAGCTTTAATCAGACCCAGCTCCTTTATATCGCGGCTTATTGTCGCCTGCGTGACGTTGAATCCGCATTTGGACAGCTCGCTGACCAGCTCGTCCTGCGTTTCGATTTCTTTTGAGCTGATAATTTCCAGAATTTTAGATTGACGCTTGCTGCGCGACATATTTAATCCTCCTTGAAGGTTTTTCCCCAGCTGTTAAGCTTGCAGAACAGCTTCGAGAAAAACGAAGTATCGTAAAATTGAATGAATTGAGAGACCTTCGGCGATTTCGTGACGGTTATTTCGTCCATATCCGTTATGTCCCAGTAGGTGGAAACTCCGTCTATGACGCATTCGAGGTTGTCCACACAACAGATTTTGATTATACTGTCTCCGTTTACCACTATCGGTCTGTTCCGCAGCGAATGCGGACACAGCGGCGTTATCAGAGTGATGTTCAGATTGGGATGTATTATCGGACCGCCCGCCGCGAGCGAATATGCCGTGGAGCCTGTCGGAGTCGAAACAATAACGCCGTCGCCCTTTAAGGTATCCACAAACTCGTCGTCTATGTAAAGGTCGAGAGCCACAACCTTGTTGCGGAATTTGTTGCAGATGACTATATCGTTCAAGGCGCTGATTGTTTTGTCCTTGAATTGGATTTTGATCATTTCGCGGGAGTCCAGCTTATATTGCTTTTTCGCAATCAGCCTGAGTCCGTTTTCTATATCCTTGACTTCAAGCTGCGACATGAATCCGAGCTTTCCGAGATTTACTGTCAAAATGGGGATGCCATATGTCGCCGCTATTTCAGCCGTCATAAGAGTTGTTCCGTCCCCGCCGAACACGGTAATCAGGTCAACCCTGCTTACGATTTCCAACAGCTCTTTGGTGTTTTCCAACAAAACGCAGTCCAAGCCGCATTTTTCCGCCGCCTTGATAAAAGTGTCGTAAATGGTATTGTCGAATATTTTAACTATATTTTTTATAGCCGCAATCAACATTTTTACCTCGCCTGAATTATTATACAACACGTTTCAATAATATGCAATAGTTGAACAAAAAAATAAAGCCATAAATTTTTACGGCTTTATCCGAGTGACTTGAATAGTATTATGCGATTGTATATATACGCTGTGTTTTGTCCGCAATTCAAAACAAATTGCTTTTTACAATTCCCGCTATATTGTCCGCAGTCAGTCCGTTTTCCTCGAGCTGCTGTTCGACGGTGGCGTGTCTTACAAATTTGTCGTCCACGCCCAGCCCGATGCAGACAGGTTTTCTGAGCCGCGCCGCGACTGCTTCGCCGAAGCCGCCTTTTTTTACGCCCTCTTCAAGCGTAATTACCAAGCGCTTGCTTTCGAGAGCTTTGAGGCAATCCTCGTCAAAGGGCTTCAACGTCGAACAATTGTAGACCTCCGCCGCAATACTCTGCGACGCAAGTATTTCCGCAGCGTCCAACGCCGCGTCAAGACATCTTCCGCCGACGGCAAGCAGGGCTATATCCGAACTGATTTCGTTCATGCGGCGCCAGACTCCGAATCTGAACTCCGCGCCGAAGCTTCTGCAAATTTTTGCAGGGTACCTGATTGCCAACGGCTCGCCGTACAGATAAGCAAAAGCAAGCATCTGCTTCAATTCAACGTCGTCGGCGGGAGCAAGCAAAGTCATACCGGGCACAGGCAAAAGCGCGGCGATGTCGAACAAACCCTGATGCGTCTGCCCGTCCTCTCCTACAAAGCCTGCGTGGTCGATGAGCATTGTCACATTGAGCTTCTGCACTGCCACGTCATGCAATATTTGGTCGTAGGCTCTCTGCAAAAATGTCGAATAAACCGCAAAAAAAGGTTTGAAGCCTCCCGCGGCAAGTCCGGCGCAGAAGGTCACCGCATGGCTTTCCGCTATGCCTACGTCAAAAAATCTTTCGGGATATTTTTCGGCAAAGCCTTTAAGTCCTACGCCTTGCGTCATAGCTGCGGAGACAGCAACCACTCTTTCGTCTTCGCCGAGATTAAGCAATTCCCGACCTACTATTTCTGACATATTAATTTGCGAATTGTCGGTTTTGCAGGCGAGCGAGTGATAAAGCGCGGGGTTTTCTTCCGCCTCGGGCAGTCCGAAGCCCTTTTTTGTAATTACGTGCAGGACGGTAGGCTTTTTGACGTTTTCCTTGATGGATTTTAAATACGACACCAATTCCCTTACGTCGTGTCCCTTGACGGGTCCCACATATTTTATGTCGAAGTTTTCAAAATATATATTCCGCAGGCAGGAAAGCTTGACTGCGCGTTTAATGCTTTTTAAAAATTTTACTATTGGTTTTCCTATGAGCGGAATTTTTCCAACTGTTTTTTCAAGACCGCTTTTGAATTTGAGATAGCCCTTTCTGACTCTTACTCGGGAAAGATTTTTCGTAGCGCTGCCGACATTTTTGCCTATCGACATATCGTTGTCGTTAAACACGATAAGCATATTTGTGCCGTCTATGCTGTTAAGCCCCTCGTACGACAGCCCGCCCGTCAGCGCGCCGTCTCCTACCACGCATACGACGGAAAAATCGTCGTGCTTTATGTCGCGCGCTTTTGCAAGCCCGAGTCCCGCAGAAATCGCCGTGCTTGCGTGACCGGTGCCGAAGGCGTCGTATTGGCTTTCGGTTATATCGGGAAAACCGCTAAGTCCGTCTTTTCTTCTCAGTGTGGAAAAATCTTTGAAGCGTCCCGTCAAAAGCTTGTGAACATAGCTTTGATGTCCGACGTCCCAGATAATTTTGTCTCGAATATCAAAAACGTAGTGAAGCGCCACAGTAAGCTCCACTACCCCCAGATTGCTTGCCAAATGCCCGCCGTTTTGCTCAACGGTTTGTATAAGCTCCTTCCGCAGCTCGTCGCACAGGGCGGGCAATTGCTTTATATCAAGTTTTTTGAGATCAGACGGATCTCCTATACTTTCCAGAAACATCAATTTTTGCTGAACACCGATAAAACCTTTGCCACGCCCAAAACAATCTGACTTGCTTTGTTCAACCCTAATTTTTTGCCCATAGCTTTGCCTGTTATCATAAGCGCCGCTATAACGGTGCTGCACACAACGCTTGCAATAAGGTTGATTTTGCTGTCGGAAATCGCCATTACGGTAATAATTGCCGCGCCGCACGCGCCGCTGATTATGCCGCATATATCGCCGATTATGTCAGAGCAGACAGAGTTGACCACGTCCCTGTTTTTGGCGATTCTTACCGCCATTTTCGCGCCCTTTACCTTTCGGGCTGCCATAGCAAGAAAGGGCTGAATGTCGCAGGATGTTGCGGCAACGCCTATTATGTCGGCAATAATACTGATAAGTACGATTACCAATATAAGAATATATGCTATGAATATCGTTTTGAGTGTCAGATTGGCAACGACCAATTCGGACAAAATGTTGAATCCGGATGACAGAATCAACGTAATTATCAACGATTTGACGGGCCACGGCACTTTTTTGCCCTTTTTCTTTTTGGGCTTTTCGGATTTTGCTTTTTCCTTGCTTTTTTCGGCGGTTTCGCTCGGAAGCGCGTCGTCGGACGCGTTTTTGCTTTCCGTTTCCGATAAAGGAGGTTCGTCCGCCTGATTGTCTTTGACTTTTTTTAAATTATCTTTTTTAGTTTCCATTTTTATTATTAAAAAATTCTAAGCCTTTCGGTTTAGAATAACGTCTCACGATATAAGAATTGGTGGTAATAGCTCAGATAAACCTTACGGCATAGGTTCAGTAGGGTTTCCCTGTCGCGTACTCTTCGTCGCCGAAAAAGCAGTTTCCTTTTAAACACGGCAGCGCGTCGTCTCCGAACACGCAACTGAATCGCCACTAAGTCCGTACTATAATCCCTGAGCTACCGAAAACAGTCTAGAAGTTTTCCTTAACAGACACCGATGCGTTTAGCTTCTTTTGCAAAGTCAGTTTCATAAAGCAATCTCCGCCCTCAGTCGGCCAACGTCGGACTTCGTGTTCTTTAATCCCGAAACTTCACTCAAAGCAGGCTACTCTGTACACAGCTTTTTGTCACCGCATAGCAGGTTTAATCTCTACGAGTAAACCGGCTTAAAAGAAGGTCTACCCTATAGAGTCTCCCCGAACAATGGGATAGGTCGTATGCCGTTACGACTTACCCAAAGCTCTTAACTCCCAGCACAAGCCCCCGTTTGGGCAACGGAAGCAAGCACAAGAAACTTCATCGATGTGCCCTTTGGCGATATTTTATCCCCGCCCTCAACGCAACGACGCCTGACTAGAATACTGCACCACCAATAGATTATATCACTGTTATTATATTAGCATATTTGCGCCAAAAATGCAACATTTTTATTGTCTGTCAAGATTCTTTTTGACTAAATCAACAAAATAGCCCGACTTGTCTTTAAACAGACTCATACTTTCTTCTGCTTTCAGCGAATATTCCCGCAACAGAGCTTTCACTCTCTCGCCGTAAACGGAAACAAAAGTAAGCTTATCCGGCTCCGTCCCTTCGTCCAGCAAATCGTCCTTTATCTGAAAGGCAAAGCCGAACGCCTTGGCAAAATCGCCGAGCGCGCGCGTCTGAGAGTCGTCCGCTCCGCAATAGTCCGCCGCCGACAGCATTGCGGCTTCAAACAGTCTGACTGTTTTCCGTTCCGTCAAAAACAGCAACGTGCTTTCGTCGTTTTGCTTTTTCTCGTCTATGTCGCAGGACTGACCTCCTATCATACCGTTAAAACCCGTACGGGAAAACAGTCTGCCCATGGCTTTGAAATATTTTTCTCCGCAAAGTCCGCCGCAAAGCACTTCTGCGGCAAGATTGAGCAGCCCGTCGCCTGCAAGCACGGCAGTCCCCTCGCCGAAAACCTTGTGGCAGCTCGGCTTGCCCCTTCTGAAATCGTCGTCGTCCATACACGGCAAATCATCGTGAATCAAGGAATAATTGTGTATAAGCTCAACAGCGCATGCTATCCTTTCCACGTTTTCGTCATAGACGTCGAACAGCGCGGCGGTTTTGAAAACAAGATTGGGGCGTATTCTCTTGCCTGCGTTTCTCAACGTATAGAGCGCTGCCTCCAACGCTCTGCTGTTTTCCGTATGGGATAAAAATTTCTCAAAAAACTCCATTTAATCCTCGCCGAAAATGTCGTCCAAAGTAGCCAATCGGCTTTTAAGCACGCTGACCTTGCCTTTGCATTCGCCGAGCGCCTTGGCGCACTGTTCCAGAATTTCAACGCCGGACTCAAAAAGCTTTATTCCTTCCTCAAGAGAAGTGTTTTCGTCCTCAAGCTTATCCGATATGTCTTTTAGCTTGTTCAAAGAATTTTCCAACATATTTTTACTCTGTTTCGACGGAGGCTTTTATTTTTCCGTCACGTAGTATTATTTCTAAATCGTCGCCTTTTTTTACCTGACAAGGAGAAAATAATTTTTCTCCGTCTTTTCTTACAACGGCGTATCCTCTTTCAAGAATGCCCAACGGTGAAGCCAGCTTCAAATTGCGCGAAAGCGTCGTAAAAGCAGACTCTGCGGCAAGCTCCTTTTTTTCCGTTCCGCTCAGCAATCGCAAACCGACATTGCAATAAAAATTTTTAAGCTTCAATTCTTTTGCCGAAAGTCCGGCAATCAGTCTCCCCGCCGTCTCGCGAGAAAAAAGAAACACACCCGACAGCTTGTTTGTCACTGCGGCGCTCATTTTGCGCGACAACTCAAAGAGCGCAAGCTTAACATTGTCGGCAGTCACCATTTCTGCCGCTACGGAAGGAGTAGACGCGCGTATATCCGCGGCGAAGTCGCACAGCGTAAAATCCGTTTCGTGTCCTACTGCGGAAATTACGGGAACGGAGCAGCGCGCCACGGCGCGCACCACCTGTTCGCTGTTGAAGGGATTAAGCTCCTCGAAGGAGCCTCCGCCTCTCGCAACAATAACCGCGTCAACGTCCGAAGCGGAGAAATAATCCAACCCGGCGCATAAATCCTCTACCGCGTCGTTTCCCTGAACTCGGGCGGGGAAAAAGACAAGCTCGATATAATCGCACCGTCTTTGAGCCACTTTCTTTATGTCCTCTATTACCGCCCCGAAAACCGAAGTGACAACTCCCACCTTAAAGCAGAATCGAGGCAGGCTCTTTTTGTTCTCGGGCAAAAACAATCCTTCGGCGCGCAGTTTTTCTTTCAGTTGCAAAAAGCTTTCAAAAAGCTTGCCCTGCCTGTCCTCCGTCCTGATTTCAGAAACGGTAAAGGAAAATCTTCCGCTTTTCAGATAATTCGGACGTCCCCTGACAATTGCGGAAACGCCGTCACTCAAATCTTCTTTAAGAGACGAGGTATACGCAAAGCAATCGACAAGACAATTTTCGTCCTTTAAGGAAAAATATACCGAAGCCCCCGAGTATCTGCAATTGCATATTTCTCCGCGAACCTGCAAATCGTTGAGAACAGGCTCGCTTTCAAGCATTGCTTTAACGAAATTGTTGAATTGGGTTACGCTTATTATCATTCGGTTTTATGCTGCCTGTCGTAGGCCGCAAGCAGATTTTTTATAAGCATGGTCACGGTCATGGGACCGCAGCCGCCGGGCACGGGAGAGATAGCTCCGGCAACCTTTTCGACTGCCTGAAAATCCACGTCGCCGCACAGTTTTCCGTCAACGAAATTTGTACCTATGTCAAGCACAACCGCTCCGTCGGGCACCATGTCGGCAGTCACAAGCCCCGCTCTGCCCGTACAGGATATGATTATATCCGATTTGAGGCACTCCTCTTTTAAGCTTCTCGTTTTGCTGTGGCAAACGGTAACAGTGGCGTTTTCGTTCAAAAGCATAAGCGCAAGCGGTTTGCCCACCACGCTGCTTCTTCCAAGCACACAGACGTTTTTCCCGCTCAGCGAAATGCCGTAGCCCTTCAACAGCTCTATGGCTCCCGACGGCGTGCAGGGGCAAAATCCCTCGGTATTGTTGTAAAGACTGACGATATTTCCGTCGCCCTGACAATCGAGGTCCTTGTCCGGCGACAAAAGATTGACGACGCGCTGCTTGTCGATATGTTTAGGCAGCGGCATCTGAATCAGAACGCCGTTTACGGATGCGTCGTCGTTGAGTTCGGAAATTGTCTTTTCCAATGCTTCCTGCGTTACGTCATAATCAAGCTGTATGATTTTAACGTTTATTCCTATCGAAACGCATTTCTTTTCGTTTGCCTTTACGTATTGAAGACTCGACGGGTCTCCGCCGGCAATAACCATTGCAAGACAAATGGAATCATTCCTGTTTATTTCTTCGATACGAGCCTTGTATTCACCCATAAGGCGCTGCGACAACGCTTTTCCGTCCAGAATCTTAGCCATAAATCAATTCTCTCCTTGTTTCTTTTTTCAATCCTTTGCGTATGCTCCGAGCACACCGTTCACAAAATTGGCGGAAAACTCCGTGGAAAACTTTTTGGCAAGCTCCACCGCCTCGTTGATGACTACGCTTTTGGGCGTATCGAGATTGTCCAGCTCGAAAATAGCCATCATAAGCACCGCCTTGTCCACCTTGAACACACGGTCTATTTTAAAGCCCTTTGAAAGCTCTCCCACCCTGTTTTCCAAGTCGGAATACTCTCCTACGACTCCCTTGTACAGCTTTTTGATAAAATCCAAATCCTCGTCCGTCAAATTGTTTTTATCAAACTGTTCAAGCTCCATTTCATTGAAAGCTTTCGTAAACATATACTCAAACACAAGACTGAAAGCAACTTCTCTGGCGTATTTCCTCATAAAAATCTCCCAAATTCAAATACCCCCTTTGCAGAGGGTATGTTTTTCAGCCGGCAAGTTCAACGTCTACAATATGGACGTTTATATCCTTCACCTTAAATTCCGTAGTGTTGAAGGCGTTTTTTATAGATTCCTGAATCTTGCAGGCGACGTCCGTCACGTTGACGTTGTATCTGACCTTTACGTACACGTCGACGTAAATGAAATCGCCCGAAGCGTCGATGCTTATCATACGCTTGACACGAGCCGCTTCCTTTTTGGCGTCGCTCAAACGATTGTTGACCACTCCTTCAATCCCGTCCATAGCGCACAGCACGATATTAGGCAGAATATCGCTGCTGTAAGCGGTCTTTCCTTTTGCGTTTATGCGCTTGATAACCTTCATGCTTGTACCCCACAGTTAATATAGTGTAGCACAAAACGGAAAAAATTACAATAAATTAAGCGCAAATTTTTATATAGGCAGTATTCTTATGTAATCGGCTTCGTATCCCGTTTCCGTAGCTACGGTTTTGTAAATGACGGCGGTGTTTTCTCTCGTCAGTCCGTCGGCGGCTACTATTACGTTGACGCTGTTAGAGGAAGTGCCCACGCTCACAACCACGTCTTCAAAGCCCTTGGCTTTAAGCAGATTTTCAAGCAGCATTTCCATTTCCATAGCCTTGACTATTGTCTGCTTCTGAGCGACGGCGTTTGCTCTTGCCGTTTCGTATTCGTCGCCTTCAACATTGATTATTGCGTCGAGATTGGCTATTTCTTCCTTGCGGGCGGTATCTCTGTCCTCGCGGCAGGTATTGAAAAACGTGCTTGTGGACTGAACGTCTCCGCTGCCGTTTTCGCCGCTCTTTTTGCTCAAAAGCATAATGTTGAGATATGCCGCAACGGCAAGCACAACCACCATAGAGACCAGCAAAATGATTTTCTTTGTTTTCGACATAATAATTTCCTCCGTTTAAATGTCGTTTGAATTTATTTGTATTTGATTATTTCGATGCGGTTGTAATCCACGTCCAGCAGCACCGTCACCGCTCTCAAAATATTCAATTTTACCACCGCATTGTCGGCTCCGCCCGCAACAATTACCACACCCTTTACTACGGGAGGCACTTCTTTGATTACAACGGGCGCGCCGTTGGCAAAAACGATTTCCGTTACGCTGCCTGAGGACGTGGTCTTCGTTTCGTAGGCGTAAACCCTTTCCACCGTGCCGTCGAAGGTTATTGCCACCTCCACCTTTCCGGCGCCCTCGATTGCGCCCACAACCTCTTTGACCTTGCTTTCGAGGTTTTTCCTGTACGCTTCAAAATCGTCAGTCGATGCGCTCTTCCCGCTCGTTCCGAAATCGAATCCGGAAAAGCCCGAAAAAAAGATGACCGCCACGACTACGCACAACGCTGTCGCTACAAGAAGCTCCCACCCCTTAAACCTTTTCGGCTTTGCCGAGGAGTTTTTTTCACTCATAAACCTTCACCGCGCTTTTATCCGTCTCCGCCGCCTTCGAAACCAAATCGATTACGATGTCTACAATATTTATATTAGGATTTTTTCCCTCTATAACTACATTTTTTAAATTTATCTCGATACTTTGGATTTCGACAAAAGAATTGTTATTCAGCGCGTTTATTTTCACCTCCATATTTTTTATTCCCTCGCTTTCGGCGGACGTAATTATTTTTTGTTCCAGCCTTTCCAGCCGCATATAATATATATTTTCCAACACATCGTAATCTGCCGACGCCGATGTGTTTTGCTGCAAAAACTCTTCCAAATCAAACTCCGAATTGAAAATTTTGGGCAACGGCATGGCAATTACAAAAACCGTGAGCATTGCAAACACTCCTTTGATATATTTGCCCGTCTTTCCTTCGGGAATGATTATGTCCACCATAAGAGTCAGCACCACTATTCCGACAATCGACAATACCCACGCGGACAGATTCATACGCTACCTCTCAAACAAAAGTATTTGCCGAAAAAATAATCAGCATAATCAATATAAACAGCATAAAAGCCACCGCAAGTATGGAAACAAGCAATATAGTCAGATTTTTGCCTACTCCGCTCAAAAAACCAACTATCCTGTCTCCCGCAATCGGTTCCACTATTGCCGTAACAAAACTCAACGCCAGATTGAAAACAACGATTTTCAAAACGGGCGCCATAATGGTGATTACCAGTAAAATCAGAACCACCACTCCCAAAGAGTTTTTTATCAGTACGCTGCTTGCAAGAATCAGGTCGAAGCCGTCCGCAAGATAACCTCCGAGTATCGGAATGTAGTTTTTGGTCGCAAATTTCGCTGCCCTTATCGAAACGCCGTCTATCGTCGAGCTTGTCAGCCCCTGCACCGTCAGGAATCCCGTAAAAACCGTGAAGGATATTCCCACTATCCATACCGAGGTTTTTTTAAAAAAGTCCGAAAGCTTGTCCAGCCTGATATTTTTTGAAAGGTTGGAAATCACCGAAAAAACAACGGTAAATATAAACATAGGCAAAATGATATTTGCTATGATTTCCGTTATCCCCGAGGAAAGAAGCGCTACCGAGGGCTGATATACCTTTGTTCCCACGGCTGCGCCGGTAGCCGACATCATGGCGAGCAAAATCGGCATTGCCACATTTGTGAGTTGTTTTATCCTCAGCACGGTAACCTTTGTCGAGTCCAGCAGCTCCCATATGCCCGATAACACAAGCAGAATTATGACGCCGTAACAGACAAAGTTAATAAGCTCCCCCGTCGAGTCGGACAAAAGCGTGGTTTTCGTGCGGTTTATCAGACCGCTCAGTATGCAGATTGCCGCTACCGAAAGCAACGACGGCAGTACCTTGTTGAACTCGCCGAGAAACACATCTCCCAGAAAACCGAGATAGCTTGCGGCGGTTGTATCCATTTCGCCGCCTAGGATTTTTTTTATTTTTTTGAGAAAGCTTCCGTCGAACAGCTTGTTGTCGTCTTCTCCCAATCCGTCGAAATAGTCTTCCAGGCCGCTCCAATCGATTCCTCCCAGCTGCTCGTCAATCGTTTCGTTCAATTCCTTTTCAACGTCGCTTTCTGCATAAACCGACGGAGCAAGGGAGCATATAAGCAAAACGCATAAAAACAACAGCCACACGGCGTATTTCTTCCGTAATTTCATGGCAAAATCTCCGCAATTATTTCTATCAGGTTTTCGAGTATCGGAAGCGCAAGCAGAAGAATGACAACCTTGCCCGCAAACTGCAATTTGTCTCCTATGCTTTTAGCGCCGGAGTCTACGCATATACCGTTTGCAAATTCCGTAAGATAGCCTATGCCGATAATTTTAAGAATCGAAGAAAAGATTCCTCTTTCTATACCCGTGCTGTCGGCAATATCGTAAAAGGTGTAGACGATTTCAAACAGCTCGTCCAATACCGAAAGCGTTATTATTATTCCCGCGCCGACAGCCAGCACAGTGGCTATTTCCGGACGGGAGGGCTTTAACAGCACTATGAAAATCGTCGCTACGATGCCCACCGCAACTATTTTAATAATATTCATACAGCGCTTTGAGGTCGAAAAGCCCCTGTATCACGTCGAACAACTGCACAATCATGTCTATGACGATAAGCAGCACGAGTATAAGCCCCGCAATCGTGACAAGAGTTGCGATTTCGTCCTTGTCCGATTTTTTAAGAAGAACGCTGATTAACGCGGTAAGGATTCCTATCGCAGCAATCTTAAATATGATTTCAACTTCCATACCCGCCTCACAATACAAGTACGCTCAAAAATACACCCAGCAAAAATCCAAGCTTCCTGTTCAGATTTCCCTTGCTTTTGTTCTCGTTTTCCGCATTTTTAAGTTCGTTCCTGAAATATTCGCCGTATGCAGACACGGCTTCGCGCTGAGCCGCGGCGTCTCCTCTACCTATCAATCCGAAAAACTGCTCGATTTTGTCTGCCTGACTGTCCGAAAGAATATCCGAATGCGCCGCCTGTTCTCCGTCCAACAAATACCCCTCGGCCAACTGAGAAAAATCCTTTCCGAAAAGATTTTCGTTGTTTTCCAAAAGTTTTTCAACTGGTACTCTTTCATAGCCGAGATTGGCGTTGAAGCTGCAACAAAAATTATTCAAATCGAAAAACAACCGTTCCTTGCGTTTGTATTTCTTTGAAAGAAACAAGCCGCCGCAGCCGCACACGGCAACAAGAACCGCGCATAAGAGAAGTTTCATATCAACGCTTCCTTTCCGTATGTGCCTATTATTTCTCCCGGTCTGTTTTTTCTCGAAAGAACGACAAATTTGTCAAAGCACTCCATAACCTTACGCCCCAGCCTTTTCTGCGCGCCTGAGACGCTTTCCGCGTGCACGGACGCTATCATTTTTACGCCTCCCGCAATGCAGCCTTCGATATACTCCGCGTCGTTTCCGAACAGCTCGTCGCAGACGATTATGTCGGGAGTCATGGTTCTGAGTCCGCACTCAAACGCGAAAGCCTTGTCGGAGTTTGAAAGAACGTCAACGCTTCCTCCCAAATTGAAAAACGGTTTTCCGTCTCTTATGCACGCCAGCTCGTTACGCTCGTCCGCCACGAGTATATTTACTTTTTTTCCGTCGAACAGGCGGAGCGTTTCCCTCAAAAAGGTTGTTTTGCCCGCGCCCGGAGGAGCAATTACAAGCAAATTTTTAAGAACGGGATATATTTCTCCGAAAATTTTGTCCGCGCAGCCTCTTACCGCGCGCGGCACTCTGATGTTTAAGGACGAAACGTCGCGGATTGCGATTACCCTGCCGTTTTCTTTTACCACCCTGCCGCACACGCCGATTCTGCACCCGTCGGAAAGAGTGAGAAAGCCGTTTATTATATTGTCGTTAAAAGCGTATACCGATTTTTCGCAGGCAAGAAACAACGCGTCGTTTATATCCTTGACCTGCGCCGTAAAAGCGTTCTGCGACGCCGCGGAAAAACCCGATTCCGTCAAGTATCCGTGTTTACCCGAGCAGACAACCTTAACCGGCGCCAAGGCGCGAAGTCTGATTTCATTTAAATCGTCGGAAAGCTTTGCAAAACCGTTGCGCCACTTTTCGGGGATTATATCTTTCAAAATCATATAAATACATTATGCCGTAAAATTCATGTTATGAGGACAAGTATATCAAGTCGCAAATTTAGACAAAAAATTCGTTAGACAAAAAAAGGACGCTTAAAAAGCGTCCCTGAAAAACAAAATATTTATTTGGCTCTTTCCATGTATTCGCCGGTTCTAGTATCCACTCTTATCACGTCTCCCTCGTTGATAAACATGGGTACCTGCAACTCGTAGCCCGTTTCAAGCGTAGCGGGCTTGCTTGCGTTTGTTGCGGTGTTGCCTGCAACGCCGGGTTCGCAATGCGTGATAAGCAGCTCCACGAAGTTGGGAGGCTCGACGGAAAAGGCTTCGCCCTTGTAAAATTTTATCGTCGCCTGCATATTCTCTTTCATGAACATGAGAGCGTCCTCCACCTGAGATTTGTTGAGCGGCACCTGTTCGTAGCTCTCGGGGTCCATGAAATAATACAGTTCGCCGTCGCTGTAAAGATATTCCATCTGCTTGCTTTCAATCATGGCCTTTTCAAATTTTTCCGTCGGGTTGAAGGTCTTTTCAAGCACCGCTCCCGTAACCACGTTTTTGAGTTTGGTACGCACGAAAGCTGCGCCTTTGCCGGGCTTGACGTGCAAAAAGTCCACTACCACATAGATATTTCCGTCATAAACAAACGTAACGCCCTTTCTCAAATCTCCTGCTAAAATCATATAATCCTCCGAATTGTTATTCTACAATATAATAATATTTTTTTCCGACATTGTCAAATCAATTATTCTATCTTGTTTGACAACAACCATATCTTCTATACGCACTCCGCCCAAAAAAGGTATGTAAATGCCCGGCTCGACAGTCATCATGATATTTTCCTGCAAATAATCCTGACTTGACGGACTCATGGAGGGCAGCTCGTGCACGTCTATACCGAGACTGTGTCCGAGACTGTGCTTGAAATAAGCTCCGTAGCCGTTAGCCTCTATTACCTCGCGCGCAAGCATATCTCCGTCGCGGCAGAGCATACCGCACTTGATGTTTTTGAGAGCGTTGGTCTGAGCGCGCAGCACAACCTCGTAAATTTTCCGCATTTCTTCGTTAGGCTTGCCGCAGAAAACCGTCCTAGTCATGTCGGAGCAGTAACCGTTGAACCTAGCTCCGAAGTCCATCGTCACTGCGTCGCCGAGTCTTATTTTTTTGTCAGTGGGATGCGCGTGTGGCTTGCTGCCGTTCTGTCCCGACGCGACAATAGTGTCAAAAGCAAGACCGCTCGCTCCGTTTTTGCGCATTTGATATTCCAGCTCAACAGCAACGTCCAGTTCCGTCACGTCCGGCTTAATGAAATTGAGAATGTTTTTGAACGCCTTGTCGGTAATTTTCTGCGCTTTAGTAATAAACTCGATTTCGTCGTCGGTCTTGAAACGTCTTTGCACGAGTATAGCGTCTCCAACGGGAATAAGCTCAAACCCGACAAGCTTTTCGCAAAACGCCGTATATTCGGAATATGTGATTTCTGTATCCTCGAAGCCGACGTTTTTTACGTTGTTCTGCTTTAAAATATCGGAAACGAGTCCGAACGCGTTGCCGCCCGTAGTTTCAATGAGCTCCGCGTCCTTTTCCAGAATTTTTGCCATTTCTATGTAACGGCTGTCAGTAATAAAGTAATTTTTTTCTTTGAGCATTACCAGATAGCCGAACGTGCTTGCAAAACCCGTATAATAAAACCTGTTTTTCTCGCTCGTTATCAATAGCGCGTCTACGCTCGGCTTCTGCTCGAATACTTTGTCCGCTTTTCTCATACTGTCTCCTTTTTAACTTTTTCAAAAATATTTTTCATTTCAACCGCGTCCTTTGCCTGCGTATCGTCCGATTCACAGATAAAAACGGGGTGCAGCCCGTATTCGACAACAGCGACCGCCAAAGGCTCGAACTCCGGTCCGAAAATTTCATCCTCAAAGGTCAGGTGCTTTACCTCTCCGCCCTTGGAATACTCTATTTTGCTGAAATGCACGTGCATGTTGTCTGCTTTTTCAAATCCAAGCCCTTCTGTCAGCTTTTCCAGAATTCTCCTGTAATCGTCCGTCGTTTTTATACCGCCCATAGTGCGCGCGTTCAGATGTCCGAAATCAATGGCGGGCAAAAAAATTTTATCTACGGCGCACAGCTCGATTATTTCGTCGAGACTTCCGATCTGATTTATTTTTCCCATGGTCTCGGGGCAAAACCTGAATTTTTCCATGCCCGCTGAGTAAATTCTGTCACGAAGGATTTTTATCCTGTCGAGGCAGAGTGCAAACGCGTCCTTCCTGTCCGCCTTTCCCACTGCTGCGGGATGAAAAACCACGCGTTCTCCTCCCATTTCCGCAAGTTTAGCGCACGAGCGCAAAACGTAATCGTAGGATTTTTCTGCCATGGCGTCGTCGGGATTGGAAAAATTTATGTAATAAGGCGCGTGCACAGAAACCTCGACGTCATACGCAGCAGCCGCGTCCCTTATGGCATTTGCTTTTTTGTCGCTGATGTTGATACCTCTCCCGAAAGAGTATTCGTAAGCGTTAAGCCCTCTCCGAGCAAGCCACTCGGGCGCTTCCTCGCTGTTTTTTTTGCCCTGTTCGTAAAACTCGCGCGCGTTGCCGCTCGGTCCGAATCTTATCATTTTATTCTCCGTATAGCTTCTTTTCTGTCTGCCTCAAGCTGTGCTTTGAGACAATCCGCATTGTCGAAATTTTTTGTTTCGCGCAAAAACGAATCAAAAAACAACGTAATTTTTTTTCCGTAAAGATTTCCGTCGAAATCCAGCAGAAACGCTTCCGCCTTAATTTCGTCGTCGTCAAATGTGGGACGGCAACCCATATTTATTATCGCACGGAAAACATTGTCATCAACCTTGGCTCTTCCCGCGTAAACGCCGCTTTTTAAAGGATGCTTTTCTTTGGGTACAGACAAATTGGCGGTAGGAAAACCGAGACGACTGTTTCCCACTCCGTAACCGTGCATTACGACTCCCTCCATTCTGTACGACTCTCCGAGCAAAACCGCCGCCTGCTCGGCTTTACCCTCCGAAAGCAGTCCCTTGATTCTTGTCGTGCCGATTTTTCCGAAGCCATCCTTTATTTCGTCTACAATTTCCACCCCTATGCTTTGCGGCAGAAAAAAATCGCGCAATGTTTCGGGCTTGCCCTCGGCGCCCTTTCCGAAGCTGTAATCGAAGCCGCACACCAAGCAAACGGGATTAAGCGAAAGAAGCAGCCGCATAAATTCAAGCGGAGAAATATCTCTGAAATTTTCGTCAAAACGGGCAAACGCCGCAACGTCAATGCCAAGTTCGGCAATAATATCGCATCTTTCTTCAAACGTATAAATCAATTTGTTTGAAGAACCGAAAAACTCCGCGGGATTGTTGGAAAACGTAAAAAGTACGGATTGACAACCGTTGTCCCTTGCCTTGCCTATTGTTTTTGCGATTATATCGCGGTGCCCTATATGTATCGAATCGAAAAAACCCAATGCGACGACGGTTTTTTCCGCAAAGGGCGTTCCCAATTCTGCAATCCTCATCTCCGTTACCTCAAATAGTAAACAAGTTTAAGAAAACCGTTTTCATTTCTTCCCAAGCCCCAAAACTCGCCCTTACAATAGACTCTGCACAAATCTATTTCAGACATATTAGTAGGTATTTTCACCCCGTTGGATAAATCTTTGTAAAACCTATCTTCGACAATCGTTTCGGGAAGCTCATTCAACGGTTCGGTCAAAGGCAAAACACAACTTTCCGGATTTTCCTCCACCTCTTTCAACGTGCAGGCGTTCTCTGTCGAAAACTTTCCCGATGCAATGCGTATGAGTCCGCTCATATATCCTACGGTTCCGAGCTTTTGAGCGACGTCACGGCATATACTTCTTACATACGTGCCTCCGCTGCACTCTATATCTATACAAAAAACCTTTTCCTCAACCTGCCTGACCAAATCAAGCGAATATATTTCCACTCTACGCGGAGGCAAATCAGGCGACACGCCTTTTCGGGCAAGAGTATATGCCCTGACTCCGTTTACAGACAATGCGGAGTAAGCGGGAGGGATCTGCATTTGCACGCCTTCAAGACTTTTCAGCGCATTTTTCATGGCGTCTTTATCAAACACAAAATCCTTTTCCTCGACAAGGACGCCGAAGGAATCCAAAGTATCGGTTGTTTTGCCGAAGGTAAAGAATGCCCTGTATTTTTTTCTCTTAAAAACCAAAAAATCAAAAAGCTTTGTGCCCTTGCCTACCGCAATAGGCAAAACTCCGCAGGCTCCGGGGTCCAACGTCCCCAAATGCCCTATTTTTTTCTGTTTGAGTATACCGCGCAGTCTGACCACCATATCGCTTGCGGTAGGTCCCTGCGGTTTGAGAATATTTATAAATCCATCCATACAATATCTCTGACGGCTTTAAGCAATTTGTCCACAACGTCCTCTAAAAAGCCCGAAATCATACAGCCTGCAGCCTGCACATGACCTCCGCCGCCGAAATGCGCGCACACTTCGGAAATATTTTCTCCCTTGCTCCGCATACTTACCTTGTAAACATTGGGGCTGTGTTCGCATATAGAGACGCCTATTCTTGCGCCCTCGACGTTGATTGCGTAATCGATAAAGCCTTCGGTATCGTCCTTTTTGGTTCCTGTCGCATCAAAATCTTCTTTGGTTACGTAAATAAGACAAAGTCTGCCGTCGTAATAACGTCTGATTCTCCCGAGAACCCTGCCGAGAAGCCTTGTACGCTCGAAACGGCTCGAAGCGTAAAGTTTGTCGTACAAGTCAGCTATATCTATGCCCTTCTCCGCAAGCGACGACGCAATCTCAAAAACTTCTGAAGTGGTGTTGCTGTGAGAAAAATTTCCCGTATCGGTGCTCAAACCGATATACAGCAGTCGTGCCGATTCGGCGTCTATTTCCGTTCCGGATAATTTCAACAGTTTATAAACCAATTCGCAGGTGCTTGAACAATCCACAACGTAATTATATTTAGAAAAGGAAATATGCGAGTAATGGTGGTCGATACTGAGCGTGTTTGTTTGTTTTAGAAAAAACTCCGACAAATCCCCCAGCCTGCCGCTGTCGCCGCAGTCCAAAGCTACATACAAATCGAAATTTCCGCGCGGAGTGTCCGAAAAAAACTTGCCGAAACCCAAAGAATCGTACTTATGACCGATTTCGGTATCGCAAAACACGAAAGCTTTTTTCCCCATACGCTCCAATGCCGATTTCAAGGCAAGCGTACTCCCGATTGCATCACCGTCCGGTCGGGAATGTGTAAACAATGCAATATTCCGCGCGTTTTTCAGTAATTCGAGGATTTTTTCGGGGGAATCATTCTTTTTCATTTTTGCCGCCCTCAAGCGAACTGAGCATTTTTTCTATTTTCTGACTGTACTCCATACTGTCGTCCTTCAAAAAAACAATTTGCGGGACAGACTTTATTCTCATTTCCTTAAACAGACATTGCCTGACAAAGTTTTCGCTGTGCTTAATCGCCTCAAAAGTTTTATCTGCCTTTTCTTTGTCTGCGGAAAAGACGCTGACGTACACCTTTGCATATGTCAACTCTTTGTCCGCATCCACCTTGACGATTGAAAACATTTCCGTCAATTCCGGCGATTTGACCTTTTTGGAAAGTATTTCGTATATGCTTCTTTTAAGCTCGGCATTGACCTTGTCCACTCTTGCGTTTGCCATTTGTCCTCCAATCAGTCGACAATCTGCTCCATCTTGTATGCTTCAAAAACATCGTCAACCTTTATGTCGTTGTAATTCTGAATAGAAACACCGCATTCAAAGCCTGCGGAAACCTCCTTCACGTCATCCTTAAAGCGTTTGAGCGCAAGGATTTCTCCGTCGTGCACAATGACATTGTCGCGATAAATCCTGATTTTGGAATCGCGCGTGATTTTCCCGCTTGTGACATAGCAGCCTGCCACCGCTCCGACTCCGGTAATCTTGAACACGTTTCTGACTGAAATCTGTCCCAGAATTTCTTCCTTGAATTTAGGCGCTAGCATACCCTTCATGGCTTTGGTTATATCGTCCACCGCATCGTAAATTATGCGATAAAGTCTTATATCCACGCCCTCCGCCTCTGCCGTTGCTTTGGCGTTGGCGTCCGGTCGGACGTTGAAACCTATGATTATTGCGTTGCTCGCGCGTGCAAGCATGACGTCGTTCTCGTTGATTGCGCCGACGCCGCCGTGAATGGGAGAAACCTTGACTTCTTCGTTGGAAATTTTTGCAAGCGAAACTTTGAGCGCTTCGAGACTGCCCTGAACGTCGGTTTTGATAATCAGATTCAGTGTTTTAAGCTGCCCTTCGTTTATCTTGCTGAAAAGGTCTCCGAGCGTGACGTTGGAAGCCGCCTTCATGTTGGACAGCTTTTCGTTGCTCTTTCTTTCGTCGGCAACGCTCTTAATCATCTTTTCCGTGCCGGCGTGCATGATGTCGCCCGCAACGGGAACATCGTCAAATCCCAGCACCTCGACGGGAATCGACGGTCCTGCGCTCTTGACGCGCCTGCCCTTGTCGTCGAACATAGCACGGATTTTTCCTACAACCGTTCCCGCGATGACAGAGTCTCCTATGCTCAGCGTGCCGTTTTTTATTAAGACGGTTGCAACAGGTCCGCGTCCCTTGTCCAGCTTAGCTTCGATAACGGTTCCCACAGCCTGCTTTTCGGGGTTGGCTTTGAGTTCCTTTATTTCCGTGACAAGCAAAACAGCTTCGAGCAAATCTTTTATACCCGCACCCGTCTTTGCCGACACGGGCACCATAATAGTGTCTCCGCCCCAATCTTCCGCAAGAAGCTCATACTCGCTGAGCTGTTGTTTGACTCTGTCGAGATTTGCGGCAGGCTTGTCAACCTTGTTTATTGCTACGATTATCGAAACCTCCGCGGCTTTGGCATGGTTTATGGCCTCTACCGTCTGCGGCATCACGCCGTCGTCGGCTGCAACCACAATAATAGCCACGTCCGTGACCTTTGCGCCGCGCGCTCTCATGGCGGTAAACGCCTCGTGTCCGGGCGTGTCGATAAACGTAATCGTTTCGTTGTTTACCGAAACGGTATAAGCGCCTATATGCTGAGTGATGCCGCCCGCTTCGCCTGACGTTACGTTTGTATGCCTTATTGCGTCAAGAAGGGATGTTTTGCCGTGGTCAACGTGTCCCATGACAGTGACAATGGGCGGACGCTTGGTATTGTCCTCAAGTCCGTCGCTTTCCGTTTCAAAGCCGGAAAGCAAAATTTCCTCCGCAGTCTTTTCCTCCTGCAATTCCAGCGTCACGTTGAAATTGCTTGCAATGTATTCGGCATATTCAAATTCAACCGTATCGTTTATGGTTTTTATTATTCCTTCCTTGAACAATTGTTTGATTATCTGCGCCACGGGCACGCCGATTTTTTCGCTCAGAACCTTAATCGGCACATCCTTGGTGTTGACAACCGCATGGTCAATCACTTTGATTATCGGCTCGAATTTGACTTCCTGCTTCTTCGGTCTTGCGCGACGGGCAAGCATTCTCTCGTCGTCCTCGTCCAGACCGGGGTTGTAGGTACGCATAAGCAATTGCTTTTTGCTTGCGGTATTTCTCTTGTCGTCGGATTTTTCAGGCGTTTTATTCTTGTTTCCGAAATTTTTGCCTGCCGAACCCATAACGGGAGGCAAAGGTGCAAAGCCGATTCTAGGTCCGCGCGGCAACGAAGGAGACGACGTTCTGCTGCCGGCGCTCTGACCGCCGCGTCCCGCCGTTCCGTAAGGCGCTCTCGCTCCCTGAGCGGCGCTTTGCGAGGTTGTTCTCTGATTTTTGTCGCCGAAGCGCTTGGAGGTGTCGCTGCTTCTCGGCTTGCTGATTGAGTTCAATTTCTGTTTGTCAAAATCGGTCAGAAATCTTCTTACTCTGACGTTGCCCTTTTCGTCCGTATAGGTCTTTTGATTGGTCTTTTCGGCGACAGGCTGAGACTGCGCGTCCTTAGCTTCCTTTTCGGACTTTTCCGTAGCGTTTACATCGGTTTTTTTGACCTCTGCCGTCTTTTTGTCCGCGGCAGAATCCTTTTTGACAGCTTCGGAAGAAGTTTCCTGCTTTGCCGCAGCAGGACGTTCTGTCGCAGGTTCGGATTTTTTCTCCTCTACGACAGTTTTAGATTCTTTTTCCTCCGACTGCTTTGTTTTTTCCTGCGCAGCCTTTGACTCGGCGGCAGGCTCTGCTGTTCGGGCAGCCTCCTTCAACGCTTCTTCCTGTTGAATTTTCTCATGGAAAACTTTCTGTTTATCCGCAATTGCTTTGGAAATCGCGTCCAGCTTTTGTCTTGCGTCGCTCAACTCTTTCGCAAACGCGTTGGCATTTCCCATAACCACCGATTTAAGCGATTTTAAATTTTCCAACTGCGATTGCGCGGACCTAACTTTTTCTGCTGTCAAATTTTTACCTCCAAAGAACAACAAAATGTTATTTTATATTTTATCCTTCAATTCGGCATAAACTTCCTCGTCCGTTTCGCCGAGCTGTCTGTTGAGAATTTTATATTTGGCGCACTTTGCCACGCATTGCTCGGATTTGCATATATACGCGCCGCGCCCGTTTGTTTTTCCCCTTTCGTCGTCGAGAAAAATTTTACCGTCGGGTGTTTTCACAACCCTGAACAATTCGTTCTTGGGAAAATACCGTCTGCACACGCAGCACATACGCAAAGGCACACGTTTCTCCGCCATAGGTCAATCCTCTTTTTCGACCTTTTCTTCGGCAACGGCGGCAGCCACGCCGTCGTCCTCCGTGCTTTCCGCGTCAAGCAGCCCGCTCTGCATGGCGGCGGAATAAGACTTTACGTCAATCTTCCATCCCGTAAGACGCGCGGCAAGGCGGGCGTTCTGTCCTTCCTTTCCTATCGCAAGCGACAGCTTGTCGTCGGGTACTATAACCTTGGCTTCCTTGGTATCTTCGTTAGCCTGAACCATAAGCACCTGCGCGGGACTCAAAGAACGGGCGATAAAATCAAGTATATCCTCGCTCCAAGGTATAACGTCGATTTTTTCGCCGCCTATTTCGGAAACGACCGCGTTGATTCTCACGCCCTTGTTGCCCACGCACGCGCCCACGGCGTCCACGTCCGCATCCTTGGAATAAACCGCGATTTTTGTCCTGAATCCTGCTTCTCTCACAATGGATTTTATTTCGACTATTCCCGCTCTGATTTCGGGTATTTCGTTTTCAAGAAGCTTGCGAATAAAAGCAAAGCTTGACCTGCTTAGCAGAACCTGAGGTCCCTTTCCCGCATCCTTGACTTTTTTGATTAATACTTTTATCCTGTCTCCGACGGCAAACTTTTCTCCGGGCACCTGGTCGGCGGGCAAAAGCATACCTTCCATCTGATTTTTGCCGATTTCGACAAAAATGGTGCCGTCGTCCTTGATTCGACTTACAACGCCTACAATCAAATCGTTTTCCTTGTCGGCGTATTGGGAATAAGTCATGCTGCGCTCCGCCTCTCTCAACGTCTGCATAACGACCTGCTTTGCAGTCTGAGCGGCGATTCTGCCAAACTCCTTGGGAGCGATTTTCGTAACCACTCTGTCGCCCACCTTGTAACTCTTTTTTATTTCCCTCGCTTCTTCGAGAGAGATTTCCTTTTCGGGGTCCTCTACGGTCTCCACGATGTTTTTGTACGCGCATACCTCTATCCCGCCCTTTTCGGGATTGAGTTTAAGCTCTACGTTCATTGCCTCGCCGAAATTCTTTTTGCAGGCAAAAGACAGTGCGTTTTCGAGCGCGGCAACAAAAACGCTCTTATCGATTCCCTTTTCCCTTTCAAGGTCATCAAGTGCCGCAAAAAAATCCTTGTTAATCATTTTCCCGTGTCCTCCGACTAAAATTTAATGACCGGCTTTACAGAAGCCGCAGCAGAATATTTGATTTCCACCAACCCGCCCTTTTCGGTTCTTATGCAAAAACCTTCCTTGTCGTACTTTTCAAGCACGCCGACTATTCTTTTTTTCCCGTCGACGGGCGCATAAAAACCCACTTCGATTTCCTTGCCCGCATTTCTCGCAAAATCTCTTTCCGTTTTCAAGGGGCGGTCGATTCCCAACGAAGAAACATTGAGAATGTAAGACGCGCCGTTTGTGGGGTCGAGAATATCCAGCGGCTCGTCTATGGCGCGGTGAAGCTTTTCGCAATCGTCTATTGTCACGCCGCCTTCCTTGTCGATAAAAAAAGTAAGGTTCATCCCGTTGTGCTTTCGGACGTATTCGACCTCGACTATTTCCAACCCCAACTCGTCCGCGAAAGGCCGCGCAAGTTTTTCGGCTTCTTCCTTGACATTTTTCATGTAAGCCAAGTCTCCTCATAAGGATATGAGAGAGGGAAAACCCTCTCTCATACCGAATTCAGTATTTAAGATAGTGATATTATATCACATAAAAAAAGTTTTTACAACTGTTTTATATCAGTTCGGGGTCTTTTTCCAATAATTTTTTCAGCAGATGCGCGGTTGCCGCCGCGTCGCAAAGACTGCGGTGCGCATTGTCCAACGGAATTTCAAAATACTTTGTCAGCACGTCCAGCGTAAATTTACCCGGCTCCTCTCCCCTGAACCTGTCTTGCGCAAACAATTGCCGCGAAAGTTCAAGAGTGTCAAGCTTTTTGTTGTCGAACAAATATCCCGACGGTTTGGCAAAATATCTCAAAAAACCGTAATCGAATTCGAGATTGTGAGCCACCATGACGGAGCCGAAACAAAATTTGTAAAAATCCCCCATTACCTGCTGAATTGTCGGCGCGTTTTCCACCATTTCGTCCGATATGCCCGTAAGGTCGGTTATTCGGGCGTCTATTTTTTTTTGCGGATTTATCAGCGTGCTGAAACTTTCCTTTATCTCGCCGTCTATCATTTTTACGGCGCCAATCTCTATGATTTTGTCCTCCAAAACACGCAATCCCGTGGTTTCAAAATCAAAAACCACTACGGTATTATTCAAAAAAAATTCAGGCGGCTTGTTCGTCGCGGCAAGCAAATCAATCTGATTCGGTTCTATGTAGGGCTCAGGCTCGACTACCATATATTTGGCGCACGGCGGTCTTGAAACGAAAGAGTTTCCGTCCTCGTCCGCCGCTATCTTGCACCGGCTTATCTGATATGCGGTAATTTGCTCGCACTTTGTAAAATTGCTGACGGTGGTTTTGCCTCTCACCACGATTTCGTCCCCGTCGTAAACGCTCAGGAATTTTTTGAGATTGTTTTCGTCTTTGGCAAAATAAACGCAGGGTATTTCGCCCGAAAAATCCTGCAAATCGAATTTGCACAGTACAAAATCCTTTTCACGCGGCCTGTAAGTCGTCGGATTGTGCACCTTGCCGCAAACGATTGTCAGCTCCTCTCCCGCTCTTACGTCGAGAATATATTTAGGAGGGGTATCGATTGCTCTTCCTATAAGTTCCTTTACGCTTTCCAGCTTGATTTTGCGCGAAGGCAGGGAAAGCTGAGCGCTTATATTCAGGTCCCGTTTTTCCTCTAACTCCTTTACCCTTTCGTCGAAATCTATGTCGGACGGCTTTACGATTCGTTTTAAAGCTATCTTATAATTGGTATATCCCGAAACAAAATCGGCAAATTTTTCGGCAAAACGGGAGGACTCCACAAGTTTTTCCGTTTCTTCCGACAGCCTTAGCTCTACGCAAAAACCGTCTTCCGAAACGCCGAACACCTGTTCTTTCGGGGAAATCGCAGCGGAGAGCGCCTGAAACCCCGACAAGAATCCGACAAACAAATCCTGCGCACCCCTGAGGTCCAAATAATCCCTGTCTATTTTCAGCCTGATTTTGAAATAAGGCGGACAAGCCTCCCGCACGACGCTCAAAATTTTGTCTCTTAAACCGTCGTCGGGGAAAACGGGAAAAGCAAAGTTAAACAGGCATGACCTCTCTCTCATATCCAGCTTGACTCTCCTGAGTTTGAGCATATCGAGAGTATAGCTTTTGTCTCCCGCGGAAACAGATATATTTCCGATTTTTTCTTTGATTATATCTAAAATCATATAAGCTTTTGTATCTCTTTTATAAACTCGGTTACTACATCAGCCGAGCTTACCGTTCTGAAAACTTTTCCGTTTTTGAAAAATACCGCGTTGCCGTCGCCGAGAGCCAATCCGACGTCGGCGTCCTTGGCTTCGCCCGGACCGTTTACCGCGCATCCCATGACGGCAATTTTTAAAGGTCTTTTTATATTTCTCGCAAACGCGTAAACTGCCTTTGCGGTACCGATTAGGTCGCCTTTGCATCTGCCGCAGGAGGGACAGGATACGAATTTAAGCCCCTCGTTAAGCCCCAGAGCGGTCAGAATCTCATTTGCGACAAACACCTCGTCCACAGGATTTTCCGTCAGGGAAACACGTACGGTATCCCCTATTCCGTCCGAAAGCAACGCGCCTATGCCTATGCTGTTTTTTACTATACCCGTCTGACCGACGCCGGCTTCCGTAACACCGATATGCAACGGATAATCGCAGAGCGAGGCAAGCCTGCGGTTGGCGGAAATTGTTTCCGTCGTGTCGCTTGATTTAAGCGACAGCACAAGATTTTCAAATCCGTTTTTTTCACAGAATCTCGCTTTGGCAAGCAGACTTTCGGTCAACGCAACGCACTTGTCCTTAAAGCTGTCCAAAAAGCATTTCTCTACGGAACCGCTGTTTACGCCGATTCTAATCGGAACGCCGTGAGCCTTTGCGCAGTCGAGAACACGCGTCACATTGTTTTCTCCGCCTATGTTGCCGGGATTTATTCTGATTTTGTCGGCGCCGTTTTCAATAGCGGCAACGGCAAGTCTGAAATCGAAATGAATGTCGGCAACCAGCGGCAAGCCGATTCCGTCCTTGATTTTTTTCAGCGCCGCCGCGTCTGAAAGGTCTAGCACCGCCACACGGACAATATCGCAGCCTGCGCCTTCAAGCTCTCTGATTTGTTTTATCGTAGCGTCCGTATCGGCTGTGCGGGTATTTGTCATGGACTGTACGGCAATTTTGTTTCCGCCGCCGAGCAGCACGTCTCCTACTTTTACTACTTTGGAAAATCTCATCTGTCTTTTCTTATGTCAGATATCGCAATACGTCAACCAATATAACGAGACCGAACAGCAAAATCATGCCAATCGCATGAATCCAGCCCTCGACCTTTCTGTTTACGGGCTTGCGGAATATCCATTCGATAAGGACGAATATAACTCTCGAACCGTCCAGTGCAGGCAAAGGCAGCAAATTGAAAACCGCAAGATTGACGGAAATCAGCGTGATAAGGAACAGCACGTTGGAAAAGCCCGTCCGGATTACCTGAGTGGTCATGTCGATTGTGGTTATCGGTCCGCCGATGTCTTTAATCGGCACCCTTCCGGTAATCAATCCTCCCAAAGTTTCGAGTATATATCCTCCCGCGCGCAGACAATAAGGCACGCTTCTGCCGAGCGCCTGCCCGAAAGTAAAACTGTTTTTTACATAGGCGTTCTGCACGCCCCAGCCGTTAGCCTCTTCCTTGACGGGATTTCCGTTTTCGTCAAGCACCACATTGCCGTTTTCGTCAAGCTTGTCGACGGTAAACTTTCCCTTTCTGACGTTTTCGATAGTTACCTTTTCACGCTTGCCCTGTGCGTTTTCGCGCAAAACCACGACGTCCATTTCATCGCCCGCGCCGGCAATATAATTGCTTACGTCGACGACGAGATAAACTACCTTTCCGTCGATTTTATAGATTATGTCGCCTTCCTTAAAACCCGTGCCCTGCTGATAGGCGTCGTAATTAACCGACGATTCGTAAACCTTTTGTATGGCGAGCGCGTCGTCCCCGAAAGCCCAGAAAGCGATAAAGACAATAAGAATCGCCGAAATAAAATTGAACAATGCGCCCGATACAAGCACGATTATCCTTTTCCACGGCTTTTGGCTGTTAAAAGCATCGGGAGAGTCGGGCATATTTTCATCCTCGCCCTCAAATGCGCAGTATCCGCCCAAAGGGAACAGGCGCACCGAAAAAACCTCGCCGTTTTTCTTTTTTCTTGAAAACAGCTTAGGTCCCATACCGATTGCAAATTCGTTGATTTTAAACCCTAAAATTTTGCCCGCAGTATAGTGCCCCGCCTCATGTATGGTAATCATAACAAGCAGCACAACCAAAGCCAGCAAAATATATAAAATCGTTTCCGCAACGTCGGAAACGGCAAACAACAATAAATTCATCAGGTCATTTCCCTTTCAAAAAATTTTCGGCTGTTCTCTTTGCCTCGTCGTCAAGCCCGTAAACAGTGTCGATGCTTAATTGTATGCCGTTGAGACGGTTTTTATAATAATCTAATGTTTTTCTCACTGTTTCACATATATCGGTAAAACCTATTCTGTTTTGCAGAAAAGCGCCGACAGCCGTGTCGTTGGCGGCGTTTAACACTGTCGGCATGAGCGGAGAAAGCGAATAAGCCTCGCGGACAATATCAACGGCAGGAAAATTTTTTTTGTCGTAACGAAAAAATTCGAGCGGTTTTATTTTTGTCAAATCGAGACGCGCGTCGAAAGCCGGGAGTCTTTCGGGATAGGACAAAGCGTACCCTATTGCGTATTTCATATCGGGCAGAGCCATTTGCGCAAGCATTGTGCCGTCCGCATACTCAACGAGAGAATGCACTATGCTCTGCGGATGCACAACGACGTCAATTTGCTCCAAAGGCATATCAAAAAGCCAATGCGCTTCGATTATTTCCAACCCCTTGTTCATCATAGTGGCAGAGTCTACGGTTATTTTGCTGCCCATACTCCAATTGGGGTGTTTAAGCGCCATTTCGGGAGTTACGCCTTTGAGCTTTTCGGCTGAAAAACCGAAAAAAGGTCCCCCGCTTGCCGTAAGGACAAGTCGTGAAACCTCACCCTTGCCCAGACACTGCCAGACGGCTGAATGCTCGCTGTCTACGGGCAACAAAGCCGCCTTGCTTTTTACAAGCGCCTCCTTGACCAAAGCGCCTCCGCAAACCAAAGTTTCTTTGTTGGCAAGCGCCACGTCGACGCCGTTTTCAATTGCTTTCAGGACGGCGCGCAGCGCGGCTATCCCCCTTGTGGCAACCAGAATAACGTCTAAGTCCAGCTCCGCGACGTTTTCAAGACACTCGCTGCCGAAACAAACGCCGCTTTCTCTCCCGTAAAGGCTTTTATCGATGATTCCGACATATTCGGCATTAAACTGCTTTTGCTGTTCAAGCAGAAGCGTCTTGTTTGAATAAGCTACAAGCGCCTTTACCTCAAACAAATCGGGATATAGCTTTATCAAATCCAAAGTCTGAGTTCCGACAGAGCCTGTGCTTCCCAAAACAGCAATTCTTTTTCTTTTCATGACAACAAAAACGCGTAAATTATGGCAATAAACGCCGCGTTGAACATCATCCCGTCAAATCTGTCCATAATTCCGCCGTGCGCCCCCAACAGATTGGAATAGTCCTTTATGCCGCACTGTCTTTTGACGAGACTTGCCACAAGGTCTCCTATCTGAGTGGATGCCGAACCGAATATGCCGATTATTACGTACACGACTATTTTAAGTCCGCCCGACAAGGGCAGTCCGGGGGAAAAGAGCGCAAACGAAGTTTCAAAAAGCAGATAAACAATACCTGCTCCCACCAGACCTCCGAACAGTCCGCCTGCCGCGCCCTCCCAGGTTTTTTTGGGGCTGATTGAAGGCACGAGCTTGTGTCTGCCGAACAGACTTCCGAAAAAATACGCGAACATATCGGTGCAGGAGGCGACGAGAAAAACAAGAGCCAATCCCACCGTATGTATGTCCAGCAGATTTCCCGAAGCGTCCATCGATTTGTTGATAAAAAACATTGCGGACATTACGAAAGCGGGATAAATTAGCAAAAAAGAAAAATATGCGAGATGCACCACCGCTTCGTTAAGCTGAGAAAACACCGAAATAGCACAGCCGATTATAAAAATAGCGAGAATGAATACGGCGACTCCGCTTATGCCGAACAAAAAATACGGCACACCGAAGCACAGCGCAAAAATCCACACCAGAGCATTGAACTGTTTCGGTATTCTGTTTCCGAGAGCGTCCCTTACTTCCAGCACGCTCAAAGCAACGACAATACACAGGAATACCGAGACCACAACGCGGTCTATATAATATCCTGCCAGAATTACCGAAACGTAAATCAGCCCGATGACCAGTCCTATCAGGCTGCGCCTAACCATCGACTGTTTTGCCTGTGTCCCTAACTTCTCCAAAATTTCTGTTCCTGTGTTGGTAAATATTTAAAAAGCCGTCAAGCTCCTTTTCGCCTATGTCCGGCCAAAGCGTGTCGCTGAACACCAGCTCGGAATAAGCGGATTGAAACAAAAGAAAATTGCTCAGACGCATCTGTCCGCCCGTCCGCACAATGAGGTCTGGGTCAGGCAGATTCTGATACATAAATTCTCCCAATTCCTTTTCCGAAACCGAATTTTTTCCGCTGCGGATAATCTCGTTTACCGCGTGCGTAAGCTCCGCGCGGCCGCCGTAATTGATGCAGAGATTTAAAGTCATGACACGATTTGACGACGTTGCCGTCTCCGCTTTGTTTATCTTTAAGACAAGCTCCTCGGGCAATCGGGACAAATCTCCCGACACAACCACCCTGATTCCTCTTTTTGAAAAATCGGCGATATTGTCAAGATAACGGGACGCCAGCTTGAACAGCCCCGCCACTTCGCGCTCGGCTCTTTTCCAGTTTTCGGTTGAAAACACGAAAAGACTGACTACTTTTATGCCTCGTCTCAGACAATAGTCTATGACAAGCTCCGCCTTTTTTATGCCTTCGCGGTGTCCCTTCAAACGTGACAGACCGCGCTTAACCGCCCACCTGCCGTTGCCGTCCATGATGAACGCAACGTGACAAGGAATAGCCGACATACGCCACCTCTCATTTACGGACGGAAAAATCAAACCGTCCCAGGATAATATGCAAATAGTTTTCCCTTTCTCTGACCGCAATAACCAATTCTTTGTCAAAAGCTCCGGCTTTTTTGTCGGTCAAAGTTTCGGCGGTATATTTCAAGCCTCTTTTGTCCAGCAGTTCAAAGCAATCCTTTGCTTCAAGACCGATAAGCGCCTCATTGTCGCTCCCGTCCGAAATCATACGGCCATAATTTCCGTTTCCTTTTCTTTCGCCAGCGAATCGATGTTTTCGATAGCTTTGGAAACGATTTTTTCAGCCTCTTCCTCGAAATCCTTTATACTGTCTTCCGACACGATTTTATCGTTTTTGGCTTTTTTAAGACCGTCCATGATGTCGCGGCGGGCGTTTCTTACCACAACCTTGGTGTCCTCCGCCAGCTTTTTGGCGTTTTTTACATATTCGCGGCGGCGCTCCTCGGTCAATTCGGGAAAGGTAAGACGTATGACCGTGCCGTCGTTTTGGGGCGTAACCCCGATATTGGCGGCAAGAATCGCCTTTTCCACTTTTCCCAGCATGCTTTTGTCCCAAAGCGTGATTACCAGCTGTCTCGGTTCCGGAGAGGATATGTTGGACATCTGATGCACGGGAGTGTTGGTACCGTAATAATCGACGTAAATCCTTTCCAGAAGCTTAGGGTTTGCGCGTCCGGGACGCACAAGCGAATATTCCGACTTCATATAGTCCACAGCCTTGAAAATCCCTTCTTCGAGTCCGAGAAAAAGCTGTTCTATCGCAGGGTGTTGATAATCCATAATTCAAATCTCCTCATTTATATTTTTTACTCAATCACCGTACCGACGTCTCTGCCTTCAACTGCGTTTACGATACCGCAGGGCTTTCTTCCGTCAAAAACGAGTATGGGAATTTTGTTTTCCTTGCACATGGAAATCGCTGTCGTGTCAAGCGCTTTCAACTCTTGCTTTATGACTTCCATATATGATATTCTATCATATTTTTTGGCGTTTGGCACCAATTTGGGGTCAAAATCATAAATGCCGTCTATATTTTTGGCGCAAAGCAGAATTTCGGCATGAATTTCCGCCGCGCGCAGAGCGGCCGTCGTATCGGTGGAAAAGTAAGGATTGCCGGTGCCGCAGCCGAAAATGACAACTCTGCCCTTTTCCAGATGTCGCAGCGCCTTGCGGAGAATATAAGGCTCCGCCACGCGCGTGATTGTAAGCGCCGTCTGCACCCTTGTCGGCACCCCTTTCTGTTCGAGAGCGTCTTGAAGAGCAAGCGCGTTTATCGCCGTCGCAAGCATACCCATATGGTCGGCGGTAGACCTGTCCATATTCGTGCCCTGTCTGCCTCTCCAGAAATTTCCGCCGCCGATAACAACGCCTATTTCCACGCCTGCGGAGTTAAGCGTTTTTATCTGTTCGACCAAATTGGCAATGCTGTCGTCGCTAAGACCGAAACCGGATTCGCCCGCCAGTGCTTCCCCGCTGATTTTTATTAAAATTCTCTTGTATACGGGCATAAGAAAACCTCCGCTTTGCAAAAGTGGGAACATAAATCGAAATGCTCCCACTGCAAAAATAAAATTTAAATTATTTCTTTACGCTTTCAAGCTGTTCCTGAATTTCCTGCGCAAAGTTGTCCTGTCTCTTTTCAAGCCCCTCGCCCATTTCGTAACGGACAAATCTTCTGACCGTTATTTTTTCTCCGATAGCGGCGACGGCTTCGTTTATCAAAGCGGTAACCGTCTTGGAGCTGTCCTTGACGTAATCCTGTTCGAGCAGGCACACTTCCTTGTAATACTTGTTTATTCTGCCCTCTACCATCTTTTCGATGACGGCGGCAGGCTTGGGATTAGGCTCGTTTTTAGCCTGAGCCAAAAGGATTTCTCTCTCCTCTGCAAGCTTTTCGGCTTCAACATCTTCCTTTCTGACATACAAGGGCTTTGCGGCGGCAATCTGCATACACAGATTGTGAACCAGCTCAACGAACTGTTCGCTTCTCGCAACGAAATCCGTCTCGCAGTTTACCTCTATGAGAACGCCGATTTTTCCGCCCATGTGGATATAGCTGTCCACTATGCCTTCGGCTGCGATTCTGTCAGCCTTCTTCGAGGCGGTAGCCATACCCTTTTCTCTGAGATATTTTATAGCCTCGTCAATATTTCCGTTTGTCTCTACAAGCGCTTTTTTGCAGTCCATCATGCCGACTCCCGTCTTTTGACGAAGAGCCATGACGTCCGCGTTAGTGAAATTTGCCATAATTAAACTCCTTTATTCCGCCTTTTCTTCGGATTCGGCTTCCGCCTTTTCCTCTGTTTCCTGCGCTACGAAAGCCTTTTCGTCCTGCTTTTTGAGCTCCTCGATTTTGGCTTCCTCTATTTTGTTTTCATCGTATTTTCTTTTCTTGGGCTTGGATTCCGCTTTGGCTTTTTCCTCCGCGAGAACTTCAGCTTCGAGAGTCGCCGCCTCGGCAAGCACCTCCTCCGTGTTTATAGAAAGCACTACGCCCTCTTTTGCCTCGATAACCGCGTTTGCAATGATTGCCGCCATGATTTTGACAGCGCCTATGGCGTCGTCGTTGCCCGGTATAACCACGTCAACCTCGTCAGGGTCGCAGTTGGTGTCCACGGTAGCAACAATGGGAATGCCCATCTTGCGCGCCTCGGCAACCGCTATCGCTTCTTTCTTGGGGTCCACAACGAACATACAGCCCGGCATGGTTTTCATATCCTTGATACCGCCGAGATTGGCTTCAAGCTTGTCCCTCTCGGCTCTGAGTCCGGCAACCTCTTTTTTGGGAAGCAGGTCGAACTCGCCCATTTTTTCCATCTGATTGATTTTGTTCAGACGCTCGATTCTCGTTTTGATGGTTTTGAAGTTGGTAAGAGTGCCTCCGAGCCATCTGTTGTTGACATAGTACATCCCGCATCTTTCGGCTTCCTGCTTAATCGCCGCCTGAGCCTGCTTTTTTGTGCCGACAAACAAAACGGATTTGCCCTCCGCCGCAATTTCGCGCACAAAATTGTAAGCTTCTTCGGCAAGCTGTACGGTCTGTTGCAGGTCGATAATATGAATATCGTTCCTTGCCGAGTAGATGTACTTTTTCATTTTGGGATTCCATCTTCTGGTCTGGTGTCCGAAATGAACGCCCGCTTCCAGAAGCTGTTTCATAGAAACCACTGCCATTTTTTGTTCTTCTCCTTTTTTGTTTTAGTTTCCTCCCCGCTCCATAGCTCCCGCTTTTACCTTTCAAAAGGCACAACCGCAGGACAGACGCGGGTGCGTAATAAACCTTGCACATTATACCACAAGGCTCTTCAATTGGCAAACGATTAAAACCAATTAGCGCAAAAAAAATTGCTGCCGTTTCCGCCCGTCAAAAAGGGACGGTAAACCGTCCCTCTCTGTCAATTTCCCGAACAATCGCATTTGCCGTCGCGGCAGCGGCAGGCGTCCTGATTTTCCTCTGCTTCGCAGTCGCAGCCGTCCTCGTGGCAGCCGCAACCGCAGCCGCACTCGTCCTCTTCCTCCGCCATACGGACATACTCCTCATAAACCTCGTTGAGGAGATTTTCGTCCTCTATTGGCACAAACAAATCCTCTCCGTTTTCATCCTCTTCAAGACGGAAAATCACCACCTCGTCGTCGTCGATGTCGGGAATTTCCTCCGCCGGCTGAAAGAAAACGTACCACTCGTTTTTGTAGTCAACCGTCGCCACGTGATAAAAATTGTGTTCCACTCCGTCGTCGGTCGTAAGAACAACCAGGTCTTCGTCCAGACCGTTGACATCGATTTTTTCTTCGTTCATTATATACCTCCGATTAAATAAACATCGGCTCAATTTATATAAGCCAGATAATTTTGCAATATCATTGTCGCCGCCACCTTGTCGATGACGTTTTTTCTGTCTTCGCGCCGCACTCCGCCCTCGATAAGAGCGCGCTCCGCCGACACCGTCGTAAGTCGCTCGTCGAAAAATTTAACGGGCACCGAAATATAGCTTTTCAGCTTTTCCGCAAACTCCCTTGTCTTTGCCGTCTGCGCATTTTCCTGATTGTTCATGCTTTTGGGCAGTCCGCAAACGACAAGCTCGGCGTCCTGCTCTCTGACGATACGCGCTATTTCTTCAAAATCCTCGTCCGTTTTTTTTCTGAAAAGCGTGTTTAAAGGATTGGCAACTATTTTCATGGGGTCGGACACCGCAATTCCTATGCGGGCGTCGCCCACATCCAACGCCACAATTCTGCCCATTTTTTCACCTTTTAGTATTGTAACAGAAAATCCCGCATAACACAATTCTTTTATACTAAAAAAGGAAAGCCGATTTCAGCCTTCCTTTTTGTCGGATTCAGTTGCCGCCAAGCTGCTGCTTGCCTTTTTTGAGCATTTTCTTGATTTCGGGACTGTACTCCGACATCATCACGCCTGCAACGGCGCCCAACGTAAGCACCGCCAAGAAAGAACTTACCTTCATTGCGTTACACCTCCTCCTTGTATTAGTTTTTGGAGAAAGCGCGTTTTTAAACGGCACAAATCTGCCATATTATTCCATTCAGGCATTCTGCTTGGCTTTGTAATCCTCGACTGCTTTTTTTATAGCCTCTTCCGCAAGCACCGAGCAATGAAGCTTCTGCGGCGGAAGCCCCTCAAGCTCCTCCACGACCTGCGCGTTGGTTATTTTCAACGCCTCGTCAAGCGTTTTGCCGATAATCATATCGGTTGCAGTGCTGCTTGTGGCAATGGCGGCGGTGCAGCCGAATGTCTGAAATTTGGCGTCCACTATTCTGTCGTTTTCGATTTTGAGCGTGATTTTCATGATGTCGCCGCAGGTGGGATTGCCCACAACGCCTTCGCCGTCGGCGTTTTCAATCACGCCTACATTGTGCGGATTTGCAAAAACATCCATAACTTTCTGATTATACATTTCTTATTTCTCCTTCTTTGAGTGAAAACAAAGGCGACATTTTTCTCAGCCTTTCGACTATTTCCTTCAATTTGTCAACGACGTAATCCACCTGCGCTTCCGTGTTGTGCTTTCCGAAAGAAAACCTGATTGAACCGTGCGCAAGCACAATGTCTACGTTCATTGCGAGCAGAACGTGGGACGGGTCCAAAGAACCGCTTGAACACGCCGAGCCGCTGGAAACTGCTATGCCCGCCAGGTCAAGCAGCATCAACAGACTTTCTCCCTCCACAAACTCAAAAGAAAAATTGGCGTTTGACGGCAATCTGTCCGTCGGGTGTCCGTTGTATTTGACGAACGGAATTTCTTCCAGAACGCGTTTGACGAATTTATTCCTCAGCGACGCGACATACGCGGAATTTTTTTCCATCTCGGCAACGGCTTTTTGAGCCGCATATCC
Organism: Subdoligranulum sp. CAG:314; assembly: GCA_000437915.1. Taxonomy (GTDB): domain Bacteria; phylum Bacillota; class Clostridia; order Christensenellales; family CAG-314; genus CAG-314. Next base: position 337,374 of record FR900999.1, on the reverse strand, counting down.
CATGCCAACAACCGCGGGCACATTGGTCGTGCCGCCGCGCATGGAGCGCTCCTGACCGCCGCCGACAACCAATTTGTCGATATGCAGGCCGTTTCTTATATACAGCGCGCCTATGCCCTTGGGACCGTAAAACTTGTGAGCGGAAACGGTAAGCAAATCTGCCCCCAGTTCCTTGGGCTTTACCGGCAGCGCGCCGAATGCCTGCACCGCGTCGACGTGCAGTATGCTTCCGCGCCCGTGCACGATTTCGGCAATTTCCTTTATCGGCTGTATCGTGCCCATTTCGTTGTTGGCAAGCATGACGCTGACCAGTACGGTATCGGGGCGCATAAGCTCTTTAAGCGCGTCGGTTTTAACCTTTCCGTATTCGTCGACCCCGAGATAAGATACGTCAAATCCCTGTTTTCTCAGCCATTCGGCGGAATTGAGGATTGCGTGATGCTCTATTGCGGAAACGATAATGTGCTTTCCCTTATCCTTTCTCGCAAACGCCGCGCCCTTCAAAGCCCAGTTGTCCGCTTCCGTACCGCTACCCGTGAAGTAAATTTCATTGGGTTTGACTCCCAGCGCGTCGGCAACCTGTTTTCTCGCCGAGTCAACAGCACTCATCGCGTCCCTGCCGAAGGAATGCTGACTGTGCGAATTGCCGAAATTTTCGTTGAAGAACGGCATCATGGCAACAATAACGTCGTCGTCGCACGGAGTGGTCGCGGCATGGTCCAGATAAACGCGATTTTTTCTCGTCGTATCTATCAACTGAGCCAATGATACGGAATCGAGATAAATGTTTATCTGACGATACAAATCACTCCACAATCCCTTTGTGACGCAATTGCAGTTGTTGTTGCTGCATCCGTTGGAAAGGCAGTCCACAATTTCGAGATTGTCCTCCACCGCGCGCAAAACTCTGCCCACGGATATTTCCGAAGGAGGGGCAGACAGCTTGTAGCCGCCGAATGCTCCCCTTTGAGAAAGCACCACTCCTTCCTTTTTAAGCAAAGAAACAATCTGCTCCAAATAGCCGTCGGATACATAAATTGCGTTTGCAAGCTCCGTTGTGCTGATAAAACCTTTGTCGTAATCCTGCGCCAGCTTTGCGCAGGCATACAAGCCGTATCGGGCTTTCGTTGACATTTTCATGGCGTTCAATTCCTATCAAATTACTGTGTTTAGTATAAATCCACTAAATAATATTGTCAAACGATTTGATATCGATACAAAAAATTTCGTCCAATCGCCTTTTTGACGGTACAGTTTTTTTACAATTCAAAAGGCAGACCTTTCTGTCTGCCTTTAAAAAGCTTATTCTATTATATCGTTTGCATAAAGAGGAAATTTCTCGGTGAGCGCAAGAACCTTTTCCCTGCTTTCGTCAAGAGCGTCTTCCCTTCGTTTGATTACATCGGCAATCACTTCTCCGATAATCTTCATCTCAGGCTCCTTCATGCCCCTCGTCGTCACGCTCGGCGTTCCCAAACGCAAACCGCTTGTGATGAAAGGACTTGCCTTGTCGAAAGGGANNTGTGATGAAAGGACTTGCCTTGTTGAAAGGAATGCCGTTTTTGTTGGCGGTGATGTGAACCTCGTCAAGCAGCTTTTCCAGCTCCTTTCCGGTAATTCCGTCGTTTGTCAAATCCACCAGCATAAGGTGATTGTCCGTGCCGCCCGAAACAAGCTTTACGCCGCTGTCGGTCAGAGACCTTGCAAGCGCCTGCGCGTTTGAAACAACCTGCTGCTGATATGTTTTAAACTCGTCGGAAAGAGCTTCCTTAAAGCTCACCGCCTTTGCGGCGATTATGTGCATGAGAGGACCTCCCTGCATACCGGGGAAAACAGCCTTGTCAATCTGTTTAGCCCATTTTTCCTTGCAAAGTATAAGCCCGCCTCTCGGACCTCTCAGCGTTTTGTGGGTGGTGCTTGTCACTACGTCGGCATACGGCACGGGATTCGGGTGCAGTCCCGCCGCAACAAGACCTGCAATGTGCGCCATATCCACCATGAGAACAGCCCCGACTTCGTCCGCAATTTCACGGAATTTTGCAAAATCTATGATTCTCGGATAAGCGCTTGCACCCGCAACTATGAGCTTGGGCTTGCATTCGAGCGCCGTTTTTCTCAACGCGTCGTAATCGATTCTGCAATCGCTCTCGCTCACCCCGTAAGGAACGACGTTGAAGTAATTGCCGGATATATTGACGGGACTGCCGTGCGTCAGATGTCCGCCGTGCGCCAGATTCATGCCGAGAATGGTATCTCCGGGCTTTAAAAAAGCGTAATAAACGGCAATATTGGCGTTTGCGCCGCAATGCGGCTGCACGTTGGCGTGCTCGGCGCCGAAAAGCTGCTTTGCGCGCTCGATGGCAAGAGTTTCCGCCTTGTCGACATAAACGCATCCGCCGTAATATCTTTTGCCCGGATATCCCTCGGCGTATTTGTTTGTCAGGTGGCTTCCCATTGCAGCCATAACTGCCGGCGAAACGAAATTTTCACTGGCAATAAGCTCGATGTTGCGTCTTTGACGGTTAAGCTCCTCTGCGTAAACGTCGGCTATTTCGCTGTCGGTTTTTCTGATGGTTTTGAAATCAATCATTGATTAAGTCTCCGTAATAGTTTCGTTCTTGTTTATTTCCTGCTCTGTTTCGCCGTCGGGTATCACCGCAAGCAAAACGGGCTGAAGTTTTTTGCTTTTCGCGATTTTTTTGTCCAAAAGAAAAACGATAATAAAACCGACGGCAAGCAGCCCCGCAAAGAGGACAAGATTTGCCCAGTCGGGAAGACGGCAAAATATGCCCGTCAGCATACCCGCCACCGCAAGCGCAAGAGGCAGAATATAGACAAGCAATGAAATTTTAGCCACCGAACCGCTTTCCAGCTTTATTTGAACGAGGTCGCCTTCCTTTGCGTCAAGCGCGTTTTCAACCCTGACGTCTATGTGACTGTCCTTGGGCTTCATTGCGCACATTCCGCAGGAGGCGCAGGCGGATTTGCGCTGAACTCTGACAACCGCCTCGTTTTTTTCGATTTTTATCACCTTTCCCTGTTCGGTCATATCGTCAATCCCATTGTATATTTTTAATTTTCGGTTGTCAACCTTCTTCAACGTCTTTTAATTCGATTGCAAGCTCTTCAAGCTGTCTGTTCTCCACCACTCCGGGAGCTTCGGTCATAAGGCAGCTTGCATTCTGCACCTTGGGAAAGGCTATCACGTCTTTTATATTGTCCGTATTGGCAAGAAGCATTGCAAACCTGTCAAGCCCTAGAGCGATGCCTCCGTGCGGCGGCGTGCCGAAATTGAAAGCGTTTACGAAAAATCCGAATCTGTTTTCTATTTGCTCCTGCGAAAAGCCCAGAGTTTTGAACATCAGGTTCTGAATTTCCTTTTTGTAAATCCTGAGGCTGCCTCCGCCCGCCTCCTGACCGTTAATAACTATATCGTAAGCCTTGGCGCGCACCCTGGACGGCTCGCTTTCCATAAAAGGCAAGTCCTCGTCCTTGGGGCTTGTGAAAGGATGGTGCATGGCAACGTAGCGTCCTTCCTCCTCACTGTACTCGAATAGAGGAAAATCAACCACCCAAAGCAAATCGTAGCGGTTTTTGTCTATCAGGTCGAACCTAGCCGCAAGCTCTTTTCTCACTGCGCCCAACGCTGTGCACACGACGTAATCGTCCGCGTCCGCGACAAAAAATGCCATATCTCCCTTTTTCAGTTCGAGCTTTTTCGCGATCTCGTCAACGAGCTGTGCGGAAATTTTCGACGCAAAGCTGCTGCGCAGCCCTTCGGAGCCAATTCCGAGCCATGCGAGACCTTTCGCCTTGTATGTTTTTGCCAAATCGGCAAGCTTGTCAAGCTCTTTTCTCGACAAAGCCGACTCCCTGTCCTTTAAAACAATCGCCCTGACCTTTCCGCCCGCGTTAAGCGCTCCGTCAAAGACAGCGAAGCCGCTGTTTTTCACTGTGTCCGAAAGGTCGTTTATCTCCATGCCGAAACGCGTATCCGGCGCGTCGGAGCCGTATCTTGTCATAGCCTCCGCGTAGGTTATGCGCCTTAACGGCAGGCTTATTTCAATACCCTTGATTTCGCGGAATATCTTTTCAAAAAGCCCTTCCATCATGCCCATAACGTCGTCTTCCCTGTCCATAAACGACATTTCGACGTCAAGCTGGGTAAATTCAGGCTGTCTGTTCGCGCGCAAATCCTCGTCCCTGAAACAACGAGCAATCTGAAAATATCTGTCGGTGCCGCCTATCATAAGCAGCTGCTTGTAAAGCTGGGGAGACTGAGGCAATGCGTAAAATTTTCCGTGATGGACGCGGCTCGGCACAAGGTAGTCTCTTGCGCCCTCCGGCGTGGATTTGCCGAGCATGGGCGTTTCCACTTCGGTAAAGCCTTGCGCGTACATATACTCACGTATAGTTTTGTTGAGCTTAGAACGCATACTCAAAATATCCTGAAGCTTTTCGCGTCTCAAATCGAGATAACGGTACTTCAATCTCAACGCTTCGTTTGCCGATTCGTCTCCGACGGCAAACGGAGGCGTATCCGCTTCGGAAAGTATTTTAAGACTGTCCGCAACAATTTCTATGTCGCCGGTTTCCATATTTTTGTTTACGTTGTCGCCCACGCGCGCCCTGACGACGCCGCCGACGGCGACGACATACTCCTGACGCAGGGAAAAAGCCTTGTCAAACAGCGCCTTTTCGGTCTCCGATGAATCGAAAACAGCCTGCACAACGCCCGTTTTGTCCCTTACCTGCACAAAAATAAGGTTGCCGAGGTCGCGCCTGCGCACAACCCAGCCCATTATCGTTACTTGTCTGCCGATATCGCCGCTTCTCAAGCTGCCGCACATATCCGTTCTTTTCAGTCCGTTCAAAAAGTCCGACATAATTTTTTCCTTAAAGTATATATTTTCTGAGATTCTGAGCTATTGTTTCCTTAGTCAGATTGTCTTTCACAAATTTTTTGTCAACCGTGACCTTAACCTTTTCTCCGCCGTTGTCCACATTGAAGGAAACCTCTTCGAGCAAATGCTCCAAAAGCGCTTGAAGTCTGCGCGCGCCTATATCCTCCTGCGTCGTGTTCAGGTCGACAGCAACGCCCGCGATTTCGTCTATTCCGTCGGGAGTAAAGCACAGCTCTATGTTGTCTACCGCAAGCAGCTTTTGGTATTGAACGGTTACCGCGTTCTCGGGTTCGGTGAGAATTTTTACGAAATCCTCCTTGTTGAGACTGTTAAGCTCGACCACAACGGGGAAACGCCCCTGCAATTCGGGTATGAGGTCGCTGACGCTGCTTATATGAAAGGCTCCGCTTGCGACAAACAAAATATAATCCGTTTTTATGCTTCCGTATTTGGTGTTGACGGTGCATCCCTCTACAATCGGAAGAATATCCCTCTGAACGCCCTCTCTCGACACGTCGGGACCGTTGTGATTGGCGCCTCCTGCAATTTTGTCTATTTCGTCGATGAATATAATTCCGTCGTTTTCGGCGCGCCTTATGGCTTCGGTGTTTACGTTTTCGCTGTCAATCAGCTTGTCTGCCTCCTCGTCAACGAGAATTTTCATGGCGTCTCTGACCGCAAGCTTGCGTTTTTTGTATCTTTTGGGCATCATATCGCCGAAAATATTGCCGATATTGATTTCCCCGCCGCCCATACCGACGTCAATGCTTTTAGGCGCCTCGCGCACGTCTATTTCAACGGTCAAATGGTCGAGATTGTGCGAAAGTATCTCGTCTTTTACCGTTTCCTTTGCAATCCCCTCGGGCAGAGCGTCCTTGTTTTTGAGCAAAAGCTCGGCAATTTTGTCCACTGCCGCCGACGTGGCTTTGTCCTGAACCTCTCTGAACCTTTCGTCCTTGACAAGGCGTATGGCAACCTCTACGAGGTCTCTCACCATGCTTTCCACGTCCCGTCCGACATAACCGACCTCTGTGTATTTGGTGGCCTCTACTTTAAGAAAAGGCGCTTTGACAAGCTTTGCAAGTCTTCTCGCAATTTCGGTCTTGCCTACGCCGGTCGGACCTTTGAGAATAATGTTTTTAGGCGTTATTTCCTCTTTGTCGTGCGCGCTAAGCCTGCTGCGTCTGTACCGGTTGCGCAACGCCACCGCCACGACCTTTTTTGCCTCGGTCTGACCGATTATATATTTATCCAACTCGTTTACTATTTGTCTCGGAGTCAATTCCATGTCAAAGCACCTCCACCGTCAGATTGGAATTGGTAAAAATACATATTTCGCTTGCAATCAACAAAGCTTTTTTTACTATTTCCTCCGCGGGAAGCTTTGTTTCCTTTACAAGAGCTTTCGCAGCCGCCAAAGCGTAATTGCCGCCGCTGCCGATTGCGCAAACTCCGTCAGGCTCGGGTTCTATCACGTCGCCGCTGCCGCTGACTATCAGAAAATCGTTTTTGTCCGCCACAATCATCATGGCTTCCAGCTTGTGCATAATTTTGTCGCTTCTCCAAAGCTGTGCAAGCTCCACGGCGCTTCGGGTTAAATTTCCGCTGTACTTGTTGAGCATTGCTTCGAATTTTTCCGACAGCGTAAAGGCGTCCGCCACCGTACCCGCAAAACCCACCACGACCTTGCCGTCGTAAATGCGTCTCACCTTGACAGCGTTGCCCTTCAACACCGTGCTTTGCCCCTGAGTTACCTGTCCGTCGCCGGCGACGGCAATCCTGCCGTCTTTTTTGACGGCGCATATAGTAGTGCCTTTTATATAATCGGCAAAAACTCTGTCGTTATCCATCTGAAACCTCCGTTAAAATTTTATCGGTGTGAGCCAAAGCCCGCAGGGCATAGGCCTCTTTTTTCTTTGCTTTGTCCCTGATTTCCTCTCCGAGCGGCTTTAAAATGCCGAAGTTTGCATTCATCGGCTGAAAACACTCGTTTGGAGAGGATACATAAAGCGCAAGCGCGCCGCACAGCGTGGCTCCGTCGGGTTTTATCGGCGCCTTGCCTTTAAGCCTGCGAAACGCGTTGACGCCGCACATGAGTCCGCCGGCTATGCTTTCGACGTATCCTTCCACTCCGCTTATCTGTCCCGCAAAGAAGATTTCGGGTTTGGATTTCATACTGAAATCACAATCAAGCAGAGCGGGAGAATTTATAAATATATTCTTGTGCATGACTCCGTATCTGACAAACTCCGCATTTTTCAGCGCGGGTATGAGGGAAAAAACTCTTTTTTGCTCCCCGAAAGTCAGATGAGTCTGAAAGCCCACAAGATTGAGAAGGCTGCCCTCGGCGTTTTCCTTGCGCAATTGCAGCACGGCGAAAGGTCTTTTGCCCGTGCGGGGGTCTGTCAACCCCACAGGCTTCATGGGACCGAAACGAATGGTGTCCACGCCTCGCGCCGCCATAATTTCTATCGGCATGCAGCCTTCAAAAACGGCGGAATTTTCAAAATCTCTGAGCTTTACCGTTTCCGCGTTTGTAAGCTCGCGGTAAAAATCCGAAAACTCCTCACGCGTCAAAGGACAATTCACGTAATCCGCAGTGCCCTTGTCGTACCTGCTTGAAACAAAAGATTTGCTTTTGTCGACGCTTTCAGCCGTCACTATCGGCGCCGCCGCGTCGAAAAAATAAAGAAAATCCCTGCCGCAAAGCCTTTTAATCTCCTCGAGAAACAGCTCGTCGGTCAAAGGTCCCGTTGCGATTATATTTATTCCGTCCGCGACTCTGTCCGCAACGCGGTACTCCGTTTTCAGATTCGGAAATTTTTTAAGCTCCGCCGTAACGCAGTCGGAAAAAGCGTATCTGTCAACAGCTAACGCTCCTCCCGCTGGTACGGAGGTTTTGTCCGCGCATCTGATAAGCAGACTGTCAAGCTTTCTCAGCTCCGCTTTCAAAACGCCCGACGCGCCGGTTAAGGAATCCGACTTCAAAGAATTGCTGCATACCAGCTCCGCAAAGCCGTCCATACGGTGCGCGGGAGATTTTTTAAGCGGTTTCATTTCTACAAGCGTGACCTCTACTCCCCTTTTTAGCAGCTGATAAGCCGCTTCGCAGCCGGCAAGCCCCGCACCGAAAACCGTAGCTTTCATTTTTTCTCCGCATCCGCGGTGAATCCGCAGTTTTTATCCATACATTTGTATACCGTTTTTGTCTTTCCTTCCTTTATTACCATAGCTCCGCCGCATTTTTCGCACTTTATCGGGGCGGGCACGTCCCAGCTGACAAAATCGCATTCGGGATATTTTGCGCAGCCGTAGAAAATCCTGCCTGTTTTGGAAAATCTTTTTACTACGTCGCCTCCGCACTTGGGACAAACGGCGACGACCTCCTGCACGGATTTTATGTTTTTACAGGAAGGATAATTGGGGCAGGCAAGATATTTTCCGTATTTGCCGCTTTTCTCCACCATCATCGCGCCGCATTTTTCGCATCTGACGTCGGAGACTTTTTCCTCCCCCCTGCTTTTCAAACTCTTGTTGGTTTTGCATTCGGGGCACGAAAGATACTTGCCGTAAGGACCGCGTTTAAAAACCATCATCGCGCCGCATTTTTCGCATTTTACGTCGCTCGGCTCGTCGGCTACGTCCATTTTGGCGCCGCTCAACGCTTCTTTGATTTTTTCCCTGAACGGAGGATAAAAATCGTTCAGAATTTTGTGCCAGTCCGCGCCTTCCTCTTCTATTTTGTCGAGTCCCTCCTCCATGCGTGCAGTAAATTTGGCGTCCACGATATCGTTGAAATATTTTTCGAGATAAACCGTGACCAGCTCCCCCAGCTCGGTAGGTTCAAGGCTTTTTCCGTCCTTTTTTATATACTCGCGCTTGTACAAGGTCGACAGTATGGTTGCAAAAGTGCTGGGGCGCCCTATCCCCTTGTCTTCGAGCAGTTTGATTAGACTCGCCTCCGTATATTTCGCGGGCGGTTTGGTAAATTTCTGTTCGGGACTGAGTTTTGACAGTTCAAGCTTTTCGCCGTCTGCAAGAGGCGGAATTTTTTCGTTGTCCTCTCCCGCTTCCTCTTTCGGCGCAGCGGCATAAATACGCGTGTAGCCGTCAAACGTCATGGTTTTTCCCGTGCTTTTAAAAGCGTAGTCTCCGTTTTTTATCGTCACGTTTACGCTGTCGTAAACGGCTTTCGCCGCCTGCGAAGCCAGAAATCTTTCATAGATAAGCTTGTAAAGACGGTATTGGTTTCTTTGCAGCTTGTCTTTGAGACTTTCGGGAGTAAGCTCCAAATTTATCGGACGTATGGCCTCGTGCGCGTCCTGACTGTTTTTGCGACTTTTGTATATGTTAGGTTTTTGCGGAACATATTTTTCGCCGTATTTCTCGGCAAGCGTTTCCCGCGCTTTCGCCGTCGCCTCGGCAGACACCCGAGTAGAGTCTGTTCTGATATAAGTAACCAGCGCAATGTGTCCGAGTCCCGTCAAATCCAGCCCCTCGTACAGCTGCTGCGCAATCTGCATGGTCACGTTTGACGCCATTCCCAGCTTTGTTGACGACTCCTGCTGCAACGTGCTTGTGGTAAAGGGAGGAGGAGGATTCCCGTAGGTCACACTCTTTTTAACGCTTTCGACTGTGTAATCCTTTCCTTCAAGCTCTTTTAAAACGGCGTCCGTCTTTTCCTTGTTTTCCAGCTTGATTTTTTTGCCGCACTTGGATTCCAGAACGGCTTTAAAAACAATATCGCTTCCTGTCAGCTTTTTAAGAAAAGCGGTAACGCTCCAATATTCCTCTTTTACGAAGGATTTTATTTCCCTGTCCCTGTCTACTATGAGTTTTAAGGCGGCGGATTGCACCCGCCCCGCAGACAGCTTGCCCTGAATTTTTTTGCAAAGCACGGGAGACAGCTCATAGCCCACCAATCTGTCAAGTATGCGGCGCGCCTGCTGCGCGTTCACGAGGTCCATATTGATTTTGCCGGGTTTTTCGATAGCCTCGTTCACCGCGCGCTTGGAAATCTCGTTGAACATTATGCGGCTGTAATTGTCGTCAAGCCCCAAAGCGTTCATCAAATGCCAGGAAATGGCTTCTCCCTCCCTGTCCGGGTCGGTTGCGAGATAAACCTTCTCGGCTTTTTTGGACAAGCCCGCAAGCCGTCTGACTACATCCTGCTTTTTGGGATAAATCACGTATTCGGGCTTGAAATTGTTTTTTACGTCTATGCCGATTGCCTTTTCCGGCAAATCGCGCACGTGTCCGCCCGATGCGTCCACAATATAATCCCTGCCAAGATATTTTTCTATCGTTTTAGCTTTCGCGGGAGATTCCACGATGACTAATTTCATAAAAATGCCTCCGCATCAAGTTGATAATTGTTGCCCGGAAGCTTAGTTATCAGTCCTTTGAGTTCAAGCACGGAAAGCAGATAACTCAATTCTCCGGTTTTGATTTTGCTCCTTGACAACAGTTCGTTGAAATGAAGCCTGTCCGTTTTGAGCAGCTCCACCACAAGCTGTTCGTTTTCAGAAAGCTGCACGGCTTTTTTTCCTTTGGTTCCGCGAAATTTTTCAAGCAGAAACCGCGTTCTTATTTCCTCCGGCGCCGTAACCATACAGCCGGGATAGCTTTTTATAATTTCATTCGCCCCTCCTGAAGCGAAATTGTAAATCTCCCCCGGAACCACAAACAGATGCTTTCCCATTTCCGTCGCAAAATCGATGGTGCCGAAGGCACCGCTTTTCATGCCTGCCTCGACAAGCAGCACTCCGTCGCTAAGAGCGGCAATCAGTCTGTTTCTCATGGGAAACTGAAAAGCGCTCGACTCCGCCGACGGTTTGAACTCGCTGAAAACGAGTCCTCCGTTTTCGGCTATTTCCTGCGCAAGTCCCTTGTTGACGTAAGGATACACGTTGTTTAGACCGCCTCCCAATACGGCGACGGTTTTCCCCTTCTTTGCCAAAGCCGTTCTGTGCGCAAGAGAGTCAATGCCGAGAGCAAGTCCGCTTACTATAACAAAATCGTTTGCAAGCTCCCCGACAAAATGCTCGGTAACCCTTCTGCCGTAAGAAGTGTTTTTTCTCGTGCCGACAACGGCAAGAGCAGGAGTTTTTTTCAGCAGCGCCGTGTCGCCGCGACAGAACAAGGTCAGCGGCGGGTCGGGCATTTCTCTGAAAAAATCGGGATAATCCCTGTCGAAATAAGTTACGGCTTTGATTCCAAAGGCAGTCAGCTCTCTGTCGATGTATTCGAAAAATTCTTCCGAAAGCACGAATTTTATCTTGGAAAAAAAGCTTTCGTCAAACAAAGTCACGATTTTATCCCTGAGCGCGTCGGGACGCTTCCAAAGCAGCTCGGGTTCTTTGTCGCATTCTTTGATTAGCGCGTAGGCTTTAAGCGGAGAGCCCGGCTCGAGATAACTCAGCCCCAGACACATTTTTGTCAGATTGCTTGCTTTTTTCTCAGACATTGTACTTCTTGTCCAGCGTTCTGTATTGAATCGCTTCCGCTACGTGCGCGGAAGAAATTTTTTCGCAGGCCTCCAAATCCGCGATAGTTCTCGCCACCTTCAATATGCGGTTGTAAGCTCTCGCGCTCATCCTGAATTTTTCAAAGGAAGTTTTGATTAGCGCGGCGCTTTCGTCGTCAATGCGGCAAAATTCCTTTATCTGCGCGTTGTTCATCTGAGCGTTGGAATAAATGCCTGCCGAAGCGTATCGCACCTTCTGAAGCTCTCTTGCGGCGTTTACGCGCGCCCTCACCGAAGCCGAGTCTTCGGAAAGCGATTCGTCTCTTAAATCTTCATAGGAAATGCTGTCCACCTCTACGTGTATGTCAATCCTGTCCATCAACGGGCCGCTGAGCTTGGAAAGATAATTGTGTATCTGCATTGCCGAGCAGGTGCATTCCTGAGTTGCACTGCCGTAATTTCCGCACGGACACGGGTTCATGCTTGCTATAAGCATGAAATTTGCGGGATATGTCACCGTATGCGCGGAACGCGTAACGGTAATCTCTTTGTCCTCCAAAGGCTGTCTTAGCGTTTCAAGCAAATTGCGCTGATACTCCGGCAGCTCGTCGAGGAACAAAACTCCGTTGTGCGCAAGACTCACCTCTCCCGGTCTCGCCTTTGCGCCGCCGCCCGTAACTGCGGGCATGGTCGCGGTGTGATGCGGCGACCTGAACGGTCTTGAATAAACGAAGCCGTCCAGCTTGCCTGCCACGCTGTGGATTTTTGCTATTTCGAGAGCTTCGGCAAAGCTCAGGTCGGGCATAATGGAGGGTACGGCTCTTGCAAGCATGGTCTTACCCGCGCCGGGAGGTCCTATCAACAATATATTATGACCGCCTGCGACGGCAACCTCCATCGCTCTTTTTGCCGCAAACTGACCTTTTATGTATTTTATGTCCTGCGACTCGTCGAATTCGCCTCCGAAATTCCACGATTTGATTTCCAGACGCTCCAATTCTTCCGCGCCCGAAAGATAAGCGTAAACCTCCGTCAGAGAATGCGCGGCGTAAATATTGAGTCCCTCGATATATTGCGCTTCTTCCTTGTTTCCGTAAGGTATGATTATGTTGTCGTAGCCCTGCTGCTTTGCCGAAATGATAATGGGAAGAATGCCGTTTACACGGCGAAGCTCGCCGTCGAGAGACAGCTCTCCGAGAAAGATTTTATTTTTCAATCTCGAACAAGACAGCTGCTCGGATGCGGCAAGCATACCTATCGCCATTGCAAGGTCGTAAAGCGAGCCCTCTTTTTTTGTATCCGCCGGCGCAAGATTTACCACAATCTTGCCAATCGGAAACCCAAAGCCCGAATTTCTGATTGCAAGACGTACTCTTTCCTTGGCTTCCTTCACCGCCGTGTCGGCAAGACCGACAATGTCGCAGGCAGGAACGCCCGTGTGCATATCGACCTCTACGTTTATGGGATATCCGTTAAGTCCGTTGAGTCCGAAACTCATCAGTTTTGCCAGCATTTGTAAAACCCTCCGTTTCCTTGATTTTTTATTTTAAAGAAATTTTTTCAAATATACAAGCAAATCAAGGCATATAAAATCGATTTTTTCGCGCGGGCATTGTCGCGATAAAAGAAAAGCCGTCCGCATAGGGACAGCTTGTTTTTATTAAACGGTTTCTTTTATTTTCGCAGCCTTGCCCGTGCGTTTGCGCAGATAATACAGCTTTGCACGTCTCACGCGTCCGCGTCTTAAAACCTCGACCTTGTCGATTTTGGGACTGTGTACGGGGAAGGTTCTTTCCACGCCTATACCGCTTGAAATGCGGCGCACGGTAAATGTTTCTCTGAGTCCTCCGTGCTTGCGGGCAATAACTATTCCCTCGTACGCCTGAATCCTCTCCTTGTTTCCTTCGATAACCTTAAAGAAAACCTTGACCGTGTCTCCGACGGAAAAAACAGGCGCGTTGGGATTGAGATTTTCCTGCTCGATTGCTTTGATGATGTCCATTTGACTTTTCCTCCTAAAAAATAGTTAACTAAACGTTCATACGCAAGTCTTTGCCATTGGAACGTCCGAAGTCACCAATCAATAATAGCACATATTGACTGATTTTTCAAGCGTTTTAAGCAAAAAACATAAAAATTTTGTTTCCGCTGCCTTTTCGGAAAATTTACTCGTCCTCGAAAGCGTTTTCCAAATGATTTATCAGCATTTTGTCGCCTTCGCCTACAACCTCAACAATATCGAAACGGCACGGCGACGTGGTAAGATTGTTTACGGCAAGATACATCTTTGCGGTGCGCACTATCTTTCTGCGCTTATACAAATCGACTGCTTCGGCGGGAATTTCAAAAAGAAGATTTTTTCTGTACTTAACCTCGACGAAAACGATAAAGTTTTTGTCGCGCGCAATTATATCTATTTCACCGCCGACCGCGACATAGTTTCTGTTTAAAATTTTGTATTTTTTCTTTTTAAGATATGCTGCCGCCGCGTCTTCGCCTTTGCGTCCCGATATTTTAGTATTCATCTGTTTTCACGAAATTGCGGATAAAGGTTTTTCTGTGCAGCGGACACGCGCCGTATTTTTTGAGCGCCTCTATATGCGCTTTCGTTCCGTATCCCTTGTGTCTTGCAAAGCCGTACTCGGGATATTGGCTGTCGTACTCTCTCATCAGTCTGTCCCTAAAAACCTTGGCTAATATGCTTGCCGCCGCAATGGAGTAGCTAAGCGCGTCCCCGTGAATTATCGGCAGGGTATCAAAAGGCGGATTTTCCAACTTGACGGCGTCGACAAGGACAATATCGCTGCGCGCTTTAAGCTGTTGGAGACAGCGATTCATACACTGTTTGGTAGCGTTAAGTATGTTTATTTTGTCAATCTCCCGATTATCTATTACAGAAATAGTATATTCTATTGCCCTTTCTCTGATTATTTCAAACAATTCCTCGCGTTTGGATTCCGACAAAAGCTTGCTGTCGTCCACGCCGTCAATCAGCTGCTCTTCCCGCAAAGGCATAACCGCGCACGCGGCCACAACGGGACCGGCAAGCGGGCCTCTGCCCGCTTCGTCCACTCCGGCAATAAAAGCTTTGCCCTGAGCGATAAATTTTCTTTCGTAATCGAGTTTAAGCTTCATCTTCCGCTTGCGGCGCTTCCAGAGACACGCGCCCCATTCTTCCTTTTCTGAAATCGTCGATAATCGCGGCGGCGCATCTTTCCCTGTCAGGCTCTCCCTTGTTTAGACAGCCGCGCTTGATACAAATTTTATCCATCAATCCTTCGTCTCTCAAATCCCCGTCCGTCAATTTGTAACGGTTTTTCAAAGCGTCGGGAGCCACCTCTGTGAGCCTGTCGAGAAGGGCTTGTCCCCCCTCGCACAAATCCACGACATTGTCGCTTATGCTTCCGATAAAAAACAGATTCTGCGCAACGCATTGGTTCTCGAATCTTGACCACAACGTGCCCGGCGTATCAAGCAGCTCCAAGCCGTCGCCGAGACGAATCCATTGCTTTCCCCGCGTCACGCCCGGCTTGTTTCCCGTAACGGCGCTTTTCCTGCCGCTCAAAAGATTTATGATGCTTGATTTACCTGAATTGGGCACGCCGATAATCATTATCCTGACGGGTCTGACTACTCCTTTTTGTCTTAAACGCAAAACATTTTTCATTTCCAGTGAATCGAATGCCTTTACCACCTGTTTTGCGCACCCCTTTTCGTTTGCGTTCAAGGCAATCGCCTTGTCTCCCTTTGAAGCAAAATATGCAAGCCACCTGTCGGTGGTCTTTTCGTCGGCAAGGTCGGACTTGTTTAACAGAAATACGCACGGCTTTTTTTCCGTGTACTGACCGAAAGCGGGATTGAAACAAGAAAAAGGAGCACGGCAGTCAAGGACGTAACCTATTGCGTCCACAACCTTTACGCTCTCCTCCATCATTCTCAATGATTTGGTCATATGTCCCGGAAACCACTGTATGTGCATAACTCAATCTTCCTTCAAAAGGTCGGGGCGGCAGCGACGGGTTATTTCCAGCTGCCGTTCCATTCTCCATTTTGCCACATTGGCGTGATGTCCCGAAACAAGCACTTCGGGCACTTCCAATCCCTCGAATATTTGCGGACGCGTATACTGAGGATATTCCAAAAGCCCCGAAGAAAAGCTCTCCTCCGCAGTAGACTCTCCGCTTCCCAGCACTCCCGGAACGTAACGCGCAACGGCGTCCGCAAGCGTCATAGCGGGCAGCTCGCCTCCCGTAAGCACATAGTCTCCTACGGAAATTTCGCAGTCGAAATCCAAATCCAGCACTCTTTGGTCGACGCCCTCGTAATGTCCGCAAAGAAAAAGCAATCTCTCCCTCCCGGAAAGCTCCACCACCTTTTTCTGCGTCAGCTTTTCGCCTTTGGGGGACAAATAAATTCTCAGCGCTTGCCTGTCCGGGTCTACGGCGTTGACGCAATCGTGTACGGGCTGAGGCATCATTACCATACCCGCTCCGCCGCCGAAAGGATAGTCGTCGCACTTTTTATGCTTGTCGGCGGAAAAGTCGCGTATATCGACAATGTTGATTTCCAAAATACCTTTTTGTCTTGCGCGACCGATAACCGAATATTCCAACGGTGAAAACATTTCGGGAAAAAGCGTAAGAATGTCAATTCTCATCTACGCTTACCTCTGAAAAACGTTTCTTGTCAAGCAGAATTTCTTTTGCGTCAACATCGATTCTTATTGTCAAATCCTTTAAAAACGGAAACAGAATTTTTTTGCCGTCCTTTACCGCAACGTACACATCCGCGCTTCCGTTCTGCAAAATTTCGTCGAGAACGCCGACAAAAGTGCCGTCGTTGAGCCTTACCGAACAACCTATCAGCTCGTCAATGAAAAAACGTCCCTCTTCAAGCGGGAGCTGCTCTTTGTCCGCAAACACGCCCAATCCTCTCAGTCCCTCCGCAGCGTTTCTGTCCGTTACCGTCGAAAAACGGACATACACAAAATTTCCGTCCGTTCTGACCGAAACCACTCCGGTGCGTTGCTCATTGAGATAAAGGTAACGGAAATTTTTAAAATTTTCCGTATTGTCAATCAGGGAAGCCAATTTGACTTCCCCTTTAATCCCCTGCGCTTTGACTATTTTTCCTACCTGAATTTTCATATTCAAGCTTTGCCGCTTTTGCCGTCTGCGATTTCCACGGAATATTTTTTGCCCTGCTTGGTTGCCGCGGCTTTCACAAGCGTGCGCATCGACATGATTATCTTTCCCTGTCTGCCAATGACCTTGCCCACGTCTGACTCGGCAACCTTAACGTATATTGTCTCGCCGTCTTCGCCGTCGGGTCTGACATCCACGGAAACCTCGTCGGGATACTTAACCAGACGTTTTACAAGATATTCTACAAACTCTTTCATTTTTTATTCCGCTTTGACTTCCTGATTGTCGCCTTCCGCTTTTGCTTTGGGCGCGGGCGGAGCCTGCTTGGGTTTTCTCACACAGAATTTTTTGGGTTCCATAATACCCTCTTTGACAAGCAAAGCCCTGACCGTGTCGGTAGGTTGAACTCCGTTTCCTATCCATTTCTTCGCTTTCTCGGCGTCGATTTTCACCGTCGCGGGCTCGGACAGCGGGTCGTATGTGCCGATAAGGTCGACATACTGACCGTCCCTCGCCTTGCGCGAATCGACGACGACTATGCGATAGAAAGGACTTTTTTTGTCACCCAATCTTGTCAATCTCATTTTTACTGCCATTTGTGTTTTTCCTCCGAAAGTTTAATTGATTGATTTTATTTATTTCAGAAAGGCAGACGAGCGCCTCTTTTTCCGCTGAAACGCTTCATCATGTCCTTGCTTTGCTCGAATTGTTTTATAAGCTTGTTTACGTCCTGCACCTGAGTTCCGCTGCCCGCCGCAATTCTGCGACGCCTTTGATAATTCAGTATTTTGGGATTGCTTCTCTCTGCGGGAGTCATGGACCTGATAATCGCCTTATTTTTTTCAAGCTCGATTTCGTTGACGTCGTCGTCGGAAATTTTCAGCTTTCCCGCGCCGGGAACCATAGCCAACAAGTCCTTCACACTGCCCATTTTTTTAAGCTTTTCCATCTGCGCAAGATAGTCGTTAAGGTCAAAGCTCGCTTCGCGAAGCTTTTTCGCCATTTCCTGCGCCTCTTCCTGACTGATTGCCTCCTGCGCCTTGTCGATAAGGGTGAGCACGTCTCCCATCCCCAAAATTCTGCCCGCCATTCTGTCGGGATAAAACGGTTCGATGTCTTCCGGCTTTTCCCCTATTCCGCAGAACTTAATCGGCTTGCCCGTGACCGCTTTAATGGACAGCGTTGCGCCCCCGCGCGTGTCGCCGTCAAGCTTTGTCATAATGACGCCCGTTATTTCCAACTGTTCGTCGAAGGTTTTTGCCACGTTGACCGCATCCTGCCCCGTCATGGCGTCGACAACCAGCAGCGTCTCGGTGACTTCCACGTGCTTTGTTATGTCTTTAAGCTCCGCCATCAGCTTTTCGTCGATGTGCAGACGTCCCGCCGTGTCCAGAATAACCGTATCGTAACCGTTTGCTTTGGCATATTCCACAGCCTTGACGGCGATTTTCGAGGGATTGATTTGTCCCATCTCGAAAAACCCGGCTTTTGCCTTTCCGCTTACCACTCTCAACTGCTCGATTGCCGCAGGTCTGTAAATATCGCACCCGACAAGCAAGGGATTTTTGCCCTGTTTTTTGAGGTAAACGGCAAGCTTGCCGCACATAGTGGTTTTTCCCGCGCCTTGGAGTCCGCACATCATGATGACGGTAGGAAGCCTGCTCGCAACCTTGAGCTTGCTCTGCACCGGTCCCATAAGCTCGATAAGCTGCTCGTTGACGATTTTTATCACCTGCTGCGCAGGAGTCAGACTTTTAAGCACCTGCTCTCCTACGGCTTTTTCGCTCACGTCGGCAATAAACTGCTTCGCAACGGACACGTTTACGTCGGCTTCCAGCAAAGCGACGCGCACCTCGCGCATGGCCTGCTTTATTTCCAGCTCCGTCAGCGCTCCGCGGTTGGACAGCTTGGAAAAAATATGATTTATTCTCTCACTGAGTCCCGAAAACAATGCCATTCTTTTTCTCCCAGACGGCTTCGAGCGTTTCCGCAAGCGCCGCCGCGTCATCTCTCTCCCGATACGATGTTCTCAGCCTTTTGCAAATTTCAAGGGTTTCTGCGATTTTTTTTGCAAAGCCCAATTTGACTTCCAACTCGGCAAGCTGAACTTTGGCGCGCTCGATAACGTCCCTTACCGCCTGTCGGCTCACGCCGTATTGCTCGGCAATCTCGGACAAAGAGTTGTCGAAATCATAAAACAACGAAAGCATTTCAGCCTGTCTGTCGGTAAGCAGCGCGCCGTAAACGTCTTTCAGCCTCGTGATTTCCATTGCGTCTATTTTCGCATCCATAACAAAAGGTGTAAAGTAAAAATACTTTACACCCTGACATTTTAATATAAACCGAAAGTCTTGTCAAATGTTTTGACGCAACTTTTCAGACAATTCCGTCAATAAAGGATTGCGCGTCGAATTTCAACAGGTCGTCTATTCCTTCGCCTACGCCTACAAAATAAACGGGCATATCCAGCTCGCTCTTGATTGCGAAAACAACTCCTCCCTTGGCGGTGCCGTCAAGCTTGGTGAGAATAATCCCGTCCAAATCGATTGCTTCGTCAAACAGCTCCGCCTGCGTCAAAGCATTCTGCCCCGTAGTTGCGTCGAGCACAAGCAGATTTTTGCGCTCAGCCTCGGGAAACTCCCTGTCTATTACGCGGTCGATTTTTTTCAGCTCCTCCATCAGGTTTTTCTTGTTGTGCAGTCTGCCGGCAGTGTCCACAATAACAACGTCGGTTTTGCGGCTTTTTGCCGAGCTTAAAGCGTCGAAAACAACGGCGGCAGGGTCGGAGCCTTCCTCGTGCTTGATTATTCTTACATCGGCTCTCTTCGCCCATATTTCAAGCTGTTCTCCCGCTGCCGCTCTGAAGGTATCCGCGGCGGCAAGAACCACGCTTTTGCCTTCTCGGACAAAATTGCGGGCAAGCTTGCCTATCGTGGTTGTCTTGCCTACGCCGTTGACGCCTACAACAAGTATGACGCAAGGATAATCGGTCTGAAACTGCTCGTCTCCGAGCACATCTGAAAGAGCCTCTTTGAGAAGCCGCGTAGCGTTTTCTTCGTCAACTGTCTTGGTCTGCCTGATTTTTTCTTTCAGATTGTCAACAATTTCCTCCGTGGCTTGCGCACCCACGTCGCTTGTAAGCAAAATTTCTTCGAGATTCTCGTAAAAATCGTCGTTGAAAATACCTACTTTGAAAAGTTTTTTTATCTGAAATCCGATGTTCTGCTGAGTCTTTTTCAGACCGTCGATTATTTTTTTGAAAAATCCCATATCCGCCTCCTCAGGCAGTGTGCTTTATTGCTTCCGTCAATTCAACCGAAACCATCTTGGAAACGCCCTTTTCCTCCATCGTCACACCGTACAAAACATCCGCACTTTCCATAGTCGGCTTTTTGTGGGTGATGACGAGGAATTGCGTTTCCAAAGAAAATTTTCTTAAATACGATGCTATTCTTTCGGCATTTGCATCGTCCAAAGGCGCCTCTATTTCGTCCAGCACGCAGAAAGGCATCGGACGCAGCTTTAAAATCGCGAACAAAATAGCCGCCGCAGTCAGATTTCTTTCGCCGCCGGACAAAAGCGAAATATTCTGCAATTTTTTCCCGGGCGGTTGCGCTTCGATTTCTATACCGTAGTCCAGCGAAGATTTGTTTTCGTCCTGCTCTATGGTCAGGCGCGCGTGTCCGCCCGCGAAAAGCTCCTTGAACACCGAACCGAAATTGCGGTTTATTATCTCAAAGCCCTCGTTGAACCTAACGACCATTTCATGCGTCAGTTCCTGCAATATCTGATTGAGGTCGCTTTCCGCCGTTTTCAAGTCTTCCATCTGCGAGGCGATTTCGTCGTAGCGCCCCTGTGTTTCGAGACAATCCTCTATCGAGTTTACCGAAACGGGACCGAGTCTCGCAATCTTGTTGCGAAGTGCGGTTATGTTTTCTTTGGAGCTTTCAAGGTCGTAATTCTCGTCCTTGTAGCGCAACGCGCCCGAATAGGTCACGTCGTACGCCTCCTCTATGCGCTTTTGCAGCTGTTCGAGGTCGGTGTCAATCAGCGCGATATTAAACTCCTCCTGCTGTTTGTCGGAATCCAGCTTGTGCACCTGTTCGGTATAATACTTTCGCATTTCGTCCGCTTTGGCGAACGAGCCGTTGACTTCCGCCTTGCGCCCGTCAAGCCCTTTGAGCTGTTTTCTTATTTCTTCCAGCTCGCCTATATCCACCGAGTTGTCCGCGCTCTCCCTCAGCTGCTTTTCTATGTCGGAAATATTCAGTCTGTACGTTTCCAAAAGCTTACGCTTTTCGGCGTCGTCGGATGCGATTTCCTCCAACGCAAGCTTGTCGATGTTGATTGTCTTGTTGTCCTGCTGCATATTGGCGACAATCGAGTTTACTTTCAGCTTGACGGACGTTATTTCCTCGTGCAAAGCTTCGGATTTTTCTTTTAGCTGTCTGTATTCCGTTTGGGATTTGGTGACGTTGTCCGCCATATCCTCTTTTGTATCGCTCAGCTTTTTTATCTCCTGTTCGAGCAGCGCAACCTGTTCGGAAATTTCCTTAACTCTGTCTTTAAGTCTCTCGCGTTCCCCGTTGAGTTCGTTAAGCTGTTCTCTTTCCGAAAGCGTAAAGCTGCCCGATTTAGACAGTTTTTCTTCCAGTTTTGCAAGCTCGACGGCAGTCTCGGTCTTTTGCTGTCTAAGCTCCGACAGCGCGTCGGAAAGGGTGTCCCTCTTTTCGGACAGTTCTCTTTTCAACGCTTCCTTTTCGTCCCTTTCCGCAGTGACACGGGAAATTTTGCTCTCAAGCTCCTTCAATTCCCTTTCGTTGCCCAAAAGGTTTACCGACTCCGCTTTTTTGCTTCCGCCCGAAATCGAGCCTGACGGAACAATCATGTCGCCCTCGAGGGTGACAAGCCTGTGCGAATAGCCGTATTTTTTTGCAAGGCTCACCGCAGTATCTATATTTTCCACCACAACGGTGGAGCCTAAAAGACCGGACACGACGTTTGAATATTTTTTGTCGAAATCAACCAACGTGTCTGCGACTCCCAGACACCCCTTTTCTTTAAGAATGCCGTCGTTGTCAAGACGACGTCTTTTGACAGACGTAACGGGCAAAAACGTAATTCTTCCGTACCTGTTGTCTTTCAGATATTTTATAAGAAATTTGGCGTCATCCTCGTTTCGGGTGACGACGTTTTGCAGCGCGCCGCCCAAAGCCGCCTCCACTGCCGTTTCAAGGTGCGCCGGAACCTTTATCAGGTTTGCCACCACGCCTTCTATTTTAGAGGACAAAGCAGCGTCGTGCTGCGCGTCCTTTAAAAGTCTTTTTACGCTGTTGATATAGCCTTCAAAATTTTCAGTCAGCGAATCCAGCATATTTTTGCGCGCCTGCATGACCGTCTTTTCCTCGTTCAGCTTGGAAATGCGCTTGTTTAGCTCGAACAATTGCGCTTCAAAATCTTTCAGGCAGGACGCCGCCTCGTCTATATCCGAATCAAGCCCGTTCCGTTTTTGACACAGCAGCTCGTACTGCCGCGAATATTCCTTTTCCGCGTCTCCCGCGTCGGCAAGCTTTTCGGCAAGCTTTTTTTCGGCAAGCGCGATTTCCTCCAGCCTTGCCAAAGCCGTAAGCTTTTCTGCGGACAAAGAAGCCGCCTCGCTCTTCACGTCGGCAAGCCCCCCCAAAAATCCTACAAGCTTGTCCTGACCGCTCTGCATAAAATTCTGATTTTTGTTGATTTTATCCGAAACCTCGGAGTAAAGCAGGTTAAGCGACGCAAGCTGCTCCGTCAACGCGTCGTAAGCCTTCTTCTTTTCTTTAAGCTCCTTTTCCGTTTCGGCTATTTCCTCTTTCAGTCTCTGCGCTTTTGTGGCGCTTGCGTCCAGCGCATACTCCGTTTCGCTGCATGAGTTTCTGAAATGGTTGGCTCTCTCCGCCAAAAGCTTGTTGTCTCCCGACTGACGCTCCAGCTGAACGGAAATTTCCAGCTCTCTTCTGGAAAGCTGCTCCTTTTCCATATCCAGACTGCTCAACTCTTCGAGCAGCCGCTCGTAATCGGCGTTCGACTCGTTGAGTTTAAGCTCCGCAAGGTTGAGTTCTTCCTCTATGCCCTTGATTTTTTCGTAAATTTTGGACTTGTTTAAGCTCGCGTTGTCATACCCGTATATGTAAGCGTTTATTTCGTGATATTTTAGCTCTTCGGCAAGCTGCAAATACTTTTTTGCATTTTCGCTGTTTTTTTTCAACGGACCGAGCTGTCTGTCAAGCTCCGTCATAATGTCATACAGACGGGACATATTGTCCTTGTTTTTTTCCAGCTTGCGCTCGGTTTCAACCTTGCGCACCCTGAATTTGGATATACCGAGCGCCTCTTCGAATATCGCTCTGCGGTCGTCGGGTTTGGCGTTGAGAATAGCGTCCATGCGCCCCTGACCGACAATCGAATAACCTTCGCGTCCGAGTCCCGCGTCCCGCAGCAGGTCCGATATGTCTTTGAGCCTCGAACTCTGACGATTCAAAAGATACTCGCTTTCGCCCGAACGGTACAGCTTTCTGGAAATGACTACTTCGTCCATTTCAATCGGAAAAATCCTGTTGGTGTTGTCGAAAATCAGAGACGCCTCGCAATAGCTCATCGACTTCCGTCTTTCGGTGCCGCTGAAAATCAGGTCCTGCATGCTTTTGCCGCGCAAAACTCTGGCGCTCTGCTCTCCGAGCACCCACCTTATTGCATCCGATACGTTGCTTTTGCCGCAGCCGTTGGGTCCTACTATTGCCGTAATAGGCTTGTCGAATTTCATTTCCAGCTTGTCCGCAAAGGACTTAAAGCCGTAAACCTCTATCTTCTTTAAATTCACTTGCTGCCTCTGTTGAAAAGATTGTAATCAATGCCGAGCTTTTTAAGCGCTTGCTCCGCGGCGTCCGCCTGCGCCTGAATTTTAGAGGCGCCCTCGCCTCTGCCCAACAGCTCGCCGTTGACGCTCACCGCATAAACATAACGCGGATTGTGCGGAGGTCCGCTTTTTTCCTCTTCCGTATATTCCGGCTCGGTGTGGACGGACTGACAGTATTCCAAAAGAATACGCTTGAAATCGTTTGCGCAGCCTGCGCCCGCGACTGCCGCGCTTAAAGACGGCTTCAAGTGGGAAAATACAAATTTTTCCGCCGCAGACAAGCCGCCGTCCAGATAAACCGCACACAAAACCGCCTCGAACAAGTTTGCGAAAAGCTTTATTTTGGAATTTTCGGTCGCAAGCGCCTGAGCATTGGAGATAAGCAAAAATTCTTCCAGCCCCATTTTCTTCACTGCGAGAAAAAGGCTGTCCCGCGAAACGACTGCCGCGCGCGCTCTTGAAAAATCCCCCTCGTTTTTGTCGGGGAAATTTTTGTACAGGTATTCCGAAACCAAAAATTCAAGAATTGCGTCGCCGAAAAACTCCATGTTTTCATTGCTGCGAAGCTTTCTTTCGTTGGCGTAAGAAGAATGCGTAAAAGCGGTCTCGGGCAAACTTTTGTCCTTGAACTCGTAACCTATCCGCTTTTCAATTTCCCGTAATTGCAGGCTGCTCTCCGTTTGTCGCATAAAGCTCCTTTTTAATCTTTTCAATCAGCCCCGCCTTGTGCATATTCACAACCTGCATTATGGAGCCGCAAATGGACTTCGCCTTGCTTGAACCGTGAGATTTGATAACGAGCTTTTCGACTCCTATAAAAGGCGCTCCTCCGCCGGCGTTGTAATCCATGACCTTCTGTATATTCTTAAATTTCTTTTTCAGCATCGCTCCCGCAATTTTGGAAAAGAAGCCGGACATGATTTCCTTTTTCAAAAGCTTCATGAGCATAGCCGCCGTGCCCTCGCAGGACTTCAACGCGACATTTCCCCAAAAGCCGTCGCAGACAACCACGTCGAAATCTCCCGAAAGCAAATCGCGCGCTTCCATGTTGCCCACAAAGTTTACGGGCAGCTCCTTTATCAACCCGAAAGCTTCTTTGGTGAGTTCATTGCCCTTTTTGTCCTCCGTGCCGTTTGACATAAGCGCCACTCTCGGATTTTCTTTGTTGAGTATGGCTTTGGCATACGCGTTGCCCATAAGAGCAAACTGGGCAAGCATGGCGGGCTTGCAGTCGACATTCGCCCCGCAGTCGATAAGCAGTACGTTTCCTCCGTCAACCGTAGGCAGAAGCGGCGCAAGCGCAGGTCTGGAAATGCCCTTTATTCTCCCTATTTTGAGAAAAGAACCGGTAAGCACAGCCCCCGTGCTTCCTGCCGACACCATTCCTATGCACTCCTCGTCGTTTTTTACTCTGTCAAGAGCCACAACGAGCGAGCTTTCTTTTTTGGTTCTAATCGCCGTTGTGGGCACGTCGTCGTTGGTTATCACGTCGGGCGCGTCCACTATTTCCACGCGCGACATTTCCACCGTCTGCTCTTTGAGCAGGTCGGCAATCTCGTTTGCCTTACCCACAAGCACCAAATCGAAGCCTCTGTTTTCTTTAAGCGCCTGAACGCAGCCCTTGACAATTTCTTTTGGCGCGTTGTCGCCGCCGTATATATCCACTACAACCTTCATTATATATCTCCGAATTTTGAAAATTTAAAAGGAAAATATCCTCTGTTTAAAGATTATACCCTAAAAATCGTACTATGACAATCATATAGGCGCAAAAAATAAAAAATGTTTCACAAATTCGAGCTATGTTTCACGCAACAAAAAAGCAGACCGATGGCGGTCTGCTCATTCGTAAAAATCAAAATCTGCCGGCGGAAACGAAAGAAATCAGTTTTTCTTATCCGAAACGACGACGATTTCTCTCCCGTCGTAATATCCGCAGTTTTTGCAAACTCTGTGGTTCAACTTCTTTTCGTGGCATTGAGGGCATTCAACCAAGGAAGGAGCGCTGATTTTCCAATTAGCCGCTCTGGTGTGCTTTCTCTGCTTAGAAGTTTTTCTTTTAGGTACTGCCATATCTTTCGCCTCCCGTTGACTTACATAGTTTTAGTTCACGATAAACTATTATAGAGTGTGAAAAAGTTTTTGTCAAACGATTTCGACTATATTTTCGCAACACGTTTGGTCTCTTTCGCTATGACAAGCTCCTCGTTTGTGGGAATGACGAGAATCCTGACTTTCGAGCTTTCTTTTGAAATATCCGCGATTTTTCCTCTGGGACATTTTGCGTTTTTGTCGTCGTCAAGCTCCACTCCCATATATTCGAGACCCTCGCAGGCATGCTTTCTTACGTAAGGAGTATTTTCTCCCACGCCCGCGGTGAAAACTATGCAGTCCACGCCGTTCATAACCGCCGCGTACTGACCGATATATTTCTTTACGTCGTAAGCGAACAAATCGACAGCCAGCTTGTTTCTCGGATTGTCCAAAGCGTTGCCCTCCGTAAGGTCTCTGAAATCGCTGCTCACTCCCGAAACTCCGAGCATACCGGATTTTTTGTTGAGGTAGCTTATCGTTTCGGAAATGTTCATGTTTTTCTTGTTCATCAGGTATTCGATAACGGCGGCGTCCACGTTGCCGCAGCGGGTGCCCATGGGCACGCCTTCGAGCGGCGTGAAGCCCATCGAGGTTTCCACCGA
Source organism: Subdoligranulum sp. CAG:314 (assembly GCA_000437915.1). GTDB lineage: Bacteria > Bacillota > Clostridia > Christensenellales > CAG-314 > CAG-314. Next base: position 311,272 of record FR900999.1, on the reverse strand, counting down.
GCGTCCGCCCTTGACTGCGGAAATGGAGGAGCCGTTGCCGAGGTGGCAGGTAACAACCTTTAAGCTTTCGTCGTTTTCGCGTCCGAGGTATTTAGCAGCCTCCTGCGAAACAAACATATGACTTGTGCCGTGGAAGCCGTATTTTCTTATTCTCAATTGCTTGTAGTCCTCATAGGGCAAGCCGTAAAGAAAAGCGACGTCGGGCATTGTGGCGTGAAAAGCCGTGTCGAATACCGCTACCATGGGCGTATCGGGCATAACCTTTCTGCACGCCTCGATTCCCATAATATTCGCGGGATTGTGCAGCGGCGCAAGCTCTATGTTTTCCTTGCAGCAATCGAGCACTTTTTCGTCAATAAGCACCGACGACTTGTAATCCTCCGCTCCGTGAACGACTCTGTGACCTACGGCGGCAATTTCCTTCATGCTCGAAACGACTCCGCAATCCTTGCCCGTGAGAGCGTCCAAAACCATCTGAATGGCTTTTACGTGGGAAGGCATATTTTCTTTGAACACAAATTCCTTTCCGTGCGCCTTGTGGGTAAGCACCGAACCGTCAATGCCGATTCTCTCGCAAAGCCCCTTGGCGATGACGCTTTCGTCGCTCATATCGATAAGCTGATACTTCAAGGAAGAACTGCCCGCATTGATAACCAAAATTTTCATTTCAAAAACTCCTTTAATCCTATCGTTAATTTATCGACGCCTCGATTGCGGTAAGCGCCACGGTGCCCACTATGTCGTCCACGTTGCATCCGCGCGACAAATCGTTGATCGGTTTTGCAAATCCCTGACAAATCGGTCCGTATGCGTCAAAACCGCCCAATCTCTGCACAAGCTTGTAGGAAATATTGCCTGCGTTAAGGTCGGGGAAAATGAACACGTTGGCGTGCCCCGCAACCTTGCTGCCTTTGGCTTTGAGTTGACCGACTTCCTCGACAAGCGCGGCGTCCGCCTGCAACTCTCCGTCTATGGGCAGCTCGGGATATTTTTCCTTTATCATACGCGCCGCTTCCTGTACCTTTTCGACCAACGGATGCTTTGCGCTGCCCTTAGTGGAAAAACTCAAAAGCGCGATTTTAGGCTCTTCGGCAAGGAAAACTCTTGCGGATTTTTCGCTGCACACGGCAATGTCCACAAGCTGTTCGGACGTAGGTTCGGGAGTCACGGCGCAGTCCGCGAACAGGAAACAGCTTTTTTCCGTTTTTTGCGGATGGTTCATTATGAAAAAGCCCGAAACGGTATTTATGCCGGGAGCCGTCTTGACTATCTGCAAGGCGGGACGCAGCATATCGCCCGTCGAGTGAACCGCTCCGC
>FR900999.1:200291-309931 GCA_000437915.1 Subdoligranulum sp. CAG:314 | reverse complement strand
CCGCTCCGCCGACCATGCCGTCCGCTTCGCACATCTTGACCATCATGACGCCGTAGTACATTTCGTCTTTAATCAGTCTCTCCGCTTCCTCTTCCGTCATTCCCTTCGCCTTGCGAAGCTCGAAAAGCACCTTTGCGTATTCTCCTACCTTTTCGCTTGTTTTTGGATTGACGATTTTCACTCCGTCAAGCTTTGCGTCGGGACATTTTTCGCGAATAACCTTTTCGTCGCCGAGAATAATAATTTTTGCAAAGCCCTCCGCAGTTATTTTTTCCGCGGCGCGGATAACTCTCGGCTCCTCTCCCTCGGGCAGCACGATTGTCTTGTTGAGCTTTCTCGCTTTTTCTTTGAAGTTCTCGATAAGATTTAACATTACATTTCTCCCATATCTTGAAAAAAATATTTTTGCGTGATATAATGTGAAATATATTCAACTTTTATACTATACACCATTTTCTCGGTTAAGTAAAACGGACAAGGACAAAAAGTTTGAAAATTTTCGGAATTATATGCGAATACAACCCTTTTCACAACGGGCACGCACGACAGCTTGAATTTTGCAGAAGCAACGGCGCGGATTTGATTTTTTGCGCTATGAGCGGCGACTTTACGCAGCGCGGAGAGCCTGCCGTGTTGGAAAAACGAATAAGGGCAAAACACGCCGTGCAAAGCGGGGCAGACCTTGTAGCAGAGCTGCCCCTGCCCTATGCCGCCGCAGGCGCAAAGGATTTTGCCGAGGGCGGAGTTAAGCTGCTTGAAAAGATGGGCTGCACTCATATTTGCTTTGGAAGCGAATGCGGAAACATATCTTTGCTAGAAAAAGCAGCCGAGCTTATAGATTCGGACAGTTTCAACAATTCGTTGAAGCTTCATATCAAGGCGGGCAAATCTTATCCCGTTTCCGCAGAGCTTGCCGGAGAAGAATACGGCGGCGTCTTAAACGCTCCGAACAATATTCTCGCCGTGGAATATCTGCGCGCCCTAAAAAGCGTCGGCAGCGCAATGCAGCCTATAACCTTAACAAGAAATACCGACTACTGTTCGGAAAGTCTTGACAGTAAAGCTTGCGTCGCGTCGGCGTCGGCAATCAGAAAAAATCTGAAAAGCGAAGCTTTAAGCAGGTTTGTGCCCCCATATGTTGCCGAGGATTTGAACAAGTCGGGAAAAGAAATTACGCGCGAATACGGCGACTTTGCCCACGCGTTTTTAAATCTTTGTTCAAAGGAATATCTGAACGGAGTCGAGGGCGTGACCGAAGGTCTTGAAAACAGAATTTCCGCTGCGGCGTGCGAAAAAAATTTCGACGCGTTTTTCAACGCGCTTAAAACAAAGCGGTATACGTCGTCGAGACTTAAACGAGTCATTCTCAACGCCGTTCTCGGCGTAACCAAAAATTTTGCGGAACAATGCAGAAAAACCTCTCCTCCGCTGTTGCTTTTGGCGGCAAAAAAGGATTGCAAAGGATTAAAAACATTAAATCCCTCTTTCACGGAAGAAAGCTCCGAAATTTACCGACGCATAAAGGAGCTGACGCTTTGCTCCGAGCGATTTTTCTGCGCAATCAGACAAATCCCCTTTTCCTCCTTGAAAAAACTCGAAAAATACTGAGCGCTTTTCTTAAAACATATATCCGCCGCGCGAAACATAAAATTTATTATTATGTACAAGCGTATTGCGGCAATTCTCGTTTGCGCGGCGTCCGTCGTTTTGTTCTTCCTCAATCCCGCGAAAAACATACAAAACGTATCGACAGGCGTGCTGATATGGGCGACAAGCGTTTTGCCCGCCCTGTTTCCTTTTTTCTTTCTTTCAAAACTACTGATTGAGCTGGACGCTTTCGGAGGACTTTCCACTCTCCTTTCCAAACCGACGCAAAAAATATTCGGCGCGCCGCCCGCGGCAAGCTATATCTTTTTGCTGAGCGTAGTTTGCGGCTACCCTATGGGCGCAAAGCTAACCGCGGAGTTTTACGAAAAAGGAGCGTTGGACAAAACGCAATGCTTGAAGCTCGCAACCTTCTGCTCGACGGGAGGCCCGATTTTTATTATTGGTACTGTCGGCGGCGTATACCTTAAAAGTGCGGCTGCGGGAGCAATCATACTTGTTTCCCATATACTCGGCGCGCTTGCAAACGGTCTGCTATACCGCAGACGCTTTGTCTCGGTTTCGGAATGCGGCAGACTTATCTCACGACAAAAGAACAACGGCGAAATACTCGGCGACTGTATGCAGAATTCCATAATTTCCGTGCTGAGCGTAGGCGGATTCGTAACTGTTTTCTATATGTGGACTCAAATGCTTTTGTCGCTGCCGCCTTTGAGCGGCGCGGGAAAGCTTGTTCAGGGGATTGCAGGCGGATTGCTTGAAGTAACCGCCGGTTGCAAAATACTCGCCGATACGGGCAGCGCCCCTCTGACAGTCGTTTTGTGCTGCTTTCTGATAAGCCTCGGCGGGCTTTGCATTTTTTTGCAATCTTCGGTGTTTTACAGAAAATGCGGCGTCGGCAGCGGAAAAATAATGCTGTTCAAATTGACTCAGGCGATTTTCTCCGCAGCTTTTTGCGCTCCGCTCACCTTTTTGTTTCTGAAATGAAATCAGACGGAATATTTTAACAGCCCTGCCGTTTCAAGCAGATTTTTAAGCGCGCGCGCACGGTGGCTGACGGAATTTTTTTCGTCGTCCGACGCTTCTCCCCAGCTTTTGCCAAGCTCTTCCGAATAAAATATACAGTCGTATCCGAAGCCGTGCGTGCCGTCCTCGCTCTCCGAAATGCGCCCGTCGCTCCTGCCTGCGGCGGTAAAAATTTCGCCGCCCGAAATCAGAGTCATGGCGCATTCAAAATGCGCTTTTCTTTCTTCCCGTGCCTTTTTTCCCTTTTCTTCCAAAGCTTTAAGCAGTTTTTTTCTGTTTGCCGCGTCGTCGTTTTCATGCGCGAATCTGTTGGAAAAAACGCCGGGAGCGCCGTTTAGCGCGTCCACGCAAATTCCGCTGTCGTCGGCTAAAACCGCCAGATTTGTCTGAGAAGCCGTTGCCTTTGCTTTTATCAGAGAATTTTCTTTGAAAGTCGAGCCGTTTTCCTCGACGTCGCAGGTCAGATTCTTTTCCTTTAAGGTAAAAAATTTCAGAGCTTGGCAACGCGCGTTCTTTTCTGCGCAAAGGGTTTCGTAAATCCTTTTTATTTCCCTTACTTTGTTGGGATTGTTTGTAGCAATAACTATATCCATGCTTTTTATTTTATCACAAACGCCCGCCCGCGCGCAACAGACTGACGGAGCTTGCGTATCAATTCCTTAAAAACAGCAATAGAATAAAACGACATTTTGTTTGACAATGTATTTTAAAAGACTATAATATATTGGGATTTACCCCAAAGGAAGACAAATATGCAACTGTTGGTAATAACTTTGGACGACATGAACGAATTTCTTCAAACGTTGTCCGCACTTAAAGAAAACGGCTTGAACGGCATAGTTCTGCCCTCGACAAGCTTAAAGCACGCTCTGCTCGAATCAAAGGTTGACGCGGCGCCGTTGTTCGGCAGCCTGAGCAAAATCATGCAGAGAGATTTTGAGGCAAGCCACACGCTGCTCATGCTTGTTAGGGATGAAAAAATCGACGAAATCAAGGAAATCGTGCACTCGGTTGCCAAGGAACTGAGCAGAAAAGGAATAATGTTCGCATTGCCCGTAACCTTTTGGGAGGGATTGATAAACTGATATGCACGTGCTTTTAAGTATTGCGCTCGCCATGGCGGGCGGTCTTGTGTTGTCGCGCGTCGTAAAGCTGTTGAAGCTTCCCAACGTCACGGGTTACCTTATCGCGGGGCTTATCGTAGGTCCCTGCTGTCTTAATCTCGTAAACCAAACCAATTTGGGATACATAAAAATAATCAGCACCGTCGCGCTCGGCTTTATCGCGTTTTCCATAGGCGGAGAATTCAAGCTCGAACATTTGAAAAAGCTCGGAAAAAGCATTGTCACAATAACCTTCTGCCAGGCGTTGTTTGCGGTCGCATTCGTCATGCTTGGACTGTTTGCGCTGAAATTCGCCTTTCCCGACCAGATTGACACTCCCATGATTCTTCTGCTCGGGGCAATTGCCACCGCAACGGCTCCCGCCGCAACGCTCATGGTAGTAAAGCAATACAGAGCGCGCGGCATCGTCACCGACACGCTTCTGCCCGTCGTTGCGTTGGACGACGCAATCGGACTTATGGTATTTTCAATATGCGTCGCGTTGGCAAAGGTTTTTGCCGTAGGCGAGCAATTGACCTTTATGAGCACCGTGGTCACTCCCCTTCTCGAAATAGCTTTGTCCCTCGTTGTCGGAGCGGCTTTGGGAGCGCTGCTTGCGCTTTGCATGAGGTTTTTCAGGTCGCGCGCAAACAGACTGTGCCTGATGATAGTCGCCGTTCTTGCGGGCGTAGGGCTGTCGGAAATGAATTGGCCTATGGGACTGTCCTTGTCCTCCCTTTTGACCTGCATGATGACGGGAGCCGTCTTTGCCAACATGAGAAAAGACAGCCTGCAAATCCTTGACGGTACCGAAAATTGGACGCCGCCCCTTTATATGCTGTTTTTCGTCATTTCGGGCGCGGAGCTTGACCTGAAAGTTATTCCTTTGATAGGAATAGCCGGCGTAGCCTACATCGTTTTCAGGTCTATGGGCAAATATCTCGGAGCCTTTACGGGCGCGGCAATGGTCAAGGCGGACAAAAACGTGCGCAATTATTTGGGACTGACGCTGCTGCCGCAGGCGGGCGTCGCAATAGGCATGGCTCAGGTTGTCGCCAACACCCCCGAATTTGCCGCTCAATCCTCTCAGATTGTCACCATAGTGCTTTGCGCAACTCTCGTTTACGAATTGGTGGGACCGTTGATTACGAAAATAGCCCTTGTCAAATCGGGAGAAATCGAGAAAACTCCCAAAAGAGCGAAAAAGGCAAAAAGCTCGCAGACTGCCTGCACTGCCGTCGTAACTCCGGAAACCTCAACTGCGGCAACGGCGCAAGCCGACACAGCCGAACTCTCGGACAGCAACGAGACAGAAAAATAATTTAAGTCAAATTCCCCCGACAAATGTCGGGGGAATTTATTTCAGTATGGGAAGCAGAAAATCAATACCGGAGGATTTTTAGAGCAGTATACATATCAGACCGCCCTTGTTTTCATTGACAATTCTGCCCACTGTCTTTCTTATTTTTGCCTGAGCCTCTTTCGGCATGGTGCCGAGCTTGTCGGACAAGGTTTCTTTCGCAAGCTCCGACATACTTTTTCCGAACATATTGGTTTCCCATATGCTTTGCGGATTGTTTTGGAACTCGGACAACAGATATTGACTCTGCTGCTCCGTGCCCATCATAGGATTCACCTCGGTTTTGACGTCCACCTTCATTATATGCAGGCTCGGCGCGGTGGCTCTGAGCCTTACTCCGTACTTCGAGCCTTGTTTCACTATTTCGGGGTCCTCAAGAGTCATCGAGTCGAGCGACGGGCTGACCACGCCGTAGCCTTCCTCCTCCGCCGTTTTTAAAGCGGACTCTATGCGGTCGTATTGCTGCTTGGCGTAAGAACACTCCGAAACGAATTTCATCAGAGAAAATTCGTCGCCGATATCCGAACCTGCAAAATCGCTAAGCACCTTGTAAAAGAGCTGCGGCTTTGCTTCAACCTTGTATGTCACAACTCCCTCGCCCATCTTCATATTGTCGACCTCGGGCATAAACAGGTTTTCGTCCTCTGTAAAGCCTTCCAGCAATCTGCCGTAATCCTTCATTTTGTTCATTTCTTTGCTGTTGCTTTTGATTTTTTCGATAATCGACGAGATAAGCCAGTTGCCCATTTTGAGCGTCTGCATCCATTTGGGAATATTCATCACGAGCTTTCTTATCGGAAATTCCTCGAGTATTTTTTTCAGAACCTCTTCCACTTCGCCCGCCGACATATTTTTTACGTCCATGGGCAAAACTCTCACTCCGTATTTTTCCTCCAAAGCGTCGGCAAGGCTTCTGCAATCCGGGTCGGACGGATTTTTGCTGTTTAAAACCACAATAAACGGCTTATCCGTTTTGCGCAGCTCTTTGACAACCCTTTCCTCGGCACTTACGTATTTGCTGCGGGGTATATCCGTAATCGTACCGTCGTTAGTCACCACTACGGCTATCGTGGAGTGCTCGGCGATTACCTTCTGAGTGCCCAGCTCCGCCGCCTGTTCAAAAGGCATATCTTCTTCCGACCACGGCGTTTTTACCATTCTCATTTTATCCTGCTCGGAAAACCCTTCCGCCCCCTCTACGGGGTATCCCACGCAGTCGATGAGACGGACGTTGACATTCATAGCGCCGTTGAGTTTTATTTTTACGGCTTCGTTAGGTACGAATTTGGGTTGAGTGGTCATAACCGTTTTGCCGTCGCCTGCCTGAGGCAGCTCGTCGGTAGCGCGCTGACGGGCGTTCTTGTTTTTGATATTGGGCAAAACCAGACTTTCCATGACTTTGGTCACGAAGGTGGATTTCCCCGTGCGAACCGGACCCACCACGCCGATATAAATGTCGCCGTTGGTGCGGGCTGCGATATCGCTGTAAATGTCGAATTGCTCCATTGATATTCAAACCTCCGCTAACTGATATCCTACAAAATAATATGTCGCCGCTTTCGGTTTAAGAACAATAAGACACAAAAAAAGCCGCCCGTTACAGGCGGCGCAAATTATTCCGTTTTTTCGTCCGTTTGGTGACTGTCCGACTCAACGGCTTCATCGGCTCGGGAGACGTCTTCCTTTGTAGCGCATTTCTTTTTGAAAAGAGCTTTTTTGAGTCCCATATTGTTTTCCTCTCCCTTTATCAGCCTCTCGATATTGCCCCGATGCGCATATACAATCATAATCCACAGCAGAATCACCGTTATAAGTATGGGATACGTGACGTTGTTCATCGCACCCCACATATGAATTTCCACAAAACAGCCCACTATATGGAAAATAAGCTCCGCGGTAATGTAGAACAGCGCGAAAATGGACATCTTGTCGGTGATTAAAAGCAGCACGATTCCGACCACGCAAATACAAAGCGTGGGAATGGGCTGCAAGGCAAGCAAAACGCCTATGCTTGTTGCAAATCCCTTTCCTCCCCTGAATTTGGTGAAAACGGGAAAGATATGCCCCAAAGTAGCGCACAGAGCCGCAAGATAGCTTGCAAATGCGTAAACCTCCACATTGCCTTGGGATATGGCTTTGAAAATAAAAAACGCCGCCAACGTGGGGACAGCCCCTTTGAGAGCGTCGAAAATCAGAGTGACGACGCCCATTTTAAAACCGAAAACTCGGTACATATTGGTTGTTCCGGGATTTTTGCTTCCCACAGTCCTTATATCGGTTTTTTTGAACTTTTTTGAAAGCAAAATGGCAGCGTTTACGCAACCTATAAGATATGAAACTACGCCTGTGAGCACAAGCTGCCAAATATAATCCTTCAACATTTTATTCCTCCGAGCCGCCGCTCCTGACGACGAGCTTCAATGGAGTCCCGTCCAGCGAAAACGCGCGCCGCAAGCTGTTTTCAAGATAACGCCTGTAAGAAAAATGCATAAGCGTTTCGTCGTTTACGAAAATCACAAACGTGGGCGGCGCCGTCAACGGCTGAGTTACATACTTGATTTTCAGACGTCTGCCGTGCTTGGAGGGAGGCTCGACCGCCGCAACGGCGTCGCCTATAACCTCGTTTAGCAGTCCCGTAGTTGCACGGAAGCGTGATTTTTCGTATACGTAATTTATCATATCAATCAATTTGTTGATACGTTGACCGGTAAGAGCGGAGACGGTGAGATATTTAAAATAATCCATAAACGCCAAATCGGTCTGCAATTTCTTTTTGTATTTTTCGACAGTGAAGGTATCCTTTTCGATTAGGTCCCATTTGTTTACCACGATTACCGCAGGCTTGCCCTGCTCGTGCGCGTATCCCGCAATTTTGACGTCCTGTTCGGACAAATCTTCCGCAGCGTCGAAAACGACCAACACAACGTCGGCGCGTCTGACCGCGGCGAGAGAACGCATTATGCCGTACGCCTCTACCGAATCCTCCTCTATGCTGCGCTTGCGGCGCATACCTGCCGTGTCGATAATCACATATTTTTTTCCGTCAAGCTCAAACGGAGTGTCTACGGCGTCGCGCGTGGTACCCGCAACGTCCGAAACAATTGTGCGCTCATAGCCCAAAATTTTGTTGACAAGCGACGATTTGCCCGCGTTGGGCTTTCCCACAACGGCTATTTTTATTGTATCCTCTTCCTCCCCGTCCTCCGACGCGGCGGGAAAGCGCTCTATTACGGCGTCCAAAAGGTCGCCTATGCCCTGCTTGTGCTCTGCCGATATAGGATATGCGTCAAATCCCAAAGAATAAAACTCGCTTATATCAAAAGACAAAAAGTTGTCAACCTTGTTGACCGCGAGAAAAACGGGCTTGCCTGTTTTGTGCAGCAAGGACGCAACCTCCCTGTCCTCGGAGGTAAGCCCCGTTTTGCCGTCCACGAAAAACAAAATGACGTCGGCAATGTCCATTGCCAGCTCCGCCTGCTTTTTTATATGCTTATGCATGAGGTCTTCGCTTTTTAGCTGAATCCCTCCCGTATCAATCAGCGTAAACCGACGGTCAAGCCACTCGGCGTCGGCGTAAATTCTGTCTCTTGTTACGCCGGGCACATTGGATACTATGGAAATTCTTTCACCGACTATTTTATTGAAAAAGGTGGATTTGCCTACATTGGGCTTTCCGACAATGGCAATAAGCGGTTTGGTATTCATTGAAAATCTCCGTCAAACAAAATTTTTGCAAGCTCGTAACCGTCGCCTGCTGTTCTGATTTTGCGGTTAAGTCTTTTTTTCAGCTCTTTTACGGTCATACCGTCCAGAAAAACGCTTTCAAACTCTTTCAGCGAGGTACGCGGCAAAAGCACAGTTTTTTTATTGTCGCGGTTTTCGAGAGCGTCGGCAATGTCTCCTCCCGTAAGAAGTCCCGATACGGTGACGGTTTCTCCGAAAAATCTGTTTTTGAGCGCCACCACCTCGGCGTCAAGAGAAGGAAATTTGGCCGCCGCGCTGTCGATTAGCCGACTCATGAACGGCGCGGCATCCACGCCGCTGACAACGGTAAAGCTCCCCTTCCGAACTTTTGAAGCAAGCTCCAATCCCTCCTCGAATTCGCGGCGGAATTTTGCCATCAATCCCACGCCGTTTTCTATTTGGTCGAAATCGCCGTAAAATTCGTAAGGAGGAAGAGCCCTCTCCGCTCTCAGATACATTTCGTCGGAGCACAGAGCGAAGCAACGGGAAACCTCGGAATTGAACCCTTCCGATATGTCAATCACCGCTCCCGCTTCCGTCGGAGAAAGCGGCGAAAGCGGCGTCAGGGTTTGTCTGTGCGAGGTAAGCCCCACAGGAACAATCGCCACGCTTGCGACCATGGGATAAAGAGAATACAGCTCTTTTAAAGTGCGTTTTAAAACCTCGCCGTCGTTGTAGCCCGCGCAAACCACGATTTGAGTGTGCATGACTATACCGCCTTCCGCCAATGTTTCGAGCATCGGCATTATAGACGGAGCGGACGGATTGCCGAGCATCACACGTCTGACATCGTCGTCGGTAGCATGAACGGAAACATAAATCGGGCTGAATTTTTTTTCCTTGATTCTTTCAAGCTCGCCCTCCGCAAGATTGGTAAGCGTCACGTAAGTGCCCGACACAAAGGAAAGACGCCAATCGTCGTCCTTGACGTAAAGCGTCCGCCTCATCCCCTTGGGCAGCTGAGCGACAAAGCAAAAAATGCAGTTGTTTCTGCACGGACGTGGCTTGGAAAGATAGCAATCCTCTTCAAATTCAAAACCCATACTTTCGTCCGCGCTCTTGTCGACTTCAAAGCGTTTCCTGCCCTCAGGCGTTTCAAAATCGACGGAAAAGCTTTCCTGACTGTCGTAATATTCGTAATCGAGTATATCGACGACCTCCCGACCGTCGAAAGCCGCCAGCGACCACCCTTTCTTTGCCCCGAGACGTTTGCCCGCCGAGCGTTTGTCTACGCTTTTGATTTTAAGCATTTCGTTACCTTTGAAAAAGCCCGCTCTTGCGGGCGGGCTTAACATTTTTCATTTCTGCGATTCAAGCCTTTTTACGGTAGCTTGTGGGAAGATTTTTGTATTCCTTGTCCAGCGTTATCGAAACGATGGTAATCGTTTCCTCCGGAGCGTTCTGCAAGTCGGAGCCGTCCGTTTCCTGCGTATCCGTTTCGTAATTTCTCATATCGTCAACGAATTTGGAAGCCAAACCCGTCGAATTGGAGCTGCCTGTCCCGCCTGCGGGATAGAAACCTCCGTTTTCGGAAACCATCATGCGGCTGCTCTTGACGTATGCGAAAACAGCGTAATTGTCCTTGGACATGGGTACCGCCGTCGCCGTTGAAAACTCGTTGGTAAAAGCCATGAAAAACGCGCTGCTTGCGGTGTCGAAATAATTTTTCGTGGAAGTCTGCGCATTGTGGAACATAATCAGACTGCCCAGCATAGGCTGCGCGTTGTCCCCGTCCTTTTTGCTTTCGTCAACCTTGAAGCCGTTGGCAAGAAACTCGCCCTTAATCGTGTAACCGGATTCTTTGGTTATAAACTTGTCGTCCTCCTCCGAATATCTGCCGGCGATAAGGTATCTTTCGCCTATATAATCCACCACCGTGTTGTCGTAAAATCCCTGCTGAATGAGATTCATGAAATTTATGACGGTAATGGGCGCTTTGTCGATAAGAAGCTCGTATTCGATAACGACCGTATAAACCTCGCCACTCGATTCCTCGTTTATATCGGTGTAGCGCAGCGTCAGCGTGGCGACGGGATTTGCGTCTATACCGGATTTCTCTTTGATTTTTTCCAGCTTGGAGGCGGAAATAAATTCCCCCGCAGAGCAGGCGCAGAACGAAAACAGGAGTAAGAACGCGATAACAGTAATCAGTGCCTTTTTCATCGATGTACCTCTAACTTTTATATTATATCGCAAAACCGGCTCAATAGCAAGTAAATTTGCGCTAATTTTCTTTCAGCCTTTGAGCTGAGCCAGCAAATCGGCGTCGAGCCTTATCGGACGCTTGTTCAGATAAGACAGCGGAGAATTTTTGGGAAAAGAAAACTGCAATCTCACGCACGCCAGCATTTGTCTGTTTTGCCTGTACTTTTTGTTTATCTGATTTATTCCGTATTTGCCGTCGCCAAGCACAGGCAGCTTTTCGCTTGCGAGATGCGCCCTTATTTGGTGCGTTCTGCCCGTAATAAGCCTGACTTCGAGCAGGCAGACTTCCCCGCTCTGTTTCAAAACGCGATAATGCGTCTCTATCGGCACATAACCGGGTTTGGCTGTTTTGGAAACAATGGCGAGACTTTTTTTGGCGTCCTTAAAGAGAAACGCTTTGAGCTGCGCCTGAGAAACATTAGGTCTGCCGACGACGACGGCGTTGTAAAATTTGTCTACCCATTTTTCCTTGAACGCCTTGTTCAGTTCCGCTTCCGCCTGCGGCGTAAGCGCGAAAATTACAAGCCCGGTGGTGTTTCTGTCAAGCCTGTGCACGGGGAAAAATTTCATGTCCTCGTGTTGCAGCTCGAGCTTTTCTGCAAGAGAATCCTCGCCTGTTACCTCCATGCCCGCCGGCTTGTTTACCGCAATCACGTTTTTGTCCTGATAAACTATGTCTATTTTATCCTTTTCTCTGTCTTTTATATAAATGTAAACGGTTTCGTCGCCTTTTAAAACAACGTCCTGATTGACGCGCTGTCCGTTTATCTTAACGCTTTTTCCGCTGATGATTTTCTGTATCTGAAAATGTCCGAGGTCGGTCTGTTCCCTTATCAGCTCGGACAGGCGGGTTTTGTTTTTAGGTATAATCTGTTTCAGCATTTGGATTTACTTTAACACAAATATTTTAAATTTGCAAATAAAAATGCGCAATAACTTTTTTATTGCACATTTGCGGCGGGCATATTCTATTCGTCGTCTTCTGCGTATCTCTCGTGCACAACGGGCGGAGGAGCGTCGTAACCGGAGGACGCCGATTCTCCCGCAAGGCCGTCTTGAAGCTGAACGAGTATAACGTCGTCGCCGATTCTCTGAATATTTTTCCAGGGGATAAATATATCGTCCTTGGTTTTGAAAAATTTCTTGCAGCCGGGTACAACCAGTCCAAGCACTCTGCAACTTCTGCTTGATATAATGAGGTCAACTATTCTTCCCAGCCGTTTACCGTTGAGAACATTGACTACCTCCTTGTTTCTCAATTCGCAATAAGAAATTTCCATAAGACACCTCTTTCATTTCTTATGCGGCGAATTGACTTTTAAGAACAAAAAGCGGCAAAAAACGGCAATATTTTCAAAGAAAAGACCTTATTCTTCCTACGGCGTTTTTTTCAAGCCTCGAAACCTGCGCCTGAGATATTCCCACTTCTTCGGAAACCTCCATCTGAGTTTTTCCCTCGAAGTATCTCTTGGTCAGTATGTCTCTTTCCCGCTCGTCCAAACGGGCTATCGCGTCGTTAAGCGACACGTTTTCAATCCATCTTTCGTCCGTGTTGTTTTTGTCCTTTATTTGGTCCATAACAAGGATTGTATCGCTTCCGTCGTTGTAAACAGGCTCGTTGAGCGACAACGGTTCGTTTATCGCGTCCAGACAGTATACGACCTGTCCCACGGGAAGATTTATTTCCTTGGCTATTTGTTCGAGAGTCACTTCCTCCCCCATTGACTCGCGTTCAAGCCTTTCGCGCGCCTGCAACGCGAGATAAGCTACGTCTCTTATGCCTCTGCTTACGCGCATGGAATTGCTTTCCCGCAAAAACCGTCTGATTTCCCCGATAATCATAGGCACCGCGTAGGTGCTGAATTTTACGTTAAGAGATACGTCGAAATTGTCCACCGACTTGACAAGTCCCACGCAGCCCACCTGAAACAAATCGTCCATGCTGCATCCCGCCTTGACCGCGTATCTCTGAACGACGCTGAGCACAAGCCTCAGATTGGAGGTTATGAATTTCTGCCGCGCAAGCTCGTCCCCCTCCTTGACCTTCCGCATGAGCGAAAGCGCTTCCTTGCCGGTTAGCTTGGGCAACGCAGACGTATTTATGCCGCAAATAACAACCTTGTGTGCCATGTTTTCTCTCCGAATACCTGCCGGGACTTTTCCGACTTTCCAAATTAGTTTGCACATTCGGCGCGAAATTATGCAATAAATATTGACACATACGGGTTTTAAAATTAAAATAAATCAAAGAGGTTGTTGCAATGAGTTCGAGAGATTTCAACGATATAATCGATTTTCCGCAAAAAATAGCGCTGCAAAGTCTTAATATCGACGTTTCCAAACCGTTGATAGCCATTGTTTGCGCGCAAAGCGGGTTGTCCTTCGTACACAAAAACGCGCAGAACACTGCGGAACGGGTTGCAAAAGGCGTGGCCAAGGCGGGAGCCGAAGCAGCCGTTTTCTGCGTCCCTTCCGTAACGGACTTTATTTTCGGTGTTTCCGCGGAAAGAAGCAAGTTTGCAATAAATAAATTCGTGCCGCTTTACGCCGAAACCATGGCTCAGTCAAATCTGTTCGACGGCTTCGTGTTCGTTGCAAGCGACAATCAGTCGGTTTCGGGTATGCTCGAAGCCGCGATTACCTGCAATCTCCCCTCGCTTTTTATGTCCTGCGGCGTTATGCCTCCCTTGAAAATTGCGGGCAAAAATTTCGGACTCAATGAAATTTATTCTTTCGTCGGAGCCGTAAAAAGCGGAAAAGTCAATCCCGCAGTATTGCCCGATTTGAAGAGCGCCATCGCGGACGGATTGGGCAACGATTACAAAAGCTATGCGGAAAACTCGGCGATATGTATCTGTGAGGCGTTGGGATTGGCTGTAAGCGGCGTAAGCACCGTTCAGGCAGATACGCCTGCCCACAGAGAGTTGGCTTTAAAAACCGGCAAACAGATTGTGGAAATGTACAAAGAAAAGCTGACGCCCCGTATGACGTTAAGCGAGGAAGCGCTAAAAACAGCCCTTTGTTTCGACGTCGCGATGGGAGGCTCCTGCACGGGACTTACTACCGTTCTGTCCGCGGCGCGGCTTCTCAATATACGTTTCGACATGAAGGAGCTTAAAAAATTTTTCCAGCTGCCGCGATTGGTTAAAAACGAAAATTTCGACGCTTACGCATTCGGCGGCGACGGCGGCGTGGCGGCGGTGCTGTACGAGCTTGCAAAGGGCAACAAAAACATATCTCTCGACTACACCGTTTACGACATGAAGCCAATGAGCAGGAGCGCCCGCCCTTCCGTTTCGGGCGAAACTATCCTGCCTTATTTGAAGGGCACGACGGGCAGATGCACCTATCTTTCGGGAAACCTCGCGGAGGACGGCGCTGTCGCCGTCAGCGGCTCTCAAACTGTTTTTGAAGGCAAAGCCATAGTATTCAACAGTGAGGAAGAAGCCGTAAACGCCATTGCCAACAGAGAAATAGACGAAGGCTGCGTGCTGATAATAAGGTATCAGGGACCGTCCTGCGGCTTCAACGAGCTGAGAACATCTCTTGCGCTTTTGCGCGGTATGGACATGGACGAAAAGGTTGCGGTCGTCACAGACGGTCGTTTTTCCGATTTTTCAAGAGGTCTCGTGGTCGGTTTGGTTTCGCCGCAGGCGCAGACAGACAGCGGTCTGGCTCTCGTCCGCACGGGCGACACAATAGAAATAAATCTGCCCAAAAACAAGCTGAACGTCGATTTGAAAGCAAAGGAGCTCAATCAGAGGAAAAGGCAGCAGGAAACACCCGAGCTTCCCCTGTCCGACAATCTCAAAGCGTATTCATCCCTGTTTTCCTCCGCAGAAGAAGGCTGTCTGATTAAAAAAATTCAATAAGCAAAAAAAACGGCGTCTTAGACGCCGTTTTTGATTCTTCAATTCTTTTTGTGTCTGAGAGAAGCCGCGACAAACTCGCGGAAAAGCGGATGCGCCCTGTTGGGACGGCTTTTGAACTCGGGATGAAATTGAACGCCCACAAAAAAATCGTTTGACGGAATTTCAACGGTCTCAACCAACAGCCCGTCCGGACTTGTCCCCGTTATTCTCATACCCTCCCGCTCTACGCTGCTTCTGTAATCGTTGTTAAATTCATAGCGATGGCGATGTCTTTCGCTTACAAAATCCGTGCCGTAAGCCGCCTTCATCAACGAATCGTCGGCAATCCTGCAAGGATAAGCGCCTAAACGCATCGTACCGCCCATCTGCTTGCCCTCCTGGTCGGGCATAAGGTGGATAACCGCGTGGGCGCTGTCAGGCTCGAATTCGGAAGAAGTCGCCCTTTCGATACCCAACACGTTGCGGGCAAATTCGATGACCGCCACCTGCATACCGAGACAAATGCCAAAATAAGGCACGTTGTTTTCCCGCGCGAACTTAACCGCTCTGATTTTGCCCTCTATGCCTCTGTCGCCGAACCCGCCGGGAACCAAAATGCCGTCGCAGTCGCCGAGCAGCTTTTCCGCCGTCCTGTCGTTGACGCATTCAGACTCAACCCATTTGATTTCTACCTTTGTTTCGTTTTCAAAGCCGCCGTGTCTCAAAGCCTCCGCTATCGAAAGATAAGCGTCGTGCAGCTTTACGTATTTCCCGACAATGGCTATTTTCACGGTGTGTCTGACCTTGTTTATTCTGTCAAGCATGGAAACCCATTCCGACAAATCGGGCTCGGGTGTTTCGAGATTGAGCTTGCGGCAGATAACCTCCGACAGTTTGCTTTCTTCAAGCATCAAAGGCGCTTTGTAAAGCACGTCCACCGTGGAATTTTCTATGACGCAATCCTTTTCCACGTTGCAGAAAAGAGCGATTTTCGCCCGTATGCTTTCGTCAAGCGGTTGGTCGCAGCGGGTAACGATGATGTCGGGAGAAATGCCCAATCCCATAAGCTCCTTTACGGAATGCTGCGTAGGCTTGGATTTCTGTTCGTTTGAGCCCTGAATGTAAGGCACAAGCGTGACGTGCACAAACAGACAGTTGTTCTTCCCCACCTCGTGGGAAATCTGCCGAATCGCTTCGAGAAACGCCTGACTTTCTATGTCTCCTGTGGTACCGCCTATTTCCGTGAGAATGACGTCGGCGTCGCTTTTCTGCCCCACCTTGTGTACAAAGCGTTTTATTTCGTTTGTGATATGGGGAATAATCTGCACGGTTTCTCCGAGATATTCCCCCTTGCGCTCCTTGTTGAGCACGTTCCAATACACCTTTCCCGTCGTGAGATTGCTGTACTTGTTGAGATTTTCGTCGATAAACCTCTCGTAGTGCCCCAAATCGAGGTCGGTTTCCGCGCCGTCCTCCGTCACATAAACCTCTCCGTGCTGATAAGGACTCATTGTGCCCGGGTCCACGTTGATGTAAGGGTCCATTTTTTGAGCCGTCACTTTCAGCCCGCGCAATTTGAGCAGCCGCCCGATAGAAGCCATGGTGATGCCTTTCCCCAAGCCTGAAACAACGCCGCCGGTTACGAAAATATACTTTGTCATACCACACCTGTTCATGCGCTTTATTCTAACATCTTACGGCAAATTTTGCAACCTCCCCGCCTATAAAATAAAAAATAAATTTTCAAATAAAATAAGCGCGGGTTTCCCCGCGCTTTTTCTTTGGCAGTTATCGTTTCTTCTTAAGCGTATCCGTTGTCTGAAAGTTCCTTTTCATTTCTTTCACCGTCAGACAAGCTCATATAAGTAAGAAATTATTTGAAATATCTTTTAAGCAGTCCTTCGAACGCTTTGCCGTGACGGGCTTCGTCGCGCGCCATTTCGTGAACGGTGTCGTGAATCGCGTCGAGGTTAAGCTCCTTGGCGCGTTTTGCCAAATCGAACTTGCCCTTTGTCGCGCCGTTTTCCGCGTCGACTCTCAATTCGAGATTTTTCTTGGTGGAAGCGGTGACAACCTCGCCCAAAAGCTCGGCAAACTTCGCGGCGTGTTCCGCCTCTTCATAAGCCGCCTTTTCGTAATACATTCCGATTTCGGGATAGCCCTCTCTGTGGGCGACTCGCGCCATTGCAAGATACATACCCACCTCGTTGCACTCGCCGTTGAAATTCATGCGAAGTCCGTCGATAATGTCCTGAGGAGCGCCTTCGGCAACGCCTACAACGTGCTCGGCAGCCCATTGTCTCTCTCCCGCCTGCTCCACAAACTTACTCGCGGGCGCTTTGCAAAGAGGGCAAAACTCGGGAGGTGTGTCTCCTTCATGTACGTAACCGCAAACAGAACAAACAAACTTTTTCATTTTTTTAATCTCCTTGTAAAAATTTTTTATTTTCTTTCCGGCATTCCGGACAAAGACCGTAAATAATCTGCTTGCTGCCTGTGACGTGATAACCGTCATCCTTCAACGGCGCGGGAATTTTCGCTCTGACGAAAACATCGGTTATTTTGTTGCAGCCCGTACAGATAAAATGAACGTGCTCCTCCGTGTTTCCGTCGTAGTGCAGGCTTTTGTCCGTTGTCTCCAACGTGTCAACCAAGCCCATTTCCGCAAGCAGACGCAAATTTCTGTACACAGTGCCCATCGAAATATCGGGCATCTGCGCCTTGACTCGGGAATAAATGACCTCCGCGGTCGGATGGTCGCAACAGTTTTTGACCGCAAGAAGTATTTTTTCTCTCTGTTCCGAATATCTCATAATCAATCAATAATGATAATCATTACTATTTATGGCACTATAATATAACTTCAAAGCTATCTTGTCAAGCATTTTTTTAAAGTTTTTAAAAAAATTTTTTTCCAAGAAAAAAGCCTCCGCCTTTGCGGAAGCTTTTTAAAGATTAAGACTTGCTTTTTATATATTCGTCAATAGAAGCGGCTGCCCTCTTTCCTGCACTCATGGCAAGTATGACCGTCGCGGGACCCGTGACCGCGTCGCCTCCCGCGTAAACGCCCCGTCTGCCTGTTGCTCCCTTTTCGTCGATGACAATAAGTCCCTTTTTGTCGGTATCGAGTCCGTCCGTGGTGTCCGTCACCAAGGTCGCGGGAGTCGTGCCTATCGCCATAACCACGGCGTCCGCCTCTATATCAAACTCGGAATTTTCTTTAACCACGGGAGAGCGTCTGCCGGAGGAGTCCGGCTCTCCAAGCTCCATCTCAACGCAGGTAACCGAGCTGACAAATCCGTTTTTGCCGTTTATCCTGACGGGATTGGTAAGAAATTTAAACTCTATTCCCTCTTCCTTTGCGTGAGCCACCTCTTCGCGGCGGGCGGGCAATTCGTTTTCGCCGCGCCTGTAAACTATGTAAACCTTTTCGGCGCCCAGTCTTACCGCGCAGCGCGCGGCGTCAATAGCGACGTTTCCGCCGCCTACAACCGCCACGCGTTTTGAAAACAGAATGGGAGTCTCGGTATTTTTTTTGTGCGCTCTCATCAGATTTATTCTGATAAGATACTCGTTGGCAGAATAAACTCCGTTAAGGTTTTCGCCGGGTATATCCATAAACCTCGGCGTCTCCGCCCCGTTTGCCACGAAAACCGCTTCGTTTCCGTTGCGTTCCATTTCCTCGATTGTAAGGGTTTTCCCCACCACGACGTTTGTTTCTATTTTTACCCCAAGCTCGATTAACTTGGTTATTTCTCTCTCCACAACCTCGTTTGGCAGACAAAATTCCGGTATGCCGTATATCAGCACTCCGCCCGGTCTGTGGAGAGATTCGTAAACCGTGACCTCGTAGCCCTTTTTTGCAAGGTCGCCCGCGCAGGTCAGACCGGCGGGACCGCTGCCTACGATAGCCACCTTGTGACCGTTGCTTTGCGGACGGACGGTCTTTCTGTTGTTGACTATATGATAATCTGCGACAAAGCGTTCAAGCCGACCTATTGCCACGGGCTCGCCTTTAATTCCCCTTGTGCAATTTTTTTCGCACTGATTTTCCTGCGGACAGACTCTGCCGCAGACGGCGGGAAGGTTGCTTGCCTTTGCGATAATCTGATAAGCCTCCTCGAACTCCCCGTCTTTGATTTTGGCAATAAAATTCGGTATATCGTTGTTGACGGGACAGCCCTTTACGCAAGGACGCGTCTTGCAGTTAAGACACCTCATGGCTTCCTGCTTTGCCTGCTCGGCGTCGTAGCCGAAATCTACTTCATCGAAATTTTTTATTCTCTCGGAAACGTCCTGACAAGGCATCGGCGTCTTTTTTTCCGACATATTGAAATTCATTTGTTCTCCTTAAACAGATTGCAAGCGTGCGCGCGTTCCGTTCCGTAAACGGCGGAACGGTTTATCGCTTCGTCAAAATCCACCGCGTGCCCGTCGAAATCGGGACCGTCCACGCAAGCGAATTTGGTTTTTCCGTCTACGGTGAGGCGACAGCCTCCGCAAATGCCGGTGCCGTCCAGCATAATGGTGCTCATGCCCGCCGTCGTTGCTACGCCGAGCTGTTTTGTAATCAGGCATACGTCGCGCATCATAGTCAACGGTCCCATGACAAACACTCTGTCGTATGCTTCTCTTTCAAGTATTTCCGCAAGACCGTCGGTCACGCGCCCCTTGCGCGAAAAACTGCCGTCCTCGGTCATAACCGTGACATGCCGCGTTATCGCGGCATAATGCTTGTCAAGCATCACTCTGTCGCGGGTTTTGAATCCGAGCACGGCGTCTGTGACGCAACCCGAACCAAACAGCTTTTTGGTGACGGGATAAGCGTTTGCCACGCCCGTCCCCCCGCAGACAATAAGCGCCTTTTCAAGCCCTTCAAGCTGCGCCGGTTTTCCCAGAGGACCTACGAAATCCTCCAAAAAATCGCCCTTTTCGTAAAGCGCGAGTTTTTTCGTGGACGAACCCTCCGCCTGAAAAACTATGCTGATTTCCCCAGTTTTCCTGTCGCTGTCCGCTATTGTAAACGGAAGTCTCTCTCCGTCCTTGTCCGACCTCAAAATAATAAATTGTCCCGCCTCCGCCTTGGCGGCAACCAAAGGCGCCTTGACGTTCATAAGCACGGAGGTTTTGCTCAAATATTCTTTTTTGGTGATTTCGTACATCGGTAAACCCCTCAGTCCGCTAAATTCCGAAACAAATTTTCGACAATCAAATCGCCGCCGACCTCAGAACCGGCGGTAACAAAATTCAGATTCCGTCGGTTTTAAAGCCCGACAAGCGATAGTTTAACATAACATTATCAAAAAAACAAACGAATAAACGAAATATTGACTATACAAAAAACCTTTGCCCTGCGGCAAAGGTTTAGTTTTTCTTATACGACGGGCTTGTTAGCAGCTTCAAGACAGAAATTTTTAATCGCCTCGCCGCATTGCTCCCGCGCCGTATCGTTAAGCGGCTCGTGCAGACATCCGTCGAACAGCTTTAAACCGATTTTCTTCACTCCCCTGCGTCTGTACATGGAGTAAAGTCTTTTGACGGAACGTCCGTAGCCTCCGACGGGGTCGGAAGCCCCGCTGACAATCAACATGGGCAAATCCACTCTCAGTTTTTTAAGATTGCGCTTTTTGTAAAGCGTTTTCAATCCTCTGAAAAAAGATTCGTAAAACGCGTTGGAGCAAACAAAATTGCAATAAGGGTCGTTAAGATAACGCTCCGCCTCCTCGTCAATTGAAGATACGAAGCATTTGCAGTTGAGTTTTTTGTTGTATTTGTCGAAAGTAAGCCGTTTTATCTTTTCTGCCGCTTCCTTCGGCTTGCCGCTTTTCGCCATCAAATGCCCTATCGCGACTGCGGGAGAGTCCATTTTTGCGCTTCCCATGAGAACAACGCCGCTGAGTCTGTCGGCATATCTCATAAGGTACGCCTGCGTGACGAAAGAGCCGTAGCTGTGTCCCAAAAGCACCAACGGTAAACGGGGATAAAGCTGCCTGTATTTGTCCGACAACGTCACCTCGTCGTTAAGCGTGTCGAAAAACATATCGCCGTCGGAGTAGCCGAGATGTTCGGCGTCCGTCTTGCCGTGTCCCCTGTGGTCGTCCGCAAATACTATAAAACCGTTTTCATTCAAATAACGGGCGAAACGGTCGTATCTTAAAGCGTGCTCCGCCATTCCGTGGCAAATCTGCACCATACCCAAAGGCTTTGAAACCTCGTCCCATACGTAAACGTGAACCGACTTTCCGTCAAAGGCTTTGAAATCGTATTCTCTCGGCATATCTCACCTCAAAAAACCGTCGTTTATTTCCCCAAAGGCTTCATGGTGGGGAACAGCAGAACGTCTCTAATTGAATAGGAATTGGTGAACAGCATAACCATACGGTCTATTCCTATACCCAACCCGCCCGTAGGCGCAAGCCCGTATTCGAGAGCGGTCACATAGTCCTCGTCCATCATCTGCGCTTCGTCGTCGCCGCTGTTGCGCTGCTTTACCTGCTCGGCAAAACGGTTGTATTGGTCAATGGGGTCGTTAAGCTCGCTGAAAGCGTTGCCCATTTCTCTCGCATAGATAAAAAACTCGAAACGCTCCGTCAGACGGTTGTCGGACGGTTTTTTCTTGGCAAGCGGACTCACTTCTACGGGATAATCGTAAATAAACGTAGGCTGAATCAGCTTTTCCTCCACCTTGCGGTCAAACACCTCGTAAAGAGCGAATCCCCAGGTGCGTTTCGCCTTGTCAAGCTCAACGCCAAGCTTTTCGGCGGCTTTGACTGCGGAATCGTCGTCCAAATTTTGAAAATCGACGCCGGTATATGTTTTTACCGCCTCAATCATGGACATTTTGCTCCAATTGTCAAGGTCGATTTCCGCGTCGCCGTAAGGCAGTTTGCGCGTGCCCAGCACCTTGTCCGCGCAGTAACAGAAAAGCTCCTGCGAAATTTCCATCATGCGGTTGTAGTCGACATACGCCTGATACAGCTCGATAGTGGTAAATTCCGGATTGTGCCTAATATCCATACCCTCGTTTCTGAAAAGCCGCCCTATTTCATACACCTTTTCAAAGCCGCCGACTATCAGACGCTTGAGATACAGCTCCGTCGCTATTCTCATGTACATATCGATATCCAACGTGTTGTGGTGCGTCACAAAGGGGCGCGCGTTTGCGCCGCCGGGTATGGTATTGAGCACCGGCGTTTCCACTTCTATATATCCGAGTCCGTCGAGATACTCGCGGATACAGCTGATAATTTTAGAGCGTATGACAAACGTCCGCTTGACCTCGGGATTAGCAATGAGGTCGACGTATCTCTGTCTGTAACGCGTATCCGTATCTTTCAGTCCGTGGAACTTTTCGGGCAGCGGTCTAAGAGACTTTGAAAGCAGAGTGAGCTTTTCGGCACGGACGGAAATTTCGCCCATATGCGTGCGGAAAACCACTCCCTTAACTCCGATTATGTCGCCTATGTCCCAGCTTTTGAACGCGGCGTAATCTTCGTCGCCCAGCTCGTCGCGCCGGACGTAAAGCTGAATGCTGCCCTCCCCGTCAAGTATGTGACAAAAGCTAGCCTTGCCCATAATGCGCACGGAAATTATTCTGCCTGCAAGGCTGACAACGGTGTTTTCCAGCCTTTCAAAATCGTTTTTTACGTCGGCGGAATCGTGCGTTTTGGGAAATTTTGTGATTTCAAAGGGATTTTTTCCTTCGGCAACAAGAGCCGCCAGCTTTTCGCGGCGTATTCGCATAACCTCGTTTAAATCCTCTGCGACAGGCTCGGCGGCAGCGTTGGTTTTTTCCGTATTGTTTTTTTCTTTAACGTCCATTTCGGGTGTTCCTTTTAAATAAGGTAAATCAGTTTATATCGAGAATTTTAAGACGCAGCGTCCCCGTAGGCACCTCCACGTCGATAATCGCGCCCTTCTTTTTGTTGAGACTCATCCGTCCGACGGGAGATTCGTTGGAAATGCGCGCGTTCAAAGGGTCTGCCTCGGTCGTACCCACGATTTGATACGTCATGCGCGTATCGTTGCTCACGTTGAGAAAAGTGACCGTGCTTCCGAGACGCACAACCTGACCCGACGCCGAGTCCTCGTCGATGATTTTGGCGACGTGCAGCTTGTTTTCGATTTCAAGAATTTCGCCCTCCACCATTGCCTGCTCGTCCTTGGCGGAGTCATACTCGGCGTTTTCCGATATATCTCCGAACTCGCGCGCGATTTTGATTTTTTCGCTGACTTCGTGGCGGCGTACCGTTTTGAGATACTCCAGACGCTCTTCCAGCTCTTTGTAGCCCTGTGCCGTTAAGAAAACTTCCTGCATTTTGCACCTCTTTTAGATTAAACAAAAACCACCCGAAAATGTCAGGTGAGTTTATTGTCGTTTATTTTAACAAATTTTTCGCTTTCAGTCAAGTATAATCAGCTCTTTTGTTTTTATCCCTGTTTTTTCGTTTTTTTGCTTTTGGAAACCGACAAAGCGCGCATAACTCTGTATAAAAACGGTTTTTTCAGCTTTACCGCATTGAAAGGACAAAGCTCCTGACAGCAATAACAGCGTATGCACTGCTTCGAGTGGATAAACGCTCTCTTCTTTTGCGTTGACTTGTCGGATTTCATTTCTATAGCCTGGCGCGGACAATGTCTGAAACACTTTTCGCAGCCTCTGCATACCGACTTTTTTATTACGGGCTTTCTGGTAACCCACTCCTTGCGCAAAAACCTGCGCAAAAAGCCGCGCTTGTTGAACAAGGCGTGAAGCACGCTCACGCGTTTAAAATCCTCGATGTAGGCTTTTTCGCACTCGGAATAATCCACGCAAGACGCGCCGAAATCGGAGTTGAGCAAGCCCCGCTCGACCGCTTTTAAAAGCAACGGCATTTTCGAAGGTTCGTCAAACAGCTTTACCGCCGCGACGTCCGTGATATAAGCGTCGTCGCAGGCTATGATTTTGCCGACAAAACGCGGTGTGCCGTTTGTGGGCCCCTCTCCCTCCATACCGATTACGCCGTCCACGACATGGAGTAAAATTTTCTCCGAAGCGAATCTTTCTATATCAATCAGATTGTCGCAAAAGTCGTCGAGCTCGGGATATTTGGAATGCACCTCGGCTTTGACAAGTCCGGGTATAAGACCGTACAGATTTTTTACCGCGCAGGAGTAGCCCGTGAAACCGTGCGTTTTGAGCTTGCAGACGTTGATTACCGCGTCGGCTTTTAAAAAAACGTCGATAATTTCCTGATGACGGTTGACCTTGCCTTTGAGATCCACCGTCGAAAAACCGAAATCGTCGTTTAACTCCGCACCCGAAGCTTTGCATGCTTCGGTCATACCCGTCACTCTGTAAACGTTGTTCATGTAAGCGCGTGTGTACGCGCCGCCCGAGCTGTCTCCGACAACGACGCGGGCGCCTGCCTGCACGAGACGGCGGGCAATGCACTCCACCAACATCGGGTGAGTGGTTCCGTGTCTTTCGGGCGGCAAATCCGTCACCAGATTGGCTTTGATAAAAATATTTTTTCCTTTTACGAGAAAAGCCTCCGCGCCTCCGAAATCAGCGAAAATACTGTCCACGCACGCAGATACGTGTTCCTTTGAATAGTCCTCGCAGGGCAAAACAACCAATTTAGCCATGATATAAATGATACCAATTTAGAAAAAAATTTGCAACCGATTTGTTTGCCTCGAAAACTCAAAATGTATATAATTGTTTTGACGGAGACTCAAATGAAGCTTTGGATAAAAATAATACGCAACGAAAAGATAATAAAAGATACCGTAACGGAAGGCAACGCGGAAAATGCCAAGGAGCTGCATGCCCTGCTTGCCGACGTATGCGACAGACTGAACTGCCCCGTGCCTCTCGTCACGACCACGGACGCCTCCAATCTGCAAAAATTCAATCATGTTAAATTTAAAGCGCGGGACTTCGTGGAAAAAGTGGATTTCGATTTTCTTGAAGCGATACGCCTTTCCGAAAAGAAGAAAAAGCAAAATTTGCAAGAATAAAATACCCCGAACACAAAGTTCGGGGTACTATTTTTTAAATAGTATTTTAAGATTGCCGCCAAAACAAAATTATTCTTTGACGTAAGGCTGCAAAAGTCCGATTTTTCCGTCGTGGCGGCGATAAACGATTTCGACATTGTCGGTAGCTCTGTTGACGAAAACATAAAAATCGTGACCTACCATTTCCAACTCTTCCACTGCGTCCTTCACATCTATTGCATAAATTTCAAATTTTTTGGTCTTGACTATTTCCGGCGTTTTTTCCTCCTCCACGCCGGTCACAAACGCAAACTCTCCGAATTCGGGCGCAGCCGCTCCGGCTTTGTCGGTCAGCTTGCCCTTGTGCTTCAATATCTGCCGTTCAAGCTTGGGCAAAGCGTCGTCGATTGCATAGTACATCGTATTGCCGTCCACTTCCGTTCTGAACTGCCGACCGTTGGAGGAAACCGTTATTTCCATACGACAGCTTTTTCCGTTTGTGGAAAGCACCACCTTTGCTTCGGCGTCGTCGTTGGGGAAATATTTGTCCAGCTTGTGAATTTTCTTTTCGAGAATATCCTTAAAGTTGCCGCGCATGGTATAATTTCTTGTTGTGATTTCGAGTCTCATGATATTTCTCCTTTATGCTTATTACTTCTACAAACAGTAAAAGTTATTTTTTGAATTGAATTTTGCCGTTGGAGGCGTCTATTTTTATACGTTCTCCGCTCTTTATTTTTCCTTCCAGCAAAGCCTCGCTCAGCTTGTCCTCAACAAGACGCTGAATGACTCTTTTTAGCGGACGCGCGCCGTATTCCTTGTCAAACCCCTGCCCGGCGAGCAGGTCGAGCGCCTGTTCGGTAAAGACTATCTTAATATCCTTTTCGGCAAGCCTCGAAGTAAGCCCCGCAGTAAAAATTTCGGCGATTCTTCTTGTGGCGTCTTTGTCAAGCTTGTGGAAAACAATAATGTCGTCCACCCTGTTAAGAAACTCAGGCTTGAAGCTCTTTTTCAGCTCCTCCGTAAGCTTGTCGCGCATCTTGTCGTATTCCGACTCCGCGTCGGCGCCTCCGCCGAAACCGAGACGCATATTTCCCGAAATCTGAGACGCGCCGACGTTGCTCGTCATGACAATGACAGTGTTTTTGAAACTGACTACCCTTCCGCGGCTGTCGGTAAGTCTGCCCTCGTCGAGAATCTGCAAAAGCATATTGAACACGTCGGGATGCGCTTTTTCTATCTCGTCGAACAGCACTACGGAATAGGGCTTTCTGCGCACCTTTTCGGTAAGCTGCCCCGCTTCGTCGTAACCGACGTATCCGGGAGGCGCTCCGACAAGCTTGCTTGTGGTGTGCTTTTCCATATATTCGCTCATATCCAGCGTGATTAGCAGGTTTTCGTCGCCGAAAAGGGCTTCCGCCAGAGCCTTGGTAAGCTCGGTTTTTCCCACGCCGGTAGGTCCCACGAAAATAAAGCTGCCTATCGGACGTTTGGGGTCGTTTATTCCCGCGCGCGCCCGTCTTATCGAACGGGCGACGGCTTTGACCGCTTCGTCCTGCCCGACAACGCGCTCGTGCAACATTTTTTCCAAATTTAAAAGCCTTTGCGCTTCGCTCTCGTTGAGCTTGACTACCGGTATGGAAGTCCATTTGGAAACGATTTCCGCAATGTCCTCCTCGCCTATCGTGGGGCGTTCTTTTGCGTAGTTGTCCTGTACCTGCTGTTTAAGAACGATTATTTTGTCGTTTAATTCCTCTATTCTGTCCTTGCAGCGCTGAGCGGTATTGAAATCGTCGGAAAGCTTGGCTTTGTTCTTTTCCTTTTCAAGCTCGTGCAGCTCGTCCTCAAGCTCTCTCAATTCGGGAGGAATGACGAAGGTTTTGAGCTTTGCCTTGCTCGCCGCCTCGTCAATCAGGTCAATTGCCTTGTCGGGAAGAAATCTGTCGGAAATGTAACGATCCGACAGCTTCGCCGCCGCTCTTATCGCTTCGTCGGAAATTGTTACCCGATGATGCTCCTCATATTTTTCTCTTAAACCTTCGAGTATTTTAACCGTCTCGTCCGCCGTGGGCTGCTCTACCATGACAGGCTGAAAGCGCCTTTCCAACGCGGGCTCCTTTTCGATATATTTTCTGTATTCGTCAACAGTCGTTGCGCCGATTGTCTGCAATTCGCCGCGCGCCAAAAGCGGTTTAAGAATTTCGGCAGCATCCATTTTTCCCTCGCTTGTGCTGCCCGCGCCTACAAGATTGTGAATTTCGTCAATAAACAAAATTATTTTACCGTTTTTCGTTATGAAATCTATCGCGTTTTTCAGCCTCTGCTCAAAATCGCCGCGATATTTCGTGCCTGCAAGCAATCCCGCCAAATCAAGAGAAAACACCGTCTTTCCCTCCAACAGAGACGGGACGTTTCCGTTTACTATCGCTTCGGCAAGTCCGTCCACAACCGCAGACTTGCCAACGCCCGGCTCCCCGATCAGCACCGGATTGTTTTTGGTGCGGCGGGACAAAATCTGAATTATCCTTTCTATTTCCTCCTGCCTGCCGACGACCGGGTCCAGCTTGTTTTCCCTCGCTTTTTTTGTTATGTCCGTGCCGAACTTGGCAAGCTCGCCCAAATCGCCGTTTTCTTCCTCCTCGGACTTTTCCTCCTCGGGCACTTCGAGACCTGTTCTGTCAGAAATAAACTGCATGAGATTGGCGTCCTGCGCGGCTTTTATCAACAGCTTTTTCATGTCTACGCCAAGGTGCTTCAAAATACGTACCGCATTGTTATCGGACAAAAGAACAGCAAGCAGAATATGCTCCGCACCGATATAATTGCTGTCCGCCTGCCTGGCAAGAGCTTTCGACTGGTCGAACACCAAGATTGTAGGCGGCGAAAAATCGAGTAGCTGCCTAGCCATTTTGTCGGAAGTCAAAATAAAATTGTGAGTATAAATGCCGAAACTGTTGAGGGTTGTTTTGGAAACACAGTCCACGCTCAAAAGTCCGTATACGACGTAAGGCGTATCGATACTGCTGTTTTCCGCCTTTACGGTTATCCTTTCCGCGATATTGAGAGCCTTTTTGACCGTTTCGGTAAAATTGTAATTTCTGTATATCATGCGAGCCTCTCTGCTTTGATTCGTCAAATAAAAAATAAAATTTCTTTTGCCGCCGCAAACGGCAGCTTTACCGTTGCCCAATTTACGCCTACAAAACATTGCTCCCGTAGGGCACGGTTTAATTATATCACAAAAACTTCCTTGCGAAAAGAGGTTTTGAAAAAAACGGTCAAAAAATTTGACCGTTTTTGTAATTTAGATTTTATTCTTTTTCGGCAGCCTGTTTTTTGGCGTCCTCTATGATTTTGGGCACCTGCGTTGCCGGCACTTCCTCGTAGCGGACAAATTCCATCTCATAGCTGCCGCGCCCCTGAGTCATGCTTCTCAAATCCGTCGCGTATTTGAGCACCTCAGCCAACGGGCATTCGGCGTTGATTACCTGCTTTCCGTCCACCATCTCCATACCGAGTATTCTGCCGCGGCGCTTGTTCATGTCTCCCAAAATGTCGCCCATGAAACTCTCGGGAACAGTGATTTTGAGCTGATAAATGGGTTCGAGTATTGCGGGAGCCGCCTTTGCAACGCCTTCGGCGTAGGCAAGCTTTGCCGCAGAGACGAAAGCCACTTCCTTGCTGTCCACGGGGTGGGATTTGCCGTCGAACAGGGTGCATTTCAAGTCTACCATGGGATAGCCCGCAAGCACGCCTTCCTTGATTGCCTCGCGCAGTCCCTTTTCAACCGCAGGGATAAACTGCCTAGGAACGGCTCCTCCGACAACCGCGTCCACAAACTCGAACTGTCCGTCCGCCGCGCCCGGCTCGAAACGCACGCTGCACTGACCGAACTGTCCCGCGCCGCCCGACTGCTTTTTGTGCTTGCCTTCGGCCTCCGCCATTTTCTTGATTGTTTCCCTGTAAGCGATGCGGGGCTCTTTGAGCACTGCCTCGACTCCGAATTTGTTTTTGAGCTTTCTGCACAGGATTTCAAGCTGAGTTTCGCCCACGCCGCTCAAAAGCATTTCGTTTGTTTCCGCGTTTTTGGTAACGGTAAAGGAAATGTCCTCGTCTTTGAGGCGGTTGAGTCCGCCGAAAATTTTGTCCTCGTCGCCCTTCTTTGCGGCGTAGACCGCCATGGAAAGCACGGGCTTGGGCAGTTCTATCGGAGGCAGACGAAGCTCCCTGTCCTCGCTCAAAGTGTCTCCCGTCGTCGCGTTGGACAGCTTTGCCAAAGCGCCTATATCTCCCGCGCAGGCGGCGTCCACCGTCTCCTGTTTTTTGCCTTTCAAGAAATAAATCGAACTGATTTTTTCCTCGCTGTCCTTGGAGGCGTTTTTGAGGGTAAGTCCGCTTTTGAGCGTACCGGATACGACCTTGAACAGACTCAGCCTTCCCACAAACGGGTCGGCAATTGTTTTGAATATGCGAATCACGACGGGAGCGTTTTCGTCGGGTTTAAGCTCTGTCGGCTTGTCGTTTTCGTCAAAAGCGACGACAGGCTTGGCTTCCGCCGCAGAGGGCATCATGGAAATAAGATTGTTCATAAGATTGAATACGCCGAAATTGGCAAGCGCACTGCCGCCGAACACTCCTATCGCGGCGCCCTCTTTCACGCCCTGCTTCATGCCCTTGACCATTTCTTCAGCGGAAAGCTCTCCGCTGTCGAAAAATTTCATAAGAAGCTCTTCGTCGCTCTCGGCTGCCTTTTCCATAACGACGCCTTTGAGTTCTTCATACTTGGATTTCAGGGAATCGGGCAAGGGCTGCCCGTTTTCGCCGTGCGCGCCAACCTTGTAAAACAGCCCTTCGAGCACATTGGCGTAGCCCGTCATCTTTCCGTTTTCCATAAGAGGAATCATAAGCGGAACTATCTTAGTCGAATATTTCTGCGAAACGGCGTTTACCGTGTCCCAATAATTGGCGTTTTCCTTGTCCATTCCGTTGATGAAAATCATGGTGGGAACTTTGTGCGCCACGCAGTAGTCCAATGCTTTTTCGGTGCCTACCGGCAGCGTGCCCCCGGGACCCGTGACCACCAGCGCGCAGTCGGCAACCGTCATGGCCTGCACGAACTCGCCTTCAAAGTCGAAAAATCCGGGAACGTCTATAAGATTGAGCTTGACGCCCTTGAAGGTTGCGTTTGCCGTTGCAAGACTTATGGAAATCTTCTTTCCTATTTCTTCGGGGTCGAAATCCATCGTGGTATTGCCGTCGTCTACTCTTCCCTGCCTGTCTATTGCCTTTGCATTAAACAATATGGCTTCGGCCAGCGTAGTCTTTCCTTCACCGCCGTGTCCCAAAAGAGCTATGTTGCGAATGTTTTTTGCTGAAATTCCTGCCATAGTGATTACCTCTTTGAAATGGTTATGTGTGCATTGTACAACAAAATCAAAATTTATTCAATACTTTTTAAGGAATTTCGGGCAAAATTTATGAATTTTGTTTTCGCTCTGTACGGACGCATGGAAATCAATTCGGTTTTACCTCTCAGGCGCGCGCAGCAATCTGACGTATCTGTTTATTTCAGAGCGCTCGGGTCTGGTCAAAACAAGCACGGTGCTCGGCACAAAATGTCTGTCGTTTATCGAGTTGTTTTTTTGAAGCAAATCCCTGACTCGCCGGGCGACCCCCTCGTTTCCGTCGAAAACCGCGGCGGAGGGAAACATTTTTTCAAACAGCCCGCGTTTGAGACAGTAATGCGTACATCCGAGCACTATGTTGGAAAATTCCCCGTCGGAAACGTACCTTTTTACGTAAGAAGTTATTTCCTCGTCGGGAGCGCCGTATTCGATTAAAAGCGCAAGGTCGGGCAAAACGACTGTTTTCGCGTCAAGTCCGTACAGCTTGCTGCTTTGCAAAAGGTTTTCTCCCGTAACCGCCGTACAGAGCACCGCCGTTTTGCCGCCCTTTTCGCCCGCGGGCTTGTAAGCGGGCTCCATTCCCACTATCGGCAGGGAGGGAAACTCCTCTCTCAAAATTTTTACCGCCGCGCCCGTCAGAGTGTTGCAGGCAAGCACCGCCATTTTGAGTGCATAATCCTCCGAAACCTTTTTTATTATTGCCCTCGCGTTTTCGGCGAGAAAGGCTCGGCTTTTGTTCCCGTACGGCATATTCTTGTTGTCCGCAAAGTATATGTAGTCCTCGTAAGGCAAAACCTTTCTCAAAACTTTAAGCGTGCTTATGCCGCCCGCGCCGCTGTCAATCACCAAAATGCTTCCTTTCATTTTTCTTTTCCTTCCGATTTTTCAATGCTCTATTATATGAAAAAACAGTTTTTCTATATACAATTTTTTAATAAAAAAGGGTTAAAACCGTTGCATATATTTCGGATGTGTGATAATATAATCAAAGCGAATTTTAAAGTACAGACACAAGGAGTGTTTTTATTATGCCTAACATTAAATCAGCTAAAAAGAGAGTTTTGGTATCCGACAAAAAAAGGCTTGAAAACAAAATGGTTCGTTCTCAGATGAACACGGCGGTTAAAAAGTTCAACGCCGCCATAGCCGAAAACAATGTAGAGCTTGCGGAATCGCTTCTCCCTAAAACATCTTCGATGATAGACAACGCCGCTGTCAAAGGCGTTATTCACAAAAACGCAGCCAACCACAAAAAGGCGCAAATAGGAAAAGCGCTCCATCAGTTGAAACAAGGCATCATCGTCGTCAAGGCGGACGCGAAAACCCTCAAACAGGCCGAGCAGCGCGCCGCAGCGGCGAGAAAAGCCGCCGAAGAAGAGGCGTTGAAACAGGAAAGAAGCGCGGCGAGAAAAGCAAAGGAAGAAGCTGCGGCAGCCAAAAAAGCACCTGCCAAAGCGCCCGCAAAAAAAGCCTCCGCAAAAAAGACTGCTGACGAAGCGGCTGCACCCAAGACGAAAAAGAGTTCTTCCAAAGCCAAAGAAGAAGCGACCGCTGAAAACGGCGCCGCTTCCGCGACCGAAGAGACTCCCGCAAAGCCTAAAAGAACAACCAAAAAAGCTCCCGCAAGCGTCGAGGACGTAAAACCCGAATAATCCTTTAACAATAAAATTCCCTGCTTAAACCGTAGGGAATTTTTTTAAGGCTTTTTAAGCCTTTTTACTTAAGCCAAATTTTTTAGGAGGTAATTCTCACATGGAACAAACCAAACCAACGAAACGGAAAAACGGGCGCGAAACCGCCAAAAACCTCGTTTTAAGCTTTCAGCATATGTTTGCCATGCTCGGCGCGACAATACTCGTGCCTATTCTCGCCGGCATGAGCATTTCGATTGCGCTGCTTGCGGCGGGTATCGGAACCATTATTTTTTACTTTCTCACCAAAAAGAAGGTGCCGGTTTTTCTCGGCTCAAGCTTTGCATTTCTGCCCGGACTGTGCACGATTCTCGACAAAAAAAACTTAGGTTCGCCTGAATGGAATCAAGCCATGGCTTGCGTTATGATAGCTCTTGTCTGCGCAGGTCTTGTTTACGTAATTCTGTCCGTCGTAATAAAATCCGTCGGCGTAGAAAAAATCAAAAAACTGTTTCCCCCCATTGTCGTAGGACCCGTCGTCATACTGGTCGGTATGATACTCGCACCCAAAATGTTTTGGAACAATATATTCGGGAATTATCTCGAAATCGGTTTTTACGGCGGCGGCGAGGGTTGGAAGCAATGGACGGCGGCAATCGTCACCGCGCTGACCATAATAGGCTTCAACGCTTACGCCAAGCCCAAAAGCTTTCTTAAAGTTATACCCATCCTGCTCGGCTTTGTCGTAGGTTACGTTTACTCCGCCTGCATAGGATTGGTCTCTTTTAAAGGACAATTTTCCGGCGACATAGTCATTTTTCAACAGGCAGGAGAAATCTGGGGCTTTTGGGGTAAGGAAGGCTTGGGCAACATAGACGGAAGTCAGCTTGTTTCGGCTATCCTTATGCTCGTGCCCTTGGCAATCGTTACGTTTATGGAGCACTTGGGAGACATCAACGCCAACAGCACCGTATGCGGCAAGGACTTCATGAAAGACCCTGGATTGCACCGCACCGTTCTCGGCGACGGCGTCGCAACCATTGCAAGCGCTTTGCTCGGAGGTCCCGCAAACACTACATACGGTGAAAATACCGCAGTGCTTGCCATAACAAAAAATTACAACCCCAAAAATATTTTTTGGGCGGCTTGCATGGCTGTTGTGGCAGGTCTTTTCGTGCCCTTCGGCGAGTTTCTCGCCACTATACCGAGCGCGGTTATAGGCGGCGCGTCCATAGTGCTGTTCGGTATGATAAGCGCAAGCGGTCTCAGAGCGTTGGTAGATGCGAAAGTCGATTTTTCAAATTCCAAGAATATGATTGTCGTCTCCACCACACTTGCAATAGGTTTGGGACTCGGAGCGATGAGCCTTGCGGGCGACATTACCGGCGAATCGGGACTCAAAATAATGATTGGTCAGGTTGAGCTGTCTCCTCTTGCAATCGCCACAGTCGTGGCAATCGTGCTTAATCTGATAATCCCCAACACAAAGGAGGACAAATCGGAGGATTCGATAATTTCTCTTACTTCCAGCGGAGCTGTGGATATTTCGCAGGAGCTGTCCTCGGAAAAAGACGGAGAAGCTGCGGAAAGCGAATGCGACGCAACCGCAACCGAAGCTCCCGAAAACGAAAAAACGGAATGACGCCGCGGCAGAAATTTTTCTCGGCAAAAAACCATTGTGAAAGAGAAAATTCAGATAAATTAAATCGGCAATTGCGGCAAAATCGATACTGACAAACGGCAGACAAATTGTCTGCCGTTTTTCTTACGAAAATTGCGAGCGGTATATTTCCGCGTAAAAGCCGTTTTTTGCCAACAGCTCGGCGTGCTTTCCGCGCTCCACCACGTCGCCGTCTTTGACAACAAGTATAAGGTCGGCGTCTACGATTGTAGACAGGCGGTGCGCTATTACGAAGCAGGTGCGTCCCTCCATCAGCTTGAGCATGGCGTCTCGGATTTTAAGCTCGGTGCGTGTATCCACGTTGCTTGTAGCCTCGTCGAGTATGAGCATTTTTGCGTCTGACAGCATCGCCCGCGCGATAGTCATAAGCTGCTTTTGCCCCTTTGACAGATTAAACCCGCCGTCCTCCACCGTCGAACAGTATCCGTCGGGAAGCGACTCTATGTAATCCGCCACATTAGCCGCCCGCGCGACGCGCCGAACGTCGTCGAGGGTTGCTCCCGGTCTGCCGTAGGCTATATTTTCAAAAACCGTGCCGTCGAAAAGCCACGTATCTTGAAGCACCATGGTAAACGCGCCGCGCAGACTGTCGCGCGTATATGAAGAGACGGCTTTTCCGTCAATAAGAATTTCGCCTCCCCAAGCGTCGTAAAAACGCATAAGCAGATTGACGAGCGTGGTTTTGCCCGCGCCGGTAGGTCCGACTATGGCAACAGTCTGACCGTGCTCCGCCCTGAAAGAAAGATTTTTCAACACGGGCGCCCCTTCAAGATAACCGAATTCCACGTTTTTAAACTCCACGTCGCCGACAGCGTCGACAAGCGCGGTTGCGTCGGGCGCGTCCTCAGGCTCGCTTTCCTTGTCGAGCAGATTGAAAATCCTCTCTGCGGCTGCAACCGCCGACTGAATTTCGGTTGTAATATTGGCAAATTCGTTGATTGGTCCGGCAAACTTTCTCGAATACATAATCATCGAGCCTATGTCGCCTACCGCCACTTTGTTTGCCATATACAAAAGCGCTCCTGCCGAGCTTATCAGCACCATTGACAGGTTGTTGATAAAGTTGACGGCAGGTCCGACGCTGCAACTGTGGTAATCCGCGTTGTAATAGGCGTCCGACGCGTCGGTGTTTCTTTCGGCAAACTGCTCGGAAATTTTTTTCTCCCTGCCGTAAGCTCTGATTGTTTTTACTCCCGACAGCATTTCTTCCGCATATCCGTTAAGCCCCGCAAGCTTTCCCGACCTTGCGCGGAAATACGGCTGCAAGGATTTGCTCTTTTTTATCGTAAAAATCACCGATAAGGGAATGGTTACGACAAATACCGACAGCAGAACGGGTGAAATAACAAGCATACTTATGAAAGAACCGACGACGGTAATGACACCCGTGGAAATCTGAATTATGTCGTTGGAAAGCGAAGCGTTCACCGTGTCGATATCGTAAGAAATTCGGTTTATCAGGTCGCCCGCCTGCAACTTGTCGAAAAAACCTACGGGCAGGCTCATAAGCTTGTTGAAAACGTCGCGCCTCATTTGCCTGACTATTTTTTGGCTCAGCTTTATCATAACCACGCTCAAAAGATAGGACATTGCAGCCGAAGCTATGTAAAACAGAGCCATAAGCGCACAATAAAAAAATACGCTGTCAAAATCCACAATGCCGTCGGGCGTGTCTATCGCGTTGATTGCGCGCCCCGAAAGATAAGGTCCCAAAAGCGCGAGAAGGTTGCTTGCGATTGTCAGAAAAAACGCCAGCGCAACCAACAGCTTGTGCCGCGCAAAATATTTCCCCATGCGCAGCAAAACGGCGCTTTTTCTTTTTCTCGCAGTCGGAACTTTATTCATCTGAGCAGCCTCCTTGGGAACGCAGAATTTCTCCGTAAAGCGGACAACTTTCGCGCAGCTCTTCGTCGCTGCCAAGCCCCGCCGCTTTGCCGTTGTCAAGGACGAGAATTTTGTCGGCGTGTCTTACCGAGCTTATTCGTTGGGCAATCATTATTATTGTTTTGTCGGAAAAATTTTCTTTGAGAGCCTTCCTCAATGCGGCGTCCGTCTTGTAGTCAAGCGCGCTTGAAGAGTCGTCCAGCACTATTACGTCCTTTTCGCCCGACAAGGCGCGCGCGACAAGCAGCCGTTGCTTTTGACCGCCGCTGAAATTAGCTCCCTTTGCGGCAAGTCCGTAATTTAATCCCTCGTCGTTTCCGAATATAAAGTCTGCCTGTGCGAATTTAAGCGCTTTTTCCAATTCCCCGTCGGAAATCCCTCTGTGGAAATCGACATTGTTTCTTACCGTGTCCGAAAAGAGAAAATCATTCTGAAAAACCACGCCGAAGCGCCTGCGCAACTCCTTTTTGTCAAAAGTACGTATATCTCTCCCGTCAATGTAGATATTGCCTTCGTCCGCATCGTAAAATCTCATCATAAGCATTATGATTGTAGTTTTGCCGCTGCCGGTAGCCCCGATGATACCGAAGGTTTCGCCCTTGCCGATTGAAAAGGATACGTCGTCAAGTACCTTGCCGCCGTCGTAAGAAAAGCTTACGTGTTCAAAGCGGATTTGCGCTCGGTCCGAATCCGCTTCCGAGCTCCCTTCGAGGTCGATTTCTTCGGTCAAAAGGTCCGCGGGCGCGTTGAGCACCTCGCAAATGCGTCTTGAAGAAGCAATGCCCTTTGAATACATAACGAAAATTCTCCCGACGGAAATCACTGCGTTGAGCATGAGAGTGAAATATGTCATAAACGCTATTATCTGCCCCGCCTTTGTCAGTCCCGCGCTCACGCGATAGGCTCCGACAAGGATGACCGCAGTCATACCGAGATTGAGAAACAAATTCATTATCGGATTGGTCACACCTGTGGTAAGTCCCGCTCTTGTCTCGCTTGACGAAACATTTTTGTTTATTGTTTCAAAGCTCTTTTTTTCGTATTCCGTGCGGGATAACGCCTTTATTACCCTTATTCCGCTGTAAATGTCGCGAATTTTGCGCACCATGGTATCCACTGTTTTTTGCAGTTTGGTATAGAGAGAAGTCCCTTTTTTAGCCACGAGCACGGCAAGCAGCACAAGAAAAGGCATAGTCGCCAGCAAAACCAGCGCCAGCACGGGTTCGACCATGAAAGTCACGACAATCCCGCCAATCAGCAGCATAGGCGCGCGTATACCCAGCCGCTGTATCATACCTATCATATTGTGCACGTTGTAAGTGTCCGACGAAAGTCTTGACACAAGGGAGGGCATGGCAAACCCGTCCGTCTGTCTTGCCGACAGGTTGAGCGTTTTGTCAAACAAATCGAAACGCATACTTTCCGTTGTGTCGCGCGCCACCTTTGACGCCATGCGGTTTGCCGTTATGTTTCCCAAAAGAGCAACCACCGCGCAGGCAAGCATAACGGCTCCCCACAGAAAAATACGCGCGACGTTTTTCTCGGGCGCGACTTCGTCAATCATATAGGACAAAATCCAAGGCAAAAAAAGTTCGGTTATTGTTCCCACGATTTTTATGACCGTACCCAACGCTATGCGCTTCGAATACGGTTTCAAGTAATGTCCGAGCGTAATCATTGTACGTCCGCCTCCGTTGACGAAACCGATTTTTTAGCTCTGTCGGCAAGCTTTGTCAGTATTCCTTCCATATTCCGTTTTTCTTCCTCGGTAAGCTCCTCCGTCAAATATTCCCTCCACTCCCTGAATACGAGCTTGATTTTCGGCAGAATTTCCTTTGCCTTTTCCGTGGGAAAAACCAACATATTGCGTTTGTCGTTTTCGTCCACGCGCCTTTCGATATACCCCTTTTCTTCGAGAGCCGCAAGCTGTCGGGTAACGGTGCTTTTGTGTATGTACAAAGAACGCGCGATTTTCTCCTGCGTTGTTCCTTCGTTCGAGCAGATATTCATCAAAAACGCCGTCTGCAACCCGTTTAATCCGTCGCTTTCAAGTCTGACGGTGCGGTAAAGAGCGCCGCAACGGTAAATTTCGTTTATCATTCTCATCAAATTTGCCATATCGCACCTTTTAGTTGCACACGCAACTGTTGCTAATGCAACTATATTAA
Organism: Subdoligranulum sp. CAG:314; assembly: GCA_000437915.1. Taxonomy (GTDB): domain Bacteria; phylum Bacillota; class Clostridia; order Christensenellales; family CAG-314; genus CAG-314. The sequence continues at coordinate 272,287 of FR900999.1, read as the reverse complement.
TATCAACGGCTTTTTATGTCAAACAAAAAAACCTCCCGAAAATATTTTTCGGGAGGTTTTCACAGGTTCAGAAATCCGTTTTTAAAATTTTTCTGTCGGACGTGTCAACTACCTTTACCGGCAGCTGCGCAAGATTTACTGCTTCAAAATACCTGTTTTCCATAGGTATCCACTCTTCGCGGTATCTTTTCAGCATTTCCGCGCCGCTTCTGTCAAGTATCCTTTTCAACTGCACGTCGCCGTTTACCTTGAACAGCGCCGCGCCGTCATAGCAGTTTATAAGCGATTGATGCAGGCTGTAACACCCTTCGACAATCGTAAGACGCTTTGGCGGCATTTCCGCCTTTTCAAAAGAATCTGTTTTGCAGTCGTATCTGTCGAAAACGGGCGCGTCGCCCTTCTTTATGCTTTTTAAAAGCGGCGCAAGTCTTTCAAAATGGATATTGCCCCCTATTTTCGACAGTCGTTCGGGCGTTCTCATATTTGACGGCAAAAAGAAATCGTCGGTATGAATAATGTTGCAGTCGAAATATTCTTTCAGTTTTTCCGCAGTGTACGTCTTGCCGCTGCCGCTCATACCGTCGATTGCGACAATCAGATTGGTCTGCGCTTTGAGCAGCGAATTTATGCTGTCGATAATATCGAACAAACCGAAAAAATCTCTTCGCACCACCCTGTACGCGGGAAAATAATTCAATCTGTAAGTCATCGAGTGACTCTCTACGGGATAGTCCGCCGCTTTGTATTCGTTTACGAATTTTTTAACAGTCAAATAAGGCAAATCGATTTTTCTGACGCAGCACTGCTCGGTAAAAATTTCCAGCTTTCTGTCAAGTCTTTCGCGGCTTGCGCTTTTTGCGCGGCTTTTGACGAACATTTCCCGCAGCGTCTCGACATTTTTACCCGACGCGACGAAAGGTCTCAGGTTGACGCGGGCAAAATTTGCGGAAATATCCTCGACAAGCTCCTCCTTGAAGGAAACGGGCTTCATGCTTTTGATTTCCTTTTTCAAAGAATCTGCCGCCGCAAGGTCGTCGTTGTTTCCGTGCGCGCCGCCGTACTCGCCCTGATAGAGCATTTTTACAAAATCCTGCGCCCGCATAAGAGGATATTTTCTGTATGTAAACAACAAATCGTCGGCTATCATCGAATAAAATCAACTCTCCTTGTGTTCTTTTTCGTCGAAAATCTTTTTCATTTCTTCAAAAAAGGTGTTGCTGTCCTTAAATTGTCTGTAAACAGACGCAAATCTGATGTAAGCAACCTCGTCTATCTTTTTGAGCCCGTCCATAACAAGCTCGCCTATTTCCTTGCTGGAAATTTCCGATTTCAGCGTGTTGTAAAGCTGTTTTTGAATGTCCTCCACCAGTCTGTCGATTTTTTCGGCGGATACGGGGCGCTTTTCACAGGACTTTATGATTCCGTTTTTGAGCTTTACCGGGTCGAACTGCTGCCTGTTTCCGCTGTTTTTTACCACGAGCAAAGGCATTGTTTCCACCGTTTCGTATGTGGTGAATCTTCTGCCGCATTTGGCGCACTCCCGGCGCCGCCGGATTGCGTTTGTTTCGTCCACGGGTCTGGAATCGATAACTTTAAGCACCTCGCAGCCGCAGTAAACACATTTCATTTCTCTCACCTCCGGCAAAGCAAAGCGTTTGCCGTTCTTCTTTAATAATATATAAGTCAACCCGTTTTGTCAAACATAGCCGCGCGTTTCACTCAAATTTTATTTGTTGCTCCGATATAAAAATTGCCTTTTCGAGGTTAAAAGTGTAATATAATCGTCATGGACGCGGTCAAAGAAAAAAAAGGTACTATGGACCTCACCGAAGGCTCATCTTTCAAAAAAATCATTGTATTTTCCATACCGCTGATAATCGGAAACATTTTTCAACTGTTTTACAGCTGGGCGGACGCAATAGTCATAGGCAAAACCGACGGAGCCGTGGCATACGGTTCCATAACGGCCTCAATGCCCGTTATTTTTCTTATACTAACCGTAACCAACGGCTTTCTCACGGGCGCGGTAGTTATTTTAAGCCAGCTTTTTTCCAAAAAAGACGAGGTCGGCATAAAAAAGTCGCTTAACACCATTCTGATAACCATGTTAGTCGCAAGCCTGCTTGTAACGGTAATAGGTTATTTCGGAACAAAACCACTCTTAAAGCTGCTTAAAGTAAGCCCCGAACAAATTGAAGGAACTACCGCTTATCTTCAAATTTATTTTCTCGGTTCCATTGCCGTCGTCATGTACAACACCTTCAACATGATACTCAAATCGGTAGGCAATTCGGCGGCTCCGCTTGTTATACTTATTTCCAGCACCGTATTGAATCTCGGTCTGGATATTTTGTTCGTCGCCGTTTTTCATATGGGTGTGGTCGGCGTGGCGGTCGCAACGCTGATTGCTCAATTTTTATCCGCCGTGCTTGCATTTGTCTATATGCAGATAAAAATACCAATCCTCCGAGTGCGGTTAAAAGATTTCCGTTTCAGCGGAGAGTATTTTAAAAGCATAAACAAAGCCGCTATACCCTCTCTTATTCAACAGCTTGTGACAAGCAGCGGTTTTCTCGTGGTCAATATGCTTGTCAACGGCCACGGCGCCGAGTTGACCATTGCATACGGGCTGGGCAACAGAATCGACGAAATAATGAATATGGAAATTCAGAGCTTCGGCACAACGCTTTCGACCTTTGCCGCGCAAAACAAGGGGGCGGGAAAAACCGAGCGCATTAAAAAAGGATTTTGGCAGACGCTTCTGATAACCTTCGTCACAACCGTTATACTGGGCGGACTTGTGCTGATTTTCAGACACGACATAGCTTCGCTGTTCATCTCTCTCGACAGCAGCGCGACGGAAGGCACAAACGTCGATATACAGAGCGTTATCGGCATAACGGGTACGTTCATCTCCATTATGGTGCCGTCGTATTTTGTTCTTGCAGTCATGCACCTAACCACGCGGCTTTTGAGCGGCGCGGGCGACACGGTAACCGCCATGAGTGTAAACATTTTCAGTTTTGCGGTAAGAATCACAGCCGCTTTTGTTCTCAACCATTTCTTCGGTTACGTGGGAGTGTTTGCCGCGTCCGGCACGGCATGGTTCGCAGGCATGATTTGGGCGTTGGTAAGATATTTCGGAAACAAATGGCAGAACAAAGACTTATTCTCCAATCTAAAATCCCCGCCGTCACAGTCTTCCGACGAGGAGAACTCCCCTATTGTTGCCGCGACAAATCTTAATCCTGAAAACGACTGAAAAAAACGACCGTTTGAACGGTCGTTTTTTTTAATTCATAAGGAAAACAAATGTAGCCGCTTTTCCTGCGGAAAGATTTATGTTTTTGATACTCTTGAACAGGTCGCCGTCGTCGAGAGAGGTTGCGACGTTGCTCTTTTTGAGCTTTTTCGTTTCGTTTGGCAGATACAGGTCAAAGGACGCTGATTTCGAGGCTTTGATTTCCAGATTGAGCAGTCTTGATTTCGACGACAGATTCATATTTACGGTAAGACCTCCCGCCGCGGCAAGCCCCTTTACTTCCAGATTTTTCCAATTTGAAGGCAGGCACGGAAGAACTTTGAGCACTCCCTCCTTGCTGTAAAGCAACATTTCCTGCACTACTCCGGAAAAAGCGATATTGGCACTCAGCATCAGCTGAGGCCATACCTTGTAGCCGCAGCGTCCCATGCTTCTCCAATCCGACTCGGAAAAGACGAGATTGTTCAGCATACACCCCGCCGTCAGATTGTGAAGCGCGTCCGACGCCTGCTGCTTCAAGCCCAATCTCGCGCAAACCGCCGCAAGGTTGCTCATGCCCATAGCCGTTTGAGAATCACGGCTTTCCGCAAGACGCTTTTTCACTGTCGCCGTATAAGAACGCAGCGTTTCCTCGCTGCACAAAAAGTCCACGTCGGTCGAGGCGAAGGCGGAAAACAAGCTGTATGTGCTCTCCCCCGAAAAATCGGTTGCGCGCATTTTGAAATCGCGCAGCAGTCCCTCGCTGTCGGTAAACTCCGAAGGCAGCTTTTCTAGCGCGTCTCTCCAACGCTCCACGTCCCTTTCGTCGGCCCGCACCTCGGAAGAAATTTTCAGCAGATTTTTAAGCAGACTGCGGAACACCGCGAAATCGCCGTTTGCATTGCGTCCCAGCTCGTTCTGTCTGCCGCAGGACGGCACAAACGAAGGATTTAACGTAACAGAGCCGTCCGCGCCTGACGACATAAGATTAAGATAAAACTCCGCCGCCTCGCGCATCAGAGGGAAAGCCGTATTTTTGAGAAATTTTTGGTCTTTGGTAAATTCGTAATATCTGTAATAAAGCGCCGCCAACCAGCCTGCGCAGCCCGTGAAGTAAACTTCCCTTGCGTCGACAAGACCGAGACGCCCCGACGAAACCGTCGTAACAGGCGGCAAAAACGCCCCTCTCACGCCGAAAAGTCTGATTGCATTGTCTCTTAAGTCTCCGAAATTCGCCTGCCAGAAGTTAAATACCGGCTCCAAAAAGGACGCAAGGTCGCCGGCAAGCGCGGATTGATAAACCGACTGCATTTCTCCGACGTAATTCACCCATGCTCCGACGGGTTTGTAAGAGCCGTTCCACAAGCCGTAAGGGTTGAAGGTTTTTCCTGTCTGAGAGGTTGCGGACAGGAGAAGATACCTGCCGAAATTCCACAGCTTCGTAGCAAGCACGGGCGAAAGCTGTCCTTTTTCCCCGTCGGGGCGCAGCTCGTCTGTCGGCTTGTCGTCCGCCGCGCTGTCCAAATCCACCGAAACGGAAGAAAAAAGTTTGCTATGTATAGCGCTGTGCTTTTTTAAAAGCTGCGCATAGGTCTCCTTGATTGTCGAGAGAGCGTTTTTCAAAGCGCTCCACTCTTTCTCCTTGCCCGAATTGACAAACAGCTTTACGCAAATCAGCACGCTTGTCGCTCCCGTGATTTTGATACAGGCGTCCGTCGGCTCCATACTGCCGCCGTTGTGGGTGACTCTCGCCACCGCGCCGAACTCGGTGCCGTCGTCGTTGCGGGCGGCAAAGCTCATAAACTGCCGTTCATATCGGGCGGTGACGCCTTCCGGCATCGAGGAAAGCGCGTTGGGCGCGCGGCAGTTGATTTTGTCCATAAGGTCGAAGGACAGCTCGCAATCGATAAACCTGCCGCCTGTTTTGGTGATTTCGTAAACTACCGTGTCGTCGTGTCTTGATACGAACAGCGCTCTGTCAATGCGGGTGGAGCCGTCCGAATAGCTTACGGTTGCTTCCCCCGTAGCCATATTCAGCTCCCTTACGTAATTTTTCGGAGCGTTGTCGCTCGTCATTTTGGTTTTCAGGACGCACAAAGGAAGCGGCGTATGCGGCTGCGGACGAAAATTTTTCTGAATCAAAGCCTTTTGCATGACCTCGCGGGCCTGTTCATACTCGCCTTCGTCTATAAGTTTGCGCACTTGAGAAATTTTAACGCTTACGTCGGGCACGACGCTGATTCTGCCCTGCCAAACCAAATCGGAATGATTTAGCAGAATCTGCTCCAAAGCGGCTCCGCCGAAAATGTTGGCGCCGATTTTTCCGTTGCCGCAGAACAGTCCCTCGCGCCACGTTTCCGCCCACCAACCTGCGGGCGTATAGCTGACTAACGTGCTTTTAGATTTCTTTAAGCTTGCCATTAACCGTCCCTCAATGATATTTTCCTGTTAAAGTATAACACCGACGAGGGGTAAAAGTCCACCGAATTGGTAAAAAACAAAAGAAAACTTCAATAGTCCTCGTTTGCGCTTTGCAGATTGATTATCAGGCTGTCTCCGCTTTCCTGCTCGTCGCAATAAACGTATACATCCTCCTCCCTTATCGTCGGCGACTTGCGGCGTTTGCGGAAAAAATCGACCGCGTGATACAAGAGATAGCTTATGCACAGTGAAAGACCTATGCTCGAAACAATTATAATAGGCAAAAATTCCATATCTTTTCCTCCCCGTAAGAATTTTTCCACATCTTTATTTTAAAATACCGCATTACGCGAATTTTGTTGATTTTTAAAGATATGAATAACATCTTGTTGTTTTACGCACATTAAGGAAAAAAGGAGGTCTTTATTTTGAAAAAATACGGATTTTTGGCAATAGCAGTCCTTGCAATCGCGCTGATATGCCTCTGCCTGCCTGTTTTTGCCGCGGAGGAAACCACTCAAAACGACAATCAGAAGATAAGAGAAATCGTCAACACCATAGACGGCGTAGGCGACAGCAGAGCCTTTGCTTACGGCGACTGCGTGCTCGTGGCGGTGAGAACCAAGGGCGTTTATCTCAAAAGCTTTGAAACCGAGCTTTCCAAGCTTGCCGAAGAAAAAATCAGGGAAGCATTTCCTCAGTATACAAACGTAAAGCTTACGACATCGCTTAAAGCGTTCAGAACCTTGGAGCGTATCAACAGAGCGCTTGAAAAAGGCAAGTCTCTCGACGAATTGGAATTGCCTTTCGATTTTGAAAGGCGTCCTTCAAAACCCGCGCCGGAGCACGGTCACGACAAGGTGCAGCCGAGAACCGAAAACAATGCGGCTTTAATCTAAAAGCTTTCAAGCCCGAACAGAGGCAAAGATTTAAAATACCGCGCGTATTTAAAACGCGCGGTATTTTTTGTTTTCCAAATATTTAATTAAAAGAATTTGCCGTCAGTCGTCATAGTCGATTCTTTCGATTTTGAAAATAACGGGACGGGTTCCGTCCGAGCAGCAGGCAATCATGGTATTTTCCTCTTTCATCCAGCCTTTCATGATGGAGCCGCCTTGCAGCCCGGTATATATGTATCGCGAAACGGCGTCCCACAATTCCGAGCAGAACGGCATTTTCGGACCGCCCGCTACCGTATCGGGATTGCCGTTTGTTTTGGTAAGCGTATTCAAACCGCAATGCCAGAAATCGTCCCTGTCTCCGTCACGAAAAAAAACAAACTCGTCGCCGACGTTGTAGCAAGGACAAGCACCCGACTGCGGGTTCAAGCAATGCTCACTCTGCAGCTCGGGATACAGCTTTTTGTCTATTACCGTCAATTTTACCTTGTGTTTCATTATTTTACCTCTCCGAATACGTTATCCGCAAAACACGTTCAAGCCAATCATTCGCCGTAATCGACTACGTTGTTGCCGTTGTTCCACAGCTTGTCGAGCTGATAAAACTCGCGCGTTTCGTGATGAAAAATATGCACGACCACGTTGAGATAGTCGATGACAATCCACCGTCCTGTTTCCGCGCCTTCCTTTCTGCGCGCGAAAACTCCGTTTTCCTCCATTTTTTCTTCAAGGTTTTCGCAAAGCGCCTTGACCTGCGGCATACTTCTGCCGCTGCATACGATAAAATAATCGGTTATGTCGGTCATTCCCACTACCTCGATTATTTTAATATCCACCGCTTTTTTCTCCGCAAGCGTTTTGCAGGCAAGCTCCACTATCTGTCTGTCGTTAAGTTCCATTTATTTCTCCTGTTTTGTATTGCAAAAATAATAATTCATCGCCCTGCGCGTCATTTCGTCCACATTTTCCGCACCGTGCTTTTTGCACGCCAACCGATAGGTTTGACTCAGAACCGTAAGAAAAGCCGCGTCCAAATCACTCAGCGCAAGGCTGTAATTTTCTTTAAGCTCCGGATAGTTCCGAGTAAGCTCCACCTTGTCGGCAACGAAAACCAGCTTGTCAAGCTGCGTCATTTCGGGACGGCAGGTCGTGTGAAAACGTATTGCGTCCAGTATGCGGGCGTCCGTTATGCCGAATACCCGTTCTGCCACCTTGACTCCCAGCCCGCAGTGCACTATCGGCGGAAGAAGATTTTCGCCGTTGTCGAAGCCGTAACGGCGCCATTCCGAACAAGGAATATTTTTGGCGCAGTCGTGCAAAAGGCAGGCGACAAAAACCTCGCTTTCGTCCAGATTGGTTTTTCTCGCTATTTCCAGACCTGCAAGCACCACGTTGTAGGTATGCTCGAATCTGTCGCGATTCTGCAATGCGCGCAGCTTTGTTACCATAGGTTTAAAATCGCAGTAAAGCCCTTTTTCTTTTATATAAGCGTCGACAGGCTTAGGCAGATAGGCGGAATTGTCAAAACCGAAATTGCAGTTTACCCTGACAAGCGTTGACGAAACGTCGCAGAAAGGCATATCCAATAGCTCGATTTCGGTACCGAACTCTTTTTCCGTTTTGCCGAGCGCGTCCGACAAATCGACTCCCCTCCTTGCCGCAACGGCAAGACGGCAATTTTTCAATATACGGTCGGGATGGCGCCACGTGGCAAAATCCCTCAGGCTGTCCCCTCCGATAACGAAAATCAAATCGTCGTTCGGGTAAAGCGCTTTAAGCTTCGCCATAGTTTCATAGGTATAACTTTTTTGTCCGTCCGAAAAAAGCTCTGTTTCGTCAAGCTCCGTCTTTTTGACGTCCATAAATGCCAGACGCGTCATCTCGCGCCTGTCAAGCTTGGAAACTCCGCAGAATTTGTGCGGCGGAGCCGCGTTCGGCATAATCAGAACTCTGTCCGCATTCAGCCCGTCCCGAGCGCAGAGGGCCAGCGCGACGTGTCCGTTGTGAGGCGGCGAAAAGGTTCCGCCGACGATTGCAATCCTCATGTGATTATTATAGCGCAAAACCGCCGTTTTGTTAAGCGTAATTTGGCAATAATAATATAAGAGGTTTTTTATGTCCCGTTTTATAAATATTATACTTATTGCACTGGGAGTTTTCGGACTTGTTTTCACTTGGACGTATTATTACGTAAAAATTCTGTGGATTGCTTACGTAGTGGGATTGGGGCTTGCTTTTGTCGCCGGAGTGACGCTTTTCTGGATAAGCCGCTCCGACAAAACCCGCAAGGAGAAAAAACAGGAGGACAAAAAGAAGGTCGCCGCGCTCAAACTGAAGCTGATTATGGACAGCGATTCCGCCGATATTTTCGAGGAAACATTCAGAAAAAACGGCTACTCGGCAAACACGGTAAACTCACACAGCTTTGTGGCCAAAAAGGAGGACGGAATTTTCGTGCACGTCAATTTTTCCTTCAAAAAATTGACCGACCAGGACATTGTCGCCCCGTTGAAGCTGGCGGCACATTACGACTGCCCCAAGCTTTACGTTTTCTGCGCCGATTTCGACGCTTCCGCAAAGGAGCTGACCAAGATAGTCAAAAAAGAAATTTGTATTGCCGACATAAACGAAACCTACCGCTTTCTCAAAAAGCACGGCACGCTGCCGGAGCTTAAAGATACCGAAAACGTGAAAAAACCCGCCTCCAAAATCCTATACTTCGCCTTGAACAAGAAACGCTTCCCTTATTATTTTTGGAACGCCGTTTTTCTTGCGTTGCTTGCTCAGATAACCTTTTTTCCCGTATACAATTTGGTTATCGCGTCCGTCATGCTGGCGCTTGCCGTTTATTGCAGATTCAACAAGCGTTTCAATCCGGACAACGACCTGATGTCCATCTGACCTTAATAGCCGTATTCCGCAAACATGGCTTCAACGGATTTTCCGGTGCCGCTGCGGTTAAGACGTTTTAAAAGAAAGAGATTTTCGGGAGTTTTTACGCAATTTATTCCTTCGTTGCAGGTAAGACTCATTTCATAGCCGAGACGCTTTATTACCTGTTCGCTTTCCGCGCAATAAGCGCCGAAAGGATAAGCATAAACCCGCGGACGAACTCCCGCCTGCAAAAGGGATTTTTCAAGCAGCCTTGTATCCTTTTCCAACATTTCGCAATAAGCGGTCTTGTCCTCGTATTTTTTTATTTTCACGCCCTGTCGCTTTCCGAAGTGATGAAGATAATACGAGTGCGCCGCTATTTCCACATATTTGCTGCGATTGATTTCCGCAACGTCCTCGAAATCGAAATAGGTGTAGGTTTTGCTTACCTTGGGGTTGTTTTTGTTGAACTTGGTGTACTCCCCCACGATGGCAAACAGCGCGGGAAACCCGTATTTTTCAAGAAGCGGCATTGCATAGGTTTTGTTGAAATAATATCCGTCGTCAAAGGTCAGCATAACGCTTTTTTCGGGCAGAGCAATACCGTTTTTGAGACTGTCGATGACGACGGAAGCGCTGAGAACACGATAACCGTTTTCTTTCAAAAATTTAAGGTCGCGTTCAAGACTGCCGGCGCGAATAACGTAGACAGACGCTTTGTAGTTGTCGGGCACGGTGTTGTGATACATAACAACCGCCAAATTTTTCGCGCTTTTTTGCAATGCGTCGACTTCTGACGCGGGCGGAACAAACACGCAGGCAGCAAAAACCGTCAACACGCACAGCAAAAGCACAGACACTTTTTTCATAATTTAGTTGTGCGTATAGGCAGTTTTTTTATACGTTGAAAAGGACGCCTTAAAGGCGTCCTTTTTTTTCAGCTGTTCTTAAATATAAAGCCCAAAATAACCGAAACAAGCTCCTTAGGCTTTTCAAAAATCGCGACGTGACCGCACTCCGGAAGCACGACATATTCCGAATTTTCGATGTTTCTGTGCATGAGCAAAGACATCGCGGGAGGCTTCAAAATATCGTTTTCGCCGCAGATAATGAGCGTAGGACAAACGATGTTTTTAAGCTCCGAAGTAAAATCGAGGTCGTTGCAGAAGGTGTCGTACAGAATTTTCTGTCCTTCGTAATAATCCTTTCCGATAAGCTTGCACGCCTGAGCGCGTTTTTCCAGCATCTGTTTGTTTTCCGCAATGAATTTGCCGCCGTAAATGCTCGGCGCCATGCCCCAGAAAAACTTTTCGCCGTCCCCGCTGTCCGCCAGAGTTTTCCAGCTTGAAACGAAACAGCGCGAAATTTCGTCCACCTCGCTTACCGAATCTATAATCGAAAGAGACGCGACGAATTCGGGATACATCAAAGCGAATTTCATACCCGTCTCTCCGCCGTAAGAAGTGCCCACTATGTGCACCTTTTTGACGTTGAGACTGTCAAGCAGAGCTTTTGCCTGACGGCAATGCTCTTCAAAGGAATACATGCTCCTTTGAGGCTTGTCCGACTTCATCTGCCCCATAAAATCGTGAAGAACGATTTTGAAACCCAGCTTTTCAAACCCGTCAAGCATACCGTACCAGCTGTTTGTAGTCGCCATTACGCCGTTGAAAAACGCAATCGCAACGTCGGAGTTTTGGTTGCCTCTTACCTCGTAAAAAAGCTTTACGCCGTCGATTTCAAATTGCATAAGAAACTCCTTAAACCTGCTTTTTGTACACCAGACCTATTTCATAAGCCTCTTTGGTGAGCTGCTCTCTGAATTTGGGGTGAGAAACGGCGATGAGCTTTTCCACTCTCTCTCTTATGCTTGTGCCGCGCAAATCCGCCACGCCGTATTCGGTGACAACGTACTGCACGTCGTTTCGGCTGAGCGTCACCGTCGCGCCGGGCTTCAATTGAGGCACTATTTTGCTGACCTCGGTGCGCGTACCGTCGGGATTTTTCGCCATAGCCGTGGAATAGAGCGCTATGAAGGATTTTCCGTTTTTGCTCTTTTGCGCGCCGATAGCGGTATCCGCCTGTCCGCCGCTGCCCGAGAACTGAACCGAGCCCAGACTCTCGCTGCAACACTGTCCCGTAAGGTCAACCTCCAGCGTGGTGTTTATGGAAATCTGATTGTCGTTTTGCCCGATAACGTAAGCGTCGTTGGTATACATACCGTTCATTACCATGATTCCGGGGTTGTCGTCTACAAAATCGTAAAGCTCGCGCGTGCCGATAATCATCGTAGTGACGGCGGAGCCTTTATGCAGCGTTTTTCTGCTGTTGTCGATAACGCCGGCTTTCGTGAGCTTCATCATGCCCGTAGTGTAAAGCTCGGTGTGCACGCCGAGATGTTTGAGACCGTAAAGGGACTCGGCAACGGCGTTGGGTATGCCTCCTATTCCCAGCTGTATGGTGTCGCCGTCGTTGATAAACTCGGCTATCGTCTTGCCTATGGCAAGGTCTTTTTCATTGCAGGGAGCGTCGGGTATTTCGGGTATTGCGTAATCGGCGTCGATAAAATAATCCACCTCGTCTACCGGTATAAAGACATCTCCGAATGTGCGGGGCACGTTGGGATTGATTTCAAGTATTACAATGTCCGCCCTTTCCATAACATACGTTTCATATGTGTTGGACAGTCCCAACGAAACGTATCCGTGCTTGTCAGGCATAGAGCAGTTGCCTATAAATATATTGCATTTCAGATGACAAAGACGTTTCAATGCCGCCGTGGAAAGCTGCTGCGGCACGTGACTGACGTTGCCGTTTGGCATGGCTTTTCTCAGCGCGGGAGTGAAAAACCACCCGTCGACATTGAAGCTGTCGGCATAAGCGCGATTGGTCATGTATTCAAAATTTCCCATCGGCAGACAGCTTGTAACGGTGACGTTCTTTACACGGTCGGCTATCGTATGCAGCGAGCCGAGAAAAGCGGCGCCTTCGGCGGGCGCAAGCGCGGACACGATGTGGTCGTTGCTTTTGACCAGAGACAATGCCTGTTCTACGCTTATCATCTTTTTGCCTAAATCCATTTTTTACCTCCGTAAAGTTTCAAATTTATGAAACAAATTCATATTCGTATTATAAATCATAGCTCTTGTTTTGTCCATAACTTTTTTAGTTTTTTCCGAAATTATTTTTAAATACAAAAACGACGCGTTTTTTCAAGACGCGTCACAAGTATTGACAAAAAATCCCCCTTTCAGCCGTCGGAGGCAGAATCTTTTTCTTTTACGTCTTCGACGGAGTTTTTTTCGCAGGTTTTTTCTTCGGAATATTTCGCGATACGGAAAATACGTCCGAAGGACAGATAAAACTTTTCCGGTCTTACCGCAAGCGAGGAAAGCGCGGCAACGATTATTATCACCGTCCCAACCACGGTCGAGGCGCTCTCCAATGCGACGTAGCCCATAGCCCAGGCAAACAGAAAAGCAAAGACGGACTGCCCGCCCACAACCAGTGAAACGGACGGCGACGGCAGTCTTTTCTGCGCCAGCACAAGTATAAAATAAGCCAGCCCCGTGCAAAATACGCCGAGATAAATCAGCCCGAAGGCAACTTCCATGCCGTTTTTTATCTCCGACATATATTTCATTTCAAAAATCAGAGTGAAAGCCGAACAGACAACTGCCACTGTCGCCAGCTGATAAAAAACCCAACGCGCGGTGTCGAATCTGTTTGCGTACCTGCCCAAAAGATAATAATAAAACGCGAAGGCGATTCCTCCCATAAGCGACAAGCCGTCGAACAGACTGAAAAAGAAATCGGACTTATGAAACATATTGTAAAAAAGCGCAAGTCCCGTCAACGCAATCAATCCGTCTATGAGTTCTTTCAAAGCCCATCTTTTTTCAAAAACGCATACAAGTACGGGCACGAAAAGCACGAACGCCGAAGAAAAAAAATAACTCTTGTCCGTCCCTTGGGAATACGAATCCAAACCGAAATGTTTAAGCACCAAGGCGGCTCCCAGCAAAAGTCCCAAAAGCAAGCCGTTTATCGCCTCGCCTGCCGAAGGAGGCTTGCGCTCGGCTTTTTTGCCGAAAAAGGCAAACCACGCCAGACAAAACGCGCCTATGGCAAACTGAATTGCAAAGAGCATGAATACGGGCACGTTGTTTTGCGTCAGCTGTTCGGTCACTACAAATCCTATGCCCCACAAAACCGTCGTCAAAAGCAAAAGCAGCAGGTAAGGCGCGACGCCTTTTTTTTCGTTCCGTTCCTCAATCATGTTTTAAGTATAACATTTAAGGCTGAAATGCGCAACGCAAAACGAAAGGAATTTTGACGTAATTCGACGCCGCGGCGCGTTTCATGCATATCCGTATTTTTTTCTTTTCGCAGCGAAAAAGACCACGGTAACAACCAGCGCGAGAAGCTCTGCGGCAACCACCGCCAGCCAGATACCGTCAAGCCCCAAAAGCAAGGGCAGGAGAAACACGGCGGAAACCTGAAAGACAAGCGTGCGGCCGAAGGAAAGCACGGCGGAAACCAAACCGTCGTTGAGCGCGGTAAAAAACGCCGAGCCGAAAATGTTTATTCCCTGCACAAGGAAGGATATTGCAAACAATCTCATTCCGCGCACGGTCATCTCGTAAAGACCTTGATAATCTCCCACAAACAGCTTGGACAAGGGCACGGTCAAAAGCTGTGACGCTCCCGCAAGCACGACGCCGAAAATCACCACGATTGTCATGCTTTTTCTGAAAAGGCTTTTCAGCTCGGCTTTGTTGTCCGCTCCGAAATGATAGCTGAAAACAGGCGCCGATGCAATGGAAAAACCGAAAAATATGGCAAGAAAAACGAAATTGACGTACATGATTACACCGTAAGCAGATATACCGTCCTCTCCCGCCAGCTTCATCAGCTGAAAATTGTAAAGCATGCCCACTACTGCGGAGGAAATGTTGGTAAGAAATTCCGACGAGCCGTTTCCGCAAACCTTGAGAAAAATTTTTCCGTAAAAACGCGTTTTGGTCAGGCGGAGCAGGCTGCCGTTTTTTACCGAAAAATAGACGACGGGAGTTACGCCGCCGACAACCTCGCTTATACCCGTTGCCAGCGCGGCGCCCCAGATTCCCCAATGCAAAATCCCGACAAAAACAAAATCCAGCCAAATGTTGGTTAATCCCGCGCCCACTATTACCCACAGGCCGACGGATGTTTTTTCGGCAGTTGCAAAAAAGCTCTGAAATGCCGATTGCAGCATAAAAAACGGCTGAAACGCAAGCAAAATCGAACCGTAGGTCACACAGCCGTCCAGCAGCTCGCCTTCCGCACCAAAAAGACGCGCTACGGGCTTTACTGCGACAAGTCCCAATATCGCAATCAGCACGCCCAGCGCTATCGTGGCGTAAACAAGCATTGAAAAATAGCGGTTTGCTTTTTCTCTGTCCCCCTCGCCCAAAGTTTTGCCGACTATGGCGCTGCCGCCCGTTCCGAGCATAAAACCGATTGCTCCCGTACATATGATAAAGGGCATAATCAGATTTACAGAAGCGAAAGCGGTTTTTCCCACATAATTGGACACGAAAAGTCCGTCCACAACGCCGTAAACCGAAGTGAAAATCATCATTATTATCGACGGAAGGGCAAACCTCAAAAGCTTTCCGTAGGTAAAGTGCTCGTTAAGCTGTATTCTTTGCTTCATATACTTTCCTCCCCGTGTTCCGAAGCGCGCTTTTTAAGAATTTTTTCCGCTTCGCCGGCCAGCATGGCAACGTGCTTTCGGGCAAGCGCAAGAAACATATCCGCTTCCTCGTCGTCAAAACGGGAAAAAGCGGAAATTTCAAGTTCAAAAACTCGGTCTATCGTGCTTTTCGCAAGCTCCTCTCCCTTTTCGGTAAAGCTCAACAGCTTGTTCCTGTGATTGTCCGAATCGGCTTCAAGACGGATGAACCCGTCTTTTTCCAAACGCTTGAGAGATGAATTTACCGTTTGCTTGGGTATGGAGAGACGGGATGCGATTTCGCTCTGCGTGCAATGGTTTTTCTCTCGAATAAAATAAAGCAGCCAAAAGGCAGTCGACGTCATTCCGAAAAAATGCGCAAGCTTTCCGTAAATTTCGTCCGTTTCCTTGTAAAGCATATTGTAAAGAGATTCGATTCTGTTCATTTTTTCGTTCATGATTATGCCTCTTATAAAAGTCCGATTTCGGACGGAGCACATTATAGTCCCGTTTCGGACTATTGTCAACAGATTTAGAGCATTTTTACAAAAAAAGCTGCGGTTTTGCACCGCAGCTTAAAAAACTCAGACCTTTTGCTCTCTCTTGCGGAAATTGGCTTTAAGGCGTTTTTCCGTGTCGAGAATCGTCTTTCTTATTCGTATGTTTTTGGGTGTGATTTCCAAAAGCTCGTCGTCGTCGATAAACTCTATTGCCTCTTCAAGACTCAAAATACGCGGAGTTTCGAGTCTGAGCGCGTCGTCGCTGCCCGAAGCGCGCGTGTTTGTGAGATGCTTTTTCTTGCACACGTTTACGCTTATGTCCTCGCTTTTGGGAGAAACCCCCACCACCATGCCCTCGTAAACTTCCGTTCCGGGCACAATGAACAGCGCGCCGCGCTGCTGCGCGTTGAACAAGCCGTAAGTCACCGCCTCTCCCGTCTCGAAAGCAACGAGCGAGCCTGTCTGCCTGCGTTCTATTTCCCCCTTGAAAGGCTGATAGCCGTAAAATACCGTATTGAAAACGCCTTCTCCACGCGTGTCGGTCAAGAATTGACTCTTGTATCCGAACAGTCCGCGCGCGGGTACCGAAAACTCCATCCGCACGCGGTTGTTTACGTTCTCCATATTGAGCAGCTCGCCCTTGCGTTCGCCCATGCTCTGAAAGACGACGCCCGTCTTTTCATTGGGCACGTCCACCACAAGCTTTTCCATCGGCTCGTACAAAACTCCGTCAATGCGCTTGAAAAGCACTTTGGGAGCTCCGACGAGAAACTCGTAGCCGTCCCGCCGCATCGTCTCGATTAAAATGGACAGGTGCATCTCCCCCCTTCCGCACACCTTAAAGGAATCCGCCGAATCGGTTTTTTCCACTTTGAGAGAAACGTCTTTGAGCATTTCCCTGAAAAGGCGGTCGTGCAGATGCCTTGTCGTTACGTACTTTCCCTCCTTGCCCGCAAAGGGACCGTCGTTTACGCTGAAAGTCATTTCGACGGTAGGTTCGCTTATTTTAACAAACGGCACGGGAGTCAGGTCCTGCGGACTGCATACGGTGTCGCCTATGGTTACGTCTTCAAGACCGGAAATGCAGACGATGTCTCCCGCTTCCGCGCTTTCGACAGGCTTGCGGCTCAAACCGTCGATTTGAAATACAGTCACTATTTTCCCCTGCTTCGCAGGCGCGTCGGGCTGATTGAAATTGACAAGCAATACGGCGTCGCCTACCCTCACGGTACCTCTTTCTATCCTGCCGACGGCTATTCTTCCCACGTAATCGTTGTAGTCTATGGAAGAAACAAGCATCTGAAAGGCTCCCTGCTCGTCGACCGTCTGCGGCTCGAAATGATTGATTATTGCTTCAAACAAGGGCTTCAAATCGATTCCCTGTTTGCGGAAATCCTCCGATGCGGTTCCGTTGCGCCCGGAACAGTATATTATCGGACTCATAAACTGCGATTCGTTTGCGTTGAGTTCAAGCAGCAAATCGAGAATTTCGTTTTCCACCTCGTTGAGTCTTGCGTCCGGTCTGTCCGTCTTGTTTACTACAAGTATCAGCTTGTGCCCCAATTCGAGCGCCTTTTGCATAACGAACCTCGTCTGAGGCATGGGACCCTCCGCCGCATCGACCAGCACCAGAACGCCGTTTACCATTTTAAGCACACGCTCCACTTCTCCTCCGAAGTCCGCATGCCCCGGCGTGTCCACAATATTTATTTTCGTGTTCTTGTAATAAACCGACGTGTTTTTTGCAAGTATAGTTATACCGCGTTCGCGTTCAAGGTCGTTGGAGTCCATCACCCTGTCGGCTACGCTTTGATTTTCTCTGAATATACCGCCCTGTTTGAGTATTTCGTTGACCAGCGTCGTCTTGCCGTGGTCTACGTGGGCTATGATGGCTACGTTTCTCAAATCTTCTCTGACTTTCAAAATATTCTCCCGTAAAAATACCGATAACAAAGATATTGCAAAAATGGCCTTTTGTCAACGGTTTTAAACCTGTTGGGAACAGGGCACGGACAATTTTTTTTACAGCGGCGGTCAGGTTTCTAAATTTTGTTCGCCAAGCAAAGCCAAAAGTCCTGAAACGGTTGTCTCTTCGTCATACGTCTGAAAGCGCAGCCTGAGTATGTCTCCCGCTTTAAGCTCCTTTTGGCCGTCCTTAGTCAAACGCTCTCCGTTCTCGCTCTCCGTGTGCTCCGCGCGCGTCACCGAAAGGATTATCGTATTTGCGGGCCAAAGCACGTCGCGCACCGTCTTGCCCGCGACAAAAGCGTCCGGCTTTACTTCGAGCGAAATTTCAACGTTTTTGGGCTGTCTTTCGTGAGTGGAAATTTTTATAGTGGTTTCCAGCACTATGTCGTTGATTGCGGGAAGCTTTGTCAACTCTAAAAGCATGAAAGAAACCGATACGGAAACCGCGATAAACAATATGTTTCCCGTGCCGTTCATGGCTTCCAACGCAAGCATAATCGCGGACAGCGGAACGCGGGAAGCGGCGGACATGAACCCGGAAATCGAAAGCACGACTATAATTTTGTAATAATCGGGGTTAACTCCCCAAGCGATAAACAGCTCCGCAAGCAGCGCGCCGATAAGCGCGCCCAACGCGAGCGTCGGTATAAAAAGTCCGCCCGTCGCGCCCGACACGTTTGCCACGGGCACGAGGAAAAATTTAAGACAAAAAATCAAAAGCAACGCAAGCGGAACAACGCTGCGCGCGTTTATGTGAACAATCAGCTCGTGTCCTCCGCCGATAAAATCCCTTGCCCAAAGCCCCGCCGCTCCGCACAGCACAAAAACCAATGTCAGCTGCAAAAAATGCGGTATGCGTTTGAGCTTGTTTATAAACAGATGGTTTATCGAACGGGCGAGCAGCAAAAACAAAGCGGCAAACAGACTTACGGCGCAGCCCAGCACAACGGGAAGCCAAATATCGGAAAGTCCGAGAGAAGGCATTTCTCCGAAATGAAAGAACGCGGTGTCAACCTTGAACAGCTCTCCCAAAAGTCGGGTGGTTGCGGTTGCGGACAGTACGCTTGAAAAAACCGTCATAAGCAGCATGGGGGAAAATTTCTTGTGTATTTCCTCCAACGCGATAAACACAGCCGTCAGCGGCGACATTGTGGCGGCGGCAAACCCCGCTCCCGCACAGCCCGTCATGACATACCTGTCCCATGCGGCGCCCTTTTTGCCGCCGAGAAGAGAATTTACTCCCCTCCCCAGCGACGCGCCGAAAAGCACGCTCGGACCGTCGTTGCACAAAGGCATTCCCGCAAAAAATGTGATTACCGACGAGGCTATGACTCCGACAAACGTGCGAAGCCATTTGAAGGTAACAATGCCGCGCAAAATCCCCATCGCCGTGGGAATACCTCCTCCGTTGGCGGAGGGCGCCCATTTCAGGATAACAGAAAGCAAAAACGCAAGCGCCGCAAGCGCAAGAAAAAACAGCGGCAGCAGCCAAAGGTCGGCGCAAACCGCGTCGTAAAGCACAACTGCGGTTTTGTTGAGCCAATCGGTCATAACCCTGAAACCGAAAATGACCGCGCCGGTAAGTATGCCGCCCGCCGAGCTGTAAACGAGACAGGGCAGCAAAATATGAAGAATATAATTTTTTTTGTTGTCCTTTTTCATGGCGCTCCGAATATGAATATTATTCATTATTTATTTTAACATTTTTCCATAATTTTGCAAACAAATCTATATATATTTTTTGGTAAATCGAAATAAATCTCACCGATTCCCAAAATTCAAAAATCTTTTATGCTGTTTTGCTTGGAAAATTCGACAGAATAATATAAAATATATTCAGGGTAATTTTACATGAAAAAAATTAAGGAGTCGGCAAACAAAACAGTTTTGCTTAAATATTTGAATTCGTTTTGCTGCATTGCAAACGCCGCGCTGTTTATCCTTGCGGAAATACTCATTCACTTGAATCCGAAAGATTTTCATTCGGAACAAAGCACGGTATCCGTCGTATGCGTTGCGCTTGCTTTGACTTCCGTTATCTTTTCCATATATTATATCGCATCGTCGAAAACCGAATCTTTGTCTGCGGAAATCGTTTTCATCGTCGTCAATATTTTTTTGTGCTGTTTTGTTTTCTGGGAAGAACTCGAAGTACAGTATTCTCTGGCGCTTGACACGGTTCGCATTTTTCTAAGCGTATTCATAATTTTGCTTAACGCCGCAATTATTCAGTTCAACGCGCAAAAAGCCGAATACGTCTTTCACAAAAAACGGATTCTGCTCAAAGCCAACGGCATAGCAAACCTTGTAAGAGGCATTTTAACCGCCCTTTCAAGCGCATTGATTATTTTATACTCGCGGTTTGCCGATTTCGATTCGCTGTTGCCCGTTTTACTGTCGGCGGCGGTAATAGTTCTCTCATGCTTTCTCATCAAAGAACAGCATTGGAAAATGAGCGGCAGATACAATGAAAAAACTTTAATCAATATTTTATTTGTACTTTACTACATTTACGATATAAAGAATCTGCTGGAAGGTGATTTGCTGTACGAGCAGCCCGTTTATTTTCTGAATATTCTTTTGAGTATGGCAATAATCGCGCTCAGTCTGATTTGCATTTTCGACAGATTCGAATTCGGTCCCTTTGAGGACAAACGCGGGCATTTGTCTTTTTGCGCGGACAAAGCCCTTCTTCCCCTGTCCATTCTTCTCGCAGTGACCGTGATTGCAAATTTTGTTTTTTGTCAAAAGGACGATACGTTGAGGCGCATTCCCGATTACGCCGACTACATTTATCTGGTCTCGGGCACGGCGGTCGTAATTCTTGCCCTTCCGCTGCACTTTGGCAAAAAAATCTTCCCGCCCGTCGTCATGAAAACGCTTATTTTCGTCGCCTGCCTCTTGTGCCTGACATTCGGGCTGATTACAACGCCCGAGCAAAGTTATCTCAGGGCATCCTGCGCATTCGGCTTTGCGCTTGCCATCTGCTGCGCCGCGTCGACAGTTTTGAAAAAAAATTCGACGTCGCCCGAACAAACGGAAAAAACGGTTGTGACGGAAGAAAATGCGGAAAGCGCGGAATAAACAAGTTTACGTACTTAACAGGAGGGATGCAATGCTGCATTTTAAAGAAAAAATTTATCAGATTTGCGGGTGTATAGCCGGAATACTGTTTGCGATTTTTGGTTTTATCAACGCCGCAGGGCTGCGCGGTACCGGGTTGGAAAAAATTTATATCATCTCTTTCAACGTGGTATACGGTTGCATAATTTTGCTTTCGCTATTTCTCGTTTTTAGCGAAGAAAAGGGCAGCGCGGCAAGCGCGGTTTTGCTTTTTGCTGTCCTTGCGGGCTCTTTTTCCGTATTTCTTTCCCAACCTTTTTTCGGTTACGTGAATTTCGTTTCAAACACTCTCGGCGTTTTTCAATTTGCGCTTTTCGGCGTTTCCGCGACATTCGCCTTTTTGACGATTTACAAATACGGACAGTCACCCGCGCGCGCAGTCGCTCTGAAACGCAATATTCAACTGGGAAACGGCATATTCAACACAGTCCATTTCTCGTCGGTAATCATATTTTGCGTGATTTGGATGTTCAATGAAAACAATTCGATTCCGGTTTTGTATATGTTATATCTTATAGCTTTCGCAACGCTGTTTCTGACCGTTTCGATAATGTTAATCAAACCGCCTGAACGGACAAAAAACGGCTTTGAGCAAAGACGCGCTCTCGATTTAATCTTGCTTGCTTATTATTTTTTCGCGTTTATCGGCGTCAACCCGACCGACGCGGAAGTTCCGATTTTTGAAAATGGATTGATATATCTGGTTTATGCCGCTTCCGCCGTGTTATGCGTCGTTTCGCTTTCGCTTTCTTCCCGAGTAAGGCAGAAACCGACTTCATCTTTTACCGCTTCAAAATTACGTTTTGCGGCGATGATTTTCTGTCTCGTAAGGGCTTCGTTTGCCGTTCTCGACTTTTTTAACCGGCTGTTCTTCAAACCGGAAATCATCGGCAATATGTATTGGCAGCTGATTTTGTCCGTAATTTTGCTTGTATTGGGAGCCGTAACTCTCGCGCACAGTTCGGAAAACAAAAAAAGCATTTTCAACTCTTATATATCCGATATAGTATTTATCGTCCTTCACGTTGCAATCGTATTTGTCATTGCAATTTTGAATGAATATAAATTCGGTACAACTTCGTTCAGCTATTTCAGAAATCCCGCTCTGTGCGCGGTGACAATCTCTTTACTTTGCGTTTCTTTGTATATGTCAAGAAAGAAAAGAGACGCGATTCCTGCCGAAAAAACGGAAAACGAAATTGTCGGCGCGAGCGTCGAAAGCGAATAAGAAAACATAAAACAAAAAACGCGCTTTAAGCGCGTTTTTTACTGTAAAATTACATATCCGAAACGTCACCGCATTGAAAGCCCAGACTCTCTATCGTTTCTCGAATCTGCTCCGCCGACAAACCGCGTGTATCCGCAGTTGCGGTTCCCGTTTCCAGTTCAACCTTGACCTTGCCGCAGCCCGCCTGCTTCAATGCCTTTTCCACGCGCATTTTGCAATGATTGCAAGTCATGCCTTTGATTTGAATTTTTGTCATATTTCTTCTCCTTTTTTATTTCAGCCTCTGTACAGTCTCAATGCGTTTCCGACAACGAAAAGCGAGCTTAAACTCATTGCAAGCGCGCCAATCATTGGACTGAGAGTTATCTGCCACAACGGATAAAGCACTCCTGCCGCAAGCGGAATGCCGAGAGAGTTGTAAAAGAACGCCCAGAACAGGTTTTGTTTAATGTTTCTGATGGTGCGTTTTGAATAATGTATGGCACGCGAAACGTCCGTCAAATCGTTTTTCATAAGCACAACGTCGGCGGACTCTATCGCTATATCGGTGCCGCTGCCGATAGCTATGCCTACATCCGCCTGCATGAGCGCGGGACTGTCGTTTATTCCGTCCCCCACCATAACAACCTTTTTGCCGGCATTTTTCAACTCGGCTACTATACGCTGCTTGTCGGCGGGCATGACTTCCGCTTCGATTCGGTCTATACCGACCTCGTTTCTGATTGCCTCCGCGGTAACGGCATTGTCGCCCGTCAGCATAATCACCTCAATACCGCTCTTTTTAAGAGCCTCAACAGCTTCTTTGCTTGTGGGTTTGACCTTGTCTGCCACGGCAATCAGTCCGAAAAATTTGCCTCCGCAGGCAAAATACATGACCGTCTTGCCTTTGCCTGCCAATTCCTCCGCGGCAACGGACGCCGACGAAACGTCGATATTGCGTTCAGCCATAAGTTTTGCGTTGCCTGCCAAAGCCTGACGACCCTCGATTGTTGCTTCCACGCCCAATCCGTCGAGATTTTTGAAATTTTCCGCGCCGACGGTACGGATATTCTGCAAATCCGCATACTCGGTTACTGCGACAGACAAAGGATGCTGACTGTTTTTTTCAAGCGCGGCGGCAAGCGAAACAAGCTCGCGCTCGCTCGCTCCGTCAGACGGAACGACGTCCGTGACCGACGGCTTTCCCTCGGTCACTGTGCCCGTTTTGTCAAGCACCACCGTCGTAACATTGTGCAGCTGTTCCAAAGCTTCCGCGCTCTTGATTAAAATTCCGCGCGAAGCGCATTTGCCCGTCGAAACCATGATTGCCAACGGAGTAGCAAGCCCCAACGCGCACGGACAGGAAATAACAAGCACCGAAATTGCCACGTTAAGGGCAAATTCAAATGTCGCTCCGCACGCAAGCCAAACAATCGCGGTAACGAGAGCGATGCCCATGACAACGGGCACGAATATACCGCTTACTTTGTCCGCAAGCCTACCTATCGGCGCCTTTGACGAAGCGGCGTTTTTTACAAGCTCGACTATCTGCGAAAGCGTCGTATCGTCCCCGACGCGCCGCGCTTTTATTTTAAACGCTCCGCTTTTGACAATGGAAGCGGAAATAAGCTGCGCTCCGACGTATTTCTCCACAGGCATACTTTCCCCGGTGAGCGCCGACTCGTCAACCGTGCCGCCGCCCTCTATAACCTCGCCGTCAACGGGAACCGAGCTGCCGGGTTTGAGCAAAATTATGTCTCCGACCGCTATTTTGTCTACGGTTATTTCTACTTCCTCCCCGTCGCGCAAAACAAGCGCCGTTTTAGGCGCAAGGTCGATGAGCTTTTGTATCGCAGAATAAGTTTTGTTTTTAGAGCGCTCCTCCAACAATTTTCCGACCGTCACCAGCGTGAGTATCATGCCGCCCGACTCGAGATACAGTCCCGACAAGTATTTTTCGGCAAGCTGCAAATTTCCGTTGCCGATGCCGTAGGATATCATGAAAATAGCGAAAACTCCATATATGACAGCCGCCGACGAACCGACTGCAACCAAACTGTCCATATTGGGCACGCGATGCCACAGCGCCTTGAAACCGTTGACGTAAAATTTTCTGTTTACGTAAAGGATTGGCAGAACCAGCAAAAACTGAACGAGCGCAAATGCCACGCCGTTATGAACGCCGTGCATAAAAGCGGGAACAGGCAGCCCTATCATGTGCCCGATAGATACGTACATCAAAAGCACGAGAAAAATCAGAGACACAATAAGGCGCGTTTTCATGGGAGTAAAGCCGTCCGTTTCCGCAATCGGGTTCGCCCCGGCATTTCTGTCCGCGCCCTGACTCGAATCGGCAGATTTTTCGGGATAGGCTTTGAAGCCCGCCTTTTTCACAGCGTTCGCTATCTCTTTTTCGCTTATTATGTTTTCGTCGAAGTCGCAAACCATGCTTTTTGCAACAAGGCTGACTTCCACCGAATTAACGCCTTTGAGCCTGCCGACCGCGCGCTCCACCCCCGCAGAACACGCTGCGCAGGACATACCCGTAACTTTGAATCTTTGATGCATTCCGCACCTCGCCTGTTTTATTATTTCATATTACAACAAAAAAATAACCGCGTCAACTTTTACGTAAAGCTAACTCGGCTTGCCGAACAAAACGAGAAACAAAAACTTATTTTTTGTAAACTTTTTGCATATTTCGGCTTGACTTGCGGTTGGGGATATGGTAGAATAATCTGCGGTAATCAACAAGCAACGTTAATGCGCCGTTACGGCGCTTGTTTGTTGCCCGTCGAGGCGTGGCGCAGTTTGGTAGCGCGCTTGCTTAGGGAGCAAGAGGTCGTGGGTTCAAGTCCCGTCGCCTCGACCAACGTCGAAACTCGACTGTTTTGCAAAGAGAGTGCGTTTTTACGCACTCTCTTTGCTTTTTGTCGGTTTCTCCTCCTCCCCGAAAGCTCGCTTTCGGGGTTCCTCTTTTTTACAAGCCCTTTTTGCTTGTTTGGCTTTTTTGTTGCGTAGGACTCACAAAAAAACCAAACGTCGCTTTGGGGGCTGTTTGGCAGACTTCTTTTTACGGGATGTTGAATTTTGTGACGCTTCGGGAGCTTTCCTCCCTCGCTGCTCCGTCGCTGCCGCTCCTTGCAAGTCCCGTCGCCTCGACCAACGTCGAAACTCGACTGTTTTGCAAAGAGAGTGCGTTTTTACGCACTCTCTTTGCTTCGTTAAATTCCTGCATTATTTTATTTCTTCGAAGACAACGACATTATCAAAAGGCGTGACAAATGACGATTTTGAAACGCTTTCTCCCGAAACTGACAAAACATAGCTTTCATGATTACATTTGAGCAAAAATGTCCTGCACGGCGACGAAAGCGCGCCTGTAAAAAACGGTCTGAAAATTTTTTCTCCTTTACGCTTAAATTCGCTTTCTTTCCTCGTCCACAAGGCGCACACTCGCTCCGAAAAAGCACGCTCTTTTGCAAAAAAAGATTTTTCGCTCTCTGTTGCAATTCTGTTTGCAAGCGACTTTCCGAATTTTTTTTCATTGAAAAATTCAATATCCAAGCCTACCGAGCTGTCAGACACCGCCGCCGCGACAACATTGCCGCTGTGCGACAACGAAATATAAATCTTATCCGACTGCCATTTTCCGTTTTCATCTTTCCTTAGGTTCAAGCTATTTAAATCCATGCCCGACAAATCACCGACGGCAAGCTCCAAAAGCTTCCATACATAAAGCTTTTGCCTGCGGACATTTTCGTTTGTGCAGGCCTCGATTTCCTCCGCTCTCGGTGCGAATGATATATTTTGACTCCCACATTCAAAGGGATAAGACGACACATAAATATTTAAAAAAGCTTTTTTTTGTACCATTTCATCGATAATATAACAAAATTATACGTTGTAAAATATCAAAGACAAGAAAAAACCAACGAATTGGGGCGCGCTTGGCTTGCCGGCGCCGAAGGCGGGACTTGCAAGGAGCGCAGCGACGGAACAGCGAAAACCCCTTTTCGCGTCACATTATTTCTTTTCCAAACTGTCTGTACGGCAGACAAGCAATGCCTTTGGCGTTGCTTTGGTTTTTGCTTGCTTTAAAGGCAAGAAAAAAACCAAACGAGCCGGGGCGCGCTTGGCTGCTGGTGCCGAAGGCGGGACTTGAACCCGCACGTTGTTGCCAACAACGGATTTTGAGTCCGTCGCGTCTGCCATTCCACCACTTCGGCAATTTTTACCGTAAAATAATATCACAAATTTCAGAGCTTGTAAACTGTTTAACTTAAAAAAAACGATTTAAATGTTTTACGACAAAATTTTTTTCCATAAAAGAAAAAATGATTTCAAACCGCTCGACATTGCACTTTAAAAGTCTAAACTAAAAACGGAGAGGACGACTCAAAAAAATAAAAAGGAGCAACAACATGAAAATCAAAAACAGAATTACAAGGATTATAGAAGAAGAAAAGCTTTTGTCGGGCGACGACACATTTGACGACATTTTGCGCAGGCTCAAAAGCAATCCCGCTTATCTGCCGTCTTTAAGCACTGTGGTAAAAATCGCGGAAAAATACGATTTGTCGGCTGATTTTGTCCTCGGATTGACGGACTCTCCGACTCCGCTGTTAAACAAACTCGACACGGATTTTGTGTCTGTAAATCTGAAAAAATTTGCGCAGACATTTCCCACAAAATTTTATCTGCTCAAAAAGCTCGGATTGACGAAAGACTTTCCGTCCTTTTCCAATTGGCTCAAAGGCAAAAATTTGCCCGACATTTGCGGCTTTGTCAGGCTTGCGGAAAAATTGAACGTTTCCGCTTGCGAGCTTCTTAAAAGCGACTGATTTCAAAAAAATTTCCCGCTTGTTGCGGAGCGGGAAATTAACTGATTTCAACTATATGCTTTTATCGCCATACGGAAACGCGGCTCAAAAACTCACACGGCGGCGCAGGTACTTTCGGCGTCTTCGGGCGGGTTTAGCTCCGCATCGTATTTTTCGATATAACTCTTGCGCAGACACTTTGTGAAAGCATAAAACAAAACGGCGACAACCGTGCCGAGCACCCAGCCGATTGCCCATGCCCAACCCACGCCGGCAAAGCCCATAAACGGCGTAAGAACATAAACCAGCCCCACACGGAAAATAAGGTCGGAAAAGGTGCTTACCATAAAGCCCACGTTTCCGTTGCACCCGCGCACCGTCGCGTCGGCGTTAACTTTTACATTGACCACAAGATAAAAAGGCGCCACTATGCGAATATATTGGGCAGCCGACGACATGGCAAGCTCAACGTCCTCTCCCTGTGCCATAAACAAATTTATAAGCGGCTCGGTAAAAATAAGACACGCCGCGACAAACAGCGAAGCAATAACGGAAGAAATGACAAGCGACGAGCCGAAGCCCCGCTTTATCCGTTTGAACTTGTGCGCGCCGTAATTCTGCGACACGAAATTCGTAAGACCGCTTGCGCAGGTGCATATGCACGTGGTGCAGAAAACGACAAGCTTGCTGCCGGCGGTAAAACCCGACGTTATGCCGATGCCTTGCACTTGCGCAAGCTCGTTTATACGCACCTGCAAAATCAGATTGCCTACGGACACAAAGCTGTTTTGCAAAACTATCGGAAGAGAAAGCAGCAGCAAAAGTTTGAGCAAGCCGAAAGAATAGACCTTTTTGCTTTCATCCGATTTGAATTTGGACGCGCGCAAAAAGACAAAAATCAAAGTCAGAACGCAAGCGACTCCCTGCGCGATAAAGGTTGCCCAGGCTACGCCTCTGACACCCGAATCCTGCACCATAAAATAATCCAGCACAATGTTTGCGACGGATGAAAACACAAGGAATATAAACGGCGTTCTGCTGTCACCCAGCGCGGAAAAAATACCCGTGCCGAGATTGTAAAGCATGAGAAACGGCAGTCCGAAGTAATAGATATTGAGATAATCTATGCTTTCGCTAAGCGCTTCCTGCGGAGTTTTCAGAGCGGTCAGGATGAGGCGGCAGGTGGCAACTCCCGCCGTCGCAAGCAAAACGCTCAGTATCGCAAAAGAAATAAGCGCCGTGTAAATGGTCGTTTTTGTTTTGCCGTTTTGCCTTGCCCCGAAATATCTTGAAACAAGCACGGCGCAGCCTGCGTTTGCCCCCAAAGAAACAGCCATAAGTATGTTTACTATGGCGTTGGAGGCTCCGATAGCGGTCAACGCCGTCTGTCCTGCAAACCGCCCCGCGATAATCGTATCCGCCAAAGTGTACAGCTGCTGAAAAACGGCGCTGCCGAACAAAGGCAATATGTATTTTAAAAGCACTTTCCAAGGCTTTCCGACAGTCAAATCGGTGTTCATTCAAAATCCCTCAGCATTTCCGCCCCCTGTCCTTTCGGCAAAAAGCGGCAATTTTTTTTGACCGATAAATTATAATACTTTACGCTTGCGAATGCAATAAATATAAATAATTTTTCCGCATCGGGAGATAAAAAAACGGCGCAGATTTTTTAACCGCGCCGTGAAATTTACAATAAACCGTGCAATTCAAGCAAAAGCTCCTCCGTCTGAGACCAGCCGAGACAGGCGTCTGTTCTCGAACAACCGAAAACGCCGCCCTCGCAGCGTCCCTCTTTGAGATAACTTTCCAGCATAATACCTCCGCACAAAGGATTTTTAATGGCGTTTATCGCGTTTTCAGTCTGACGCAGATAATTTTTACCGCTGTTTGCGTGACTGCAATCAATCATGATAAACTTATTCAACTTGTTTTCTTTAAGAATCCGAGCAAATTCACCGACGCTTGCGCCGTCGTTGTTTGGACGCATAACGCCCGAGCTGTCGGAAAAGCCCCTCAAAACACCGTGACACAGCGCGCCGTCTGAAACCACCTCCCGTCCCCCGTCGAAAAAGCGGCGTTTCATGGCGATTGCCTGCAATGAAAACGCAAGAAGAGAGAGATTTCCCGCAAGGTTGTTTTTGACGCCTACGGCAACGTCGAGTCCGGAAGCAAGCCCTCTGAAAAAAGGGCTGTCGCACTGCCTCGCGCCTATAAAACAGTAAGAAACAATATCTCCGAAAAACTCAATCTGTTCTGCAAAAAGCAGCTCGTCCGCAACGGGAAGCCCCGTGCGTTCCAAAACCTCGACAAACATTTTTCGGCATAAAAAAGCGTTGTCGGAAAGGGAGCCGCCCTCCTTCGCGTCCATAAGCAAGCCCTGATAATCTTCTCCGTGCGTTCTTGCTTTTGCCACGTACAGCCTCGGCGTCAAAAACAGCTTGTCTTTGACTTTGTCGGCAACGCTTTTGAGTCTGACGCAGTATTCGACGGCAGCCTCCGGATTGTCCGCGGAGCAGGGGCCGCATACCACAAGCTTTCTATTGTCTTTTCCGCCTACTATGTCTTTTATTGTTTTGTCGTTGTCAAGCTTTGTTTTTTTTGCGGCGGCGGACAACGGAACGGCGCTCAAAAGCGCTTTCCTTGAAGGAGCGGAGCTTAAAACCGTCAACATTTATTTAAACGCCTCTGAAATTTCTTTCGCCAATCCCTGCGGCACGTACAAAGACACGTCCTTTTTGCATTTTATCAGCTCTCTTACAAACGTGGACGATAAATGAATATATTTTTCGTCCGCAGGCAGAAGCAAAGTTTCGATTCCGCACAGACGTTTGTTGAAATACGCCATATCCGCTTCAAAACAGAAATCCGAAGCGTTTCTCACCGATTTGATGATGCAGTCGGCGCCAACCTGCACGCAAAAATCCGCCAAAGCTCCCGCAAAGCTTTCCACTCTGACGTTGTTCAAATGACTTACCGCCTGTTTGAGCCAACGCTCGCGCGCGCTGACGGGCACAAGCAGCGGCTTTTCGGGATTGTATCCGACTACGGCGAAAACCTCCTCGCAAAGTCGGGACGAGCGCGTAATTATGTCAACGTGTCCGTTTGTAACCGGTTGAAAAGAACCCATAAACACCGCTTTCATTCTTCCTTTTCCTCCCTGTCTGAAATCTCTTTCTTTAAGCCTTCATCGCATAGTCCGCTTTCAAAGCGATAAAAGCTGAACTGACATTTACCCATTTTCTTTTCTCTGTATTTTGACAAGCCGCCTACTTTATCGGGCAGCTTGTCCTCCGGACTGTGCTCGCACACCGCGATTGCCCCGTCGTTGAGCCTGTCCGAATCGACCAGCGCTTTGAGAGCGCGGTAATAGAGATTTTGCTTGTAAGGCGGGTCGATAAACACCAAATCGAATTTTTCTCCGAGCTGCGCCGCCGCCGTCTCGAAAGGAGCCGTCAAAACGGGCGCGTCGCATCCGACCTTGTTGCAGTTTCGTTTTATCGTTTCGGTAGCGCGCCTGTCTATATCCGCAAAGACAATTCTTTTCGCGCCGCGGCTGTACGCTTCCAACCCCAAAGAACCGCTGCCCGCAAACAAATCCAGAACGGCGGCGTCGGGAACCTCCGTTTGAAGTATATTGAACAAAGTTTCTTTCGTCCTGTCCAGAGTGGGACGCATATCCGTGCATGGCGTTTCCAGCTTCCGCCCCTTGCACTTTCCTGCAATAATTCTCATATTACCTCTTTTTGTTTTTTCAGTATTTGTCAATGCAAAAAGTCTTTTTGGGACTCAGAAGCGGGCAGTCCGCGCCTCCTTGCCCGAAAATCCACAAAGTAAGCTTCTCTATGCCAAGACGCGGCAGTCCGTCGTGCGCGGGTACTTTCTCCACCGTTCCGTTTCCGCCGCATACCGTAAGCTTGTACGCCCCGTCGTTCAACGGGAAAAAATCGTCGCGCAGCAGAAAGGAAAACTCTCCGTCCCTGTCGTAGCGTATGTTTTCCAACGCGCCCTTTACGTCTATCAGCCTTGTCATGGCATATTCTTCCGCAGCGCCGTCGAAATCGGGGCACGTTTTTCCGTTTAGCTCCTCTACTCCGTCAAGAACCTCCGTGTCTCCGCACGCCTCCTCTATTTCTCCCGTCAAAGGCGAAAAAACAACGTATGCTTCAAGTCGGTTTTTTTTCACCGTGTAAGCGGTAAGATTGTCTACCGACCACCTTTCAAGCAATTCCTCATAGGTGTCCGCCTGTCTCACGATGTAACCTTGCCTGCCCGCGCAAAAGCGATTGTAAATTTTCAGCATATTCAAAGGCGTGCAGGGCATAATCTCCGTTTCGCCGTCCTTTCTGTATTTTATTTCTTTCCTCGATATTTTCGTATAAGTCACGAAACCGTATTTGCGATAATACGCATGACTGAAAGGATAAAGCGCGACGAATGTTTTGCCCTCGCTATAAAGCCGCTCGAATGCGGTGCGCATAACTGTTTCCAACAGGCGCATGCCCCTGAGTTCCCTGACAGTTGCGGCGGCTACAACAAACGGCATTTCAAACAGCTCCCCTCTCAAAAAAATTCTTCTGTCCAACAGGTGCAGCGCAGAAACCGTTTTTCCGTCGCGTATTAAAGCGACAACCTTGTCGGGAGAGGTCAGCTTTCGGAAAAAATAATCCACAAAGGCTTCCGAATCGTCAAAGCTCTGAGTGTAAAGCCGTCTCAATTCGAGGTTTTTGTCCATAATAAACACCGTTAGAGATTATTATACCACAATTCGCTCGGGAATACAAATTAAATTGCATCTAGCGCAAATCTGTGATAGAATAAGCGCGGAGAAAAAATATGAAACGATTCAGATACATTCTGCCAAAAAAATTCAAGACAGCCGCATGGATAGTGCTTGCTGTCTGGACGGTTATGATTTTTTACACGCTTTCGCGGCTTTTCAACCTGTTCGGTTTAAAGCCCTCCGCTCTCTGGCTTGAATACGTCACGCTTGCTCTTTCCGTTCTGCTGGTGGCGTTTATGATTGCTGCCTTAAACGTAAGCTATGTCGTAAACTCAAAAAATATCCGTCTTAATTTATTCTTTTTCGATATTCTCAAGGGAAAAATACTTATCGAAAACGCGAGGCAAATCGTGCTTGACAAAAAATACAACAGACTTTACCTCCTTACGCAAGAGAACTCGGAGCAGCCTGTCGTCACGCATATCAACATTGCGCAGCAGGACTTTACACCCTTTATCGACTGCATAAAAAAACTTAACGGAAACGTAATTTATACCGAAACGGAAGAAAATTAAAAATCCGGCTTTTGCCGGATTTTTCTTTTTTTCTCTAAAACGATTGCTTTCTGTTTTCAAGCTTGGACAAGGTTTTTTTCATGAATTTCTCGTCGTTGATTACGCACCGCTTGTGCGTCCCCTCGCCAATAAGCCCCGTTTCGTCGAAAGCCCTTACTTCAAACGTATACATATTGCCGTCGACGGAAACCAACTCGCACTCGGCTTTTACACGCATCCCCACAGGAGTGGCGGATACATGTCTTACGTTAAGCTCCGCGCCTACCGTACCGTATCCCTCGCTCAGATAAGGCTGCACCGAATGCTGACAGACGCCCTCCATAAACGCAATCATGGCAGGAGTTGAAAGCACGGGCAACAGACCGCTTCCGAGACTTGCCGCGGTGAGATTTTCCGTCACTTCGAATTGCTCGGTGTTTTTTAATCCTTTTTCTATATTCATATTTAACCTCTCGATTTCGATTAATTTTAAATAAAAAATTCCGAATTGTCAAGTCGATTTTTCTTATCGCACTTGTATTAAAAAACAAAATTTTGTTAATAATTTTATATAAAAATGCTTGCAAATTTTTTGCCGTGTGCTATAATACTTGCAATCGGAGGTAAAAATGAAAAAATCAATGTACAGCCTCATGTTGTCGGAGCAGGTTGTCGAAGCAATAGACCGACTTGCTTTGGAGCAAAACACAAATCGTTCCAGGCTCATCAACGAGATACTTGCGGATTATCTCCCTTTGGTGACGCCTGAAAAGCACATTGCGGACGTTTTCAGAAGCATAGAAAGTTTTTTCGACAGAACGGAGCTGATTGCCGCGCACGCGATGAACGACAATACCCTGTCCTTAAAAAGCTCCCTTGTATACAGATACCGCCCCACAATACGTTATGAGGTGGAGCTGTTCCGCACTCCCGAACGCAATATAGGTCAGCTCAAAGTAAACTTCCGCACTCAATCGCCCGACCTTATCGTTGGACTGACGGAATTTTTCAGACTGTGGGCGAGGTTGGAAAATACCTACGTTTTAAAGCTGTTTCCGGAAAACGCATTGAATTATACGCTTGACGAAACGCGGTTTACCAGAAGTCTGTCCGTGCCCGTCAACGCGCGTTACGACGCCGACGACTGTGCAAACGCCATTTCTTCCTACATCAAAGTTTTCGACGCCATGCTTAAAAAGCACTTGTCGGGAGCTTATTCCGATTTGACGGCTATGGAAAACGACTATCTTGCATATCTCAACAGCGGCGCATTGATAATCTGAATTAAAGGAGGTACACTATGAACGCTCAAAAACTTACGCAAAAAGCGCTTGAAGCAATCCAGACTGCGCAAAATATCGCAATAGAAAATCAAAACATACAAATTCTTCCCGAACATCTTTTTTACGCACTGCTTGACGGCGAGGACGGACTCGTAAACAATCTTTTCCGCAAAATGGGCAAAAATCCCGACGCTTTGCTTGCGGAAACCGACACTTTGATAAGAAAGCTTCCCGCCGTGTCGGGCAGCGGCAGAGAGCCTGACAAGGTTTATATCAGTCCCCTTACGGACAAAATTCTGACTGCCGCAGAAAAGCTCGCGGCAGGCATGAAGGACGACTATGTGTCCGTCGAGCATATAATGCTGTGTATTTTCGACTATGCCGAGGGCGCGCTTAAAGATATTTTCCGTGCGCACGGCATAACCAAAGACGGATTTTTGAAGGAATTGAAAAAGGTGAAAACAGACAGAATAACCAGCGACAATCCCGAAACCACCTATGATGCGCTCAACAAATACGGCTTCGACCTCGTTGAGCGTGCGCGCTCCAACAAGCTCGACCCCGTTATCGGCCGCGACGGAGAAATCCGCAACGTCATAAGAATCCTTTCCCGCAAAACAAAAAACAACCCCGTACTCATAGGAGAGCCGGGCGTGGGCAAAACGGCGATTGCCGAAGGTCTTGCGCTGAGAATAGTACGCGGAGACGTTCCCGAAGGGCTGAAAGACAAAACAATTTTCGCGTTGGATATGGGCTCGCTTATTGCGGGAGCCAAATTCAGAGGCGAGTTTGAAGAACGCCTGAAAGCCGTCCTCAACGAAATCAAAAAAAGCCAAGGCAAAATCATTCTTTTTATAGACGAGCTTCACACTATCGTCGGCGCAGGCAAGAGCGACGGTGCAATGGACGCGGGAAATCTTCTCAAACCCCTGCTCGCGCGCGGAGAGCTGCACTGCATAGGCGCTACCACTCTTGACGAATATCGCAAATACATCGAAAAGGACGCCGCGCTTGAACGCCGCTTTCAGCCCGTCACGGTTGACGAACCGAATGTCGAGGACACCGTTTCCATACTGCGCGGCTTGAAGGAGCGCTACGAAATTTTCCACGGCGTGTCCATACACGACCAGGCGCTGATTGCGGCAGCCACCCTTTCAAACCGTTATATAACCGACCGCTTTCTCCCCGACAAGGCAATCGACCTGGTGGACGAGGCGTGCGCGATGATAAGAACCGAAATCGATTCCATGCCGCAGGAAATGGATGAAATTTCCAGACGTATAATGCAGCTTGAAATAGAAGAAACCGCACTCAAAAAGGAGACGGACGAACTGTCGCGAAACAGACTTGAAGACATTCAGAAAGAGCTTTCCGACCTGAGAGAAAAATTCCGCGCCATGAAAGCGCAGTGGGAAAACGAAAAGAAGAGCATAAACGAGGTTTCCGACATCAAAGCGGAAATAGAAAAAACCAACGCCGAAATAGAGGCGGCTCAACGCAAGGCCGATTACGAGCTTGCCGCCAAGCTGCGTTACAGCAAACTGCCGGAGCTTAACGCAAAGCTCGCGCAGGCACAGCAAAACAGCGAAAGCAAGCATACCACGCTTTTGCGCGATACGGTAACGGAAGAAGAAATAGCCAAGGTGGTTTCCCGCTGGACGGGTATCCCTCTTTCAAAACTCATGGAGGGAGAAAGAGAAAAAATCCTCCACCTCGACGACGTTCTCCACAAGCGCGTTATAGGACAGGACGAGGCAGTAACCAAGGTCAGCGAGGCCATCATGCGTTCACGCGCAGGCATTGCGGACCCCAACCGACCGATAGGCTCCTTTATGTTTCTCGGTCCGACGGGAGTCGGCAAGACGG
Source organism: Subdoligranulum sp. CAG:314 (assembly GCA_000437915.1). GTDB lineage: Bacteria > Bacillota > Clostridia > Christensenellales > CAG-314 > CAG-314. The sequence continues at coordinate 237,092 of FR900999.1, read as the reverse complement.
AGCTTGCAAAGGCGCTTGCAGAGTGTCTTTTCGACGACGAACACAATCTGATAAGAATAGATATGTCCGAATATATGGAGAAGTTTTCCGTCTCCCGTCTTGTAGGCGCGCCTCCCGGATATGTGGGCTATGAAGAAGGCGGTCAATTGACCGAAGCGGTAAGGCGCAAGCCCTACTCCGTCGTGCTGTTCGACGAAATAGAAAAGGCCCATCCGGACGTTTTCAATATTTTGCTTCAAGTTCTCGACGACGGCAGAATAACGGATTCTCAGGGACGCACGGTGGATTTCAAAAACACAATACTGATTTTGACCTCCAATCTCGGCTCCTCTTATATACTCGAAGGCATAGACGAAAAGACGGGAGAAATAAAGGAGGACGCCCGTTTTGAAGTGGAAAGACTTTTAAAAACAAGCTTCCGCCCCGAATTTTTGAACAGACTTGACGAAATCATCTTCTACAAGCCTTTGACTAAGGAAAACATAACGGGAATTATTGACATACTGATTTCCTCCCTGTCCAAGCGTCTTGCGGAAAAGCAGCTGAAACTGTCTGTTACCGACCGCGCCAAGGATTTCATTATCGAACACGGCTACGACCCCGTTTACGGCGCAAGACCGCTCAAAAGATATATTCAAAGCAAGGTGGAAACGCTGCTCGCGCGCGTAATGCTGAGCGGAGAGCTGAAACCCAACAGCACGCTTATAACGGACGCGGAAAACGGCGAACTCTCGGTAAGAGTCGAAAAATAAAAAATACCAACAAAAAACGGCTTTTTAAGCCGTTTTTTCTTTTTTTTTGATATATTATATCTGAAATAATAGTATGCAGATGTCGGAAATATTATCTTACGACTTTTTTTCCGAACAGCAATCTGAACAACGGACAAAGAAATTTAGGCAATCTGAAACAACATATTCTCATAGACATCCCCCTTTTCTTGGAATTATTACATTATATGTCCTTTGAGCTTTTTTTGTTACACGCCGCGCAATTTTTTTATTGTTTGCGCCATATCGTGCGACTTGAACACAGCGCTGCCCGCAACAAGACAGTCCGCCCCCGCCTGCACTGCGGAAGCCGCGTTTTTTTCCGATATACCGCCGTCAACCTGTATTCTTATGTTGCGTGTCCCCGCCAATTTCCTTGCAAGGCGTATTTTGTCCAATGCGCAGGGCATAAAGCTCTGCCCGCCGAAGCCGGGTTCCACACTCATAACCAATATCATATCCAAACCGTCGATAAACGGCGCGACGGCGTCGACGGGAGTTGCGGGCTTCAACGCAAGCCCTGCCTTTGCGCCGGCCTTTTTTATCGCCGCTATTGTTTGCGCAACGCTTTGCGCGGCTTCGACATGAAACGTAACTATATCCGCGCCGCACCTGACAAATTCCTCTACGTACCTTATAGGCTCGGTTATCATGAGGTGCACGTCAGTCACAAGGTCTGTCAGTCCCGATATGTCCGAAACCATTTTCTGCCCGAAGGTTATGTTAGGCACAAATACTCCGTCCATAACGTCGCAATGCACCCAATCGGCTCCGCATTGTTCAAGTCGTCTGACGGCGTTTCCCATGTCCGCAAAATCTGCGGAAAGAATAGAAGGCGAAATAACTGTTTTCATAAAATTCTCCGTGAATTAAAAGCGTTCTTCTTCCGCTTTTTTCAGCTGTTCAAAAAGCGCGGCGTATCTCTCGTACCGTTCCCCGTTTATCCGTCCGTTTGCGACGGCGCTTTTTACCGCACAGTCCGGCTCGGCCGTGTGCGTACACATATTGAAACGGCAAAGCGGCGCCTGCTCGGCAAAGTCGGGATAAAACAGCCCCAACTCAAACGCTCTTATTTCCTGCGTGTCAAGCAGAGAAAATCCGGGAGTGTCGATTAAGAACGTATCCTGTCCCGCGCCGAAAATCTCGCTGTGCCGCGTTGTGTTTTTTCCGCGCGCAATTTTTTCGGACAGGTCGCCCGTAGGCATATTTTCACCCGTAAGGAGATTGAGGAGAGTCGTTTTCCCCACTGCCGACTGTCCTGTCAGACACACCGTTTTGCCCGCCAAAGCCCGTTTCAAGGCCTCTACGCCCTCACCCGTCAAAGCGCTCACGCAAAACACCGTCGCCGCAGACGAATAATTGGACTTTATTCTGTCGCAAAAAGCGTCGTCGGAAATATCCTTTTTGTTGACGACGAACAACGGACTGACGTCCTGTCTGAAACAATTGAGAAGAATTTTGTCGGCAAGAAAAAGGTCCGGTTCGGGACTCGGCGCTACGAAAATCAACGCACAGTCCACGTTTGCCACAGGCGGGCGCACAAGACGGTTTGTCCGCGGCAAAACCTTTTCGATTGTTCTCTCCTTTTCGTCGAACAGTACGTTGTCGCCGACAATCACCTCGTCGCGCAGCCTGATTTTTTTGCGGGAAAACAACCGCATTCTCCTGCCGTCGCAGAAAACGTAAAACACTCCTCCCACGCTTTTGACAACCTTACCCGTTTTCAAAGCCGTTTTCCTCCAAATATCTCTTGCGCAGCTGCCCGCATGCGCCGTCTATATCGGCTCCCATTCTGCGTCTTAGCGTAACGGACAGCCCTAGATTTTGAAGACGGGCGGCGAAAGCCGCCGCCGCGGAGTCGCCCGTGCCTTTGAGTCTCCTTTCCCTGACGGGATTAAGTCTAATCAGATTTATATGCGCGGGAAATCCTTTAAGAAGCTCGGCAAGTCTTTCGGCGTCTTCGTCGGAATCGTTTTCTCCGCTTATAAGCGTGTATTCAAAATAAACCCGCCTGCCCGTCTTTTCAAAATAATACTTCGCCGCCTCCACGACCGAAAGCAGCGGATATTTTTTAGACACGGGCATAAGCTTTATACGCTTATGCTGAAAAGGCGAGTGCAGGGAAACGGTAAGGTTGACGGCAATTCCCTCGTCTGCAAGCCTGATTATCTGCGGGACCAAGCCGCAGGTTGAAAGGGAAATGTTTCTGTAAGACACGTTAAGCCCGTCGGGAGAATTTATAAGCCTTAAAAAACCGATTACGTTGTCGTAATTGTCAAGCGGCTCCCCGCTTCCCATAAGCACCACGTTTGTCACCGCGCGCCCCTCGCCGAGACCGCCCTCCTTCAAACGGTTTACCGCGACGACCTCGCCGTAAATTTCGCCTGCGGACAAGTTTCTTTCAAGACCGTTTAAGGTGCTTGCGCAAAAAGCGCATCCCATGCGGCACCCTGCCTGAGTGGAAACGCACAGAGTATTGCCGTACTTGTATTTCATGAGTACGCCCTCTACGACCGCTCCGTCGTTTAAGGCAAAAAGATATTTTTCGGTTCCGTCCTCCGAAACCAAACGCTTTATTATTTTTACGCCCTGCGCAAAATAATTTTCTTGAAGAGTTTCCCTAAACGCCTTGCTCTGGTCGCTCATTTCCGCAAAATCGCAGCCCTTTGCAAGCCACCTGAAAATCTGCTTGGCTTTGTAGGGCGGAATATCGAGAGCTTCCCGTATTTCTTCCGAATTGAAATCCGACAACAATTGCTTCATAAATCAAACAAGCCTCTTTAAGCGGGCGATAAAAAAGCCGTCGAAACCGTCTCTGAAAGGAAAAAACCGCGCAAACTTTTCCATGCCGCAAGCCGTGTCGACGGGCAGGTCGATTTTTTCCGCTGCGAAATTTTTGTTTTCAAGCAAAAAATCGTTGACCACGTCGTCGTTTTCCCTTTTGAACACCGTGCAAGTAGAGTAAACCAAAGAACCTCCCCTTTTGACATACCTTGCCGCAACGCCGAGAATTTTGCTCTGCAATGCCGCAAGCTCCTCCACGTCGCTTTCTTTTCTGAACAGCTTTATGTCGGGCTTGGAGGACAGCACCCCGAAGCCGCTGCACGGCGCGTCGCACAGTACGCAGTCGAAAGCGTCCTTAAATTCCCGATTGAATACTGTAGCGTCGTTGAGAGAAACCTTGATATTTTTTACTCCCATGCGCGCGGCGTATTTTTCAATCAAATCGGTTCTGTGGGGATGTATGTCGCAGGCTACTATCTCCGCCTGAGGCGAAAGCTGCGCCGCCAGCACCGATTTTCCACCGGGCGCGGCGCAAAGGTCGAGAAATTTTCCGTTCCGCTTCAAAACGCAGGCAAAGGCAACCGCCATGGAGCCTGCGCTCTGAAAAGTAAACAAGTCCTGCGGCACGCCGTCGAGTCTGCCCTTTACGAAATAACCTCCCTTGAACGGACCTTGTCTGAAACTTATTTGCCTGTCGGACAGCAGACTTTCAAAGTCCCGCAATTCTATACGAAAAGGATTGTATCTGACGTGTCTCCACGCTTCGTCCTGCCTGTAAGAAACGAATTTCAACGCCGTCTCCCTGCCGAAATCGTTTTCAAGACGCAAAGCCGCCCACTGCGGAAAGCCGTTTTTCAATGCGGCAGCTTTGAGTTCGTCCTCTCCGAAATTTATTTTCCCTTCTTTCAGGTCGTCCGTAGCGCGCCGCATGACGGCGTTTGCAAATCCTGCCGCGCCTCCCTTGCCCAAATTTTTTATCAGCGCAACCGTCTCGTTGACCGCCGCCGCCTGCGGAAGATTGAGCGCCTCAAAAGCGTAAAGCCCCATTTTCAGCGCTGTCGCAACCGAAGGCTTGACGGTTTTCGCATACAGCGACAAAATGTAATCGTATTTCAAAGCAAGCTCAAGCGTACCGTAAAACAGCTTTGTGACAACAGCCCTGTTTTTTTCCGAGCAGCATTTCAACGCGTTGTTAAGCTCAATACCCGAAAAAGCTTTTTTTCTGAAAACGGCGTCGAGACACGAGTATGCGGCCAAAAAAGCTTCTTTCATTCAAATACGCACCCGTCGGTTCTGCGACCGTTGCAAAAACTCTTTATGTCCATTTTTCTGCCGTTCTGCGGCTGCACTTCCAGCAGGGACAAAGCAACGCCGTCGCCGCACCTGACGAACACTGCCCCGTCGCGCTGAACAATCGAGCCTGCCTTACCTTCTATATTTATATCCGCACGCACCTTCGCGGCAACGATTTTCAAACGCTGTCCGTTAAGTTCGCCGTATGCGCAGGGCGCGGGACTTAAACCCCTGATTAAGTCGTTTATTTTTTTTGCGGGCATGGAAAAATCGATTTTTTCCGTTTCCTTTGTTATCTTTTTGCAGTAAGTGGCGAGACTATCGTCCTGCGGCATAAACACGGCGTTGCCCTTTTCCAAAAGAGTCAGCGCCTCGTCAAGCAGACGAGCCCCCACGCGGGAAAGCCTTTCAAAAAGCCCGCCGAAATTTTCCTCCTCTCCGACAGGCACCTCTTCACTTAAAATGATATCGCCCGCATCCATTTTCTTTACGGTTCGCATAATCGTCACGCCTGTTACCGTTTCGCCGTTTATCAGCGCGCTCTGAACGGGAGAAGCTCCTCTGTAAGCAGGCAGCAGCGAAGCGTGGACGTTTATCACGCCAAAAGGCGCGAGCGAAAGAATTTCCTCACTTAAAAACTGACCGAAAGCGCACGTAACTATTACGTCAGGTCTCAATGCGCGCAACGTCTCCGCTCCCTCGCGGCTGACGCTGTCAAACTGAAAAATTTTCAGTCCCCTTTCCGCAGCGTAATTTTTGACCGCACAGCAGCTGATTTTGCCGCGATTGCCCGCCTTGTCGGGCTGACACACCACCGCGACTATTTCTCTGCCCGACTCAATCAACCGCCGCAATGAATTGACGGCAAAGTCCGGCGTACCGAAAAACGCAACCCTCATCAGCCGTTTTTGCTCCTTTTGTCTTTTTTGTTCGATTGCGACGGTTTGCTTTCAGGCTCCTCTATTTTGTCCGTGAAAAGTATTCCGTCAAGATGGTCTATTTCATGGAAAAACACTCTTGCAAAGTAATCCTCCGCTTCAAGCAGCCTTTCTTTTCCGTCCCTGTCGAAATATTTGAGTTTGATGTACTGAGGGCGGCGCACCAGCCCCCGTCTGTCTCCTACGCTAAGGCACCCCTCGTCGTCTACGCACTCTCCGCGCGTTTCCAGAATTTCGGGATTTACCACTTCAAAAATTTTGTCGTCGTAAACTATCAGCGCCGCGCGCTTCAACACCCCCACCTGCGGAGCCGCAAGCCCCAAGCCTTCGACGGCGGACAGCGTTTCTTTAAGGTCGTCGAAAAGCGCGGCAAGCCTGCCGTCGAATTTTTCCACAACTCTGCATTTTTTGCGCAGCAGCGGGTCTCCTTCCATCAATATCTTTCTCAATGCCATTTATTTCACCATTTTTGACGTCAACTCATGTTCTGCGGATTGACCTCCGCAAAAACCGTGACCTTCTTTTCGTTTTTGTCGCAAATTTCGTAAATTCTTTGCATAATCTCATCCGTCTTGCCGGCGGACAGACGCATAAGAATCTGAAACCTGTATTTTTTGTCTATTCGTTTTACGGGACAGCGCATTTTCTGCAAAAAAAGAAAATCCTCCCCGTACACGTTTTTCAACCGCTCTATTTCGCTGTAATGACGGTTTAAAAGCTCAATACACTTTTCTCCGTTTTCGTCGGAGTAAAGTAAACGCACTACAGTTGCAAAGGGCGGAAAGCCCGTTGCCTCTCTCAAAGCTATTTCGCGTTTGAAAAAGCTTACATAATCCTGACTTGCGGCAAGGCGCAGACAATAATGCCTAGGATTGTAAGTCTGCAAAACGACTTTTCCCGCCGATTTGTCCCGTCCGCTTCTGCCGGCGACCTGCGTCAACAGCTGAAAGGTTTTTTCCGCCGCCATGTAATCGGAATAATACAGACTTTGGTCGCCTTCGAGAATTCCTACCAACGTAACGCGGGGAAAGTCGTGCCCTTTTGCAATCATCTGCGTGCCCACGAGAACTGACGCTTCGCCTCTGCCGAATGCTTCGAGAATTTTTCTGTGACTGTCCTTTCCCTGCGTCGTGTCCGCGTCCATACGCAGCACCTTAACGTCCGGCAAAAAGCTCCGTATGTACTCCACTACCTGTTGGTCTCCGACGCGCCCCTGTCTGATAAAGGCGCTTTTGCACGCGGGACACGTTTTGAATAAACGAAACATTTTTCCGCAATAGTGGCATTTTAAAACGTCTTCATCCCTGTGATAAGTAAGACTGACGTCGCAGTTGGGACATTTTGCGACATACCCGCATTTAGAGCACATGACGAAAGAGCTGTATCCCCTGCGGTTCAAAAACAAAATCGCCTGATGCCCCTCTTCAACCGTCTTTTTCAGTTCTTCCTTGAGCTGTCTTGAAAAAAGCTCCTTGTTGCCCGCTCTGACCTCCGCCGCCATGTCTACAATGTCCACCTGCGGCAGCGGGCGGTTGTTTATTCTGTTTTTAAGCTCGATTAAGTTAATCTTGCCTTTGGATGCGTTGTAATAAGTTTTAAGCGACGGCGTAGCGCTCCCCAAAACAAGCGCGCAATCGTTGTAAGCGCGCCTGAACTCCGCAACCTCCTGCGTGTCGTATCTCGGATTGGACTCCGAAAAATAGCTGCCGTCATGCTCCTCGTCTATGATAATCACGCCGATATTTTTAAGCGGCGCGAAAATCGCACTGCGCGCGCCGACTGCAATCATTGCTTCTCCCGTTTTGAGTCTATGCCACTCGTCAAATCTCTCACCCGCAGACAGACCGCTGTGCAGCAGCGCGACCTTGTCCTTGAAACGGTTGCGGAAAAGCCGCATGACGTTGGGAGTAAGAGAAATTTCCGGCACAAGCATAACTGCCGTTTTGTTGTTTTTAACCGCGTCCTCTATCACGCGCATATAAACTTCTGTTTTGCCGCTGCCCGTCACTCCGTGCAGCAGATACACTCCGCTTGCCGATTCTATACGAAAGACGGCGTTTTGCTGCTCCTCGGTAAGTATGTGCGCGACGCTTTCAGACTCCAAGCCGCGATAAGGCGTGCGCCTGACGGTTACTTCACGGCTTGCGACAATACCTTTCTTTTTTAGCGCGTTTAGCGCCGCCGCGCCGTATTCCCTGCCGAGAATCTCCGAAAGCACTGTTTTTTCTTTTTGCAGACGCTCGATTATCTGCTTTTGCCTGAACGCGCCTGCTTTCAAAGAAGCTGCCGCCGCTTGAGCGTCTATTCCGTCGGCAAGAGAAATTTCCGTTTTGAACAGGGGCTTTACCCTGCCGTTGCGCATTTGGGCGGGTATGCACAGTCTCAAAGCGTCCACCTGCCGCAGATGGTATTTCTTTCGCATAAAATCGCACAGTTCAAGCAATTCTCGGCTCAAAGCGCAAAAATCGTCGAGAGGTCTGACAATTTCCTTTATTTTGCTTTCGTCAACGTCGCTTTCGCTCTTTTGACCTACGATAAATCCCTCTATCCTTTTGCTGCCGAAAGGCACTTCAACCCTGCAACCGATTTCGTATCCCTCTCCCCGATAATCGAATACCCTGTCGACCTGAGAGTTGGAAATATCCACTATGACCTCGTATATCACGCAAATGCCTCCGTAACCGAAACCGACCTGCGTTTGCGGATTTCAGCCAAAAAACTCATTTTACAAAACGCCTCAATCTGTCGAGAATAACGTCGGCGGCTGCCGATTTGCTCATCATCGGATACTCCGTCGCGCCCTCACTGTCTATAATCGTAATTATATTGGTGTCCTTGTCAAAGCCCGCACCCTCTTTCAAAATGTCGTTAGCCACAATCATATCCGCGTTTTTGGCTTTGAGTTTTGCGGCTGCGTTTTGCATCAGATTGTCCGTTTCCGCCGCAAAAACGCACAGGGCGGCGTTTCCTTTGTTTTTTCCCACGGCGGCGGCAATATCCGGATTTTTTCTGAAATTGACGGTCAGCTTTTCCGTTTTGATTTTATTCGGACTGAAATTTTCCGGCGCGTAATCGCACGGCGCCGCCGCTTTTATCACGGCGTCGTACTCGGGCGCTCTCTTTAAAACCTCGTCGTACATCTGCAAAGTCGTTTCGACGTTTATTATTTCAGCCGCATTGCGCGGCGCTTCAACCGTGTGCCTTGCCAAAATCAACGTGACGAAAGCGCCCCGTTCCGCGGCGGCACGCGCAAGCTCACACCCCATTTTACCCGACGAAAAGTTTGTGATAAACCTTACCGCGTCAAGCCTTTCGAGAGTTGCTCCGGCGGTTACGAGCACCCGTTTGCCCTCGTAGTCCCTTTTGGGACAAAGAATACGGCATACGGCTTCGCATATGGACTCCGGTTCAGCCATGCGCCCCCTGCCGTTGTCCCCGCAGGCAAGGAAGCCGCTGTCTCCGTCAACGACAGACACGCCTGTTTCTCTCAACAAGGCAAGATTCCTGACGAACGCGACGGACGTGAGCATACCTTCGTTCATGGACGGCGCAAGCAAAACGGGCGCCTTTGTGGCCATAACCGTGGTAGTCAGCATATCGTCTGCAATTCCGTTTGCGAATTTTCCCACAAAATTCGCCGTCGCGGGAGCAACGACAAACAAATCGGCTTTTTTCGCAAGCGAAATGTGCTCCACCTCCCATTCGGTCTGTCGGCGGAACATATCCGAAACGCACGGATTGTTGGACAACGTCTCGAAGGTAAGCGGCCGAACGAACTCGGTCGCGTGCTCCGTCATAATCACGTGCACGTCTGCGCCCAACTTTCTCAATCTGCTCACAACCTCACAGCTCTTGTATGCGGCAATCCCTCCGCAGACGCCTACGACGACTGTCTTTCCTTTAAGCATATTCAATCCTTGACTACTTTTATTTTTCCCTCGTCCAACTCCTCGGCGGCATAGGAAATAGTCTTGACGTTGGTGGCTATTTCGTCCTGATTCTGCATGATATTCAACTCTTTGGCGCGCTTTGCCACTATCGTGCAGAGAAGATATTTGTTGCCCGCTTTCTGAGCGACTTCGTCAATCGGAGGTCTTGTAATCATAATCTGTTTTCTCCTTTATTTTAACGGTAAAACCCGTAAATTTACTTTATCGACGGCTGTTTAAAATTTCTATTATTTCCTCCACAGCCTTGTCAAGCTTGTCGTTTATCACTACGTAATCGTAACGGTTTAAATTTGCCGTTTCCTTTTCGACGCGCGCAAGTCTTTCGGCTATCTGCTCGTCTGATTCGGAATTTCGTTTTTTAAGCCGCTCCTTCAACGCCTCGATACTCGGTGGCGCAAGAAAAATAAGGCGGCAGTCGGGATAGTTTTCTTTGACCTGCAACGCTCCCGCAACGTCTATTTCAAGAATCACGTCCTTGCCCTCGCAAAGCCTTTCGACAACGAATTTTTTCGGCGTACCGTAATAATTGCCGAAATGTCTGTCATACTCCAACAGCGCGCCGTCGTTTATCATCTGCTCGAAACGCGACCTGCTGACGAAAAAATAATGCTCCCCGTCCTTTTCTCCGTTGCGCGGAGGACGTGTGGTTGCCGAAACGGAAAACACCGCTTGCGGCAAAAGCTCTCTTATTCTGTCGCAAACCGTTCCTTTTCCGGCTCCGCTCGGTCCGGATATAACAAACAGACGTCCCTTGTCATCAGTAATCATATTCGCGTCATCAACCTTATTCTATATTCTGAACCTGCTCTCTCAGCTTTTCGATTTCGTTTTTGAGTTTGAGTCCGTATTCCGTCAAACTCAAATCGTTGCTTTTCGAGCAGATTGTATTTGTTTCCCTGTTGAACTCCTGAATCAAAAAGTCCAATTTTTTGCCGCATTCTCCGCCCTGCGCCATAATTTTGCGCGCCTGCGCGATATGACTTGCAAGCCTTTCGATTTCCTCGTCTATATTGCTCTTGTCGGCAAAAAACGCCGCTTCGTTCAACAGACGCGCCTCGTCGACTTCCACCGAATTTCCGACAGCTTCCCTTATCCTTTTGGCAAGCTTTTTTCTGTACTCGGCGGCGACAAAGGGCGCGCGCGCCTTTACCGACAGGAGAACGTTTTCTATTTCGTCGATACGTGCGTTCATGTCCGCGGCAAGCCTTGCGCCCTCCGCAACCCGCATTTCGTCAAGCTTTTCCGCCGCTTCCGCAACCGCCTCACTCAAAAGAGCCTCCAAAATTTCGGGAGCGTCGTCGTCAAAGGTAACGGTGACGACGTCGGGAGTTTTCATCAGCGACGTGAGTTGAAAATCGTTGATTAAGTCAAACTCGTTCTTTAAAAGCTCGGCGCAATCCAGAATGCCCTTGGCAAGCTGCAAATCGGCGTCAACCCGCTTAGGTCTCAAGCCGTTGTCGGCATAGGTCAAAAACACGTCCACGTGTCCCCTGACTACGCGCGCAGAAACAATCCTTCTTATCTTGTCCTCAAAAGCGGCGAAAGCTCTCGGCAGCTTGAAATTGAGGTCTAAAAATCTGTGGTTGACCGCTTTGAGTTCTACGACGATTTTGCGCCCCTCTTTTTCGGCAAAAGCTCTTCCGTATCCCGTCATGCTTTTCATTTATGTATTTTCTCCGTCATGCTGTTCGTTAAGAAAAAATCCCGCCGCGCGGTATATGTCGTCCTCCCGTCCGCGCCTTGCCATAATCATAAGCCCTACGGGCAGTCCCCTGCCGTCTAAGCCGCACGGCACGCTCAAAGCGGGTATGCCCGTCAGATTGCATACAATGGAAAACAGGTCGGAGGTAAAACCCTTTTCGTTGTCAACCTCGGCGTCCTTTCTCTGTGCGGCAAGCAAGGTCGTGGGACTCAGTATCACGTCGCACCCCTCGAACACTCTGTCGATAAACGCGTTGACCTCAGCCCTTACCCTTGCAGCCTTTTCAAGCGGCGCGCGATTTGTGTCGTTCAATATTTTCAGTCCGTAGCCGATACGCTTGTTGACTTCCTTTCCGCATTTTTCCAACACAATGCTCAAAGGATGAAGCCTGTTGAAACGACGGAAGCTCTCGACGGCCTCGGTGCTGCACAGCACCGTATAAGTCTCGGCAATGTCCTTTGAAAAGGAAAAACTCAACCCCTGCATGGACAAGCCGTCCTGCCTGAACGCCTCCACAGAGGCAAAATAGAGCCTCAAAACGTCATCGTCCGCAAAAGCGTTGTTGAAATCATCGAGAAAAGCTATTTTAAGACCTCTTTCCGCACCGTTTAAAAAGCAATTTTCAAAGCTGCATTTTTTCTCGCTCAAAACGGAAAAAAGCAACGCGTTGTCGCGCGCGCTACGCGTAAGACACCCCACATGGTCAAGCGTTTCGGAAAGCGGAAACATACCGTCTCTCGAAACCGAATTGAAGGTGGGCTTCAAGCCGCACACTCCGCAATTGGCCGCAGGCTGTCTGATCGAGCCTCCCGTATCGGAGCCGAGCGCGCCGAGCACGCTGCCCGCCGCAACCGCCGCCGCGCTGCCGCTGCTGCTGCCTCCCGCGCTGTAATCCTTGTTGTAAGGATTGGAGACCTCGCCGAAAGCGGTGTTGGTGCCCGTAAAGCCCATGGCAAACTCGTCCATATTGGTCTTTCCGAAAATTACGCCGCCCCCCTCGCGCAGCTTTTTGACCGCGCCGCAGTCCTTGCGCTCTATCGTATTGGATTGGAGAGATTTTGACGCGCATGAGGTGGGCAAAACCTCCGTCGCCATATTGTCCTTGACGCCGACGGGAACTCCCGCTATCGCGCCCGCATCCTCTCCGCTCCTGATTTTCTCATCTGTCTTTGCCGCCTGCTCCAAAACATATTGCTCGTCTATGACGACAAAAGCGTTCAGTCCGGCAGTCTTTTTTGCAACCTCGAGACAATGTCGGTTAAGCTCCGACGCGCTTATTTGTCCGTTCCTGATTGCGGCGGCGGCACCGCAAAGCGACAGTTTGTCGTAATTCAAATTAATAAACCTCCGTCACAACGCTAAATTATATTATAACACCTTCCGCGTCCGAATTTCAATTGCTTTGAAGCATCTCGATAAATTTGTTTTCGTCTATTATCTCTATGCCGAGCTTTTCGGCCTTTTCCAGCTTGCTCCCCGCCTCGCTTCCCGCTATCACCAAATCGGTCGAGGCGGATACCGACGAAGAAACCGTACCGCCCCTCTCCTCAATCAGCTCGGAAGCCTTGCTTCGCGTAAAATTTTCCAGACTTCCCGTAAGCACGACGCGCTTGCCGGAAAAAGCTCCGCGCACGGTTTTGTTTTCATAATGCGGGTCGATGCCCTCCGCTTTTAGCCTGTCCGTAAGCGCACCGTTAAACGGCTCGGAAAACCACTCCGTTATGCTTTCCGCAACTATTTCCCCTACGTCGTCTATTTCCAAAAGCTGTTCCTTTGTCGCCGCGCGCAGTGCGTCCACGCTGCCGAATTTCTCCGCAAGCTCCTTTGCCGTAACGCTGCCCACATTGTCTATACCCAGCGCATAAATGAAATTTGCAAGCTTGACGTCCTTGCTTTTTTTGATTGCATCCACAAGCTTGGACGCCTTCTTGTCTTTGAACTTGTCCAGAGTTTTTATTTTTTCCTCGTCGAGCGAAAACAGGTCCGCGGGAGAACGCACGCCGATATTCATAAACTGTCTTGCGGTTTTGTCTCTTATGCCTTCTATATCGAAGCCGTTTTTGCTGCAAAAATGAGTGAGTCTGCCCTCGACCTGCTTGGGGCAGTCCGACCGATTCGGACAAAACAGGTTCGCCCCCCTTTCCTCAAGCCGCGCCCCGCACGAGGGACAGAACTCGGCTTTTTCTACGGGAACGCTGTCGGGAAACCTTTCCGCAATGCCCAGCACCTCCGGTATGACGTCGTTGCTGCGGCGCACGTAAACGTCGCAATTGACGCACAGCCCTTTGCGCTCGATGTCTCCGGCATTGTTTAAAGTGGCTCTTTTTATCGTCGCGCCGCACAGCTCCACAGGCGAAAGCAACGCAAGCGGCGTGATTTTGCCCGTGCGTCCTACCTGCCAGCCGACGTCCAGAAGGCGGGTGACAACCTCCTCCGCCTTGAATTTGAAGGCTATCGCCCAGCGGGGAAATTTGTCGGTGTATCCGAGCTTTTCGCGCAAGGCAAAATCGTTTACCTTTACTACCGCGCCGTCGATAAGAAAATCGTATCCGTCCCTTTCGGAGTCGATTCTTTCTATGATTCTTTTTATCTCGTCGAAACCGTTTGCACGCTCGAAAACGTGATTTGTGGCAAAGCCGTTGCTTTTCAAAAAGTCCACAAGCTCCGTCTGTGAGGCGGCTACGTCTTCTTCGCCGTAGCCCGCAGAGTAAAACACCGCGTCAAGTCTTCTCGACGCAGTGACCGACGGATTGAGATTCCTTATTGCTCCGGCGGCGCCGTTGCGCGCGTTTTTCAACGGTTCTTCGGGATTTTGACTGTTGTAGCTTTTAAGCGCGGAAAGGCGCATTATCCCTTCGCCCTGAAACTCCGCCTTGCCCTTGAAGCTTATGGACAGCGGCAGCGTCCTGATTGTGCGCACCTGTTCGGTAACGTCCTCGCCCTCCGTCCCGTTGCCGCGCGTAGCCGCGCGGACGAATTTTCCGTCTTCGTAAGTCGCGTTTATCGTCAGTCCGTCGTATTTAAGCTCCACCGTAAATTCGACGGGACCGAAAGACGTTTCGATTTTGTTTACCCACTCCCGCAACTCGCCGAAGCTCTGAGCCTTGTCCAGCGAGTACAGTCTTTTGAGATGCCGATAGCGTTCGAATGCTTTGAGAGGCTCTCCCCCGACTCGTCTTGTCGGAGAGTCCTCCAATACTACTCCCGTTGTCTTTTCCAAACGGACAAGTCTGTCGTAAAGCGCGTCGTAGCGTTCGTCCGAAACGGACGGATTGTCCAGCACGTAATATTCTCTCGCCCACCTGTTGAGCGTGTCCGCAGCTTCGCGCATTTCGATAAGCGCGGCTTCTGTGTTTCGGGGTTTTTCCGTCATAAAATCTCCAACGGCGCGATTTTCAGAGAAAGCGTCTTTTTGCCCACCGCGTCGAAAGCAACGTCGGCGTTTCCGTCCTTTACGTCAAGTATTATTCCCCTGCCGTAAATTTTGTGATTTACCTTCATGCCGACTTTGAATTTGCCAATCTGTTCTCCCGAAAGCGGCGTTCTCAAAGGCGCTGCGCCATGTCTGTTTGTTATGTATCCGCCGTTTTCGTCGGATTTGCGTTCCTCTGCCTTTTCGGGACGTACAAACTCCTCCACCTCGCGCAAAAATCTCGAAGGATACGTTTCCTTGCGCGAGCCGTTCAAAAATCTGCTTCTCGCCCTCGTAAGATAAAGTCTGTTGCAGGCGCGTGTGACTGCCACGTACATCAGCCTGCGCTCTTCCGCCATCTCATCGGCTTCGAATACGGCGCGGCTTATCGGAAAAATTCCGTCTTCGAGACCTATTACGAAAACGACCTTGAATTCCAGCCCCTTTGCCGCGTGCACGGTAGCCAGACTCACGCAGTTGTCCGAAGCGTTGAGCTTGTCAAGGTCTGATTGCAGGCTGACCGATTGCAGAAATTCCGAAATGCCCGCCTGCGGATTGTCCTTGCAGAACTCCTCGACCGCTGAAACAAATTCGTCGATATTGAGCACGCGGTTGATTTCCGCCTCGGTCTTTTCCTCGCAGGCGCGCAGGTGTGTAAATTCCACCATGCTGCGCACAAAACGATCAAGGGGCATTTCCATACTCATGCGTTTAAGCTCGTCAAGCAATCCCGCAAACTCCCTGAGCTTGATTTTGGCGGCGCTGCTTATTTCGGCGGCGGAATCCGCTCTTCTCAACGCTTCAAGCATACTTATATTGTTGACGGACGCAAAGCGTTTCAACCTCTCCACCGTCGTGTCTCCAATCCCGCGACGCGGCGTGTTGATAATCCTGAACAACGCCTCGTCGTCGCTTTCGTTGTCCAAAATCCTAAGGTAAGCGGCGGTATCCTTTATTTCCTTTCTTTCAAAGAACTTGAAGCCTCCGAAAACCTTGAAAGGTATGCCGTATTTCAAAAACTCCTGTTCAAAAACACGGCTTAAAGCGTTTATTCTCATCAGCACGGCAAAGTCCGAATACGTATACTTGCCGAACGAAACAAGATTGCTTATTTGCTGAACTACGTAAGCGGCCTCCTCGTTTTCGCTGTAAGCGGTGTATGTTTCGACGCGTACTCCGTCCTCGTTCTGCGTCCAGAGCGTTTTCTGAAAACGGTTTTCGTTGAGCGAGATTATCTTGTTTGCCGCGTCGAGGATTTTCTTTGTGGAGCGATAATTCTGTTCCAGCTTGAAAATTTCCGCATCGGGGAAATCGGTACGGAATTTGAGCAGATTGTTGGCGTCGGCTCCCCGCCAGCCGTAAATCGATTGGTCGTCGTCCCCCACAACGAATATGTTTCTGTGGGTGGCTGCAAGCATTTTGAATATTTCATACTGAACGCGGTTGGTGTCCTGAAATTCGTCTATGCTGACGTAAGAATATCTCCGTTGATATTTTTCAAGCGTCTCCGGAAACTCCCTGAACAGACGGTACACGTTGAAAAGCAAATCGTCGAAATCCATGGCGTTGGACTCGAAAAGTCTCTTGTTGTATTCCGTCATTATTTTGTAAAGTTTTTCCCCGTCGTCCGACGCGCCGAGATAATCCTTTTCGTATTCCTCCGCGGAAATACCCGAATTTTTGCAGGCAGAAATATGATAAGGAGCGCGCTTCAACAGCTTTTCGTCGTCAAAGCCCAGCTCCTTGAACAGTCTTTTTAAAACTCTTTCCGAATCATTGTCGGAATATATTGAAAAATTGCGGCGATAGCCCAGCTGCTCGCCGTCCATTCTCAAAATCAGGGCGCACATACTGTGAATCGTGCTAATCGTCATTCTGCCCGCCTGAGGGGTGCGCGCGTACAGCCTTTCGCGCATTTCGTTTGCCGCTTTGTTGGTAAAGGTAATCGCCAATACGGAATACGGATTGACTCCGCTGTCCACAAGGTTTGCAATCCTTTCGGTAAGCACTCTCGTCTTTCCGCTGCCCGCCCCCGCAAGCACGAGCACGGGTCCCTCCAAACAATTTGCGGCAGCCTGCTGCTGCGCGTTCAATTTCAATGCCATTTTGTTCTCCGTTTTAATTAGCTTCGTCGCTCAATCCTATGTTGACCTTTTTGGTAAAATACGGCTTGCCGATATTTTCGTAATAATGCACCAGGGCGCTGCAATTGAGGAAATAGGTCGCCACATAAAATACAACGAAGCACAGACACAGCGCAAGTATTATGTTATTTAAAATAAACACCAGCGCAAAGCAGACGGCTGCGCAGACGGCGATTATTATCAGATTGTTAAGAAACAGCCACCAGAAACCGTCCAGCGAGGTTTTCAGTCCGTCTTTAAAGGCTTTTGTGATTTTCTCTCCCGTAACCAGCCTGCACGGCAGCCAGAAAGCAAAAATATTCACCCTTATCGCGCACAGCACCAAGGCGAACAAAATAGAGATGACCGCGCCTGCAATGCCTATATTGACAAAAAACAGAAGCGCGCTTCCTATGACCGCCGCGACAATTACGATATCAATCACGACTCCGGCAACCATTCTCAAAAAGTTGTACCACAGCGAATTTACGAATTGACGGAAATAAGACCACGTATAAAAGCCGCTGTTGTTTGTGGACATGAATTTGTTGAGACAGTAAAGCGTAGGCAAATCGGTCATGCCCGACAGAAAATAGAGCAGAGTCGTCGCCACCACGAAAAGCACGACGGAAAGCGCGAGGTTGCTTGCGAAATCGGGCACAAGCTCGAAAAAGTCTTTGATTGTCCCGAAAAACTTTTCGATTGCTTCGCCGAGATCGGCTCCGGAAATTTCGCCGTTGAACAAATCGAAAATGCCGTTTATCATGCCGGAAAACGCGTCCAGAATCCCCGCCTCCGCGACGGCGCCGCTGACAGCCACGAAAAAATCCGAAACTATCAGCGAAAAAACCGCAACTATAATGCCTACCGTAAAAATCTGAAACAAAAAACCTTTTACGAAAACCGCCCAGTTGACGGCGGCAAGCCTGACAATTTTTTTGCTGTGCATCAAAACCCTCCCGTCAGTCGAAAATAAGAGTTTTCAAGTCTTTTCTCGACGCTTCGGTATAATCGATATAATTTCTTATTGCGTATGTGGGAACAAACAAAAGCCACCACAAATAATTGAGCGCGCGTATGGCATACAAAAGTATGTGTATCGGAATATTTCCGCTCAAAAGCATCGTGACAAGTTTAAGCAGCTGCAACGCAAGCCCCGACAAACACGCCGTGAGAGCAAAAACGCCCACAAACCGCTTGAAATGCTGAGCAACCAGATGTATCGAATAGCTCGCCGCAAATCCGAAACGGTAACCGTCGCAGAACATCGAAGGCACCGTCAGCAGCAAAAAGCAAAATCCGACGATAAAAACGGCGTAAATGACGACGGTTGCCAAAACAGACATGCCGAAAGCCCACCAGCCGTTCATAATCCGCGAGTTGAGCAATATAAAACTGCTCAGCGCAACCATGCACAGCTCGTAAAACACAAGCATAATTAGGGAATAGAAAAAAACGTTGTAAGCGCCGGACTTCATCATGGACATCCATTTGAAGGGTTCCTTTACGCCGAGTCTCATATGCCTTTCTATATGCGCGACGGTAAGCGAAAATCCGAGCATCACCACAATCGCGGTAACAAGCCAAAACCACACCTTGCTAACGTTCCAATCCGCAAATCTGTCGAAATTGATAATCGACACCTTTGCGTACAGGTCGGAAAAAAAGTCGGAGAACTTAACCGAGCCTGTCTGAGCCGTCGTCTTTGCCATTTCCGCCAACAAATCGAAAGCCCCAGTTTCACGCTGAAAAACTGTCAGCAAAACGACGGGAAGCGCCACTATCGGAAGCAAAAAGAAAAAATTTCTCGCTATATATGCAAAAGTGTTGTCCGAAGGTTTTTTCATAATCCTTTTTACCGTATTGATGATTATACCACAATGCGACTGATTTTTCAACAAATGAAAGCAAATAGTTGATTTATTATTCCCCTTTTCCCGCTTACGGAGTCAATTCACAAAAGACGTTAAATAACGCATACATTGATTTTGATTGCGTTTTGAAGCGCTTTTGCCTTTTTTCGGTATACCGACGCGCAAATTTGTGCTATAATTAAGCGAAATTCTTTCGCAAACGACAAAACGGAAAAGGAGGAAAACTTTAATGGAAGAAATAATAAACCTGATTGCGGAAAAAAAGTTTTCTCTCGTGACCGAAATCCTCGACGAGACAAATTCCGTAGATATCGCAAACTTTCTCGAAACGCTTGACAACGACAGGCTTCTGATTGTTTTCAGGCTGCTCAAAACGGACGCTGCGGCGGAGGTGTTTTCCTACGTTTCACCGGAAAAACAGCGCGAAATAATAGAATCCACTTCCGACAAGGAAATCACCTCCATAGTAAACGAGCTTTTCATAGACGACACGGTAGACATCATCGAGGCGATGCCGGCAAACGTGGTCAAAAAAATACTCAGGTCCGCAAAGCCGGAAAAGCGCGAGCTGATAAACAAATTTCTCCGCTATCCCGACAAAAGCGCCGGCTCGATAATGACGCCCGAGTATCTCGACCTCAGGGAGGGCATGACGATAGAGCAGGCGCTTGCGCGAATCAGAAAAATCGGAGAATACAAGGAAACCATAAACGTCTGCTACGTCACCGACCCGACAAGAAGGCTTAAAGGCGTCGTATCAATCAAGGATTTGCTCTTGGCGCAGCCCGACACAAAAGTAGACGAAATTATGACCGTCAGTATAGTTTCGGTAGACACGCACACGCCTCAGGAGGAAGCGTCCCACACAATCAGAAAATACGACCTTATTTCGCTGCCTGTCGTTGACGGCGAAAACAGAATTGTCGGCATAATAACCATAGACGACATTCTGGACGTCATAGACGACGAGGCGACCGAAGACTTTGAAATTATGGCGGCAATCACGCCTAACGATAAGCCGTACTTGAAAACGAGCGTCTGGAAAATCTGGCTCAACCGCGTGCCGTGGCTTCTTATACTCATGATTTCCGCCACGTTTACCGGTCTAATCATCAACGCCAACGAAGAAACTCTCAACATGCCAATCATAGGTATTATTCTGACGGGCTGTATTCCGATGCTTATGGACACGGGAGGCAACGCGGGGAGTCAGGCGTCCGTCACCGTCATACGCGGCATTGCTCTCGGAGAGGTGCAATTCAAAGACACGTTAAAGGTAATCTGGAAAGAACTGAGAGTATCGTTGCTTCTCGGCATTACGCTGTCAGCAGTCTGCTTCGGAAAGCTTATGCTCATAGACAAGCTGTACGCCGTCGAAAACGGCTACCTCATTGCCGCCGTAGTGTGCGTAACCATGCTCGTCACCGTCGTAATCGCAAAAATCATAGGCTGCACTCTGCCGCTGATTGCAAAAAAATGCCGGCTTGACCCCGCGGTTGTGGCAAGTCCCTTTATCACCACTATCGTAGACGCCGTTTCGCTCATGATTTACTGCGGTATCGCGGTAGCCGTTCTCGGCAAAATCTATACGGGTATTTAAGAACTTAAAAACTGTGATGTTATTTGTTTTGTTTGAAAATTGTTGAAAACAGACGGCTTTGACTCAACTTCCATAGGATATTTTCAGATAAACTCAGCGCGCTTTACTTTGCAGGCAAGACAAGCGCGCTTTTTTATTTACTTTGCAAGCCGTTTGTTTTATAATGTCCAAAAGACAAAAGGTAATTTAACGGTAAAAAAAGAATTATGAATACGCCTGAACTTGAAACAAACAGACTGATATTGAGAAAATTTTCGCAAGCGGATTTACCTGCGTTGTTCAAAATACTCGGCGACGAAGACGCAAACACCTTTTTGCCGTGGTTTGTATTGAAAGACTTAAAGGAAACCGAGAAATTTTATAACGAAAGAATTGCAAACGAATACCGAAAAGAAAGCGCTTATTTTTATGCTGTTTGCTTAAAACAAGATAATATACCTATCGGATATATAAAAGCAAGCACAGAAGAAAGTTATGATTTCGGATATGCTCTCAGAAAGGAATTTTGGCACAACGGGTTTGTAACGGAATCGGGACGGGCTGTTATCCAACAGTTGAAAAAAGATAAGATTCCGTACGTTACCGCTACTCACGATATTAAAAATCCCCGAAGCGGTTATGTAATGCAGAAATTGGGTATGCAATATAGGTATTCTTATGTAGAGCAATGGCAACCGAAAAATATCACCGTTACGTTCAGAATGTATCAGTTAAATCTCGACGGAAACACCGACAGAGTTTACAAAAAATATTGGGAGACGTACCCGACGCACTTTATAGAAAAAGGCTTGTAAATTCCCGCTATTAAAAGGAGCGATGAATAGTAAAATTCAACGCTCCTTTTATCTATGCGTAAACCGCTGTTTCAAACCGCCCTTTTTTTAAGCCAATCTGTAATCATTTATTTCCAACATAAACTCGAAGCCGAGATATTCCGCCGCCTTTTTGCACATTTTCATTCTGTCGAGAAATATCTCAAAATAATCCATAGCCGTGCATATGCCCGTATCTATCTGAAACAAAAACTTTATCTGTCCGGCGTCCTTGTCTATGGCAATATCGCTCATTACAACCGCGTAATTGACTCTGTCGTGTATGTCGTCCTTGTCTACCAATCCGTCCTGACTAATTTTCAGCTTTCTCACCCGCGTGCGGTGCACGTCCGACTTGTCCGCCAAAATCAGCGCCGCAGAAAGCTTGCTTGCGACCTGTCCCGTTTCCTCGTCGTGATTGCCTATTGCTTCCATGACGCGGGCTGCGTCCGCATAATTCATACCCTTTTTTACAAGCAGCGTATAGGCAAGTATGGCTCCGCTGTGGGCATGGTCCTTGCGATTGACGCAATTGCCGAGGTCGTGGAGAAACCCCGCTATTTTGCCTATTTCAATCTCCTTTTCGTCGCAGCCCACCGCGGCGAGTATTTTTTCCACTCTCTGACAAACTATGGAAACGTGCCTGAAACTGTGTTCGGTGTAGCCCATGGCGTCCAGCTGATTGTCCGCGCAGTGCAGCAGCGCTTTTATTTCCCTGTCTTTTTTTAACGTGCCAAGCAGCATATCTCGCTCCCCTTTTCGAGCTTTGAACCAACGCGGATTTTTTCTCCGTTTCCGCGGCGCCCTTTTAGAAAGATATGTCAATTATGGAAAAAAAGTTACCTTTTTATACGAAAGAGGGAGCTTCTTTAAGCTCCCTCTTTTAAATTTTGCTTTCAGTCGGTCAGGTCTTTCATGCGCGCAGAAAGCTTGGCTTTTAACTGCTCGAACTCCGACAGCTTGCGCTTTTCGGCTTCCACAAGCTGCGCGGGCGCTTTGGCGACAAAGCCCGGATTGGACAGCTTGCCTTTGACGCGGTTTATTTCGGCGTCGGCGTTTTCCATCTCTTTTTTAAGCCGCAAAAGCTCCTTTTCCGTGTCAACCATATCCCCCAGCGGCACGCGCACCTCACCCGCAGAACAAATGGCGGAAACGGTTTTTTGGGTTTCGTCGAAACGGTCGGTAAAGGTCACGCTTTCGGCGTTGGTAAGCCTCTGAATAAACAATCCCGTCGTTTTTACGCCGTCGTCTGCCGTTTTGACAAACAGACGGATTTTTTTGGAGGGCGGCACTCCCATTTCGGCGCGGAGATTTCTCAGCTTAGCTACCAGCTCCTTGAGCTTTTCCGTAAGCTCGGCTTCTTGCTCAAACTCGATTGAATCGGTTTTCTCCGGATATTTCTCCAGCATAATGGTTTCCGAATGTACGGGCATATTTTTGTAAATCTGCTCGGTGATAAAGGGAACGAAAGGATGCAGCAGCTTCAAAACGGCGTCGAGGCAATAATTGAGAGTAGACGCCGCGGCAATTTTTGCCTCCTCGTCGCCGCCGTTCAAAACGGGCTTGGTAAACTCGATGTACCAGTCGCAGAACTCGCTCCACACAAAATCGTAAATAATTCCCGACGCAATGCCAAGCTCGTATTTTGCAAAATTTTCGTTGACTTCGCCCGTCACGCGGTTGAGCTTTGTCAAAATCCATTTGTCGGCAAGCGACAGACTGCACTGCGAAAGAGGCTTTAACGCCGCGCCCTCTATATTCATAAGCACGAAACGCGAAGCATTCCATATCTTGTTCATAAAGTTGCGCGTGCTTTTTACCTTGTCGTCGGAAAAGCGAATATCTCCTCCGCTTGCCACACCGTTGAGCAGCGAAAAACGCAGCGTATCGGCGCCGTATGCGTCAATAAACTCCAACGGGTCCACGCCGTTGCCGAGAGATTTGGACATCTTGCGCCCTTCCTTGTCACGCACGATGCCGTGTATCAAAACGTCCTTGAAGGGCGGCGCGTCCATGTGTTCCAAAGAGGAAAAAATCATGCGCGCAACCCAGAAGAAAATTATGTCGTAAGCGGTGACGAGCACGTCGGTAGGAAAGAAAAATTTCAGCTCCTCAGTCTCCTCCGGCCAACCAAGCGTGGAAAACGGCCAGAGGGCAGATGAAAACCACGTGTCCAGCACGTCCTCGTCCTGACGCAGCCTTTCGCTCCCGCAGTGCGGGCATACCCGGGGAGTTTCCTCCTCGCAGATTGTTTCGCCGCAGTTTTGGCAATACCAAACGGGAATACGGTGTCCCCACCACAGCTGACGGGATATGCACCAATCCCTTATGTTTTCCATCCAGTTGAAATAAATTTTTTCAAAGCGCGCGGGCACAAAATTGACCTCGCCGTCCCTGACGCACTTTATCGCCCGCTCTGCAAGCGGTTTCATTTTTACAAACCACTGCTTGCTCACGACAGGCTCCACCGTGGTTTTGCAGCGGTAGCACTCCCCGACGTTGTGGGTATAATCCTCTATTTTGACAAGCTGCCCCAGCTTGTCCATTTCGGCAACCACCTTTTTGCGCGCTTCCTCGCGGGTCAGCCCCTCAAACATACTGCCCGCTTTTTCGTTCATCGTGCCGTCGTTGTTCATGACGCGCAAGATTTCAAGATTGTGCCTTAAACCCACTTCAAAGTCGTTGGGGTCGTGCGCGGGGGTAATTTTGACAACGCCCGTGCCGAAATCCTTTTCCACATAGCTGTCGGCGATTATCGGTATTGTGCGGTTTACAAACGGCACCTTTACCGTATGTCCCACAAAATCCGCGTATCGCCCGTCATCGGGATTGACGGCCACGGCGGTGTCGCCGAGCATTGTTTCGGGACGGGTGGTGGCAAAGGTTATGCTTCTGCCGTCGTCCGTAAAATATTTGAAATGCCACAGATGGGAACTGTGCTCGCAATAATCCACTTCGGCGTCGGAAAGAGCGGTGCCGCACTCGGGACACCAATTCGTTATCCTGTCGCCCTGATAAATAAGCCCTTTGTCGTAAAGCTTTTTGAAAACATGGCGAACCGCCTTGCTGCGCTTCTCGTCAAGCGTAAACGCTTCGCGGCTCCAGTCGCAGCTGCTGCCTAAACGTTTGAGCTGTTCCACAATCCTGCCGCCGTATTTTTCCTTCCACTCCCAGGCAAGCTCCAAAAACCTTTCCCTGCCGACGTCCTGTTTGTCAAGCCCGTCCTTTTTCAGCTGCTCCACGATTTTAAGCTCGGTTGCAATGGACGCATGGTCGGTGCCGGGCAGCCACAGCGCGCAGTAGCCCTGCATTCTCTTGTAACGAATAAGGCAGTCCTGCACCGCGTTGTCCAAAGCGTGCCCCATATGCAGCTGCCCCGTGATGTTCGGAGGCGGTATAACTATGGTAAACGGCTTTTTGTCCCTGTTTATTTCCGGCGTGAAATATCCTTTTTCAAGCCATTGCGCATATATGTCCGATTCAAATTTCTGCGGCTCGTAAACCTTTTCCATATCCATACAAATTTGTCTCCGTATTAAGAAAGATTATACCACATCAAGCCTTTGTTTTGCTACCGATTCACAGTAATTTTTCGGGGAGAATAAACTGTTATTGCCTAAAAATTCAAAATTCAGGAGGTTTGAATGAAAAAAATTTTACTCGTGGTTTTGGCGTTGATTCTCGTCGCGCTGCCTTTGACTGCCTGCGACAACAACGACGACAACAAGATAATCGTCAACGAAACTACTCACTCTATTTTTTACGCCCCGCAATACCTTGCAATGGCTCTCGGCTACTTCGAGGAAGCAGGCTACGAAATAGAGCTGATAAACGGGCAAGGCTCCGACCTGAGCATGACCGCGGTTGTCACGGGCGCGGCAGACATCGCCCTGCTGGGTCCCGAAACCGTGCTGTATGTTTACCAGCAAGGCAGGCAGGACTATCCCGTCGTCTTCGGGCAGCTGACAAAGCGCGACGGCAGCTTTCTCGTCGGCAGAGAGTTTGAGCCAGATTTCGATTGGAGCAATCTCGCGGGCAAGGAAATCATAATGGGCAGACGCGGCGGTATGCCCGCAATGACTCTTCAGTATGTGCTCAATCAGCACGGTTACAGAGACGGCGAAAACATCACCATGAACTACGACGTGCCCTTCGCTCTCACCGGACCGTCCTTTGTAAGCGGAACGGGAGACTACGTTGCTCTGTTCGAGCCGACGGCTTCGGAGCTTGAAAAGGAAAAAAGCGGTTTTATCGTGGAATCCATAGGTGCGGAAAGCGGCGAAGTCCCCTACACGTGCTTCGTTGCCACTCAGGAATATATAAAAAACAACACCAAAAAGCTTGAAAAATATCTTGACTGTATTTACCGCGCCACTCAATATCTTTTGAGCCATGACAACGCTTCCATAGCCGAGCTGCTTCTGCCCTACTTTGAGGGCTCGGACAAAGACACCATAGCCTCGGCGCTCGGCAATTACAGAGCAAACGACAGCTGGGTGATTTATCCTTCCATGACGGAGGACAGCTTCAACCGTATGCAGGATATAATGCAGAATGCGGGAGAGCTTTCCGACAGAATTGAGTTTTCAAAGGTCATAGACAACAGCATAGCGGACAAAATCGGCAGGTAACATCGTCAGCCGGTGCACACTCCGACGCGAAAAACAAATATAATGTTATGTGGACTTTTTGCGGAGGTAGAGCAATTTGAGCGCAACGCTTTCTCTTAACAACATCTCGATGACCTACTATACGAAAACCGATGAGACCAAAGCGATTGACAACCTGTCCTTCGACGTAAACAAAGGCGAGTTCGTCGCTATCGTAGGTCCGAGCGGCTGCGGCAAAACCACTATCCTGTCCATAATAGCCGGCATTCTGAAACCGACCTTCGGGGAGGTTCTGCTAAACGGAAGCAAAGTGGAAAAGGTAAACAACGAAGTCGGTTATATGTTGCAGCACGACCATCTTTTCGAGTGGAGAACAATTTACAAAAATATAATTCTCGGGCTGGAAATTCAAAAAAAATCCAGCCCCGAGGCTCTGGCTCATATCGAAAACCTGTTGGAAAAATACAATCTCAAGGATTTCAAAAAGTATTATCCCAGCCAGCTTTCCGGCGGTATGAGACAGAGGGTGGCTCTTATCAGGACACTCGCGCTTGACCCCGACGTTCTGCTGCTTGACGAACCGTTTTCGGCATTAGACTTTCAGACGCGGCTTCAAGTGTGCGACGACGTCTACGACATCATCAAAAAGGAAGAAAAGACCGCTCTGCTGGTGACGCACGACATTTCCGAAGCCATCAGCATGGCGGACAAAATAATCGTACTGACGAACAGACCTGCCTCGGTAAAACGAGTTCACTTTACTCATTTGGAGCATATTTCAACGCCGCTCAAACGACGTGAAGACAGCACGTTTTCCGTGCAATTCGAACAAATTTGGCAGGAATTAAACAATTATGAAACAAAATCGGCAGCTATCGATTGAACACAAAAGGTTTTTGAAAAAAACCAGACTTCGCAAGGTATTGGTCCTTGCTTGCCAGATAGGATTTCTTGTTCTGTTTTTGCTGCTGTGGGAACTCGCCGCCAGGTTCAACTGGATAGACGCATTTATTTTCAGCTCCCCTTCCAGAATCTGGAAACAGCTGGGAGCGCTGTCTCAGACAGGCGATTTGTGGAAGCACATTTTCGTCTCCACAAAAGAAACCGTGCTCGGTTTCCTCATTGCCACCGTGCTCGGCACCCTGGTTGCGGTCGTTCTGTGGTGGTCGAAATCTCTTCAAGACATCTTTGAACCCTATCTTGTGGTTTTGAACAGTCTTCCCAAAATAGCGCTGGGACCCATCATCATCATTTGGGTGGGTGCGGGAGAAAAAGCCATCGTGACGATGGCGGTCCTGATTTCGGTAATCATCACTACAATTTCCATGCTGAACGGTTTTATCGGAACAAGCCCCGACAAGGTGCTTCTGCTCAAAACCATGAACGCCTCGAAATTCCAGATTTTCACCAAACTGGTATTTCCCTCCAACATTCCGACGCTTTTGTCCACGCTTAAAATAAACGTCGGTTTAAGCTGGGTGGGCACTATCATGGGAGAATATCTCAACAGCAAGGCAGGTCTGGGATACCTAATCGTTTACGGCGGGCAGGTATTCAAGCTGGATTTGGTGATGGCGTGTACCGTAGTTTTGTGCGTACTCGCCGCAATCATGTATCTGGTCGTCGCCCTGATGGAAAAATTCCTTGTAAAGTGGAAAAACAACTGAAAAAAGCGCGCCCCGTCAAAGGGCGCGCTTTTTTTTCCTTTCGGAGCGTTTGATATAAATCAGAAACGCGGCGTAGGTTGCTATAACCAACACGCCCAAAACGGAAATTAAGGGATAGACATAGCCTACTATACCGGAAAAACCTACAAGGGACACCGCCAAAGCGGAACAAAACACGGCGATTAACGCAAAAACCTTGGATTTGAGCAACGGCGTCAGCCATTCGACAAGCGGATACGCGCAGGCTATAACCGTCGTAACTATGGAGAAATATATAACCACGCTCATAAGCGCGCCCGTTTCCGAGCCGACCAGATAGGCGTAATAAAGCAGCGGCATTGTCACGGAGCTGTCGACAGAGTTGACGCGCAGTATAATCAGATAAAGCAGAGCGGACAGCACAAACGACGAAATCAGCGACAGCCAAAATCCGTTCGCTTTTCTTTCTCCGCCGATGCCCAAAAGAACTCCGCTCATTATCACGCAGTTCATCGACACGTACAGAAAAGCGCTTCCCGCGCCTCCCTTGCCTTGAACCGTTCCGTATTCGGAATTGAGAAGGCAAACCGAAACGATGAGAACAACGATGAAAGGCACCACAAAATTGCTGAAACGCCTTATTCCCTTCATATCGAAAAACAGAATCAGACCGCATATCGCCGCCGTCGCCGCGCCGAAAACAAAGTGTATGCTTCTTGTGGCGAACAGGGCGGACAGGGTTACGTTTGCGCCGGCAAGCATCGAGCACAGCACCGCAAAATAATTGAAATTGAGAAAAACGCGCGACGCCTTTGCTACAAAAGGATTCGGTTTGTCGGCAAGACTGTTTCCGACGTTGTTTTCAAGCTCCGCAAATTTGCGGCCTATTGACAGAAACACGTAGAATACCGCAAAAAAAACGACAAACGCGACCGCCGACGACAGCAAGGCGTTTTTGCCGTAAAAATACAGGGCCACCTCTTCTCCCGAGGCAAATCCCGCGCCTATGACGCCGCCCACTATCACCGCCGCGTCGGCAAATAAAAAAAGAACCTTTCTCATGCTGTATTATATTGAGAAAAGGCTCTTTTTATTTGTTTGCAAACAAAATTTCCGTCTGCCGCAAAAGCTTGAAATAATCCGTGTCGAAAATACGCATAAGCTCCTGATCCGTCACGCCTTCAAAGCCGCACGCACGACATATCACCGCAGCAAGGGTGTTGTCGTCGACGCGGAAATTCTCCATGCCCTCGTCGAGTATATCCGACTGAATTTCCAAAGCTTTGCTTACGATTTTGGACACGAAGTTTTTTTCGTAAATAAACTCCACGCTCATGCGCGAAACGGCGATAATCACGCTGTCTCTCAGGACGAAGGGCAGATTTTTGGGTATGTCCACCCAAGTGAAATAGCCGTCCTTGACAAGATGAAACCTGCCGTAAACTCCCATTTCCATCAACGCCTTTATTATCAGCGATTTGAGATACAGCGAAACTTCGTCCCTTATAAGCAGACTTTTGAAATAAGCCGTGCAGGGCTTGGGCGAGGTGCGGCTTAAATTGGACACCACCTTTTCGTGAAGCTCGGCGTCGTTCGTATATCTCAAAGCCCACTCCACCACTCTGAACAAATCCTCGTCGTTCCATATCCCGAACAAATCGGGCAGCTGTTTAAGCGTCGTCGAATAGCGCTGCGCCGCCGTAAGCGGGATTTGGGGATAATAATCCAGCCGCTTGTAGCGTGAACGTCCGGAATTTTCATAAAATCCGTCCATAAATTTCCGATAAAACCATGCTACGGCGTTGGATTCGTCTATTGTCGTTATGTCGGTGAGCGCTTCCTCGAACTTTTCGTATTTGCCGCAATTGAAAGCCGCAAAACCGTAAAGAAACAGCATATCCAGCTCGTAAGGAGAGCTTTTAAGCAGCTTTTCCAGCCATATGAAAGCCTCCTCGTCGAATTTTATTTCGCAGAAGGTGGTAGCGATTTTAAAAATCTCAACAGGTTCTTCCGTTTCGCACTTTGCAAGAATTTCGGCGTACTCTTTAAGCTCTGCCCTCTTTCCCGCCATATAAAGAGCCGTCACGAGATTGCACAGCGCTACCGGGTCGTCGGGTTTTAGGCTCAAAGCGTCGCGCGCCTTTTTCTCCCCTCCGATGTAATCGTTTAGCAGCAAATCGGTAAAAGCCGTGTTGTTTTTGTAAGCTATCTCGTCGGGGAAATTGCGTTCAAGCTCCTCGAAAATGCTTTTTGCGTCGTCAAGTCTGTCGTTTCTAATCAGCATACCCGCCTTTTGCTGCAACAAATCGGCGCGACGTTTGGTCATGGGATGGACAAGCTCAAGTCCGCCGCGAACCGCCTGTATTCTTTCCGGCTCGAGCGTGATTTCCGCTTCGGCGTTGTTTTCGGAATACAGTTTGAAATAATAGCCGCAAATGGAAAGCTCGTTAAGCTCCAGATAATTTTTGCCGAGCAAAAGCAGAACGTCCGGATTTTTGGGCTCTTTGCGCATAAGCTCGAACAGCACGTTGTTGGACAGCGCGTAAAGCTCCATATCGTGATAAACCTCGGCAAGAAACAGCTTTGTTTCAAAGGAAGCGGGTTGGTTTTCCAGCGCGCGGCGAATCAAAGAGACAGCTTTGACATACTGTCCCTTTTCTATAAGCGCGTCCGCCTTGTCCAGCATAAGCTCGTTGGAGGCGGAAAAAACTCCGTTTTTGCCTTTGTCGTTTCTCATTGAGTCAAGCCGTCTGATTTTCCGTTTTGTTTTCGGCCTGAGCCTTGGGCTGCTGCGTTTTTCTTTTTACAATCTTGATTTTTTCCACTGGATTGTAAATGGAAAAAATAATCATCATGTGGCTCTGCCATACGAAAATCACGTAGAAGAAACCGAAGATTGCGAAAACAGCTATGACAAACGAGAATATTACATTGCCGAAGGTGAGCAAAAGCAACGCTACGGGAAGCAAAGCAATGATAAATTTGAAAATCGTCGATACGATATAGCGCATCAGTATATGCCACGCACTCTTCAAATTTACTCCCACGGATTGCTTGTATGTGGAATTGACGCTTAAAAAGGTCATGACATACAGCGTCAGAAAAGCCAACGCAAGCCACATAACCACCTGCAAAAGAACGCTTGCCCATGCGGGAAAAGCCCTCATGGCGACGGAGGCGTGGTAAATGCCGTTTACACAGCCCACAAGCAGAACAAAGCAAACGACGCACGCAACGCCGTTTTCAACGATTCCGCGCCCGAAGGCCTTGAAAACCTTGAGACGGCCCGTCCAGAAAGAATCCCTTATTATCGCCATGCCGCCGGCAACCGACAGCCCTACCACGGCGCCTGCTGCCAGCATCCACAGCAAAAGCTCCGACATGGCAAGATTTGTGAGTCTTGATATTTCAGCGCCGACGCCAAGCCACGGCGCGTAGCCGAAGCCGATTGCGTTGCCAACGGGCAGTCGTGACGTAAACTGCGACACCTGTATAAGATATCTGTAAGCAAGATAACCGACAGGCACGAATAAAATCAGCATGAGTATGTTCATGCCGAGAATTTTCAGCATATCGTTGCGGTAAATAACCTTGAAAAAGCCCCAGCTGCCCAATTCGTTTACCAGCTTGTTTACGTGCCCGTTTCTTTCGTTTTTGAGAACAATTTTGTTTTCTTTTTCCATTTTTTCTCCGATTTAAGCGGCAGTCACTCCGATTTGTAAATAATTCTGTGGCAATTTTCGCATTCGATGTAGCCCTTGTCGGAAAGCTTTGACACCAAAGACATGGGCATATCGACGCGACAGCCGCCGCACTGATTTTCGCCCGACAGGCTGACAAAAGGCGGATAAACCCCCTGACTTTTGAGCTTGCGGTACTTTTCGAGCAGCTCCGGCGAAATTTTTTTCTCTGCCTGAGCCATCTTTTTTCTTATTTCTATTATTTCCGGCTCCCTGCTCTTTCTCACCTCGTCGAAGCTGCTTTTTGCCTCGCTGTACTGCTTTTTGGCTTTGGGAAGCTTTTGTCTGTATTCCTCGAACTGTGCGGAGGTATCCTCCATGTCCTTCAAAAGCGCCGCCATGTCTCTATCTAAAAGCGAAACCGTCTTGCTCAAATCGTTGAATTTTTTGTTGAGATAGTTCAGCTCGTCGAGGTCTATGCTCTTGTCGACGGCGGCGGCGTACTCGGCAATCAATTCCTTGTTTTCGGCATAGCTGTCTTTGAGCTTGTCCAGTCTTAAAGAAAGCTGCTCGGCGTGCTCCTCGAGCTGTTTGAGCTTTTCCTCGCTTTCTTTAAGATATTGATGCAGCTGTTTGCTGCGGCGTCTTTCCTCGGTAGCCCCCAGCTCCTGCTCGATTTTGCGCAGCTTCAAATCCAGCTGCTGAAATTGTAAAATGTATTCATTCATTTTGTACTCCAATCTGACAGAAGGAAATCAAGCTCGGCTTTTCGCTCCTCCACCCGAGGCACGTGATTTCCGTCAGCTAATATTTTATCACATTTGACCGTCTCCTCAAACAAAAAATTGTGAAAATCGACGGTTTTTTGTCTTAAATTGGTTTTGCCGTATTTTATTTCAAGCTCGGTAAGGTTGTCAGAGCCTCTTTCGGCATAAATCAGGTAATAAAATTTGCCGTCGAAAAAAATTTCATCGACATGAAAAAAATAATTTTTCGACAGCTTTTCGCGCAGCTCGGGCACGCCGCGCATAGGCTGCAAAACAAGCTTGTCGGGCAGCCTTGACGCCTGCCCGAGAATTTTGGAAATTTCCAGCCCGCCCATACCGGCAATCACCGCGGTATGCGCCCGCCTGCCGCAAAATCCGTCTCCGCAAAGAAATTCGCTTTTGTAAAGGACGCCTTTGCTTTCCGCAAGTCTGCGCGCCTTTTCGAGACTCTTGCGGCTCACGTCGGTAAAAACCGTTTTTTGCGTCTTGTTTAAAAGCAGAGCCGAAACTCCCACTATGCCGTGGTCGCAGCCGACGTCGAACAGCTCGTCGGAAACAGGCAGCAGCTCTACGATTCTTTTCAGTCTCGGAGTCATTTCACTCCAAAAAGTCTTTAAGCTTTTTGCTCTTGGACGGGTGGCGCAGCTTGCGCAGAGCCTTTGCCTCTATCTGACGGATACGCTCTCTCGTGACGTTGAATTCTCTGCCCACCTCCTCAAGCGTGCGCGCCCTGCCGTCGTCTATGCCGTAGCGCAGACGCAACACCATTTCCTCGCGGGGAGTGAGCTTGTGCAGCACGCCGATAAGCTGCTCCTTTAGCATTGCGTAAGCCGCAACGTCTCCCGGCGCTATGGTTTTGTCGTCCTCTATAAAATCCACGAGGTGGCTGTCCTCCTCCTCGCCTATCGGCGTTTCGAGACTGACGGGGTCCTGCGCGATTTTCTGAATTTCCACAACCTTGTCTTCGGGTACGCCCATTGCTTCGGCTATTTCGGAAGGAGTAGGCTCCCGCCCCAGCTCCTGCAAGAGCGCGCGGCTGACTCTTATCTGACGGTTTATGGTTTCAACCATATGTACGGGTATTCTTATCGTGCGCGCTTGGTCGGCAATGGCGCGCGTAATAGCCTGTCTTATCCACCAGGTGGCGTAGGTGCTGAATTTGAAGCCCTTTGTATAGTCGAATTTTTCCACGGCTTTCATCAGTCCCAGATTGCCTTCCTGAATCAGGTCGAGAAAAAGCATACCTCTGCCGACGTAACGCTTGGCAATGCTGACGACAAGACGCAGGTTGGCTTCGCTGAGCAATTTTTTCGCCTCCTCGTCTCCGTCCTGCATACGACGCGCAAGCTCCGTTTCCTCCTCGGCGGAAAGCAGCGGCACCTTGCCTATGTCTTTGAGATACATTTTGACGGGGTCGTCAATGCTTATGTCAATGACTCCCTTTGTCAACAGGTCGTCAGACACCACGTCCGTCACGCTTATGCCGTTGTCTTCAAGAAACTTGTACAGCTCCGCGTATTGCTCCGGCGTCAGGTCGAATTTCATTTTGTCGAGATTGTTTTCCACCTCGTCGAAGGTCACGAAGCCCTTGGAGCTTACCTCCTTGAGCGCGGTAAGAATTTCTTTCATTGCCGCTTCGTTGAATTCCATATATTTCTCCTTTAGTTATTGTCTGTTTTTTGTCGCGTCAGTGCGGACAGCTCGACAAGGATTGAAGTTTTTCTTGCTTGGTCTTTCTCCGCCTCGTATGCCTCGCTTAACGCCTTTATTTGACTTCTGAGCCGAATTTTGTTCAACTCGGACAAACAGTCGGCAAAGTATTCCGCGTCTGAATCGGCATCGTTAAACTGCACCGAAACCAATCTTTTTAGCTCCTCCGAAAAGGCGTCAATACCTTCGAGCGCGTAAAGCTCGCCGAAAACAGGCTGCTTGCCTAAGCTCTTGCATTCGGCAAGATAATCCGCAACCATACGGAAAAAAGGGTTGTCCGTTCGGGGAACGGCACAGCCTGCGGCATAATCCTTGCGCATAAGGCAGCTTGCCAGCACGAAATACATTGCCCTGTCCTCTGCCGTAAGAAAATTCAACAGATTGTCCGCGACGGCATTGCGCCCGTCTAAGACGCCCGAATCGTCCGCCGTTTCGGATGAACTGCCGCCAACAAGCTCGCGCTTCAACATATCGTAAGAAAGCCCCGTCCTGTCCCTTATGAGTCCGAGATAGGAGTCCTGCTCCACGCTGTCCAGAGGCTTCAACACGGCAATGGCGTTTTTGGCAAAGGTTCTGAACGCTTCCCGCTTTTTTTCCTCTCCGTTTACCTTGTCCGCGCCGCTTTCCCTCCACGCGCATTCAAGCTTGTAATCGGTGAGGGGAACAGCCGCCTCCAAAGCCTTTTCAAACGCCTCCGCCCCTCTTTTTCTGACAAGGTCGTCGGGGTCCATTTCGTCGGGCATAGACATAACGCGGACGTTCAAGCCTTCTTTCTTTAAAATATCCAGCCCCCTCAGAGTTGCAGCCTGTCCCGCCTTGTCTCCGTCGTAGCATATGTAAACATCCTTTGTAAGCCTCGAAACGAGTCTCGCCTGCTCGCTCGTCAGGGCGGTGCCCATGCTTGCGACCGTCATATCGAAGCCCGCCTGATAAAGGCTTATTGCATCCATATAGCCTTCGACTATTATTACGTATTTGAGTCTCCCCTCCTGCTTGCATTTTTTTGCGAGATTGATTGCAAACAGGTTTTTGCTCTTGTCGAAAATATCCGTAACGACGGTATTTTTGTATTTCGCGGCGTCCTCGCCGTTGAAAATTCTGCCGCCGAAAGCCACAACATTGCCTGCCATATTGACAATGGGTACAATTATCCTCCCGCTCAGCGGGTCGTAAGCGCGGTCGTTTTTGGTGACGTTCAGAACGCCCGCCCTGTGTATGTCCTCTGTTTTGAAACCCTTGTCTTTCAAATAAAAATTAAGCGAATCCCAATCGGGCGAGTAGCCCATGCCGAAACGCCTGACGGCGGACAAACCGATTCCCCTGTTTTCGAGATATTTTCTTGCGGCAAGTCCTTTTTCCGACATAAGAGAGGCATGGTAAAAACGCGCGGCTTCGCGGCAGACGTCGTAATGAATCTGTCTTTCCTTTTTTTTGCGCTCATAAGCAGCGTCGTCTCCGCCGCTTCTGTCGGGCACTTCCAGTCCCGCGCGTTTTGCCAGCGTTTCCACCGCCTCAATAAAAGAACAGGATTCATATTTCATGATAAATCTGATGGCGTTTCCGCCGACGCCGCAGACAAAGCAATGAAAATACTGTCCCTCGCGATTGATTGAAAGCGAGGGATTTCTGTCATTGTGAAAAGGACAAAGCGCCCAATAGCCTCTGCCCTTAGGCTTGACGTCGATATAAGAGGATATGACGTCCACTATATCGTTTTTGTCAAGCAATTCCGATATAAATCTGTTCCAGACCGCGTCGTTAGCCATTTGCAAGCTCTTACAATTAAATATTCGGCAAAAAAATTAAAATTCCCCTAAAAACCCGTCAATTTTTTCAGAGTCGCAAAAAATCCGGATTTTAAGTCTCGGGCAAACCGTTCAACGCCAGATTGCGGTTGCGGTATCTTGCGTCGCCGGTTATTTCCTTGCCAAAAAAATACGGCGGCAAAAATTCCTTCGCCTGATTCTCGTCGTCAAACTCCACCTCGCATACTGCAAGCCCCGACAGCTCTCCCTTATAAAAATCCATTTCTATTTTTAAATTTTCATATCGCAAAATATGTCTTTCTTTCTGTATAATTCTCCCCTTTTTTTCGGGCAAATTTTTTTCAAAATCATTTCCGCCGCACGGCGTCTCCGTTTCTAACCGCGACAGGGAAGAACCGGTGTCCCTTTTCACCACAAAAAAACAGTCGCCGTTGACTCTGCGATACCTTTCCTCTGTTGTTCCGACCGTCACGTAATATTGCTCTATTTCCAAGCGCTCGGCGTCGCGCTCGAAAAGCTCCTTTACGTAAACGTCGGGAATCAAAAATTTTCTTTCAATTTCCATTTGCGCCTCTTTTCGGATAATATGCGGAAAACTTTCCCGCCGCTTCGTGACTGTTTTTATCATCCCAGCGCGACGTCCAACACCATCATAAGGACAAAGCCTATCATGACTCCCCAAGTTCCGAGGTGAGGGTGCGCGTCAAGCTTTGCGTCGGGTATAAGGTCTTCCGCAACCACGAAAATCATGGCTCCTGCGGCGAAAGCAAGCAGCCAAGGCTGCGCGGCTGTCAGATACGCGGCAAGAAAATATCCCAAAACCGCCGAAACGGGTTCAACCGCTCCGCTGCCTACGCCGAAGGCAAACGCCTTGCCCCTGCTTCCCGTCGCCTGCTTCAACGGAAGGGACACCGCCGCGCCCTCGGGAAAATTCTGTATCGCAATGCCGAGCGCAAGCCCGAGCGCCGAAACATACGCAGCGTCCGTGCCAAGCGCGCCTGCCGCTCCGAATGCGAAACCGACTGCAAGTCCTTCGGGAATATTGTGAATTGTGACCGCAAGAAACATCTTGACAGGCTTGTTCAGGGAGGTCTGCGGCCCCTCGTCCTCGTTTGTTCCGCTGTGGAAATGAGGAACTATTTTGTCAAGAAGCACAAGAAAGAGTCCGCCGGCGACAAACCCCGTCGCGGCGGGCACAAAGCTCCATGTTCCCCAGTCCGAGGCTGCCTCGATTGACGGAATAAGCAGCGACCACACGGACGCGGCTATCATAATTCCCGCAGCAAAACCCAAAAAAAGCGTGTTCAGCTTTTCGGAAATTTCTTTTTTAAAGAAAAACACCAGCGACGAGCCGAGCGTCGTGG
>FR900999.1:186320-200259 GCA_000437915.1 Subdoligranulum sp. CAG:314 | reverse complement strand
AGCGTCGTGGATAAAAATATCAATGAAAAACCGAGAACGGTTAAAGCAGTATAACTCATATTTACTCCTGTTTGTCGATTATATCACACTCGGGCTTAAAACACAAACGCCTTGAAACGCCGCAGCTACCCGAAACGTCGTTTAATAACCGCTCCGCAGCGCCTTGCCTGCAAACCGACTAAAAATCAGAAAAAAAGGCTTATGCCTAAAAAGCATAAGCCCTAGAATTTTGCCGCCGTTTATTTACGGGGATTTCTTATATTCGCCTGTGGTGGTCACAGCCTGCGAGGGTAAAATGACCGTTTTGCCCTGTATTTTGAGGTTTGGTGCAATCTTCCATATCAAATTCAGCCCCCACTGCGCTTGCAGTCATATTATCTCACCTTTGCCCGACGTGGTCATCCTTAAATATGAAGGCTTATTCCTCAGCCACAAGCCCCATCTGAACACGTTGCCCTTTTCTACAGTGATAGTATCAATGAATTCCATCAGCACGTCTTTATCCGCCTTGCCGCTTTCGTCCATGCTGATTTTTCCGAGCAGGTCACGAACATACTGCATATCTATGCTTTCTTCGGCGTCTTCATCCTGCCCGGTGCCGAGCATTGCTACTTGCAGTTCTTTAATATCCTGCTCACACTTTGACTTGGCTCGCTGATATTCTTCCTGCTTATTTCACCGTCAGCTCTCAATGAGAGGAGCGAGTCGAGTTTCTTCTCCGCCTTTTCAATCCGCTGCTGATAGCCCGAAAGGTCACGCTTATTTTTCGTCTTCATCTCCTTCAACGTCTGGTTGAGAATGTTGGCCGCCTCCTCTATGACGGGAGCTTTATCAACTATGATATTGTCAAACAGCACCGCCGCCATGACATCAAGTTTGGTTTCGTTGACTGTCGGCATATCGCAAAAGCCTTCGGTATCGAGGTCTAACTGCCTGCGTTTTTCCGCACTACCGTTGTTGATACGCGAATAACAGCTATAACCGTAGTGCTTTTGCCCGTTCTTATCCTGACGCCATTTGTAGCGTTTGAACCTGGAGCCGCACGCACAGCGCAACTTATTTGCCCAAACATCGGTCGTCGGCGTTACGCCTATTCTCTTCTGTTTACTCTTTACAAGCGCGGGCACCGTCGTTGACCTGTCCATACGCAGATCTCTGCAAGCGTACCATACATCTTCGGGAATTATCGGCTCGAAATCTCCCTTGACAAGCACAAACTCCTCTTCCTTGTTGCGGATGATTTTCTGGTCGAGGAAGTTGTTTCTGTACGACTTATTATAGCTGATATAGCCCATGTAAGTCGCATTGTGCAGCACGCGCGAAACCTTGGTTGTATCCCACTTAATTAAACCATTGGCGCACCTGCGCTTATTCTCGATAAGCTTGCCCATTATGGCACGCATACCGTAGCCTTGCAGATACAAGCGGTAAATCATTCGGACCGTTTCCGCCTGTTCGGGGTCTATGACGTATGTATTGCCTACGCATATAGCCGAGGATGTTTCCGTTGCCGTAGAGAGTTTTATTCATTCGACTGACCTGCTGTCCTGCTTTTACTCGTTCGGAAATCTTCCTGCTCTCGTCCTGAGCGAGCGTCGCCATGATTGTAAGCCTGAGTTCTCCGTCGCCATCCAGCGTCCAGATGTTGTCCTCCACAAAGAACACTTCGACATTTATGTTTTTAAGCTCTCGCGTTGCCACAAGGGTATCGACCGTATTCCTCGCAAAGCGGCAGACTTCACGCGTTACGATTAAATCGAACTTGCCCGCTCTTGCATCATCCATCATTTTAAGGAAAGCAGGTCGCTTTTTCGCCTGCGTTCCCGTAATGCCCTGGTCGATATATCTTCCGCAAAGCTGCCAGTTGGGATGATATTTTAATTGGTCGTCATACCACTGCATCTGATTTTCAAGGGCTGATAGCTGAGCTTCGTGCTCCGTCGATACTCGCCCATAGAAAACCATCTTCCTTTCCCTGTTTTTATCGGCTATCATTGATTTTCCTCCAACAGTTTCCTCTCCTTTAAAACAAGTCTTTCATAAATACCGTCCGAAAGAACGCCCTTTCTGCACAGCACTTTTAAATACTTGATTGCCACTATCCTTTTATCGTAATTGTTGCCATATTCTTTAATTATTTCCTTTGTCTGTTCGTCTGTTCTTAGGTTATAGTTCAAATCTCCTTTTTAATTTTGTGTTTTGCGTAGGTCGCAGCGCCAGGGATTTACGTCTTGTCTTTTCACTCCGCCAAAGGCTCTTACATACTTTTCTTATTTACCGACTACTCTCCGTTGCGCTGCCGTTCCTTTACTTAACTCTAACTTTTCCTCAACTTCCGCATTCCATCACGGAAAGATGAATGCGGTTTGCCCTATCACACAATTTTTCCCTTTTCTTTTTCCCGACATTACGGGTGTGTTAAGCACTTAATGTGTTCCGTGTGTTTTTATGAGCTCATAGGCAGTTTTAATAAAGTCCACCTTGCTCATGTTGCGTTCCTTTAAAAACGCATTGATTTCATAAAACAGGTCACGCGGTATCATTGTCTGAAAATTGCCGCTCGCCGCCTGACGCTTTTGCTTATTCTTTGCCTCGTATTTACGGTTTGCCACTCTCTGCGGTGTATCTTCCTTTCTCGTTACCACTTTATCCCTCCGAAAGTTTTTCTCGTATATATACTATATTATATATCACAAGACTTTGAAAGTCAAGGGTCAGCGAAAAATTTATGCTTTGCCGGTCGTGGCGACTAAACGTCGCTCGCAGCTTTTTTACTTACGCAGATTTCTAATCCCCTCCGCCTCAAACTGTTCGAGATATTCGGGAGTGTCGGCGAGAAGTCCGTTGTTGAACTTCTGTATAATGCCTTGTTCGTCAGAATACTTCTCACTTATGAAATTGAAGAGCGACGACAGAATAGATTTGTTGATTGTTACGTTCAGCACAGTTTCATTTAGAAGCCTTGTCAAAGCGGCGTAGAACTCTTCGTCTGTACTTCCGCTTTTTCTCGGCGCAATCAAATCTTCTTTTTCCTCTTCCGTTACCATACCACCCGTCAGCTTTTCATAAAGAATGGGCATACCGTAGAAGAGAGCTTCATTGATTACCTTGTTTGCGCTTTCATATCCCGGGAGCTTGGTAAGCCGTTCAATCTGCTCTATCATTTCGATATCTGCAATTCTGATATGCCGCTGCACGCCTATCTTTTGATGTTTTTCTTTCAATCTGTCACCTCCTCTGACCATAGGCACAACGAAAGCGGGTTTCCCGCTTGTCATTTTGCGGCAAGCAAAATTTCTCGTAGGTGGGAATATACCACCTACCTTATCCTGCTTTGCGGTTTTTGGACAAATCATCCCACCTTTCAGCTTGTTTTTGCTTGACCTTTTTGTCCGTATTTCTGCTCGTACCCTCGTGCAAGATAGTAGATATTCCGCACCTTTCCAAGCTCTTCATCCGCTTCAAAATGCGCGGCAACGTCAGCCCAATTCAGATCGGTTATATACCTTTCACTTGCGCCGTACAGATTGCCCTGTATGTCTGGATAAGCACTTCTGAACTGTTCATAGGTCATACTTTCTTTCGGCTCAGACAGTTCTTTAACGGACGTTATCTGCGGCATATCTTGGGGCATGACAGGTTGCTTGTCCGTCTCCTGAATTGCGCTTGCTTCAATCTTGGTTACGCCGCATTTTGCCTTTCCGCCTCTGCTTCCGCTGGACTTTCGCTTTTTGGAAACATCCATTTTAAGCTTGCATAGGTTGTAATACCCCTGTATCTCTTTGTCCTTGAACTGTACCTCTTCTCCGCGGAACATATACGCACAGATCGCCTTGACAAATGCTCCCAAATCACCACCTTTCAATAACTTCATCGCATCGAAATACGTTTCTTTGAACGTGAAGTGTTCCGAGCGCAGGTTATACCTCTTTAACGATTTGCCGCTGCTCTCCGCCTCCTTGACCTCTGCAATCATGTCCGAAATGTTGCTCCAATAGAAACGTTCCTTACCGCTAAGCTCCTCTTCGGGCTGCTTATCCTCGAACTCGTACTCGCATATTCGCATTGCGAACTTGCCCGCATCCGTATCGTTCATTCCGTCTAAAATGTCCGAATACAGCTTGTAAAATGTAAATTGTTTTAATAATTACCTCCTAGTTTTTTATAATTTTTTGTTTCCTCTGTTGGCTATCTTACACTCATATATATCATCATCTACTTGTGATTTCTTATCTTTACCCCACACCGAAGCGCAGGAATTTTTGTCGCTCTTAATAGTTGCCCTCACTTTAACAAGGACACGAAATTTTAAAAGTTCGGGGTGCAACAATAAATTTCTTGCCTATGAATAATACTCTCACTTAGTAGCCACGGCACGAGGCATTTTTCAACGGGTATATCAAAAATTTCTGCGCTCAATGTGGAGAGCGTTATAGCATCGTATAAAAATCCCCTCACTATATAAAGGACACTTTTTGAATGTCAGTACATGGTTTTGCTCAAAATTTTATACTCTTTTCTTAAAACCCCTACATATAAACAAGGACATGAGATTTCAAAATATAGACGCTTACGAAGATTTTTTTGAGTACGGAAAGGCGATTGTGTGACTTTGTAAAATATTCCTCTCATAATTACCCGACAATTGAAGGCAAAAACTTTGACGTTTTTCCCAAAATTCATCTGACGACACGAAAAAGTCCCTTCACTTAATAGCCACGAAAAGCGGCGTTTTTGGGGTATACGTTTAATAATTTAACAAATATTTTTTCTGCGGGAGTGTAAAACCTTTCTCTCCTAATAGCCACAAGAATGGCAAAATCGGAGCCCCTGATTTTAAGATTTTTCAGAATAGCTACAAAAAAACAGCTCCTTACAAGTGGTAGCCAAATAAGGAGCCGTTTTTATGCGTATGCAGATATTTTTCTGTTTGGGAGCAAAAGTCAATTCAATGATTTATGCCTCCAAGCAGCAACCTAAGTTAAAAAAATCCGCCCAAACGTAAAACTGCTTTACGTTAGAGCGGAATACACACATATCAGTGAGAATTACAAAGATTACTTATTAAATTTTTACGATGATACCTATTTCCCCCAACAAGATTTTGAACGCAGGCAGAGCCGCCTACGTTGAGCGCAATTACCACATGATAGACCGCGCCGATATTTGCATATTCTATTTAGACAAGACTTACTCTCCACTTAACGGACAACCATCAAACAATCACTTGGCTAGCCCAACACAAAGGTCAGCGGAACAAAACTCGCTTATAATTATG
Organism: Subdoligranulum sp. CAG:314; assembly: GCA_000437915.1. Lineage (GTDB taxonomy): Bacteria > Bacillota > Clostridia > Christensenellales > CAG-314 > CAG-314. The sequence continues at coordinate 194,981 of FR900999.1, read as the reverse complement.
CCATATTCAAAAAGAAAGTTATAATAAACCTGTATTGTGATACGCAATAAGATGACGGTTGAATACAATCAATCATCCCCTTCGGTTTATGAATTTATAAAATTCGCAATCACTACAAATTTAAGAGCTCGTTTGCCCTCTTTTGCAGGATTTTCTATGGTCTTCAATCTGCTATTAGGCAAATTGTATCTAGGATGATGCGCGAACTTAAAATTCACCATCTTCCTCAGCAACTCCCTCTGACGTTTTGAAATAAACGCGCTTACAACTTTTTCATATGAACCGCCCATAGCAGGTTTACGTGTTTTGGAGTAATTCGCTATATCCGCAAGGTCGTCTTCCATTGCAAAATTGAATAGTGAAAGTACATTGTCAAACACGGGTGCAAACGCATTTACCTTATTCGTATGGCTATCAACAAGCAGCCCGAAATTACCAGTATGCCTATCCGTATTGAATATCAGCGCATCAAAGACAAGCATATCTGCAAATTCATTGTAGAACTTTTCGCCATAGTCTTTTAGCAACTGAGCAATGGCAAGCAGAGACTCCTTCTCCACAAAACGCCAAATGGGGACATATGCAGTATTGATGTCGGTAAAAAGCTCGCAGACGGATGAAATCATACCCTTCCACTGCCTGAGATTGTATTCCACATGCTTAATGCCCATTGTTTGAGCAATCTGTGCAGCATAAAATTCCGAATAAGGCTCTTTCCCAGTATTCGCCGCTCCCATTGTGCCGCCTTTGTACAGATATATTTTGCCGTCTACTCTGCGCCAGCACTTATTTAGCATTCCGTTCGTAGTGAACTCCGGTGAAGACGTGAATCCTCTTGCGACACTGCTTCCGTGTCCAGTATAGGCAATCAGCGCCAGCGTACGCGAAAACTTATTTTCATATAGGTTATAGTTTTCAAACTTGCCGTCAAACCCGTCTTCTACAACCCAATAGGAATCGTTTAAAGACAGCCCTTGGCTTGCTCGTATAATTCCGAGAATATCATTAAATGAAAGTCCTAACTTTGTCAGAAGAATTTCCGCATTCGCTCGCTTTTTGTGCACTACTCTTGATTTAAGCCACGAGATAATACCTCTTTCGGTCAATTTAAGCCCGATAGGCAACAGCTTCTTATTATCCTCATCTACCCACAGGATACGGCACTCCTCACCCGAAAGCGGAAGATTGTCATAATCAAACGTGAGTAAGACTTGATTATATAATCCAAGACTGAATCATAAGAGCTTCTCCCCTTTCTTAAGCGGATAAAAATTAAACTCCCAACACAAATTCATAATCAAGCTGTTTTTTTCTTTCTTTCCAATCGGGCATGTATATTGTCAAGAACTCATAAAAATTCTTATCGTGATTAGGGTACATCAAATGCATCATTTCATGGAAAACAACATACTCTATACACGCAACACTCGCCTTGTAGAGATAATAATTTAGATTAATCTTGCATAACTTTCTGCTACAACTTCCCCACAATGTCTGCATTTTAGCAACTAATATTGTGGGTTTTATAATATTGTGCCTGCTTATAATCGGATAAAGCTTATCCAAAACAGACTGATAATATTGTTTAGCCTGCCTTTGCCACCAATTATCAAACTGCTTATCTATATCAGCTTGATTATCCTCAGTAGTACTGATAATTATTGAAGAATCTTCGATTATTACACCTTTCTTATTTGATCTTACGACATAAATAGTCATTTGGCGACCAAGAACTCGAGTCGAGCAGCCAGACACAATATGCTCCTCTTTCTCGATAGGACGAGTCATCTCAAATACTTCTATTTTCTTTTCTAACCAACTTTTTTTGTCTGCTAAAAAATCTGCAACCCAACTTTCCGGAGTGTTTTCCGGCACAGACAGTTTAATCTCATCTGAAGCGAACACTTTGAGCCGTACTTTTTTTATGTTTTTCCAAATCACTTCAACAGGATATTCTTTGGAATTCAGATTTATTGTTAAAATCATATCAATCAGTACCTGCTCATTGCAGTTTTTATAGTATTTTCGATTAAGAGATCCATTGTATCCAAATCAATCTCTATTTTGTGTTCATCACAAAAATCCCACAAAAAATCTTCTATCGCCTGTCTCATCTTCTTATTTATGGCGACACTTGTACGCCAATCAACCCTGGCAAGAGATTGAATTTCTTTCTTGATATTTAGAGCCAATAAGCCTATATCTTCATCATAGGCTTCATCTGTCTTATTATTTTTTGTTAGTGCATCGACCAAAACGCCATAAAAAGCTTTTGCGTCGCTATCCCTGTCAATATTGGAGGGATAACTGTTACCCGTAAAACCTTCACGTAGATCATCAGCCATTCTTTGCATATTTAAAAAATATGCATTTTCATCACGCGACCTACGATATTCAGCCAGCGTATCCCTGATACGCTCAGAGAAGCGCTTATAGGTCAATGGATCATCAAACTTTCTTGCCTCTAATTCTGATACTACACGAGTTTGTATGTATGCCGCACGCGCCCTTTTACCATCAATTTTTTCGAGCTGTTTCTCCATCCCCGCTTTATCATGCAACGCTATAGGCTCAACAACAATCTCAACCGGTTCAGAAGTAACAAACGTGTTCAACAGATTTTTTATTGAATCTTCGTACTTAGAGAAATTAACTTTCTCCTGATAGATATTCATAAGCTCAGCACGCAACTTTTGGAAAAAAAGCAAATCGGATTTATATTGACTCATAATATCAGAGCCAGTCATTTGATAAAGCGAATAACTGCTTACTGCAAGAGTCATCATTTTAGAAAAAGACGATAACTTTTCATAGAAATTCTTACGTGCTTTTATGCTATCTTCATCATTTCCCTTATCAAAGAAATCAACCCAAGCACGAAAACTATTTTTATCAATATCCACATCGCTAAAAATCGTCCAAAGTTCCTTATAAGATTTTTCAAGTCTGTCCTTCTCTTCTTTGGCTGTCTGAATTGACCCTTCCAAATCTTCCGGGTTAAAACCTGATAACCCCGAGTTCTGATCGCTATACATGTCTAAAGCACTACTGAGTTTTGCAAACAACCCCCAATAGTCAACGATGAGGCCAAAATCTTTTCCTGGATAAATTCGATTTACCCTTGCGATAGCTTGCAACAAAGTATGGTCTTTCATAGATTTATCTACATAAAGTACTGCCAGGGGAGGAGCATCAAATCCTGTCAACCACATACTCTGCACAACAACAATATCAACATCATCGCCGCCGCAAATATTAGTCTTTATATATTCCTCATAGTCATCATAATTCTGACCAAATCGCGGTTCGACTTCATTCTTGAAAAAATTATTTATAATTGAACTATCCGATACAGATAAATTACCGCCATCTCCGTCGCTATCTCCGGAACCGGATTCCCTGCATATAAGCGCAGCGGCCTTTACTCCACCTATATTATTGATTGCCTGTTCCATCTGAACAGCAACTGCCCTGGACGAAACTGTGACCATTGCTTTAAAACCACGAGGTTTGCAATATTTTAAAAAGTGTTCATGAATATCAAGTGCAATCATAGAAATACGCTGCGAAGTGTGAGCTAACGCAACAAACCTCGTCCACTTGTTATTCATATCCTCTTTCTGTTCTTCAGTTAAAGGAGCAAGTATTCTGTCTCGGAATTCATTAATTTTATCTTGTCCTGAAAGTTGCTGAGGAACAACCCTGCCATCATAGACGAGCGGAACAATTACGCCGTCACGAATACCCTCTTCAAAACGATAAGCTTCACCTATCTGTTTACCAAACTTTAAATAAGTGTTATTTCTATCTTTTTTTAAAAGCGGGGTTCCGGTAAACCCAATTTTGAAAGCCAAAGGCAACACATCATTCATCATATTGTGGAAATCGCCGGTATGAGAACGGTGACTTTCATCAACCAACAAAAAGATATTTTCGTCAGCGATTTTTGTCTTTGACTTTGCTGCTGTTTCAAATTTATTTATAGTTGTTGCAATGATTATATTGCCCTCGTCCTTTAAAAGCGCAATAAGTCCTTTACCCGTCGTTGCCTCTGTGGGATTCATACCCGTATGGACAAAATTATCCCTTAATTGCTTAATCAGATTAATTCTATCGCACACTAAGACAAATCTTGGCGAGTGTATCCGCTTTTCCGCCAAAATTCTTTTAACCAGCATTACCATTGTCAGCGACTTACCGCTACCCTGAGTATGCCAGATTACGCCACCGCGGGAAGAACAACCGTCCTCCCCTAAAATTCTTTTCATAGCATTTTCCACACCGAAAAATTGCTGATATCTTGCGACTTTCTTTATGCCTCCATCATAAAGAATATAGTGGCGTATTAAATTCAAAAAACGCTTAGGCGAAAGTAAAGACACAAGCACTCTGTCCTGTTCTGTTATATGGCTGTCACCGATATATCTTTTCGCGCTATCTTCCTGCCACTCTCTGTCTTCTTCATGCCATTTACAGTAATATTCCTGCGTTGTTCCCGCCGTACCATATTTTACGGTATCAGGGTTTGCCGCAATGACAAGCTGAGCAAATTTGAAAAGCTGTGGAATATAATCAGGCTGCCAGTTGCGTACATTCTGTTTCACGCTCTCTTCCACATCAACACTTGCCTTTTTACATTCAATGACAGCAAGCGGTATTCCGTTTACTAGAATGACTATATCGGGGCGAGCAAATTTACCGTTTAGCCTTTCAACCGAAAACTCCTCAGTTACCTGCCATATATTTTTTTCAGGATGCTCCCAATCTATATAGGAAATATCAAAAGACTGTGCATTGCCGTCATAAAGATGGATTTCACAACTCTTGCCGTAAACCAAACGATCATACACTGCTTTGCTCGCATACATAAGGCCCTTTTCTAAGGGAGCGTCCAATTCTCGGATCGCCTCTCCTATTGCGTCGTCGGAGAAAGGGCAGACTTTGCCCCTGTATGTAAATGACTGTGAAGACAGGAATTCATGCATGACATCAGGGAAAAGTACACGAGATAAATGTCCGCGCTTCTTCTCCGCTTCCGCCCTTGGAATATATTGATACCCCATCGCCTGCAATTCTTTAATTGCCCTATCCTGCGACTCCGGTCGTTCATTAAATATCGTATAGTCCAACATTTCAATCACCTAAATTTATTGAAAAAAGAAATTTTTATTTGATAACTGCGACCAGCTTAACGACTTAACAGCTTTTATTCTTGCAATCTGCCTAACGCATTTTACTGGTTTCACTCTTTTAACGCTTTTAACAGGCAAAACATGTTTCACAGGCTGTACTGGGCCGCTTCCCGTAGCATCTCCTGTAAAAAATACACACCTTCCATAATGGTCTCTTACCCAGCCATTCTCATACCATCCTAAATGATGTCCTTTAAACGAATAGATCGCCCCACTATAGAAGTAGGCAACAGGCTCGCCTGAAAACAAATAAATAGTATCCAAATCTTCGGAATAAGCTATAGGCTCCCCATTAGAATTATAAAATATCATAATCAATTTTCCTCCACTAAAATACTTAAGCTTTCACTCTGACAATTCCCGTTAAAAGTAATTGCATCAAGAACTGCTTTTTTCTCTTCTGCTCTTCAAGCTCTTTTTGTAAAAGATCTAATTCATCATCAGCTTTAATTAAAATATCTGCTATTGCAATTTTCTCATCCTTATTTTTAGGAGACACAAAAGCATAATCATATATACTGCCTACACTTAAATTTGCTTGTGCAGCTCCTGAAGAACAATTTTGCATTTCTATAACAAAATGTTTTCTATTTAATAATTGAACAATCCAGCCAGTTTCATTTTGATTTAAACAAACAACCTTAGCAACTCTCTGATTTAATAAACAGTCTTTTTCATTTACAATGCAAACTCTGCCGACATTTCCTGTCAATGACATTAAAATATCTCCAATTTTTAATAATTGATGAGTCTGTATTCCTTCTGGTAAAACACTAATTTTATCGCAATCTTCAGTGTTAAAACTATTTTCTTTAACGTTTTTTATTGTAATGACTTTAAATTTTCCTTCTCTTTCATATGAACTACTTTGAAAAGCAAAGCCATTCAAAACACGTATATGGTTTTTCAGTTTATCTGTTATCCACTCATCGGTAAAGCCAGGCAAACGAACTTTACCTGTCAGAAGAACCTCCATCAGATATTGCTTTTGTTTTTTCTTCTCTTCAATCAGCTTTTCTTTGAGTTCAATAAGGCGGTCTTGTTCCTGCAAAATCTCCGCAATCTTTTCTTGTTCAGCTTTTGATTTCGGATAAGCGCAATACAATTTTTCCAAATCGCTTTTATAAATATGAACTACGGAGTGACCTTGTCCAAACCCAGACTTTTGTTTTATGGCAAAAGGTAAATATTGTTGATAAGCTATAAAAACAGGGCTAACCTCAACGGAACTAAATATTATTATATCTCCACCGACATATATATCATCAGACCCTGTATAACACACACATTTCCCTATTTCTTCCGCAGTTTCCCCTGTCCCTGTAAACAACAAAGTATTTCTACCGACTTGAATACTTTCATCCGCTGTGGTTCTGTCAATAAAACTTTTGGCTTGATTGAAATGATAATTATACTTCATATAAATATCACCATAGCTCACGCATGGAATTCCTTCGTTTTTCATTTCTTTCCCAGGAATTCCCTTACCCTTTGCAAATTTGCCCAACTTTTTAAGTGTACTTTTGTCCCAATCACATGGAAAAATCCCGAAAGGCGTTTTTTCGTACCCTTCGGGGATTCCCCCTCTTTTTATTTGTTCAATCCTTGCCCTAATCGTTTGGTTCATACTATGTACCTATGTTTAAAATGGAGTGCGGTAAGCAGGCTTGCATCCTCGCTTATTAAAAATTCAATGGCAAGGGATGCGCACTCAAATAAAAACGCCATAAAAATCAATATACTTTTCAAATTACTTTGTTTTTTGATTGTCATCACCTCCTCTAAAAATTCACGAAAAAAAGTGATGCAAGCCAGTACCTTCTCCATCGCTAAATGGCTATTTAAATTCTGCCAGAGTCTATATTAATACCCTGCCTTGAAAGCTCCCTGATGAGGTTTATTGCTACTTCATCCACCTTATTTTGGAATGGAATATAAATCAAACCCTGAATATCAGAGGGCTTTTCAAAATTTTTATTTTCCTTTAGCAAGATAGCAACCTTATTTCTGCCTAATTTTGCAAGAAACATTCCAAGTTCTAACACTACGTTTTGTCTTACCCTAAACTTATACGACTCTTCATTAACTGCTTTTCCTTCATCATCGGGTGTTGCCAAAACAATGGCATAACCGACATCTGCGCCGTACTCTTCCAGTTTTTCGATTATAGTTTGTCCACTGGATGCTTGCTGGTCCAAAATTATAGGGTCTAAATCCCATCTCCTGAGCATTGCTTCAAGTTGAGTGCGCGCAATTTCGTCATGACCGTAGACAACAAAAACTTTACGCCCTCCGGTAGTTACTTTCCCATCCAGTATATCCTTAACTTGCTGCTGGTTTTTACCCTGGACATTGTGTGTACCCGTCCTAAAACAGTTAATAATCGCGCCGTTACTTAAGCGCAACTGCTTACTATTTCCAGTTTCTTTTTCTTCTACAATACCTAAGTCAGTGCATGCTTCTATCTTCTTTTTAATTTCTTCGTAAGTCATTACCTTTTCCCCCATAAGTACTAATTAAATGATAATCTTTTTCCAATAAAGGTCATTATCTTTGTTTACAGAAATATAATCCACGTTATCGCCTTTATTAAATAAAGAACGTAATCTATTTTCAAAACCTTCTTGTAAAAGACTTGTATTCAGTTCATATGTAGATTCCGTAATCTTTCTACCGCCTATTTTTTCAACATAATCTTACCATGCAGAGTAATCATTTCCCTGCTTAACATCATAAGTAACAATCCTTTTCATTAACTTTACCTCTTAATTCTTATTATTAATATAAATATAGATTGAAATTTAAAGTCCGAGTTCTTTTAAATATTCTGCCATTTTGGCTTCAACTTCAGATATCCCTTTTTTTAAGCTTTCAATATTCCCTTGGACCTCATCAATATCGATAAGTTCCTCCTCTTCAAAAGTATCAACATAACGGGGAATATTGAGATTAAAATCGTTTTCTTTGATTTCATCAAATGTAGCGACATGAGCAAAATGCTCTATGTCTTTGCGTTCTTCGTACGCCTTTATAATATCCTCAACATTCTTCATTTCAAGGATATTTTTGTTTTTATCCTTCTTATAACGGAAATTACCATTCTCGTCCTTGCCGGAAGCATCAATAAACAGCACATCATTTATATTGCGATTCTTCTTCAATACCATTATACAAGCAGGAATAGACGTACCGTAAAACAGATTGGCAGGAAGTCCTATGACAGCATCGAGCAGGTTTTTCTCAACGACAGTCTTTCGAATCATACCCTCTGACGCTCCACGGAATAAAACGCCGTGCGGTACAACAGTCGCAATTCTGCCATTATTGCGCAACGAATAAATCATGTGCAACAAAAATGCCCAATCCCCTTTACTTACAGGAGGAACGCCCCAATCAAATCTATGATATTTATCTAGATTGGCAGTCATTTTAAATTTTCTGTCATCGGCATTCTCGCCTTCCTGCTGAC
>FR900999.1:122379-186297 GCA_000437915.1 Subdoligranulum sp. CAG:314 | reverse complement strand
CCTCCCTGCTGACCGCCAGGATTAAAACCTTCCGCCCATTTATCTTGCGAAAAAGGCATATTTGCCACGATAACATCAAACTGCTTTAAATTGCCGTCAGAATCCAAATGTTGAGGGTTAGAAAGTGTATCGCCCCAAGCTATATTGCCTGTATCAACATGAATATCATGAATAAACAAATTCATTCTGGCCATTGACCAAGAAGAACCATTCATTTCCTGCCCATATATCGCTACAGAGTCCAGATTTTCAGCCTGTCGTGCCGTTCGAATTAACAGCGACGCCGAACCGCAAGTTGGGTCGTAAATCGTATCGTTAATCCTGGGTTTAACTATTCTTGCCATCAGCTCAGAAATCATGCTGGGCGTAAAGAAACTTCCTGCTTTTTTACCCGCTTCCGATGCAAACTCGCCAATCATATATTCATATGCATCGCCAATAATATCCGCAGGATCTTTATTCGGCTTAATTTCTATTTTAGACGGTTCGAGACACAGAGGCTTAAAATCTTCCAACAAGGTACGCAGTCTTGTGTTCTTTTGCTGAGGATTGCCAAGCATAGATTCACTATTAAAGTTAATGCTACGGAATACACCTTTCAATTCGGTATTATTATCCTGTATACCTTGAAGTGCCGTGTTTATCATCTCGCCAATTTTAGAGTTATAGCGATTTTCGTAAAGATAATCAAACCTTTCGTTATCGTTTAAAGTGAACGGCAAATTCTTCTTTGCCCTTTCAATCCTTACCAGGTTATCACCATATCTAACCTCAAGATTTCTGATATATTCCTTGTACGTATCGTCGAGATATTTAATGAACAACATGGAAAGGATAAAATCCTTGTAATTTGCCGCATCTATAACTCCGCGGAATGTTCCGGCAGCCTTCCAGAGTGTATTTGTTATATCATCAAATGTTGTCATCTTATCTTCCATGTCAATTACCTCTATGTTTCACTAAATGTTTAAGCTTCAATTCGATTAGCATTTTTTCTTGTTCCAACAAGCGTTGGCTTAGCTTTTTCTTCTCTTTTAAAAGCCACCACACTTCCCCTATCGCACATTGCTTTTTCATGTCAGGCAAATCACCAATATCAAGTTCATCAAACCTCCCGCGCTTAATGGCGGGAACAGCTGCCCCAGCCATATCTTTATACAAACACCCCAAATTGGCTTCAAGAATAAATGCAAGATATTTAGGATAAATATTGTTTCTGGCGCGAACGATTGCAAGGTTCTGCCCAACCATATAATCTTTATCTTCAGAAATATAATTGACGAACTGGGGTTGCACTCGTCGTATAATCACATCCCCATGATAAACCCTTAGCCCTTCATCCGGAATAAAATTATTTTCTTCCTGAAGCGTAAGGATTCTATTGTCTTCTTGCAGACAACTTGAAGATAACCAAAGCCAATTATTTTCTAATGTCTCTTTTGACTTTTGCGGAAATGAAAATAATATGTCTGCTACATCTTTTAAAAGCATTAATCTTCCCCTAAATATAAAATGAGCTAACTAGGATGCTCATCGTTAATTTATAACTCCCCTAAATTATCGCGTTTGATATTATTAGGGTCAGTCCTGAGATACTCATTATCGACCACATGCACATCTTCACCGACATGCCAAGAGCCGTTCCTGAAGTACTTAGTCTTTACAGTGGAATAAGGATGAGCATTAATATAGTCAATCATCTGCCTTTTTGTACACCACATGCTTGCCTTAGTATTCAAGTTTTGCGTATACGCCAAACTGATAATGACATCATACCCATCGTAACCACGAGACTTTTTAACTTCATCTATATAATACAATGGCCTAATCTCCTTTCTATGTACTCGTAAAAGTAACTGCGCTTGACAAGTAAAACCGAAATGTGCTATACTAAATCTACCAAACATAGATAGCGCATCAGCGCAGTCGCCTCGCTCATACCTAGTATCGAGCGAGGTTTCCTTTACTGTACATTCATTATACTACTTAAAATCTAAAAAGTCAAGTAAATCAGGTGTTTATTTTGGAAAAATTTAACTGTAATTGCATTGCAGTATAATTTTTTATATTGTTCTACAATATAACGCAACAGAAAAGGCGGAGAATATCCATCTATCTCCGCCGAAAGCTATTTATTGTTTTCAAAAGTAAATTATTAAACAGCTATTTTTATTTGTCTAGAGAGCCCACCAACTTCATTTTCCAATGTCTTTTTGAGACTATACATAGCCGACTGCAATTCCCTGAGCCCTTCGACAGTATTACCGCTATGATTTAACGACACACCCACAGGATCTGTTAGTTCTTGCAAAGCATTCTCATTTACATATCTGCAAATTTGCTTATAAACAACGTCTACAAGCATAAGAGGACTATAACCAATATGATAACAATTATCTGATAAATCATACAGCAAGGATGCTATTCCATAACTACTAAACCTAATCCTTGATCCCGTTGAATTTTCAGCGTCAACTTTGACATTTTTTAATAGCCTTATCGCCTGCTTAAAAACCCCTGCCGTTTTACTATCTTTCTCTTTCAATAATTCGTTAAATTTAAACGGATAGTTTGTAATCCTTTGCATCTTTTTCTTATCAAGTACCATGATACCCTTATCAACTTTTGATTTGGTTTTATAGCTTTCTTTTGTTTCACACCAATTAGCAGGAACGACATCTACACTGACAACTAGATGCCCTCCTGATACTTTTACACTCTTAGCTCCACTATCATCAATATTCAACTTAGGAGAAACCTTGCCTAATTGCTCTACGCAATTATTCCTCAATGTCAACAAATCGTCTTTAGGATTGCCTCTATACGGATCAGGACAAGGCAATCCCGCCTGCAAAGTTAAAAAATAGTTACACATCACCAACAAATCTACGTCACTATTTCTTCTGATATGCGTATTATTCGTTACTGACCCTTGATAGTCAAAATCTAAGTTAGCATCCCGATATATGCCATCATTCATTTGTCGGAGTGTATTCTCTATACTGTTTCTATTTGAAATAATTTGTTGCGTATAATTTTTTGCCACTGGTAACATAGCCCCAATAACATATTTTACCGCAGAACTTTCCCGCAAATCCAAATATTGCTTACTATTGCCAAAATCTTTGCTATCCTGCACACTATAATTATCCCTGATTAGCTTATCTTCATTTAAGATTCTTTTATAATCTGAAGTATTGAATTTTCTCTCCGTTAAATCGTTCAAAATTTTATCATAATCAAATAACATATTACCCTTCCTTTGATAAAACAAGTTCTCCATAACGCATCCTATCGTCTGGCTGATTATAATACTTTCCTTTGATTTCTGAAGAAAATATTATAGTAGCCGTACCAGTATGCCTACTCACCATATCTTTATTAGTTTGATCTGTATTATTCGTATAACAATAATCAAGTCTTATATCGCCAACCCCATTTTGACTTATTTTAGCCATAAAACTATCAGAATATGATTTATCCGTTTTCAAATTAACGCTAATTTTTGTCCATGTCTGCTTGATTATTATTGTAGCAGTAAAGCGATCCTTTTCTTTCTGTGACTTGTCCTTTGAAACACCCTCACATTGATATTTCCCAGACAAATCTACATTACCAAAGATTTTTATTTTCCAAAAAAAATTATCAAACAAATAATATAAAAGTGTAAATATAGCCCCTGAACCAACACCAAATATAGCACTATATAACAAAACTATAATTTGAGTTCCTTTCATTGTTTCAAGTTTACTTAATATTAAATCAATCCAATAAGTTAATCCCAGCCCAACCAAAACAGATATGACAGCCAACCAAAAAATTGCTGAATGCCTTCTTTTTCCATTTATTATATAACCGTGCATAAAAACCTCACTTATCCATATAGTTTAAAACATTTCGTATAAATAATATTTACTTTATAGATAAATAACTTAAAAGTTGCGGCGTAACCTTACTTCTGCCCTGAACATTCATAAGTCCGCGTTCACGAAGCTCTGCAAGAGGAAATGTATCCTTATCGTACTTTTCTATCAGTCTTATACGCATATATCTGACATCCGGCTTTACAGATAAAGTTTTATAAAATTCAAGGTCTTCATCTGATCGATTACCATAAAGTTCCGTTTCCAACACCTCGCATTTATACATTATCGCTTTATACTCGCCGCCGACATAAATATAAACCGTATCGCCGACCGATGTATTGTTTGTCTGGCTCCACTCGATATCGTCAAGCTTTTCGAACGCTCCGACTATATCATAGAGTTTTGGATTACATGGAATTACCCAAACATCCTCCACCCTTGCAGGATCTTGTCTGCCCTCTACCCGTGCACGAATGGTATTCAGCCATTCGCCCTTATACTTAAAATATCTGGGACCAGCAACGCCGTGTTTGCTTCCGGAAAGCTCCGTCGCCAAAGCAGAAATAGAATATTTCTTGCCCTTATACTCTACCGCCTTATCGTCCACAACCACACATTCCAGTCCGGAATTAGCTTTACCGCGATTAAAATATGTGATAGTTGCCCCTACCGGGATATGGCATTTAGAGAATGTAAACGGGGACTGACGTTCTATATGTTCTTCCTCTATCTCCTGTGCAAGGTCTTCATCTTTTTGCTCCTGCACGGAAGGTTCCCATAGCTTCAATCTTTCTCTATGTCCGCCCAATATGGCTATTGTCTCCAAAATAGAGTAGGCCTGTTCGGGCGACATTGCATAAAACTCCCTTACTCTTACTTTACCGCCAACATTATCGATGGACCGCAGATTAGGATTGAGTTGGTCAATAAGCGAATGCAGCTTTTTATCCGTCAGACGCTCCTCGACCTCATAAGTTGCATATACCCTGAATGCAAAGGGAATGCACTCACTATTATTTAGTTGCTTTAAACGGGCTTCCACATTATCAGCGTAGCCTATCTTGAAATATTCCTTAAAGGACGGATTAGTTAAAATATAGATAAATCCTTTAGTCTGCATCTTTCTCCTCGTTTATGACATCCATTATGTCACCGACATTACATTCAAGCACCTTACAATTTTAAGCAGGACTTCCATAGATACGGTTTCATTCTTTCCAAGTTTGGCAAGCGTAGTTATGGAAATATCCGCCTTTAATCGCATTTCCGTCTTTGTCATTCCCTTGTCTATGAGTAATTTCCAGAGTTTATTGTAGCTCAACTTCATGAGTCTCACCTCAAATAATATAATACATGATAATTATAACATACAAATTAAGCTATTTCAATACCTTATCAGCATTTATAAATATAATATTTGTACTTATCCCTCAAAAAAAGAACACATAAGCGCTAAACAAAAAAAGAGACTGTAACCGAAATGGAAATAGTCTCTTTTTGTTATTAAGTTATTTGCCCTATTTTATAACTGTACGGGATATCTTATATGCATACGTTTACGACAACATTGCAACTATTTTTTCTTTACACTCAATAGAGGTAGTTGTAAGACGCAAAATCTTAATTCCTGCATCTGCAAGCAATCTGTCTTTTCTCCTATCGCGAGCCGCCTGAATTTCCTCTCTGTGCTGACTGCCATCAACTTCCACTACCAACACAATTTCCTTATTGAGCTTATTATAAATTAAGAAATCACCTTTTTTTTACCCTGTTAGAACACTCTTTATTGTCAATCCCTATCCTTATTAGGTTTAGTGGTCTCCGTGATTTCGCCTTTCGTGGTGGCTGTTGTAGCACAGTTCTCGTAAATGTAAACCGCAAAAAATTATCACTTAAAATACGAACGAATGGAAAGTCAAACAGAAATGTTTGGCTTTTTTCTTTTTCCTTGAAAGCAATAATTTTTTGACTATATGACGGGAATAGAAGCTCGTGGTTTACATTTACAACCCGACGGAAAAGGAAAATCAGCCTACCGAACAGTGCTACCTTTGCCCCCCTGCCGAAAGGCTAATGAAATCACGGAGGTATAAAGAAAATGCAAAAAGTAGTTTACTCAATCTCAAAGGTAAACAAAGACGAGAAGTTGAAAGGTGTAGGTTATCTCATAGAAGGTAACTTGCTTATCCCCTCTACTTCTCAAAAGGGTAACGCCTATATACGGGTATTCGAGGACGTTGCCGAAAAGTGCAAGCCCGTAAAGGACAGTAACAGCGAGTTCAAAGGCTATGTAACGATTGCTTACGAAAATGTCAACGTGTACAACAAAGAGAAAAACCGTTACGACACTTTGGACTACATAGAAACGACGTATCATATCTGGTACAAATTCATTGATTGAGGTGAGCGAAATGGAGAACGAAAACAAGAAATTCTATCTTTCGGAGTTCTCGTACTTCGACGGCGAATACGACGTTACATTCAATATTTTAGACGTGAATTTCGATCGCAAAACGATTACGGTAGCCATAAGCCGTTGCGGAAAGATAACGCAAGACACGTTCGACCTTATGCGGGACAAAGACGGCAAACTGTATTTCGAGTACGGTAAATTTTACGAAAACAAAATATCCATCGACGATTTCGAGGATGTTAACGATGACTAACGAAGAATACATCTCTATCTTAAAACAAGATTTTCCGAAAGACTTTGCCGACGATGACGAGTTCACGGCGGCATTGTTAGACTTATGCGAAAATGTAAAGGAGAACGACAAATGAACAGAATAGCAATGGTTATAGGCTCGTGGGGTTCTTACAACGAATGTAACGAACGGGCACTCGGAAGTAAATGGCTTGACTTCGATGATTACGACGATTGGGACGAAATCATTGAAGAACTTGAAAAAGAAGGATTTGAGTTAGACGGCATCGACGAAGAACTGTTTGTGCAGGACATTGAAGGCATCCCCACCGACAGCGAAGATTGGGATAACACGCACCCCAAAGAGATATTCGAGCTTATTAAATCGTCCGGCGTTTTGAACGATAACTACAAACACGAGATTATGGAAGCGTATTGCGAAGTGCGGTCTTTCGACGAATGGGCTGATCTCGTGGAACGATACGGCGAGAATTGGGACGACGACATAATCTTTTACAAAGGACAGGATATGTACGATGTAGCATACAACCTCGTCAATGAGTGTTACGACTTAGAGAAAATGCTCGGCAATCTTGCGTCCTACTTCGACTATAACGCTTTCGCGCGGGATTTGAGTTTCGACGGCTACTCCGAAACGGAACGTGGCGTTATTGAAATAAGATAAAAATAAGGAGATATACACAATGGAAAACAACACTTTCCCCACCCTTCAAGCAAAGAAGGACAAAGCAATCGAGGTTATGAAAATCCTCGACATCTACAAACCGTTCATACAGAGCTTCAAACAATCCGATAAGGTTTGCTTCTTTGAAACGTTCGGCGGTTTCTGGGTTTACCAAGAACCCGAAATAGAAAAGAAAATGAAAGAAATTGAGCGAAAGTATAATTGCAAGGTATTCGCCATCACGCACGAAATCACAAATATAGGCGAACTATGGAATTTTCTCGTCGTATCGAATTATCCCGAAGAATGGGACGATATGGTTTATTCTCACGGTAATAAACACACGCTGCTTGCCTACGTCTGGAACAAATCGGACGAAGATTGCAGCGAGTTCGGAGATATAACCGTTCAATCGTTCGGCGGCGGTATTCGGAGGGTTGCGTAATGGAAAAAGTATTTATCGTTCAGTTCGATTGGTCTACTCCCGACGCCGAAAGCGTTGACCTTTACGCTTTTACGAAATACGAGGATGCTTACGACAAATTCAAAGAACTTATATGCGCCGAGCGCAATCCAGAAATGAGCTGGGTTGGCGACATAGAGTTCGACGAAGGCGGCTACCCTATCGAAGATCACTACGAATTCGAGTTCGAAGACAACAACTCAAACGAAAGCGAAGTTTGGTGGCATATCACGGATAAGAACGATTGGTATCAACATTCGTTCATAGACTTGCGTGTTTTGGAGGTGAAATAAATGTTTAAGAAACAGGCTTACATACAGTCCTTGAATGTCGGGAAAACAAAGCCCGAAGTTACGGACGAGATAACGGTATTGGAAAAGGTCGGAGATAACGACTATATCGTTGACTATAAGGGCGTGCGCTGCCACGCTCTTTTTAATTGGTTCGTTTGCGCATATTTCGCAGACGACGTTTACGGGAGGGTTACGCAATGAGATACCTATTCTATCACTACAACAGCGGCGGTTATCTCGTATTGGAATACCGCGACGAATACGGCAGATATATAGACCACAGTTATATGTATTACTCGCTTCGGGAAGCGATAAAGTTATTCCGCGAACAGTACGGATTAAAATATCAACGCATTACTATTCAAAAATTATATTAGGAGTATTTTTACAGTGGAAAACAACGCAATTTTGGAACAAATCAAGGCAAACGGTATGAAAAACTTTAAGGCGGTAAATATCGGCGACAGCACGACGTATAGGTGTTACATAGAAAACGACGGTAACATATTCGTATATGCCCGCAATAAAAAACGCTACGGCTGGCGTTTCGACGAAGAACAGTTTTTAATACGCTTTACGCCGTTAATACCCAACGACGAAAATTTACAATGGAAAAGACGGCTGAAACGCGCAGTGAAACTCTGTAATGAAAGCGGACTGTGGGCGGAAATCGCCGTCGTTTGGGATAACCTTTACAAATACGTTACGCTCGACGAAAAGAACAAGATTTACGATATGAGTTGGGATAATCGGGAAGCAACCGTTGCTTACTGTAAGAAACATTACCCCTTTATGATTAAAATCGACAGCAACGGCAAGGAATATCTAAATACGGATTATATATGGGAACTGTCGCGTTGCGAACTCAAATCTATGTATTTCGGTTATAACAACACGGAAGAAAAAGAGCAAATCCGCAAAGCCATTTCCGAACGCAGAAAATACACTATTCCGAGAATACGAACAACCTACGACGTGAGTTTCAGTTATACCCCCGAAATAAACCGTGCTTGGTACAGTGAAGAATATAAAAATTGCGGTAACGGACACTACTATCTTGCACTTAACCACAGCACAGCGGTTTTCTGCGAAGACGATTAAATGGGTATCGGAATTATGGAAAACAATAATTACGGCTACACGGTGCGCTACCGTCGGCAAGGTTCGAACAGGTGGAAAGTGTATCTCGTTACCAACACGCTCGACCTTGCCAAATGGCATATTCGGTGGTACGAGCGAGAGCCACCTAAACACAGGAACACAGGTGAAATTATAGCAAATGCGCTATGGGAAGTATTCCCCATAAAAACTTTTCTCGAAAACAAGCGACGATGGCGCGGCTGTCCGTTCTAATACGAACAGCTGCGTCTTTTCTTTTATCTACAATACATTCAAAAGGAGTTTTACACAATGAAAATCTCGACCGACAAACTTTACTATCTCTGCAACAAGTATCAATGGTTTACGAACGGCGACTGCAAGCAGTACGCATTGTTCTTTGAACGCAACAAACAAGATGCATCGCTCGAAACCTTGGCAACGATTATTTGGATTTGCTCGTCAGATTGGAGCGAACAGAACATTCTCAAAATCTTACAACAGGAGGCAGACTTATGACAACGTTAAACCTGACCGCCAACGGAAAGCCGCAAGAACTTATCCTTGCCTACTTGCAAGAGAACGCAAGCGACGTTCTCGCCGAAAAGATAAACAGCGGAACGCCGTTTGAAAAGGACGGCAAGAAACTCATCAACAAAAAGACGCTCGACGGGTTTATGCGGTTTGCGATGGATGAGGCGAAAAAACTCGCCGAGAAAGGCGCGAGTTCAGCGTTCGTGGAAGATAAAGTCGTTTACGGTTGGGCGATCCACTACTTCGAGGAGGATGCAATCGCAGGAACGTTATATAACCTTGACGGTACGGAATACAAGCCCCAAAAGCCGGTTACAAAGACAAAACCTACTGTTCCCATAAAGGTCGAGCCGCCAAAGCCAAAGCAACAGCAGGCGTCGCTATGGGATATGCTGGCGCAGACGGAGAACAAAACGGATACGGAAGAAGTAACCGACCGAGCCAACGACGAAGAAGTCATTGACAACGCAGTTGCCGCCGTTCCCCAAGAAGACAGTCCGATCGTAGAAGAAATACCGAACAATCTGCAACAGGCATTAGACGAAAAGAACGGCATAAAACCGAAAAAGGAATTGCCGTCGTTCTTTGAGCAGTACAGGAATATGAAAGTCGACCGTCCCGACGATATTGTACTTATACGTTTGGGAGATTTCTACGAAGCGTTCGAGCGCGACGCCGAAACGCTATCAGGCGAACTCGATCTTACGCTTACGGGCAGAAAACTTACCGACGACAAACGCATTCCTATGGTTGGATTCCCCTATCACGCTTCGGATACCTACATTGCAAAAATACGGAAAAAGCACAGCGTGATGATAATCGACGTCAACGGTGAAATCGTTACGCTCGGAAAAACCATACCCGTCATTAAAGACGATCTCCCCAACGAGGAGGACGAAATAGAAGAACTGACAGAAACGGAAATGCGTGAGTTCGACGGAGATATACAAGAGCCGACGGCGATTGACGAAGATACCGAAGACGTTACGCCGCCGTACTCTACCGCTACGTTCGAAAAAGAAACAATGATATATCTTTACGAATTGCTTGACGGCAAAATGGATATGGCATGAGGTGATACCGATGAAAATAGAAAAGATAAAACCCATTCCGAAGTATATGTTGAAACTTATCCGCAAAGCAGAAAAAGACAACCCGTACCATAATACGGGTTTTGTGCGATTCTACTCGTATCTTACCAAAAACGACGGCGAACTCGTGAAAGTTACCGTTGCGTGCAAGAACAAGTTAAACAGCAAACGCTGGCGTTGCAAGCAGGTAATCGTACACGGTATTCACTCGGACAAATGTTTCCTGAAAGATATCGTCCTGCACTTTATGGGCAACTATTCGATTGGTTGGTATGAACAAGGCTTACAGAAACAACGCAAATGGTACGAAAGCGAAGATTGGGGTTGGCAAGACGATCAGTATTTCAATATCCATTGCCCCATTCTCAATATTACATACCTTTCCAAATTCCCCGAATACAAATATTCCGCCGTAGAGCAATACCCCTATTACGATATTTTCAAATATCTGCGGTTATACGAAAAATTTCCGCAAGCGGAAATGCTTGTAAAATTCGGATTGGCAAATTACGCAACGAGCGTACAGATCTTGCGAAAAGTCGGCAAAGATAAGTCATTTCGCAAATGGCTGATACAAAAATGCAACGAGATCTGTTTCCGCGGTTATTATGTCGGAACGTTATTGACAGCATATAAGACGGGAAAACCGTTAGAAATTGTACAGCAATTGGAAGCGGAGAAAAAGTCGTTCTACCGCCATGACGGATATAAAAATATTAAACGACTTTTCAAAACAGACAAAGAAGTTACGACGCTTATGGAATATATTACAACGCAAAATACAAACCTTTCATCCTATTCGGACTATCTGCGCGCCTGCGAATATCTCGGTTTGGATATGACTTTACCGAAAAACCTACTACCCCACGATTTTAAGCGTTGGCACGATATGCGTATAGACCAATACCGCACAGCAAAAGCATTAAAGGACGCCGAAGAACGCAAAGAATTATATGCCAAATTCGACGCGATTGCGGAAAAATACTTGCCGTTACAAAAGAACGGCAAGGACGCTTTCGTTGTTATAATAGCCCGTTCGCCGCAAGACCTTATCCGTGAGGGCGATATTCTCCATCACTGCGTAGGACGAATGAACTACGACCAACGCTTTATACGTGAAGAAAGTCTTATATTCTTTGTGCGGAACGTCGAAACACCCGATACGCCGTTCGTTACGGTGGAATACTCGATCAAAAACAAAAAGGTATTGCAATGCTACGGCGACCGCGACAGCAAGCCCAGCGACAACGTTTTAGAGTTCGTAAACAAGAAATGGTTGCCGTTCGCCAACAGGCAGTTAAAGAAAATACAGTTAGCGGCATAGACCGCAAAGGAGAAAACAATATGAACAATTATTTCAGAATTACGGGTTACTGCGAGCAAGAAGATTTTTGCTTTATTATGGACTGCTACGGTATGTTCGAGAAGTTATGGCAATTCAGCTCGTTCCTACTGCAAAAGGGCTTGAAAGTCTTGGAAGTCGGCAACGACAGCAAGTTCACGGACGGCAACATTGACCGCATAAACGAGAACAGCGAGAAAATGTTTTTACGAGCGAACGCAAAAGGCAAGCCCGAATACACAACGCAATCAATAAACGGTGTTACTTACAAAGCCGTAAAGGTTGCCGACAAAATCTACATACCCGATCCCACTCAAACACTATAATTCAAAGGTCGTAAATTCGTGTCCTTTGAAATATCATAATACAAAGTCAAAGCCCGGATTCCTTTCGGAGTCTGGGCTTTTATTATGTTGGTTAAAGTTATTACACACCCCAATATTCACGGGGATATTTCATTTGATTAAACGCATCTATAAAATACTCATCATAATCCCAAGATGCCCTCTCAATATCTTCACCGACAAATTGTCTGCAATAATCTTCAAAAAATTTGATAAGACTGTCGAATATGCCGTCTATATAATTCTCTTTAAGAATTATCCAATCACCTGCAAACATTCCGTTTTGATAGGCTTCTTTTGCTGTCCCATCGTCCACATGACAAACATTCTTGGGATAAAATTTTCGCAAATCGTTGTAAGAACTTATTGTATTATGTTTTAAGAAATTATTTATTTTATGCAATAGGTTATATGCATTGTACTTTGACAAACTCGAAAGTTTAATACCGTTTTTATTGTTTTGCAACCCGTCGGAAAATTTGGCAAACGAACTGAAACTGTAGTCTTTACCTTTATAACCAAGCTCGCACATAACAATCAAAGTATATCTGTCTATCTCTGTGCAAATTTTAGAAATAAATTGACAATAAAGCGAATTTATAATTTTGTTATACTGTCTTTCCCTGCGTATGCCGCCAAACATTGCATCAATGTTTATCTCGTCGAGGTCATCTGGATCTGAAGTATACATCATTTCGTTTAAGCGTATTGACTCCGCCACTTCTTTTGGAGTTTTAATTTTCGATAAAACGGGCTTGTATTCTTCATTCCAATCACGCCGTAAACCGTTAATCAAATCTACAAATATATTTATAGCATAATCATAACGCCTAACTTTCGACGGTACAAAATAAGGTGTCTGGCGATTAGCAAACATCCCTTCCGGCATAAAGTCCATAATACCGATTTTTTCGCAAGTTCGCTTATACCGTTTTGTATCAATATGTATTCTACCAGACTTCGGATGTAAGCCCCAATACTGATAAAGTAAAATTGCGTCCTGTTGTGCCTCAACCTTTGAATAATCAAATCTTTCGACTTTATGTGTTGATTTCATTGTGTTTACCTCCACGTTTTAATCCTATCACTTCGGAGGCGAAAAAAATGTACAAGTAACACCACTCCCTGTATGTCCCAAAAGAACTCAACCAGCATAGGCGTAGCACAACGCTGCACAAATCGGTTGTGCGTGGACTCGTACAATAGTTATTATAGCAATTTCAACTAACAAGGTCAAGCACTTTGTGTATCCTAATCTTTTCTTCCTTCCGCAAGTAATCTCGAATTGCTTTCCTGCAATACACGCAGTTGCGAACGCGCCATATTATTGAGCTGTTTTAATCTTTCAGGTTGCGAAATATTCTGTTCGATAAGGTATGCGTTCAGACTCTCCATATTAGCAATAACAAGCAACTGTTCAATCGTCGCATAATCTCGCATATTTCCCTTAAGCGAAGGATTTTCTTTTCTCCACTCGGCTGCTGTTTTACCGAACAGCGCAACGTTCAGCAAATCCGCTTCGTCCGCATAAACATACTTCAACTGTTCTTCCGTAAGCGTCGGCACAATATTTTCTTTTATAGCATCGGTATGGATACGATAGTTTACTTTCGCAAGTTCGCGTTTAGCCGTCCACTCTATTGCTTGCTGCTCTTTTGATTTTAAGCGCTGAAACTCTGTAACTAAATATAACTTGAACTGCGGACTTATCCAGCTCGCAAATTCAAAAGCAATATCTCGATGCGCAAACGTCCCTGCACTATATTTCCCTGCGCCGGGAATAATGCCGATTGCGTTAAATTCGTCTTTCCAGCGTTTAGGCGTCATAGTAAACCGATTATACCCTACTTCCTCGGTTTTAATTATGCGCATTTGCACGGAATTAAAATCTGGGTTATGTATTTCCTCCCACAAACTATAGAACTCGAAAGAGTCTTTATTAGACATCCAATTACGAATTACACCCGACGGATCTTTGGCATTAAAATATTTCGCTATATCGGTAATAGATATGTAATCCTCTTTTCCGATGTATTTGTAGGTTACGTTTATCCCTTGAACAATCACTTCTTTTGCCATAATTCTTCCTTGAAACTTTTTATATTGTCATTATATCAAAAAATTTGACGTTTTGCAAGGTATTCCGTCGCCCATGTTAAAGATACTTTCGCAAGCAACGGTCGTAATATTAGAGGCTAAAATCGTCATAAAAACACCCAACTGACAGCAGGGCGTGTGCTTGTCTTGATACGAGAGCGGCTCGCTACGCTCGCCGCAGACAAGCACACGCCCTTACGCAACCAACTGGCTAAAATGCCAAAAACAAAGTGCTAACGGATCGGGCGTTCGCCGCTAAACCGCTTGGCGAATCGCCCGATTTACCGTTACACACGCTTTTTGTTTATAGGCATTTTCACATTAAAACATCAGTTACTCTTACGCATTTGTTTTATCGCTTCTTCGCTTACGTTCCCAATCAGGCAGCCTTCATCCCAGCACTTGAAATCGTCGTAAAGCAGCAGCTTTTTATCTTCCATACCGATTGTCGAAATAATATCTTCGTCCATAATATCGGAAATAAAATACTGATAAAGCCCCTTGCTGTACACAATTCTTTCGCCGGTCTTTTCTATGTATTTCATCAAATAAGCCATAGCATCTCCGAGTTTGCTTTTATCGTCTATCAATTCAAAATCCGAGCGTCCGAACTTTTCATTGAAATAACTGTTTTGATATGTCGTCTGTACCCGTTTCAGTCTGACACTGTAGTCGTCGTACCGCTCGACCTTTCCTATCATTTTTCCGTCTGGGATATAAAATAACCCGTGAAAATGCAACCTTTGTTTTTCGAGCGAACGCTCCCATACCCCCATATATTTCCAGCCTTGACGGTAAGCAAGTAACGACAGTTTGTTTTTGAGTTTTTTCTTAAAGGTTTCTTCCGTATGCTTGTTTGAATCGTAAGTGAACGTGCAAAAATAATTAAAGTTCGCCAAATTCGCTTTACGCGCCATACGGATACGGCGACAAATCAAATTCCGTTGTTTGCGTTCCAAGTTCGCATCCACATAACAAGCCGTTTTCTCATCGCTTTTGAAGTACGGACGCATAGCGGAAATAATGCGTTTCCGTCGCACGGATTTTTTGGCATCTAAATTGGATTTATACAATTCCTCGAACAAGTCTTTTCTTGTCGTTTTACGTTCTGTTTGCGAGTGTTTTTTTGCAATTTGCGGAGTATTTGCCGTTTGTTCGGGAACTTGTTCTCGGAAATTTTCGGCAAGCGGAACAGGCACATCCCCGTTATCCGGAAATGTGCTTCCTTCCGCTGTATTCTCCTGCGTTTCTGCGACCGTTATTTCTTCCTCGGGCGGCTTCTTTCGCTTACGGTACGGTCTGGTCGTATGCGGTATCGCTATGAAATGCGATCCGTCCGAGTAGATTTTACATTCGCCGTATGGCATAGGTATCCTCCTTTTTTGACCGTTAAGGAGTACCGACAACTTTTATTTTACGCAGAACCGTCGGCGTCCTTATACAGTCCGTTTATAAAATAGCTGTTCTGCATTTTGAGTTCTTCCACGCTCGCCTTTTCCGTTGCATACTCTATATAATCCCTTAACCCGACCTTGCTTTTCTTTGCCGTATCGTTGAAGTAATCGCTGAAACAATCTGTACTAAACCTGTTTGCATATATCTTGCCGTTTGCTAAATAATACTTTTTCTTTTCCGGCTTGCCGTCCATCGTGCCTCTCTCTTTCTCTATTTTGAGTATCGAATACCCGTAGCGGTTATATATTCTTGCATTGCGTTTCCACAGCCACGCCGTAACGCCTTTGAGCAGGTAAACGAGTAAAGTGTTGTCGCCCCTGCGGAAACGGAAATCGTAATACAGCCGTATAAAGCGGTTGAACGCCCATTCCGAAACCATATCCTCAACGGTATAAAACGGCAGGGCGAGTTTCATATCCCCGGACGACGCTATCTGAATAATCTCACACAAATCGCGGGCGTCAGCACCCCAGCTTTCGGGACGTTGTTCGTCCGTGAATACTTTTATAAACGGGTAATTATCCACCGTAGCCGAGTGCCTGCACATTTTCAGCCACGAATTGAACAAGTCGTTTTTCTGGTTAGTTTCATCCCCGCCTTTTTTCACTTCTTTGAGTTCCAGATTGTTGCCGCGCTCCTTGCCTATCTCAGTTATCGCCACTACGCCGAACTCGAAGCTGCCCGCATTCGGGTTGTTCTCCAATACCTTTTTACCGAGCCGTAGAACGTCAAAATCCAATACGTGGGAATGTCTGGACTTTCGTCTGATCTCCGAAAAAAAATCCGTCGCCCATACGGGAAAATTGCCGCCGTCAATGAGTTTGTTGTCCGTCCGCACCGAATAATTCGCCACGATCAAACTACACTCTATGACGTAGATAAAATACGCCTGCGCATAGGTTTCCATTGCATCGAACAGAGAAGATATTTTCAATGCGTCGTCGTAAATCGCTCCGTAGCGTTTATAGTCGTAACCGTAGAGTTGTAAATCTGGATTACGGTGTTTGAGAAACCTTTGCCGTTTCAGCTTTACCCATTCTTTGGTTGTTGCAAGGTTATACACCGTCCCGTGTTCCATACACGACCGCAATTCCTTCTCGAACATCAACCACGGAAAGCACGGGAATTTAAGGTCGGTATTCTGTATAATCGCCAGCGCTTTCTGACGGAACATCACTTCCTGTGAGAGCGTCATATCCGTTATCATCGTTGTCTTGCGTTTCCCCATACTTCCGCAAGTGATGGACACGATAGGCAGTTCGTTTATAAACCCGCAGTTACGCGCCTCGTTGTGCCGCAATCGGTTGACGGCAATGCGCTTGCGCCAGCGGTGGAATAAGGGATAGACGGCGAATACCAACACCCACCACGGGAAATAGCGAAAGGTGAATTGCAGGTCTATCAGCAGTTTACATATCTGTACGTACAGCCCTACAAAATCGAATGCGACGGCGAAATAGAAGTAATACGCCAGCGCACTCAAAACGATGCTTGCCGCATCCAGATGAAACGCCCAAAGTACCAGCCAGCATATCCATACCGCACCGTGTTCTTTCAGAAACGACAGGTACGAGAGAACAAATCTCTTTGCCGGTTGATACGTTACCGACATTGTTTTCTTGAACGCTTTGAGCGGCAGTGTGTCCTTGTTGT
Organism: Subdoligranulum sp. CAG:314; assembly: GCA_000437915.1. GTDB lineage: Bacteria > Bacillota > Clostridia > Christensenellales > CAG-314 > CAG-314. The sequence continues at coordinate 168,732 of FR900999.1, read as the reverse complement.
ACCGGTTATTGCCTTTTGCGTACAGCCGCTTGACGGCGAAAATAAGGATAACGATACACGGCAGCAGGATAGAAAGTATCTTTGCCGCATTTCCGAGCGTAACCGCAAGCGTTTGTCCCCAAGCCGTGAAATTGTCTTTGTTGAATAAAAGTGCGAAATAGTCCGCCGCAGAACTTTGAAAGCCCGCAAAGTCGGACGGGAGCAGAATCTCCCATTGTAACACTTTCGAATATTCCGTAACAGTGGGAACAATGCTATGCTCTATCCCGAAGATCCCGCAGAAATAGTACGCTACAGAACGTCCGAAGTCGCACAGCGTTTCCCAAAACCGCAGATATGCCTGACGGAACACGAATACGCCGAGCAGGACGAACACGGCAGATAAAATGACCGTGAGAGAGATATGTACTTTACGCACCGACGTTTCCTCCCGTATAAATGAGATAGGATATAACGAGCGCCGCAACGACGAGCATAACTACGGCGAGTATTCTTTTTAACCGTTTCATAATTGCCTCCTGATAGAAAATTTACGGGCGGAAACTTCAGACAACCGTCCTGTTATCTCCGCCCGCCGTTTTAATTGCGTTTACTCCGAATCGTCGTCGCCGTAAAGAATTTGGTCTATGATTGCCTGTTCGTGCTGCCATTCTTCGTCGTGATCGAGCGCGTACTTTTCCGCCTTGCTCAATTCCGACTCGCTCTTCTTGCCCGTCCAGATTTTCGCTTTCAAATCCGTTACGTTGACTTTCTTCGCGTCGCGTTCAGTTTTCTTTTGCTCTTTCGCCGTCTGCTTATGGAATTTTTCAAACTCTTTATCCATCTGCTTGCGCGCCTTTTTGCCTTTGCGCTTTTCCTTTTTCTCGCTGTGCTTTTCCACGGTTTTCTTTATTTTTCTGTCCTGCGATATTTTCTTGAAGATAAACGTCAGCAGTTTTACTATCAGAACGAGCAACAAAATTACGAGAAGGACGCTCAACAGTTTTACCCACCACGGCGTACCGTCCGGCATCTGTACGGGCGGCGTAATCGCGTTCACGACGTCGATCGGGCTGGACACCGCGGGTATCACCTTGTAAACCCCGTCCTTGTTAAACGTCAGTTGAATGATATCGAAGTCCAAGAACACGCTTTCATAGGCTCTGTACGCCTGCCCTTTGGTATACTTGTCCGCACCTAAAAAGCCTTTGCCGAGTTCCATAATATCCACCGCCGCGGAATAGTAATCGCTGGTTGCGAACCGAAACAGCACCGTCACGCAGTCATCATTTTTTGCCGCCGTATGATAGGTTTTTAATGCGTTCACGTCGTTGGCGTTTATGAGCAATCTTTCCGCTATCTCCGCATTCGTGCCGCTTAAATCACTGTCTTTCAATGTGTAGATAGGCGACACGGTGCGACTTTCTTCTTCGGGGATTTTTCCGAACATTGCGTCCCACAACCCCCAATTCATCCAATTATCCCAGAACGACGGATTGCCTTCCTGCCAAGAGGTCAGCTTCTGCAAATCCACGTCGGCGTCAAAGTCGTAGTACGAATAGCCTTGCTGTATCTTGCCATACTCTGTATCCAGCTTGCGATAGTCGTCTATATCGTCTGCGAACAGGTCCGCGCTGATCGTGCCTTCTTTAATCGGTAACGTGCCTTTGTTGAAAGACTTGTCGTAGCTCTTGATATACTCGTACAGCGCGTTGCTCTCCACGCCGCCGATACTCACGACGTCCGCATACGGATCATATTCGGAGATATTTCCGACCTTGAACAGATAATACAGCGTGGGAGCGGGAACGTGCAGAAAGCCGCTGCCTAAATTCCAGCCCCATTTCGCCATATTCATACCGCCTCCTGCGTCGCCTGCGTTCTGCCCCAAGCTATAATAGATATCCTTGTTGTACTTCGTCATTCCGAACTGGTCGAACTCGCCTGTCTGTCTGCCCAGCCACGGATAGGCTTTATCGTAAAAGTCCTGATAGCTCGTTACCACGATATCGTTGGTTTTGTACTCGTACCATTCCGCTTTGATGCGTTGCAACTTTCCGTAGGTATCGAAAAAGCGTTGAGGGACGGCAAAATACACCGTGTCCAGCTGGTTCTGATACCCCGCGCCTTTAACCGAAGTCTTTGTGCGGTAGAAGGTATGCTTTACGTCCAGCGACACCGTTTCGAGATATTCGACCTTGCTTATAAGCGTGCTTTTCGCATTTGCGTCCGGTCCATACCCCGCCGCATAACCGGTGAATATGTACATGCCGTTTACGGAATAGTCCGTTGCGTTGTTTGCGCCGTAGGTCGTAAGCTCGACGCCCGATACGTCGTAACGCCGTTCGTTGCTGTTCACCCGCTGTGCAAACGTCTTGCCATCGATAGCTTTATCCACAACCTTGAACTTGTAAAACAGGTTTTTGTAGTTGCTTTCTTCGGACTTGCTTAAAAACCGTAAATCGAACTTGGCGTAGTCCGAAGGATTCCCCTCCTCATCGTACCTTGTTGCCATCTGTATGTTGTTGCTCTTGCTCGTCGTAGAGATATTCAGTCCCTGCGGATTGTAGATATACACATACAGTCCGTAGTTATTTCGCATATTCGCTTTGTACGAATAACAGTATTCCACGAAGTTGATGACCTGCGCCTGTTTGCTCTCGTCGTAGGGGTAGTCTTTCAAATCGAAAGTTTTCCCGCCTGCGGACGAACTCGTAAGGTCGTCCGTTACGCTCGTACCGTCGAAACTCAATTCCGTACCCGCTGCGAAAGCGATAGACGGCGCCGCCGTAAAGACGACGCCGAATACCGTTACGAGAGCGATAAGGCAGGTCAGAAGTCTATACCTGATTGCGTGTGCCATATCGCGCATCTCCCTGCGTCAGAACATAACCGACGGCAGGGAAATATTCATTGTCTTTGCCGCCGAAACGGACGACGCGGTATAGCCCAGCTTGAACGTAAAGGTTTTCTCAGAATATACGCCTGTATAGGTTATTGTGTATTCCAGAATCCCTGTCCCCGCATCATTGCAGGTTTTCGCCGCTGTCAGCAGAGCGTCAACTGATTCTATTGCCGCTTCCCCGTTAAAGCTACCCGAAGGCGATGACGCAGTATATACGCTTATGACAGCCTGCGCTTCTGCTTTCGCCGCATAAAACAGCTCTCCGTTTCCGCATTTCCCTATAAACTTCTGCATGGCTTGGTATCTGTTAATGATTTTCGAGTGCGTTTTTTCAGCTTCAGTCAGACCGTTATAAGTGGTCGTCGCCTTTTCCAATACAGAATTTCCGATCTGCCAGCCGGCGGAGCCTGCGAGCAACTCTATATCTGAAATAAAGCTCTCCGCCGCTTCGCTCAAAGCCGGTTCGTTGACGCAACCGAACAACCCCGCCTGTAAAGAGATTTGTGTAAACGGTTTATCACTCGTATACCCGAAAGCGTTTGCGAACTGACCGCTTACGTTCTTCACGAACTCGTCATCGACGGTATAATTTGTGTAAACGGGTACGCATTCCACCGTATAACTCTTTTCTTCGCCCGTATAATCCACGCGATACACGCCGTCCGAATCGACAGCGGGCGCCGTCATTGCATTGCCGCCATACTTAAAAGTATAATCGAGCGATTTAATCTTTTGGCAGTAATCCACGGTGCAGCTTGCGGATATTTCGGGAGTTCCCGCCGAAGTCGCCGTCACGATGATCTGCTCTCCGAAGTCCTGTTTACAAGTAATCGTAATGCTTTCGCCGCTCATCGAGGTTTCCTCGCTCAAAACAACATAGTCCGTAACATTCTTGCCTTCGCTCCAATCGATTGCTTTGATTGTGCCGCCGCTATGATTGCCGCCCGTCGATTCTTTCCACTTGACCGTCCACTGAATTTCTTTGTTTTCCGCGGTTTCCGGTCCGATAGTCGCAGTGATGGAAATGCCGTCCGTGTCACCGCTCGGTTGAATGACGTTTTCCGTGTTATCACCCGCACGCAGGACGCTCATCATCATTGCCGGATTCGTTTCCGGCGTTACGATTATGTTGTCGTTGTGGTTCATATCGACGTTAACCATACCCGTTTTCTCCGAGCTTGTCAACCCGAATACGACGGAAAGCACGGTCGCCGCAAGGAGCAGCATTGCCGAAAGAATTACGGCAAGCCGTTTCATTGTCTGTTTGCTTATATTCATAAATTTACCTCCGAAAAAATTGATTGTCAGAACACGATCGTGTCCTTGTCCAGCGTAACGCCCGTTACCTTTTCCAATACGGAGAAACAGAGTTTTACGCTTGCCTTGCCGTTGTACGACGTTACGATGAGCGCGTACATATTCTCGTAGCTATTCTCCCGGCAATCGCCGACTTCGTAGTTCGGATAGACTGCTTGGAGAATTTCCGTAAGTCCGCCTTTGGGCGTGAGCGTAAACGAAGTTTCGCCGCGCTCTATCTCGAAGCCCGCCGTAAGGTCGGTTTCCGCCTGATACGAGTACACGTCGCCGTTTAAGGTGAAATCAAAATCCTCGTTTTCAATGACGTTGGGGACGATCTTGACGGAATAACCGCTTGCGTCGCCGCCGGCAGAGCCGAAAGTATACTTCACATCGACGGTCAGCGGCTGCGTCGTGGTCAGTTTGTAACCGCTTGCGGTCGTCAGTACGTCCTTGCCGTCCACCGTAACGTAGAAGGTCTTGAAATCGCTCGTAAACCCGCCTGTAAAGCGGACGATAACGCCGATTACTCCGACGACAACAAGCAGAACTAGAACGTAGGCGATGATTTTGCCGACTGTTTTGCCTTTACTCATAACGCACCCCCTTAAAAGGACAGTTCGGATTTTTCAAAGCGGACGCCCGACACCGAGCTGACCAGCCAGAGCCGCAGGCTTTCCGAAAGTCCGCTCACCGTGTCCGTAACCGTTATTGTGAAATAGCAGGACGGCAGCGCCGCCGTATTCGATTTTGCTTTGCCTTCGTAATCGTCAGAAATCTTGTCTCCGACGGTCAGCCCGAACTCATCCTCGTAAACGTAGCGGTCATAGGTATAACTGCCCGTGAAATACTCGTCGCTTTCGTAATAGGAATAGTAGTTTTCTACCAGCTTCGAGCCTGTCTGTACGGTAAGCGTCGTACCCGAAATGGCCGCGGAAGTAATGAACCTGTCCGCCATTGCCGACAGTTTGCGCAGTTCCATATCCTGAAAGCGCGCAATCCCGCTCATGCTGTCCGTATACGTCTTTCCGAAATACAGCGAGCCGACGCCGCCGACCGATACCGTAAGGTTTTTGGAACCGACCTCGTGAAATGCGTTGTCGAGATTGACGTCAAAAGTATACGTTCTGCTCGTGCCGAGTTGATAGTATGTCCCGCGGTTGTCGTCGCTTACAGGGGTAACGGCGGAGGACGTTACGCTCATTCCGCTCGCCATGCCGATAAACGAAACGGTGCAGTTCGCCGTAAACCCGCCGTCGCGCGTCGTGACCGTGACGACGATTTTATCCGCGCCGAACGCCTGCTTGCAGGAGACCGTCGCCGTAGCGCTGCCGTCCGAATCGGGCGTGACCGTAACGTAGTCCGTTACCGGTTCGTCGCCGTGCTCGGGCGCGCTGCCCCAGGCAACGGAATAGTCCACGAACTGATTCGCCGCGTCGTAGGGCGACACGATCGCTTTTATTTTTACGTCCACGGTCTGTCCTTCCGCCAATGCCGCGGCAAGCGTGTTCGCCGTAAACGACATTGCGCGCGGCATCGGGTAAATTTCATCGTCCGTTGCGTCCGCAATCGTTTCTTCGGTCGATTCGTCTTTTCCCGACGGATTATCTTTGCCGTTGTTCGCGGCGAGAATAATGGACGCCGACATACCGATGAGAAGCACCGCAATCAGCGCAAACGCTACGATCCACTTGACCGCATCCGACTTTTTATGCCGATTGAGTTCGTAATCGTTGTTCATAAATACCTCCAAAAAAATTAGATTTTTAAGAAAACTGCGGCTTACGGACTTCACCGCAAGCCGCAGAAACGCTGTGTTTTTTATGTTTTATGCCGACTTACTCAACAGCATATTGAGAATGGTTTTATCCGAGCTGCGAAACGCTTTGACGGGACATTCGTAAATCTCGCCCGTTTCTTTATCCACAGTTTTTACCCCGTAGCTGTTGCCCGAAATGACTTTCCCCGTTTTCTCATCCTTGATCTCATAAGGTTTCAGCGTAAGTTCCGCTTTCATTTCGTCCCCGTACACGATGTCCAAAAGAGTGTATCCACCGTTGTCGGGCGGTACGATGGCGACTCTTACGTCCTTGCCCCGCACTTTGCCCTTGATAAAATACGAAAAATACGTCTTTTCGTTCTTTACATACGTGTCCCTTTCCACAAAAATCTGCTTATCCATTTACTTCTTTCCTCCGTTTTTAAGTTTCGTTCCTTTCTCGCGAGAGAATTTTTTTGCGTACTTTCTATCGCCCGTTGCTTCCATAGCCTGCTTGTAGCGGAACAGTCCCGCATGGTCACTCTGGCACTGCAGGTACCCCGAGCGCATGCCGGCTTCGTAGTCCGTAAGCGGCTGACCTTCTTTCTGTCCCCACATATGGACTTTCGCTCTCCGCTCGTCAACGTAGCCTTTCGCTCGCTTGCTTGGCGTAGTCCAGCGCCTTTCCTTGTTATATTCTGCCATATTCAAATCTCCCAAAATTGAAATTGATTGCCCGTTGACGCTCGCTTAGCACAGCGTATATCTGTTTCACGGCGACTTATATCTTACTTTCCTGATCTGTTCTTGCGTAGGCGGCCACCTTTACGAAATTCACGCCGAACACGATCACGCTTTGTTTATTGCGCCGTGTAACATTCGATTAGTTGAGTAGGCTTATAATGCCGTCGTCCGATTCGCTTTCCCAAAGCACCTGCTCGCCTTTTACCAGCGTGCCTTGCTCGTCATAGTACCGTCTAACCAGCCACAGCTCTGCCTCGAAGCCGCACGCGGTCATATAGTCGAAATACGCGCTTGCTTTTTCCTCGTCGGAAAAGTATTTACTGCCGCGATTACACTCGACACGGTAAACCTGCACGACTGCGTTCCTTTGCGCACCTTTCATCTTGCACATCCGTCTTTCTCCCTACTGATTTATTTTGTAGGCGTTTATTCATAACCCCTACACTTATAGCCACGAAAACAGGCAAAAGTTTTCGGTCTCATAAAAAGTTTTTTAGTTTTTTATAAATTCTCGCCAATCTATTGCTAATGCTGCATACCGCAACGCCGTCTTTTTCCGCTATCTCCGATACCGTTTGCCTTTCAACAAACAAGCGATTAAGAAGGCTTTGCTGTGTGGGTAACAATTGCGAAATTGCTTCTTGCAGACGCTCATTGTCCATACCGCCAAAAATCTCATCAAAATTGTATTCGTCTGTATAGGACGGCTCGACATTCATTTCGGTAAGCGTTTCCAAAGAAACGTGTCTACGGGTTTCACGGCGATTGCCGTACTTTTCTTGCCTGTCCATTTCAATCAAAATGCCGTAAAGCTCGTCATCCACTTCCACAACGCTTTTCATTCCGTCTGCAAACTTGTAAGTATAATTTTTCATAATTTGACTCCTTGAATTTTGTAATGAAATCCGCAGAGCCGAGTTTTCCGCAAACAAAAAGACGGCAAAGAAACACTTGAGATTTGTTTCCAATGCCGTCTTGCGGTCTGCGGATATTATTTAGTTGTTAGGCGATCTATGCCACTTTATCTTTATTGGTTACGCTAATTGTTCCGTCGTCCGAAAAGCATATAAGCGTAGTACAACCTTTCAATACTATCTCGACGGTTTTGTTCAATTTATCCACACGGCACACGAGCTTGCCTTGACTGTTGCGTACTTCTTCCATATTCATTCCTCCGATTTCTTTTTCTTTTGCCATTTGAGAATATCCTCAAGAAACTTTTTCGCTATCGGTTCTAACGTGGCTTTCGGAATTTTGCCATAGTCCGGCATCCCATTTACTTGAATGTCATACACCGGTTCTAATTTTTGCTTCATTTACTTACTCCCTTCAAGCCAAAAGTTTTAATTATAGACTTCATTACTTCGGCATCTTTACCGGCAAGATCTGAAAGAAGCCTTTGCAATAATTCCTGCTGTTCGTCCTTTAAGTAGGACTTCCCTAACCTGTAATTTTCATCTACATGAATACCGCCTCCGTTGCCTTTGGTGGTGTAAATCGGATATTCGAGAGATAACAATAAAATGTCATTACGGATTGTTCTGTCGGTTACGTCAAATTCAAATGCAAGATTACTTACAGTTTCAAATCTGCGTAAGCAAAGAACTTCCAATATGGCATTTCTACGTTCGCTTGCCGTCATATCCGATTTCACCTCCTTTCGCTGTTTATGGCGTTATTCTAAAATCCAAATAGGAAGGTTTTTTTCCTATTTGAAATAGTTTTTTAATTTTTTTGGACAGCATCGGAGAAAATAAAAAGCCGCCGAACAACGCTTCACGCACTACACCTTTTGGGTGATATGCGCTTTGCGCTATTCGGCGGCCTCTCATGTTATTGCAATCTTTGCAAAAGTCTGGTTAAACCGTCCGATTTATACGGCTCAACTTTCTCGGTTTTACAATATCCCTGTTTCAGACCGACCGAGCGTCTTACCGTATATGTCTTATAGACTTATAAATTGTTATTTATCTTTCGTTACTACATAATAGTTTGCCCTTCCGGGGCATAAACGTCGTATGTAACGTGCCGCCTGCTCATCACATGCGATACTGTTACCGTACCGCAATGCGGGCATTTGACCTTTGTCATACCGTTTACGTCCCTAATCCCGATAATCTTTTTGTGGCAATTCAAACACATATAAAATACCGGCTTTTCGTAATCGAACTTTGACATTCTTTGTGTTCAACTCCTTTTCTCGCACTTGCAAAAAATTGGATTTAGAAAACTGCCTTTGCACGGTCGAGAACTCCGTTGCGGAAGTAATCTATTTTTGCAAGATATTATTTAACAACGGTTTCGGGGCTGAACCGTCTGTTAATACATTTTAATACAACTAATCAATACGCCTTGTATCTCACAACTCTTGACGACAATATCTTTCATTGTCTTGTTTTCGGGGTGAAGTCTTACCCTGCCTTTTTCTCTATAAAAGCGTTTGAGTGTATTTTCACCGTTTACGAGCGCAACGACTATATCTCCGTCGCTCGCTTCTTCTTGACGTTTGATTACAAGCAAATCGCCTTTTTCTATTCCGGCATCGATCATACTGCTGCCGAACGCACGGAGCATATACATTTCTCCGTTACCGAATATAGAGCATGGCAAAGAAAAACTTTCCTCTATGTTCTCAACTTCCAAGCACGGCTCACCACAAGCGATTTGACCGATAAGAGGAACAGTTACCGTTTCACCACCCCACAGTTTCGGCAAAGGGGCTATATTCCCTATATTCGTGCGAGATAACTTCCCTTCCGCTTCTAACTGTATAACGTAACGTTGTACCGTAGCAAGCGAACCAAGATTAAGGGCGTGCATTATGTTCCGAAAACTCGGCGATATGCCATGCTGCTTTTGATACTCGATATTATACTCCAACACCGCGTTCTTCGTTTCTTCACTTAAAACTCTCATTCTATATCCTTTGCTTTATAACAAAACATTGCGTTTCGTTATATAAATAGAGTATAGCATAAAAACCGCCATATTGCAAGCGTGCAGCGTGGCAGTTTACGGACAGTGAAAAGTTTTAGTTGATTACCTATTTCCTTGTTTTAAGAATTATTCTAAATCATCAAAAGATATATTTGTGTACTCAAATATTTGCAAATCAATGAATTATATACTTCTGTCGAGATTGGCAAGATGATTATAAAAGTTGCTGCCGGAATATTTGTACTCGGCGTAAAGTAATTTTGCCCCCCTATCTAAATGAGCCTTAAGATATTTTGGAAAATACTCTTCTTCAGATAAATCGCAACCATTTTTATTTATAATGAGAGCCTTAAACAAATCGTCATACTCACCTGTAATCGTTTGACGATTAAGCTCAAGCCCATCAGTATCAGTATTAAAACTATCCGCATCCAACTCCGCGCTCTCTCTAATTGATAGTGCTATCGCAATTTTAGCCAACGCAAACGGCTGCAAATGGATATTTGCGCTAATATCGTTAAACACCCGCATTGTTTCTTTTGATGTTTTTAACTTAAATACCATATTACACCTCGAAATACTTTGCCGGAACGACGGTAGTGTTACCATAGTCATTTATTGATAACATAAAACGATCGGATATCTTTTCATCAATAAGCGACTTGTACTCGCCCACTATTTCTTCATCCGTAGAAAGAATAAACATCTGGTTGGAAATTTTATTAAAGAACTCCTCAACAATCTTTTCACGATGATTAGAGTCAATTCTTGCAAAAGGCGTATCAATAAAGAACGGTATATCTTTTCTACTAGTCTTTAACAATGCCAAATACAAAGACATAATATAAACCTGTCTTTCGCCTTGAGAGAACGGCGCAGTTATAGGCGAAGGTAATACTATGGTTTCCTTTTCACCTAAACGTAATTTGTTGATTTCGATTAAGTATTTTGTATCAAACATTTCCAAGAAATGAGTTTTCGCGTTCGCTTGCAAATAATTCTCAATTTGCAAAAATGTTATGTCGATAAACTTATAAGGAATCACGTTAATGTTTTTATCAATAACAATTCCATCTATAAAGTTGTCTTTATTGATGATTGACGAGAAACATTCAATAAATGCTTGCTGTAGTATTTTCCCTTGTCGAGCAATCAATTCTTCTTCAAGTAATGTATACACTCCTATTGCCCTTGACGAAAGTTCCGTAATAGATTTTGATTTCAGCATCTTTTCGTAAACTTCTTTGGCTTTATTAAATTCCGAATTAAGTTGTATTTTCTCGGCATCTTTTACAGTAATATCTTGAATCAACTTTTCGATGCGCAACTTCAAGTCCAACAAATCTTTCTCGATTTTTTCTTTTTGTTCGGAGTATTCCTCGTAGCCGTCAATCGAACTCGCAGAAAGCTGTTCCCTTAATCTCTTTGTTATTTTTAACGAAGTCGCTAATGTCTTATTAGATTTTATAATCAACTGTTGCTCAAAATCTATTTTCTCATAGATTTGTGCAATCAGTCTGTTTATCTGGCTATTCGACAAATCAAACAGCACATTTTGTTCTTCGCTTCCAATAAAAAGAGTACGAAGAAACTGCACAATTTCTTCAGAAGTGGATGCTGCTATTCCTTTATCGTTTAGAAAATTCGACAACGATTTTTGTATATCTTCTTCCTGCAACGCTACGGAAATCGCCTTATGGCTTTTAACATCTTGCTCACGTTCCAACCTTGCAAGAAGATCCTGCATCTGCTTTTTTACAATTATAAACGGCAAATAATGATTAGCTATTTCTTTTAACCATCTATTGATTTCTTCTCTCTTTGCTTCTTCCTTTGTAAGATTGGCACTAATTTCTTTCCATTCAGCCAAGCTCACACCACCGGACTTTGAATAATCTTTGTGCAATGCTTGTAATTTTATCTGCAACAAATCAGTATTATTTTCAAGACTCTTAAGTTGCTCGTGCATATTCTCAAGTTCTTCTTCGCACGACATTAATTTTCTCTTTGCCTCTTGATAAGCAAAATAAGCCGTATTGCTTCCGTCTTTTTTCTTAAAATATCTTTCAAAATTTTCCACCATAAGGGATAACGTATCCAGCCCATACAGTTTCAAAAAAGCGTTCTTAAAATTCTTACCGCCGCCACTTCCCAGAAAAAAATCCGCAATAGATTCGCCATCAAAGAAATAGAAATTAAACATATCCGGCGGAATAATTGATAACAAATAATTTATAAAATTGGATTGACTTTCAACATCGAGCAACTCATCGTCTTTGTAAATCAAAAACGATTCATCTATCCCTTTCTTCCTTTTTTCCCATTCTCTATGTAAGCGATATGTATCAATTTGCTTACCATCGTTAAAAACCAGTTCTAATTCAACATAACCTCTCGCTGAAGCATCATACTGTAATTGCGCATTTAGAAGATTTTCGACAATAGAATAATACTCTTTCCCCGGTGCTTCAAAGCCCCAGACACGGCAACCATACAAACAAGTTTTTATTGACTTAAAAAAAGTTGTTTTTCCTGCTCCGTTCTTACCTCCAATCAGAACAATATTGCGGTTTTCATCCGATGACAAATCAAATACGTTTTTATCAACGTAAGGTCCTATATTATATAAAATGATTTTTTTAATCTTCATCGTCTAATCCTGCCTGTATATTTTCGTAGTGAATCCACTCTTGGTTGATGAGCCTATCGAACTCCTTTTGCATCTTACTACTTCTTGCTATGTACTTATTGTTGTTTATGGATACTATCAACTTTGTTATCAATTCAAACGGAATATCTGCTTCTTCTGCAGCGCTCTTTATCCTATCAATAATTTCAGGTGCATACAAAGCGTCCTTATATCTATCCCACGGCAGACGTTCCCCATAGACGTCAAAATATATGTCAACGAGTTTTCTTCTTGACAAGTCCCCTTCCAAGTCCCAAAGCGTATCAATATATTTTAATTCGTCCATCGTGATTAGTTCAATGCCCGTATCCTTTTGCAATTCCAACAAACGCTTTAATATTTCTTGTCTTGCTTCAAGTTTGAACGGACCAAAACCATATTCGCCATTATTCTTCTTATAAACCTTACCGTTTCTACGTTTGTTATCTCTGAAATTAGGATCTTGTCTTATACTGACAAGCCAATTTCTAAAATCGCGCAATGGCACAAGTTCATTCGAACCGTGATTAATAAAATTTTGCAACGATTTATCTTCTTTTACTATTGTGCAACACCAGCACCCAAAACGAGAATTGCCCGTTACAGGAATTTTGTCTTTATCAATTTGCCCTATAACGCTTTGTTCCTCGCCCATATCTTCACCTTGATATAAACTAAATAAGTATTTCATATCAACGCTCCACGGGCTCATACCGTCATTTTTAAGCAAATACTCCCATACTCTTTCATTTTTGATTTCCGTAAGAGGGTTATATACATACGCCTTTGCTATATCGCTATGCGGCGTAAGTATTTTTCCTTCTATTTCTCTCGACGAAATACTTCTATTCCTCGCATTACTTTCTGCCTTTCTAACACCCAACAAAAGTATGACTTCCCCATACTGCTCGATTAAGGAATTAGTGTATTTATTCATGGGTAATATTTTCAATCTTTCAGTACACCATCTAAATCCCGGAGGTTCTGGTGTAGGATAACCCAATCCAATAATTAAACTCCAAAAAGATTGTGTTACATCCGGATATATAATATCAGCTTGAATATTTGCTCTAACCTTCTTTGAAAAAATATTTATCTTCTCGGAAGAACTGTGCATATATTTTTTAACTACAGGATTTTCAACGCCCGTATCCGACGTAACAATGAATATTTTCTTGGTGCGCGCATATTCTGGCAAACGCAAAACCGTTTCAACTACTAATGTTACAAGTAATGAAGAGTCTTTACCTCCACTATACCCAATAAGCCACGGACGATTATCGTGTTTATAGACATACGTCATTTCATTGATTATATTTTCAAATTCAGGAAAATTGTTGTCTGATTTCATTTTCTTTCGCTTCCTCTTCTCGCGTTAAAGCTATTCCGATTTTCGACTTAATTAAGCTGCACATTTTTATAATAGCATCCTCATTATTTACTATCTTTCCGTGTGCATCTATCATTCGTCCATTCCATTCTTGATTACAACGAAGCCAATCAACGCTCGATAATTGCTTAAGCTTATCTAACTCATTTTGATTTTCATAAAAATACCGTCCTAATCGACCAAATGCTTGTAATGTAACGGATAAGGTTAATACATAATCTTCCCTCAAATCGCATTTATGTATTTGCCTATTTTCCAACTGTTGCCACTCAACAATATACTTAAAAACCATTCCCCAATACTCTACAAGAAATTTACTATCATTTTCGGTAACAACTTCATCTTTCAGTATTCTTCTATTAGCCCTTAAAAAGTTCGCCAACGTAAATAATTTAAGAGAATTTTTCCCAAGATTATCTTTTTCCTTGTCTGTATACTTAGCCAAAAATGCAACCTTTGAAACGACTGCTTTCACTGCATTGGCTAAATCATCACGACTATCATATAAAGTTGAAAGCGACATTGTAGATTTAACTGCGTGCTTATTGAGATCTGCAAACATTTGTTGACTACGTTCCAAACCGGCATCTTCAAAAAAGACTATTGAAATGGTTTCTCGCGCCAAATCAGGGGCTTCCGCAAGCGCTGCTTCAATAGCCGCTTTTCGATGCTGCCCGTCATTAATCAAAAACACCGCCTCCATATCTACTTCCAATATACCAATACTTTCGTCCAATTCCGACGGAATAAACTTCATAGAACCATCAATCGACGCAGATAAAGCGGAAAAAACATAGTTCCTTCTATTATTCAAAATATAATCCCGTATTTCCGGTATTCTCGCCTCGTTAATGCAACGCTGCGCTCTAAATTCAGGGGCAATATAATCACGCTCATTCCTAAATATTTTAGAAAGCGTCCCGAGTGGCAACATGGCGATATAATATTCACGCTGCGCTTGCACTCCCTTTACGACCGAAAACTTATATGTTATACCCATAGTTACCTCACATAAAAAATATACTTACGTACATACGTAAGTATATCATTTTTTGTGTTTAGATGTCAATGATAAATCACTCAAAAACCAAATTTTTATACTAAATCTTCCTCACCAAGATCATCTTCAGATATACCATCTATTTCATAGTTATACCCCTCTATTGTTGACGCTAAAAAAGACTTAATCTTTTGCATGGCTTCAATAGGATCATCGCTTCCCTGCTCTAACAATTTGCTCACACCAAAATTTGCATACTTTGTAAGAAACTCAAGTTTGGCAAATTTAATTTGCGACGCAGGATTAAACGCTAAATCCATCCGCTGCGCTTCATTAAAACTTACAAGCGAAGTCGTTAATATGGCAGATTGAAACAAGAAATCCAAATCGGTATTATGCGGATGCAAAACCGTTCTTGGAACGCTTGCACGATTATCTTTTTCTTCGGGCGTTTCTTCACCTGCAATTTCCGCTTGTCTATCGTACATTATGCCGATAGAAATGCTAATAGCAAAAATACTGTAATTCGGCTGTAAAGTTTGTGGGAAAAACGGCGAGAAAAGGTCAAGCGCCTTTCTCCAATCACTTCCTTTAAGCATAACGTCTGTCGTTATTTCCATAAGAAGCCCTCCTCAACGTGAGCAACGTTTTGTTCTGCATTAGAAACAATAGTATAAACATTACCAATCTTGTCTTGCTCGAAACAATCTTGCAAATTGTCCTTTGAAAACAGAATAATTTGCGGCGCATATTCCGGAATAGTATCAATAACCTTTTGACGCGGCAAATCCCCAAGTTTAGAGAACGGTGCATCCAAAACTAACGGATATTCTTTATTCGATAATATTTCTTCTTCTCGAAGCAGTTTGAAAATACCGCCAATATAAGCAAATGATACTGTCGCAAATTGTCCTTCCGACTTTGACTCGTCATCAAAACTATCTGCGACTCGCAACGAGAAGTCTTTGCTTACGCTTACAGTACGTTTCGCCTCCAACATTGCATCGAGCAATTCTTGTATGCTCTCTTGCAACTTATTACTATACGTCTCAGACTTACCATCAAGGATATTTACAAAGTATTGCTTGACTTGTTCCATTATTTCGATTTTCCGATCAATTATTCGATTTTCGGAAACCGTAGAACTTAACTTGTCAATATCCTTTTTGCACTTATTAACGAGCATTTTGGCTTTTGTCAATTCTTCTACGAAACCAGACCGTTTATGCTTATAGTCTTCAATGGCTTGCTCTGCTTTCTTTCTCTCAAGCACCAAATCCTCATGCTGCTTGTCAGATTTCATTGCATCGTCAATTCTTTTGATTTCGGCATCTTCATTTCGAGCGCTTTCCAAATCTTGATTTGCTCTTTTGATAAAGCCTTCCAACTTTTCTCTATTATACTCTTTACCCCAACGTGCAGCCATATCGGTAAAGTTCATATAAAGACTGTCGTAGCCCAGCGGCGGTAAGAAACTATATAATTTACGCAATGTTTCTTTCTCTTTATCTGTCAAAGGATTTCCACATATACATACTTCCTCTTGCAAAAGAGCGTCTATCAACTCTTTGTTTACACCGTGAATTAATTTTGAATTATTAGCCTGTTCTTTAATTTTCCGCGAAGCCTTCTCTATAACTTTCGACATCATTAATTTTGGAAAAACAGATATTAATTCTTCGCCAAAATAAGCATATTCTCTTTTTGCTAACTCTAAATAGTTATCCCTACGACACTTACACTCATTTCTTTTCTGTTCATATTCACGCTGTGATTTTGCGCTCCCGATCTGTTCGGAAATTTGTTGTATTCTTTCTTGCAACTTCTTGGTTTCAGCATCGAGCTTATCCAAACTCTCCTGCAAAGAATCACGCTTATTTTGAGCGCTCTCCATCTTTTGTCCCAAAGTAATCAGTTCCGCACTGGAACTCATACCCGTTTTGCTTAAAAATAATGTGCCAAGCACTGTCGTCTTTAATTCGGTACTACCTATGTATTCCGTTGCCTTATCATAAACACTTAAGTCAAGCATTAGATACATTGCATCACGCAAACTGTTCGCAGAATCCTTGCCTTTGGCTTTCAAGTCCGTAATCATACTTTCGCCATCGAAGAAGAAATAGTCAGCCAACCCGGAAGGCAGCAACTGCTCAACAACTTGTTCCGGATTAGATAATCTAATCCAATTATTATCACTGTCTTTTTTAGAAATGGTAAAAGTCATGGTTAGCCGCTTCGTTTCAAAAACAGATTTTTGATACGTCCACTCTCTACGCATAGAGTATTCTTCACCTGCGTGTTCAAAATCAATTATGCCTTTTACAGCAAACTTTGAACCAACTTCCGCATCACGTTCAAGCTCTAAATTATACATTTTATCGCTTGCCGTTTTGTTAAAGCGCACCTTGCCATAAATAATCCATTGGAAGAGCTGATGAAAGGTTGTTTTCCCAGCGCCGTTCACGCCGTAAATAATAGTAACCTTGCCGTCAGTAGAACACTCTATCTTCCCGGCCTCCTTGAAATTTCTAAAATTTTCGTATTGTACTGTTTTAATTTTCATCTTTCATCACCTGCTCTAATTCGGAAATAATCGTTTTCGCAACGGCTTTTCTGTCCGACGGTTTCGACTCGTTAAAATCCTGTTTGGACTTTTCTCTAACGATCGTTTCAACCCGTTTCTTCATTTCCTCAATTATATCATTATTAGTCATCCAAATCCACCTCCGTGTTGATTTCAGTATAGAACATTACGTCGTCCAATGTCAAATTATACTCATTTAACAACGCATCTAATTGTGCCAGCAACCCATCGTGATTAAGAGCTAATCTTGCATATTCATAGTACCTGCGCAATTCAATTACAGCCATTTTAGGCGTTAATCCGGACGGTAAAACAATAACGTCATATATATCGGCGGATTTCTTATCGCCATATTTACGCAATATTCTTCCTCGCCTTTGAACAAACTCCCTATAATCATCATTGCTTGAAAGTATCAATGCGCTCTTTATAGATGGAATATTTATGCCCTCGTCAAGACATCTAATCGCAACCAAAGAAGCAACCTCATTGTTATTAAACATATCTACCAACTCCATTCGTCTGTCCATAGATTCCGTAGCGGTAAACTGACTTGACTTAATTCCAAGATTATATAAGCGGTCTTTTACAAATTGTATATGACGAATTTCATCATCCCTTTGACCGTCAAAAAGCCGTCCATCCCCACAATAAACAATAAAGTGATCTTTTATAGGTATTTGCTTTATAAATTCATCTATATGGCTAATTTTATTTTCTGCCATCGAAATAACTCGTAATCTTGCGCGAACATATTTAACAAATCGCTCTGGATCAATCAATACTCCTTCATGGAAACAACTTGCCATATTTGCCGATATTTGATTAAATCTATTTTCTTCGTCCTCTGTGGCTGATACGAATATTGGATGATAATTATACGGCACAAGGAAATGGCGTTCCAATGCTTCCTCTATCGGCAAATTGAATACTTGTCCACCAAAGAAATTTACTAAATCAACACCGGCAGCATTATTCTTGCCATTGACCGGCGTTGCACTTAATCCAAGCATATACTTAAACGTAGTATGCAATTCTTCATCACGTTGGGTAAATCTATGAGCTTCGTCCACAATAAGCAATTTTTCTTGACTTGACAAATCCATTACATTTTTGAATTTATCCGAATAGAAAGATTTTATCGTTGTAATCAAAATGATTTGCTTTTCAGGATCATATTTCTGCGCAATAATTAATTGTTTTGCAATACTATACCATTGATGATTTTCGGATGATATGAGCAAAATACTCGCATCCTTAAATGCTTTCTGAACATCTTCAGCCCATTGTTTAACAAGATGCTTATACGGCGCAGCTATAACAACAAGACTCGGAAAATCTTCTATGAGTTTTTTTGCAGAGTATATAGCAGTCCAAGTTTTGCCCGTGCCGGTTGCCATAATATAGAATCCGTTATAACCATTCTCTACCCATTTTTGTATGGCATTTTCTTGATAGTCAAACAGTTTAATAGGCTCGGAATTTTTCTTGATAAACTTCCGTTCCTCTATAACATTCAAAATGCTTTTCTTAATGGAATCCATAAAATTATAGACATCTAAAAACTCATTTTGATTATCCCAAAGTTTATCAAATTCTGTAACCTCATCATCTACACTATCGCCCTCTCCAGCTACCCAACTACGAACCACTCTTACTTTTTCATAATTATTTTGATAAGCATTCACGGACGAGTTCGGCGAACCATAAAAAACAATCTTATTATCATCTTTATCAATCAATATTCCTAATTTGTCGTGATAAATGCCAACATCATTTTTAACCGAGGCAACTTTAATATCTAAAATATCTCTCGCAACGAGTTCAGACAGCACCTCCAAGCTGGCATCATCAAAACACTTAATCTCGCTATTGAAATCCTCGAAGAATCTACGGTTAATCAAATCTTCTTTACGCTCGTATCCCAACTGTATTGCCGCTATATCATCTTCACTTAACGAAGGGCTTACAATCAAATTTACTCTACCGCCATTACGAATAAATGAAGGTAAAGCGTTGATGATTAGCTTAAAAACAGACGACGAGAAAAACCCGACGCTTCTTCGATACGTTTTAGCCAATTTAAGCGCAGGATTAAGTAGACAGTCCACAAAATTGTCTGTTCCTTGATTAATGTAACTTTTTTTAATTAGTAAGTCTTTGAAATTCATATTTACTCCAAATCATCGTAATCGAAGGTATCTAAAATATCTTCATCATTATCGAACTGTTCCGAATCGCCTTGATCAATCTCGGCTAAATCCCTAAAATCAATATTAGACTCATCGAACTCTTGACGCACCAAAATCGGTTTAGCTTCATTCAGAAAATTAGATGTTAATACCAATTTGAACCCTTTTGAATACTTCTTGATAATGCTATATAAAAGCCATGTATTCCATAAACAAGCCAAATCCGGCAATTCACGATAATTATAAAAATCCGACAGCAACTTATACTGCTCTTCCCCTATAAAATCCTCCAAAACAGCATCTAATCTTGAAAAATCCGCTTCGTCAAGCCCGACTGCGTTCACCGAAATAACTGTTTCTCGATTCTTAAAGATAAAAGCATCATTGTTCCTATCTATAAATTCAATATATCGGTCTATAATAGTCCCAACTTCCTTGGCAAATTGCCTAATGTCGGAAATACTACATTCATCATTACGCATTATTAAATTAATAACTTGAGCTTCGCCATTTATTACTTCAACACCTAATGCACCCATAAACGGCCTGTTATATTCGTACTCGTTAGGAAATAATTCTCGAAGCAAGTAATAGAATTGCAAATAATGATTTATTCCGATTCTATTAAATAATCCAGATAAACTACCTTTAATTTTAGAAAAGACAATATTGGCGTGATGAATCTCTTTATCACTCAATTCACTATCTACGGCATACTTTAACGACGATACTTCTTCGTCGGTTATCCCCAAATTATCAAGATGAACGTAATATCCATTCATATTAATAACTTTTGTTGCCGCCGCCATTTGCTGTATAACAATGTCCGTCGCCCCCGGAAAATTACTTTGAATGTCTCTCTTGGTTACAGGAAAAGCAGATTGCTTAACATACGCCTCAATAACGCTATAAAACGTATCTCCGCTGCTTTTCATCACATAATCACGATTAATTGAATATTCTGCGGGCAAGATTTTTTTTAACTGACTGTGCAAAGAATATTTATTATAAATTTCGATTTCCCCAAGTTCTGCACTAAACATATCCATAATGGCTTGAATAGGCAAAACCGGCGAATTATATTGCTTTATGTAATCAAGAATTGCCCATTGCAAATCATTGGATATAAGAATTTGCTCGGTATCGTATTTCCAAACACCTCGATCGACCATAACACAAAAAGCCTGTAACCTTGCACGCACAGCCCTATTATTATCAGCCAATTCAAAACCATCAAATTCTATATATGCCTTTTCACGCAAGAAATCTATATTTGCGTCCTCATATATATCCATTCCATCGGGAAAATATTTTTGCATTAAGAATGACAATATAACTTTAAGAGTCATTCTACTCTTGGCAATATACTCACCGCAAATTCTATATTTGCTACAAATCAATTCGGTAATTTCATTTGCAGTAAAAGCATTATTTAATTTCTCGGATATTAGAATACTATACTCTTGAAGATCCGTTTTCGTAAATTCATTTGGAAGCTCTTCCAAGCAGAAGTCGAGTTTGTTTTTTGAATCTCGACTAAAAAAGCAGGCTTTATATCCGCTCTCATAAATTATATCACCGGTGGTTTTATCAAGGAATATCGCAACATTAGCACCTAATTCCAATTCCTCCAATTCAGAGAAAGTAATATAAGATTTATGCGGACTGAATAGCTTTAACTGTGATACTAAAGCGTTTCTATATTTATTTCTTTTAGGTGATAATATATTTCTTATCGCCTTTTGCTCAACTTGTCGTATTCGCTCTCTTGTAACATTACAAATTTCGCCAACGCTTTCTAGTGTCAGCAGATGCCCTTCCAAATATCTTTTTTTAAGAACATAATACTCACGAGGCAAAAGCTTATTTATCCACGAGTTAAAAATATCAATGGGTAAAGTCGTGTCTACCTGCTGTAAAGCACTATATATTTCAAACATCTCTTGTGTAGATATTTCAGTCGGATCGCATTCTAAAAAATCACAAAGCTTATAAAGACCTGATTGATTACATTTTGAAACTATATTCTTATCGCTTATAAACCTTTCAATCCGCACGTTATCAAAATGTGCATTTAAGCCATCAATGTACTGTCTTATTCTCATTAAACAATTTTCTTTTTCCAATACAATGAACAACTCATCTGCCGCATTGATAATTGAATAGTAAAAATCGCCGGATAAATCGCCATCTAAACACTGAACCGAAACACTGTTATAACTGCGAACAACAGCCACATTATTTGCATTCAATTTGAACTTGAAATTATCCTGCATTACATCACTATAACATATAGATAACACATCGTTCTGATCTATATTGAACGACGTACATTCTGTTACTTCACTAAA
Source organism: Subdoligranulum sp. CAG:314 (assembly GCA_000437915.1). Classification (GTDB taxonomy): domain Bacteria; phylum Bacillota; class Clostridia; order Christensenellales; family CAG-314; genus CAG-314. The sequence continues at coordinate 146,927 of FR900999.1, read as the reverse complement.
TATTGATCTTGCCGAAAATAAATTGCTTTCAATCTTAATACTATTCGTTTCGCCATCAATTACATCTTCTTCAGAAATCAGACGTATGCGTAAATAATACTCCTCTGTAAACCGAGGGATAGTTTCTACCGGTTCTTCATTCACGCAAATAATATCTCCTTTATTATCACCTTCAGCAGCGATAAAGCAAATTGGACCATCATACCATTCATCAACAAGAATACAAAAAGCTCGTTGCAAATCGCACATACGATAACCTTGCTTCATGCACTTCAAATATATTGATGATATATCAGCATCTTGCGGGCTGTAATATAAGGATTTAAGAAGTTCGACAAAACTATGAGTCCGTAAAAGACTCATAAAGTATTCGTCTACTATTTCGTTGCCCTGTATTGACGATATTTTCTCGTCATACAGTGTTTCAAAATCCTGCATTCAAGCCTCTCGTTATTGCTTATGTTAATCGGTTGTGTACATAGTCGAAAGTATTTGCAAATAATATATGAGTCGATTTTTAAGATCATTTGGCGCAACGATTTTCATTTTCTTGCCAAAACAGCAACACCAACCGAAAAACATATTACTTATTTGTATATCGGCGGTGAATTGAATTTTATTGTTACCGATTTCGGTAATTTTTGTTTGCTCGCCGAACTTATCGAAAATAACGTCGATCAAATCGGACGTGGTTTCAAGCGTTACGGTCGTAGACTCACCGCCAAACATAGAAAAGACCTGCTTGCGATAATTGCTCAAATCTATACCTTTCGGGTGAGCGTCCTTATTTATGGGAGATTCGAGCATTCCCACTTCCATCATACGATCTATTCGATAATTGGTAAGCGTCGTATGATTATCGTGATAGCACACAAGATAGTAGTTATCGTTAGAGAAAACCATTGTAATGGGATTGGCGACGTATCTATGCCCTTCCCTACGAAACACTCGATTGCCGTGTATGTCATAGTCGAAATACTTGAATATGATTTTTCGTTCGCTCAATATCGCTTCGTCTATCTTATCAATACTGTAATAAATATTTTCATTCGTATGCTTGGCAGTATTGAACTCAACAATATTCTTTTTCAGAATCTCGGCGCGATTGCTGCCACCGAGAGCGGAAATCTTATCTATAAATTCCGCAGTTTTCTTTTGGGTAATAAAACTTGCAGCTTGAACGGCGTCAATAAGTATACGCAGTTCGGGAACATCAAAATTTCTATCAACGACGTAATATGAATTGTTATGTTGCCCTCGGCGCTGAATTATCTCATAACCGTATGCATTGAGAGTTTTTATATCTTGATACAAAGTTTTTCTATCACACTCTATACCTACCGACCTTAACTTTTCGATTATTTGATTGGTTGTCAAAGGATGCTGTTCATCCGTATCTTGCTTCAGCATCTCCCAAATCTTTAATAATTTGATTTTCGAAAAGTTTTGTTTGCCCATTCAAAGCTCCATTTTGTCTATATATAATCTATTATATCAAACAATTCGACAAAAAGCAAGAGTCAATTGTCCTAAAAATAAGACAGCAAAGAAAAATAGTATAACTTCTATTGATTAGTATTTCACGGCAAAGCGGTATTCGTCTTTCGACATGGTTTTGTGTCCGAAAACGCCTTTGCCGTCAAAGGTAGAAAATATTACTTAAAATTTTAATACGGCACGATTTTAGCGTAATATTTTCTACTTCTCTTTGACGGACTATACGCCAAGAATATAAATTGCTTTTAACAAAGCCATTTCCGGACCTCTCCGTTGTTCGTCGAAAGACGAATAAAAAAGAGGCAAAAATATTTCTAATAGGAAAAAAATCTTCCTATTAGGTATTTACAATGTCCTCAAAAGTAAAAGGAGAGTCAAAATGAAAACAGCAGTTATCTACACTTGCCATCTCGAAGGTCGCATAAGCGAACCCGACAACGAGAGGCAGACAATGTTGTGTAAAGAATTTGCACAACAGAACGGTATCGAAATCGTAGGAAGTTATATGGATTGCGTAATTACAAAGCATCAACCATTGCTTATGAAACAGCAATTATTCAAGGACTGCCAACAAAAGCAATGGGATATGGTTTTGTTTTCGTCAATTACAATTTTAGGGCGAAGAATAAACGATACGATAAAGTTCTTATCGGAGCTTTCCGAATATGTCGATTATAAAGTTATCGACCAAGAAAACGACAAGTTCCTGAAAGAAGTAGGAAAAATACTTCAAACATTGTATAAGGAAGGACGCTTATGAAAACAGCAGTCATTTACGCGAGATTTAGTAGCGACAGGCAAACTGAACAGTCTATCGAAGGGCAAGTTCGTGTGTGTAATGACTACGCCGAAAGAAACGATATCCTAATCGTCAGTCAATACATAGACCGAGCGACAACAGGTACGAACGACAATCGAGAAGCCTTCCAAAAGATGATGAAAGACAGCGACAAAAAAGCTTGGGATTATGTTCTGGTCTATAAGCTCGATAGGTTCTCCCGTAATAAGTTTGAAATGGCTATACACCGCAAGCACCTCAAAGATAACGGGATTAAAATTCTATCCGCTATGGAAAACATACCAGATTCACCCGAAGGTATTTTACTTGAAAGCCTCTTGGAAGGCATGAACCAATATTACAGCGAGGAATTAGCACAAAAGACCAGACGCGGACAACGTGAAACCCGACTTAAAGGGCTGCACTGCGCAGGCAGGCTCAATTACGGTTACTACACCAAAAATAAAAAGGTATTTATACATGAAGAAGAAAGCCCAATAGTCAAAGAGATATTTGAAAGATACGCAGCCGGTGAACGTGGAAACGAAATCGCTATTAGTTTTGCCGAGCGTGGTATTCTCTATCGCGGAAAGCCGTTCAGCGCAGCGAACATATATGTAATTCTTCACGGCGAGAAGTACACAGGCAGATACGAATTGCACGGCGAGGTTTACGACAACATCTATCCGAGAATTATCGAGCCTGCACTCTATGAGAAATGCAAACAAAAGATAGATGCCAACCGTTACGGCAATCATATCCCCGACTACTCCTACCTACTGCGACGCAGAGTTTACTGCGGTGAGTGCGGAACTCGAATGACCTCTTACAGCGGAACATCCAAATCCGGCAGAGTGTCCAAATACTATAAGTGCTGGAACTCTATCGGTAAAAAGAATTGCAAAGCCAAGTTCATAAAAAAGGACATGCTCGACAATATCGTTGTCAAAACCCTACAAGAAACATTGACGGGCAAAAACCTTTCTGTAATCGTAGACGAAATTTACAGACAGCATAACGCGAAACTAATGGGCGAAAACACAGTCAAACTACTTGAAAAGGAATTGACGCAGATCAACAAATCAATAAGCAACATTATGCGAGCGATTGAACAAGGCATTATAACTGACACCACAAAAGAACGGTTGCAAGAGCTTGAGAAATCCCGACAAGAGTTACAAGAAAAGTTGATATTTGAGCGTATGCAAGAACAAACCGTTTTAGACAAGGAAACAATCGCTGAGTATTTGCAAGAAGGCATAAAGCACGAACCCGAAATGATGATAGAACTACTCGTCGAAAAAGTATTCGTTCATAGCGACCACATAGAAATTATACTGCACTATGTAGATGAACCCATAAAACCAAAACCCCGAATAGACGGTAAAGAAGAAAGCCTCGAAGGAAACGACCTTCGGGGCTCTCTTATTTTTACGGCTATGACGTGGATAGACGAATATAGTTTTCAGGGATTAAAGAAAAAAGACCTTGAACCAAAGTTCAAAGGCACTCGAAATACGCTTGTTTATATTGAAATATGATGAAAAATAGGCTCAAAAGTGTTCTAACGAGGTTAAGCAAACGCACAATGAGTATTTATATTAGATACAAACTTTATGTCCTGCGAATCTGTTAATGTATTTAGTTTTATAACATATTTTAACGGGTAGTTAAATTTAAATGCCAACGCACCGCATTCGCCACTTTTGCAAATAGCATTGATAACAGTTGCTATTATATTTTCGCTTGGATATTGAGAAATATTTAAAAGCTCTTTCTTGGTTTTTTCCAATATCGGGGCATAATCATCATACATTAAGTCAAATACAGAATAGACCTTTGTTTTTACCTTCTTTGTCTCTCTGCAATAATATTCATAATATTTAGATAAATCTCTTAAAATAGAACCTTCTTGGGTTAACACCTCTTCACTGGCTAAAATGTATAAGCGCTTTTTTGCCCTTGATATAGCAACGTTTATGAGATTAGGATTATTTAAAAAGTCAATCTTCTCTTCATCATCATAGAATTTGATTTTGTTAGCGACAGTGGACAAAATAATGTAATCTTTTTCTTTGCCTTGAAATTTATGTATGGTATCAATTACACACCCACGATTTTCAAATCGGCTATTTAATAATGCTATTTGATTATTATACGGCGCAATTATACCAGTTTGATTTGCAGGCAATTCATCGATAATCTCCTTTTCAATAATATCAACCTCTCTTTCATTCTCCCTTTCCCTTTCAAAATGTGAACCGTGAGATATTAACGTCACTCCGTTGCCATCATTGTGCGTGGATCGAACAACCAGCTCTCCACTATAAAATCTTTTATTGCAAAAGCCTATAATTTGCGGATCGCATCTATAATGTTCGTTCAAAAGAGTTGAAACAACCTTTTTTTCTTTCTTTATTACACAACTTAAAATACTATTCTTTGCATAGTCAAAATAGTCACACAACTTATATTTCTTAAAAATATTATTTAATTTAGGTACGAGTTGAGATTTTACAACGTGCGGTAGCTGCTTTTCATCGCCGACTAATACAACTTTTTTCGCCATAGAAAAAGCTATTACGGCACTTATCAAATCCACCTGGCTGGACTCATCAATAATAACGCAATCGTATAAGTAATTTTCGCCTGAACAACTTCTTATTGCATGAGTAGTGCTGTAAACGACGGGATACCTCTTTGTAAAAGCTCCAAACTTCGACCTATAATTTCTTGCAGTAAAATTACAATCGATCAAACCCTTATATCTTTCCTGTAAAGCATATTTAAAAATGTCATACGACAATTTCTTTTGGTTACTAAGTAGTTGTGTCAGGCTATTCGAATCAATATAATTTTTCTTTTCTGCCTGCGCCTGATTAAGCTCTGAAATTTTAACATCATAATATTTGTTTTTCAAATATTCGATAGCATCTTCTTTATTTTGAGCAATACTCTTTAACCTGATAATACCAAACCTGAACAAAATTCTTGCTCTGTTAAAAAATCCTGTAACTTTATCGTCTGGCAAAGTTTCCAATACAGAAGCCAGTTCCAACAACTTTGCGCTGGTATATTTTTTGTTCTTTAATGTTTTAGGAACGATTCTTTCTTTGATTTGATATTCAGCATCGTTAATTTCTTTTTCAACCTCATACTCGCTAATTAATTGCGCTATTTTTGCAACATCTAAACTAAGCTGTAAATATGTTTCTACTCCATCTCTTGTTTGTCGCAAATATCTTGCACTATTTCCGATAACTGATTTTTCATCTATTTTTACAGCGGTCTGTTCCCCTTCAAAAAAAGTTTCTACATTTTTTGCGTTGCCTAAAAACGCATTAAGATAGCCAAACCCCGCCTCCTCAAATTTATCTTTTACATTTCTTGTTGCTTCATTGTTGCCAGAAACGACTGCGACCGAGCCACCCCTAGCAATATAATTTGCAACAATGTTGAGTATTGTTTGAGTTTTACCTGTTCCGGGAGGGCCTTTAATTATAGACAGGTCTTCTTCCAGAGCGGCTTTTACTGCAACCCTTTGCGATAAATTTGTATCGAAAGGGTAAATTATTTCTTTTTCAGTCTTATCCTTCTTTAATTTGCCCGACAAAAATTTACCTAAAACACAGTCCTCTAAAACACTCAGCTTGTCCAGTTGATTAAAGAGAAAATTGCCCCCATCTTCGGTAGGCATCAACACCGAAATCTCCTTCAAATAGTCTATAAAGTCCTTAATACCGCTTTTCTGGGAAATATCGGAAACCAACTTAATAATGCTTCTGCTAACCAATTTAGTATTACCAGAAGTAAAAAACAATTTAGCAAACTCATTAAAAACAATAATCTGGTATACACCTTTCACAGGCACTTTATCGCAATATACAATTTTCCCAATAGTATCCACAATGACGGGTTTATCATAGATTATTAAATCCTTATAACTTTTCCAATAGAAGGTTGCATTTCCGACATACTTTATTCTGCAAGCATTTTTTAGGGCATCAAACCATTGAACCTGCCTGGTAATATCTTCCCACTCGCCTGTCCATTGTTTAATTTGCAGTATTAAAATTTCTCTTTCATTCATCATTGAGTTAAAAACCTTTTAGTCTTTCGCCTCTAATACGCTAAAACCAAATACATGTCGGCAAAGTTTGTGTGTTATACTATAACTTCTTTTGCCGTCACTCGCTTTTTAGTTGCCTTAGTTTTCTGTAAAAGGTTGAGCGCGAGTTTATGGAAAGCCTGCTCATTGCCTCTTGCTCTGAAATAATATTGTTCTCAAATTCATAAGCAATCTGTTTTAACAAGCGATAGTCTACTTCTATCGGTCTTCTGCCGACATATCGTCCCGATGCTTTTGCCTTTTCGCGACCTCGCTCTCGGTTAGTTTTGTTGTTCCTGCTCATGCTCACGAGCATATTCCTGAGCAGATACAACATCGCTTTTCTTTCCTGCTGTTGAAGATATCTGCCTTCGCTTTCAATATAAATATTTACCCCCGTCTGCAATAGTTGATACATATTTCTGACCATACTTGCATTAGTACTTTCAAAGTCGCTCAAACTATCGATCGACAGAATATCGTCCGGAGTAAGCCTGTAATCATTGATGTTTTCAAACCCTCTGATTTTCTGCGGTTGTGCAGGCTTTTTCACAACCAAGAGATTGTCGTCCCCGCACTTCATTTCGCTTCTTAAAAGCCACTCAAATCTGTCGTAATAATCCAACCCGACAGACTCCATCAAATGCATTACGTCCTCTCTAGCCTCACTCGGCGTGCGCATACTTATAAATGACGGGGTCATGTTTACCCTGAAATATACCTGTCTTCTCAAATCCATATTGATGCCAGGAATTCCCTGAAACAATCCCTTAGGAAGACTGTCTATACATTCCCAATAAGGCTTAATGATATACTGGTAATTCTGATCATCAAATCTTTCAAAAGCCACTTCACCGACGGAATACCTGTTATTATCCCTGTCATAGACCTTTATTAGACCGACATTTCTGAAATATGGACGACCGCTGAGCGGACGATTATATTCATTGTAGTACATACATCACCTGTCTTTTAATTTTTCGAATGCCGCCTTTAATATCTTTTCATATCGACGGCGATACATTGTCTTATAAAATTTTCTTCTTATATCGCTAATATCTTCTATTGAGTCAATCAACTTATCTATTTTGTCAAAATCAATTTTAGGCACAATTCTTTTCAATGCGTTATTGCACTCTTCGAACTGTAAACTGCTTATTACTTCGTAATATGAACTCTTTCTGCCGTCAAGCTTTATATGTGAAGTCGGGAATTGATAAATCCTCTTATCCAACTCCTCCTGACAATTTAACACTTCCGATATTCTCTCATCTGTATTGAGTCTAGGATACATACTTGAACCGTTATCGTAAACGGGAGCCATTGAATACTTATTATCTTTTTTTATAAAACCCCAGTTGCCGCCGTGCCTGTCGAAGTTGCCGTTCAAGGCATCGACTATAAAAATATCCCAGAACCTTTGCACCGTTTCCTGAACATTAGTAAGCTTTCTGTTTTCTTCAAGCATCTTCTGTATATCGCCATAGGAGTATTGAAACAACTCCTTATCTTCTTCCAAAGAACTTTCACCCACATCGTTGAAATGCACAAGCACTTCACCAACTTCACAGAAATTCCTTAGCAAAACAATATTTTCGCCCTTGTAGACGCCGAGTTCTGTATCCTGAACGGGAATGCCAAAAAGTTCAAATATATGACTTCCCAGATATTCTGAGACATGGTTGTAGATCAACCCGATTTCAGAGCTCTTCTGATACTTAATTATATATCTGTTTCCGTTTATGGTTATCTGCCCCTTTCGCTCGGCACCAGAATAAAAGACATCTTCATCTATTTTATATTTAGAAAAATCCTTCATGCATGTCTCCTTTTGCACTATTTTAACAAAAAATTGCGTTAGTGTCAATAAGTCTATTATATAATTTTGATACTTTTTTGAAAGCACTTTGTCGAAAAAAAGAGACTGTAACCGAAGCGGAAACAGTCTCTTTGTGTTATTAAGTTATATAAACCACCATTGTTATGGGGGTAAAACGTGTCCTGAAGAATTTTACTCCGAGGCGTTTGTAATATTCCCTTGCGATTGAGACGTCAATCGTTATTGTAAAAGTGGTTTTTCAGGCGAAAAGCCATTAGCCCCTCGGGTGTTTAATATTCGCCTGCGCCGCCGCAAGAATGGCAATAGGCACTCTGAAAGGCGAGCAGGAAACGTACGCCAACCCGATGTTGTGGCAAAACTCAACCGAGCTGGGGTCGCCGCCGTGTTCGCCGCAGATACCGAGCTTGATGTCGGGACGGGTTTTTCTTCCGCCCTCCACCGCCATTTCTACGAGCTTGCCTACGCCCGACCTGTCGAGTCTGGCAAACGGGTCGCTTTCAAAAATCTTCTTTTCGTAATAGTAGGGCAGGAACTTGCCGGCGTCGTCGCGCGAGAAACCGAAAGTCATCTGCGTAAGGTCGTTTGTGCCGAAGCTGAAAAACTGAGCCGCTTTTGCGATTTCCGAAGCCGTGATTGCCGCGCGGGGAACCTCTATCATAGTGCCCACGAGATAATTTATTTTTTCGCCGCGCTCCTCCATGACCTTCTTTGCCGTTGCATCCACGACATTTTTGACAAATTCAAGCTCTTTAAGCTCTCCTACAAGAGGAATCATGATTTCGGGCACGATATCGTAGCCTTTGCTCTTTTTGACGTTGAGCGCCGCCTCTATTACGGCTCTGGTCTGCATTTCCGCAATCTCCGGATACGTCACGGAAAGACGGCAGCCGCGGTGACCGAGCATGGGATTGAATTCGTGCAGACCGATAACGGTGGCTTTAAGCTCCGAAAAACCAAGTCCCATCTGTTGGGCAAGCTCTTTTATTTCCTCGTCCTTGTGGGGGAGAAATTCATGCAGAGGCGGGTCGAGGAAGCGTATGGTGACGGGTCTGCCCTCCATCGCCTCGTAAATGCCTTCAAAGTCCTTTCTCTGCATGGGCAGCAGTTTTGCAAGCGCTTTTCTGCGCTCCTGCTCCGTTTTGGACACAATCATTTCGCGCATGGGCATGATTCTGTCGCTGTCGAAGAACATATGCTCCGTGCGGCAGAGACCTATGCCTTCCGCACCGAAACGCACGGCGTTGGCTGCGTCTTTGGGAGTGTCGGCGTTGGTTCTTACCTTCATGACGCGGTACTTGTTTGCCCAACTCATGATTGTGCCGAAATTGCCGGTCACGGACGCCTCCATTGTAGGAATAGCCTCTCCGTAAACATTGCCCGTGCTTCCGTCAAGCGAAATCACGTCGCCCTCGTTGTATTTTTTTCCGTTTATATGGAAGAAATCATTGCCCGCTTCGATAATCAGCTCTTTGCAGCCCGCAACGCAGCAGGTACCCATGCCGCGCGCAACTACCGCGGCGTGGGAGGTCATGCCGCCGCACGCGGTAAGAACGCCCTGCGATACAGCCATGCCCTCGATGTCCTCGGGAGAGGTTTCCTGTCTTACCAGCACTACCTTTTCACCCTTGGCAGCCGCCGCAATGGCTTTTTCCGCCGTGGTGTAAACCTTTCCGCAGGCAGCGCCCGGACTTGCGGCAAGCGCGGTGGCAATCGGCTTGGCCTTTTTGAGAGCATCGGGGTCGAACTGAGGGTGCAGCAGAGCGTCAAGCTGCTTGGGCTCGATTCTCAATACGGCTTCCTTTTCGTCTATTCTGCCCTCTTCCACCATATCAATGGCTATTTTGAGCGCGGCGACGGCGGTACGCTTGCCGTTGCGCGTTTGAAGCATATAAAGCTTGCCTCTTTCGATTGTGAACTCCATGTCCTGCATATCCCTGTAATGGTCTTCGAGGATTTTGCAGATGCCGACAAACTGTTCGTAAACCGCCTTGTTCTGCTTTTCGAGCTGAGCTATGGATTGAGGAGTACGGATTCCCGCCACGACGTCCTCGCCCTGCGCGTTCATCAGATACTCGCCGAACAGCTGCTTTTCGCCCGTTGCGGGATTGCGTGTAAAGGCAACGCCCGTTCCCGAGTCCTCGCCCATGTTGCCGAAAACCATCGATTGCACGTTGACCGCCGTTCCCCAATCGGAGGGAATATCGTTCATCCTTCTGTAATAAATTGCTCTCGGGTTGTCCCAGCTGCGGAACACCGCAAGAACCGCCTGTATGAGCTGCTCCTTGGGGTCTTGGGGAAATTCCTCTCCTTTGAGTTTTTTATAGGTCTGCTTAAATTCGACTACGAGTTTTTTGAGGTCGTTTGCGTCAAGCTCGGTGTCAAGCGTCACGCCCTTGGCCTGCTTTGCCTTTTCCAAAAGCTTTTCGTAATTGTCCTTGGAAATTTCCATAACGACGTCGGAAAACATCTGTATAAAACGTCTGTAACTGTCGTAAGCAAAACGGGGATTGCTCGTAAGCGTTGCCAGCCCCTCTACCGTTTCGTCGTTGAGTCCGAGATTGAGTATAGTGTCCATCATGCCCGGCATGGACGCTCTCGCGCCGCTGCGCACAGACACGAGCAAGGGATTTTTGACGTCGCCCAGCTTTTTGCCCAGCTTCTTTTCCGTCTTTTCAAGCGCTTGGAAAATCTGCTCTCTGACTTCCTCGGAAAGCGTTTTTCCGTCCTCGTAATACTTGTTGCACGCCTCCGTCGTGACGGTAAAGCCGTCGGGTACGGGAAGACCGAGATTCATCATCTCGGCAAGGTTGGCTCCTTTGCCGCCCAAAAGCTCGCGCATTTTGCCGTTTCCTTCATTGAACAGGTAAACGTACTTTGTCATATATCTTCCTCCATATAGTAATTGCATAAAAAACGCGGTCTTTGCCATCAAGACCGCTTTACATTTTAACAAATATTTTCGCCTTTAACAACAGATTGAGTGACTTTTTTGGGTTTTAATAAAAAATTTTACATTTTCAACAACATTTGCAGGCTGTTAAGTTTTTTAATAACGCTCGTGACATACGCGTCCAAAGCTTTTAGACAATCATTCTCGAATGCGTCGAATCTCAGAGCGGAAAGTCTCTCAAAGGGCTGCAAATCTAACGTGCGCAGACAATTGAAAACTCTTGCGTCAAGCTCGCGGGAGGAGCAGTCGTGTTTGCACAGCGGGCATACGGCGCCTCCTATATCCAGATTAAGATACATTCTGTCAAAGGTGCGGCTGCCGCACATGCTGCATTTGTCGAAGGAAAGACCGAACCCCGCCGTCTTCATGCTTTCAAGCAGGAATTTTATCAGAATTGTCTTGGAAGCCGCGTTTTTTTCCTCCAATGCTTTGAGAGTCTTCAACGCAAGCAACAAAAGCTGCGGCTCCGACTGATTTTCCTGTCCCGTATTGGCAAGCTGCTCGACGACGCAGCCCGCGCAGCAATATGTAACAACGTCGCCGCGCAAAGAAAAAAAGCTTTCGATTTCCGTACAGTTGGTCACGGAGTAGCGTCCGTCTTTGACCGAAAGCATGAATTCCCCGAAGCAAAACGGCTCCGCCGCGAATTTCAGCTTGGCGCCGGGCTTTTTTACGCCGCGTATGCTTGCCGTGATTTTGCCGTATTCGCCGCAGTAGAGCAGCAACAGCTTGTCGTTTTCCTTAAAATCCGCCGCTCTCAACACAAGAGCTTTAATTTTCTCTATCATCGGTGCTCAATTTTCTGTACAAAGAATAATAAGACGGGTTTCCCGTTTTTACGAACATCTCCCACAAAAGCTCCTTTTCACGCATAAAACAAGCCTCCGTTTTTAGTTTGAGTTGCGCGCAAATTAAATATACGAAAACGGCGACGTATATTAAAAAATTTTTGGGGCACACCCTTTCAAACGGAGCTTTTGTCGTAACCTATTTCATTGAGCATATACGGATTGTCCCGCCAATTAGGCTTGACCTTTATCCACAGCTCCAAAAAAACCCTGTCCCCCAAAAGCTTTTCCATGCTTGCGCGCGCATGGGTGGCTATGCTTTTGAGCATGGCGCCGTTTTTGCCCAAAATAATCGGTTTGTGGGACTGTTTTTCCACAATTATGTTTTGGTCTATGAACCAAACGCGCTTCTGTTCGTCAAACTCCATTTTGTTGAGCATAATGCCCACGCCGTGCGGCACCTCGCTTTCGCAGCAAAGCAGAATTTTTTCCCGCAGAGTCTCGCACACGAGAAAACGCAGAGGTCTGTCCGTCACCTCGTCCTCGGCAAAATACATGATTTCGTCGCCGAGATATTTTTTCAAACCGTTTCTCAACTCGTCCACGCCTCTGTTCTTTTTTGCGCTCACCGCAAAGACTTCCCTTATTTTGGGAAAAGAGTTGAGTTTTTCAAGCTCGGGAAAAAGCTTTTCCGGCTGCGTGATGTCGGTTTTGGTGACGGCAACCACCAGCGGCGCGTCAAGGGCGGAATATTTTTCCGCCAAAGCCAGCTCGCTTTCGTCTATTCCGTCGTGACCGTCCAGCACAAGCAAAACGCAATCAACGTCCACAGTCGCCGCCTCTATGTTTTTTACCATGTAGTCGCCAAGTCTGTTGGACGGTCTGAGCGCGCCCGGAGTATCCACGAAAATCATCTGACAGTCGCTCTCCGTATATATGCCCGTAATATTGTCGCGCGTGGTCTGCGGCTTCGGACTGACTATAGATATTTTCTGCCCGACAAGGCTGTTTAACAGCGTGGATTTGCCGGCGTTTGCCTTGCCCACGATTGCAATGTAACCGCTTTTCATCTCAACTCCTTTTCAAACCGAGCGCGTCAAGGAAATTTTCCTGAATTGCGAACATTTCCCTTTCGTCCTCGCCGCCGTCATGGTCGTAGCCCAGCAGATGCAAAAGACCGTGAAGCGCAAGAAACGCTTTTTCTCTTTTGACGCTGTGACCGTACTCCTTTGCCTGCCGTCGCGCAATGCTGCGGCAGATATATATTTCTCCCAAATCCACAAGCCCCGTAACGACGTCGAAATATTCCTTTCTGTCCAAATCCACCTTTTCTCCCGCCTTTATGTAGTCGAGATACTGAAAACTCAAAACATCGGTAGGCTTGTCCGCGCCTCGCGTTTCCTTGTTGAGCGCGCGCATTTTTTCCTCGTCGAGAAAAGAGAGCGAAAGCGAAAGCCGCTCCGGCTGACGCAAATTTTCAACCGCGTAATCAAGTACCTTTGACAACAGTTTTTTTTCGCCGATACGCGCTCCCGAAAAATAAATTTTCATTTTTCGCCCTCCGGTGCGGACAGCTTGACGTCGGGATACTTTACCCGCTCGTGCCTTATGCCGACGTAGGTCGTCACTATGGTCTGCTTTACTATGTTGATTTCGTTCATCGTCAGGTCGCAGTTGTCGAATTGCCCCAAATCCAGCCTTTCTTTGACTATGTTGTCTACAAGACGCTCCGCCGCCAAGGCGTCGTTTACGTTAAGCGACCTCAAAGCCGCCTCGCTTGCGTCCACTATCATCAGCATTCCGTTGATTTTGCTTGTCGGGGTGGGACCGTCGTATGAATAATTTTTAAGGTCAAGCTCGCCTTCCGTAATTTTTTTCGCTTTGTAATAAAAGAATTTCATGGGAAACGAGCCGTGATGCTCCGTTATCGCGCTTTCAAGCTCCTTGGGCAAGCCGTATTCCCTTGCAAGCATAACTCCGTACATTATGTGCTTTTTCAGCAAGGAAACGCTCAGCTCGGGTGCAATTTCGTCGTGCGGGTTGTGACCGTCCGTCTGATTTTCCACGTAATAATTGGGGTTTTTCAGCTTGCCTATGTCGTGGAAATATGCCGCCGCACGCGCAAGAAAGGTATCCTCTCCGATTGCCATTGCGCACGCCTCGACATAGTTTGCAACCGTAAGGCTGTGGTTGAAGGTACCGGGCGCCTCGTTGAAAAGCCGCTTGATTAGCGGATTGTTGGTGCTTGTAAGCTCCGCAAGCCTGAAATCGGTGGTCAGATTGAACAGCCTTTCCAAGGCGGGCACGAGCAGAAACATGAGCATAACGTCTAAAAGTCCGCTGCCCGCGGCGTAAGCGGCTCCCAAGCCGATTTTGAGAGGCGAATATCCGGGAATGTAAAACAACAGATACGAAAGCCCGACCGTAGCCGCAGCGACAACGGAAATGCTGATGCCCACAAAAACGTAATGTATCCGCTTTATGTGCCTGCCGGACGCGAAAACCGCCAAAATAATCGTTACAATGGCCTCGAAAAGCGAACCGTAAAGCGCCGCTCCTGTCAAATCGGTAAAAATCAGATTGGACACGAAATATATGATGACCGTGAACAAAGACGTGAACAACGCTACTCTGTGCCCCAGAAGCAAAGTCAAAACCAACGCGCATAAGGCGTACGGAGAGAGAAATACGTTGACCTTGGAAATAAAAATCGAAATCAGAAAACAGACGAATGTAACGCATATAACAGCAAGCAGCTTGCGTCTGCTCTTTAAAATTTCTATATCCGCGAAATAAAAGTACAGAAAAATCGCGCCGAGAAATACCGCAAGCACGATAAAATATCCCAGCTTGACGAAAAATTCCTCATCGGATTTTCTTACGAAAAGCAGCAGGCAGCACGCCGTAAGCAGCGCGTAAAAAACGACATACGCCGCCATACAGAATATCGCCTGATTTTTTGTCAGCCTGTTCTTCAAAAATCAAACTCCTTGCCTTTTTTCGGCTCTTTCGTATGCCTTGACTATCTCCTGCACCAATGGATGACGCACGACGTCCTTTTCGGACAAAAATCTGATTGCTATGTCCTTTACGTCTTTAAGAACCGTCACTGCATTTTTAAGCCCGCTCTTTTTGCCTTCGGGCAGGTCAATCTGAGTCAGGTCGCCGGTAACAACCATTATACTGTTTTCTCCAAGTCTTGTCAAAAACATTTTCATCTGCTCGCGCGTGGTGTTCTGCGCCTCGTCGAGAATGATAAAAGCGTTGTTGAGCGTCCTGCCCCGCATATAGGCCAACGGCGCAACCTCGATGACCCCCTTTTCCATAAGCTTCTGATAGCTGTCAAGCCCCAACATCTCCTGCAATCCGTCGTACAAGGGACGCAAATAGGGATTTACCTTTTCCTGAAGGTCGCCGGGCAGAAAGCCGAGCTTTTCTCCCGCCTCGACGGCGGGACGCGTAAGTATGATTTTATCCACCTTTTTTTCTTTGAGCGCCGACACGGCAAGCGCCACGGCAAGATAGGTTTTGCCCGTACCCGCAGGTCCGACGCCGATTGTCACGGTGTTTTTTTTAATCGCGTCCACATATTTTTTCTGCCCTACGGTCTTGCTTTTTATCAGCTTGCCGCGAAAGGTAACCGCCACTACGTCGTTCAAAAGCTGGTCGATTTCGTCAAGACGACCGTCGAGAGCGCAGTCGCAGATGTAGCTCACCCTGCCTATATCCGCTTCCTCGCCCTTGCCGATGTAGTTGAGCAATTTTTTCGTCACCTCGAGAGCGGCGTCCACATTTTCCTCTTCGCCCGAAAAACAGAATTCTCCCTTGTTGTTCACCACCTCGACGTCGAGCTTGTCCTTTATCATGTTGATGTTTTCGTCGCACGAGCCGAACAGCTTTATCAAAGCGTCAACCGAGCCCGCGTTAATTTTCGCCGTCTTTTTTGCCAAACTCTTTATCTCCTTCGTTTAAACCTATTATGTTAACGTCGCCGTATATTATTGCCCTTACGACCGTTTTGTTGTCACGCTTAAACGTAACGTATTCGACTCTGTCGTATTGCTTGAAAGGCGCGTTTTTAAGCGCATTTCTCAACGCTTCCTCCCTCAATGCCGGCAGACTCTCTTCTATGGACGCGGAAACAGTCCTCTCCTTCAACTCCGCTACCCGTCGCCTGACTACCCTGATACCAAGCGGGAAAAGCCTGAAAACCTCGTCCTCGAATTTGCTGAACTCGTATTTTTTCTTTTCCTTGGGAATCGAATCGTAGCCCCACAAGCCTATATACGTCGTATAATAAAAATCTCCCGTTTCCTCAAGCACGGTTTTGGTTTCGGAAAAAACCGCCTCGCCCGTGCACTCGACCGTCGCCCACGCCTCGCCCATCGCCCTCACGGGAGCGGTGGTTCCGTCGTTGTAGGTGCGCACGCCGCTTATTATTACCTGTCCCTTGCTTATCCTGTCCCCCACGTTTACCGCGGGCGTACCGGAAACGGTGAGCAGCCTTGTGAGCACTCCGTCGTACTCCGAAACCAAATCCACGGGTTGATTCAAATCCACGACGGGAGGCGCGGATTCCCTTTCTATGACCGTGACGTAAAGGCGGCAGCCCTCGACGTCAAGCAGACAATACATACTGCTTTCTATGCGCGAGGAAAGGAAATTTTCCGTTTCGTCTATGTTTATCCGCGACAGCGGACAGCCCTTTTTTATGCCCTTTTCTTCGAGCACGGCAAGCACCGCCGCCGCGTCCGCGTCTCCGTTCACCTCTATGTCCCACACGAAACGGCTTGCGACGAACAAACCGCAGAAAGCCGCGAACACAAGCGCCGCGAGCACGAAGCGCGTTTTGATTTTTTCCAAAAATCCCAAAAAGCCGCCGCTTTTTATCAATTTTATATTATAGCACCTATTTTTCAATAAAGCAATCAACTTTTTGCGTTCCTTGAAGGGGACGGTCACAAAGTATTGTTTTTTGTTTATTTTTTTTACCTCGTACAGACAAATACCGTTTCCGCAGAGAAAATTAAGGTTTTTTTCGGTATTCAGCCCCTCCACAAGATATGTAGCGTAAGAGCTCTTTTCAGCCATTTGAAACCCCCTTGATTTTTCCCGTTACGACGGTGAAATTTTTTGTAAGCTGTTTTATTGATATTTCTTCACCGATTATTTCGAGGCGCTCGGTTTTTCCCAACCTGAAAATAATTTTTTCTGAGGAAAAGCTCACGAGTCCCCTGTGTCCCTCGACGACTACGGTATGCCCCCCGTAAACGGAGTATTTGAAGGAATTGACCAACGCCGCCAATTCCAAATCGAGAATCTTAGCCACCTCTGAGTCAAACTTTCTCACCTGCTCTCCTTTTCGCGCCGTACGGCGCTTTCGTTCTATTATATGAAAGCGGAGAGCGTTTTTTAACTTGCGGAACAAACAAAAAGCGGTCCCTTAAAGGACCGCCGAGCTTTGCTGCTCAATCGCTTTCCGTATTAAATTCTTCAAGAAGCTTCTTGATTTCGTCGAGAAGCTGCTCGTCGTCGTTGGAAACGGGCGTTTGCTGCGCCTTGACCTCCTCGATTTGTTTAAGAATTTCCGCATCCTCGTCGGGCTTTGCCGAAACCACCGACTGTGCGCTCTGCGCTTCGGACAAGCCGTTGTCTTCAACCTCTGCGGGAGCGGCATTTGTTTCAACTTCGTTTTGCACGTTTTCGTTTTGCACGTCGGGAGCCGTCTCCTCCGTTTTTTCGGTCGTTTCAGGCGCTGCGGCGTGAGTCGCGGGCTTGGGAAGCTTGATTACGTCCACAAGACCTATGTCAAGCACCTCGTCCACAAAGGCAAGGCTTTCGTCGTCCACATTGTCCAACGCCACTATTTTAACGCCCAGCTTGTGCAGTCTGCTGTAAAGAGGCACCATGTCCGCGCGCGCGGCGACGATGCATACCGCGTCGATATTGCCGTTTGAAAGCACCTCGTCCATGACGTCGATTAAAATACGGTTGTCGAAAACTTTGGAGCCGCGTTTTTTCACTCTCATTACCGGCGCCATATCAAAACCGAATTTGTTTATATCGTTGATGATTTCCTTATGTTTTCTGTCGGACACGCCGTAAATTTTTCCGTACACGACGTTCCCCATCTCGTTGAGCTGGAAAAGCGTGTTGTCAAAATGACTGTACTCCAAACCGCAGTTGTCGGCGTCCGCAAACAGCGCGATATTCAATTCTTTAAGCATTATGCACCTCCGAATAAGCGTATTATACTACATTTTTCCGCCTTTGTCCATAGTTCGCAGGAAATAAAAAAGATATTGTTGGGCAAAGCCCGACAAATCGCCGAAGGTATTCACGAAAAAGGTCGAAATCTCAGAGTCCTTCAAGCCCGTCTCGAAATAACGGTGGTAAACCTTTTTCACCCAGGTGTCCACTGGGAACACGTCGAAACGATTAAGTCCGAAAAGCATTATGCAGTCGGCTACTTTTGCTCCTACGCCTTTTAAATCAAGCAGCGCTTTGCGCGCTTTGACAGAGTCGAGTTCTTTGAGCCTGTCCAATTCAAAGCCGTCCTTCAAAGCATTTGCCGTTTCGTAAATATAAGGCGCGCGGTACCCCGCCCCGAGACGGAAATAGAAATCGGGAGAGCTCACTTCCGCCAATTTTTTCACCGACGGAAAAGCGTAGCCGAAAGGCGTCTTTTCTCCGAGCGCCTCGCATATCCTGCCGATGATGAGCTGTATGCGCTTTATGTTGTTGTTGGCGGAAATGATAAAGGAAAAAATCATTTCTTCGAGATTTTGCCTGAGTATTCTTATACCTCTGCCGAATTCGACAGCGCGCTTCATCACGTCGTAAGAGGAGGACAGCTTTTCGCAAATCACGCCGTAATCCCTGTCCAAATCGAAAAAATCGTAGAAATAATCGGGAGAGTCCGTCGATATGAAGTATCCGTCGTTTGTCTTTTTTATTTCGGCGTACCTGTCGAGAGAAAAGACGCGATAATTCCCCTCGCCGTCCCTGTCGAACCTGAAAATCTGCCCGCACTCCAATATATCCCGCGGGTTGAAGCAATCGGCCTGCAACACGGTTATTCCGTTTTCCGTCTTTTGCGCTTTCATCTTTTTCTCCTAAAAAACAAGGAGCGGTTTAAGCCGCCCCTTAATGTCTCTGTTTTCTCAGTCGTTGGGATAAACGCTGACCTGTTTCTTTTCTTTGCCCTTGCGTTCAAATTTGACTACGCCGTCAATCAATGCAAACAAGGTGTCGTCCTTGCCCAAGCCTACGTTGTTGCCGGGATGAATCCTTGTGCCGCGCTGACGAACGAGTATATTGCCGGCAAGCACAGCCTGACCGTCCGCTCTTTTGGCGCCCAATCTTTTGCTTTCGCTGTCTCTGCCGTTTTTTGAACTGCCCATTCCCTTTTTGTGGGCGAACAATTGAATGTTGATAAACATCAGTTGACCTCCAAATCGATAAAGTCCGAATACGCCTCTCTCAAATCCGAAACTCCGCACAGCATAGTGTCCAGAATAACGTCGGCGTCGTGTCTCATGCGCTCGTCAAGCTCGGGAACGGAAAATTCCAAACGTCCGTCGCCGTCGTCTCTGACAAAATTCACGTTGACGCGGGCGACCGCAAGCAGTCCGAGCAGCGCCGTCTGCACTATGCTGGACAAAGCGGCGCAAACTATGTCCTCGCCTTCGACTCCGTAACCCGTGTGACCGTCGCACACCACTCTGACGACGGAGCCGTTCTTTTTTGTGACTTTTATTTCGGTCATCTCAGCCGACCGTGATGCTGTTTACTTTAAGCGTGGTAAAAGGCTGTCTGTGACCTTGCTTTTTGCGGATATTCTTCTTGGCTTTGTAAGTGAATATCGTAAGCTTCCTGCCTTTTCCGTGCTCCACAACTTCCGTCTCGACCTTGACCTTGGCGGCGTCCGCGCCGATAAGCGTCTGTTTGTCGTCGGCGTACATAAGCGCGTTAAAGCTCACCTTTTCGCCCACCTCTGCGGAAACCTTTTCCACCGTGAGTCTCATGTCCTTTTCGACACGGTATTGCTTTCCGCCCGTAAGGATAATTGCGTACATGGTTCTACCTCCTCTGTCCAGTCTCGCTAAGCAATCGGGCGGCAAAAATGCGCTTGAAAAAAACCCGTCTTAAGCGGCTCCCGAATACTTTATCACAAGGCGGACGGCTTGTCAAATATTTTGCCGCTTTTTTCCGTATGTTTTTGAATTTGATGCAAATACTAAAAACAAAAACCGTAAAAAGGAGAATTATTATGTCCGAAAAAGATATTCACGGCAACAATTACAACGCGCACCCCGAAACGGCGCGCAACAAATGGTTCAATTACAGCGACGCTTACATCGACAAGGACGGGGAAAACCAGCCCGTGGCAGACTACCAGGAGCAGTTTGCGCAGTCCGTAAACAACGCCCGCGACGTGTCCGACTCAAAGGACGGCATGAGACACGAAAACAACAAGGGCACGTTTCAGGCTCTTCCCGAAACCGAACAGTACGGCGACACGGTTACGCCCGTGTTTCTCAACAAAGAGGTGCTCGCGTCGAGCAAATTGAGTCAGGACCTTGACGAGGCTTACGAAACGCCTTCGGAAAAGGCGCCCGACAACGGCTCGGTGAAGGAGTTTTACAACTCCAAGCGCATCCCCTCTACCGACTCCTACAACGAGGTGGAAAACGATGGCAGATACGAATAAACGCTCGGGCGGCGTCAAAAACACGGATTACGTAAATTACGATTGGAACGGCAGCGGCGAAAATACCAATTACGTCAATTCCATAAAGGTTTTAAATTCGCTCAAAAAGGTTGTCACTATGGCGATTCACTCCACGGAAACAGTCATACCCAACATGAAAAACGACAAGTTTGTGGAGATTTTAAAACAGCAGGTCGGACGCTACACCGAATTTGCCAAGCGCTGCGACGAGCTTGCGGACAAAATCGGCAGCACTTTGGAGGAAAAATTCGGCGCGGGACAATTTTTCGCAAAAGCAAGCATAAAAATGAAAATGCTCGCGGACGATTCGGTGTCGAAATCCGCAGAGATGATTATTTTGGGCAGCACCAACGGCATCGTGGAGCTTGGCAAGCTTTTAAGGCATACGCCCGAAATAAATCCCGAAACCATGACGCTTGCGCGCGACGTTATCGAATATCTCGAACAGATAATCGAAGACATGAAATACTATCTTTAATCGACAAAAGCCGGACAAGTTTTGTTCGGCTTTCGCATTTTCTTCAATTTTTGCAAGCTGCGGCCGCGTTTTTTTGCAGCTTCAAAAGAAATTCGTCCGCGTCCTCCGCTCCGTCAAGCAGCAGTCTGATTTTGGTTACCGTTGCGGCGTCCCAATCGAGAGAAAAATCCGCACACAGCTGCTTCAACACTCTGTCGGCGCGCAGATTGTCGTTGCCGCAGGCAAGCACGGCTTCCGCGGCGTCATCGCCGACAGCTTTGAGCATATAGATTTTTTCGCCGGCGGATTTGACTTTTTCACCGTTCTTGTCCTTGAACAAGACGGTAAAATCGGGGTTTCCCGCAATGGAAGAAAGTTTCTGCTTTCCAAGTCCGCGCGCTTTGAACACATAATGCGCGGCGTAAGACCTCGCGGTAAGGTTGGGTTCACAGGGCAAAGAAAAAACTTTGAGGCACTCGAAACCAGACGGAGCCGCGTCATTGAGTTTTTCTATCAAATCGGGCGCATATCCCGCGGCGGCGCAAACGTATTCGCACTCGCTCTCTATGCCCAGCGAAAGCGCGGGCGAAAAATACAGAAGCATATGCGGATTGAAGCCCGCCGAATATTCGACCTTTACGCCCGCCCGCGTCAAAATTCTTTTTATTACGTTGAGCATATCGGACTGTGAAATCATAGACAAAGGATAACGCTTGGCATATTTGATTGCTATCATTTGCACAATCCCTCCTTTTGCAGTCCGCAGCCGTTGCATTGTTTAAGGCATGACGGAGTGGTCTTTGCGGCGTAAGCCCTTTCCGCTTCTCTTTTCAAATAACTTTTTTCCACGCCAACGTCTACGAAATCCCAAGGCAGAACTTCGTCGAAGGATTTTTTGCCGACGACGGCGCCGACGTCTGTACCGCATTTTTTCAGCGCGGCGTCGTATATTTTGAAATCAAAATGCTCGTCCCAAGAATCGAAGCGGGCTCCTCCGCTATAAGCCTCCAAAAGCACCGCGCTCATTTCGCGTCCTCCGCGCGCAAGCAGCGCTTCCATAAAAGACGTGTCGTAATCGTGGTAGGAAAAGCCCACCCCCAGCTTTTTAAGACGGAATTTGAGATAGCTTTGCTTGCGCTCTATGTCCTCCCTTTGGGCAAATCCCTCCCATTGGAAAGGCGTAAAGGGCTTGGGTATGAAGGTCGCCGCGGAAATGCTCAGTCGCAGCTCCTTTCCCGACGTTCTGCGCTCCCTGTACAGCTTTTTCACCGCAGCCGCCAGATTTACTATGCCATCCACATCCTCGTCCGTTTCGGTGGGCAGACCGAGCATGAAATAAAATTTTACCGACGAATACCCTCTTTCAAACGCCTGAGCGAGAGTGTTAAAGATATTCTCCTCCGTTATGTTTTTGTTTATAACGTCTCGCAGGCGCTGCGTTCCCGCTTCGGGCGCGAAGGTAAGAGAGCTTTTTCGCTCCGTATCCGCCGTCTCGCCGTCGAAGCTGTCCATTCTCAGACTCGGCAGGCTGAGCTTTACTCCGCGCTCTTTGACAAAGGGTTTGAGTCGGGTCACAATCTCCTTCAATCCGCTGTAATCACCCGTCGAAAGACTGTTGAGCGAAAGCTCGTCGTAGCCCGTGCTCAAAAGCAAAGAACGGCAAATAGCGACAACCGTATCCGGAGAACGCTCCCTGACCGGGCGGTAAATAAAGCCCGCCTGACAAAATCTGCACCCGTTGGCGCAGCCGCGGAACAGCTCGGCAACGGCTCGGTCGTGGACGATTTCAAGATTGGGCACAAGCGCAGTTTTGGGGAAAAAGCTCTCGTCCAGATTTTTTTCCTTGTGTTTTTTTACCTTTTTTTCATAGCGCACTTCAACTGTTCTGCCATTTTCCGTGCGCACGTTTACGCGCTCGGGAAGATAAAGACAATCGAGAGTATCCGCCGCAAGGCGCAGAAAATCTCTTTTTTTCATGCCTCTGTTGAGCTTGTACAATTCGAGCAGCTGCGGCCAAGGCGTTTCCCCCTCGCCCAGCATAAAAATATCGACAAACGCCGCTACGGGCTCCGGATTGACCGTGCAGGGACCGCCCGCGATGACAATGGGAAACTCGTCTCCCCTGTCCTTTGCAAGCAGCGGAAAGCCGGCAAGGTCCAGCATAAGAAGCATATTGGAATAAGATAATTCGTACTGAAGCGAAAAACCGACGAAATCGAAGTCTTTAAAAGGCTTTTTGTTTTCCAGACTGACAAGCGGACTGCCCTCGTCTCTTAGAAAATCGGCATAATCCGTCCACGGAGCATAGCATCTTTCGCACACGACGCCGTCAAGGCCGTTCATGAGAAAATAAAGTATGCGTGTGCCCAGATTGCTCATCCCTACTTCATATACGTCGGGAAAGCAAAGACACACGCTTGTATCGAATGGCTTCGAGGTATCGGGCGCGCCGTACTCCCCGCCCGTATACCTTGCCGGTTTGCTTATCGATTCCGAAAGTTTCATAAAAGAGATTATAACAACTCTTTCAACGGAGTGTCAAGCGCATGGGAGGAAAGAAGATTGAGGAACTGTGCGTGCGAAAAGACTTTTTTTACCTCTCCGTCCTTTGCCTCCACCACCTCTATCCGATAAACAAAGTGGTGCGACATTCTTTTGGCAACGCTTTTAAGCGTCGCCTCCTCCGAAAACACCAGCGTCTTTTTTTCCACTCCCCTGTCCAATCTCTTTTTGTAAACCTCGAAAACTATTTGCTTGCTGAAAATTTCGCCCTTTGTTTCGGACAGCCCGGCGGACAGGACGAAGACCGCAAACAATCCCAAAGAAAAATTGGGCACGCCCGCAAAGCACATACACAGAAAAACAAAAAACAGCGCGCCAGACAGCGCCACCGAAAGGATTTTGCTTACCTTCAACGCTTTTGCGTAATCGGTTTTCGCGGAAAGCAGAGAAACGAAAACGCGCCCGCCGTCCAGCGGATAGGCGGGCAGCAGATTTATCAGGCAAAGCGAGACGTTTGCGGCGACAAAGGGCTGACTGAAAACGTAAAGCGCCGGAAACATCCACCAAAGCGCTACGAAAACCAAGGCGCACACCGCATTTGCCGCAGGTCCCGCCAGCGCGATTTTGACGCCGTCTCGGTTGTCAACGCTGTCGAATTCGCCGTACAGGACGGCGCCGAAGGCGGAAACCGCTATACAATTGCACTTGTAGCCGCATTTTTTGGCAACAAAGTAGTGTGCCGATTCATGTATCAGCACACTCAATGTGTAAAGTCCGAAGATATACGCCTGCCTGATAAACAGGGAAAATGCCAGCAGAAGCCAGAAGCTTTTTAAAATCCTGAATTTCAGACCTGCCATGTAAGCGTGTAGTCAACCGCCGTTATGTCGGGGC
>FR900999.1:100397-122371 GCA_000437915.1 Subdoligranulum sp. CAG:314 | reverse complement strand
CCCTCCCCCCCCCCCCGCCGTTATGTCGGTGATTTTTTCGCCCTTGTACAAGAGGTTGACGGTGGTGCTGCCCTCGTATTTTCCGATTACGTCCATATATGCCAGATTCTGCTCGTTTGCAACCAATACGGCGCTCAGGTTGCCGTAAACCACGCACAGGTCGTCCGAAACGCGCACCGTCACGCTGTTTTCGGTAACGTCCTCCACCTTGCCGTCGGTAAGACTCAGCGAAAGCATGCCGCCTCCCAAGACCACGTTTCCGTCGGCTACGCTTTCCACATTGTAGTTTATCGGTATATTTATCGTGTCGGAATCGGTTTTTGCGGTAAACGCGCTTATCAGAGAAGTGGTATAGGTTTCCTTTGCCGTTTTGAAGACGTCGCCCACAAAACCGCTGTCCACAAAGCGCATGGCAATCAACAGCCCTGCCATGACGGCAAGAGCCGCCGCGCGGTACACCCATTTTCTGACCTCGCCTTTCCCTGCGGAACGCCTGCCGCTTTTCTTTTTATTTCTTATGCGGTGCGGCAAAACCGCAGCGGGCGCGGCAAAATCATCCTCGTCGTCTATATAGTGTCTTTTGGTGTAGCTTATTTCCAGCCAATCCTCTTCCGTCGCCTCGCAATCGTACCTTGCCACGCTTTCGTCGTCATACATCGTGCCTTACCTCCGAAAAAACATTTCTTTGGGATAATATATGAGCGCGCCCGACCGATTATGCGTTGCGTTTCATTTTGCTTTTCAATTTGCCCCAAAAACCGGAATACTGCCTTACGCAGTCAAATATATCGCTTCTGCCGTTGTGCAGATTGTTGGCGATTATATCGAAAATTTCGCTTTGGGCGACAGGGGAAAACCCTATTTCGTCGGATTCGGGAACCAGCCCCAGAGGCGACGCTTTGAGCATATTGAACAGCTCGAAGGGCGTGGGTATGACGCCGCTTTTGACAAGGTCTCCGCGCACCATATTGAGAAGGGAATAAATTTTGAGATAATCGTAAGGCTTCAAGGACTCTATGACGGCTGCCGCTCCCTTGACGGCGCTCGGATGCGGGGTAAACACCACTATCGCATGGTCGCAGCACTTGAATACTCTTTCCGTATCCGAACCGCGCCCCGGAGGGCAATCCACAAGAATATAATCGAACATCTGCTCCATCTGATTAAAAAGCGCGCGTATATTCTGCGCGGGAGGAGACGTGTCTTCCTTCAAGCTCAAAACATAACAGGACTGACGCGTTTCGCTCTGAGAAAGCGCCTGCCTTATTCTGCATCGTCCCGTCAGCACGTCGTTCAAATAGAACAACGGCTTGGGCTGGCGAAACGCTTTGTTGAGACAGTTAAGCCCCGTGTCCGAATCGACCGCCGCCACCCTCAGCGACTTGCCCGCCAGCGCGTAGCTTAAATTGGCGGTAACCGTGGTTTTTCCAACTCCTCCCTTGCCGCCGAGCACGGCTATTTTTATTGCCATAAGCAAAACCTCTTTCGTTCAATTATACATCAAAGGAGCCAAGACCGAAGGCAAGCCGCAAAATCAGACGTTTTCGGACAAATTTTTTCGCGTTTTTCGACAAATAAATTTATATAAAAATAAAATCCACGAAAAAACGCCTCTTTTTAGAGGCGTTTGAAAAACAAAAATTACAATTCACAAAAGGAGCTTGGCGCCCTTTACCGCTGCGAGAAAGCTGTCCGACGGAACAAGCACGCCCATATTCATTTTGTCGAAAAAATATTTTTCCATACCCGACAGCTGAGCGCCGCCGCCGCAGAGAAAAATCGGGCTTTCCTTGAAATAAGCGCTCGTTTCCTGAGGAACGGTGAGCAAAAGGCTTGTCACGACCTGACACAGCTTGTCGGTAAGAGCTGCCAAAACGTCGTAAATTTCCCGCGCGGTGACAGTTATTTCTTCCGCTGCGCCCTTGTTTATGTTGAGTCCCGCCACCGTGCCGAAAGAAACGTCGTTGGGATAAAGTCCCGCGCATTTGAGTTTGAGCTTTTCCGCCTCGGCAAAGGTTATTTGCAGCCCGTATTTTTTCAGAACGTAATCGGAAATTTGCTGCGTATAATACGCTCCTCCGATATAAAAAGAACAGCCCGCAACGATTTTGTCCTCTCTCACCGCCGCAAGGTCGGTCACTGAGGAGCCTATGTCCACTACAATTCCCGCTCTTTTGTCAAACTCCTTGAAGCAGGCTGCGGCGGCGGCAAGCACGGACTCTTTGAATCTGACCGATTTGACGCCTATATTGTTGAAAATTTCTTCCAGAACCTTTTTTTCGCCGTTGCCCGAGCCGACAGGCACAAGACAGCAAACGTCCACTCTGGGGGGAAACGCCGTGGACGGCAGAAGCTTTTCCATTGCCTTCCGCAGAAAAAAATCGGCGGCTTTTTTGTCCGCGACGCAGCCCTCGGCGAAAGGATAGACAAGCTTCGAGTTTTCCGAGTCGGCTGCCTTTTTGGCGGCAAGTCCCGCGGAAAGAAAATCGCTTTCGTTGCGGGCGTCCGCCAAAACCAGCGCAGGCTCCCGCAAAACAAAATCCGCGTTTTTCAAAGACATATTGACAAAATCGGTTCCTATGTCCGCAATCAGCTCGTATTTAGCCATTTCGTTCCTCTTTCTTAAGTATTTTGCGCAGCTTTTCCACAGGCAGTCCCATAACATTGGAATAGCTGCCGCGGATTTTTTTGACAAAGCCGCTGTCCTGTATGCCGTAAGCGCCCGCCTTGTCCATAGGCGAACCGGTAGCGATATAAGAGTTTATCCGTTCGTCCGTAAGGGGAAAAAACAGCACCCTGCTTTTTCGCACAAACGCCTTTTTCTTTCCTCCGCGCACGACGCACACGCCCGTGTAAACCGAGTGCGTCTTGCCCGACAGTTCTTTCAGTATGTCGAAAGCCTGCTTTTCGTCCTTGGGTTTGCCTATGATTCTGCCGCCGAAGACGACAACCGTATCCGCTCCGATAACCGTCGCGTCGGGAAAAAGCCGAGCAACCTCGCAGGCTTTCAAAGCGGCAAGCGATTTGACGTACCGAGCGGGCTTGTCGGGCGGCAGATTTTCTTCCCCCGAAAAAGGGTGCACGGAAAAATCCGTAAGTATGCTTTTCAAAAGTTCTCTCCTGCGGGGAGAGGCAGACGCAAGCACAGTTTTCATCTTCTTTCAGATAATGTCGAGATTTTTTTTGAACACTTTGCGGAAGTCCGTAACGCATCTGTTGGCGTCCCGCATTTCCAGCGTGGTGTCGCCTATGACCTCCGTTTTCATGATAACGCTGTCGCCCAACACGTCGCAGTTGATTTCCATGATAACTCCCGCGTTGCTTCTGTCAAAAGCAACCGCAAGCCCCAAAATCACCGCCAGCTTTTTGACTGCCTCCACGTCCTCGTCGGTTATTATGCCCTTTTCCCTGAACTTGTCCCAATCGGTGAGCGGAGCCTCGTTTTTGTTGAATACGTCGGTTACATAAGCCGCAAGCACGATGTCCCTGTGGGAAATGCCGTAAAGGTTGGAGTTGAGTATCATATACGCGGCGTGTCGCGCATTGTCGTAATATTTGAAGGTCTTGCCCACCTCGTTCAACAGAGCCGCCACTCGCAGCACCCGCACGTACATACGGGGAAATTTGTGCAGCACTCTCAACTGCTTGAACAGCTGTATCGTCAGATTGTAAACCTGCTCGGCGTGCGCCACGTTGCAGCCAAGATAATTCAGATAAGTCAGTATGCTGTGCCCGAGCACGTCGGTTATCGGCTTTTCCAGCGTAAGCGGCACGGCGTAATTGAACATTATACCCTCCCTCAAACCGCACGCGGAGGTGATTATTTTGGAAAAGCCCAACGTGTCGGCAACGCATTTTATCGCCGTCAGAGCGCAGGGGAAAACGTCCGCGCGCACAGAGGTCAAGCCCTTTATCCTGTTCTTTTTGGATGGGTCTGCGGTTCTCAGCATATCGCATATCGCGTTAAGGTCCGTTACGGGCAGATTGTAATTGTGCGTCATGTCGAGCGGATACTTGCGCATACGGCGAGCCAGCGCGGAAAGATTTCTGAAAGAGCCTCCCACGCCTATAAACTGAGTTTCAGGGTCAAGCTCGTCCAGCCAATCGACCGTTTCGAGCTGCTGCCTGAAAAACTCCGCGACCTTGCGTTCCGTCTCCTCCGGAGCGACGTCCGCTCCTCCGAACATTTCCGCAAGCGTCGCGGCGCCGAAGGAAAAAACCTCCGTATGCAGAATGTTGCGGCGGTTGTAATACACGAATTTGGTACCGGAGCCGCCTATTTCCATAATCAGCCCCTTGGGGATTTCCATCGAATTTATCACGCCCTGATAGACGAGATTGGCCTCCTCCTCTTCGGAAACCACTTTGAATTTGAGTCCCGTAGAGCCGAACATCTCGTTGAGGAAGGTGCGTTGATTTTTCGCGCGACGCACCGCCGCTGTCGCCACGGCGAGAATTTTGTCCACGCGGAACACAGCGCAAAGCTTTTTGAACACCTTTACCGTGTTTATTGCCTGCATAACCCGCGTCTGTTTGAGCGAGCCGTATATCTCCGTTTCTCCGAGACGCACCGCTTCCACCATTTCGTCCGCCACCATAAAGTAGCCGCCTTCAAGCACGTCGAATATGACGAGACGAGCCGTATTTGAACCGAGGTCTATCAGACCTATTCTTTCGACAATTTTGTTTGCTTCAATCATTTTTCTTCACCGTTCCGCATTTTTCTCGTTTGCACGTTTATCATAGCATAAAAAAAATGCCCTGTAAATACCTTTTTTGAAATATTCACACGGCATTTTTCTTTAAAACAATTTTTTAACGCCTGTCAATCAGCATTTTCTTATGCACTTGCGAGGACACTTTTCAAGACAGGTCATGCATCCAGTACATTTGCCGTAATCGATTATCGGCACGTTGTTGACAAGATGTATTGCGTCGTGAGGGCAAACCTTTTGGCACAGACCGCAGCTTATGCAGCCCGCCTTGCACACGTCCATAACGTCCTTGCCCCTGTTCTGAGAGGAACACGCAATGTAAACCTTTGCCGATTTGGGTATGCGCTTTATAAGATTTTTGGGGCAGGTACGTATGCACAGCCCGCAGCTTATGCACAAATCCTTGTCTACTGCCGCCACCCCTTTGTGAACCTGAATGGCAAAATTGGGGCATACGTCCACGCAGCTGCCTGCGCCCATGCACCCCACCTCGCACTTTTTTCTGCCGTCCGCAAGCAGCTGCTGCGAAATACAGCTTCCGTAACCCTGATAGGAATATTTGTCGTCGCAGGCTATGCCTCCGCAGCACGCCACCACCGCCACGGTCTCCTCTCCGCCGGAATAATTTATTCCGAGTATGTTGGAAATTTCTATTTTGTTGGCTTTTGTTGTCTGACCGCAATCGTCAAGACTTGCCTTGCCTTCAACCAGCGCGCGCGCAAACCCTTCGCAGCCGGGATGTCCGCAGCCGCCGCAGTTAGCTCCGCTCAGATGTGAAACGATTTCGGGAACTCTCGGATCGCCCTTAACTTCGCAAAAACGTGAAATTATTATTATCAGCATTGCGAAAAATATCGCTATGCCCGCCATAATCGCGACTACGATTCCGAAGCTTTTCCAATTTATATCCTTGAACAACATCAACGATTCCATGTCAACCTCCGAGCGTGACGGAATTGAAAACGTAAAACGCCATCGCCATAAAGCAAGCCGTAATCAGCGTTATCGGAAAGCCCTTGAGAGGCTTGGCTATGGGGAGCTTGTCCAGCTTTTCGCGCAGTCCCGCGAGCAATACTATTGCAAGCGTAAAGCCCACCCCCGAAAACAAGCCGTTGAGAGTTGCGGTGAGCAGGGTGTATCCTCCCATTATGTTAAGCTCGGCAACGCCGAGGATTGCGCAGTTGGTTGTAATAAGCGGCAGATAAACGCCCATCGACCTGTAAAGCGCGGGAGCGAATTTTTTAAGCACCATTTCCAGGATTTGCACCAGACCTGCAATGACGAAAATAAAAACTATGGTTTTCAGATACTCCAACCCGAGCGCCACAAGAACATACTGATAGAGCGCGAAGGAAATGAGCGAGGAGACCGTCATGACGAATATGACCGCCATGCCCATGCCGAACGCGGACTCCACCTTTTTGGAAACGCCGAGAAAAGGACAAATACCGAGAAACTGCACCAATATAAGATTGTTTACGAAAACAGCACCGATAATCAACGCGCCGATTGCCATATCATGCCTCCTGAGCGCTCTTTTCGGTTGCGCTTCCGTTTTCATGCAAGGCGTGCTTGTGCTTCGCCCTGTTGTTTGCGGCGTTGTAAATCACGTTGAATATTAGGATAAACAGCCCGAAGGTAAGAAAGGCTCCCGCCGCCGAGCTGAAAAACGCTATTTGAAAATCCCACAGCTTTATGCCGAAAAAGGTGCCGTTGCCGAGAATTTCCCTGAACGCGCCCATAAGCGTGAGCGCGGCGGTAAAGCCGAGTCCCATAAACAGACCGTCAAGCGCCGAATAGCCCACCTTGTTGTGACTCGCAAAGGACTCCGCGCGAGCGAGAATAATGCAGTTGACGACAATCAGCGGCAGAAATACTCCCAGCGAATCGTACAAATCCGGCATAAATTTTTTGAGAACCATCTGTACGACGGTGACGAATGTGGCGATAATCAGGACGAAAGCCGGAATACGCACCTTGTCGGGTATTATTTTCCGCAAAAGAGAAACGAACACGTTGCTGCATATAAGAACGAAAGTAACCGACAGCCCCATGCCTATGCCGTTGAAGGCGGCTGTAGTAAGCGCAAGCGTGGGACAGGTGCCCAGAACCAGCCTGAACGTGGGATTCTGCCGAACCACGCCGTCCAGAGCTATATCCTTAACTCTCATCTGCATTTCCTCCCAAAGCGTTTTCGGCGTAAAACAACGCCATGTTTACCGAATTTGTAATCGCGTGCGACGTGTAGGTTGCTCCGCCCACGATATACCGCGAATCGGAGGAATCAAAGTACCCTCCGTCGAAATCTTCAAGATATTTTTTGTATTGCTCGTCGCCGAATTTGGACATAAGGCTTTGGGATTGGTTGCCCGCGTAGGAAATTTTTTCTATTCCCTTCAATTGTCCGCCGTCAAAGGAAAGCACCACCCAAAGCGTGACCGTTCCCTTTTTGTATCCGTCCGCGCCCGTCGACTGAACGAGATAATTTCCGTCCTCCAAAAGATATACGGTGTTTATTTCGCCGTAGTCTTCGTTTGACGAAAACTCGGAGTCAAGCTCCTTTTCCTCCCAGCCGATTTCTCTGCCGTAAATCTTTTTGATTGCGCGGTTTACTTCCTCCTCCGCCGATACGTAGAGCACGTCGTTGAGTATACTAAGCGCGCCTCCCAGCACGACGGCGATTAGAATCAGCACTACTATCGATTTGAAGGACGCGCTTGAAAAAAACTCTCTGCCTTTCATGCTTTTGCCTCCTTTTCTTTTCTTTCCCTGCGCTTTCCGAAGGGACGGGGCACGATATATCTGTCGATTAACGGACAGATGATGTTCATAATCAAAATGGAGAAGGAAACGGTCTCTATCTCCGCCGCAAGCCTCAGTCCCGCCGTAAGCAAGCCGAGCATGGCAAAGTAAAGCACGTTGCCCCAGAAGGTGTTGGGGGTGGTTACGTAGTCGGTTGCCATGAAGATTGCGCCGAGCATAAGCCCTCCCGACAGGATAGTGGGCAGAAAATACGAAAAGCTGCCCTTCAATGCAACGGTGAAAAGCCCCGCAACCGCAATGTAAATCAACGGATACAGTCCGTTGATTACCCTTCTGGCAACGAGATAAAGTCCGCCGGCAATCAACGCAGCCTTGCACGTTTCGCCTATGCAGCCTGCGACGCCGCGCCCCAAAAACAAATCGAGATTGCTCACGCCCGCGCTGCCCTCGGCAAGCAGGTTTCCCAAAGGCGTAGCCCCGACAAGCTCCGCGCCGCCCGGCAGAGTGTCGAACTTGGTCATCACGGACAAAAAGCTGATGAATACGAAAATTCTGCCTGCAATCGCCGGATTGAAAAGATTTCTTCCCGTTCCGCCGAAAAGCATTTTGGTAACGGCGATTGCGAAAACGGAAGCGAAAACGGGTACGTACCAAGCCACCTGCACGCCCAGATTGAGTCCGATAAGCAGTCCCGTGACGACACTCGAAAAATCTATTTTGATTGCTTCCTTAAAGGTTTCTCTGTTGAAAATCATGCGGTACAGCACTTCCGTCAGCACGGCCGTCAACACCGCTATCGCAACGATGAGAAGCGCTTTCCAGCCGAAATAGACGCAGCCGACAACCGTCGCCGGCAAAAGCGCTATGACGACGTCCAGCATTATTCCCTTTGTCGTCCTGCGCCCCGTGACGTGGGGCGAACCGGAATAAACGAATTTGCTCATTTTGCCTTCTCCCTGAGCTTTGCCTTGGCTAAGCGTATGCTTTGCACGAGCGGACGCTTTGCGGGACAGACGTTGGCGCAGCAGCCGCACTCTATGCAGTGATTGGTTCCGTATTTCTCCGAGGTCTTGAAATCGCCCGCCAACGCGTAAAAATCAATGTACATCGGCATAAGATTCATGGGGCACGCTCTAGCGCACGCGCCGCAGCTTATGCAATTGGAGGGCTGACTGACGTTTGCCTCCTCTCCCGTCAGCGCCAAAAGCCCCGAATCGGTTTTGGTGAAAACACCCGACGCATCGTAGAGAGACGTACCCATCATGGGACCGCCCGCAATCAGCTTTTGCGTGTCCTCGGAAATTCCGCCGCAGAAATCCAGCGCCTCCTCGAAAAGCGTTCCCGTTTTTACAAGCAGGTTTTTAGGCTCCGCAACTCCCTTGCCGCTAACGGTAACCACACGCTCGTAAAGAGGCTTGCCCTTTTCCACTGCTTCGTAAACCGCCAGCGCGGTGGCGACATTCTGCACCACGACACCGACGTCCATGGGAAGAGCCTTTGCGGGAACCACTCTGCCGCAGCAGGCGTAAATCAGCTGCTTTTCTCCGCCCTGCGGATATTTCTTTTCAAGCAGAATCAGCTCAAACCCGTCGAAGGCGCGCAGCTTTTCATAAGCCTCCATTTTGTTTTCTTCTATACCTATCACGGTGCGCGCGACGCCCAGACAGCTTGAAAGTATTTTTACTCCCTTGACAAATTCCTCCGTTCTGTCCAGCATAACTCTGTAATCGCAAGTGAGATAAGGCTCGCACTCGGCGGCGTTGATTATCAAAATATCCACGGGTTTGGAGGGACTGAGCTTGACGAGAGTAGGAAACCCCGCGCCGCCAAGTCCCACTATGCCCGCTTCTCCTATGCGCTCCCTAACCGCACGGGCGTCGGAGACGTCCGCGGGAGGCATAAATTCTTCACGGTTTTTAAAATCGTTCTTTATATGGATAAAGGGAGCGTTTGCGCCCTGCTTGTTTTTTCTCGTTTCTATTCCCGCTACCGTTCCGCTCACGGGAGAAAATACGTTTGCGGAAATCATCCCGTCTGCGCGGGCAATCAGAGTGCCCGCCGCAACGGTCGCGCCAACTTCCACGACGGGCTTGGCAGGCGCGCCTATGTGCTGACTCAACGCCACGAAATAATGCTCCGACGGCGGCATCGGCTCGATAGGCTTGTCCTTTGCGAGATATTTCATATCGGGAAAATGAATCCCCTTTTTGAAGGTTCTTGTATGTTTTCTCAAAACCTTGAAGCCTCCCTTTTAATCCTAATCGGCTAGTTTATCGCTTTCACTTATGAATATGTTTCATAATAACACATGAAAAAATAAATGTAAATTGTTAAAACGCTTTTTTCGCCGATTTTTTCACCTCTGTCCGACCTGCCGAACACCGCGCTTGTCCGGGAATGCACAATACGGCTTGTCGACAAAGCCCCCGCACGCGTCGGGGGCTTGAAGCTTAATTTTCCGTATCGGAAAAAAGCGACCTTTCCTTGTCTGTCTTTCTTTCCTTTACCATCTGTCTTACGGACAAAATCAACTGCCACACGCCCAGCAGGAGCATAAACACGCCGAAGCAGATTTTCAATACCTCGGAAGACGTGTTTTTGGTAAGCAGCGCGCCCAGAATACAAAACGCGCAGGCGGGAGCTATCATCCACAGGGTATGGCGGGGCTTTACCAGCTTGTTTTTGAAATGCAGTCCGAGCGCTACGCACGCCATGGGCAAAAAGCTGATAAGGTTGATTGCCTGAATTGTCTGCTGTTCTATATCGAGAAAATTGAGCAAAGGGATTAAAAGCGTGCCGCCGCCCATGCCCATGCCGCCGAGTATACCCGATATAAAGCCGAATACGATAAGCCAAACTGTCATAAAAACATCCTCACTCCCGACGCGAGCAGCAAAAGGGAAAATATGAGCTTGACGACGTTGCCGCTGAGCCTGTTGAGCAACAGCGCGCCCGCCGCTCCCCCCGCAACAACTCCGATTGTCGCAAAAAGAGTGTATTCCCAATCAACGCTGCCGTTTAGCAGATAGACCAGCGCGCTGATTAAGCTTATCGGAAGAATTACGAGAAGCGCGGTAGCGTGGGCGTTTTTCTGCGGCAGGGCGTAAAGCGCGAGAAAAACGGCGACGACCAGCACGCCGCCTCCGCCTCCGAGAAAACCGTTTATAAAGCCTATTCCGCAGCCGGAAAGGACAATCAGCAATATTCTGAGCCAATTTTTCATTTTCGTTCTCCAAGCGAGCCTTAATCAAAAATATTTTACCCATTTAAGAAAAATTTAACAAACCAAGTAAATGTTATTGCTTTTTTTCTCTGTTTGTATTAAAATAGTCGGAGCATAGTGTTTACTATGCCGTATTATGCTTAAAATTTTTTACTGAACAGGGTGAATCAAATGAGTAAAAAACAATCCGACAATCGCTACACGCCAGCCAGCTACAAGCAGGCGAATTCTTCCGGCTCCGCAGCAAAGTCCTTGAAAAGCAAAAAGGCTATGATTATTTCGCTCATAGCCGTCGTTGCGGTTGCGGTTATCGTCGTTTCGCTTGTGCTCGCGTTGTGGAAGGAAGTTATTCCCTCCAACATCGAGTCCACGAGACCGGACGGCGAAACCTCGTCGCTGGATATTTCAAACAGCGATTTCAAGTACACTTACGCGGACGCGCAGAATCTGCAATATCCTCTGACGGCGACAAGCTGGACGAAACGCGACTCCGTCGTGGACTCCGACACCCTTATGGGCGTTGTGGACACAAAGGAGGACGAGTGGAACGGCAAGGTTGTTTACGATTTGGGACAAAAGGGCTTGAACAACACGACTAACCCGGGTTATCCCGTAGCCGATTCGGAAAACAGCAGAATATTCATGATAAGCAACGCCGAGGAAACGGCGGCCAGCGTGCTCTCCTCCTCTTTCAGCGTTGCGTCAAGCCAATACCTGAAAGTTTCCGTTTGGGTAAAAACCGACTCCATCACGGGGCACGGAGCCTACGTCGCGCTGAGGACCTCCGACAGCCAGGCTTCCTCCGACTACTACGCAGTGAGAATGGAAAACATCAGCACCGCGGGCGCATGGGAGCAATATTCCTTCTATATCGAAGGAGCAAAGAACACAAGCCAGACACTGTACTTTGAATTGGGACTCGGACAGACGGAGTTTGCCGAAAATCCCTCCATGGGCACGGCTTTCTTCGGTGAAATTTCCTGCGAAAAAATTTCCAAAGGCGCTTTCCTCAACAACAACGCAGAGGAAAAGACGGAAAACGAGGACGGCTTCTACATCGGTCACACCTTCGATTCCTCCGATGCGGAAGAGTCAGACCAGACTCTCACCCGCGAAAACGAATTCGGCACGGTTGACCTTTTGACCTACGAGGAATACAAGCAGCAGTTTGAATTTCTTCCCTTCGCCGACGACGAGAACGGAAGCATAACAAGAATAACCAATGTTTCGGATACCAAGGCGGGCGTCACTTACTCCTCCTTTACCGTCAATCCGCCTTCGATAAACAAGTCTTACAGATTGAGCGTATGGGTGAGAACGGAAAACGTCGCAAAAAATACGGGCGCGTATATTTACCTTTTCGACAACACCAACAGCGCGGCGGCAAGCAAAACAACCTATTTTGAAAAAATCAACACCGACGAAGACATCGAAAACGATACCTTCAACGGCTGGACGGAATATCAGTTTTACATCAAACCCTCCAACTCGCAGGCAATAGAGTTGACGCTTGAAATTTATCTTGGAATGAAAAACTACGCCGCGGGCGGAGTTATTCCTTCGGGAACGCTGTACATTGCCGAGCTTGCGCTCTTTGAAATCGAGCAGAGCGACTTTAACGGAACCTCGTCAAGCTCTACCATCAAGACTGTCGATCTCGACCAGACTTTCGATACCGACAACCTGATAAGCAACCCGTCCTTCAACATTCCGCTCAACAATTCGGGACTGGAAACCGTAGTGAGACCCGCAAATTGGACGCTTTACGTTTCGGGCAACACGGCTATCGGCGGCAACGGCACGCTTGCTCCCAACGCCATCGGAGACATTCAGGCAGGTCTGTTGTTTAAAAACAATTCCTCTTTGCTCGGAGAGTTGGGAATAGGAGAAAACGACTTCCCGCTCAAAGACGACGACGCAAGGTCGGTTCTCATGATAAACAACAAGGTTAAAACCTCCGCCGGCGTTCAGTCCGCGTCAATTTCTCTTTCGGCAAACACTTTCTATAAAATAAGCGTGCTTGCCAAAGGCATTGGAGACGCCGTCCCCTACGTCTATCTGACGGACGGCAGAAACGTGCTTTCGGGCTACGACAAAGCTATTGACGGCACGGCTTACGCGGCGGAAAACGAGGAAGAAGGCAACGGCTACGTCAGATATTACTTCTATATTGCCGTGGGCAGCGAAGCCAAGACGGTTTACCTCGAATTGTGGCTCGGTTCGAGAAACGCGACCGAAGAACAGTATGTGCAGGGAATAGCCCTTTTCGATCAGGCTTACTGCGCTACCATTACCGAGGAGGACTACATGAAACTGTTCGGCAAAGACGTGGACGGCGAGCCTCTTGACGACGTCGAAACAGTGCTTACTTCTTCCGACTTTGACAAGGAAAGCATTATTATGGAGCAGCTCACCGTCACATCCTCTTTCGGAAACGTTTCCGGTCTGGATTACAGATATTTCGAAGCGGCGGAAACCGACGACCTCGAGCTCGTCAGAAAGCAGGCTGCAAAGGTAAAGAACGAGGAAGATACCGAAGAGCTTGCCAAGCTCAAAACCATGGTCGAAAACTTCAACAAAAAGTATTATCTCGACAGCGACGGCAATTTGCTTGAAGAAGGCACCTATCTTATCGACTTTGAAAAGGAACTGAATTTTGAAAACATTCAGGAATTCAGAACCTATCTGTACGAGCTGCAAAATCCCGTCGAAGATGACAGCGGCAACACGGACACGACGGAAAAAGAGCCTATCAATTGGATAGTTATGTCCTCCCTCATCGTGACGACGCTCATGCTTATCGCAATTCTTATTCTGTTAATCAGAAAATGGAAGCCCCGCAGAAAAAAAGCCAACGGATAAGATAATATTTTGAACTCCGATGTGTCCTATGGTACTGCGCCGTAGGACACATTTCTTGAACAAAAGCTTTTTCCCTCCATTAACGAAACCTTGTCGAATTTGAACAGACAAAAGCCGTCAGACTTAAACAAAAAAAGAAGATATGAAAACAATGCTTTTTTCCGAAATACCCCCTGCCGACCGCACCTTATCCGCAATTTTGGGATACGGGGCGTTTGTTGCGGTTTTGTTACTGCTTGCTTTAATTGTCTTTCTGATTGTCAGAAAAATCAAACGGAAGCAAAAAAGGGAAGACGCCGACAAAACCGTTTCAACCGACTCGGTGACCGCAGCAGACAAAACTGCGCCCGGCTCGGCGGGACAAATAAAGCTGCACGACGTGGAGCCGAAAACCGCCGCCCTGCTCATGGCAATCGTCGCCGACAAAGCGGGAGTGCCGCTAAATTGTCTGAGATTTAAATCCATCAGGGAATTGAAAAAATGAAATACGTTATTACTTTAAACGGACGCACTTACGAGGTGGAAGCGGAAACTGCGGAGCCGCTGCCCATTGACCAATACGACGGCGTATATACGTCCGAATCGACCGAACAATCCGTTTGCGTCGACTGTCGGGAACAAACGTCGTCGCCCTCGGGAACGGACTCGCCCGCAGAAGGCGACACGGTCGCAGCGCCTATGCCGGGTACGATAGTCAAAATCAACGTATCCGTCGGAGACGCGGTAAAAAAAGGCTCTGTCCTGCTTGTGTTGGAAGCTATGAAAATGGAAAACGAAATCGTTGCGGCAAAAGACGGAGTGGTCGCGCGTATTCTTACAAACAAAGGCTCCGCGGTGGAAGCAAACACTCCGCTGCTTGTTTTGAAGTGAGTAAATGAGTTATGGGACAACTATTCCAAAATTTTACCAATATCACCCTGCCGGGCGTCATAATGTGGTGCATAGGCGGTCTGCTTATTTATCTGGCAATTGCAAAAAAAATGGAACCCGCGCTGCTGCTCCCTATGGGCTTCGGCGCCATATTGATGAATCTGCCGATTGCGGAAGAAGGAACGGGAGTACAGGCGGTCATTGATTTTCTGTTCTTAATCGGAATCGACTCTCACGAGTTGTTTCCCCTGCTGTTGTTTATCGGAATCGGCGCAATGATTGATTTTGAACCGCTGTTGACAAAT
Source organism: Subdoligranulum sp. CAG:314 (assembly GCA_000437915.1). Classification (GTDB taxonomy): domain Bacteria; phylum Bacillota; class Clostridia; order Christensenellales; family CAG-314; genus CAG-314. Next base: position 107,633 of record FR900999.1, on the reverse strand, counting down.
CCAAAGCTTATGCTTTTCGGCGCGGCGGCGCAATTCGGAATCTTTTTTACGCTGTTTACCGCAAGCCTGCTCGGTTTCGAGCTTAAAGACGCGGCGTCCATTGCAATCATCGGAGCGGCAGACGGTCCTACCTCCATTTATGTCGCCGGCATACTGAAATCCGATTATATGGCGGCAATCATGGTAGCGGCTTATTCCTACATGGCTTTGGTTCCCGTCGTGCAGCCGCCCGTTATCAGGATGTGCACCACCAAAAAGGAAAGACAGATAAAAATGGCTTATTCGGGGAAAAAGGTTTCCAAACTTACGAAAATCCTCTTCCCCATCATCGTCACGATGATTGTCGCGCTGTTTGCTCCCGATGCGCTGGCGCTGATTGGTTTTCTCATGTTCGGCAACCTTATCCGTGAGTGCGGCGTACTCAACTCGCTTTCGGACACGGCGCAGAACGTGCTTGCAAACGTAATTACTCTGTTTTTGGGAATAACCGTCGCCTCCAAAATGAAAGCAGCCGAATTTCTCCAATTCAATACGCTGCTTATAATGGGACTCGGACTTATCGCGTTTATCGTAGACACAATAGGCGGCGTGATGCTTGCAAAACTGCTCAATATTTTCAGCAAAGAAAAAATAAACCCCATGATAGGCGCGGCGGGGATTTCGGCTTTTCCCATGTCGGCGCGAGTCGTGCAAAAAATGGCGCTTGAAGAAGATAAATCAAATTTCCTGCTTATGCACTCCGTAGGCGTGAACGTTTCCGGACAAATAGCGTCCGTGATTGCAGGAGGGCTAATACTTTCCATTGTGCAGGGCATGATTGGCTGAAAGGAGACAACGATTTATGCATGAATTTTTTGTAAATATAGGTTACGCGATTTTAAATTTTTTCCGTAACGTCAAAACGGACAATATACTCAAATCTCTTTCGATAATGGGTATCGGTATGGTGGGAATTTTTTTGGTTACGGGTATTATCGTGCTGGCGGTATATCTCCTGAACAAAATAAGCAACAGCGACGGAAAAACAAAAAATAAGAAAAAAGAGTAACAAACCCGCCTTGCGATTTGCTTCGCAAGGCGGGTTTGTTGTCATTTATTCTGCAACTTGACGCCGCAATCGAGAAAATCCGTTATTTTTTGCGCCACCCGAGAGGCATTGCAAAAATCCGTGTCGATTTTCACATCGGCGTGTCTTGCGTAATCCGCTTTGCGCAACAGGCAAAGCTCCTCCACCTTTTTGAGGCTGAACGGTTCAAGCTTAGGTCTGGTTCGCTTTGTGTTTTTGAGTCTGTAAAAAATTGTGCGTGGCGTCGCGTCAAGCCAGACTACCGTACAGTGCTCCGAAAGCGCCCTCATATTTTCGTCGTCTGCTCCGACTCCGCCGCCGGTAGAAATAACTGCGCCGTCATAGTCGGAAAGAGACGCTACCAGCTTTCTTTCGAGACTGCGGAAATAGTCCTCGCCGGCAAGCTCGAAAATTTCCGGAATGCTCCTGCCCGTCTCAAACTCAATCATATCGTCAGTGTCTATAAACAACAACTGCAATTTTTTCGCCAGCCTGCGCCCGACTGTGGATTTGAGCGTGCCCGACATTCCGATAAGCGCCAGATTTTTTTTCATCGTACTGCCTCCGCCGCAAGAAAATCAACGGCTTTTTCGTAGCTGCCCAAGCCCTCTCCCCAGAACGCAGCAGCAACGACGCCTTCAAGCACGCGGATTTTTCGGAAAGACTCGCGCGCCGTTATGTCCGACAAATGCACCTCGACGACGGGTACGCAGCAAGCCGCCACAGCGTCGCGCACCGCGTAGGAATAATGCGACCATGCCCCCGCGTTCAAAATAATCGCGTCTAAGGAAACACGGTTAATTTTTTTGAGCAAAGCGGGTTCGCTGTCGGTCTGAAAAAATTTCAGAGTTATGTTTTTTGCCGATGCGTAACGCTTTAACCTTTTGTTTAAAGCGCGCAGAGTGTCAAAGCCGTAAATTTCAGGCTGACGCTTTCCAAGGCGACCGAGATTTACTCCGTTTAAAACAAGTATTTTCATATTTTACTCCTGAACAGCGCATAAAGCGCTTCCGTATCGGCATCGGACGCCTTGACGGACGTAAAAATCTCGAAGGCTTTGATTGCCTGAAAAAAGAGCATATCCAATCCGTCCACTGCGATTTTTCCGTACTTTCGCGCGCATTGCAGGAGGCGCGTATCGCGAAAATAATATGCGTCCAGCACAAATTCAGCCGCCGCGACGTCCTTTTCGTCCGCGAAAAGCAGCCTGTCGAATACGGGTACAAAGCTAAGAATCCCGTCGCAGACAACTCCTTTTTCGTAAATTTTTCCTCCGAAGCGACTCGCCGATTCACGCGCTTTTTCCTGCGTTCTGTTTGCAAAACAGAGTTTCGCCCCTCTGTCCGCAAGCGCGCGGGCCGCCGCTGCCGCGCTGCCGCCCGCTCCTATGAGCAGCAGTTTTTTGCCCTCTACATCGATTTTGTGGGCCGCAAGCGACAAAACAACTCCGTCGCCGTCCGTAACGGCGGGCAAAAACCGTCCGCATTTGTTAAGCACCGTGTTCGAGGGCATACCGTCGGAGCTTAGCCTACTTTTGTAAGGCATTGTCACGTTGAATCCGTCGGCATAGGTTTTCAATTTTTTAAGAGTGTCGTCAAAACGGGCTGCGTCCGTTTCAAACAGCTCGTAGCTTAGCGGCACGGAGAAATAATCCGAAAACAACGAAAAAAGCAGCGGAGATTTGCTTGAACTTATATCGCCGCCCAACAGTCCCAGTCGAAATTTTTCCGCTCCGATTATTTTCAGAAAATCGGGACAGGAAACGTCGGCATAGCCGAAAGACGTTTCGACGCCCCTTTTGCTGTGCAGCCCCGCAGTCGCCGCAGCCAACTCGAGCCTGTGGTCATTCAGCGTGTCCGCCTGCCCTCCTTCGATATACCCCTTTCCGTAAATTTCAAGACAGTCGCCGCATACTGCTGCGTCCGCACCCAAGCTTTTTGCAAGCCCGCAAACGCCCGCAAGCCTGTCGCTTTCCTTTGCGGCAAGCTCGCCGACGCCCTCGAATTTGCTTCTGCCTTTTGCCGTGAGCGCCAAAACTGCGAGAGCGGGTATTTCGTCAAGCAAAAGCCTTGACCGCTCCTTGCGGCAAATAAAAGGCTTCAACGCGCTTCTTTTTACCGAAATATCGGCAGCCGCTTCTCCGCAGACATTTTTTTCGTTTGAGATTTCTATATTCGCGCCGCTTTCTTTAAGCAGCGAAATATATTCCGTTCTCGTGGGATTGACGCCGACATTGTTCAAAACCGCTCCGTCTCCAAGCAAACCGTGGGCAATAAAAAACGCGGCGGTGGAAACGTCGTTGGGGATTTTTAACTTTGCGCCTTTAATCCTGCTCTTTTCAAGTCGGATTTCATTTCCGTCCGTTTTTATACGCGCACCCAGATGGCTTAACATGATTTCGGTGTGGTTGCGCGACCTTACTTTTTCCGTTATTTTTATTGTTCCGCCCGATACAAGCGCGGCAAACAACAACGCGCCCTTGACCTGCGCGGACGCGGTTTCAAAAGACAATTCCCTTTCGTCATGCACGCAAGTGCTGTCTCCCGTCACGAAAAGAGCGTTGTCGGTTTTCCGTATGTCAAATCCCATTTCCCGCAACGGCAGGATAACCCTGTCCATAGGCCGTCGCGACAAGGAAGCGTCTCCTTTGAACACCGCTCTTATTCCAAGCCCCGCGGCGACGCCCGCAAGCAGCCGCGCCGTCGTGCCGCTGTTTCCGCAGTCCAGCACAAGAGGCTCGTTTCGGGAGGGAAGAGCTTTGAGCGGGTATACGGTAACGGACGTTCCGCGAAAGACAAAATCCGCCCCCATTTTTTTCAGACAGTCCGCCGTCGACAGCGTGTCTCTGCAAATGCAGGCGTTTTCTATCTCGGTCGTCCCCTCGGCAAGCGCACCGCAGATAAACGCGCGGTGGGTTATCGATTTGTCGCCGAAATTCAGACGAGAATTGAAATTGTAGTTTCCCGGTTCAAATAACATCTTTTCAAAAGTCCGTTCAATTCTTCCGCGTTCAAAAAAGTTTCGCGCACTCCGAAACGTCCGTCGGGAAGCATAAGCGAAATTTTGCGGGATATATTTTTTTTGTCCGACAGGCAAAGAGCGACAATCTGCTCTTCGTCGAACTCCTTAATTATTTCAAAGTTTTGATGCAACACTGCCCTTTTCTTTTTCCAGAAATCAGGGCTGCAAATTTTCAGAAAACAGGCGATTTGAGTTTCGTAAAACAATCCGTTTGCGACAGCCTGACCGTGAGGAAGTCGGAAAGCCATCTCGAAAGCGTGCCCCAAGGTGTGCCCGAGATTCAGCTTTCGCCTGAGCAGCAGGTCGGACTCGTCGATTGAAACAATCCGTTGCTTGTATTTGAGACAACTCTCGACAAGAACCTTCAAATCCGCGTTTTCGTCAATCAGCCGAGAAATATTTTCGTCAAGATAAGCGTACTTGAACAGCTCTCCCCTGCCCTCGTCCGCAAGGGAACGCGGCAAAAAATCCAAAAGATAAAAATCGACCAAGGTCGTCTCGGCGGGATAAACCGTCCCCACAGCGTTTTTTACGCCGCAAAAATCCACGGCGGTTTTGCCGCCAACCGAGCTGTCCAGCATCGAAAGAAGCGTGGTAGGAACTTGCACGAGCCTTACGCCGCGACAGAACACCGACGCCGCGAAGCCTGCGGCGTCCCCCACCGAGCCGCCTCCGACGGCAACCACAAGCGTATCCTTGCCGCAGCCGCGCGCCGACAAAAATTGCAGAAATTTCGTCACCTGTTCAAAGCTCTTGGCGCGTTCTCCCTTTTCAAAGCAAAAAACATTTTCGCCATAAAGTCCCAGCTTGTCCGCCACAACCGCGTCGGTAGCGAAAACCGTGTTTTCTCCGTCGAAAAGGCTCTTGTCAAACCTGCGGAATACGACTCGGTTTTCTTCCAGAATACAATCGAGCAATTCAAACGCAAGCAAATTTTCGGCGATTACTCCGACGCTTTCAACCACGCAAACGTCTGCGCGTTCAAAATGCGTCTCAACCGTTTTGCGGGTAACTATGTCTATCGTTTCCGATTTTTTTCTGCGTGTGGGAACGGGCTTGACGGCCAAAGCTACGCTGATTTCCCTGCCGTTGCTCATGCCTCCGACGACGCCGCCGCAACGATTTGTGGCGTAAATTATTTCATTCCCTTTTGCGGCAAGCTCGTCGGGAAAATAGTTTTCTCCGTCTCCGAACCAAACTCCCTTGACTGAGGGAATGGAGGCAAGCCGACCGACCAGCCTGCCCGACAGCCGCCCTTCAAGACTCTTAAATTCGCCCGTACCCGTCGGCAACCCGAAACACAGCACACGCGCCCTGCCTCCCAAAGTTTCCCCTCTTTCGCGGGCGGAAATTATTTCCTTTTCCATAGCGAGCGCAGCCGCAGGGTCGGGACAGCGCACGCGCCGCTTTTCGGACTGCAAAAGACTTTGCGTGTCAAAATCCGTTTGAGAGGTCTCGACTCCGCCTATTTTCTCCGCATAGGAAAAAAAGCTTAAACCTTTTTTTTCAAGGATTTGCCTGCATATCGCTCCCGCCGCAGTATAGACTACGGTGTTTCTCGCGCTTGCCTCCTCGCAGACGGGGCGGGCGTTTTCAAGCCCCAATTTGACGCAGCCCGCCAAATCGGCGTGACCGCTCCGTATCGCCGTGATAGGTTTAGTGCCGTCGGACGCAACTTCAACCGCGTTGGGTATGAAAAATCTCAATACGGCGCCTGTCGTCACCCCGTTGTCAAGTCCGTTGAGAAAAATTATCTCGTCCGTTTCCGAAAGCTGCCTTTCGCTTCTTCCCACGCCGACACGGCGGCGTCTCAATTCGTTTTTGATTTTGTCAACGGAAATTTCAAAACCGCGCGGCACTCCTTTCAACGCGGCGGAGTATCCCGCTCCGTGCGACGTGCCGTCAAAGCTGAGTACAAGCATGGCTCAGGCGCAAAAACGGCGGCGCAGTCCCATAAACGCGGCGCGCAAAAGCTCGCCGCTTTTGTTTGATGACGCTGTTGTCTTGGCGCTTTCTATAAGGTCGGCGACAAAATCAAAGGAGATATTTCCCTCCGAGTCAACTTTCATCCTGATGTTTCCGTCAAATTTATCCGAGCTGTAAGGATAATCCTCCGCGCCCGTCGAGTATTTTCTGTAAGTGCAATAAACCCGAGTGTTTTTTGCCGCAAGCTTTTCCAAAGTTTCAGGTCTGGGATGGCCGTAAGAATTTTCGCCGCAGGAAATCATGGCGTATTCGGGCATAAGCATATCAAGCAGCTCCTGCTTGGTAGACTCTCTGCCGCCGTGATGCGCCACCTTCAGCACGTCGACGTCTCCGTCAAAATCATTGTCGAACAGACGGTTGCTGACGTTTTCGATGAAATTGTCCTCAGCCTCCTCGTCGCTGTCCCCGGTAAGCAAAATTCTGCGGCCGTTGAACTCCAAAAGCATCATGGGCGACACGTTGTTTTTCTGCTTTGCCGTGCTAATGGTTTTGTACATTTCCACCGACGGATTGTAAAAATAAAATATGTATCCCGCGTCCTCTCCGCCTATCGTCATGCCTTCGAGATTGTAATAGACGTTTTCAAGCGTCGGCTCGCCGTACACGGCGTTCATAAAGTCGGAGTAAGCCTGAGTGGTGACGGTATCCACCGCATAATTCATTTCCTCGGCATACTCCTTCAACGGGTCGTTTGAAAAATACTTGCTTTCGGCAACAACCATAGGACGGTAGACGTTTTTCACGTCGATGTCCTCGTGCGCGATTACATTGTCGAGACTGCCGCAGTGGTCGGCGTCGGTATGCGTAAGCATAACGTAATCAAGCGTTATTTTGCCGTTTTCGTCCTTTAAATCGGTGTAATCGAACAGGTAATTTATAATATGCGCTGCGATTTTGCTGTCCTTGTCGCCGCCGTCGATAAGCATATTTTTGCCGTCGGGCAGCTGCAAAAGAATACTGTCCCCCTGATGAACGTCTATCATGTGCACGATAAGCTCGCCGTCAACGGTTGAAACGACCTTTTTTACCGCGTTTTTATAATATTTAAAACCGTACGAGCTGCCGAGCTCGAAGTTGAAGGGCGTTATGTCGTAATAATACAGCGCGCCGCACGCGATGACGGCAAGCACAAGAATCACCCCCACAACGGCACTGGATTTCCT
>FR900999.1:0-100367 GCA_000437915.1 Subdoligranulum sp. CAG:314 | reverse complement strand
TTTTCTTTTTCTTTTTTGCCTTTCCTTTCCCTGCCGCAGCCGCTGCGGCGGCTCCTGCGGCGGCGGCTCCCACCGCAAAGCCGGCAAGCTGTTTTTTCTGCTCCGATTTGCTTTTCGCCACCCGCGTGGTCTTTTTGTCGTTTTTCTTTTCAGCCATAAGTTTCTCCTTGTCTTACTTTGCGCCGAGCATAAGCTTTATTACCGGCATCTGCTCCAACGCCGCCCGATAGCCTTCCTCTATCATTTCGTCAACGCCCTCCAATTTTGTGGATTTGAACCTTTTAAGGTCAGGCTCTATCATGACATCCGTATTCATAATCCCCTTGTAGGCGGTGCTTTTCATAGCTATGTTGAACGTAGCCCAAAATACGCTGAGCAAACGGCGCGACGAAGTGCCCTCGCCTCTTGTCGGGTTGAGGTCGACAGCCACCACGTAATCTGCTCCCATACCGCGCGCGATGTCGGAGGGTATCGTGTTGAGCAAGCCGCCGTCCACGTAATGCTCGCCCTCTATGTCAACTCCCGAAAAAATGACGGGAACCGAGCAGCTCGCACTGATTGCCTTGGCAAGATTGCCGCGCGTAAAAATCCTTTCCTCGCCCGTCGCCAAATTGACGGCGTTGCAGGCGAAGGGCGTTTTCAGCTCGTTGAAATTTTTGCCGCCGAGCAGCCTGTAAGCCAATCTTTCTATGTTGCGGGATTCGGACGGAAAAAAAACGGAGCGGCTGTTTCTTATGTCCTTTTCTTTTACCGACCGGCAAAACTCCGCCATTTCCTCCCATGAAATTCCCGCGCAGTAAGCCGCGCCCACAAGGCTGCCCACGCTCGTGCCCGCCACAAAATCGAAGTCAAGCCCCGTTTCCTCGAAGGCTCTGATTACGCCGACGTGAGCTATGCCTTTGGCGCCGCCTCCGCTTAAAGCAAGCCCGACCTTGTATCTGTGTCTGAGCTTTGGCGCCGTCTTTTCGGGAAGCTCCTCTTTTTTTCTGCCCCAAAACCTCATAGCTTTTCTCCTGAATTTTAATTATACACCAACGCGGCGCGAAAATCAATCAAGCTCGGCTTTTTGTCCGCAAAAAGTTGAACTGCACCGATTTTTCTGATATTATTGAACCATGGAACTGCAAACGCTGCTTGCGCCTTTCAGACGCGCCGTAAATCAATTTTCCTTAATCGACAACGGGGACAAAATCGCCGTCGGAGTTTCGGGCGGCAAGGACAGTCTTGTGCTGCTCGCGCTGCTCAACGCTTACCGAAGATTTTCGCCGCAGCGGTTTGAACTTGCCGCAGTCACCGTAGACATGGGCTTTGAAGCGGACGCATACGCGCCCGTACGCAAATTTTGCGAGCAGCTTGACGTGGACTACACCGTCGAAAAAACCGACATTGCGCAGATTCTTTTTGAAATCCGCAAGGAATCAAATCCTTGCAGCCTGTGCTCCAAAATGAGACGGGGCGCGCTCAACGGCGTTCTTAAACAAAAGGGATTCGGCAAGCTTGCGTTGGGACATCATGCCGACGACGTTGTGGAAACCTTTTTGCTTTCCATGTGCTTTGAGGGCAGGCTCAATACCTTTGCGCCCAAGTCGTTTATGAGCCGCACGGGAATTGCGGTAATCAGACCTATGGTTTTTATCGACGAAAGAGATATTGCCGCTTACGCCAAAAATCTGCCCGTCGTTCACAATCCCTGTCCCGCCGACAAGCATACGCAAAGAGAATATATGAAAACGCTTTTGAAAAAGATTCAGGAGGACATACCCTTTGCAAAAGACAGAATCACCGCCGCAGTCATGCATCCCGAAAGGTACAACCTGTGGGACAAGGCGGAAGAAAAATTTATTGCCGACAAAAGCAACGGGGAGCCCGACTGACGGACTCCCCCTTTTTCATTGCGCGTTTTCCGATTTGTATTTTTCCTTGGTAGCAGTTCCGCCCCTGATGTGTCGCTCGTTGAGATTGACGTCAAGCACGGCTTTCACCTTTTTGCGCAAGTCGGCGTCGATTTTGTCCAATCGCTCCGTAAGGTCCTTGTGAACCGTCGATTTGGACACATCGAATTTTAAAGCGCAGGCGCGCACCGTCGCTTTGTTTGCAATTACGTATGCCGCCGACTGCAAAACCCTTTCCACAATATAATCTTTCATAACCTTTCCCGTCCCTCAGTATTAAAAGTTTATTGCTTTTCTCCCGCGGAAATGACAAATTATTTCTTTTTTTGCGTATCAAGACAAACATAAAGGTGCATAATTTTTTTCGGAGGTTTAAACCATGAAATTAAAGGAATCCACAACTTTCGTAAATCTTGCGCGCGCGTTTGCGGGAGAATGTCAGGACGGAGCAAGATATCAGTTTCTCAAAGACAAAGCGGAACGGGAAGGACTTGCCTACGTCGGTCAGATATGCACCGAGCACGCGACAAACGAAATGAAGCACGCCAAAGTTTTTTACGACTTTATTACCGACAACGGCACGGAGAGAGTGCCCAACATAGAGTTCACTGCCGGATACCCCTTCAAAGCGGGAACGCTCAACGAGGAAATAAAATCCGTAGCGCAGGACGAACTCAATCAGGCAACCACAATTTATCCCGATTTCGCGCAGGTGGCAAAGGATGAAGGCTTTCACGATGTCGCGCAGGCTTTCGAGCTGATTGCAGAGGTGGAGCGCTCACACTATCTCGTACTCGAACAGATTTACGCCAAGCTCGAAAAGGACAAGCTTTACAACAGCGAAAAAGCAATTCAATGGAAATGCACGGAGTGCGGCCACGAGGATACGCGCAGAGCCGCCTGGACGGAATGTCCGCTGTGCCACAGCGCGCAGGGAGAAGTAAAAATTCCTCTCGAATTTTAAAACTTAAAAACGCGGTCGGGGCAACAACCCTTTTGAACGCGTTTTTTTTATGCCTTTTAAGCGCGCAGAGTTAAAATTTTTTTAAATCGGGGTTTACAATTGACTTTTTTTCGAGATTGTAATAAAATTTCTTTTGAGGTTTTTTTATGGACAGCAAGGTAACAATGGACAAGCTGGTCAATCTCTGCAAGGGCAGAGGCTTTGTATATGCCGGCAGCGAAATTTACGGAGGACTTGCAAACGCATGGGACTACGGTCCGCTTGGAGTCGAACTTAAAAACAACATCAAAAGAGCATGGTGGCTTAAATTCGTGCAGGAGCCGCCCACAAACGTGGGGCTTGACTCCGCCATTCTCATGAATCCCGCAACCTGGAGGGCGAGCGGACATCTCGGCGGCAAATTCGACGACCCTCTGATGGACTGCAAAAGCTGCAAAAGCCGTCACCGCGCGGATAACCTTATCGAAAACTACGCCGCGAAAAAAAAGCTTTCAATAAACATCGCAGGCTGGTCAAACGAGCAGATGGAAAGCTTTATCGAGGAACACGAAATTGCCTGCCCCGTGTGCGGCAGCCGTGATTTCACAAAAATAAGGCAGTTCAACCTGATGTTCAAAACCTTTCAGGGAGTGACCGAGGACAGCACCAACACGCTGTACCTCAGACCGGAAACGGCTCAGGGTATTTTCGTCAACTTCAAAAACATCTGCCGCACCACCCGCAAAAGAATACCTTTCGGCGTGGGACAGATAGGCAAAAGCTTCCGCAACGAAATTACTCCCGGAAACTTTATCTTCCGCATAAGGGAATTCGAGCAGATGGAGCTTGAATTTTTCTGCAAGCCGGGCACAGACCTCGAATGGTTTGAATACTGGAAAAACCGCTGCCGCGATTGGCTCAAATCGTTGGGGATTTCCGACGACAGACTGAGAATGCGCGAGCACAAAAAGGAAGAGCTTTCCCACTACTCCAAGGCAACCACCGACTTTGAATTTTTGTTTCCTTTCGGTTGGGGCGAGCTGTGGGGCATAGCCGACAGAACGGATTTCGACCTCATGTGTCATCAGAACGCAAGCGGCGAAAGCATGGAATACACCGACCCCGTGAGCAACGAAAAATACGTGCCATATTGCATAGAGCCTTCTTTGGGCGCCGACCGCGTAGTGCTCGCCTTTTTGTCCAACGCATATGACGAGGAAACGCTTGAAAACAACGAAACACGCGTCGTGCTAAGACTCCACCCCGCGCTTGCCCCCTTCAAGGCGGCTGTGCTGCCGTTGCAAAAAAAGCTGGGAGAAAACGCAGCGCAAATCTGCGACAGGCTGTCAAAAAGCTTTAACGTTGACTATGACGAGACGGGAAGCATCGGCAAACGGTACCGCAGACAGGACGAAATAGGCACGCCTTTTTGCATAACGGTGGATTTTCAGACCTTGGAGGACGACACAGTGACGGTAAGAATGCGCGACAGCATGGAGCAAATCCGAATCAAGACTGAAGAGCTGGAAGACTATATTTCTCAGGCATTGAAATTTTAAAAATAAAAACAAGGAGCATATAAATGTTAAGTAACGAAAAACAAAAACAATTCGCACGTCTGGCAGTCGAAATAGGCGTAAACCTGCAAAAGGGTCAGATTCTCATCATCAACTCCCCCATAGAATGCGGCGAGTTCGCCCGCATAATCGCCGAAACCGCTTTTGAAGCCGGAGCCAAAGACGTTTTCGTCTATTGGAAGGACGAAAAGCTTTCCAAAATCAGATACCAACACGCCGATACGGAAACGCTTGTGGACATTCCCGAATGGATGGTCGCGCAAAAACTTTACGGCGTGACGCAAAAAGCCGCACATATTTCCATAACCTCGGACGACCCCGATATTTTCGAAGGAATCGACGCGGGAAAAATCAAGGCTTATTCCACGGCGTCGAGCAAAAAATTCATAGAATTCAGAAAAGCCACCATGTCAAACGCGGTCCGTTGGTGTATCGTACCCGTACCGTCGGTAAACTGGGCGAAAAAGATTTTCCCGAATTGCTCCGACGAGCAGGCTGTGGACAAGCTTTGGGACGCAATAGCGGTGACAATGCGCCTCAACGAAAAAGACCCCGTCAAAGCATGGAAGGAACACAACGAAAAACTCGAACACAGAGCAAAATTCCTCAACGAACACAATTTCGAGTACATACGCATGACAAACTCCAAAGGCACCGACCTAAAAGTCGGTCTTGCAGAGGGACATATCTGGACGGGCGCAGGCGAAAAAGCGCTGGACGGAATAAACTTCACCGCTAATATGCCCACCGAAGAGGTTTTCACCGCTCCCCACAAGTACAAGGTAAACGGTATCGTCAAAAGCGCGCTTCCCCTTGTTGAAAACGGAACGGTCATCGACGATTTCTTCATCGAATTTAAGGACGGTCGCGTTTGCAACTTCGGCGCGGCAAAGGGCTACGAAACGCTTAAAAATCTCGTGGAAACGGACGAGGGAAGCCATTATCTCGGAGAAATCGCGTTAATCGGCAAACACTCCCCCATTTCCGAATTGGGCATTCTTTTCTACAACACCCTTTTCGACGAAAACGCCAGCTGCCACCTTGCTCTCGGAAAGGGCTATCCCTCAACCGTCAAAAACGGCGACAAGCTGACCGTCGAGCAGCTTGACAAGCTCGGCGTAAACGACTCGATCGAGCACTGCGACTTCATGGTAGGCACAAAGGATTTGCACGTCGAAGGTATAGGCTACGACGGTAAAGTCGTAGCTCTGTTCGAGGACGGCGAATGGGTTATCTGAAAAAGTTTTAATAGCAAAAGCCCCCGTGCGCACTGTTTCGCACGGGGGCTTATTTTATTTGTCGAGAAATTCCTTTACGTTCAATATTTCGCAATCGAAGCCGTTTTTGCGCAGTTCCGACAGATATTTTTCCCTCATGGCGTCGGTTTCGGACGGCTCGCCCTCCTCTTTGACATATATACTGCCCTTGCTGACCTTGGCGGTATATTGTCCGCCGCAGGCGTAAATCTTTTTAATCACGCTGTGCAAAACCTCGCCTCCCGAGCATTCCAGCGCGCGGGAAAGACTGACAAGTTTTCCTTTAAGCGCGCCGCAGGGGGCGCTTCTCAGTCTGTTTGAACGTATATATTCGGAAATGGCTTTTATTGCCTCCGAGGTAACGCGTTTTTTGCTTATTTGTCCGGACAGAGAAACCGTGCGCGTCACAACGAAATTTCTGTTGCTGCCGATACGCACGTTGAATTTTTCCAAAAGACCTTCTACCGAAAGAGCGCTGTCCTCGCAAAGATATTTTAAAGTAAGCATACTTGCAAGCGCGTCCTCGTCGGAAGCGTGGTGGGCAAAGCTTATCCCCAGCTCGTCGGCGATTTTGTCAAGCCCCCTCACGTCCTTGTCGCCCCGATAAAGCTTGAAAAGCAGCTGCGAACAGATAAAATCGAAATTGATGCACGGAAGTCTGTTGTGCCTGCACGCGCTGTTGAGCATACTTACGTCGCTTTCCACCGCGTGCCCCACCACACGCACGGTCGGGTCCGTCAACAGACCTTTGAGTCTGCCGTAAACCTGCCCGAATGCAGGCGCATGCTCAATCACGTCTTTGTCGAGATGCAAATCTATGCCGACGTTTTTGCGCGTGCCGTTCAGGTTATATTTCGTTTTGGGGTTTATCCAAATATTTTCTTTGTGTAGAATATTGAAGCTCTCGTCCGCGATAACGTAACCCACGCTGCAAATGCTGTAAGGCTTGTAACCGTTTGCCGCTTCGATATCAAATGCCAAAAAATTCATTTCAAGTCCGAAAAAGGCTCCGCCTGAAAAATGCGGAGCCGTTTGATTTTATTCCCACTCGATTGTCGCGGGAGGCTTGCTTGTGACGTCGTAGACGACTCTGTTTACGTGCTCCACATTGTTGACGATTTTGTTGGATATGCGCTCCAAAACGTCAAACGGTATCCGCGCCCAATCCGCCGTCATACCGTCCACGCTTGTCACCGCCCGCAACGCAACAGTGTAGCTGTACGTTCTGAAATCTCCCATAACCCCCACCGATTTGGCGTTGGTCAAAACAACGAAATACTGCCATATGTCGCGGTTGAGTCCCGCGCTTTCAAGCTCGGTGCGGAAAATGTAGTCGGCTTCGCGCAAAATACCGAGTTTTTCGGGAGTTATTTCTCCCAGCACCCTGATTGCAAGTCCCGGACCGGGGAAGGGCTGACGCATAACTATGCTGTCTGGCAATCCCAATGCGACGCCCACCTTTCTCACCTCGTCCTTGAACAAATCCCTCAACGGTTCGAGTATTTCCTTGAAATCCACGACAGACGGCAGACCGCCCACGTTGTGGTGGCTCTTTATGACCGCGCTCGTGGGACTGCCGCTTTCTATAACGTCGGGATATATGGTGCCCTGCACAAGAAAGTCCACCGCGCCTATTTTTTTAGCTTCCTTTTCAAAGACTCGGATAAACTCCTCGCCTATGATTTTTCTCTTGCGCTCGGGGTCGGTTACGCCTGACAGCTTGTTAAGAAAATGCTCTCCCGCATCCACCGCTATCAGATTGAATCCCCTTTCGTCGCGGAAAACTCTGACAATTTCCTCCGTTTCGTTTTTCCGCATCAATCCGTGGTCGACGTAAACGCAGGTCAGGCGGTCTCCGACCGCCTTTTGAACCAACGCCGCCGCGACCGCGCTGTCCACGCCGCCCGACAAAGCGCAAAGCACCTTTCCGTCCCCGACCTTTTTGCGGATTTTTTCCACGCTTTCGGTAACAAAATTGCCTATCGACCAGCGTTCCTCGATTTTGCAAACGGAATACAAAAAGTTTTTGAGTATTTGCCTGCCGTATTCCGTATGATTGACCTCGGGATGAAACTGTACGCCGTAAATTTTCTTTTCGACGCACTCCAACGCGGCTACAGGACAGGTAGGCGTAGTCGCCGTCCTGCGGAAGCCTGCGGGAATTTCGCTTATGTAGTCGCAGTGACTCATCCAGACGACGCTGTTCTGCTTGACGGAAGAAAACAGCTCGGACTGATTCACGTTGAGATACTGCTTTCCGTATTCGCTGACGGGCGCGGTGCGCACAACGCCGCCGAGCCTGTGCGCGATGTACTGCATACCGTAGCATATGCCGAGCACAGGCACTCCGAGACTGAAAATTTCGTCTGAAATCTGAGGCGCGTTTTCCTCATAGACACTGTGCGGTCCGCCGCTTAAAATAATGCCCTTGGCTCCGTAAGCCCTGATTTTGTCCATACCCGCGCGCCAAGGCATGATTTCGCAATAAACATTCTGTTCTCTGACTGCGCGCGCTATCAGTTGAATATACTGACCGCCGAAATCGATAACTAATATTTTGTCCATATTTTTCGTTTTATATCTTGGTAGAATAGTTGGGCGACTCTTTTGTTATCGAAATGTCGTGAGGATGACTTTCAATCAGACCCGCGTTGGTTATCCGCGTAAACCGCGCGTTTTTGCGCATACCGTCTATTGTCTGCTGCCCCGCGTAGCCCATGCCGCTTCTCAAACCGCCCATGAGTTGGAACACCATTTCTCCGAGAGCGCCCCTGTAAGGAACCCTGCCCTCGACGCCCTCGGGCACGAACTTGGTCGCCGACTCCTGAAAATATCTGTCCTTGGAGCCTGCCTCCATAGCCGCGAGCGAACCCATGCCGCGATAGACCTTGAAGCTTCTGCCTTGGAAAATTTCCATAGCGCCGGGGCTTTCGAGCGTCCCCGCAAACAGACTGCCTATCATAACGGCGCTTGCGCCTGCCGCAATGGCTTTGGCTATGTCGCCGGAATACTTGATGCCTCCGTCGCCTATTATGCGTTTGCCCAATTTGTCCGCCGCCTCGGCGCAATCCATAATGGCCGTTATCTGCGGCACGCCGATACCCGCCACAACGCGCGTCGTGCATATAGAGCCGGGTCCCATGCCTACCTTGACTACGTCAGCGCCCGCTTTGATGAGCGCCTCGGTTGCCGCAGCCGTAGCCACGTTGCCGGCAATCACAGGCAGGTCGGGAAATTTTTCTTTGATTGCAGTCACCATTTCACCGACGAAACGGGAGTGACCGTGGGCAGTGTCTATGGCAACAACGTCGACTCCAGCGTCAACCAGAGCGGCAACGCGCTCCATCGTTCCTTTTGCGATGCCTACCGCGGCGCCCGCCAAAAGCCGTCCCTTGGAGTCTTTCGCGGAGTTGGGATACTGAATTGATTTTTCTATGTCCTTGATTGTAATCAAGCCTTTTAGCTTGAAGTTTTTGTCTACTATCGGGAGCTTTTCGATACGGTGTTTGCCGAGTATTTCCTGAGCCTGTTTGAGAGTGGTGCCCACAGGCGCCGTCACGAGATTTTCTTTGGTCATGACGTTGTTTATCGGCTGATTGAAATTGGTTTCAAACCGCAGGTCGCGGTTTGTGAGTATGCCCACAAGCCTGTCCGTGTCGTCTACAATGGGAACGCCCGAAATTTTGTAGCGCGCCATAAGCTCCAACGCCTCGGTGACCATATTTTCGGGATGCAGCGAAAACGGGTCGGTAATCACGCCGTGCTCGCTTCTCTTTACCTTGTCAACCTGACTTGCCTGCTCGTCTATCGACATATTTTTGTGAATAAGCCCCAGCCCGCCCTCGCGCGCCATGGCAATCGCAAGCTTGTATTCGGTGACGGTGTCCATTGCCGCGCTCATCAACGGAATGTTAAGCTTGATTTTGTCGCACAGCTTTACCGACAAATCAGCCTGACTCGGCTGAAAATCCGAAGCCTGAGGTATAATAAGAACGTCGTCGAAGGTCAAGCCTTCTTTAACAATCTTTTCCATGTTGTATCTTGCTCTCCTGAAAAATAGGTAATTTTAATTTAATTTATCTTTCCAAAAATCGTGGACTTCGTTGCCTTCTTCCCAAACGACGGTAATGTTTCCCTGCTTATCCTTTTCGCCCATTCTCGCCTCGACCAGCCGTTTTAAGTCCTGACGCATATATCTCTGCGCGGTGGAATGGTCTCCGCCGATTTCGTCGCGCCACGAATAACTTTGATAATAATCCATAAATTCGTCAAGAATCATGTTCGGCTCGAGTTTTTTGTTTTTCACCGCCGCGTCTATATAGGCTTTGAGCGGATTGTAGCCCGCATAATAATAGCTGCTGCCGCTGTTGATATAGCTTTTTGCGAGATTGAAAATGTTTTCGTCGTTCTCGTCAAGCCTGACAGCTATGCTGTAAATATAATTGTACTGCACGTAGGTCTTTGTGCTGAAATCACGCTCGGACAAAATTTCGTTGTCGTCAAGCTCGTCGCAGAAATCCGTAAAATCGGAAGATGTGAATTTAGTTCCGTCCACCTCGGCAGGCACAAGCAAAGCCCTGCCCGACCGCTCGACTATCGACCAATTCTTTGCGTCAACGGCGCGCAGAAAGGCAGTGTAATAGTCGTCCACCTCGCCGCTCTTTTTTGCGGCGCGGGACGCAAGCCATGCGGAGGTGTTTTTCATCCCCACCGTATAGCAAAAGCTGCCCGACGACGCGGGAAAAACCAAAATATAAAAAGCGAAAATCAAAATCAGCGCGGCTACAAGTACAACCAGCGTCCTGACTGCGGTTTTGGTAACAACCTGCGTTGTTTCGCTCCGCTGTTTTCCCGACGGCCGCTTTGCCGCGTTTTTCGTTTTCTTTTCCTGTCTTTGCGCAGGCTTTTCCGTGACAACGTCAAACTCGCGGGCCTCCGCCGCGGACTCGACGCTTTGAGCGTCGCTGTCCGACAACTGTTTGACCGATTCGTTGGCGTTTATTTCACCGTTTGCGTTTTTCTCATCCATTTCTGCCTCCGTTCAAGGCTTGTCCGCCTCAAATTTCGTTATTGATTATTTTACCACAACCGCAGGCAATTTGCAAGACCATTTCGGAGATTGCCTCAATATAAAACGATAAATTTTTAAGAAAAACCCGCGACGTTCAATCGCAGGCGTTTTCTTCTATTCTCGTAATTTTGTCAAGACGGCGTCTGTGGCGTCCGCCCTCAAACTCCGTGGTAAGAAAAATGTCCGTCAACAGCTTGGCTTTGGGCGCGTCGATTACGCGCGCTCCCAAAGCAAGCACGTTGGAATCGTTGTGCTGTCTCGTCGCCCTCGCGGAAAACTCCTCGGTGCACAGGGCGCAGCGTATGCCCTTGACTTTGTTGGCAACTATACTCATACCTATACCCGTGCCGCATACAAGCACGCCGCGCTCGCATTCTCCCGACGCCACGCTCTTGGCTGCCTTGTAAGCATAGTCGGGATAATCGCAGGATTCGGCGCTGAAAGTGCCGAAGTCCTTGCACTCGTACCCCTCTTGCAAAAGATGGGTTTTGATTTCTTCTTTCAATGCGTAACCCGCATGGTCGCAAGCTAATGCTATGGTCATATTATATCACTTCCTTTTTCACAAATTAAAAAATGTTGTTGCCCGCCGACCTTTTGAGACGGTTTAAAACGCTGTCTGCCACCTCGCCTTTTCTCGTCCAGACGGCTATGATGCAGTCGTGTTTTTTTTCAAGCGCTCTCAACGCGCCGAAAAGATTGCGCGCGCACTCCTCGTCGGTGCTTCCGAGACAGACCGTCTCGGCGTCCTCAAAATTTTCCTCCCGCTCCATACCGCACAGCAAAACGGGATTTTTCCCCGCCTGCACGGCTTCTCTGTAACGCGCAAAAATCTTTTCCCTGTCTCCGTCGAGATTGAGCGCCATTTCGCAGCAAGGCGCGTAATGTCTGTAACGAAGTCCGGGCGAATTGAGCTTTGCCGAGGGCGCGTCCTCTTTGAGATAAACAACCCTTTTAGACAATACCCTTTCTATCGACGCGGCGGAAACTATGCCGGGACGCAGAACGACAGGCGCTTCTCCCGTCAAATCCAAAACCGTCGACTCTATCCCGACGCGACAATTTCTGCCCGACAAAATGACGGGCAGCCTGCCGTCCATGTCCTCCGCAACCTGCAAAGCAGACGTCGGACTCGGACGCCCCGATTTGTTTGCCGAAGGAGCGGCAAGAGGCACGCCGCACGCGCGTATAAAACCGCGCGCCTCGCGGCTTGCGGGCATCCTGACCGCAACGGTGTCAAGCCTAGCCGTCACGTTGGGCGGGAGCGAGTCGCGCTTTTTGAGCACAATCGTCAAGCTGTCAGGCCAAAGCTTGTCAATGATTTTCCTCGCGTCGGCGCTGATTTCGCAGGCGACCTCCTCTATCTGACTTTTTTTGCAGACGTGCACGATGAGCGGATTGTCTCCGGGACGCCCCTTCGCCGCAAAAATTTTGTCAACCGCGCGCGCATCGAATGCGTTTGCCCCAAGACCGTAAACGGTTTCGGTGGGAAAGGCGACAATTCCGCCGTTTTTTATTACCTCCGCCGCAACGGCGACGTTCTTTTTGTTATAGGGCAAAAGTTGAGTTTTCATTTCAAGCTTATAGATTATTTTAACAAATTTTTAGAGATATGTCAAATAACTTAATCAATTACATCGCGTTATCTTTAACCGCAGTCGAACCGAAAAAACGCCGTAATGTTGTTTTGAGACGACACTGCGGTAAACAAAACTGCTATAATTTTTGTGAAAACTTTTAAGAAAATGACCGTGTTTCGGAAAAACACGGTCATTTTTTAGGTTTTTTGGCTCCCCCTGTTGGACTCGAACCAACGACCCTGCGGTTAACAGCCGCATGCTCTACCGACTGAGCTAAGGAGGAATATAAATTCAGCTTGATTATTCTAGCATTTATCGGTAAATGTGTCAAATGTTTTTTAACAAATTTTTTAAATCATTAAGGGATTTTTTGTTATTAAGAACAAGAAGAAAATATTTATAAACTTATTCGGATTTATTGACACTAAACCGATAAACAAGTAAATATCTTCAAGTAACGACGATTTCATTGCGGAATCGGGCTTATGCGTAACAGCGTTGGCACGGTCGTTACTTTTTTTATGCTTTTGACTATGTTTTTTATATAGCATTTACGATGTAATTTTCTTTTTAATATACAATACGATTTAGTCATATACGAAAAAAGACCGGATTGTCGAATCCGGTCTTTTTTATAAATCAACGAAAATATTTTTTTAAAAGATTTCTTTTGTTGAAATTTTCAAACTGTAGTGCATATCTAATAAAAATCAATTATTATTGTCGCAAAGCATCAATATACCCGCAATCAGGCTGGCAAACAGCAACGCACAAATTTTGAAAGCCACCCCGACGGGCGGTCTCATGCCGTTTATCGAATTGTTGTATACAACTGTCATAGGCACAACCCAGCAAAGCGGAATCAAATAAATGATTCCCACCCAAAAAGCGACAGTCATCATAATAATCCCCATCAGTGCGTAAATCACGCAGCTGATAATCATAAACACTTTGGCTGCGGTTTGCGTTCCCGTATTGTACCTTGCCGAACGCGTCGGCTGTGTTTCCGCAGCGCGACCGCAGCTCGGACATACCGCGTCGCCGTCGTTCATCTGTGCGCCGCAATACTTGCAATATTTCATCCGTAACCTCCTGAGCTTTTTGAAAAAATTATACTAGATATTTTATCTAGCGTCAAGACATTTTGTGTAGTTTTCGACAAATTTTATGTCAATCTAAATTTTTGCGAAGTTCTCAAGAATTGCCGCAGCCGCCGTTTTTATGTCTCAAAAGCAGGGCGACCGAGCCAAACAATAGAAAGCCGTTTTCTCAAAAAGGAAGCAAAGACGCACCGACACTCCGCGTTTTTCTTAAAAAACAAGGTGCAGGCAATTCTACGCATGCACCTTTCTACTCCGAATGTCAAACTATTTGTATTTGCGTTGTTTGAAATCATGCTTCATTGTCGCAAAGCATCAATATGCCTGCAACCATGCTGACAAACAACAACGAACAAATTTTAAATCCCGTACCAACGGGAAGTCCTGATTTATCTATTGACTTGCAATATCTCACGGTCATAGGTATTTTCCAAGCAAGAGGAATAAGAAACAACCCGGTAAGGCAGCAACTGATAATCATGAAAATCTTAGCCGCGATTCTAAGCCCCTCACTCGTTTCATTGCTCTTTGCGGGCGGCTGAGACTCTGTCGAACAACCGCAGCTCGGACAAAAAATAGCCTCGTCTCTCACTTGTGCGCCGCAATGTTTACAATATTTCATACTTTTTACCTCTGTTTTTTTAAAATTATACTAGATGAATTGTCTAGCGTCAAGACATTTTGTGTAGTTTGCGACATAAATTTTCTATGGATAAAAAATTTTGCGAAAGTCTCAAATATTACCGAAACAGCAGCTTTATGACACAAAAACAGGTTGCGAGCGAGTTGCACGTGGTAGAAAGCTGCTACGCAAACTGGGAGCAGGGACGCACGGAGCCGAATATCGCGATGCTTAGAAAGCTTGCCAATTTGTTTAACGTCAGCATTGACGAATTGTTGAACGGCGATTGAGCGTCGGCTCCCCGAACAAACTGTCTTAAAATGCGCTTTTAATTCGGATTTCCGTGTTTGTTGTCCGAATTTTCAGGTTGCACCAAATTTTCCAAAATGATTGTCAAGAAGAACAGTAAGGAATAGCTCGCGTATCGAAATCAAGTTTCAAACAAATTATCTGCTGCAAACCAAAACTCTTGCAGCTCCCCTGCCGATTTTAGACCTGACGAATAAGCTTTTGAAATAAGATACAGGGCGCTTCTTGCGCCCTTATCCGCGCTTTGGCGAAACAAAACAAAAAATTACGCGCACCTATCAAAAGCGTGCGTACACCTGTTTTGGTGGAGGTGAGGGGACTTGCACCCCTGTACCGCCGTACGGCCAAATGCCTTTCTACGCGTGTAGTTTGCGGTTTGATTTCCCCTGCCGCAAGTTCGCAAACAGACTTATCGACAAGGTAATGCGCTTTTAAGCGAACAGCCGACGCGCAATTTCGCCTGTCCTCTTGCCCGCGCTAAATAGCGCCGCTTGCCTGCCGTGCGGGGAACAGGGGCGACGAGCCGCGAAAATTAAGCGGCGTAAGCCAACTTGTAGTTGGAAACTGAATTATTTTCAGCGTTTATTTTTTTGCCCGTTTTTACGCAGACTCGGGCGACTGCGACGCGCTTGGCAAATTTCCTGCACAACGGGCGAATCTCAAACACCCCCGCAGCCCCTTTTGGGGAGCATGATTATAGCACAACACGCGCCGTTTTGCAAGCAATTTTTACGTTTTGCGTTATCAAACGCTTTAAATTTGTCATAAATGTTGTATTTAAACGAAAAGTATGATATATTTAGTTTGCGGAAAATTGACGTTTCATTCAAACTGCGAAAAAAATCAATTTAAAACACCACAGATAATTGGCGGAGACCGAAAAAATGAAAAACGCGGTCATTTACGTTTTTTCGGGGACGGGCAACACCCTGAAAATAGCCCGAGCTTATGCCGACGAGTTTTTCAGCCGTGGCGTAAGCTGCAAAATACATATTCTCGAAAAGGACGGGATTTTACGCTTTCCCCCGCCGCAGGACTTTGATTTGGCGGGATTGGCTTATCCTATCCATGCTTTCAACGCGCCCTATGTGGTGCACCGCTTTGCCGCCGCGCTGCCCGACCTGCCGTACAAGGAATACTTCATCATAAAATCGTCGGGAGAGCCGCTTGCGATAAACAATATATCTTCGGGCAGTCTTGTCGCAAAGCTGGAAAAAAAGGGTTATTTCCTGACCAACGAATATCACTACGTCATGCCCTACAACATGATTTTCCGACATCCCGACGGCATGGCGGCAAGGATGTGGGACTCTGCCAAACGGCTGTGCGCGGCAGACGCAAAGGAAATCCTTGACGGCAAAAAAAGTTTTCTAAAATCCTTTCCCTTCGGCAGAACAGTCTCGGCGCTGTTTCGCATAGAGCATCCCGCCATGAAAATAAACGGACTCCGTTTCAAAGCAGGCGACAAATGCACGGGCTGCGGAAAATGCGCGGCAAACTGTCCCGTCGGCAATATCAGCATGTCGGAGGGCAAGCCTAAATTCGGCGGAAAATGCGTCATGTGCGCCCGCTGCTCCTTCTATTGCCCCGCCGACGCAATTAGCATAGGTCTGCTAAACGGCTGGAAGGTCAACGGAGCTTACGATTTTGACGGCAAACAAAAGGACGTCAGCGGCAAAATGCCCGAATTTTTGAAGATTGCCTATGAAAAATATTTTCAAAAGGCAGAGGAAAAAATTGCTCTTTTAAACGCGTCGCAGCCCGCAAAATTTTCCTTTGACGTTCAGGAAGAAGATTCCTCCGCCGACATGACCGTCAAAAACAATCACTGACAAAACGACCGTCGTCGGTTTTGAACAGCACTCGAAAATTTTGATTAAAGACGTATTTCAAGAGCTTACCGCGCCTGCACGCAAAAATACAAATCAAAACTCATTTAAGAGCCGACAGGAGTAAATATGGCAAAATACAACGAAAAATATTTCGGAAAAAATTCCGAAGTCTGCGCCGTAGAAAATATGCTTTCGGCAGGCGAACAAATTATCTTGCGCGAAAAGCCCAAACGCAACGCATATATATTGGCGCAGGTTTTAAAAATGATGCCTTTCGCCCTTTTGTGGATTGTTTTCGACGGCGCTTTCATAGGACTGATGATTGGCTTTGAGCTTTTCAAAAGTATGCCTGCACCGCTCATTGTGTTCTTGATTGTTTTTTTCGCGTTTCATCTGTTGCCCGTCTGGATTTGGATTTCAAATATCGTCACCGCAGGACGCAGACAAAAAAACATAGAGTATATTTTTACCGACCGTCGGATAATCATTAAAAGCGGCTTAATCGGTATAGACGTCAACAACATCTTTTACGCCGACATACAAAGCGTAAACCTGAAAGTCGGACTTGTCGACAAGCTGCTGCACGTCGGAGACATCTATATTTCAGGTTCAGCGCAGGCACAGGTGCTTTGGGATATAGAAAACCCTTACGAGGTTACTTCAAGGCTGCAAAAAATCGTCAACGACATAAAAACCGACATTTATTTCCCCAACGCACTGCGTCCCGACACAAACAGCGGCTTTGATACGCAATACAAGCCCGACAAATAAAATTGTCCGTATACCCTATCTTTCTTTAATTAGCGCAAAAAAAACGAACAAACCATTTGAATAAAATTTAAAATAAAACGTGACCTGAAGTTTACAGGTCACGTTTTATTACCCCAGATTGTTCGCGAGGTTTGTCATTACTGCCCGAAAAGTATACAATAACATCAAAAAAACCCAAAAAAATCGCGAATAGCTTTTGATAAAAGAAACAGATTAAAAGCAAATAAGACAGCGAAAGCTGTCTTATTTGCAAAATCCGTCGTGTTTCGGCGTGGAGCTACTGGCCGGATTCGAACCGGCGACCTGCTGATTACGAATCAGCTGCTCTACCGACTGAGCCACAGTAGCGTTTGCGAGACGTTTGCACGACGCTTATATATTCTATCAAATTTTGATTGGGTTGAAAAGGATTTTGACGCACTTTCTGAAATTTTTTTTGTTTCCTTTCAATTCACCGTTTCATATCGGCAAGCTGCCGCTGTTTGTCTCTTTCCGCATCCTTTTCGGCAATAGCCTTTTTCTTGTCGTAAAGTTGCTTGCCCTTTACAAGACCTATTTCCACCTTTACAAGCGAACCGTTAAGGTACATTTTAAGGGGCACAAGCGAAAAGCCCTTTTCCTTAACCTTGCCTAACAGCCGCATAATTTCCTGCCTGTGCATAAGCAGCCTTCTGTCGCGGCGGCTGTCCACATTGGAAAAGCTGCCCTTGTCGTAATTTTTTATATATGCGGAAACAAGCACAAGCTGCCCGCCGCGTATAACGGCATAGCTGTCCTTTAAGTTTACTTCTCCCGCTCTCACAGACTTGACCTCGCAGCCTACAAGGTTGATTCCCGCTTCAAAGCTGTCGATGACGAAATAGTCGTGAAAAGCCTTTTTGTTAGTTGCAACGATTTTCATTTAAGAACTTTCCTTTTTCAATAAAAAAACGGCAGAAACCAAGCTCTGCCGTCAGGTACGTTGTCAAACCAGCAATTCCACAACAAACCAAGCTATACTCAAAACGGCTATCACTATGCCGCAAATCATGGTCCACAGCTTGAGTCTGCTTTCCTTTCTCTTGGACTTGTTTTTGCCGTAAAAGCTGTCCTGCGTTTCGGTCTGACCGCTGATTGCTCCAAGACCGTCCTCCTCGCCGTGCTGACGCATGACGAAAACTATTATACAGACGGCGCAGATTAGCATCAACGCCATCAATGTTATTCTGATGCCCAAAATAAGTCCGGCAGAAGCCGCCAACAAGGTTGAAATCATCTTGACCTCCAATACAATGCTTTGGCAGTATAGCACAAAGCCAAAAATTTTGCAAGTATTTTTCCGCAATAATTGAATATGCGCCTTACTTTTCAAGCAGAGTTCTGCCGCTCATCTGTTCGGGCTTTTCTATGCCCGCCACTTCAAGCAGCGTCGGCGCTATGTCGCACAGACTTCCGTCCCTTCTCAAATGTCTGTCCTTGTAGGCAACTCCGACAAGCACGAAGGGCACCCGATTGGTCGTGTGCGCCGTATGCGGCTTGCCTTCCGCGTCCCTCATCATTTCGGCATTGCCGTGGTCGGCTGTCACAAGCAGCACCCCTCCGCGCGCGAGAATATACTCGGTAA
This sequence comes from Subdoligranulum sp. CAG:314, assembly GCA_000437915.1. GTDB lineage: Bacteria > Bacillota > Clostridia > Christensenellales > CAG-314 > CAG-314. Next base: position 81,811 of record FR900999.1, on the reverse strand, counting down.
GTTTGCGAAGACACTCGTCCACAACCCTGACAGCTTTCTCCGCCGCCTCGATATTGCCCGTGTGCCCCACCATATCGCAGTTTGCGAAGTTCAATATCATCACGTCGTAATCGTTTTTTTCAAGCTCGTTTAAGGCTCTGTCGCAAACGATAAACGCGCTCATCTCAGGCTGCAAATCGTAGGTTGCCACTTTGGGAGAGTCGATAAGCACTCTTTTTTCTCCCTCGTCGGGCTCCTCCACTCCTCCGTTGAAGAAAAACGTCACGTGGGCGTATTTTTCCGTTTCGGCAATGCGCAGTTGTTTCCTGCCGTTTTGAGCAAGCACCTGCCCCAACGTCTGCGGCAGCTCGAGAGGATTGAATGCGACGCGGACGTTTTTGAACGCTTCGTCGTAGCGCGTCATTGTCACCCAGGTCACTTTTCTCGCTTTTCCTTTGAGAGAAAAGGCGTTGAAGCCCTCTTCGGTAAAAGCTCTCGTCAATTCTCTCGGTCTGTCCGAGCGATAATTGAAGAATATAACCACGTCGCCGTCCTCGATTGCGGCAACGGGCTTGTCGTTTTCGGTTATTACCGTCGGAAGCACAAATTCATCGCAAACGCCTTTGCCGTAACTGGCTTCAAGCGCCGCCTCCGCATCGGTTGCGCGTTCCCCCTTGGACAAAACAAGCATATCGTAGGCTTTTTCAATCCTTTCCCAACGGTTGTCCCTGTCCATTGCGTAAAAACGTCCGCACACGGTAGCTATTTTCCCGATGCCGATTTCTTTCATTTTGCGCTTCAAAGCACGGACAAATCCCAATCCGCTGTCGGGAGGCGTGTCCCTGCCGTCCATATAGCAATGGAGATACACCTGCGGCACGCCTTTGCGCTTCGCAAGCTCCAACAGCGCGTAAATATGCGACATGTAGCTGTGCACGCCGCCGTCGCTCACAAGTCCCATTATATGCAGCCTGCTCCCTGTCGATTTTGCCTTTTCGCAGGCGCTTACCAGCTCCGAATTTTCAAAAAAGCTTCCGTCGTTTATGGAATTGTTTATTCTCGGTAAATCCTGAAAAACAACCCTGCCCGCGCCGATATTGAGATGTCCGACCTCGCTGTTTCCCATTTGTCCGCGCGGCAGCCCGACGTCGGCGCCGCTCGCCGACAGCGTGCAGAAAGGATATTGCTTGGTCAGAAAGTCGAAAAACGGAGCGTTGCCGGCAATCGCGTTTCCTTCCGTTTTTTCCGACATGCCGAAACCGTCGAGTATAACTAATGCTATCGTTTTTTTCCGTGTCATATTTTTCTTTCCGTATTGTCGTAAGCTTTGATAATCGAAATGAATTTTTCGGCGTCAAGACTTGCTCCGCCGATCAGACCGCCGTCCACACCCTTCATGGACAACAGCGAGAAGGCGTTTTTTTCATTCATGCTTCCGCCGTAAAGTATATATGTGCTTTCCGCCGTCGCGGCATCGAAAATTCCGCCCAGCACACCGCGCAGGCAGGCTATCGCGTCACGCGCCTGCTCGGCGGACGCTGTTTTTCCCGTACCTATTGCCCAGACAGGCTCGTATGCAACGGAAACTGCACTCATCATATCTGCGTCTACATATTTCAAACCTTCACGCAGCTGCTTTTCCAGCACTTTTTCGGTCAGTCCGCTCTCCCGCTGTTCGAGAGTTTCTCCGACGCACATAACAACCTTCAAGCCCTCTTTAAGAGCGGCGACGGTTCTTTTTGCCACCGTTTCGTCCGTTTCTCCGAAAAGAGCGCGGCGCTCGCTGTGCCCCGTCAGCACATACTCCGCGCCCGCCTCGCGCAGCATCTGCGCCGAAATTTCTCCCGTAAACGCGCCGCTGTTTTCCCAATGAACATTTTGCGCGCCTACCGCCGCAAAGGAATTTTCGCACAGCCTTGCGCAAAGAGAAAGGTCGGTGTAAGGCACGAAAATAATTACCCTGTTGCCGCAGTCCGAGCCGTTTTTGAGCAGCTCGCGGCAAAAAGCCTCCGCCTGCTCCGCAGTTTTGTTCATTTTCCAGTTTCCGGCAATAATCTTGTTTTTCATATTCATTCCTTTTTGTCGTCGAGACAGGCTACTCCTGGCAAGGTCTTGCCCTCCAAAAATTCTAGGCTTGCGCCGCCGCCCGTGCTCACGTGCGTAATTCTGTCTTTGAGTCCCGACAAGGAAACGGCAGACACGCTGTCCCCGCCGCCCACTATGCTTGTTGCGCCGCTTTCCGCAACTGCGCGCGCAACGGCAAACGTCCCCGCAGCATAGTCGGGGTTTTCAAAAACGCCCATAGGACCGTTCCAAACCACGGTTTTTGCGCCGTACAAAGCCTTTGCAAACAATTCCGCTGTTTTCGGACCTATGTCCACCCCCATCATATCGTCGGGTATGTCGCTGCTGACGAAATGCTCGCCCTTGTCCGTGGAATAAGCTACCACATGGTCGACAGGCAGAAGAAGCTTCACTCCCTTTTGCCGCGCTTTTTCCGACAGCTTTGCCGCAAGAGGCACCTGACCGTCCTCGCAGAGAGATCTGCCCGTATTTACCCCCTCGGATTTCAAAAAGGTGTAAGCCATGCCTCCCCCTACAAGCAACGCGTCCACCTTGTCAATAAGATTTTCAATCACGCCTATTTTGTCCGAAACTTTGGCTCCGCCGAGTATGGCGACAAAGGGGTGTTCGGGATTTTCGAGCGCTCTGCCGAGAAATTCCAGCTCCTTTTCCATGAGAAAACCGCTGACCGAATCCTTGACAAATGCCGCGACTCCCGCAGTCGAGGCATGGGCGCGGTGCGCCGTGCCGAAAGCGTCGTTGACGTATACTTCCGCAAAAGAAGCAAGACGCTTGCAAAATCCGGTATCGTTGGCTTCCTCCTCTTTTTTAAAACGCAGGTTTTCCATGAGCAGCACGTCGCCGTCCTTCATCACCGCAACTTTCCGCTCGGTGTCCTCTCCCGCGACGTCAGTCGCAAAAACCACCTTTCGCCCGAGAAGCTCTTGCAGTCTCACGGCAACCGGCGCAAGCGAAAATTCTTTCCTGAACTCGCCCTTGGGGCGTCCGAGATGCGAACACAGTATGACCTTAGCCCCGTTTTTCGACAGATATTCGATTGTGGGCAGGGCGGCGGTGATTCTTGTGTCGTCGCTCACCTTTCCGTTTTTGTCCAAAGGTACGTTGAAATCCACACGCACGAGACATCTTTTGCCTTTTAACGCTATGTCGGTTATGCTTTTTTTCATTTTTTCACTCCTTGACGCTTTGCGCTATATATACGAGATGGTCGGCTACTCTCTCTATGTTGCCGATAAGATTTACGTACAGACTGCTGCTTTCAGACTTGCAGTTTCCGCCTTTGAGTCGGTCCAAGTGGTTTTGTTGAAGTTGAAGCTTGAATTTGTCCGTCTTTGACTCGGTATCCTCTATTTTCGCCAAAAGACGCGTCGTGCGGTTGGCAAAGGTATAATCCACGTCCTTGAAAAGCTCGTCCACAAGCGAATACATTTCCTTAATTTCGTTCAGTCCCTCCGAGGAAAAGTAGAGCTCGTTTGCAACCGCCACCCTCAGATAGCGCATGATATTGTTGGAAAAATCCGCCACGCGCATAATGTCGCTCAGCACCTTGTAAAGCGAAGACACCGTCAGCTCGTCGTTGTGCGACATATCCTCCTCGGACAGCCTTATCAGATAATCGGTGACTTTCCCCGAAAGAAAATTGATTTCTCTCAAATCCTTTCTTACGGGCTCCTCGTCCTCCGTTCTGTTTATAAAGTTATCCATAGCCTTGTCGAGAGCGCGCTGCGCCACTTCAAGCATATAGCTCATTTCCTTTATCAGCTGCGCAAGAGCTATTGCAGGCGTTTGGAGTATGCGCTCGTCTATGTATTTTACCGAAAATTCATCAGGACTCTTCTTTTCGCGTATGACAAACTGAGAAAGCTTGACAAGCGACCTCGAAAAAGGTATAAGCAACGCCGTAGTAAAGACGTTGAACAAGGTATGGAACATGGCAATCTGCTGCTGCGGATTGGGTATCCAGCTGTCTATGACGACCGCTTTGAAATCAGCCCAGCAAAGACAAATGACGATGAACACCGCCGAGCCGATAAAATTGAACATAAAGTGTATAAACGCCGCGCGCTTGGCGTTGGCGTTGGTTCCTATGGAAGAAAGTATGGAGGTCATGCACGTACCGACGTTTGTGCCCATGATTACGAACAAAATGCCGTTGCCGCTGCCTCCGACAAGTATCCCGTTGCCCACCATGCCGATAAGTATTGCGGTTACCGCCGCCGAGCTTTGGATTACCGCGGTGAGAGCCACGCCGATTAAGGCAAGAAGAATGGGATTGGTCAACCTTTCGAGCAAATCGACGATGACGGGCTCCTTTGCAAGCTCCGACATGGAGTCGGACATAAGCGCAAGCCCCACAAAAGTTATGCCGAGTCCCGCCAGCATAAAGCCCACGTTTTTTGCCGTGTCGCTCTTGGCGAACATCTGCACCATGACTCCCACAAAGGCAAACAACGTGAAAATCGCCGTAACGGAAAAGGATTGAAGCGCAAGGATTTGCGCCGTGACTGTCGTGCCTATGTTGGCGCCCATGATTATTGACGTCGCCTGAAAAAGCGTCATCACTCCCGCGTTGACAAATCCGACCACCATAACGGTGGTTGCCGAGGAGCTTTGCACAAGTGCGGTGACGGCGCAGCCCACGCCCACGCCCGCAAACCGATTGTCGCTCATCTTGGAAAAAAGCTTTCGCAAGCCCTTGTCCGCCGCCCTTTCCATACCTCCGGACATCATTTTCATGCCCACGAGCAAAGTTCCGATACCGGCGAGAAAGCCTATCGCAACCTCAACGTACTCCCAAACGCCCATTTATCCTCCGTGCGTCAATCGATTTTTCGGAAAGCGCGCAAACAGCCCCGAAACAAGTCAACCGAAAAAACATGAATATTTTTCACCTGTAATATAATAGCTTTTTTCACGCTTTCTGTCAATCGAAAACAACGCGATGGCGGCAAGGCGCAAAAACAAATTTCGTATTCAGCAGGACGCGTCAAAAGAGAGAAACTCGTCAACAAGCCGCAGCGTTTCCTCCGCCGTGCACGCGCTTTGAAGCAAAGGCATTGCCTTGCGCGAGCCTTTTATGCCTTTGAGATAACAACAGATATGTTTCTTCATTTCGTTTACGCACAGCCTTTCGGGCATAAACGAAAGCAAAATTTCAAAATGCTTTTTTATCGCGGACATGAGGTCAAAGGAAAAATCGTTGCCTGAAATTTCGGCAAACACATAGGGCTTGCCCATCGCGCCGCGCCCTACCGAAACACCGAAGCAGCCCGTCATTTCTTTGACGTTTAGATAATCCTCGCGCGACGCAATGTCTCCGTTGGCGAATACGGGTATTTTAACCGCCGACACGACGTCTTTGATTACGCTCCAATCGGCGCGTCCCGAAAACATCTCGTTAGAAGTTCTGCCGTGCACGGTTATCGCGTCCGCGCCCGCTCCCTCGCACATTTTCGCAAACTCGACCGCCGTGTTTTCGTTGCCGAAGCCCTTGCGGAATTTGACGGTAACAAGCTTGTCCGTGCTTTTTTTTACCGCAAGTATGATTTTCTCGGCGCGCTTTACGTCCGCCATGAGCGCGCAGCCCTCGCCGTTGCCTACAATCTTTTTCTGCGGACAGCCCATGTTTATGTCGATGATTTCAAATCTGTCGAAGCATTTTTTTTCCAACGCCGCGACAAACGCGTCAGGCTCCCCTCCGAAAAGCTGAGCGGCTACGACGCCCTTTTCGGCAACGTACAGCAGGTCGCGCGAGACATGGTTGTTCATCGCAAGTCCCTTTGCCGAAACCATTTCGGTAACGGTAAGCCCGCAGCCGAAGTCCTTTGCCAGCGTCCTGAATCCTGCGTCCGTGTACCCCGCAAGCGGACTTAAAACCATGTCGTTGGGCAGTATTTTTGCAATCCCTTTTTCAGTCATTTTCCGTGCGCGTCCTTACCTCTGCCTGCACGGCTTTTTCGACAAATTTTTCGGTAAATTTGTTAAGCGCGGCTTCCGGCTCTATATCCGCAAGACGCAGCAGGTTTACCAAATTGAAAAGCGTTTCTCCCGCAAGGTTTTCGGCGTCCTTGCCCTCAAAACAGACGTCCGCGGTTTCCCGCAGCTTTTTTAAGGCTTCTTCAAACGCCGAATTTCGTTCGGAACTTATCAGCCCGCCCTTAGCGGCGCGTTTGACGACCTTGTAAGCGCGCAGCAAAGACGGCATACCCTTGGGCACCTCTTTGAGGTTTTGCGCCACAGAGGTTATGCTTTTTTCGCGCAGCTTGTTTTTCTCCCAATTTTTAAGCGCTTCCTCGCTGCTTCGAGCCTTGTCCTCGCCGAAAATGTGCGTATGTCTTGTTATCAGCTTTTTGCACAGCGCGTCATATACGTCTGAAAAATCGAATTCGCCTTCTTCCTTTGCAATCGTCATGTGAAACACTGCCTGCAAAAGAACGTCCCCCGTTTCTTCTATGATTTTGTCCTTGTCGCCTTGGTCTATGGCGTCTACAAGCTCGTAGGCCTCCTCTATCAGGTTGGAGCGTATGCTTTCGTGAGTTTGCGCCTTGTCCCACGGACAGCCGTTTTCACCGCGCAACGCGGACAAAATTTCAATCACGTCGTTGTAGGAAAAGCTCTTTTTTTCAAGAAAAACGGGCTGCTTTATGTAAATCCAACGCGTCGCTTCGGCGGCTTGCCCGACGGAAATTTTCCGCCCACCGTCGTCGAATACGATTGCGGCTTTGCCGAACAGCTTGTCCGCGACTTCCGCCAGCCTGTCGTCAAAGGGCGGCGTGATTTTCAGGTCGAAGCCTGAATATCTGTAGGGACTTTCGCAAAAGTCCGCGCAAGGAACCGTTAAAAAAACTGCATTTTCTTCAATTTTCATTTGTTCTCCCGGTAAGCCGCGCCTTTATCCTGCCGTAAACCTTGTTCACGCTTCCGAAAACTTTAAGCAGCACAATCATCGCGGCGTATACTGTGCCGCCCGCAAGAATGGCTGTCACCGTGCCCAAAGTCGTGTTGACAAAGTCCGACGCGAAAACCGAAAACAGCAGCAGCGTCACCGTCATCGCAAGCGTACACGCAAGTGGCTTGAAAAATGTCTGCATCACGTCGATTTTGACGTTTTGTCTGCGCGTGATAAATCTCAGTCCCAGAGCGGCACTTAAAAGATAACATATTGTCGTGGAAATTGCAAACGCATAAATGTTAATTTGTTCTAAGGGCATCAAAATTAAATTCAGCGCGATTTTGACGATACAGGAAATTCCGAGAAACATGAGAGGATAATAGATTTTTCCCGTTCCCTGCATTATCGACGTGCACGTGCCTGACAGCGCCAAAAACAATATGCTCACCGAAGAAAGAGCCAGCAGACTGCCGGCAAGACTCAAATCGGCTTCGGGAAGGGCGGAATAAAGCAGCCGCACAATCTGCCTGCTCAGACAGGCGAAACCCAGCACGCACGGAAGGGCGATTACGTTTGTAAGTTTAAGAGCCGAATTTATGTTTGCGTCCATAAGCGGTTTGTTTCCCGACACGTGCGCTCTGCTGATTGCGGGCAGGACCGCCGCCGCGACTCCTCCGACAAGCACCACGGGCAGACCAAGGAGAGAGTGAACGGGACCGCTCCATATTCCGTAAAGAGTGGTCGCGTCGCCCGCTTTGACGAGATTAAGCACCAGCGCGCTGTCGATAAGCTGAGAAACGGGCATTATAAGTCCGCCGAGAGTCAGAGGAAGGGCAATGGACGTCAACTCCTTCATCAAGGGCTTGTAATCCGCGGGCTGTTCCGCAGTTTTTTTCAGAGGAAGCGCCTTTTTTTCTTTCCTCGCGTCGAAAAAATAAATAACGGCGAAAACAGCCAGAGCTACTCCCTCCGACAAGGTTACGGCAAAAACAGCGCCTCCCACCGCCTTTTCTATGTCGGGCATGAAAAGATACGCGAGATAAAGCCCCGCAGCCAGCTTTATTACCTGTTCGCAAATCTGCGACAGCGCGGTGGGCGCCATGTTCATTTTGCCCTGAAAATATCCCTTGAACGCGCTTACAAGACACACAAGCAATACGGAAGGACTTATCAGCCTGTAAAGAACTCCTAGATTGGCGTTGCCCTGAATTTTGGCAATCAGGTCTCCTCCCAACAAAAGTATAAGAGAGTTGAGCACCCCGAGTATGAAAAGAATAATCAGCGCGCTCGTAAAAACGCGCTTTGCTTCAATTGTTTTTTCCTGCTCCATGCGGGCGGCGACCATTTTGCTTACCGCCATGGAAAAACCGACTCCGCTTAAAGTCAGCACCAAAGAATACATCGGAAATACAAGCTGATAAAGCCCCATTCCGTAGCTGCCCAGCATATTGGTAAGCGGTATGCGGTACACCGCGCCCAGAATTTTGGCGATAAAACCGCCTGCGGAAAGCACCACCGCACCCAGCAGAAAACTGTTTCTTCTTGTCCCCTTTTTCATAAGATTAGTATATGTAGTTTTTTGCGGTATTTGCACGAAAAAAACGCGGATTGACAAAAATCAAAAAACCTCTTCCCCGACGGGGAAGAGGTTTTGTCAATATATTGAGAGAGCTCGTCTTTAGTTGTCAAAAAATTCTCCCGCAATATATGTACCGACTTTAAGTATTGACTATTTTAAAACAAATAAAACCCTTCGGGAAACCTACGCGGGCGCGAAAGCGCCCGCGTCATAAAGCGCTAACCGAGATAAGTGGAAAACAAAGCAGCCGCGAATTTACTCAACTCTCCCGAAAGAGAGAAATTCCGCGTTGTGACAAGATGTCCGTAAAGCTCGCCGTCCGCCGAAATGGGCGTTACGACAAACTCGGCGGCGTTGTCTCCCGTGCCTGCAACGACGGTGCCGCCCGAATAACGGTGCTTGTCGATGTGGTGTTTAACCGCTTCGGGAATCTCGTCCAAATCCCTGCTGCCTTTGCCGCATTTTGCAACGATTTCGTCGTCGCTGACGACGTAAACCATAGCTCCGTCCGTTTGCCTTGAAAGCGTGTCCGCAATCAGCGCGGCAAACTCTCTGCCTCTGTCCAAAGGAGAAAGCTTTTTCATGACAATACTGTCCTCGTTGGCAGTGATTTCCATCAGACTACCCTCTTTGAGGTTCATCGTATTTCTAAGCTCCTTGGGCACGACGATGCGACCAAGCTCGTCGATTTTGCGTGTGATTCCAAGCGACATAAACACCTCTTGTTTTCCTGAATCTCTGTCAGCAAAATTAGTGTTTGACTGTTTGAGAATTTTATGCGTATGTCAAAAAATTTTTAAAAAGAAAGGAGCCGTCAAGCGACTCCTTGTTTTTCAAAGCTGCCATTTCAGCTCCACGCCAAGCTGTTTTAGCAAATTTTTGATATTTTTGTTTTCAACCGAAATTTTGTTTTGGTCAAAATAGCTGTCGTAACGCGACTGCATTATATCGTTGTAAACCGTAGCCTTGACCGCGTCGTAATAGGTTTTGAAAAATCTGTACGCGGCAGTACCCTGCGTGTATCTGTCGTTTGCAAAGTCGAAGGTTTCCGCCTTGACGTAATCGGTGAAATAGACGATGTGCACGCCGTAATCGGTCACCGCGATTTTGTAGCTCCCCTGACCTTCGGCTATCGCCGCGCGCGAGGCGGCGGAAAACTCGGCTACCCAGCTGTCCTGCGTGCCTGCCGCGTCGGGCTCCTTGACCTTTACCACATAATCATAGGTAGCACCCTGCGCGCCGGGGTCCTCGTTGTAACGGTCTATCAGCGCCGCAAAATCCTGCGGCTTGCTCACGGCTTCGAGAGCCGTTTTGAGCACGCTGTCTGCAAAAGTAACCTCTCCTTCCGATATGGTAAAGATGTTTTCGAGCTTGGCGTACTCTCCGTCCTCGTCCTTTTCGCTCTTAAAATCCGTAGCTTTGATTTGAGTCGCAAGCTCGTCCCGCTTTGCAAGATAAGTTTCGCTGTTTTTTCCGTATACGTTTCCGTAATGTTCCAGCACGGCTTTCTGCTCGTCGCTGAAAGATATGAGCAGATTTTTGACGAAAGCATACTCGTTTTCGTACTGCGCGGGCACGGTATAGATAAAGCTCGTGTCCGAAAGAGAGGTCACAAAGGTTTCGAACTTGGTGGGATGGAGTCTGAAATCCTCCTCCTGCGCGGCTTTAAGGTTTTCGTATTTTTCCACAAGTTTGGAAAGAATAAGCTGCTGACCTTCCCCCTCGGTTTCAATACCCTCGTAGTACACCATGGTGTACTCCTGCGCAAGACGGTTGAAAACGGTGCTCTTTATCTGATAGTCGATAAATTGCGCCAAAGACCAACCGTAATAATTTTGTTCCACGGAACGCGTAAGCGAATTGAAAGCCGCTTTCTGCGCCGTCATGTATTCCTTTGCGGTAAACGCGACCTTTTCGTCGTCGGAAGCGTCCTCGTTGCGCGCTATTCTGTCGTTTACTTTTGCCAAAGCGTCAAGCAAAAGAGGGTCGTTTTCGTCTTCGAATTTGTAGCCGTTGAGTATGCTGTCCACAGTCAGCTCGTCGTCCGCTCTGTATTTTGCCAAATCCTCGTCAAGCCCCTCGATGTCGTCGTCATAGTCGTTGAGGGTAAGCCCGCCCAAGGGCAGATTCAGCTCGTCCTCGGGGATTACGTTTTCCTTGCGCTCCTCTTCCTCCTCAGCGGCGTTCAGCTCGTATTTGTTGTTAAGCTCCGTTTCCACAAGCGAATCCAGCGACTGATAAAGCGAGTTTTTGACGGTTTTCATGATGAACTCCATGTCGTTCTCGTTTTTCAGAAATTCCGAATCGGGATAATCGGAAGCGGCGGAATGCGTCTGCGTGACCTTGGGCCACGGCAAATCCTCTTTAAGCATGTCCACCAGCACGTAGTTCATGATAAACTGCGGCATGAGCGCGTCCCAAACAGACTGAGCGTCGTAGCCCTGATTGAGATAGCTTGCCATATTCGTGTTTATAAAGTCCTCGAGGGCTCCGACGGTAACCGTCTGCTCCCCTACCTTAAAAGCGGTCTTTTCTCTGTAACGGTCGGCGTTTGTCTGAAACATGGAGCAGCCCGCGACAAAGGTGCAGACAAGCGCCAGCGCTAAAACGATGCAGAATAAGCGAGTAATTTTTTTAGTCATTTCATGTTCTCCGAAATTCTTTTTTACCCTTTGGCAAAGGTATATGTCCCCATATACCAAAACATTATACAGGACTTTTTCGTTTCTTGCAAGTGTATTAAAACAATTTCAGCTCAAAGCCAGCAAGAAATTTTCAAGACTGTGCAGATTTGCGGACGCGTTTTTGCCGTCGAAGCCGATTTGTACGGACAATTTTTTGCTTGCATCCAGCCTGCACGTGTTTTTGCGGCGCTCCATTTCGGCAAACAGCGCGGGGTTGTCAAGATACTTTTTGTCGGCAAAATCCAGCTCCGCGCCTTTTTTGTCCACCCTGACGCGTTCAAAGCCGGCTTTGGAGGCAAGTCTCTTGATTAACGCTATTTCCAGCAGATTTTTAACCTCCTGCGGCGGCTCTCCGTAAATTTCCCTCAGCTCGTCCGCAAGCCTGTCCGCCTCCTCCTTGCCCGTAAGCTCGGCAAGCCGCTGATAAAGCGTCATTCTGTTGTCCTTGTCGATATAGTCGTCGGGAACATACGCGTCCGCGTCCGCCTCGACCGTCGTGTTGAGCGTCTTTTGCACCGGTCTGCCCTCGATTTCGCCTACCGCCTCATTGAGCAGTTTTACGTACATATCGTAGCCCACCTTCTGCATATGCCCGTGCTGCTCTCTGCCGAGCACGTTTCCCGCGCCGCGTATTTCAAGGTCCTTCATGGCGATTTTGAAGCCGCTGCCAAGCTCGCTGTATTCGGCAATGCCGCACAGCCGCTTGTAAGCCGTCTCGGAAAGTATTTTGCCGTCCCTGTACAAAAAATAAGCGAAGGCGAGACGGCTTCCGCGCCCGACGCGGCCGCGCAGCTGATAGAGTTGGCTCAGCCCCAGCCTGTCCGCGTCGCAAACGACCAATGTATTGGCGTTGGGCATATCTATGCCGTTTTCAATAATCGTCGAGCATACCAGAACGTCGAAAAGCCCTCGGGAAAATTTGTAAATATTGTTTTCCAGCGCCACCTCGTTCATCTGACCGTGAGCGACGGCAATCTTGACCTCGGGCACTAGATTTTTGAGTCGCGCGGCGAACAAGTCTATCGTTTCCACCCTGTTGTAAACGAGAAAAACCTGCCCCTGTCTGTTGAATTCGCGCAGTATTATATCCCTTATCAGCGCGTCGGACTGCGCCGTGACGTAAGACTCCACCGCGACGCGCTCCTTGGGCGGCGTGGCAATCGTGCTTATGTCGCGCATGCCCGTCAGAGCCATATGCAGCGTGCGCGGAATAGGAGTTGCCGACATGGTAAGCACGTCCACGCCCGTTTTGATGACTTTAAGCTTTTCCTTGTCCTCCACCCCGAAGCGCTGCTCCTCGTCAAGCACCAAAAGTCCGAGATTTTTAAACCTGACGTCCTTGCTTAAAAGCCTGTGGGTGCCCACCGCTATGTCTATTTTCCCCTCCGACAGCTCTTTTATAATTTTTTTCTGCTCGGCGGCGGTTCTGAAACGATTGAGACACGCCACCTTTACGTCAAAATGCTCCATGCGCTGTTTGAGGGTGTTGTAGTGCTGCTCGGCAAGTATTGTCGTGGGTGCGAGAAAAGCCGCCTGAAATCCGTTTGAAACCACCTTGAAAGCGGCGCGCATGGCAACTTCCGTTTTGCCGAAGCCCACGTCGCCCACCAAAAGACGGTCCATAATGCGCGTGCTTTTCAAATCGGCGTCTATTTCCTCTATACATTTGAGTTGGTCGTCCGTTTCCGTGAAAGGGAACGCGGCGGCAAACTCCTCGTCCAGATATTCGTCTGTTTTGTATGCGAAGCCTCTCGAATTGCGGCGCGCCGCGTACAGCTTCAAAAGGTCGATTGCCATTTCTTTAAGATTGCTTTTGACTTTGGCTTTGACCTTTTCAAACTCCGCACCGCCGAGACGGCTCAAACGAGGCGCGCTTTCCCCTCCGCCGTACTTGCTCAGCATATCCGTATTTTCAACCGGCACGTAAACGGCTTCGCCGTCGCGGAAAAGCAGCTTGATAAAATCCTTGGTGCCGAAGCTGCCCGTGAGAGTGTGCACGCCGTCGCAAAGACCTATCCCGTGCACCTCGTGAACCGCGTAGTCGCCTTTTTCCAGCGAAAGAAAAACCTTGTCGCGTTTTTTGGCAAGTTTGCGGGCGTTTTGTCCGACGGGCTTGGAAAATACGTCGTCGCCGCCGACAAGGGCGATTTTGTTGGAGTGGCTTACAAAGCCTCTCGCAAGGCGCGCGGCTATAACCGTGTTTTCGCCAAGCTCGTCCGGCTCTTTTGAAGAAACGGTTACCTGACAGTCCGCCTCGCCCAACGCCTCGGCAAGCCTTTGCCCGCGCGCAAGGTCGTCGCAGAAAACGCCGACCTTGTAGCCGTTGAGTTTCCACCGCTTTATATCCTCTCCGAGCTGGCGTATGTTGAATTTGTAATTGAACAGCGGCGTGGATTTGAGAGAAACAGCCGCAGTCGGATTGAAAAACGTGTCGGAGCCCGCAATACTCATCAACGCAAGCTGTGAAAAAGACAAAAAATTGTCAAAAACTTTTTCGCGCGGCACAAGCTGCGCGGTATGCTCGGGCAGAATTTCGCCTACCGCCAAAAGATTGGCTATCCGCATAAAAAATTCGTCGTAGGTTCTGTTGAGCTTGTCCGAAAGCATTTTCGGCTCGTCCCAAACCATGACCGCGTTTTGGGGCAGAAATTCAGACAGGTCGGAGCAAGGGAAAAAAGGCATAAGCCATCCGTTGTCCGCAGTTCCGTTTTCAAGCGACGGCAGCATCTCGTCAAGCAGCGCGCCCTGCCTTGCGCGCGCGTCGGCGGACAGCTTTTGTTTCGCGGAGGAGTCGACAAGCGACTTTGCGACGGACTTCTGCTCCTCGCCCCTAGGCACGGAAAACAACGGATATAAAGAAACGCCGTCAAGCTCCTCGCCCGACCTGAACGTCTCTTTGTCGACAAGCTTTATGCTTTCGATTTCATCGTCGAAAAAATCTAGCCGCACGGGAGAATCGTAATCGGGCGTAAATATATCCGCAATATCTCCTTTTATCGAAAACTCTCCCGCTTTTTCCACCGCGGAAACGCGTCTGAAACCGTTTTCCGAAAGAAACCGCGCAAGAAAAGAAACGGACACCGTATCTCCCTTTTTCAGCGTGCGACGTCCTCTCTCAAACGCATTCCTATCGGGATAGCGCGCCGCAAGAGCGTCGGCTGCAAGCACCGCGCCCCTCGCGCCCGACAGAATTTTGTCGAGAGCGGAGTTGATTTCCAAACGTAGCCGCCCCGTTCCCTGCCTGAACAGAAGAGTGTCCTCGTTGTAAGGAATATAAACGAAGCCGCCCCCCGTCAAATCGTTGAGACAGCGCAAGGCTTCCTGCGCGGATACGAAATCGGGCGCGACATATACGGGAAAGCCGTCAAGACCTCCCGCGACAAAAAATTTTTCGTATTTGCAGACTCCGAAAGCCGCGGTGCGCTTTCCGCTCCGCAGACAGTCGAGGATTTCTTTATACGCGGGATACCGCGACAATTTATTCAGTCTGTTCAGCATCTGTTTGTGATACGGGAGTTTTCTTTTCCCTTTTGTTGAACGTCCGCATAACGGCGTCCGCAGCCGCGCCCGACACAAACATTTTCAATGCCTGCGCGGCGTTTTCAAGCGCCGGTTCGAGAAGCGTCCTCTGCCCGTCGTTTATTTTGCCCAACACGTAATCTTTGAGTTCCATTCTGTCGTTCTGCGGACGTCCTATGCCTACGCGCACTCTGAATATATCTTCGGTGCGCATGTTTTCGATAATGTTTTTCATTCCGTTGTGGCTGCCTCCGCTGCCGCTTTTTCTCAGTCTTATCGCGCCCAAAGGCATATCCGCGTCGTCGTAAACCACAACGCATTTTTCGCGCTCTATTTTATATTTTTTTACCAGCTCTTTCAAACTTTCTCCCGACAGGTTCATATACGTGATTGGTTTTGCAACAATCACCTTTTCGCCGCACAGACGCGCGTGGGCGCATATTGCCCTGCACTCGCCCTTGTCGAAGCTTGCGCCGAGCAATCGGGCAAGCCTGTCGGCGACAAGAAAGCCCACGTTGTGAAAGGTGTCGGCGTACTGCCTGTCGGGATTGCCCAAACCGACTACAAGATACATTTTGTTTTCCTCCCGATTTTTTGAAAATAACCCAAAGCGACCCGCCGAGCCTTTGGCAAGGGGGTCTTTCAAACAAATTTATTTTAACACATTTCCGAAATAAATTCAAAGATTTAAAAGTAACAGCGTCAAATTTTTTGCCGATTGCCGTCGTTTGTGGTAAAATAACGGCATGAATGAAATTGTTTCGGAAATTATGCGCCTGCACGGCATAAAACACTACGCGCTTTTGCCGATTGAGGGCGGCGCGCTCATCATGTATTTCGCGCCTTATTCTCCTTACGATTATTCCGAGTTTCCCGACTGCCTCAAAATAGACAGCTATTATATTACGTCCAACAAAGTATATTTTGAAAATTTGCAGCTGCTTCAAAGCCTGAAAGCTAAGGGACTTGACGCCAAACGCTACCGCCGCACCGACATAAAACAACTTCTCGACAAATACAGGCTTGCCGATTACGGAATGAACGGTCTGTGCTTCGTGAAAGAATACGGCAGCTTTTTCTTTGTTGCAACGGCGTTCGTCGAAGGCGCCGAAACGGAGTTTTTTTCTTCGATTCCCACCGTTTCCCACCCCCTTTGCACCCGCTGCGAGCTGTGTGTCGCCGCCTGCCCGCAGGATGCGCTTGTCCCAGACGGCTTTATAAAAAACAAATGTTTAAGACAAATTCAGGAGGAATACGCCGACACTCCCGAAAACAATGCGGCATTGAAAAGGAACGGAAGACTGCTAGGCTGCAATATCTGTCAGCTTGTTTGTCCGCTCAACTCCCACATAAAGCCCGTCCCGCCGCCGCAGGAGCTTGTCGAGCTCTGCAACAAGGACAGCATACTCGAAACTGTGGAAAACGAACAGACGCTGCAACGCTTGATTCCTCTGATTGGCAAAAATTACGCAAGAAAAAGCTTTTTGCTGCCGCTTGCGCGCGCATTTTTCAAATAAACGCGTCTCCCACAAGAAAGCTTCCACTTTTTTGCGGCTATCCCTACTCTCCTCAATTTTAATTTTTTCGGTCAAACGCTTGCGAAACAAATCAATGTCGGGTATAATATAAAGGATTTTAAAAATTTACGGAGACGTATCGAAGAGGTCATAACGAGCGCGACTCGAAATCGTGTTGTCGGGCAACCGGCACGTGGGTTCGAATCCCACCGTCTCCGCCAGCGTCGAAATTCGACGTTTTTCGCAAACAGCGGAGGGCAAAAGCCCTCCGCTGTTTGCGTTATAAAAAAATGTATTGGATAATCATAGAAAAAAGGTATTTGACAGGATATTTTACTCGGCTGTATAATTTAGCTGTAAAAATTGTCGGCTGTTTTTTCGGCAATGCAAGGAGAAAAATATGAAAGTATTGCTTTTCAACGGCAGCAACAGAGAACACGGCTGCACCTTCACCGCTCTTTCGGAAGCGGCGAGGATTTTAAACGAAGAAGGCGTAGAAACGGAAATCCTGCAAATCGGAGCGGCGCCCGTTGCGGATTGCATCGGGTGCAGGGTTTGCGCCAAGACCAACCGCTGCGTGTTTCAAAACGACTGCGTAAATGATTGGATAGAAAAGGCAAAGACTGCGGACGGATTTATTTTCGGCACGCCCGTTTACTTTGCGCATCCGAGCGGGCGCATTCTGTCCGTGCTGGACAGAATGTTTTACGCGGCGCGCGGTTGCTTCGAGCACAAGCCCGCGGCGGTAGTCGCTTCCGCACGCAGAGGAGGCACGACGGCGTCTTTCGACGTGCTGAACAAATATCCGTCAATTTCGCAGATGCCGATAGTCTCCTCCACCTATTGGAACATAGTGCACGGAAGCCTGCCGGAAGAGACGAAAAAGGACGATGAAGGCATGCAGACCATGAGAAATCTCGCAAGAAACATGGCTTGGCTCATCAAATGTATAGAAGCGGGCAGAAAAGCGGGCTTGGACGCTCCGCAGAACGAAAAAACCGCTAGAACCGATTTTATCAGATAAAAAACGTCAAAAGGAGTGAAAAATATGCTTGGAAACTTTACTTACTGCAATCCCACCAAACTGTATTTCGGAAAAAATGCTCTCGACGGACTGAACAAGGAGCTTCCGCGTTACGGCAAAAACATTATGCTCATTTACGGCGGCGGCTCCATCAAGAAAAACGGAATATACGACAAAGTGGTTGACATTCTCAAACGCAACGGCAAGGAAATTTTCGAGGACGGCGGCGTTATGCCCAATCCCACGGCGGAAAAACTCAGGGACGGAGTAGAGAAGGCGCGCGCGGCAAAAGCCGACCTGCTGCTTGCGGTGGGCGGCGGCTCGGTGTGCGACTATGCCAAAGCGGTGTCCGTATCGGTTTTCTGCAACGAGGACGCTTGGGACAAATATTTCGACAGATTCGAGGACGTTGACAATCCCATAGTGCCTGTCGGATGCGTTTTGACCATGGCGGGCACGGGCAGCGAGATGAACGGCGGCTCGGTCATCACCAATCGCGAGAAAAAGCTGAAAATAGGTCACGTTTTCGGAGAAAATGTTTTTCCCAAATTCTCCGTGCTCAATCCGGAGTTTACCATGACGGTGCCCCGCTATCAGATGATTTCGGGCATTTACGACATCATGTCCCACATACTCGAACAGTATTTTTCGGGGACGGACGACAATACGTCGGACTATATCATGGAAGGTCTTTTGAAGTCGCTGATAAACAGCGCCGAAGCGGCGGTGAAAAACCCGTTGGACTATGAGGCGCGCAGCAACATTATGTGGACGGCGACCTGGGCGCTGAACACGCTGGTGGCGAAAGGAAAATCAACCGACTGGGAGGTGCATATGCTCGGACAGGCAGTCGGCGCGCACACGGACGCGGCGCACGGCATGACGCTTTCGGCGGTCTCTCTGCCTTACTACCGCCATATTCTCACTTACGGTCTCGAAAAATTCAGAAGATACGCCGTCAACGTCTGGAACGTCGACACGCAGGGTAAGACAGACGAGCAGACGGCTCTCGAAGGCTTGGAAAAAATGGAGAGCTGGATGAAAAAAATCGGGCTTGTGATGAACATAACCGAGCTGGGCGCGTCCGAAAGCAGTATAAACGATATTGCGGACAGCGTGCTGATTATGGACGGTGGTTACAAAACTCTGGACAAAAACGAAATACGCGAAATACTCAAAAAGAGTCTTTGACGATTAAGGCAGGCGCAAAAAAACAAGCCGCACGAAATATTCGTGCGGCTTTTTGTACAAGCAAAATTGAAAATCAGATACTGATTTTGATATTTTTCTTTTCAAAAATATAAGCCACGCCCATCATTGCCGCCAGAGTGAAAACAATGGAAACCGCGTACATAACCCAGCTTTTCGGCAAAAACGAACAAATAAGGTAAAGCACATATCCGTACAGATAGAAGAAAAGCGGGCTTCTCCCCCACGCTGTAAGAAACATAATCTTTTTGTCGCGGGAAACCAAATCGAAGAACGCGAAGCACACAAGACTTGTAAAAAGCGTAAGGAACAGATAAAAGGCAGAATACATCAGACGGTTAAGCGTAAAGAAACGCGCCGCGAGGTCGGTCAGAATATCGCCGTCCCTTGTCAGGAAAAAGCCCAACGCAAAGAGCGCTGCGACAATCGCGCTTCCACCGACCGCTATATAAAACTCCTTTCTCTCGCCGGAAAAATAGGTTTCTCCGAAGTAGGTGCAGATAAGGAAAAATCCCGCCCAGCCGACAGAACCGATGAGACCGCCGAACTCCGTGCTCACGGTGTAAAGCATTGCCTTGTCGATGAAATGCAGACATTGAAACGCGATTATGAGCGCGACGCCCGCACCAAGCCGCCAATATTTTTTCAGACGGAAAAAAATCATGGAAATGAGTCCCGCAAAGCCGTATATGATAAGAACATTGAGATTGCCTCTGTATATTCCGTCGCCGCCGGTAAAAATTTCTATGAATTTGTAAATCAGAACATAAGCGCATCCGACGCCTATGAGCGCCAGATAACGCCGCATAAATTTCCCGTTTGCTTTCCCGCGTCCCTCTGCCGACACCGTTTTATTGTAGCTTATCACCGCGGCAAACGCCATGGACAGCATGAAAATAGGCGCGCCGAAGTCCGCAAGATAAATTCCGTATTGCGGCATACTGTTGAAGGGGTTTATGTTTGCGTGTCCGAGCCATGCCAAAGGATTGGCAACAGGCATAAGCTTGGCGTACACGCTGTTTAGCGCAAGCATGATAATAATAAATCCTCTCACGTTGTCCAGCGCGCGGCTGCGCCCGATTGCGGCAATTTTGTTTTCCTTGACTTCCGTCTGCGCTGCTAAGGGAACTTGAGTCCCGTCCGCTTTTTCGGCATCGTTTCCGACAGTCTCGACTTGCTTTTCTTCCATAAATTTTCTCCTTTACAATTTTATAACTATATTTCTGCGTTCAAGCTCTCCTGCAATAAAACAATAAACCGTAAAAATAATGCAGGAAAGTAATATGCAGCCGGCAAGCGTCAACGGCGCTTTGATTAGCTGTCTTGACAAAAAAGTGCTCCCGTAGGTGAGTACAAAAAAGAACAACAAACTTTTTCCCACCGAGTTGACGTAAGGTATGTTCTTTTTCACAAAGGAATTGACTACCGCAAAGCCGTAGAACAGCAGCGAAATCACAAACAAAGACATCAGAACATACGACACGTTGTACTCTCTGAAAACGGGAGGCAAAACAAAGCGCGCGACAGTAGCGGCGACTCCGAGGCAAACCACTCCCGCGCCGTAAAGCATAAGCTCCTTTTTCAGCAAATCGGACAGCACGGAAGCAAGCAGCGTCAGCCCCAGATAACCGAAGCAGGCGGCAATGCCTCCCTCGTTTCCTCCCAAAAGGGCAAACAGCTCGCTACGGAAAAGCTGATACCACGCAAGCAGGACGCAGGCGGAGGAAAGACGGAACCAGGTTCCTTTTCTCAGAAATGGATACATCAAAACGCCGACAAACCCCACGCTCGACAGCGCGTTCCAGTCGTATGAGGAGCCTGACAAGGCGTTGCCCGCAAACTGCGCAGCGGCGGCAATGCCCACGACCGCCAAGTTGCGATAGAGATAGTGCCTGCGCGCGGCTTTGAGTCCGTCCCTCTTTACTCTGTTTTCAAATGCGCAGACGGCAGCCATGCCTATGACGAAAAAGAAAAGCGCGGGACCGAAATCGCTTATGCTTATTGACAAGAAGGGCAAAGCTTGTCCGCCGATTTTGCTGTGCGCAAACCATTCGGGCGTGGCAAACGTCTTGGGCAGCGTCATGACCTGGACAAAAATATAAAAGAACAGCATGAAACCTTTGAAGTCGTCCAGTACCGCTATTCTTTCGTGAGTTTTCAACATTTGTTAAATTATATCAAAGCGCCTGTATTTTTGCAAGTGCAATCAAGCCTTGATTTTCAAGACTGAAAACACAGTTTTTCTCCTCGTGTCTTTCTTTGTCGAACCGTGTTGCCGTTTGCGTTTCAATCGTTTTCGTCTTTGTTGAAAAAGAGTTTGTAGATTTCGTTCTTGCTCGTGCCCCTGTCTTTTGCAGTCTGTTTGATTGCTTCCATTTTGCTCATGCCCTTGTCCGCATAGAACGAAACGTGCTCCTCCACGCTTAAACCGTTGAGCGCGTTTTCCTCATTTGCACCGTCCGTCACCAACACGTATTCGCCGCGAGGCTCCTCGACGCGCGCTTCGGACAGATTGAAAAAAGTCACTTTTTCGTGAATTTTGCTTATTTCTTTTATTACCGCAACTCTCCTGTCTCCCAACCTTTCGTACAGATAACCGAGATTTTCGTTGACGTCGTGAGGCGCCGCGTAAAAAATCATTGCGGACAAGGACGCAACTCTTTGCATAAGTCTTTCTCTGTCAACTTTTTTTTCGGGCAGAAAACCGACAAAGGTAAAAGGCGCGGCAAAGCCGCTCAAAACAAAAGCGTTGAGAAACGCGCTTGCTCCGCTGACGACGGTATACTTTAAGCCGTCTTCAATCAGAGCGTTTACCAAAACGCGTCCCGGGTCGGAAACGCACGGCATACCCGCGTCGGAAACAATCGCAATGTTCTTTCCTTCGCGCGCCGCTTGCAAAATTTCTTTTAAGCGCTGCTCCTCGTTGAATTTGTGGTAGCTCCTTGTCGGAGCCGACGAGCCTATATGCTTCAACAAAAGAGCGCTGCGGCGCGTGTCCTCGCAGTAAACCACGTCCGCAGACTTCAAAACCTCCGTCGCTCGGGACGTTATTTCCCCGAGATTTCCGATAGGCGTCGCTACGAAATAAACCAAAAAAATTTCCTCCTTACTGTTCGTCCATTGCGTACAAGCGTCTGACGGTGGGCGTGTAGCCGCCGTTCTCGTCAAACACCACAAGGTCGGGAAGCCATTTTAACCCCACCTTACCTCCTTTGACGGCTTTAAACAGAGCGAGCTTGGGGACTTGTCCCGAAAATGACTTAATCAGGCACGCCTCTTTTAGCTCCATTCCGTTGGCGCGCAAGGCGCAAGCCACGTCCGCAAAGCGCTCCGCCTGATGCACGAGAAAAAAGCTTCCGTTAAACCTCAGAACGGACGACGCAGCCCCCGCCGCTCCGAAAAGGTCTATCAGTGTTTCGTGCCGACAGTTTTTTATACTTTCCTTGATTTGCCCCTCGCCGCTGTTCAATGCGCGGTACGGAGGATTGCATACGACAATGTCCGCGCCGTTTACAAAATTTTCGGCGTCGCGCATATCCGCGCAAACGGTCTCTATGTCAAGTCCGTTGAGCTTTACGTTGCGTTCCAAAAGGTCGTACATGACAGGCTGTATTTCCACGGCGACAAGTCTTGCGGGACGCTGCTTTTTTGAAATCAGCACCGATATGACTCCGCAGCCCGCGCCAAGCTCCACCACCGTTTTGCCCTTGGCGCCTCTGACGAAGTTTGCAAGCAGAACGGCGTCGGTCGTAAAACGGTACTCCGACGCGCTCTGTATTATTTTAAGCCCTCCGTACTGCAAATCCTCTATTCTTTCGTCCGGCTTCAAATTGTTCATAAATCGATTATAACATTTTTTTGCAGGACAGGTCAACAGCGCGTCGGCTGTTTTGAGGCAATAAAAAAGTCCGCCACTAGGCGGACTTTAAAACCGTGTTATTCCTCGCTGATTGCGCTCACGGGGCACTGTGCGGCGCACGCTCCGCAGCTGATGCAAACTTCGGGATTTATCTCGAATTTATCCGCACCCTGACTGATTGCGCCGACGGGGCAGGTAGCCTGACAGCTACCGCAAGAAATGCACTCAGAACCGATTTTGTAAGCCATAATACGTATCTCCTTGTAAAAATACTTTGTACGGATATTATAATGCCGAGCATTTCAAATGTCAACAAAAATCAATCCAAAATCGATTTAATTTCTTCGTCGGCAACCGTGTCGTCCACGTCCTCGGCTATGGTCTTTTTTGCCTTTACGTCGGCGACGTCGAAAGTTTTGAACTCCACCGCGTCGCCGTTCACGATTTTCACAAGCACGCTCTTTTTAAGCAGATTCACGCTTTCAACGCGGGCGCGTCCGTCGGGCGTAACCACCTCGCTGCCCACCTTGGGCATAAGTCTTGCGGTTTCCGTATAATGATTGTTTTCGTATTTGAGACAGCACATGAGTCTGCCGCAAAGACCGCTGATTTTTGCGGGATTGAGCGAAAGCCCCTGAGTTTTCGCCATTTTTATCGACACGCGCTCGAAATCCTTGAGAAACTGATTGCAGCAGCACGCTCTGCCGCACGGACCGAGTCCTCCCAACATTTTTGTTTCGTCCCTTATGCCTATTTGTCTGAGTTCTATTCTCGCGTGGAAAATAGACGCAAGGTCCTTTACAAGCTCTCTGAAATCCACGCGCGACTCCGACGAAAAATAAAATATGATTTTGCTGCCGTCGAAAGTAAACTCCACATCTTTCAACTTCATGTCAAGCTTGCGCTCTTCTATCTTTTCCCGTGCCTTGACCATGCACTCCGCCTTGCGTTTTTCGTTTTTTAAATGCTTTTCCTTGTCCTTGGCGTTTGCTTTGCGCACGACGGGCTTCAACGTACCCACGATTTCGCTTTGCGGGACTTCCTTGTTTGCAGTCACGACGTCGCCGTATTCCAATCCGCGCGCCGTCTCCACTATCGCGCCGTCGCCTACCTCGAAAGCTATATCGTTCGGAGCAAAATAATATACCTTGCCCACCGTTCTGAATTTAACGCCTATTATCTCCGGCATCTGTATTTGTCCTCCAATATTTTCAAAACAAGCTCGTCCGCGACAACCGCAAAGTTTCCTCCGCTGTCCGTTCTGCGCTTGGCGTATTCTATATGCCCGACCGCGCTTGCGGCTGCTTCGGGCGAATAATCCGCGGCAATGACTTCAAGCTGCTCCTTGAACTCGTCGGGCAACGCGGTTTCCAAACCGCAGGAAATCGCCGCCGCGTCCCTCATAATCAACTCCGCCATTTCGTAAAAAAGCAAGGCGGAGTCCTTTCTCCTGTTTAGCTCCGCAATAAACGGCGGAGTTTTTTTGGTGTTTTTAAGCCTTGCGAAAAAATCGACTGCAAAACGCGCGGTATCGATGAATTTCTTGTCTTCCGCAACTGCAACCGCCTTGGAAAGCTGCCCGCCGCAAATGCCCGAAGCAAAACGCGCGGTTTTTTCGTCAATGCCGCGCGAGCAAAGCGCGTCGAAAATTTTCTCTTTTTCCATGCCGCCTATTCGCAAAATTTCGCAACGGCTTTTTACCGTCTGCAAAAGAGATTCCGCGTTTGCCGTCGCAATAAAAATAAAGGTGTTTTCAGGCGGCTCCTCCAATGTTTTCAAAAGCTTGTTCTGCCACTCCTCCCGTCCCGCGCTTAAAGAAGCGTCCAACAGATAAGCCTTGTTCTTTGCGTTAAGAGGTCTGAGCGGCACGTCTTCAATCAGCTTGTCCGTGTCCGCGACGGTGATTTTTCCCTTTTCCGCGTCAAAGGGCAGAAACTTTACGTCGCAGTGCACGCCTTTGAGCGCGCGTCTGCAATCGGGGCAAACAAGACAGCCGCCGTCGCGGCAGACTGCAAAAGCCGAAAGAAGTCTTAACGCGTCCCTCCGCAAATAAGCGTCGGGACACTCCAAAAGAAAAGCGTGCGCCGCGCGCGACTCTCCGAACTGCTTTCTAAGCTCGCCGAAAATGGCGTCCGAAAGCAGAAAATCCATGACCACTCCGTCCATTACAAAACTCCGCGTTTTTTGAGACGTGCCGTCAGGTCGGAGAAAATTTCGTCAATCGTTCCCGAAGCGTCCACAACCTCGAATCTTTCGGGCCAACGCGCGGCAAGCTCTCTGTAACCGTCGTAAATTCTCATATGAAAATCCCTTCCGCCCGTTTCGATTCTGTCAGAGCAGTCCGCGCCGCCCTTTCGTTCAAAGCATTTGTCGGGAGGCAAATCGAAAAAAACGGTGCATTCGGGCATAACTCCGTCCGTCGCCAACAGGTTAAGACGCCACACGCGCTCTATGCCCAAACCGCGCCCCGCTCCCTGATAAGCCAGAGAAGAATCCACATACCTGTCGCAGAAAACGGTTTTTCCCGCTTTGAGCGCGGGCAGCACAATATCGTTCAAGTGTTGGGCGCGCGCGGCGGCGTACAAAAACGCTTCGCACATATCCGTCATGCCCGCGTTGCCCGCGTCCAGTATGACTCCCCTGATTTTTTCAGCCACTGCGCTCCCGCCCGGCTCTCTCGTAAAAACGACGTCGGGCTTAAAGGCGTCGCAGTAAATTTTCAGCTTTTTGAGCTGCGCCGTTTTTCCCACGCCGTCGCAGCCCTCGAATGTAACAAATTTGTTCATAATTGATTTTGCTCTTTTGTCGGATATTCAAACGGTCCCGTACCCGTCGCTTTTTCCTTGGGGGGCTTGTTTTTTGACAGACGCGACATTGCGTTTATTACCCGCCTTACGTCCCATCTGTCGTTTTTCATGGAAAACAACAGCACCACCTTGTCGTCGCAGTACATTTCCGCGAAAATATTTTTTTTGCACAGATATTCAAAGACGGCTTTCCCCGATACTCCCCACACGCTCATGTCCATGACTATTCGCGTGAAGTCGTCGTTTTCCAGCACGGGCACGTCAAGAAGCGCAAGCCTGAATTTCAACACCAGCAGCCAATAGTAAAGCTCTGCAAGCCTTTTTTGCGCACGCTCGCCGCAATAGGCGATTGCTCTGTCAAGCCCTGCAAGAAGAATGTAACTCGGACTTGTGGTGCAGAGCATATTCAGCTTTTTTTTAAGCTCGTCCGCCAAAATATCGCTGTTTGTCAGGATTGCCGCCGTTTGGGTAGGCGCGGGAAGCGTCTTGTGACAGGACACCACCGCCGCGTCGCAAAATTTCGCGGGGCAAGCGGGCAGATGTTCGTCGTCCAGACCGAAATGCGCGCCGTGCGCCCCGTCCACAAAAAACATGATATTTTTTTCGGCAAGATAGTCGCGTATTTTTTCAAGAGGAGCGCACAAGCCGAAATAGTCGGGACTCGTCAAAAGCACCGTGCCTATTTCGCCGTCGTTGTCTATCGCCCGCTTTACATCATCCAAACTCAGCGCGGAAAATTTGGGTTTTTCCAGCTTTACAAGCGTTTTTCCGAAAATTTCGGCGGCGTTGTCCACCGACACGTGGCAGGAGGAGTCGGTAAGAATTTTTCCCTTTGAGACAGCTACAAACGCGTGAACGCCGCTCGTCGCTCCGCCTACCGTGTACAGCGCGCGCTTGGTTTTGTAAAGCCTCGCGCAAAGCCCTTCGCTTTCGAGAATCGCCCCGTTCGGGTTTCGCAAATCGTCGGAAAAGCCCAGCTCCGTTATATCCAAACGGGAGTCGAATATATCCTTGCCCATACGTCCCTTGTGTCCCGGCATATGCAGTCTCAAAGGACGCTTTCGGGCGTATCTGTAAAGCATATCGGCAATGTATGTCGAATTTTTCATTTGTCTTGTCCTTTCATGTTCTATCGGCAGAGGATTTCGCACACTCTAAACAGCTCGCTTCGGTCCGCCGCAGGATAAGCAAGAGCCTTTTGCAGGTCGTCCGCCACGATTTCTTCGTTTCTTACGCCGACGGCAACCGCCTTTTTTCCCGCAATTAGACACTCGATTGCTTTGACTCCGAAACGGGCGGCAAGCAGTCTGTCTCTCAACGAAGGCGAGCCTCCTCTCTGAACGTGACCGAGAGTCACCGTCCTTAAAGTCATGTCCGTGACGGCGGCAAGCTGTTCTTTGAGAGACTGGGCGGAGCACACTCCCTCGCTAAGCAAAATTATGTTGCTTGACTTTCCGAGCTTTTCGCCCTGTTTCAACTGTGCGGCAAGCGCGTCAAGGTCAAGTCCTTTTTCGGGCGTTACAACGGCGTCCGCGCCGCCGCCGATTGCCGAAAACAGGGCAATGTCTCCGCAGCTGCGTCCCATAACCTCCACGATACACGCGCGGTCGTGGGAGGACATGGTGTCGCGTATGTTGTTTACCGCGTTCAGCACGGTGTTCACCGCCGTGTCGAAGCCCAACGTATAGTCGGTGTAATTCAAGTCGTTGTCTATCGTACCGGGAATGCAGGCGACCTTTATATCCGTCTCGCAAGCGAGCTTTGCCGCGCCGTTGAAGCTGCCGTCGCCGCCGATTACCACCAGCCCCTCTATTCCGAGAGCGGCAAGTCTGTCCCGAGCCTCTTTGCGCCCTTCCTCATCGAAAAATCTTTCGCTGCGGGCGGTTTTCAAAATCGTGCCGCCGCGCTGTATTATGTCGGTGACGGAATGACGGAACATGCGGAATATGTCGCCCTTTAAAAGCCCCTCGTACCCGCGCATGACTCCGTACATCTCCATGTTTTGTGACAACCCGAAACGAACTGCCGCCCTGATGCAGGCGTTCATTCCCGGCGCGTCTCCGCCGCTTGTCAACACCGCGATTTTTTTCATATTTTGTTAAAGCTCCTTGCGTTGTCCGCTCTGTTACCGATTGACCAAAGGTTGAGAATTTCGTCTGTAAGCGCAGACAAGGCAAGCGTACTCTTTTCCTTGGCGTTTCCGCAGCTTATATCGTTGTTGAGCGCGAAAACGGCGGTAAGACCGAATCTGTAAAGCTGCTCTCTGTCCACGGCACCCACTTCGCCCACGATGTCCACGACGGGCACGTTCATCCTCTTTGCCGCGCGGCAAACGCCGCTCAGCGCCTTGCCGTAAACGCTTTGCGAATCCAGCCGCCCCTCTCCCGTAATAATCAAATCCGCGTCGCGTATGAGAGAATTGAAATTTATCGTTTCCAGCACGGCGTCTATGCCCCGATTCATGTCGGCGTTGAAAAACGCCTTTGCACCCGCGCCCATACCTCCCGCCGCGCCGCCGCCTTTGATTTCTTCGGGGCGAAAGCCGCAAGCCTGACCTACGACTTCGGCAAAATGAGCAAGATTTTTGTCCGCAAAGGAAATTTCGGACGGCGTAAGTCCCTTTTGCGGACCGAACACCGCCGCCGCCCCCTCGTCGCCGCACAGCTTGCAGTCCACGTCGTACAAAACGTTGATTCTGACAAGCCCCAATAGGCGGCGCATCGCGGAAAAATCCACCGACCTGATTTCGCACAGATTTTTGCCCACAGGCAGAAATTCCCTGAACTCCTTGTCGTAAAACTTTGCGCCGAGAGCCGCAGCCATCCCGCAGCCCGCGTCCACGGTGCTTGTTCCTCCAAGACACAGAAGTATTTTTTCCACGCCCATTTTGACAGCCTGACCGATAAGCTGTCCCACGCCGTAGGTAGTACCCGAAAGCGCGGGCGCGCGCGTAGGCAGACTCAACCCCACCGCCTGAGCCACTTCCACCACCGCGGTTTTTTCAAAAATGCCGAAATAGCAGTTTAAGGTTTCGCCGTTTGCGCCCTTGACGTCGCAAAAAATCTTTTTTCCGTTTTTTGCGCAGAGAAAAGCCTCGATACTTCCCTCTCCTCCGTCCGCGACAGGCACTTTGACAATTTGGCAAAAAGGATAATGCCTGTTTATTTTATAGCTGATTATGTCGCACACCTCTCTTGCGCTCAAAACTCCCTTGAACGAATCTGGTGCAATAACAACCTTGTGCATATCTACTCCGTCACAGCTGTTTCAGCGTTTCATACAGAGCCAAAGCGCATATTTCCGAAGCGCTTGCAAGATTTTTGCCGAACACTTCCAGACCGCTTTCAAAAGGCGTGTCCGTCACGGTGCGCAGCGCAAGAAAAGGCACGCGGTTGAGCGCGCACACCTGCGCCGCCGCCGCCGTTTCCATGTCGACGCCCAACGGGGAATGCGCCGCGACGATTTGCTCGCGCCCGTCCCTGTCCACAAACGACTCGCCAGTAACCTCCTTTCCGTAAACGAGCTTTACTCCGTAAGGAAGCCCGTTGAGCTCCGCCCTCTGCACGGCGTTGAGCAGTGTTTTGTCGCACTCAAACGCCGCCGAAGCAAAGCGCGGTTCGTTTTGCGTCAAAATACTTTGCTCCACATCGTGATGAGCCACAGAGGTGCACACTATCGTGTCCTTTATTTTAAGGGAGGGACTGATTGCTCCGCACACGCCCAGCAGAAACACACGGCTTACGTCAAAGCCGTCCAAAAGCGCCTGCGTAGCGCACGCGGCGTTTGTTTTGCATATGCCGCAGATGACGCAAACCAGCTCCTTGTCGAAAAGCGTGGCGGTAAAAAACTCAAAACCGCTGCGCTTTGTTGCCTCTACGTTTTCGCAACGCTTTAAAAAAGGTTCAAGCTCCTGTCGGGAGGGAGCGACAATACCTGTTTTCATGGAATACCCCGCTTAAAACAATCTTTTTATATTTTAGCACAATTCGCGCAGCTTATCAAGTCATTGCACGGCACCCGAAAGCAAAGAAAAAAAGGAGAAACGGAAGCTTCCGTTTCTCCTTTGCGCCGTCAGGCAAAAAATTCCGTTATGTCCTTTATCAGTCTGTCGGGGCAATCGACAAGCGGCGAATGTCCGCACTTTTCGTAAGCCAAGAGCTTGCTGTTTTTCACCGCGTTTACGTTTTCCATGACCATGTAGCGCGGAACTACCATGTCCAGCTCTCCGCTTGTGAACGCGCAGGGGCACACGACGTTTTTGATTGTGTCGTCGCCCTTCTGATAAAAATTGGGCGAGTCGGACATATTTATGTTTGCAAGCGACCAATCCAGCTCGTTGAGACAAACCTGCTTCATGGTCTCGTTTATAAGTATTTCGTTGTCCTTCTGAGAGGGCTTGTTCACAACGTATATGGTGGCTTTCCACAGAGCGTCCGTCGCCTGAAAGTTTTTGGCGGCAAAGGCTAGACTCACGGGCTTGACCTGAACGGGGTCTTCTCCCATTTCGTCGGGAGAGGAATAAAGACTGCCTACTATCGGCATACCCTTTTCGTCTTTTTTGAATATGGGATATCCCTTGTGGCTCGCTCCCTCAATGGAAAAAACGGCTTTGACAAATTGCGGCTCGGCAGCCGCAAGCTCCAAAGCCACTCCGCCGCCGGTGGACCAACCTATGACGTATGCCTCCTTCAAGCCCATTCTGTCGGCAAACAGCTTTACGTCCCCGGCAAGCTCTTTCAGGCTGCCGAAGGGTTTGTTGTAGCTGCTGTCGCCGAAGCCGCGCAAATCGGGTGCGAAGCAATGAAATTTTTCGGCAAGGGCGGGCAAGATAGGCGAAAAATGCACGCCGCTTGACATGTTGCCGTGAATAAGCAGCAACGGCGCGCCCTTTCCCGTTTCGATGAACGCGTATTTTTCTCCGTTGCCGAGTTCCACAAACTTTTTGTCGTAAATTTCCATTTCCTATTCCCTCCTTTTAAGCGAAAATAGATTCGTAATCCTCGTCTTTGACGTTTATCCAACCGAGTACAAGGCTTGAAAACAGCATGGGCTTTTCGTACATACTCGCATGACCGCACTTGGGGATAATCACCATTTCGCTGTTTTTTATGCCCTCGTGAAGTCTTGTCTGCTCCACAAGCGGAATAAGAACGTCGTCGGTAGCGTTTACAATCAGCGTAGGGCATTTGACTTCTCCCAGACGGTCGGAAACGTCGTAGCCCTCGGAGCTGTTTGTCAGTCTGATTAGGCTCTCCTGAACGTCCTTTCTGTCAAAATACGGAATAAGCTTTTTGGCGCGGTTTTTCATCCAGTCAAGACGCCTTTCGTAAAAATACGTGGAGTAAACGGGAGGGATTGTCGTGTAATAATAATCTCTGCCGCTTCCGAGCTTTGCGGCTTCGTTCCACGCCCAGCCTATTTCCGTAAGCCAGCTGCTTGTACGCGCCGCGCCGTTGAACAGACACAGCCGTCTGACGCATCGTGGATATTTCAGCACGAATTGCAGCGCGACGGCGCTGCCGTAGGAAATGCCCACCACGTTTACCCTGTCGATTTTTATGTGTTCGAGCAGGGCTTTGAGCAAATCCACCTGCAAATCGTGTTTATACTCGAAATCCAGCCTGTCGCTTCTGCCCTGATCGAAAAAGTCCACAAGAATCAGAAGGTTGTCTTTGGAAAAAGAAGGCTTGAAGGCGTTCCAGCTTTCCGTAGACATCATGATTCCGTTAAGCACAAGGATGGGTTCCCCTTCCCCGTGCAGCTCGTAATAAACTTTTTTTCCTTTGAACAAAAACTCCGACATAAATTTACCTCTCTCGAATTTTTTAAATTTGCGGACGCATCGACGCTCTTGCCGATAAGCCCGCATATTCAAAAAACGCGGCTTCACGTTCAACTATAACAAAGCTTTTAAATTAAAGAATTTAGCAATAAAAGAGGAGGAAACCCTCCCCTTTTACTGCATTTTGTCTGACAGAATTATTCTGCGTCGTCGAGTTCGCCGAGTATCTGGTCGATAGACTGCATTCCGACAACATTCACAAATGTTCCCGTGGAAGCTGCCGCACCCGCCTCGGTAGGTCTGACATACTTAACAAAGCTCATGCCGTCCAAACCGATTCTCTGACCGTTGGCATAATTTACACCGCCGGAAATAGGCACGTTTATAGGCGCGCTTTCCATAGCTTCAAGAAACGCCTCTCTGGTGATTTCCTTGTCGGCAAGTCTGTCGATACCGGTCATGAATACGTCGAGAGCGATAAAGGAGGACATTGCGTAAGCGGAAATCAGATAAGAATCTGCCGTGCTCCGGCTGATAATCCCCTTTTCGACGCCCCAATCGCATATGGCTATGAATCTCAACAAGTCGGCTTTTTGACGCTCATCCGCAGAATCGTCGATGATAACCCAAGCTCCGCCGTAAATATCGGACGCCTCGGCGCTGGTTGCCTCGTTGGGAACGGTCGCGGGAGCGATATTGACGTAAGAAGTGATAACGGGCTTTCTTACGTCAGCGGTCTGCATTGCGGTGTAAGCCGCCTGGAAATAAGTCTGGTTGCCCGCAATGATAACAACGTCGCACTCTTTTACCAACTGAACCTGAGAGGCCAGCTCGGTTGCAGTGGTAGAATTAATCTGAGCAAAAATAACCTCGGGCTGATCAGGATTGGTCTGAATGTTGATGTTTCTCTGCTCTTCGATACCGGCTTTGATGCTCGCGCCGTCGTCGGAAGAAGAGTGGATAACGCCGATTTTGCTGACGGACGTAACTCCGGAGCCTTCAAGAGAGGCAAGCTGCATAGCGCGCAGGTACATTATTCTGCCTTCGGTGTTGTAAATGGGCTGCACGGGGAAAGTATATTTTTCATTTCCCTGTGCGGGATTGAAATACTGATAGGACGAACCCGTTCCCCAATAAACGCTGGGGACTCCGCTTTCCTCTATATAGTCCTGAGCGGCAACTATGTTCCATGTGCCGAGATTGCCGACCAATGCGAACACTCCGTCGTCTTCGACCAGCTTCTGGATATAGTTTTTGCCTTGCGCGCCGTCGCCCTGGTCGTCATACGTGGTAGCTTCAAGCTTGTAGCCCAAAGCGCCCTCGCCTGTTCCTTTGGCAACTCCGCCAAGCTCTTCGTTGATGTATCTTACGTACAAATCATAGAATCCGCCGTAAGGCTCACCGACCAAAGAGTAAGCGCCCGTACGAGCAATCGCCGCGCCGATTTTGATTCTGCCTTTGTAGCTTACGCCGGTCTTTTTGTCGGTAAACTCTTCGGTAGAAATACCGTTAGTGTACTTGGGACCGCAGGCTGCCAAAGACAAAACCATAGCCAGGCACAAAACTACCGCGACTACTGATTTTAGAACTTTTTTCATCTACTTTTTCTCCTTTGATGTCTTTCCATTAGTCGTTTTATTTTTATTTTATATCATTGCCCCTTTCGGGACAAAAATACCGATTTTGAGCGACTTAATCCTTTTTGCCGCCAAGATACGCCTCCACAAGACGCTCGTCGTGAATCAGCTCGCTTGCTGGACCCTGCATACTGATTTTGCCAAGCTCCAACACATAGGCGTAGTCCGCGATTTTGAGCGTCTGATAAGCGTTCTGCTCCACTATAAGAATGGTGTTGCCCTCTTCCTTTATCTGCTTTATGACCTCGAATATATCGCGGATAATCAGAGGAGCCAGTCCGAGTGACGGCTCGTCGAGCAAAAGCACCTTGGGGGACGCCATGAGCGCCCTGCCGATTGCCAGCATCTGCTGCTCTCCGCCGCTGAGCGTATTCGCCTGCTGCTTTTTGCGCTCCTGCAAAATGGGAAACAGCTTGTACACCTTGTCAAAGTTGTATTTGATCAGCTGCGACTTGCTCATTTTGACGGTTTCGTAATTGCCGTCGGATTTTTTCACCCGTATTTCCTTCCCTTTCAAGCCGTATGCGCCGACCTTCAAGTTTTCCTCCACCGTCAGCCCGTTGAGAATAAGCCGACCTTCGGGGGACTGTATTACGCCGAGACTTGCGATTTTGTAAGGCACTCTGTTGGTGATAGGCTCGTTGTTGAGCAAAATCTGTCCGCTTTTGGCTTTGACAACTCCGGATATTGTTCTGAGAGTAGTCGTTTTTCCCGCGCCGTTTGCGCCCAGCAATGCAACGATGCTGCCTTCCTCGACGCTTATATTGACCGATTTCAAGGCGTCGATAGCGCCGTAGCTCACGCACAAATCGCGCAGTTCGAGAATATTAGCCATTTTGCGCCTCCTTTTTCACTTCGTTGGTGCCGAGGTAAGCCTCCTGAACGACGGGATTCTCCTGAATTTCCTGAGGCGTGCCGTAAGCCAGCTTTTTGCCGAAGGATATCGCGCAGATGTGCTCGCAGATGTCCATGACAAGTCCCATATCGTGCTCCACAAGGAAAATCGTGACGTTGAATTCGTCGCGGATGCGCCTTATCATTTGCGCAAGCTCGATTGTTTCGTTGTCGTTGAGACCTGCCGCAGGCTCGTCGAGTATAATCAGCGACGCTCCCGCCATAAGCGTTCTTGCAAGCTCAATCCTTTTGAGCACGCCGTACGGTAAACCGACGGGAGGCAAATCCTTTTTGTCAAGCAGACCGCAGTATTCCAGCACCTTCAAAGCCTTTTTGCGGTTGACCGCCTCCTCCTGCTTTACGCCCTTTGTATTGAACATCTGAGCGAAAATATTGCTTTTGTACTGCGTATGCGCGGCAATAAGCAAATTGTCGAGTATGGAAAGCTCGTAAATGACCTCTACGTTCTGGAACGTCCTCACTATACCCGTCTTTATGACGTCGTGAACCTGATATTTGTTGAGAACTATTACTTTGTCCTCGCGGTTCCTGTAATAAATCAATCCGCCGGTAGGCTTGTAAAATTGAGTTATACAGTTGAAAACCGTTGTTTTGCCCGCGCCGTTGGGACCTATAAGACCGAAAATTTCGCCTTTTTTGACGTCGAAGGACAAATTGTTTACCGCTTTCAAGCCGCCGAACTCCATGGTCAGACGGTCAAGCCGCAATATGACGTCGGAGGGCAGCTCCACGCCGAATTTTGCCTCCTCTTCCGCCATAAGCTCTGCCAACTTTTCCTACATGGAAAGCAGCTTTTCGTTGTAACGGTTGATTTTGAACTGCGTCGCTTCGACGTATTTTTCCATACGCTTTTCTATTTTCGCATTTTCTTCCGCGACGAAAGACTCCAACGCAGTCTCGTCTTCTAATCGAGCCGCTTCGTAAATATCCTCAGCGTCTGCCGCTCCTTCGCCGACGGCTGCTACGGCCTTGACTCTCAACCCTTCCATAAACGCCGCTCTCTGTTCCGCTTGAGAAACCTCAAACGCTTTGAGCAGCTCTTGGGACTCTGCCGACAACACATTTTCAAAAGGAATTTCGTTGCCTTCCGCATCAAGCTCGAAACGCTTGAGCGTGCCGTCGGGGTTGAGCAGCCCCTCCGCTCTGCGCAGATTCTGTCTGTATTCTCTGAAATTCAGCTTTTGCCGTTTGTCGAATTTTTCTATATCCCGACCGTACAGCTCTTCTACCGCCTCGTCGACATCGGACGCTTTGAGTTTTAACGGGAAAATTTTTCTCCTCTGCCTTTCTTTGTAGGCATCGGTTCTTTTATCCCGACTCTTTTCAAGATTTTCTCTTTCCACGGAAATCAACTCGGTCAAAAGATTGATTTTCCACTTGTAATAATCTATCCTGTTAATCAACCGCATCTGTTGACGGTTGGACGAGGTATGGGAAGGTCCTCCCTGAAAAGAGGAAGCATCCGTCACATCGGGAGCGACGTCGGTGTCGGGAGCAACGTTTTTAAGCTCCTTTTCTTTGTCGACCATTTGATTATTCTTCTTCTCCATATCTGTAGAGCCTCCTCTTTGCGCGCGCCTTCTTTATTCCGTTTTTAATATCCCTGACAAGCTGAACCAAGCCGCCCTGGTAGAACATGATTATCAGAATAATCAGCACGCCTATCAACGCGTACATGAACCACGAATTATCTCTCAAAAACGCAATGTCCTGGAAGAAAATCGGAGTCAGTCCGAATACGATAAAGCAGCCGACAATCGTTCCCCACAGGCTGCGCGTGCCGCCTATAATGACTGCGGCAAGCAGATTGAGAGAGAACATGAGCGTCCAGTTTGTTGGCGAAGCGTATCCGAGGTAGCTCATAAACATTATGCCGCCGATACCCGCGTATACCGTAGAGAGAACAAAAGCGAGCAGTCTGTATCTGAGCAGACTTATACCCATAGCCTGTGCCGCCGACGTGCTGTTTTTCATGGCAAGCATGGCGCGTCCCGTGCTGCTTTTGCACAGGTTGAAGGTGATTATCATGAGGAAAACCACAACAACAACCAATACGATAAACATCGCTCTTTTTGACGTTGTCGTACTGAGTCCAAGCCATTTCTGAAAAATCGGTATGGAAGCCGAGCTGCCGTTAGGACCTCCCGTAAAACCAATCCAGTTGGTAAAAATCTGATAGAGTATTTCCGAAAGACCGAGAGTAACGATTGCAAGGAATATACCCTCTATACGAAGGGAAATAAATCCTACGGCAACGCCCAGAATAATGGACACGGCAAGCACGACGAGAATGGTTACGATGTAGGGAACGCCCGTTTCACGCAGAAAATATCCGACTATATATGCTCCCAGCCCCGTAAAGCCAGCCGTACCGAGCGACGCCAGTCCCGCGTAACCCAACAGATACGTGAACCCGAAGCCCACTATCGAATAAATAAGCACCGTCGCAATTCCGCTCATTGCCGAGGACTTGGGAAATCCCGCAGTCCAGCTTAAAATTTGGAGCAGAATAAGCGCCAACCCGAAAACTATGAAGGCGAAAAACGGATGCTTTACTATCGGTTTAACATTCTTTTTCAAATGATATCCTAACATAATTACACCTTCTTTATAGTTTTCTTGCCCAAGATGCCGTTGGGGAATATGAGGATTAGTATCATAACGACAATGAACGTCATCGCCGTCTGCCACATTCCCGCATTCTTAATGGGGAGCGAGCCGAATATGTTGTAGAGCAAAGGTATGATTATCGTACCGATGATTGGTGCGAAAAAGCTGTTGAAGCCTCCCAATACGCAGGCAAGGAAGCCGAACACCTGCACGTTGCTCATAATCGTGACGTTGAGCGCGACGCCGCCCGCCTGAAATACGCCGGCAATTGTCGCAAGCGCGCCGGAAATTGCCCAGCTGAAAGCAGTAATCACCTTGGTGTTTATGCCGAGCATCTGAGAAACCACCTCGTTGGAGGCCGTCGCCCTGACGCCCAGTCCCCATTTGGTGAATTTGAGACAGATAAACACCACCGCCAACAGCAAAATTGCAAGTATGATTACGTAAACGTAATTGCGCGCGATTGTAAGAGTGACGCCGAACAATTTAAAGGTCAAAGGTCCCGACTCGAATACCTCTCCGAGATTGCCGTTTGAAGTTATATTCTTGAATATTACGGGAATCACGTACGAGAGTATGAGCAGCATACCCATGGTTATCATCTGTTTGCCAGACGCATTTATTTTACGCGCGTTGCGAATCAGCACGACGTCCATGAATATGCCCATCAAAAACGCCACCGCCATACCGATAATCAACCCCAGCCAGAGCGGAAGCCCCGCATACAAGGCCATCTGCGTCGTCATAAACGTACCCAAGGTGGCGATAAGCCCCTGCGCGAAGTTGGTGGTACCCGTTGTTCTGAAAATCAGAACGATACCTATTGTCGCCAGAGAGTAAATCGCCATCTGCGGCAGACTATTTACAATGACTTGTAAAAAATTCATTTGTTACCCCACTTGATGATGTTTGCCGACCAGACGTACCCGATACCGGCGGCTATCATGCACACTACCGTGCCGTCCTTGACTTTGCCGGCTTTCAAAGCAAGCTCCAACGACAAAATCTGGTCTATTTGTCCTACGTGACCGTAATCTTCGAGATAAATGCTCTGCTCCTCGGTAAGTCCCAATTCAGCAAGCATTCCCTTGTGACCGCTGCGTTTCATGTGCAGGACGTCAAGATATCCGATGTCCTTTCTCGTCATTCCCGCCTGTCTCAAGCTTTCGTCTATGCAATGATACCAGTTGGGCATGGACACCTCGTTGAGTCTGTCCTTCATCTTCTGCGGTTCGAGAAGTCTCAACGACTTATATCCCTCTTCGATGTTGTCTTTTGTGAAAGGATGAGCTATACCGCCGATTTCGACGCCCGCCGTTCTCGCAAGGCTGCCGTCGGACATGATTTTGCTGCCCAGCAGCAAATTTTTTCCGTAATTCTTTTTCAGTATGATTGCGCCGCCGCCTGCGGAAAGGTTGTACATCATGGACATATCTTTATCCGTGAAATCCACGAAGTCGCCGTTGCGGTATCCGCCGCAAATCATAATGGTATTTATTTCGTCGTCGGCTCTCAACATATCCGCGGCGATTTTCATCGCGGACACGCAGGTGCAGCAACGATTCTGCACGTCTATACCCCACGCGTTTGTCGCGCCTATTCTGTCCTGAATATAGCAGGCGGACGTGGTGAGAGGATATTCCTACCACTCCTCGCCGATACACAAGATAACGTCTATTTCTTTGGGGTCGACGCCGGTGTTTTCCAAGCATTTCAAAGCCGCCTTGGCTCCCATTTCCTGAGTTCCGTCATCGGGACCGGGCAAATATCTCTGTTTTATTCCGAGTTTGTTTATAACGGCGTCCTCGCTCCACACTCCGTTGGTGAGTCTGGCAATTTCCGCCGCTTTCATGGTTTTTTCGGGAAGATACGTCCCTACGCCGACAATTCCTACGTCAATCATAATCTTTTACTCCTTTAATTTCCGAAAATAATCCCCCGAAAGGTCGCTTCCGTCGCAATTCCGCATTATATTATTGACAAAAACAAGCGTTATCACACGCGGCAAGCCCTGCAAAAGGTCGTCCGAAAGAACAACCGAAATACCGACAGGCAATTCTCTCCCGAAACGGGAGAGAATTGCCTTGCTTTAGTAAAAATACCAAGACCGAATTTCGTCGGTTTACAATCTCATTCCGCCGTTTACGCTCAAAAGATGTCCCGTCACGTAAGACGCTTCGTCCGAAGCGAGGAACAGCGCGGCGTTGGCTATTTCTATGGGCTGACCGAGTCTGCCGAGCATGGTCTGTCCCGCAAACTTTTTGAGCAAATCCTCGGGCACGGTTTTCATCATGTCCGTCATGATATAGCCGGGAGCGATTGCGTTTACTCTCACGGGCACGCCCTTTCTGGCAAATTCCTTTGCCCATGTCTTGGTGAGACCGATAACGCCCGCCTTGGTCGCGGAGTAGTTGGCCTGTCCGATATTGCCGAATTCGCCTACGACGGAGGAAATGTTGATTATGCTGCCGCCGCCGATTTCTTCCATCTGAGGTCCGATAAGACGAGTCAGATTGAACACGCCCGTAAGGTTGACGGAAATAACCGCGTTCCACATTTCGTCGGTCATTTTGCGCGTCATGGCGTCTCTGGTGATGCCCGCGTTGTTTACCAATACGTCAACCTTGCCGTATTTTTTGATAACGTAGTCGTAAAACTCCTTGCAGTCTTCGGAGCTGGTGACGTTGAGCTTGTAGAACTCCACATTGGCGTTTTCATAGGTCAAAGGCATCATATCCACAGCCACAACCTTCGCGCCTTCCTTAGCAAACAGCTGGCACATTTCGCCGCCGAGTCCTTTTGCGCCGCCGGTAACAACGGCAACTTTTCCGTTAAGTCTCATAATATACACCTCTGAATAAATTTTTTATTTTCGACTTTGTTTTTTTTCAATCAGTCTCTTTTGAGTATGACCGCGGTGCCCATTCCGCCGCCTATGCACAGGCTTGCGAGACCGAGCTTGTTGCCCGCCTTTATCATTTCATGCAGCAGTGTTACGATAATTCTGTTTCCGCTGGCTCCGACAGGGTGTCCGAGCGCGATGGCGCCGCCGTTGGGGTTGCAGCGCGCGAGTATCTCCTCTTTCTTTAAGTCGCACTTCTGCGACAGCTCGTGTATGACGCCCAAGGACTGCGCGGCAAACGCTTCGTTAAGCTCCAAGACCTCCATCTGGCTGAGTTTGAGTCCGCTGTTTTTAAGCGCCTGCAAAATCGCCGGCACGGGACCGAGTCCCATGAACTGAGGGTCTACGCCGCCCTGACCTACCGCGATAATTTCCGCCATAGGCGTGAGTGCGAATTTTTTGACAGCCTCCTCGCTTGCTATCAAGGTGAAGCTGGCGCTGTCGTTTATGCCGCTGGCGTTGCCCGCGGTCACCGTTCCGTCCGGCTTGAATGCGGGACGCAGCTTGGCAAGCTTTTCGGGATTGGTGTTTCTGTTGGGATATTCGTCGGTGTCGAAAACCTTTTCTTCCTTGCCGACCTTTACCGTAACGGGAACGATTTCGTCCTTGAACGCGCCGCTGTCAACCGCCTTGATTGCCTTGGTCTGCGAGGCATAAGCGAATTCGTCCTGAGCCTGACGGGAAATCCCGTATTTTTCGGCTATGTTTTCCGCCGTAATACCCATGTGAACCTTGCTGTACGCATCCGTCAAAGCGTCAAAAACCATGTGGTCGGTAACCTTGAAGTCGCCCATTTTTATACCCTGACGGGCGTTTTTGGGAATAAGGTAAGGAGCCGAACTCATGCATTCGACGCCGCCCGCGACAATCAGATTCGCCATGCCCGCCTTGATTTCCGCAACGGCGTTGATAACGGCCTTCATGCCGCTGCCGCACACCATATTGACGGCGTAAGCGGGTGTTTCGATGGGAATACCTCCCTTGATTGCGACCTGACGGCCTATGCCCTGTCCGTTTCCGGCAGGTAGTATGTTGCCTACGATAACCTCGTCTACGGCTTCCGGAGCGACCTTGGCGCTTTCAAGCAAAGCCCTGACCACTGCTCCGCCAAGGTCGGCGGGATGAGTGTTGGCAAGCGAACCCAACATACTGCCTATGGCGGAACGCTTGGCGGCGACTACAAAAACTTTTTTGTCACACATTTGTTTCCATCTCCTTGTTTTTAATCAAAGGATATGAAACCGATTCACTTGTGAATATGTTTCATATCCAAATTTTACCATTATTTGGAAAAATGTCAATAGTATTTGACAAATTTATTAACAATATTCCCCTGAAAACATCGAAATTTAGCAAAACAGCCGCCTTTTAATACAAAATGCTTAATCGGCGGCTGCAAAAGCCATTATTTCGCGAGTTTTTTGATTTCCTTTTCAAGATAAGGCAGAATCGCGTTGGCGTCCGCCACCACTCCGAGCTGCGCGACCTTGAAAATGGGAGCGTCCTTGTCCTTGTTTATCGCAACGATAAATTCGGACTCCTCCATACCAGCGAGGTGCTGTACCGCGCCCGAAATACCCAAAGCCATATACACCTGCGGACGCACGGTTTTGCCCGTCTGACCGACCTGCTTTTCGGAAGGCATGAGTCCCGAGTCCACCAACGCGCGGCTGGAGCTTGTCGTGGCTCCGATGCTCTTGGCAAAGGCGGCGACCTTTTCGAGATTGTTTTTGACGCCTCTTCCGCAGGAAACAAGGAATTTAGCGTCGTCTATGCTCTCCGCGGATTTCTCGGCAAGCACTTCTTCCACAACGGAAACCGCAAAGCGGGATTTGTCCCAATTTACTTTGACTTCCACTATTTCCGCCTTTCTGCCCGCGTCGAATTCGCGTTTTTTCATAACGCCGCCTCTGACGGTGGACATTTGAGGACGATGGTCGGGGCACACTATGGTGGCGAACAGATTGCCGCCGAAAGCGGGACGCGTCATGTAAAGATTGCCCTGCTCGTCCGCTTCGAGCTTTGTGCAGTCGGCGGTGAGTCCCGTCCTCAGACGTGCCGAAAGTCTGGGAGCGAGGTCGCGGCCGATACTCGTCGCGCCGTAAAGAACAATGTTCGGCTCATAGGTTTTGAGAACCTGATACACCGCCTGCGAATACTGCTCCGTCAGATAATATTTAAGCTCTTTGTCCTCCACCACGTATATGATATCCGCGCCGTAGCCTGCAAGCTCTTTCGCCGCTTCCTTGATTTTGTCGCCCAAAACAACCGCGCAAACTTTTTCCTTAGTGACTGCGGCAAGCTCATTGGCGACGCCCAAAAGCTCAAGGCTTACGTTTTGGATTTTGTTATCTCTCTGTTCGCAAACAACGAAAATATTTTTAGCCATTTTAAATTCCTCCCGACCTCAGATGAAATGCTTTTCAGCCAATTTTTCGGCGATAAGCTTAGCGGCCTCTTCAACGGGCAGCTCCACGACCTCTTTGTTGCTGTCAAACTGTTTCGTAAACGTGGTCTTGACCTTTGTGGGAGAGCCTGCAAGACCTATGTTGTTGACGTCGAGGTCGAGGTCGGCAAAATTGATGATGTTGATTTGTTTTTCTTCCTGCTCGACAATGCCCTTTACGTGCATATATCTCGGAGTCGCCATCTGTGAAAGAACGGTAACCACGAAAGGAGCCTTTACTTTGAGCATCTGATATCTGTCCTCAAACTGACGCTTGACGGTAAACACGTCCTTGTCGTCCTTTTTGAGTTCTACGGCGTAGGTTATCTGAGGCCATCCGAGATGCTCGGCAATCTGAGGTCCCACCTGAGCCGTGTCGCCGTCGATTGCCTGACGTCCGCCGATTACAAAGTCGCAGCCCACTTTTTTGATGCCGGCGGCGATGATTGTGGAGGTCGCAAGAGTGTCGGAACCCGCAAACGCCCTGTCCGTCATAAGGTAAGCCTCGTCGGCGCCCATGGCGAGAGCCTCTCTGAGCATGATTTCCGCCTGAGGAGGCCCCATGGAGATGACCGCTATTTCCGCGCCGTACTCGTCCTTCAAGCGCAAAGCCACTTCGAGAGCGGTTTTGTCGTCGGGGTTCATAATGGAAGGCACGCCGTCTCTTTTGAGGGTGTTGGTTTTGGGGTCTATCTTTATGTCCGTCGTATCCGGAACCTGTTTCATGCAAACTAAAATTCTCATTTCTGCCTATCTCCTATTTTTTGAGCAGCGCGCCGGAAATAACCATGCGCTGAACTTCGCTTGTGCCTTCGTAAATCTCG
This sequence comes from Subdoligranulum sp. CAG:314, assembly GCA_000437915.1. Taxonomy (GTDB): domain Bacteria; phylum Bacillota; class Clostridia; order Christensenellales; family CAG-314; genus CAG-314. Next base: position 39,542 of record FR900999.1, on the reverse strand, counting down.
GTGATTTTGGCGTCGCGCATCATTCTCTCGACGGGATACTCTCTCGTATAACCGTAGCCGCCGTGGAGCTGCACGCACTTGGTCGTGACCTCCATTGCCGTCTCCGCGGCAAACAGCTTTGCCTGCGCGGCGTACATACCCAGCATGGGCGACTTGTTCTGCTTGGCTTCGGTTGCGCGTTCAACCAGCAAAGACGCGGCGTTTATCTTGGTGTACAGGTCGGCAAGGCAGAACTGAGTGTTTTGGAATGCCGAAATAGGCTTGTTGAACTGCTTTCTTTCCTTGACGTATGCGACGGTGGCTTCCAGCGCGCCCTCTGCTATGCCGAGCGCCTGAGCGGAAATGCCCACTCTGCCGCCGTCCAGAGTTTTGAGCGCCATTTTGACGCCTTCGCCGATTTTGCCAACCAGATTGGCTTCGGGAACTATGCAGTTTTCAAATATAAGCTCGCAGGTGGACGAGCCGCGTATACCCATTTTCAGCTCTTTCTTGCCCACGGAAAATCCGGGGAAGCCCTTTTCCACTATAAACGCGGCGCACTCCACGCCCTTGGGATTGCGTCCCGTGACCGCTATGACGAAATACACGTTGGCGGGACCGGCGTTGGTTATGAATATTTTGCTGCCGTTGAGCACCCAGTGGTCGCCTTCTTTCACCGCAGTGGTTGTCTGATTGTTGGCGTCCGTGCCCGCGTTCGGCTCTGTCAGACCGAAAGCGCCAAGCCACTCTCCCGACGCAAGCTTAGGCAGATATTTTTTCTTTTGTTCTTCGTTGCCGTACTCCATAATCGGAGCAATGCACAGCGAGGTGTGCGCGGAAAGTATAACGCCCGTCGTGGCGCAGACCTTGGAAAGCTCCTCCACGGCTTTGATATACATTTTGTAATCTCCGCCCATGCCGCCGTACTCTTTGGGCACGATTATGCCCATGAGTCCGAGCTTTGCCATCTTTTCGACGGTTTCGTAAGGGAAACGCTCCTGCTCGTCAACCTCGTGAGCCAAAGGCTTGACCTCGTTGACCGCGAAATCCCTTATCATCTTGTTGAATAACTCGTATTTAAAAACCTTGTCCATTTCTAAACGATACTCCTGTTCAGATTAGTCGTGTTTTACGGTCGCGACGCCGGAGACAACCACCTTGCCGTCCTGATTTTTGCAGACGGTGTTGAGCTTGATTATGTGTTTGTCGTCTCTCATCTCCGCGACTTCCACCTCGGCGGTGATTGTGTCTCCCAAAAGCACGGGCGACGTAAATCTCACTTCCTGCCCCAGATAAATAGTTCCCTCTCCGGGAAGCTTGTTGGCAAGCACTGCGGAAATAAGTCCGCACGTCAAAATGCCGTGCACGATGCGTTGACCGAAAACGGTCTTTTTCGCGTATTCGTCGTCCAGATGAATCGGGTTGACGTCCATGCTGACTTCGGCGAATTTTCTTACGTCCTCGTCCTTGAAGGTCTTGGTGACCGATGCCTTTTGACCGATTTTGATTTCCGAGTAATTCATATTTATCTCCTTTTAAATATATTGCTCTTAAAAACCGCAAATATGAAACGATTTCATTTATGAACAATCCTCATATTTACGCGTATATTTTAGCCCAACAACCAACCGTTGTCAACGGGGCGAGCGGATTTTAAAAATGAAAACGCATGGATTTGTTAATTATTGCCCGTTTTCTTTGAAAAAATCCCCTGTTTTTTTAAATACACGGCTTATCGATAAGATTAAATCGATATTTTTTTATCGATTTAATTATAGCCTCGCCGTCAGGCAAAGTCAACCATTTAAAAAATAACGGCACGGCGATTTTTTCATTTTTATTCGCCTGCCTGAAGCCGATTAAAGAACTTTTTGTTTTGAATATGAAAAAGATTCACAAATCGCTTGCTTTTTTAAACGGGAAGTATTATTATATACACGGCAAAAACAAAAAAGTGTTTTCAAAGCAAAAAATTAAGGTTTTAAAACATGAACAATTCCGAAATCAAAGGCGTAACACAACCCAAAACAAAGCTCGGCAAAAGCAAAATGGACAAGATTCTGAAAGCCGCGCGCAAGCTTTTTTCCAAGAACGGTTTTTATCAGACGTCCATAACCGACATTTGCCGCGAGAGCAATACCGCCGTCGGCACGTTTTATATTTACTTCGACGACAAAACAGCCCTCTACCGCTGCCTGATGGAGGACGTACAGCGCGAAATCAAGGATACCATAAACGAAGCGCTGCTCAAAAAGAACTGCACCACACGTCTTGAAAAGGAAAAGGAAGGTTTGCGGGCGTTTGTCAAATACGGCGCGGCAAATCACGATATGTTTGAAATCCTGTGGGGAAGCCTGACGGTCGACAAAAGCCTTTTCGTGGATTATTACCGCTCATTCGGCGCAAGCTATATCCGCTCTTTGTCCTACGACAGACAGGAGCTGGCCGACTACGTAGACGTGGACTCGGCAGCCTATCTGTTTATGGGAATAAACAGCTTCCTTGCTCTTCGCACCATGATTAAGCCCGACCTGTCCGACGAGGAAATCGACCACATGATTGACCAACACGTGGTGCCGATTTTGAAAAAAGGCATTTTCAGCCTTGACCCGGAAAACGACATTCTCGCAAGCCGCAGACCTTTGTTTGAAAATTAAATTCCCCTCCCCTTTTTTGCCCCCGACTTCGGGGGTTTTTTGTTGCCTGTTTTCGCCTTTCGCCCGCGCTTGACAGGGCATTTTTTCGCATGATATAATGAAAAAAATATCGGGAGAACTTTTGTATGAAACCTGCAAAATGCACGCAATGCGGCGACAGCATAATCGTTGACGAAACCAAAGAAGCGGGAATTTGCCCCTCCTGCGGCACAGCCTTTGTCACGGAAAAGGTAATAACCAACTACGTCAACAATTACAACACCGTGCACAACATCACGGAAAACGTGACAAAAATCATCATGGGCAACGAAAAGGACGAAGCGCCGGATTTTTTCAAACGCGGACTGACGCTTTTGAAGCTCGACAATTTGGCGAGCTCTCACAAAGAATTTTGCCGCGCGGCGGAACTGTCTCCCGAAAAAGCCGAATATTGGTTTTACTGCGCGGCTACCGAAAAAAAGACGCCTTTCAGCAAATACATGAGCAATTTTTACAGGCTTGCCGACGCCGACGAAATAAAAAAATTTGACGGACAATACGGAGTCAGGCTGTTTCCCGACCTTTTTTCCTATATGTTCAACGAATACGACGAATCTGTCTCAAGCGGAAAAATTACGGGCGTTGTAAGTTACAGGTTGATTCCATTTTTCTCTTATCTCGAAAGTTTGACGGAAAAGGAAAAGAGAAAATACTGTCCGACCGTTGTCGAATATTTAAAAGAAGCTTATATACAACGGAAAGGACTGTTTGCTCTGCCTCAAATCTACGACGTTTTTTCTCCTTTTATGGACGAAAATGCAAAAAAGCAGATTTTTGAGGCGCGCAATGCGGCATTGAACAGAAAAAAAGACGGCGTCATCGTAATAACAGACGCGCGTCTCTTAACCAAAAACGGCGTGTTCAGCGTAACGGACGACGACGTGCACGCCATTAAATTTTCTTTCGACTGCCATATCGATGAAGTAAAGAAAATACTTATCACTCCCAATATAAGAGAAATTTCCCTCTCCACCTCCACGCGGGCGCCGATTGTGGAAATCCAAGAAGGCACGGAGTTTTCAAAAGAACTGCTCGACCGCTGTTTGATATGCGGGACGGAGCTGATAATTTTTCCTTCGGGATGGGCAAAGCGGATGTCAGAGTCGAAAAACGATGATTTTCCGTCTATGCCCTCCGCGCAAATTCTGTACTGCCCGACAGCGGCAAATCTGTCTTTCAATTTGATTGTGGCGCTCACGCCCGACTACAAACAGACGGAAAAAATCAGAAGCGGTTACATTGCAGACGGAAAAATAACCTATCCCGTCGCAACTCAACAAAAAATAACGGACGACTTCAACAAACTGCTGCTAAAATACTTTGACAAGGAAATCAAATCAGGCGAGATAAGCGGTTATAAGCCCAACAAAAAAGCAAAAAAAGCAAGCGGCTGCTACGTCGCCACCTGCGTATACGGCAGCTACGACTGTCCCGAAGTGTGGACGCTGCGCCGCTACCGCGACGAAAAGCTTGACAAAACCTTTTTAGGACGTATGTTTATCAAACTTTATTACGCCGTCAGTCCTTTGGCAGTAAAAATCTTCGGCAAGACAAAATGGTTCAACAAATTTTTTAAAGCCCGCCTCGACAAAATGACTGCCAAGCTCAAAACACAAGGCTTTTCCGACCAGCCTTACACGGACAAATATTAAAACAAAAAGCATGGGTAAAAGCGCAATTCTTAAATTGATATCAAAAAAAGAGCGGAGATTTTTGAAAATATCCGCTCTTTTTTATTCTTACTCAATGAATTAAAATTTGTCTCCCTATCATTAAATTATTTTTTCATTTTCTAACTTTGTCTTAATACTCTTCAACTACCGGAGTAATCACAATTTTGCAGTTGCCACAATAATAAGATTTTGCCTTTTGCCTTTTAAAAAACGGAACTTTTGTTAAATTTACGCCTCCTTTTGCTTTACTAAAAACAAATAGCGGCACTTTCTCATTGTCGGGAATCCACATTAAAGCAGTTTGAATTGCAGGAATATAACCGTCAGACATTTTTTTCTTACAATAAGGACATACCATATCAATACCTCTTTACTAAGTTACTTTTTACCTTACTGTTATTATATAATAAATGATTTAGAAAGTAAAATAAATTAGCGCACTGCCTTGCTCGCAAGGTACAGTGCGCTATACTTCTTTCACTGTGGCAAAAATTCCCTATGGTAAACCCCGACTTTTGTTTGAGCGCAACATTTCATTGCGAGATAAAAAACTCCCAATCGCAAGTCTGTTCCATATCGGAAAAAACGACAGTGAAATACAACGTCGTCGGGCTGTTGACGAAAATTCCGTTTGGATGATACGTTTTGCCCGTCGCATCCTCTACCGAAAAGATATAGGCGAAGTCAAGCGCTTCGAGCGAACACTGCAACGACAGGAAGCCGAACTCAGTTTTTTTATAGTCGTATCTGAAAACGTAAACGCCGTTTGAGAGCGTAAAAGTTTTGGCTTCGTCCGTAAGAATGAAAGCAAATTCCTTGCAGCTTCCGTCCTCCCGCGCCTCGTCCGACCACCTTGAATAAACGGTAACGGTTGTCTCAATGCCGTCGCCTACCAAAGGAAACGCCGCCTCCGTTCCCCAGTCACCGTCTACGCTTCCGTCCTTAAAAAACCAACCGGTAAAATATTTCCCCGACGCGCCGCCGTCGGGCAGAGGCATAACGTCTATTGCCAACGCTTTAAGCTCCTCCCTTTTTCCGTCCGCGCCGACAAGCACAAACGTCGTCTCGGGCACGCCCGTTTTGTCGAGCAGCACGGAGTGCCCGAAAGGAAACAACTTGGCGTACCAGCCCGCAAAATGCTCAGTCGGCACCTTTATCGTTGCGTTTTGAGGGAAAAACTCCGTACCGTCGAATACGGGAGCGCTACCGCCGAAAACAAATCGGACGTCGTTTGCATTATCCTCCGTATCCGTTTCGTCGCCGCCGTAATAATAGTTGAAAAACGCGCCGTCGCCGATTTTTTCAACTCCGCTGCCCGCCGTGAGACGTTTAAGCGCGGACATAAAGGAAAAAGCTCCTTCTCCGATTACCGCCACGCCGTCGCCAAACTCTACCGTTTCGAGCAGACTGTCGGCAAATGCGCCGACTGCAATCTCCGCAACGCTTGCCGGCACGGTAAAGGCTTGCTCCTCTCTGCCTTGCGGGTAAGCAATCAGCAAAGTTTTTCCTTTGTCGTAAAGCACGCCCTCCTCGACGGAAAGAAACCCGCTTTCTCCGCTCAAAGCGTAAGCCTCTACGGGACAGCCTTCAAAAGCGTAAGCTCCCACTCCCCTGACGGTCGCGGGAAGAGTGACGCTTTTAAGCTTGGAGCAATACGAAAACATACCCTCGTGAACGTATTCAAGCGAGGTATCGCCGAGATTAATCGTTTCCAACGACTCGCAGTTGTTGAACACGCCGCTTTTGCCCGAGAGCTGCAAACCGCCCACAAAACCGTTCGTCGCTCCGTCCGCCGAGTCGCAGGACGCATTTCTCAACGCAGCGGGAAGAACGATTTCTTTGAGTGAAAGACACACCGCAAAACAGCCGTACGGCAGCTCGGTTATGTCGGACGGCAAGGTTACTTTGACTAAGTTGGCGTTTCTGAAAAAACAGTTTCTGCCAAGCTCTTTAACGGACGCAGGCACGACATACTCGGTAAGCGGCGAGCCGTTGGCAAACAAAAGCAGCCTGTCGCCGTTTTCGTTCCGCTCGATTAAGGCGGAATCGGCGTCGGAATAATATCTCGAATTTGTCGTGTCGCCGAAAACCGTTATCTTTTTAAGTCCGCCTAAATAAAAGTTTGCTTCGGAAAAAGCGAAAGGATGTATCTCTTTGACCGACGCGGGTATGCTTATTTCTTCAAGAGCGCTTCCGAATGTGGTAAAAACGCCGTCGCCTATGTATTCTAAACCGTCCTTGAACACAATCGATTTGAGAGAGCGGCAGTTGAAAAACGCGCCGAAATTGTTTACATCGGTATAGACGTCGTTTTCGTTGCCGGTTATATTCTCGCTTTCTCTGAAACCGAGCACTTTTTTAACAACGCCGTTGAATACTACGGTTGTAAGAGAGCCGCACTGATAAAACGTGCTTGTAGGCAGCGTCTCCAAGTCCGCATCGACTACAACCGATTGCAGCGACTGAAAGTCGGCAAACAATCCGTCTGCAAGGCGCTCGACCGTCCGCGGAACGGTGAACGTAACGACGGAACTGTCCGCAAGATAAAGAGTTTTTCCGTCTGCGGAATACAAACCGTCATTTTCTATTTTGAAATTTGCGCCGCCCTCGGCAAAGCTTATCAATGACAAAGAGGTATCGTAAAAAGGCTTTCCGTTCATTTCGGCAAGGGAAGCGGGAAGCAGTATGTCCGTATCGGTAATATAAGCGAAAGAGTAGTTGTTTATCGTTTCCAATCCCTCCGCCGCAATTATTCGCCACGCTCCCGAAAGCCCCGCGAAGGCGCCTGCAAGCAGCTCCCTGACCGACGACGGCACGTAAACGTCGCCGTTTACTTCAAGCCAAGCGCAGTCGCCGACTTTTGTAACGGGCAATCCGTCGTGCTCGCAAGGAATAGCCAATCCCTCGGGAAAACTCACGTAGCCTGCTTTGATTGCAACGCTGTAACTCCGCTTGTCGTCGTTTAAAGTAAATTCAAAATTTTCTTCCGCCGTAGGAGCATATTCGTAAACGGCGTTGAAGGTAAGGTTTTCCGTCACTTCGGTCATATCGCCGTCCCCCTCCCAGTCGGACAGACGATAGCAAAACAATTGGTGCGGAAGCTCAAAATCCTCCGGCGGCAGCACGTCCGAACCGTAAGGCACTTTTTTGACTATTTCGCCGTCGTAACCTACGAATTTTACTTCTACCTGTCTGTACTCCCAAGTGGCGACAAGAGTGATTGTGCCGCCATAAACCTCCGCGAGCGTCGTGTCAACTTTTTTCGCGCAAAAAATTTTTTTATTTTCAGCCGACGCCGTCGAGCAGTCTTTGCCATTGGGACTTGGGGACGATTTTAAGTGCGAAATACGTCGCCGCACCGACAATCGCTCCCGACAACACCCCGATTAACGCGAGGTAAGGCAAGAGGGACAAAACGGCGGGCGTATCCGTGACCAAAGCGTAAACCGCGTTTTGAACCGCATTGTGAACCACCGCTCCCGCAACGCTCAAAGCAATCAGTCCGAAGCGGGATTTTCCGTTGAAAAACAACAGCGACATGACGGCAAGCGAAATCACTCCGGCGGGCAGACTGTACATAAGAGTCGAAAAATTGCCGACAATCAGATTGCCCACGGCGATTTTGACGGCAAGCGCGGCAAAGGCGTAGCCTACCCCCAAGCATACGAGAGCCAACAGCACAAACACGTTTGACAGCCCCATTTTCGCGCCGGGCAGAATCAGAGGCGGAAAAAGGCTTTCGACAACGTAAACGGCAAGCGCTGCGGCGGACAACACGGCGGCAGTCGCAATTTTTGCCGCTCCGATTTTTTTTACGTTCATCATAGCGTCTCCTCTCCCTGCCTGTCGTTTTCTCCGACGCCCAAAATCTTCAAGGCGTGAGGGACGCACAAAACCGCGTCTCCCGACCGCTTTACCGCATACGCGGAGCTTTCGCACTGTCCGCCGCGGCAGTCGCTTTCAACGACTTTGGCTTCGCCGTTGCTTTTGATTTCGATTTTGTTGAAGCCCTTTTCGGTCTCCACCGATACGAAAAGCGAGTCGCCGATTTTCTCCGTCGCGAGACCGTGAAAGCCGTCTTTGCATTCGAACCCGCCCGTTTGTACGTCGTAAGAAAAAATTTTTTCTCCGTCGAAATAAATTTCGACAGCGCTTAAAGCGCCGCGCGGCGCTCCGAACACAACAAAACCGAACAGCAGAATTATACAAAGCAGCAGCGCTCCGAAAATTATCATATCCTTTTTGCGGAAAAGCCGTTGAGCCTTTATTATATCCGTCCTTGAAACGCGTTTGTTGTCTGCCGCGCCGTCAAAAACAACACCCGACGGTTTGACGCCTTCAACCGAGCCGCCTTCATCCGTTGCGCTCCCTTCCGCGTTTTGCGCGGCTTTTTTTGCGCGGCGGTTTCTGACGTCAAGCAAAATCACAAGCGCAACGGCGGCAACAAGCAGAGCCAAGCCCGCAATCAGTCCCGCGTAATTTGACGCGACGATTTTCAGACCGTCGTCGGAGGCGGAAAACTCGGCGCGCAAAAAATCCCCCTCGACCTCGAAATCCGTGTTTCCCGCCGCAAGGTATTTTCCGCCTTGGCTTGTCAAAACCGCAAAGCCGCAAAGCCCCGACTCCCCCTGCAAGCGCTCGGCGAGTTTGTCTGCGACGGCTGCCTTTTCGGTCATGAAAACCGTGCTCAGCGCGTCCGCCGCCGCGCCGTTGTCGCACAGCGTGACCGCGCTCATAACTCCGCTGTCCACGGGTACCCCAGTGCGCGTGTCTATGATATGGCAATATCTCTTTCCGTCCGCCTCGAAAAAGCGCTGATAGTCTCCGCTTATTCCTATGCTCACGTTTTCCAACCCCGACAGAATCAGCGCGCTCTGACTCGGATTTCGCGGGTGTCTTATCCTGACGGAAAAGCCCCCGTCGAAAGGACTGTCAAGAAACACGAGACTGCTTTGACCGATGTTTATAGAAGCGTAGGTTTCGCCCTTTTCCAAAAGCAGATTGCGCACGCGGTCGGCGGCAAAGCCTTTGCCCACCGCTCCGAGGTCCAGCATGACTCCGAACTCCGTTCCGTCCACGGAAACGGTCTTTGAGGGTTTAATCAAAAAATCCTCTCCGAACTCCACTGCGGAAAAATCGATTAGCTCCGCAAACGCCTCCACGTACCTTTGTTCGGGCAAAACCCCCTCTTCGCGGTCGTAAGGCATTTCAGTTTCATCTCCGTTGTAGAAGCGCGAGGAAAAGCCCCACAAGTCCACGGAAGCGGCTGCGGTCGGGTCAAACAACCCGTCGCTCGCCTCAAAAAGCCTTTTACTCTCACTGAGCGCCGCAAAAGTCAAGGGGCTTATCTCAATCCTTTCTCCCGCCGACGCCGCGTTGAAACGGTAGATGTCGCTGCCCTCCCTCGACGCGCTCAAAGCGCAGTCCGTTTCTTCAAGCAGCGTTTTAACTTCTTCGAGAGTCTCGTCCATTTCATCCTTTCGCGCCTGAGAGGGATTTTTTGCGAAAATTTTGACGCAGCAATACGTCCCGAAAAATTCATAGGACTCGAAGGACGCGGTATAAATTTTTTCGCCGCCCGCACAGCCGCACAAGGACGATAACGCAAAAAATACGGCAAGCAGGAGAAAAAGGAGCTTGTATTTCATAAGTGTCTAAGTATTATAGCACATTTGCCGCAGCTTTCAAACTTTTGACAGCCGATTGAAGCTTTGCAAACGTAGAAAAATAGCTATATTCCGAAAAAATCGTTGACAAGTCCTGCGAAAGTTATTATAATGTTTAAGTCCATTGGGGTATAGCCAAGCGGTAAGGCAACGGATTCTGACTCCGTCATTTCGCAGGTTCAAATCCTGCTACCCTAGCCACACGTCGGCGACGCCTTAGTCGCAAAACAAAAAACACCTCTTTCGGGGTGTTTTTTTGTTTCTCTCCTTTTGCTTGCCGACGTTTTCTTTCGCGTATGCGGAGCCGTCGAATTTTGTTTCGGTCGCTTTGCTCCCTCCCCTTCGCTTCGCTCGGACAAATCCTGCTACCTTTCTTATAAAACAAAGTCCGTTTTGCTATTTTAAAAAAACCGTCGGCGACGCCTTAGTCGCAAAACAAAAAAACACCCGCCAAACGGGTGTTTTTTGTTTCTCTCCTTTTGCTTGCCGACGTTTCCTTTCGCGTATGCGGAGCCGTTGAATTTCGTTTCGGTCGCTTTGCTCCCTCCCCTCCGCTCCGCTCCGGACAAATCCTGCTGTCTGTGCCACGTCAAAGCAAAATCCGCTTTGCTCCTTTTTTTCAAAAAAACTGCGCCTGCTTCCTTTGTCGCAAAACAAAGAACACCCGCTAAAAGGGTGTTCTTTGTTTTGCTCGATGAAAAAATCCGGGTTTTTATTCGCCCCTGAATATATCCGGGAAAAAGTTTATTTCGGTGTCTTCGCAGACGCATTCGACATAAATGTAATAAGTAACTCCGCCCTTCAATTTGTAGCCGTTCCTTTCCATGTCGGGCACAGCTATCCACCAATCGGGCTGCGTCATGTCCATGCCTGTCCTGTCGAAAAGCACATAAGTCCAATAATCAATTCCGTCAAGTCCGCCGAGCTTCATCATGCAATCTTCTTCGGGAGTAAAGGTAAACCATACCACCGAAACGGAAGCTCCCATAGTGACGGAAACGGTTTGTCCCTCGACAAGCTCGAGGCCCCAAATATCCATGGTGCCGTCCTGCTTGCGGGTGTTTTCCCATCTTGCGTACAGCGTAACGCTTTCGCCGCCGTCGTACAAATAAGGAAACGCGACCATATCACCCCATTCACCCGACGCGGTTCCGTCGACGGAATACCAGCCGTGGAAATACGCGCCCTCTTTCTCGGGAACGGGCATTTTTTCAACCATAACCGCCGAAACGCCGTCAATGGCGCTTCCGCCCTTGGAGTCGAAAACGTAACTTACTTTGGGCAGCTTTGCTTCGTCGAAGCCCTTTGCATAATTGGGCCGATAGGTGTAAAACGCCAGATAATAATCCTTTATGTATTGGTCGGGCACTTCAAATTTAAGATTGTCAAAAAGCACGATTTCTCCCGTTTCCCAATCTTCGGTTCCCAGCGCGTTGGCGCCGTACTCTTTGCCAAGCTCCGGCACGGCTCCGTTGAAAACGATTTTTTCAAGCATATTGCAGCTCGAAAACGCCAAGTCGCCGATATATTCCAGCGTTGAGGGCAGGACAACCTCTTTGAGACCGTATTTTCTTAAAATTTCCCAGGTCTCCTCGTCGTAATCCGCATTGTAGCAGCGGTTGAACGCATTCGGTTCAAGCAAAACAACGCCTTCGGAGAAAATCACCTTGCGCAGGAAATAATTGTTGTTGAAGGAGCCTGCGCCTATTGTCTCCGTGCCTGCGGGAGAGGTAAAGGTTTCGCCCTGTTTTCCTCCGGGATAAAGAATCAGCTTCTTTCCGTCGGCGGAGTACAGCACGCCGTCAACGGTTTTGAAATAAGTGTTGCCTTCGCCGACAACAACTTCTGTCATATTTTCCCCGTAAATCGAAAAGCTTTCCAGCTCGGTGAGCGACGCGGGCAGCTCCAATTTTTCCGCGCCTATGACCAAAAAGCTGTTTTGTTTTATAACTTCCAGACTGCTGTTTTCCGCAAAAACGATTTCCGTGAGATTCGCGCAGCTTGTAAACGCTCCGTAGCTGCCCCACATCATGACGTTTCCCCAAAGTCCGTCGGGGATTTCGTTGTTTATCAGTTTTACGCTTGCGGGGATTTCCACTCTTTTCAGCTTCTGCGCATTCATTGCGAATCCGCAGGGGATTTCCTCCGCGCCTTCGGGTATAATCAGGGTTTCGACGTACAGATTCTCGCTGAAAGCAAACAGGTTGAGCTTTGTGACGCCCTCCGGTATGGAATATGTCGCTCCCTCCGCGCCCATGCAGTAAAAGATGAAAAAGTCGCCGCCGTTTGCTCCCGCACCCTTTTCTATGACGCTTTTGCCGTCAAACACATATTTGCCGTTTGCCGTCTGCGTGGCTCCGTTTGACAGCTTGATTGTTTTCAAACCGCCGTTTGCCAAATAGGTTTTGAATACGTGTTCCGACGTACCGCCGGGTATAGACGAATAGTTGTTGTCAAAAGCCTGCTCGGAGATGTACTCCACCGTTGCGGGCAGAGTGATTTCTTCCAGATTTTGATTCCAGAAAAAAGTGCCGCCGTCGATGAATTTCAGTCCGTCGGGGAAAACAACGCTCCTGAGGTCGGCGTCATGAAATACGCCGTCGTTGGATACGTTAACGCCGTCGGGAGAAACATAGCTCGTGCCCCATAGCTTTTCGACGCTGCCCTTAATGTTGAGGTTTGTCAGCCCCCATGCGCCGGAAAACGCAGCCGGACCGATTTCCTTTAAGTGCGCGGCTATGTTGAGGGTTTTGAGATTTAAGTAATTGTGACACAGCGACGGATAAATTTCCTTCACGCCTACGGGCACTTCAAGCGTTTCGAGGGACGGCGAAACAAAAATCAGCTTGGTGTAATCTTTGTCGTACAGGCATTTAAGCTCCTCGTCCCAGACGAAATTGCCTCCTTCCGCCACGGTAAAGGCAAATTCGTCCATAATCTGCTTTTGCTCGTCCTCAAGCCACAAATAACCGTTCATATCGTTGAACAAGTCGGCAAAAGCGTGCCACTTGATATTTTTAAGGCTTGCGGGCAGCTCGAAACGCTCGACAAGACCTATGGACTGAAACGCGAACGCTTCTATTGTTTCAAGCCCCTCCTCTATATACACGGCTTTAAGGCTGCTGTTTCCATAGAACCCTTCCGCCTTGACGGTGCGGTAGCTCGAAGGAATAAACAGTTTTTCCATGGAAGTATGGTTAAAGCCGTTTTTTGCGACTTCTCTTACCGGCTTGCCTTTGTACGTTTTGGGCAACGCCAGCTCGCCCGACAGCGAATAAGGCTCTTTTGCCGATACGGCATAAGCCTCGCCGTCCTCTGTTTCCTCAAAGACAAAATTGCTCTCGTCGGCGGGAGCGTAAACGTACTCGGCTCTCACCGTCAAATCTTCCGTTACTCTTTCCAAAGCCGACGTGGGCAAATCCCAGCCGACAAATTCGTATGCAAAGTAAGTGTGGGGCGCGTTGGAGGGCGGTATGGCGTCGCCCAGATAAGGCACCTCTTTGGTTTCAAACGCCTCGCCTTTGTCGTCAAGAAACTCGACGGTTAAGACTCTGTACTCCCAAGTGGCGACAAGAGTGATTGTGCCGCTGTCTGCAACGTATACGTCGCCGTCGAAGTAAAGCCCGCTGCCGTCCGTCCATCCCTTGAACTCGTAGCCCACTCTCTCGGGCGCAGCCTTGACGGTGAACGTTCCGTCATGATTGACGCTCTCCTGCACGGGCGCCTTCAACCCCTCGCACCCAGCGTCGTACTTCACCTCGTAAGTTAACGACGCAAACCGTGCGTACAGCGTTTTGTCGGAGGTTATTTCTTTTTCAAAATCAAACGGAGTTGTCGACTCCTCGCTTTCGTACCAACCGACAAACCGCACTCCCTCCGCGCATTCCGCGTATGCCGGGTATATTCTCCCCTCCTTGTCCGTCTCCGCTACCGCCACCGTTTCCGTTCCGCTCTTGAACGTCACGCTGTAAGTCCTCTTCCCGCATGACGCCAAACTCACCATTGCCACGAGCAACACCGCCATGCTTATCAGTACCGTTCTCAAAATTTTTTTCAATTCTTTTGCCTCCTTTGCTTTAAAATTGCCTTACTCTTACGATTTATCGTAATTGTACGATACATATTATATCATAGCAAAATCTTGCCGTCAACAAATATTTGACATAAATTTTATCAATTTTTTTCCGGCAAGCATTTTAAAACGACGGACAATTGCTTTAATATATTGAATATGGAAAAAACAGACTTTCTTCCCACGCTGCTAATCGGCATGTACGGCGACCTGATGTCGACGCACTATCGCGTGAACGTAATCGATTATCTCATTGATATAAAACAAAAGCTCGGTTTGGAATACGGAAAAATCAAACGCACCGAATCGAGATTTTTCACGCTGTTGCCGTGCGACGAAGCCGTTTCCTTGAAGGAAGCGGCGCAAGCTGTCGGCATTCAATACAAAAATCTGAACAAATACCTGAACGGACTGATAAAAAACGGTTATTTTGAAAAATTTTACGACAACGAAAAAGCGCGCATAATGCTTAAAATGACGGACAAGGGCAAAGAAATTCTCAACGAAAATTCCTTGGTCTGCGCCGCGATAATGCAGGAGCGTATATCCTGTTCTCTTACACGCGAGGAGGCATACGATTTTGCGGAAACTTTGCGCAAGGCTGTCCTCTACCTCAACAAGCTCGGCCCGCTTTCGTCGGGAGCAGCGCCGCAGGTTTCGGCAGAAGGTCTTGAAAAAATGTCCGAAGCGATTTTGGAAGCCAAGAAAAAATATTCGATTGACAGCGAATTTGTTTCGCGGCACAAGTCCTTTCCCGAAGTAAATATGTAAAAAAATCCCCTCTTTTTTAAGAGGGGATTTTTTATTGCCTGTTTTCGTTTCTTTTTTTGTAGCTCTCTTCTATAAGCAGATTGAGCTTTGTCGCCTGACGCATATCCTCGAACACGAAAGAATACGTCACATTGTCCTTGGCAAGCAACAGCCCGTCCGAAAAACCGTAAGGCACTGTGTAAAGCGGTCTTGCGTCAAACTCTATATGGTCGCCGTCGTCGCTGGAATAGGTAAGCGTGTCGCCGTCGAACATAAGGCTGCCTTCTCCCAACAGCTTCCAGCCCTTGAGGTCGGGCAAGGCGTAAGCCGTGCACCTCTCTGAATTGAGATAACCGTCCTCCACCGCCTCTCTCGCGCTTTTTCTCTGAAAGTCGTACCAATCGGGTATGCTTTCGTACTCCGTCTCGCCGTCGGCTGCGGCAAGCCGCCCCGTTTCGGACAGCTTCCACTGCTTGCCGCAGGCAGAACAGAAAACCGTGTCGCCGAGACTGCCCGTTTCAAACTCCTCTTTGCAGTGCGGACATTTGTAAAGAATCCTGTCAAGCCCCTCCGCCCTGAAAGGCTCGGTAATCCTTATACCGTTTTGCTTTTGCCATTCAAATTCGTCGTGCTCAAACGCTTTAAGCACCTTGTCGAAAATTTCTTCGACCGAAAGAGTTTTCATTTCCTCCGTCGAAAACAGCGGGTTGATGTGCACCTCGACGCCGCCGCTTTTGCGCTTTTTGTACGCCCACTTTGGACGGAACAGGTAACAGCCCTTTATGCAGCACACGACGACGGGCAGAGCGAGAAGTTTAAGCAGCTTGGCTACCGCGGGACTCATCTCTCCGCGACGACCGTCGCAGGTGATTTTGCCCTCGGGATACAAAGCAATGATTCCTTTGTTTTCGGCGACTTTCTTTGCCTGACGCAAAAAACCTATGCTCAGGTCGAACTGACGCTTGGGAATCATGCCCATTTTCAGCCACAGATTTTTGTGCCCCAACATCTGATTGTAGGCAATCACACCGTTTACCAAACGGGGATACATTGCCTGATGAAGCGCAAGGAAATCAAAGCCGGACTGATGGTTTACAAGCAGGATATAGGGCGGCTTTATCTTTGACGCGTTGTCGAACACGCGCATTTTAAGCGTCCTTTTCGCGTAAGCCCTGCCGAAAAACAGGGTTCCTACAAAGCTCAGAAACCGACTCGGTTTTTTTACCTTGAAATCGTCGTTGCCCTTCGTGTAGCCCTTTAAGCAGGAAAGTCTGACCACCCTGCCCTCGTTGCGCTTTAAAAAACCGTTTTCCAGACTCTTTACGCGCGTTGTAAATACCAACAGCGAAAAAACGTAAAGCGCACTGAACGCGCAGGTCAGAATTTTGATATAATATACAACGTAATCGGGGAAAACTCCCGAAAGCAAAAGCACGAGAAGAATCGTTATTACGCCGAGCGTGGCGAAAAGTATGGCGTAACGGGATTTTTTGATGATTCCCGTGCGCGTAAGCGTTTCGCCCATATCCCTGTGAAACGCCGCAAGAGCAGGCTCCTCCGAATTTCTGAAAAACCCGTTGAGCTTTTTTATCAGAACGTCAAGCCTGATTTCAATCCACAGAGCGGCAAAGGACAGCGCGACAAAGACGGCAAGCGCCCAAAGCGCCCTGCCGTTGCGTCCGAAATCGAGGAGCATTTCCACGACAAACCATATTGCCGCCGACACGAAGGCCGCTCTGAAAAGCGCCAGCCACGTCAAAAGCCCTTTAAGTTTTTTCTCCTCCTTTTTTTGAAAAACAACAGTGTAAAAGTATCCGTCCATTTCTCCGCTTCGGTTATTGGTACAACGCCCTAAAAAAACGCCCCCGTATTGAACGGGGAGCGACAAAATCATACGATATTCCTTGCGAAAATCAATCCGCCTGCTTCCATATAGTGTCGCCTGCGTCTATCATTCCCAGCTCTTCTCTCGCATATTTTTCTATATACTCCAAGGACTGACGGTATTCGTAGTCCTCCAAACCGTTTTCTATCATCTGTTGAAGAGCGTCCTGCTGCTCGACGAGACGTTTTTTCTTTGCGTTCATCTGCACCTTTTGGGACACGAGAGTGACCAGCACGAGTATGAGTATAAACAGCACCACGACGGCGATGACCGTCACGAGCTGGATTTTTTTCGTGTTTCTTTTTTCCTGCATTTGTACACTCCTTTTATTTTGTCCCATTTATTATATATCCATGCTTTGAGAAAGTCAAGCGGCTCGCCGAGAATTTTCGCGTAGGCAAAAAATCCCAGTCCAAGCCCCAAAAAACAATACCATCTCAGCTGAATTCCGTTTACGAAATAAAAAAACGCGAAAAGCAGAAAGGCAAAGCCCGCCGCAAATACGGCGTCGCACACGAAGATTTTCCATTTTTTCGCGCCGCAGGGGCAGCAAAGATGACTCAACCAATGCCACAGCCCCGTCGCCACGCCGCAGAATACGAAAGCGGCGAATATGTAAATCTGCCCCTCGGACTTGAACATTATTTGAAAAGCCGCTTCAAAGACAGCTTCTGAGAATTTGCGTAATAATTGACGGAGCTTATTTCTTCTCCCTCAATGGAAAGAGTCCCCTCCTCCACGTTAAGCTTGCTTGCGTTGAGCCCCGAGCCCTTTATTACAAGACGACGGTCGGACAAAGCGACCTCCACCTCTTTGTCGAAAATGCTGTTTACGCTCTCCACTCCGCTTATGCTTACTTTTTTGTTTCCGTCGATTACAAGCGTGTGCCTTTTGGATATTTCTGCCATAAAAAAATCTTCTCCGTCAGTGAAAGTATATGCGCCTCTTTTCGTTTTTAAAACCCGCGTCAAAAGATTGCTTTTTCCGCCGCCGCCGTTTATAATTTTTCAGTTATGAGCAAAAAAGAAAAATCAATGAGAATCGTCGTTGTCGTCGCCTGCCTTCTGATACAGCTTTGCGTGGGCATACTTTATCTGTGGAGCGTTTTCAACAACGCCGTTACGGAGCACTTCGGTTGGAACGCACGCTCCGCAAGCATGGTGTCCTCCTTTATGATTTTCGGTTTTGTTCTCGGAAACCTCATAGGAGGCTTTTTACAGGACAAAACCAATCCCCGCCTGATTTCCTTCGTCGGATGCTTTATGTTCTGTCTGGGCATTTTTCTAACCTCCCTTCTAACGGAAAAAACCGTCGCTTTGATTTACCTTACTTACAGCGGACTCGGCGGACTCGGGTGCGGCTTTGCATACGGCTGCGTGTTGAGCTGTCTGCAAAAGTGGTTTCCCGACAACAGAGGCTTCGCGTCGGGGCTGAGCGTATCCGCTTTCGGCTTGTCCACAGTGCTGTTCGGTCCTGTGGCGCAGACGCTGCTAAACAGACTCGGAGTGCCGCACACCTTCATGACGCTTGCGGGAGTGTTCCTTTTGGCGACAATGACGGCGTGTTGCTTCGTAAGACTGCCGCCGCGCGTCCAATCGGTCGAAAACCAAAACAAATCCGCGCAGCTTGCGGAAGGGTTGACTCCGTTGCAGACAATGCGGCTTTTCCCCTTTTGGTGCATAGCTTTGAGCTGCTTTTTTATCAACGCGACGTGGAATATCGTCGTGCCCGTCATCAAAAGTCTCGGCATGGAACGCGGCCTGTCCGAAAGCATTGCCGTGCTTGCAGTAAGCATAACGGGCGTCGCCAACGCCGCGGGACGTCTGGGCATGGCTACCGCCTCGGACAAAATCGGACGCACAAACACCATTATTTTTCTCGCGGCGCTCACTGCGGTCTGTGCCGTCGCCCTGATTTGGGCACAGGGCGGTTTTTACGTGACAGTCATCGCCCTGACCGCCTTTGCCTACGGCGGCCCCTCCGCTACATTTCCCGCAATGACTACGGATATAAGCGGCGCGCGTTTCAGCGGCACCAACTACGGCATAGCCATGCTGGGGCTGGGCTTCTCCTCCGTGGTTTTCAATTGGCTCAGCGGCTTGCTTGTGGAAGCGACGGGCGGTTTTTCCGCAAGCTTTATCCTCGCCGCCGCAACCTGCGTGCCTCCGATAATACTTATGCTCGTCTATCGCAAAACAGCGAAAAAAATCGCCTGAAAAAAAACCAACGGTCTCCACAAAGGAGACCGTTTTTTTGTTGCGCTTTATTTGTTTTTGTTTGTCAGGCGGCGTTTTTGGCGTCGACGGACTTGCGGCGGAAAAACCTGACTACCGCGGGACATTTGAGTATCAATATCGCAACGACCGTGTTAAGCAGCAGCCAGAACCACTGAACTACCGCTTTGCGTACCAGTGTCGCCACGTAGACGGACATCCCGCTGTTGACAAGCGCCGTCGTCGTGGGATAGTAAGCCTGCATGCCCATATCGTAAAGCAGCGCTTCTCCCAGCGTGGTAAGACCGAGAGTGCATACGACAAAGGTCACCACGGCGGCGAGCGAAATTTTCACCGCCACGCTTTTTGTGGGCAGATATTTGTAGAACAGCCCCGCGATTAAAGCCATGACGGCGTTCGACAGCGTTATCAACGGCATCCACGGACCTTCGGGGAAAATAATTGCCGGCAAAAAATCCGCAATCGCGGCGACGCCCGCACCCAGATACGGACCGAGAACGCACCCCGTAAGAAAACAGAAGGCGTAAACCAGACTGATGCGCCCGAAGGTGTCCACTCTCGGCATGAACGAGGACAGCAGATTCATGGCGATGCCCAGCGCCGCGAAAACGGCGGTAAATGTGATGTAGTAAGTTTTTTTGGACATAAGAAAAAGACCTCCCAAAATTTCAGAAAGGTCCGCACGATAAAGCCTTTTCGCTCGGGTAATCCGCCTGAAAACAGTTGCGGGCGCAACAAAAACGCGCGAAAAAAATATGTCGCAACGGACGCGGACACGCACCGCAGACTGCCGTCTTTCGTCCGGCGGCGACTTCCCATCCGCCGACACTTGACGCGCGTGCCCTACTTTGCTGATGACATTATAAACGCAGCGCGCGCGTTTGTAAACCGTTTTCGTATATTTTTTTTCATCAATCCGCAAAATAAAATTATGTTGACGATATTTTTCAGAGGACTAATCATTTTTGCCGTTCTGCTTGTGATAATAAGGCTTATGGGCAAACGACAGATAGGCGAGATGGAGCCGTTCGAGCTTGTCATTACGCTAGTAATATCCGAAATCGCCTGCATACCCATGGGCGACAGAAGCATACCCTTAATCTACGGCATAGTGTGTATACTGACGCTTTACGTCGTGCATCAATTTATCGTTCTGCTAATGAAAAGCAGCAAAATGCAATCTCTCATATCCGGCAAGCCGCTGCTTGTCATAAACAAAAACGGTATCGACAAGGAGCTGCTGAAAAAACTCAATATGCAGACAAGCGACCTCATGCAGGCTATACGCAGCGCAGGCTATTTTTCGGTGGAGGAAATTCAGTACGCGCTTATGGAAACAAACGGACAGCTTTCCGTCATCCCCAAAAAAAATTTGGAGGAACAACAGCAACGCCTGCCCATTCCGCTGATTTTCGACGGCAAGTGGTCGGAGGACGACCTCAAACAGCACGGCGTTGACAGGAGCAAAGCCGAAGCTCTTTTGCAAAAGCACAAAATAAAGCTTAAAAACGTAATGCTTATGACCGTCGACGAAACAAATCACGTGGTCATACAGCCCAACAACCGCCCTATTTTCAGCTTCGACCTGACGCGTAAGGAGGAAAAATTGCTGTGAAAAATATTCTTATACCCATTCTCGTGCTGATTTTTCTTGTGGGCGCGGGCATTGCCGAAGCCCTCATCGTAAACAATATTTTCGAGGACTTCATAGCGGAAACGGATAAACTCATCGAGCTTGCGAAGAACGAAGAGCTGACGCAGGAGCAATTCGAAGCTTACGACAGTATGTGGTACGACGTAAGAGAAAAATGCGAATTTTTCCTGCCGCACAGCGACGTTTACGAGCTGAATCTGCGCGTTTCCGAAACAAAAGGATACGTCCAAAACAAAGACTTCGAGTCATGTCTTGTTCAGCTTGAAGTAGTAAAACGACTTGCAATGTACGTCAGACATTTGGCGGAGCCCAAATTGAGGCACATTTTATAAAACAAAGCCCCTGCCCGCGTTTCGCGGGGCGGGGGCTTTTGTTGTTTTGCCGGGCAACAGAAAAACCAATCGCGCGTTTTTGTATTCGCGCCGCCTGAAACTATCTGTTTTCAGACGTTAAGCGAATCCAGCCAGCCTTTAAGCTCGGCTTCCGACACGTTTGCGGAAAGGCGTTTGCTCGGCTTCCAACGGGCGGACGGACATATTCCGTGCAAGACGGAATCCGTCCTGCCGGCGCCGCTTCCGCCCGACGTGAAGAACGGCACGACGGTTTTCCCGTCAAAATCATAGCTTTCGAGAAAGGTCTCCACTATTCTCGGCGCAACGTACCACCAAATGGGAAAACCTACAAACACCGTGTCGTAATTTTCCATACCCGCCGCTTTTTCGGCAATTTCGGGGCGGCAGCTTTCATCGCTCATTTCGACGCTGCTGCGGCTTTTTTTCGACGTCCAATCCAAATCGGACGGAGAATAAGGCTTTTTGGGTTTTATTTCAAAAAGCTCCGCATTTGCCGCGGCAGCGAGAGCCGAAGCCGCCCGCGCCGTTGTTCCCGTGCATGAAAAATAAGCTACAAGTTTTTTACTTTTGTCCATACCTTCGTCTCCTTTATTTATGTTCTTTGCAGCGCTTTGTCCAGCCCTGCCGCTTGCAATACAAATTTATTTCTCCAGAACGGCATTTAAAAAGCGTCCCGTATAGCTTCCTTTGACGTTTGCGACTTGTTCTGGCGTGCCCTGCGCGACGAGCGAGCCGCCGCCGTTGCCCCCCTCTGGTCCCAAATCTATGACGTTGTCGGCAACCTTTATTATATCGAGATTGTGCTCTATGACAATGACCGTGTTGCCGCTCGCCACCAGACGCTGCAAAATCTTTATCAGCTTTTCCACATCCGCCGTATGCAGTCCCGTGGTCGGCTCGTCCAGCAGATAGACGGTTTTGCCCGTGCTTCGTTTTGAAAGCTCGGTGGACAGCTTGACTCTCTGCGCCTCGCCTCCCGAAAGAGTGGTCGCCGACTGTCCCAGCTTGATATATCCCAATCCGACGTCGTAAAGCGTTTGCAGCTTGTTTTTTATTGCAGGAATGCTGTCGAAAAATTCCAGCGCGTCCTCAACGCGCATATCCAGAACGTCGGCAATGTTTTTGCCCTTGTACCTGACCTGCAATGTTTCGCGATTGTAACGGGTGCCGTGACACACCTCGCACGGAACGTACACGTCGGGCAGAAAGTTCATTTCTATTTTGAGTATGCCGTCGCCGGCGCAGTTTTCGCATCTGCCGCCCGCCACGTTGAAGGAAAAACGTCCCGCCTTGTAGCCCCGTTCTTTGGCGTCGGGTGTGGAAGCGAACAAATCGCGTATTGCCGTAAACATCCCCGTATAGGTCGCGGGATTGCTGCGCGGCGTGCGTCCTATCGGGCTTTGGTCGATGTTGATTACCTTGTCGAGATGCTCCAATCCCTCCACCGAGTCGCATTCCACTGCCGTATGCCGCGCGCCGTTGAGCTTTTCCGACAAATAAGGATTGAGAATTTCGTTTACCAGACTGCTCTTGCCGCTGCCGGAAACTCCCGTAACGACGTTGAGCACGCCCAAGGGTATGTCCACGTCGAGATTTTTCAGATTGTTTTTGCGCGCGCCCCTGATACTGAGAAATTTGCCCGTTCCCTCCCGACGCGTTTCGGGTACGGGTATTTTTTTCGCACCGGACAGATATTGCCCGGTAACGGAGCGCGGGCACGCCATAATTTCGCCCGGTGTGCCCGTAGCGACGATTTCTCCGCCGTGCACTCCCGCGCCCGGCCCCACGTCCACGACAAAATCGGCGGCGCGGATTGTGTCCTCGTCGTGCTCGACGACAATCAGAGTGTTTCCCAAATCTCTCAGATGCAGCAGGGTGTCGATGAGCTTTTCGTTGTCCCGCTGATGAAGTCCTATGCTCGGCTCGTCAAGGATGTACAGCACTCCCACAAGCCCGCTGCCGATTTGCGTGGCAAGCCTTATTCTCTGCGCCTCGCCTCCCGAAAGCGAGCCGGAAGAACGCGCAAGCGTAAGATAGTCCAGCCCCACGTCTTTCAGAAATTTGAGACGGGCGTTTATTTCCTTCAACACCATGCGGGCGATGAGCGTCTTTGTTTCGTCAAGGCGCAGATTTTCAAAGAAAGCGGCGCACTCCTCGACGCTCATCTGCGTCAGCTCATAAATGTTTTTGCCGCCGATTTTTACCGACAGCACTTCCTTTTTGAGTCTCTTTCCGTGACAGGTCGGGCACTCCCTGTCCACCATATAGTTTTCGTACTCCCGTCTGACCGTATCGCTTGTCGACTCGTTGTAGCGACGCTCCAACGTCGGGATAAGCCCGTGCCAAAGCTTTGTGTACTGCCCCTCGAAGCTGCGCGTCTGATACTCTATCGAGAGCGGCTCTCCGTCGTTTCCCCACAGCAGGATACGCATGATTTCGTCGGGAAGATCTTTGACCGGAGCGTTAAGGTCAAAGCCGTAGCGCTTAGCCAAGGCCTTGAAATAAAGCTGCATGACTCCGCCGTCCAGATTGAACCCCATAAGCTTGACCGCGCCGCCCGAAAGCGACTTGGTTTTGTCGGGTATGACAAGGTCGGGCTCAAACTCACGCTTGAACCCCAGCCCCGTGCAGTCGGGGCACGCCCCGAACGGACTGTTGAAGGAGAACATTCTCGGCTCCAACTCCTCGAGTGTCACGCCGCAGTCGGGACAGGACAGCTTTTCGGAGTACATGGTTTCCGAGTCCTCCGTCTTGACAACGACAAGCCCCTCCGCCAATTTAAGCGCGGTTTCCAGACTGTCGTAAAGCCTTTGGGACATATCCTCCTTGACGGACAGTCTGTCCACAACGACGCTAATCGTATGCTTGTAGGTCTTTTCGAGCTTTATTTCCTCTTCGAGCAAACGCTGCTCTCCGTCCACGTTGACGCGCACGAAGCCCTGCTTTTTAAGGCTTTCAAAAAGCTTCTGAAACTCGCCTTTGCGTCCCCTGACAACGGGGGCAAGGATTTGAATTTTTGCGCCCTGACCGAGACCTGCCACCTTGTCGGCAATTTGGTCCACCGTCTGACGCTTTATTTCCTTTCCGCAGTTGGGGCAATAAGGAGTGCCCACTCTTGCGTACAGCAAACGGAGATAGTCGTAAATTTCAGTAACAGTGCCCACCGTGCTGCGGGGGTTTGACGAAGTGGTTTTTTGGTCTATGGAGATTGCGGGAGAAAGTCCCTCGATGCTTTCCACGTCGGGCTTGTCCATCTGACCGAGAAACTGCCTTGCGTAAGCCGACAGGCTTTCGATGTAGCGGCGCTGTCCCTCCGCGAAAATAGTGTCGAAGGCAAGACTGCTTTTTCCGCTTCCCGATATGCCGGTAAACAGCACCAGCTTGTCGCGCGGTATAGTCAGGTCTATGCCTTTCAGATTGTTTTCCTTTGCGTTTTTGATAATAATTTCGTTTTTCATAAATTGCCGAATCAGCCTGTTCTGCCCGTTTTTTTGGTTTTGAGCGCATTGAGACGCTTTTCAAGCTTTGCGACCTGCTCTCTCAGCTCTATCGCCTTTTCAAAATCCAGACGGGAAGCGCACTCCTTCATCAACGCGGTCAGCCTCTCTATCTCCGCCTTGATATCCTTTTCTCCGACGGCGTTTTCTTTTTTCGTGATTTCAAGAGTGTTCTTTACGTCGTGGACGATGGTTTTCGGCACTATTCCGTGCCTTTTGTTGTAGTCGTCCTGAATGGCTCTGCGCCTGTTTGTCTCGTCGATGGCTCTGCGCATACTTCCCGTAACGACGTCGGCGTACATGATAACCCGACCTCTGTCGTTTCTCGCCGCACGTCCCACCGTCTGAATCAGAGAGCTTTCGCTGCGCAAAAATCCCTCCTTGTCCGCGTCGAGTATGCACACAAGCTCGACCGTAGGCAGGTCAAGCCCCTCGCGCAGCAGATTTATTCCCACAAGCACGTCGAACTCGTCGTTTTTGAGTCCGCTTATTATGTCCACCCTTTCCAAAGTGTCTATGTCGCTGTGCAGATATCTGACGCGCACGTCCCGCTGCGTCATGTAGTCGGTCAGCGACTCCGCCATGCGCTTTGTCAGTGTGGTGACCAGCACCTTGCCGCCGTGCTCCACCGTCTTTGCGATTTCTCCGAACAGATGGTCTATCTGCCCCTCGACGGGATGAAGCTCGATTTTCGGGTCGAGCAGTCCCGTCGGACGGATGATTTGCTCCGCCACGTTGTCCGCGCGGGAAAGCTCGTACTCGGCAGGCGTGGCGGAAACGCATATCATCTGCCCTACTCTTGCGTCGAACTCCCCGAAGGTCAACGGACGGTTGTCAAACGCGCTTTTCATGCGGAAGCCGTAATTCACGAGATTTTCCTTTCGCGCTCTGTCTCCGTTGTACATACCGCGTATCTGCGGCAGCGTCATGTGGCTTTCGTCGACAAAGGTAATGAAATCCTCAGGGAAATAATCTAAAAGAGTGTAGGGCGGCTGACCGGGGCTGCGGCCGTCGAAATAGCGCGAATAGTTTTCTATTCCGCTGCAAAAGCCCATTTCTTTGAGCATTTCTATGTCGTAAGAAGCGCGCTGCTTCAAACGGTACGCCTCTATCGCCTTGCCCCGCTTTTCCAACGCGGCGGTTTCGTCAAGCATATCCCGCCTTATGTTTTCAATGGATTTTTCCATTGTAAGGCCGTTGACCACATAGTGGCTCGCAGGGAAAATAAAGCAATGCAAAAGCGTTGCAAGCGTCCTTCCGCTGACAGCCTCGATTTCGCTGATTTTTTCTATTTCGTCGCCGAAGAACTCTACTCTTATGCACTTGTCGGAGCTGTATGAGGGAAAAATTTCCAGCACGTCCCCCCGCACCCGAAAAGTGCCGCGGTGAAAATCGATGTCGTTGCGCTGATATTGAATTTCAACCAGCTTTTTGACAACCGCGTCGCGGTCTGCGACGTCGCCCGGACGCAAAGACAAGCTCATCTGATAATACTCGCCCGGAGCGCCCAGACCGTAAATGCAGGAAACGCTTGCTACTACAAGCGTGTCCCTTCTCTCGAAAAGCGAACAGGTTGCCGAGTGACGCAGCTTGTCGATTTCGTCGTTTATGCTCATTTCCTTTTCGATGTAAAGGTCGCGCGAGGGTATATAGGACTCGGGCATATAATAATCGTAATAGGAAACGAAAAACTCCACCCTGTTGTAAGGGAAAAACTCCCTGAATTCGTTGCACAGCTGTGCGGCAAGCGTCTTGTTGTGACAAATCACCAATGCGGGACGGTTTGTTTCGGCAATAATATTCGCCATAGTAAAAGTCTTTCCGCTGCCGGTAACGCCCCTGAGCACCTGTGTGCGCAGACCGTTTTCCAAACCCTCGGAAAGGCTTTTTATTGCCTGCGGTTGGTCCCCCGTAGGCTTGTATTTGCTTACAAGCTTGAAATCCATAGTTCTGTTTCCGTAAAAAACTCAGGCTCCCCCGCTGTTTAGGTGGTAAAGAATGTTCAGTCCCTCCAAGGAAAGCTCGCGGTCCATGATGTCGAACAGGGAGTCGTTGACCTCGTGAACAAGCTCGCTCAAGCCTCCCGTGGCGATGACCTTCAAATCTGGGAGTCCCGTTTCTTTTTTTATGCGCTTTATTATATATTCCACCTGCCCCGCCATGCCGCACACTATGCCGCTCTGAATGGCTTTGACGGTGCTTGCGTTGATGACCTTCTGCGGAGGCTTCAGCTCCACCTCGGGCAGTCTTGCGGTGGAGTTTGCCAACGCTTTGACCGCCGTCTTTATGCCTACCGTTATACAGCCGCCCACAAACTCGTTTTTTTCGTTGACCACGTTGAAGGTGGTCGCCGTTCCGAAATCTATTAGCACAAAGGGCGCGCCGTATTTTTTAGCGGCGGCGACGCAGTTAATCAGTCTGTCGCTGCCAAGCTCCTTGGGATTTTCATACTTTACGTTAAGCCCCGTTTTTATGCCCGCGCCCACCACTATGGGAATGACGTCGAGATAAAATTCCATCATGTGCATGATGGTATAATTCAGTTGGGGAATAACGCTGCTGATAATCCCTCCCGTAATGCTGTCCGCGTCTATGCCCGCGGCAAAAAACAGCTGCTTCAAGATTGAGCCGTGCTCGTCGGAGGTGCGGTGCACGTCCGTGGAAATACGCCAGCTTTTTACCAGTCTGTCTTTGTCGAACAATCCTATTTTTATGTTGGTGTTGCCGATATCGGCGGCGATAATCATAAAGTATCTCCGTTTGCGCTTGTTTTAAGCAGTCGTCTGTATTTCGTTCTTTTGCGTTTCCGCAGCCCTTTCCTTTTGTCTGTCGGCTTCTATGCCCAGTCTGAGTCCGCGTCTGACGCCCAGCACAATCTGAGGCACCGCCAGAAGGGAAATGAGATACTCGGGCAGAATATTGGTAAACAGCACAGTTTTGATTATTACAAGAAGCCCCGTATACTCCTGACCGAGAAATCTTTTGCACAGATTCGTGGCAGTCAAAAAAAGCACGGTGTTTACTACAAGTCCGACGAAAATGCCGGCCGTCATGGCTCCCGTCTGTCTCCACCATCTTTGCTGCTTTGTCGCGGAAAGAAATTTATCTTCCTTGGTGCATTTTTTGACCAGCCACAGCACCAGCCTGTACACCGCAAAGCATGAAATGCCTACGAACAGTCGCGGAACAAGCGAAACCAGCGGGTTGATAGTAATAGCCTCGCCGAAAATCATCGCCTTCACCCAGGACGCCAGCCCGAATACGGCTCCCGCCGCAAAGCCCATGAGCCAATCGTTCATGACCAGACAAAAAGAAAATGTAGCAATGAGCACCACCACCGCCATCGATATAGGCAAAAAAGAACTTAACGCCTTGTCGATGAACATCGCGACGAAGATTGTCGCCGCCATAATGCCGTACATTGCCACGTAAAAGGATTTTTTGGACCTGTCTGCCATTTTTGTTCTCCGTTCTGCGCCGCTCGGGTCGCAGACTTCTTTTTTGTCAAAAAAGATAAAACGTAGTATCGCTCGGACACTCCGATACGACCTGAAAGTATATTACCACCAAAAAAGAAAAAATACAATAATCAAAAACAATTTTTCGCAAAAAACCCGAAACAAATTCATATTTTCCGCCGCCAAAGAAAAAAGGCGGAGAAAACTCCGCCTTTTCGGCTATGTTTACATGCAGCCCTTGCCGAAACGAATGCCTCCGCAGCAATAAAGCAGCGCAAGCATCAGAATCAGGCAGCAAGGATTTACGCACAGGCTGAAGCTCTTGTTTTTGCCGCAGCAGCAGCAAAGAAACAGAACGATAAGTATAATCCATGTGCAGTTGCAGCCGCCGCCGCAACCGTTTACGCCTGCATCCTCGTTGGGGCAACCGCCGCCGAACAACCCGTTGAACATTTTTTTACCTCCTCTGACAATTATCTTGGTAAAGCCGTTTGGGCTTACAATTCACAATATGGAAATAAGCAAAATTGTGTTACCTAAAAGAAATAAAAAAAGAGCGGACTTTCGTTCCGCTCTTTGAAGCTAATATATCAGCCGCCTATTTCCACGCCGCCGCACTCCATGCCGTAAGCGTGCTTTGCCTCCGTGGGGTCGAAACGGCGGTTGAAATCGCCCGCCTTGAACGCGGCGCCGATGACGTCGATTTTGCTTATCGACACCTCGTAAGCCACCTTGGTAACGAGAACCTCCTCGGAAATTTTCTTCTGATACTCCCTGCTTTGAAGTCTGCCCGTTATCTCAATCTCCTCGCCCACCGACAGATATTTGGCGAACCTCGCGTTGCGTCCCCATGCGATTGCAGGTATGTAGTCGCTCTTGTTGTAAGCGCGGTTCACAGCCAAAAGAATATCGCATATTTCGCGGTTGAAGGGAGTCGTGCGGAACACGGGAGGCTTGCACAAAAAGCCGTGCAGCTCTATTGCGTTGGGTGTGGAAGCTCTGTCCGCGTCGTATATATCGCGCACAAAAACATTAAGCATAAGTCTGCTTTTGTCCTCCACAAGCTTGTTGTAGCTGCGAAGCTGCCCCACAACCGTCACGTTTTTGCCCACCTTGACCTCGCAGCAAAGAAGCAGTCTTTCGCTGACCACGACGGGCAGCGTGTCCGCCATGTCGCTCAGTCGTTTGACTTCCAGCGAAAATTCGTAAAACGCCTCGCCGTAAATTTCATGCGAATATCTCGGCTCGCTAGATATTCTCCCTGTCAGCGTCACCCGGTTTGTCGGGCTGGCGTTGGTGTTGTCGTACATAAAAAGAAATCCTCCTTAATGTGTGTTGAAAATTTTTCAAATTGTTTATCAGTTCAGGAAACAGGAGCGTTAAGTATCTGCTTCCCTGCATGATCGATATAGAAATCCTTATAATAAATGAGGCTGTCGACGGTGACGAATTCAAGTCCCTTCGCCTTCAACGCCTCAAATATTATCGGAAGCGCCTCCACTATATGCTCGCTGTTGTTGTGACACAGTATAATCGAGCCGCTTTTTGCCTTTTGTACTCTGTTGGCAAGCTCAACCGCGCTTATTCCCTTCCAATCCAACGAATCCACATCCCATTGTATTGTGGACAGCCCCATGCCTTCGGCAACCTCCAAAAGCCTGTTGCTGTAATCTCCGAAAGGCGCGCGGAAAAGCTTGACCTCTTTTCCCGTCAGGTCGGTGATTTTTTTCATGCTGCTTGACAGCTCTTGGGTGATTTTTTCGGCGGAAAGACTGCCCATTTTGGGATGCGTCTCGCTGTGCGTGCCGATTGTGTGCCCCATTTCATCGATTTTTTTCACCATATCGGGATAATTGTCTATCCAGAATCCGACAAGAAAAAAAGTCGCTTTTACGCCGTAACGATGACAAACGTCCAGAATTTTCTGCGTTTTGTCCGCTCCCCATGCCGCGTCGAAAGTAATCGCGACCTTGTTGTCGCTCCTGTCCACGCAATAAATGGGAATTTTTCTGCTGTTTACCGCTGCCGCAAAAGGTTGAAAGTTAAATCCTGCCAAAAGCGCTATGGAAGCAATCAGGCACAAAGTGTAAGCGCAAATTTTCAGTATTTTTACCTTGGAGAAATTAAATTTATCCTTTAAACGAAACTTTTTATCCAAAAAAACTACCCTCCCATTATAACACCCGCGCAACGAAAAAACTACCTATATTCTTGAAATATTTTGTCGTATTTTAACGAACTTTCGAGAACATTGAGCAGACGCGCGAAGCGTCCGTTGACATACCCTATTTAATCATATTTATAAAAAATTTTTTAATGCTTTTTTTTGCCAAAAACAAAAAACGGAGTGTTTCCGCTCCGTTTTTCCCTAATTAAATTTCTTCCGTTTTTTCCTCGCCCATACCGAAGGCTTTTCTCAAAAGTCTGACTCTCACGTCCATACACTGCTTTGCCACGGTGCTGTTGAGTACCCCGTCGTAGCCGTGCGGAGTGCCTTTTGTTTCCAAAAGCGTGACCTCGTTGCCCGCAGCCTCCAAAGCCTCGGCGAAAGCCTTGCCCTGGTCGTGCAGGCAGTCGAACTCCGCAAGCTCCACAAGCGCGGGAGGCAGATTTTCAAGAGAACCCGCCTTCAAAGGCACGGCATAATCCTTCATGCCGCAATATCCGTTTTTGAGATACATCTCCCACATCTCCTTGTTCAAAACGGCGTTGAAGCAGGGAGTGTCCACATACTTTTCCATGGACGGACTGTCCATCGAGTCGTCCGTTACGGGATAAATAAGCGACTGAAATTTTATTTCGCAAAAATTTTCGTCGCGGTTTCTCAGGCACACCGCCGCGGACAGATTGCCTCCCGCGCTGTCGCCCATGACCGCTATCCTGTTTTTGTCCACTTTAAGCGCCTCTGCGTGTCTGACTACCCATTGAAGCGTGGAATAGCAGTCCTCGAAACCGAAGGGAAAGGGATACGCCGGCGCTAGTCTGTAAAAGGGAAGCACAATTTTGCATTCCAACCTTTCCGCAAGTCTCTGCACCACGAAATGCTGAATGCTGCACTCCGTGTTGAAAGCCCCGCCGTGAAAATAAATCAGGCAGGGCGTCACGCCGTCGGCACGCTCGCGCGGCACAAAGGTGTGCGTGTCGAAATGCTTGCCGTCGAAGCTTTTAAGCCTGTAACGCCTGTAAACAATCCCGCCCTTCCTTTTTGTAAGGGTAAAAAAGTTTTTGAGAAATATATTGCTTGCGGCAAGCTTTGCTCGGTTTAAGGGCTTGTGCCCCAACAAGTCAAGCGGTCTGAACTGTTCGTCGATTTTGTATTTCATGAAATCCTTTTTGGCTTCGCCTGCCGTCGTCACCGTCACTTGCCGGCGTCGGCGTCCTCGCCCATAGCCGCCGCAGTCACGAATCTTGTGGCAAAGGTCAAAGCCATCCCTTTTTTGCGCAGCTTGGGAGGCTTGCCCTTGGTGGTTCTGTTTTCTATATTTATGTCCTCGGTGTTGAGCAAAAGCATACCCGCCGCGTCCATAAACAAAATGTCAAAGGGCTTTGTGACATATCCCGCCCAAAACACGCCGTTGCCGTTGAGTCCGTTTATGTCGCATATTTTCACGCCCTTTCTGTAACGCGTCATAAGGTCTATATCCACGGCAAGAACGCGCTTGGAAAAACACTTGTCCGTCACCACGACGACCTCGCCCTCGCTGTGAATTTGTCCTGCGAACACGAGACTGTCGTCGTCGGCAATCATCATGCCCTTGACGCCGCCCGCAACTCTGCCCTGCTCGGGGATTTCGTCGGGAGAAAAATTGAGGCAGAGACCGCCCTTTGTGACATAAAGCACCGTGCTGTCCTTTTCCAATGTTTCCACCTTGACAAGAGCGTCGTCCTCTTTGAGCTTGATTGCCTGAAACGCGCTTTTCAAAAGCTCGTATTCGCTCCAATCGGTCAGCTTGACAAGCCCCTGCGCCGTGTAAAACAACAGCTTGCCTTTGGGCAAGGCTTCGCCGAGAACAAACACCTTGACGGGCTTTTCGCCCTCCTCGCAGTCCCTGAAATACTTTTTGAGGGGCATTCCGTTTTCGCGGAATTTCGTTTCCGTCAGCTTGTCGGCAGTCGTTTGGTAACAATTGCCCCTGTCGGAAAAGAACATAACCTTGCTCGTCGACAGAGCGGTGAACAGCTCCGTGTGCAGATTTGCCTGAGTCAGCTTGTCGTTTGCGTCCTTTGCCGAAAGGGCGAAGTTTTTGGCGGGAATGCACTTTATCATACCGTCGGCAGTCAACCCCACCACAAAGCTTTCGACAGCCTTTTCGTCCGATTCGCTCGGCACGCGCACGTCCTCGATTTTGTTTACGATAACGGTGCGCCTGGCGTCGCGATACTGCTTTTTTATTGCAAGAAGCTCGCTTTTGACCTGCTCCATAAGCGCCTGCTTGGAGTTTATCAGCCGCTGAAACTCCTCGATTTGTCTGTTGAGGTCTTCAAGCTCTTCGACCAGCTTGGTTATTTCAAGCTTGGTCAGCCTTGCAAGCTTCAACTCCAAAATGGCGTCCGCCTGCACCTCGGTGAGATTGAAACGGCTGCGCAGATTCTGCCGCGCTTCGGACGTGGACTGCGATTTTTTGATAATCGCCACCACCTCGTCGATATTCTTAATGGCTATTATCAGTCCTTCCAGAATATGAGCGCGCTCTTTTGCTTTTTTGAGCTGAAATTTGGTTCTGTTGTAAACCACGTCGCGCTGATAGTTGGTGTAGCAGGCAATGATGTCAAGCAACCCCATCTGCTGCGGCTTGCCGTCCGCGATTGCCACCATGTTTATTCCGTAGGTGCATTGAAGGTTTGTGTGCTTGAAAAGTATATCCAGAATTTTTTTCGGGTCGTAATCCTTTTTTATTCTGACAACCGCGCGCACGCCCTCCTTGTCGGACTCGTCCACTATTTCCGCAATACCGGCAAGCAAATCCTTTTTGTCCTCGCGCAAGGCAAGAATTTTCGTCAGCAAATCGGCTTTGTTTACCTGATAAGGCAGCTCGGTTATCACAAGATTTTTTCTGTCGTTGGGCAATACCTCGATATGCACCTTGGCGCGCATGGTGATTTTTCCCTTGCCCGTCTCGTAAGCCTGTTCCAGCTCGTCGGCAACCACGTAGCCGCCTGTGGGGAAATCGGGACCTCTGACGATTTTCATCATTTCCTTCAAGGAAATGTTCTTTTTGTCTATATAGGCAACCACGCCGTCAATGACTTCCCCGAGATTGTGGGGCGGTATGTTTGTCGCAAGTCCCACCGCGATACCGCTGCTGCCGTTGACCAGAATATTGGGAAAACGGCTGGGCAGCATTTCAGGCTCCTGCAACTTGTCGTCGTAGTTCCAGCACCAGCGCACCGTATCCATGTCAAGGTCGCGCAGCATTTCGAGAGCAAGAGGCGTGAGACGCGCTTCGGTATAACGCATCGCCGCCGCGCTGTCGCCGTCCATAGAGCCGAAATTGCCCTGTCCGTCCACGAGAGGCATTCTCATGTTGAACTTCTGCGCAAGACGCACCATAGCGTCGTAAACGGAGGTGTCGCCGTGCGGGTGGTATTTTGCAAGACAGTCGCCTACAACGGCCGCGCTTTTTCTGTAAGGCCTGTCGGGCTTTAAGCCCAGCTCGTGCATGGAGTACAGAATCCTGCGCTGTACGGGCTTCAAACCGTCCTCCACGCGCGGAATGGCTCTGTCCATAATTACGTATTCGGCATAAGGCATCATAGAATCGTGCATTATGTCGCTCATGTTTTTGGTAAGCAGAGTGCTGCCGTCGGGCAGCTTGGAGGTCTCCTTTACCGAAAATTCAAGTTGCTTCATATTATTCACCCGTCGTTATTTATTATACTCGTCGAAAACCTCGTCCCTTTCCTTGTTGAAATCGGCGTTTTCGATAATGTAAGCCTTGCGCGCTTCCACCGTATCTCCCATAAGAGTGGTTATAAGCCGCTCGGCTTCGGCGGCGTCGTCCACCGTGATTCTCATAAGCGTGCGCGTTGCGGGATTGAGAGTCGTTTCCCAAAGCTGCTCGGGATTCATTTCTCCCAAGCCCTTGTATCTTTGCAGCGTGTATCCCCTGCCAACCTCGTTTATGCAGTCGGCAAGCTCGCTGTCGTCGTAGGCGTAAAGTATTTTGTCCTTTTTCCAGACCTTGTAAAGCGGCGGCATACCGATATAAACGTGCCCCTCGGCAAGCAGCTCCCGCATATACCTGTAAAAAAAGGTAAGCAGAATAGCCCTGATGTGCGCCCCGTCCTGGTCGGCGTCGGACAGGATAATTACCTTGTCGTATTTGAGATTGGCGAGATTGAATTCCTCTCCTATGCCCGTGTCCAGCGCGGAGATAATGGTTCTTATTTCCTCGTTGGCAAGCACCTGATCCACCCGCTTCTTTTCAGAGTTGAGCGGCTTGCCGCGCAGCGGCAGAATAGCCTGAAATTTCCTGCTGCGCGCCTGCTTAGCCGAGCCTCCGGCGCTGTCGCCCTCTACGATGAACAGCTCGTTTGAGGTATAATCCCGGGAAGTGCAGCTTGACAGCTTGCCTACAAGATTGGCGTTCTGAATAGTGTTCTTCGTGCGGGCGATTTCCTTTGCCTTTCGCGCCGCTTCCCTAACCTTGGCTGCGGAAACCGCCTTGCGTATGATTACCTCCGCGGTGTCGGGATGGGAGGACAAAAACTCCGTCAGTCCCTGCTGCGTCAGCGCGTCGCAGGCGGTTTTTGCCTCCACGTTTCCGAGCTTTGTTTTCGTCTGTCCCTCGAATTGGACGTTCTTCATTTTTATGGACAGAACGGCGGTCATTCCTTCGCGGTAATCCTCGCCTATCAGATTGTCGTCCTTTTCTTTAAGAAACTTCTTTTCCCGCGCGTAGTCGTTGAACACCTTGGTCATCGCCGCCTTGAAGCCCGTCTCGTGGGTGCCTCCCTCCGGCGTGGGAATGTTGTTGACATAGGAAAAGATATTTTCAGAATAACCCGTGGTCTGCTGAATGGCAAACTCCATAATCATGACGTCGTTGCTTGCGGAGTAGCATATAGGCGAATGCAGCACCGCCTTGTTTTCGTTAAGATATCTGACGAAATCGGCAAGCCCGCCTTCGTAGCGATAAACCGCGCTCAACGGCTCGCCGTCCTCTCCTTCCGTTCTCAAATCCGTGATGGAAAACTCGATTCCCTTGTTGAGAAACGCAAGCTCCTTGACGCGCTTGTTTATCGTGTCGAAATTGAACGCTCCGTTGCCGAAAACCTCTTTGTCGGGAAGAAAAGTAACGCGCGTGCCGTGCTCCGGCTCGTTTTCGCCGCGCTCCGTCTCCTCAAGAGGCTTTACGGGAACGCCGCTCTTGACCTTTCCCGATTTCTCGTCGTAAAAGCTGTGAAAGCTTTGAACGTATTTCTTGCCGTTGCGGAATACCTCTACGTTGAGCCACTTTGAAAGCGCGTTGGTGACGGACGCGCCCACGCCGTGCAGCCCTCCCGAATAGCTGTAATTTTCGTTGTTGAACTTGCCGCCCGCGTGCAGCTGCGTGTAAACCACCTCCACGCCGCTGATTTTCAGCTGGGGGTGGATATCGACGGGTATGCCTCTGCCGTTGTCCGAAACCGTGGCGCTGTTGTCCGTGTTCAAAACTATGCTGAGCCTGTCCGC
The DNA here is from genome assembly GCA_000437915.1 of Subdoligranulum sp. CAG:314. Taxonomy (GTDB): domain Bacteria; phylum Bacillota; class Clostridia; order Christensenellales; family CAG-314; genus CAG-314. Next base: position 3,950 of record FR900999.1, on the reverse strand, counting down.
GAAGCCGTTTGCCGCCTCGTCAACCGCGTTGTCCACAATTTCCCACAAAATGTGATGCAGTCCCTTGACGCCCGTCGTGCCTATGTACATACCGGGACGCATACGCACCGCGTCGAGACCTTCAAGCACCTGTATGTCGCCGGCGGTATATTGTCGGTTTGTCACGTCTTTTTCCTCCGTAACCTCAAAATGAATAAAGTACGAAAAATACTTTCGTCCAAGTATAGCACAATTGACTGCGGTTGGCAAGTATTTTTCGATAAATATACATTTTTTCTTTGAAGAATTGGCATGAAACAAGTTGCAAGTGAAATAAATTTATAATTATAAAATATTTCAAATTTAAATTCATTTGAGTTTTTTTCCGCCGCACGATTGCCCGAAGCCGTCAAACATGATAAAATAGACACAGAATTTTTCGTTAAGGAGAATTGCCTATGTATTGCTACAAACAAATCAGTCCAGACCTGTATTGGATAGGCGGAAGCGACCGCAGGCTTGCGCTTTTTGAAAACGTCTATCCGCTCACAAACGGAGTCGCATACAATTCTTATGTGCTGCTCGACGAAAAAATCGTGGTTTTCGACACGGTGGACAAAGAAATTTCCGCGAGATATTTCGACAATCTCGCCGCTCTTTTAAAGGACAAAAGCCCCGATTTCCTTGTCGTGCACCACATGGAGCCCGACCACGCGGCTTGTATAGCCGAGTTTTTGCTGCGTTATCCCGACGTCACAATCGTTTGCAACGCCAAAACGCAAGCAATGATAGCGGAGTTTTTCGGAGCAAAGGCGGCGCTCAACGTCAGAACCGTCACCGAGCAGGACACGTTGGAAACGGGACGCCACTCATTCCGTTTTGTTTTCGCGCCCATGGTTCATTGGCCTGAGGTCATGGTGAGCTTCGACGTAACCGACGGCACGCTGTTTTCCGCCGACGCTTTCGGCACGTTCGGAGCGCTCGACGGAAATCTGTTTGCGGACGAAATCAATTTTGTGAGCGAAAAGCTTCCCGAAGCGCGGCGTTACTACGCAAATATAGTGGGAAAATACGGCGCGCCCGTTCAGGCGCTGCTCAAAAAAGCGGCAGCCCTGCCCGTAAAAACCGTATGTCCTCTGCACGGTCCCGTATGGCGCGAAAATATAGCGTGGTTTGTTGACAAATACGATAAATGGAGCTCTTATATTCCCGAAGAAAACGCCGTGGCGATTTTTTACGGTTCGGTGTACGGACACACGCAGGAGGCGGCGGAAATACTTGCTTCATGCCTTGCGGATTTGGAAGTCAAAAACATAAAGGTTTACGACGTGTCCGCACAGCACTCCTCTTATCTGGTTGCGGAAGCGTTCAGGTGCAGTCATTTGGTTTTTGCCTCCTCCACCTACAACGCAGGCATATTTGAAAACATGGACATACTCATCGACGACCTGATAAAGCACGCTTTGCAGAACAGAAAGGTCGCCCTGATTGAAAACGGAAGCTGGGCGGCTACGGCGGGTATGTTCATGAAGGAAAAATTGTCGAAATGCAAAAACACGGAGTTTATCGGAGACGTCGTCACAATCAAGTCGGCTCTCAAAGAAAATCAACTCGCCGACATCAAGGCTCTCGCCAAAAAAATCGCTTCAAGTATGGACGGCTGAAACGGTCTGTCTTAAAAAACTACGGGTGCGGAATTTATTTCCGCACCCTTATTTTGTCCGCCGCACTCGCTCAAACGCCCGTTTTCGGCAAAAAGTTGCAGTTGAAAGCATACATATCAAATGCTCCGCCGCCAAAACAACGTCAAACGCACGCCCCGTCGCGCGCGGGAAATAAAGTCGGCATTTTCGGAATATAATGTCTGAGGCTTTCGGTTGCGGCGGCGCGTTAAACCATAACTGACAATCTGACGCCTTTTCATTGACAAAACGCGCTTTTTGTTGCAAAATAGAATCGGAAGACAAAATAAAAAAACGGAGACACTCATTATGCTGACTTTGGAAAAAATCTACAAGGCAAGCGAGGTTTTGAAAGAGGTTGCAGGCAAAACGGATATTCTGCCCGCCTCCAAAATCTTTTGCGACAATCATATTTTCCTCAAAACGGAAAATATTCAATCCACAGGCTCCTTCAAGGTACGCGGCGCGTATTTCAAAATTTCCGAGCTGACCGAGGAAGAAAAGAAACGCGGCGTCATAGCGTGCTCCGCAGGCAACCACGCGCAGGGAGTCGCGCTTGCGGCGACGAAACACGGCGTGAAGTCCCTTATATGCCTGCCCGAGGGCGCTCCCATAAGCAAAATTCAGGCGACAAAGGGCTACGGCGCGGACGTGTGTCTCGTCAAGGGCGTTTACGACGACGCTTATCAGAAGGCTCTCGAACTGAAAGAACAGTACGGCTACACTTTTGTCCACCCCTTCGACGACGAGGACGTTATTGCGGGACAGGGCACCGTCGCATTGGAAATACTAGAAGATATGCCGAAGGTAGACGCCATCGTCGTGCCTATCGGCGGCGGCGGACTGATATCGGGTATTGCCTACACCATAAAAAACCTGAAATCCAAAATAAAGGTTTACGGCGTTCAGGCGGAGGGCGCTCCGAGTATGTACAGGTCCGTCAAGGAAGGCGCTCCGATAACCCTTGACGAGGTCAACACCATTGCCGACGGAATCGCCGTCAAGCACCCCGGCACGCTGACCTACGAGCTGACCAAAAAATATGTGGACGACATATTTACCGTTTCCGAGGACGAAATAGCCACCGCAATAGTAACTCTCATGGAACGCAAAAAAATGGTTGCCGAAGGAGCGGGCGCCGTTTCCGTAGCGGCGGCAATGTTCAACAAGCTGCCTTTGAAAGACAAAAACGTGGTTTGCATAGTTTCGGGCGGCAACATCGACGTAAACAAGCTCAGCCGCGTCATAACGCGCGGTCTAATCAACAGCGGCAGACGTTGCAGCCTTACGCTCAGGCTCATGGATAAGCCGGGACAGTTCAGCGAAGTGGCAAGAGTGCTCGCCGAACACGGCGCAAACGTCATTTCCGCATTCCACGAGCGCGCCTCCACCGATGCTGACATAAATTTCTGTTACATAAAGCTTGACCTCGAAACAAGGGATTTCGAGCATATCGAAACAATAAAGCACGCGCTGGAAGCCGAGGGCTTCCGCATCGTCGGCTGAATAAAATTTGCAGAAAAAGGAGACATAAAAATGAAAGAATTGAATTACGTAAGCACCAAAGACGCGCCTGGAGCAATAGGTCCCTATTCTCAGGCGGTGTGCGCAAACGGTCTGATTTACACGTCGGGACAAATACCCATCAATCCCGCCACGGGCAACGTAGACGCCGCGGATATCAAAGCGCAGACGGAGCAATCCTGCCGCAATGTAAAGGCCATACTCGAAGCGGCAGGCACAAATCTCGAAAAAGTAGTCAAAACCACCTGCTTCCTCGCCGATATGGGCGACTTTGCGGCTTTCAACGAAGTGTATGCCAAGTATTTTACGGGCAAACCCGCGCGCAGCTGCGTTGCCGTCAAAACCCTGCCCAAAAACGTGTTGGTTGAAATAGAGGCAATCGCGCTGATTGACTGAAAAATCTTTCGGTTGCACCGACAAATCAATACAAACCTACAACCCGCCCCCGCGGAAATTTCGCGGGGGTTTGTTTTTGCAGTAAAATAACCTGCCAAAAAAATTCATTAAATTGTTGAAAACGATTGACAGCAAACTCTCTAAATGTTATTATATTCAAGCGTTTGGAATCCTCGGGGGTGTAGCTCAGCTGGGAGAGCACCTGCTTTGCAAGCAGGGGGTCAGCGGTTCGATTCCGCTCATCTCCACCACTCCAAACCACAACCAAAATAACGGGATTGTAGCTCAGTTGGTTAGAGCACGCGCCTGATAAGCGCGAGGTCGGTAGTTCGAGCCTACTCAATCCCACCACTTAGCCGGACTACGCCT
>FR900998.1:30875-54127 GCA_000437915.1 Subdoligranulum sp. CAG:314 | reverse complement strand
CACCAGCCGGACTACGCCTTTGCCTTGTCCGGTCTTTTTTTTGAAAAAGCTCCGATATTTTATCGGAGCTTTTTTCCTCAACTGTTTTCTTTGCTTTCTCCAAGCAACGCTCTTTTTTTGTTTTCGTACTCCTGTTCGGTAATAACTCCCCTGTCAAACAGTTCCTTGTATCTAAGCAAAACTTCAACGGTTTTCAACTCTTTTTCTTCCAAGATTTGCGATTGTGAACTTTTCGCGACTTTATCGGTTTTCGGAGCCGTCGCGAAATTAGGAGCCGTCACGAAATAAAGTACTCCCGCCACCAAAACCGTAACAAAGGAAAAATATGAGTACGTAGAAACTTTTATTCCGAACAATTCATGAAATATCATATTGCTCAATACTTCCTCCGAAATCTTCGCCTCTATTACCTGAGTATATACTATTCCCAAAAGCGAATAAAAAAACGAAAAGAACATCGCAACCGAGACGGCGAATGTACAAAGCCGCTTGGCGTTCTTGGCGGAACACAGCAATCCCGACAAAGAAAGAACACCTCCGATTGCGCCGAAAACCACACACAGCAGACAAATAAGCTTAAATGCCAATACGCCCAAATTATCAAACAAATAATGTGCTATAGTGAGATTATTGCGATTTAAAAAACTAAAACCATTCTCAAAATAAGCCGCTACACCCGGCAACTCTTCGGCACGGATATATACCAAACTTATTTTCAAAGACAGGATTAACGCAATGCATGTCAAAACCGCAAAAGAAATACTTAAATATTTTCTGACATTTTCCGTCATACTGAACAACCTCATGTTTACATTATATAATGTAATTGTCTATACGTCAAGAGTTTAAAACATATATCATTTGCTCATTATATACTGCGGAGATGATATAATGCGTTTAAGAGTTATCGATATTCTTAAAGAAAAAGGCAAAACAAAATATTGGCTGTATATACAAATGGGTCTGAGCTATCAGAATTTCAACCGCATAATAAACAATCAGACGACGGCAATAAAGTTCGACAACCTAAAAGCTCTGTGCGATATTTTGGATTGCACCCCGAATGATTTGTTCGACGAATACTGCAACCGATAACAAAAATTTTTTCTATGCCGAGATTTCGTCAGTTTAAAAACATTTCGGAGCGCTCGCCCCGCCGAGCGTACCGCCGCGCTATACCTTTCTGTTGCGTAAATCTGCGTACAAAATACAATTATTTTACCGTTTAAATAAAGCTTACAATACAGCCGAAAATACCATACGGTTTACACAGTCATATAATTTATTCCGACGGACAAAAACGCTTTGCTTTGCGTAATTTAAGTGCTACAATCTGACGGGTAGCATCAAATGTGGATTTTATTTGCTTTCGGCTCCGCCTTTTTTGCCGGCATCACTTCCGTTCTTGCAAAATGCGGCATAAAACAAACCGACTCCAACCTGGCAACGGCGACAAGAACAGTCGTAGTGCTTGTCATGGCGTTTCTGATGACGCTTGTCGTCGGCTCTTTGAACACAATTTCTTCCATAACCGCCAAAAGCTGGATTTTTCTTGTACTGTCGGGACTGTCGACGGGCGCTTCCTGGCTGTGTTATTTCAAAGCCCTTCAAAACGGCGACATAAACAAGGTCGTCCCCGTAGACAAGTCAAGCACGGTCATTGCAATGCTTATGGCGTTTGTTTTTCTTCATGAAAAGCTGACTTGGATAAAAGCCCTGTGCATGGCTGCCGTCGCGGCGGGCACTTACCTAATGATTGAAAAAAAGGACGTTTTGCAAAAAGACAACAAGCGCGTATGGCTTTTCTATGCCGTTTTGTCCGCGCTGTTTGCTGCGGCAACAAGCATTTTGGGCAAAATCGGAATAGACGGCGTGGAATCCAACCTTGGAACCTTTATCCGTACGTGCGTTGTGCTTGTCATGGCGTGGTTGGTTGTTTTAGTTACACGCAGCGGGAAAAATATAAAATACGTGCCTTTAAAGGAACTGATTTTCATACTGCTTTCAGGTCTTGCAACGGGAGCGTCCTGGCTGTGCTACTTCAAGGCGCTTAAAGACGGTCCCGCAAGCGTCGTCATACCTATTGACAAGCTGAGTATACTTGTTACGGTCGCATTTTCTTATGTTTTTTTCAAGGAAAAGCTGACAGCCAAAGCTTTCGTCGGGTTGATTCTGATAACTGTCGGAACTCTTTGTATGTTGATTTAAGCTTGAGTTCCCGCAACAAATTTGCTTAATAAAAAACGTCGGGGTTAGTCCCGACGTTTTTGTTTTAAATTATTCCCTGCCCAAAAGATAATCCACCGAGCAGTCGAGAAGTTTTGCCAGTCTCACTAGATTGTAGACGTTCGGTATATACTTGCCGCTGAGCCAGTTGTACATGGAGGGAAAGTCCTTTTTCAGCCCCGATTTTTTCATAAGAAAAAATTTGAGTTCTTTGGCTTCTATCAATTCCCTGAGTCTGTCAGAAAATGCCGGCAGCTCGGTTTTGGGCGACGGCAGAGAATTGCATTCCTCCTGTCCCAGCATAAAAGACAGCGAGCACTTGAAATAATCCGCAAGCTTTAAAAGCACCTTGGTGGAAGGAAGCTTGGGATTGTTCTGCCCTTTGAGATGAAACAATGTAAAAACGCTTACGCCTGCGGCGCGGCTCAGATTTTCCAGACTCAGTCCGGTTTCGTCTATGAGTTCGTTTATTCTTAAAGAAAATGCTTTTGTGATTTCCATTGTTTAATTCTTTACACTTCTGCATAATATACCTATTTCCGAAAAATAAGTGATTTTATAAATTGTTAATGGGTTTTCGACAAAAAATTTCAAATAACGGAACAAAATCCGCAACAAAAAAGCACGGAAGCCCGTGCTTTTTTGTTTTTTTAAAGCTCTGCTTTAAGCGTCGTTTTGGAAACATGCCCTCTCTGCACCACCACCAAATCGCAGTAGACGGCGCCGCTTTCCTTGATTTGCGCCCAGTTGTAATATCCGTCGAGTCCGCTCACGGATGTCTGAAATTCCTGTTCGGCGGGGATTGTCGCGCCGACGTAAATCTTGTCGGCTCCGTTTGGCTCCCAATGCTCCGTGTCCGAAGTGTTGAGCCAACCCGACCAGCCCTTGTTTTTGATGACGGGGTTTGCTCCCTCCGTCTTTGTCAGCAGGATTTTTTCTCCGTTTTCGGTCAGTCCGTAAAAGACGGCGAACACGTCGGAGCCTATTTTTTTCGCGGCGGCGGCAGACTGCTCGGCGTCGCCCGTGGCAACGTCGCGGTAAAGCGCGGTTATTTCCGCCCATTGCTCCTCCTGCGTTCCGTCAGCCACGTCCCATGCGTCAAGCTCAAGCTCCTGCGTAAGCTTGAATTTCACTGTAAGCATATTTTTGTCCGCACCTTTCACCTCGATGGATTGTCCCGAAATTTCCGCGCCGACAACCGTCACCGTCATTGTCGCCGTTTTTGTCACTTCCTTTTCGGTGTAGCTTACCGTCACCTGCTTCGAGCCTGCGGTTGAAGTGTCAACCTCCGAACACATTTCCTCCGTCACCTCGATGACCTTTGTGGATTTGTCCGTATAGGTCGCCGTAAGCCTCGCTCCCGTCGGGACAAAGGCTTCGTCGATTTTGTAAAGAGATTTGTCCGGCTGCGCGGTTACCTCGACGGATTCGAGCGTTTTGCCCTTTCCGCAGGCGGCAAAGACGGCAAGCGCCGAAAGTAACGTCAAAACAAGCGCAATTATTTTCTTTTTCATTGTACCCTCCTTAAAATGAAATTATATTCCGATTATACCCCTACGGACAAAAAATACACTGCGGACAAAAATTTTTTCAACATTTTTCAAAGCGGATTTTCCTAAACTCAGATACGCAAAAACGGGAGAAAGCGTTTTATGCTTTCTCCCGTTTTTGTCAAACTTGTTTTATAGTCTCGATTTTCTTACGGCGTTCCTCCAGCCCGCAAGCAGCGCGCTTCTTTTTTCGTCTTGCATATCCGGCTCGAACACCCTGCCGCAGTTTGCGCTGCGGCGTATGTCCGAAACGTCGCTCCACAAGCCGCAGGTAAGTCCCGCAAGATATGCCGCGCCAAGCGCGGTGGTTTCCGTCACAAAGGGGCGGCAGATTTTTTTGTCGAGCAGGTCGGACTGAAATTGCATGAGAAAATCGTTTGCGCTCGCTCCGCCGTCCACAGCCACAAGCCCGACTTTTTTTCCTATGTCCTTTTCCATTGCGTCTATTATGTCGCACACCTCGTAAGCTATGCTTTCGAGGCAGGCGCGGACAAAATGCTCCTTTGTCGTGCCGCGCGTAAGCCCCACAACCGTGCCGCGAGCGTCGGAGTCCCAATAAGGCGCGCCGAGTCCCACAAAAGCGGGCACGACGTAAACCCCTCCCGTGTCGGGGACGCGTCGGGCGTACGCTTCCGTTTCCTCCGCATTTTTTATCATTCTCAGCCCGTCGCGCAGCCATTTGACAACCGCGCCGCCGACAAACACGCTGCCTTCCAACGCATACTGCGGCTTTTCGTCCCTGCCCGCGGCAAGCGTCGTTATCAGTCCGTGAGCCGACCTTACGGGCTTGTCCCCCGTGTTTGCCAAAGCGAAGCAGCCCGTGCCGTAGGTGTTTTTCAGGCTTCCGCTTTCCACGCACAGATGTCCGAACAGCGCCGCCTGTTGGTCCCCCGCGACGCTGAGGACGGGCACGCTCTCGCCGAGAAGGGACTTTGCCGTGACGCCGTAGTCATGTCCCGACGGATAAACCTCGGGCAGCATAACGCGCGGAACGCCGAACAGCCTCAGAAGCTCGTCGTCCCACGTCAAGGTATGAATATTGAACAGCATGGTGCGCGAAGCGTTTGTATAGTCAGTGGCAAAGATTTTTCCCTTGCTCAAATGCCACATGAGAAAGGTGTCCACCGTACCGAACAACAGCTCGCCCCTTTCCGCCCTGTCGCGCGCCCCCCGCACGTTGTCGAGTATCCATTTCAGCTTGGTGGCGGAAAAATACGCATCGGGCACGAGTCCCGTTTTTTCGTAAATAAAATCGGACAGTCCGTCGGATTTAAGCCTTTCGCAAAGCTGTGCGGTACGCCTGCACTGCCATACTATCGCGTTGCAAATCGGCTTTCCCGAAATTTTGTCCCAGACAAAAACGGTTTCGCGCTGATTGGTTATGCCTATTGCGCTTATTTCGTCAATCGATACGCCCGCCCTTATCAACGCTTCGGGTATAACGCCTATCTGACTGCCCAATATATCCTTGGGGTCGTGCTCCACCCAGCCGTTAAAGGGATAAATCTGAGCGAACTCCTGCTGCGCCATGCCTGCAATCCGTCCGCATTTGTCGAAAACTATTGCGCGCGAGCTTGTAGTCCCCTGGTCAAGCGCAAGAATATACTCCAACGGTTTTCCTCCCATTTAAAAATTTGCCGCAAGCTGCGACGGACAGACGCAAAAAAGCTTTTGCGTATTTTTGCGCGTCAAGATTTGTCCTCTCCGTCTTTTTTCATACGCCTTGCGCGCTCGGCTACCGCTTTTGCGTTGGCGTTGAATCTCAATTTTTCCGCAGGTATGCCTAGTTTCTCCGAAAGAATTTCCGCTACGCGCGAAAAACAGAAATCGCTCTGACAGCGCCCCATTCCCGCGCGCGTGCGTCTTTTTACTCCGTCGGGGTCCACCGCGCCCAGCGGACGCACTATGCTGTCAACTATTTCTCCCTCCGTAACCGACTCGCAGCGGCACACGATTTTTCCGTAAAGCGGATTTTCTTCCGCTTTTTTGCGTCTCTCCTCCTCCGTCGCCGCGGCGTAACGAAAAATCCCTTTTCTTTCGCCTGCAAAGCTCTCGTTTTTTCGGGCATTTAAACGCGCCGCCAAATCCGAAGCAACCTTTAACGCAACGGCGGGCGCGGCGCTAAGCCCCGGAGACTCGATTCCCGCGACGTTGTAAAAGTTTTCGACGTCGCTCCAACCGATTTCAAAGTCGTTGGCAACGCTGTGCGCGCGCAGTCCGCAATACTGCTTGATTACGTATTGTCTGTCAAGAGCGGGTACGGACATCGAGCCTTTTACAAAAAGCTCGTTCTGACACTCCTCGGTGGTGTCTACGTTCCATTTGTCACGCGTGTCATGCGCGGTGGGACCCACCAGAATGTTGCCGTGAGTGGTCGGAGCAACCAAAATCCCCTTGCCCATGTCCGTCGGCAGCTGAAACAGCGTGGTGTCGGTAAGCGAGCCGCACTCCTTGTCAAGCAGGGAATACTCGCCGCGGCGGGCGATTATTTCAAGCTTTTTCCCGCAAATCATATTGTTGATTTCGTCGGCGAACACGCCCGCGCAGTTTACGACCGTCCGCCCGACAAAGCTTCGTCCGTCGTCGGTTGAAACGGAAAACAGATTTTCCGAGCGTGAAATAAAAGTCACACGCGAGTCGAACTCGAAACGCACGCCGTTTGCGTAAGCGTTTTCCGCGTAAGCGATGTTCATCTCGTAAGGGCTTACTATACCCGACGTCGGCGCATAAAGAGCGGCGAGCACCCGCCGGGAGATATGCGGCTCTATTTTTCTTGCCTCGTCGCCGTCAATTATGCGCAGTCCCTCAACGCCGTTTTTCATGCCTTTTTCCAAAAGCCTTTTCAGTCGCGGCAAATCACCGACGTCAAAGCACAGCACCATCGCGCCGTTTTGTCTGTAAGGAAAGTCAAGCTCTTTCGCAAGGCGGGGAAACATCGCCGCCCCTTCGATATTGTATTTTGCTTTCAACGAACCCGGCTCCGCGTCGAAGCCTGCGTGCACTATGCCCGAATTTGCCTTGCTCGTGCCGGCAGACACATCGTTGAACTGTTCAAGCACTATTATATTCAAACGGAAACGGGACAGCTCGCGGGCAATGCCGCAGCCTATCACGCCGCCGCCCACGATAATAACGTCGAAAACGTCTTTCATCGTACACTCCTTGCTTCAATTATAATTTCCCGCCGCTTAAAAATCAACATTATACGCCTTCAAACAGATATATTCGCGTCCTTTTCACAAATTCGGAGAAGGGTGCATAAAATATTCGGACAGGAGGTATTTTATTTTGGATATAAAAGAGCTGAAAACCAAAAGCGACCGAGTTTATCCCGAAATCGTCATAAACGCGCCCAATCCCGCGGAAGCCGCCGTTCTGCAATCCGATTACGCGGGAAAAGGCAGCGAAACGACCGCAATAATGACTTACATATACCAAAATTACATAACGCGGCTATACAACGAGGACGTCGCCGAAGTTCTCGAAAGAATCGCAATCACCGAAATGCACCACCACGATATTCTCGGCACTACAATAGCACGTCTCGGAGGAAATCCCGTCATCGGAGCGGACAATTGTTGGTGGACGGGAGCCAACGTCAACTACGCCGTCAATCTCAAAGAAATGCTTTTGGACAACATAAAAGCGGAGCAAGCCGCAATTCAGAATTATCGCCGCACGATAGCCAAGCTTACAAACCAATCGATAATAGAAACAGTCGAGTGCATAATAGCGGACGAAGAGGTGCACATAGCGACGTTCGCCGTGCTGTTGAAGTATCTTGAATTTTGGAAATGAAAAATTTAAAGGCGGGAGCTTTTGCCCCGCCTTTCAAGCATTGAATTTGCGCGTTATTTCGTTTTTGAAGCGTTTCCAGAAAACCGTAGACAGAATCAGAATGTTGAGTATGGAAAAGAAAAACAACGAAAAGGTAAGCCAATCGGCAAATTTTCCGAATGCGGGCACGCTCCACATGAGTATCTGCGGCACAAGGGCAATCACGCTTGTCAAAACGAGCGATACGAAATAATACTTGTACTTGGTGCGCTGAACGAACAGCAAGGCGTCCGTCGCCACTATCATCGCCAACAGAAATGCCGGAATGATATACTCCAAAGACACGCCGAATCCTTCGAGCGTACCGTAACGCTCGACGCTGTGCACTATGTCGTAACCCGCAAAGGAAAGCGACACGAACAGCGCGCTTACGAACAAAATCGAATAGAGTCTGCTTCTCCTGTAAATCGAGGTTATGACGCAGGCGTAAAGCACCACCGCGCTTATACCCACGTATGCCGACCAAAGGCTGCCCCTGACTATCAACAGGTTTATGGCAACGCAGGCAGCCACCACAAATATGAGAATAAGCAAAAACTTTTTCTGCAAAAAGTTGTTGTTGTCCTCCGTTTTGGCAACCAGTTTGGGATAAACGGCAAGAGGCTGTATGTTTTTGGCGTAATACCCGTCCTCCGCACCCTCTCTGCGCGAAAGATAACTCCCGCACAGAGGACAGTTTTCGAGATTTTCGTTTACGTCCACTTTGCAATATTCGCAATATTTCATTTTTTCGCTCACACCTCGCAGTTGGTCTCTATCGTGACGTCAAGCCCCAGCTCCGCCAGCTTGGAAAAAACAAGTCTTTCGATGTTGCTTTCCACTATCGTGCGAGCCGCGCAAAGCACGAAATTGTCCTTGTATGTGACGGCGCTCCAACCCGTGGTTTCCCTGACCTGAGGTCCTAGCGAAAACTCGTACCTTTCTACAAACTCCTCAAACTCGCGCGGCGCTTTGGCGACGCCCAGATTGGAGAAGGTGGACGTGCGCACCCTGTCTCCGAAACGCCTGATTGCATACCTGAGCACCAAATCCTTGATTACCAACGGCGCCATTTTTATCAGAGGATTGAGCTGACTTTTCACGTTGAAGTTTATTACGCCCATAAAAAATTCTTTGTTGTTCTTTTTTTCAAACTGCGCTTTTACGTTGTCGAGAACCGATTGGAAATCGACCGAGCCGTCGTTGATAACGGGCATAACGGCGATAAAATTGCGCAGCGTGGGACTGGGAAAATATCTTTTGAGATTGCAGGGCACGCTGACAGCCACCGGCAGCTTTTTGGAATAGCCGTAAAAAATGCGGTCCTGCTCCGTTGCCCAGATGATACACGCAGTTATAAGCTCCGTTACCGTGCAGCCTGCGGAATGCGCCGCCTCCACCACCTTCTTCGCGCTCATTGTTCCCATAATCACGCAAGAGGAATAGGGCGTGAGCCTTGTCCCCTTGACCGCATAAGCAACGACGTCCTTTTCGGCTTTGGGCGTTTTCAAATCCGCCATCTGCAAAAAACTGTCAACCATTTCCTCGCGCTTGGGCTTGTCTCTGAAATCGGGACAATTGTTTTTGTCCTTTACTTCAACGTCGTATTTGAGCTTTAAATAACACGCAAGCAGAGAATTGACAAAAGTCAACCCTCCGTTGCCGTCCGTCGCAACGTGGAAAAAATCGACGGAAATCCTGTTTTCGTAAAACAAAACGCGTATGCTGGAATGACGGGAATCGAGCGGAATTTTTCTGCACGGAAAATCCACATCCTTTTCAACCGTCAGCGGATGCGTGGACGGTTCGAGATAATACCAGAAAAACCCGCGCTTGACGGCGCTCGTAACCGCGGGGAAACGCGGCACAAGAAAATTGAGCGCCTTTTGCAGAATAAGAGGCTCCACCTTTTCTTTTAGGAGCACGCTCACGCGAAACAGATTGTTTTTGTCCGCGCGCGTCGTGGACGGAAAAATCAGAGCGGCGTTGTCGAGCTTTACCCACTCCGCATCGGTAAACTGCTCGCGCGCTGCTTCCGTTATCCGCTTTTTGAGCTTGAAATCCTCCGCCTGCGCGGCGCTTAACCCCTCCTTTGAACGCGTCTTGACTCTCCTCTCTTCACGCGCAAGGTCGCGCAGCGCCTCGTCGTCGAGAGTGCGCGAAAGCTTTTTTTCCGCACGCAAAATCAGACGCGCCGCCTTTTTTGAGCCGGTTTGACTCCGTTTGATATATTTTTTGATTGCTTTCATTTTTTCTGCGCCTTAACTCCGACGGTCACACCGACGGAGAAAAGCGTTGTATTATTATATCACATTCCGTCGCAATTTACAACAAAATATTTCTTTAAAAGGCTCCCGCCTTTTCCCGCTCACGGTTGAACCATAAATAATATTTTAAAATCTTCCCCTATGCGCTATATAAGCGCCTTGGATAAATTTTACATATGCTTCTATTGTTTTGTTTTATTGTTTTTTGTGTTATAATGTTTTTAATTTACAAAGGGTATTGGCTATGATAACAAAAGTAGTAAAAGGTTGTCCGAAAGAACTTATTGAAAAAAGAAAAAACAGGATTCAGGAAGCGTTGGATATTAAATTTGACAATCCCTGTCAACCTGTTAAATTTGTTGTAGATACTCTGCCGGACGGAAATGAAGTTTATTTTCTTAAGCCCGGCAAGGAATATTTCAGAAAAGAACCGAATTTAAACGATATGTCCCCTAATGTAGGAGATTTATTTACTAAATTTTCATTTGCCGATATTTGGCAATTGCTTTGCAAATTGAGAAATGCAATAAGTTTTGACAATTATAAAAAACTTTCCGCAATTTTGTACAGGGTTGCATATTTAATCGATTTTACCGACAATCAAGGCAAAGTGAGATTTTCGCCGTCAACTGAAATGTTAAACGAAATACAGGAAATTCAAACAGACGCAATTCATAACAACTTAAATGTGAATATCTTGGCGTTTATTCATTTTATGGATATTTTGGGTTGGAACGACGAAATGAAAACCCACGCCAATAACGACGGCTTGAATTTTGTCGTCAAAAAACCGAAAATGGGCAGGATAAACACTATTTTGAGTTGCATTTCCATCCCGATTCTTTTTCAAGAATTTGTAGACGAGGTTTTGTTGCATAAAGATGATAAAGCAAACATCGATTTCTCTATCGTCATAAATGTTGCTCAAACCTTTTCAAGAACAAGAGGCGTTCACCCGTTGCCGAATAAGAAATTGGCAGAGCTGTTAAATCCTTTTTTACAGCTCTGATTGCTTGTTGAATTTCAATTTAAATTGTTCGCCGATTTGCCCGTTATTGTTTAATCTGTCATTGATTAAATCAACGTATTTTGAGTCAAGTTCCGCGCTAATGAAATTTCTGCCCAATTCTTTTGCCTGAATAATTTCACCGCCGGAACCGCCAAAATGAATTAAAATTGTGTCATTCGGTCGTGTGCTCGCCAAAATCAGTTTTTCGACTAGCTTTTTGGGAATTTGACAAGAGTGCATTGTTTTATCTTTTGAAACGTTTTTGACCAAATCGTAATATAGCCACGAGTAAGGCATTCTGCCGCAACTTCCGTTGGCTATATTTTGTTTTATACGCTTATCCGTTGGGTTTTTATAGGGCTCCGCCACTTGTGCTTTGTACCATTTGTTTTCTTTTGATTTTGTGCAGTGTAATATACTTCTGTGGGCGGTGGTGAATTTCTTCGGCGAGTGCCCCACATTGGTATTGTAAACCCAAACGTAATCAAAAACACTATAACAATGTTCGTCTAAAAATTTTACCCTTAAATATGCGTTTTGTTTAGGATAATTTATAAAAAACATATTGCCGTCAGGCTTCAAAACTCTCAATGATTCTTTTGCCAACTCTATATACCAATCAATGTATTCGGCAAAAGTTTTTGTATATGATTTGCCGTTATACTTCATGCCGACGTTATAATCGGGATCGCTATAAATCATATCAATGGCATTGTCCGGCAAAGCTTTCAATATATTCATTATGTCGTCATTGTAAACTTTATTTATTTCCATAATTCACTTCTGCAATGATATTATAACATAAAAAAGAAAACAGATCAAGCGTTTGCAATATAATTACATAAATATAAAAAAGTAATTGCCGCTGCGGCGAATACCCGATTAAATTAAAACTGTCGCGCCGCGAAATGCTTGGCATTTTTCCGATTTCGTATAAATCGGCAAAATGACGAAAAAATCAAACAGCCCAAACGGAGCATTTGATTTAGGTTGCTTTGGATTTTCATGATAAAAATACTTCGAAATCGAGCAGAAGTGTTGCGGAGGGCGCACTTTTAAAGGCAAGTAGCAGGGAGCTTACGCGAAGTAGATAAATAAAGAAAGGACGCAAGACGCGCCCTTTCCTTTGTTTTTGGCGGAGGCAGAGGGATTCGAACCCCCGTGCCCTTGCGGGCAAACGGTTTTCAAGACCGCCTCGTTGTGACCGCTTCGATATGCCTCCGTAATATTAATTTCAAAAAAGCTGCGCAATCTTTCGATTTAAACGGCTGCGGAACCAAACTTTACTTTTCGATATGCAACACCGTTACCGCATATTGCTCGACATGCGTTTATTTTAACAAAACGACGCTGTTTTGTCAACGCTGCGGCGCAGGTTGCCGAGTTTAAAAGCAAACAATTTGACGGAGTTTGCTTAACTCAATCTTTTTGCCGATTAATCCGCCTGAGAAAAACGTGTTTGACGGCCAACAGGCGGCGCAAAGAGCTTCCTCTTTTTGCGTTTTGCTTCTCCAACGCCCGCCGCCTGCGCTTATAACACACATTTTAAACAATAAAAGACAGCTTTATTCAAGCCCGTCGTCGCCCCGTCAATCGCCGTCGGACTCCTCCGGCGCGTCTCTCAATTCGAATTGGTCGCTGTCCAGCTCCCGCACCACCGTATGTTTTACCTTTTTAATCTTTCCGGAAACAAAAAAGTTAACCGCAAAGCCCAAAATACCGTTAAGCAGAGAACACACGCCGAGATAAACAAACAACGCCCTTTCAGCTCCGAAGGGGTCGAACAGCAGCACCACTCCCAAGACAAGAAGCAGCGCCGCGTACGCCGTTTCCGCCCACCAGAATTTTACGCCGAACCTCTTCATGTCCGCAGCCGTCTGAAACTCGAAAATGCTTTTCCCGACCAACAGAATGCCGAAAAGCAGAGCGAAAATTTCCGTCTGTGCGAATATATCCGCCGAGCTGACAATAAAAATACCCGCGAAAACGTCGATGATTCCCCACAGAAAACCGAAACGAACCACCGAATACAAAAAATAATTTATTATCTGCACCAAACCGCTGACAATGAGCATGGCTCCCGCAAAATAACAAACGGTACGTTTCGCGGCGTCGGGCACGGCAAGCAGACAAATGCCGAGAACAAGATAAAGCAATGAAACGACGACAGACTGTACTTTGAGTTTTTTAAATATTCGCATAATAATCTCCGTTGCTCTTGAAAATTAGTTTTGATTATAGCACACTCCCGCAAAAAATGTTAAATCTTTGAAACGCATAATTTTAAAAATAGACAAATTTCCGAATTTGTGCTATCCTGTTGCGGGAGAAAAAGCATGAAAAAATTGGTGGCAGTCATAGATATGCAAAACGATTTCATCTGCGGCGCGCTTTCAAACTCGGATACGGAAAAAATTTTGCCGGCAGTCGCGGAGTACGTAAAACGCGCGGACGAACAGGGCGCCGAAATAGTTTTCACCCGCGACACTCACGACGAAAACTATGCGCAGACTCAGGAGGGGCGAAAACTGCCCGTGCCCCATTGCGTCAAAAACACAAAGGGTTGGCAAATCGCCGAAGCTCTGTCGGATTATGTCCAAAACGTATTCGACAAATACACTTTCGGCAGTCTGCTGCTTGCGCAGTACGCGCTTGACAATCAATTCGACTGCATAGACCTCGTAGGCGTCTGCACAGACATCTGCGTGATTTCAAACGCGCTTTTGCTAAAAGCGTTTTTACCCGAAGCGGAAATAAACGTCGTGGAAAGCTGCTGCGCGGGAGTCACTCCCGAGCGGCACAGAAACGCCATAGAAGCCATGCGCGCCTGCCAAATCAACATAATTTGAAAAAATAAATTTAAAAACAAAACGCGCGGCTTCCGCGCGTTTTTTGTTGCATTTACATAAACAAAATCAGGCTTATCGCCATTATCAGCATACCCGCAACAAGCCCCGCGTTTACCGCAAACTTTTTCGGCGACTGCTCGTGTGCCGACGGCAAAAGCTCCGCAAGCGCTATGTAAAGCATGATTCCCGCAACCGCTCCGTACAGAACGCCGAACACCGTTTCGTTGAGAATGGGCATAAGCATCAGATAACCCGCAATCGCCCCCAGCGGCTCGGCAAGTCCAGACAGAAAAGAGTACCAGAAAGCCTTGCTCCTGCTCCCCGTCGCAAAAAACACGGGCGTGGACACGGCGATTCCCTCCGGAATGTTGTGTATGGCGACGGCAGCAACCACCGGCACGGCAAGCTTGGGATTGTCAAGCGCGGAAACAAAGGTCGCAAGCCCCTCCGGAAGATTGTGCACGGCAATGGTAAGCGCCGTAAATATCCCCGACCTGAGCAGACGCTTGCGTTTTTTCTCCTCATCGCAAATCTCCCCGCCAAACTCCTTTTTTTCCTTTTCGGGCAAAAGCCCCTCTATCAGCATGACTGCCGCAATGCCGCAAAACAGCGAAACAGCCGAAAAAATCGCACCCTTTACCTGTCCGAAGCTTGCGGCGAGCATTTCCTGAGAATTTTTAAACAGCTCCGCAAAGCAGACGTATATCATAACCCCCGCGGAAAATCCCAAGCTGACGGACAAAAAGGTTTTGTTGCTCTTTTTGGCAAACAGCGCTATCAAGCTGCCTATACCGGTAGAAAGTCCGGCTATCGCGGAAAAGAGCAGCGCCTGCCAGACGTTCTCGTTCATATATCCTCCCTCTTTATACTATGCCCGCCGACACGGAAAAGCCAAACGCCGCGTTTTCAAAGTCGATAAATTTTAGTTATAACCGCATACAAAAAAATTTCTTTTCAGCAAGCTATACATTTCCGTTGACATTGAATTTTTATTTGTTAAAATAATATTGGTTGAGATTGGCTTTGAGCTGCTTTATGCCCTTTCAAGGCGCAAAACCTGAATTTTATTCATGTTTTTTGCAGCTTTTGCCCTTGAAAGAAAGGCAAAAATATGAATAAAATTCATATTTATAAAAAATTTCAACCTTAATTCGCTATAATTATAGTTTATGCCTACACTTTTTCAATTCGAGCCTAGTCGGGCATAAGCCGTAAAAAATATAAAAAAGGAAATTCGTTAAATGAAGGCACAAAAAGTTCAATTCACTGAAACCGTTTTGAGAGATGCGAATCAGTCCCTCATCGCGACACGGCTGCCCTACGACAAATTCGACGGCATACTCGAAGAAATGGACAAAGCGGGCTATTATTCGATAGAGTGCTGGGGCGGAGCAACCTTTGACTCATGTCTGAGGTTTTTAAACGAGGACCCTTGGGAAAGATTGAGAAAAATCCGCAAAAAGGTCAAAAACACCAAGCTGCAAATGCTGCTTAGGGGACAAAACCTTTTGGGCTACCGTCATTATCCCGACGACGTGGTAAAAATGTTCGTCAAAAAGAGTGTGGAAAACGGCATAGACATAATCCGTATTTTCGACGCGCTCAACGACACAAGGAATATTAAGGTTGCGGTCGAAGAAACCGTCAAGGCGGGAGCAATCGCAAGCGGAGCCATTTCCTACACCACGAGCCCCGTCCACACCCTTGACAATTTTGTCGGCGTCGCCTCCGAAATGAAGGAAATGGGCGTGTCCACAATATGCATCAAGGACATGGCGGGCGTCATGGGACCGCAGGAGTGTTACGACCTGGTCAAAGCGCTTAAAGAAAAGGTCGGTCTGCCCGTCGTTCTGCACACGCACTGCACCACGGGCCTTGCCTTCATCACATATCTTAAAGGCATCGAAGCGGGCGCGGACGTTATCGATACCGCGTCGTCGGCTTTTTCGGGAGGCACGTCGCAGCCTGCGACGGAAACGCTTGTTTACGCTCTGAGAGAATTGGGCTACGACTGCGTTGCCGACGCCGACGTAATGAAAAAGGTAAACGACTTTTTCAAGCCCATACGCAACGATTACATAGCAGACGGCACTCTTATGCCGCTAGCTATGGTCACGGACACCGACGCGCTCAATTACAAGGTGCCGGGAGGAATGCTGTCCAACCTGTTTTCGCAGCTCAAACAGCAGAACGCACTCGACAGACTCAATCAGGTTTTGGAGGAAATTCCCCGCGTGAGAGAGGACCTCGGATATCCCCCGCTGGTCACGCCCATGAGTCAGATGGTAGGCGTGCAGGCGACGCAGAACGTGCTGCTCGGCGAACGCTACAAAAGCATAGGCAAAGAGGTCAAGGCTTATCTGCACGGAGAATACGGCCGCGCGCCCGGCAAGGTCAACCCCGAGCTAGTCAAAAAGGCGTTGGGAGAAGAAAAACCCATCGAATGCCGTTTTGCTGACACTTTGAAGCCCTCCTTTGAAAAAAACAAAAAGGAGCTTTCCGGCACGGCGAAAAGCGACGAGGACGTTTTGAGCTACATCGCTTTCCCTCAGGTAGCGGAAAAATTCTTCGAGGAAAGGCGCAAAAAGGAAGAAAACGTCGTGTCCTACACCATCGAAGCGGTGACGGAATAAGGAGAACGGAAAATGCTGAATCTTTTATCTTTTGCCGACGTCGAGCTTACTTTCGGCGAAGCGGCGCTTTACTCCGTCATAGGCTTTGTGCTCATAATTGTCGTACTTGCCGTCATGGCTCTTTTAATCGCTCTGCTCAACTATCTTACAAAGAAAGGGGTCAAAAAGCAGCCCGCGGGCAAACCGCAGGAGGACTCAACCCCCGCTCCCGGCTCGTGCGGCAGCGTAAAGCTCTTCGACGTGCCCGACAAGGAAGCAGCCATGATTATGGCTATTGTCGCGGACGAGCTTGAGACTCCGCTCAACGAGCTGAAATTCGTTTCCATAAAAGAAAAAAAGGAGAACAAGGACTGACATGAAATATAACGTCAAATTAAACGGAAAAATCTACGAGGTAGAGGTGGAAAAAGGCGTTGCCTCTCTTCTTAAAGAATATGACGCCATATCGGCTCCCGCTCCCGCTTTGCCGGCTCAAACTCAGCCCACAGCCCCCGCGCCTGCGGACGCCGTTACCGCTACGGTGACAAAGGGCGCAAACGCGGTGGAGTCCCCTCTGCCCGGCGTCGTTATGGAACTCAAAGTAAGCGTCGGCGCCAAGGTCAAGCGCGGCGACGTCGTGCTCACTATCGAAGCCATGAAAATGGAAAACGAAATTTCGGCAAGCAAAGACGGAACCGTCACGGCGTTTTACGTGCAGAAGGGTTCAAAGGTAGAGCAAGGCACTCCCATTTACGAGCTTGCCTGAAAGGAGCGACATGAACATAGGAGATTTTTTAAGCAACCTGTTCGGCAGCTCCGGCTTTGCCACAATGGACTGGAAACAGGCAGTCATGATTTTAATCGCCTGCGTTTTGCTTTATCTTGGTATTGTCAAAAAATTCGAGCCGCTGCTTCTTGTAGGCATAGCCTTCGGCATGCTGCTGACAAACCTGCCCGGCACGGGCATTTACCACCCCGAAATGTGGTTTGACAACTCCAAGCCCGACTATATGGACGTGCTGCAAAACGGCGGTCTGCTGGATATACTTTACATAGGCGTCAAGACAAGCGTTTATCCCTGTCTGATTTTTCTCGGAGTGGGCGCGATGACCGACTTCGGTCCCCTGCTCGCCAATCCCAAATCAATGCTGCTCGGAGCGGCGGCGCAGCTCGGAATTTACTGCGCGTTCCTGATTGCGGTGTGCTTCTTTACCGGCGAGGAGTCTGCGGCTATTGCCATTATCGGCGGCGCCGACGGACCTACGGCTATTTACGTAACCAATCAGCTGGCGCCCCACCTGCTCGGACCGATTGCGGTCGCGGCTTATTCCTACATGGCGCTGATTCCTTTGATTCAGCCTCCGCTGATGAAGATGCTCACCACCAAAAAGGAAAAGCTGATTCGCATGGAGCCGCCCAAAAACGTTTCCAAGGCAGCAAAAATCATTTTCCCCATTATGGTGACAATCATCACCGCGCTTTTGCTCCCCTCCGTCGCTCCACTGCTCGGCTGCCTCATGCTCGGCAACCTGTTTAAGGAGTGCGGCGTCACCGAAAGACTTTCCGACACGGCGCAGAACGCTCTCATGAACATAGTCACCCTTTTGCTCGGCATCTCGGTAGGAGCGACCGCAACTGCGGAAAACTTTTTGTCTCTCAACACGCTGCTCATCATCGGTCTGGGACTGTTCGCTTTCTGCTTCTCCACCGTCGGCGGCGTTCTGTTCGGAAAGCTCATGTGCTGGCTTACCAAAGGCAAAATCAATCCTCTTATCGGTTCGGCGGGCGTATCCGCCGTGCCTATGGCGGCGAGAGTGTCCCATACGGTGGGAAGAAAATACGACCCCGACAATCATCTGCTCATGCACGCAATGGGCCCCAACGTGGCGGGCGTCATAGGCTCTGCCGTCGCGGCAGGTATTTTCCTCGCTATTTTCCTTTAAATCAATATAAAAGAAAAACGGCGCGACGCGCCGTTTTTCTTTTGCGGGCAGTCGGAGGATTGCGCAAATTTTTCCTTTTTTGCGCACCTTTTACGCTTGCTTTTTGCCGCGAATCTGTTAAAATAGTTTGGTTAAACTTTAATCCTTTTGTCAGGTGAAATCATGCAAGAGAAAAACGATACTTTACAATCGGCAAAAATGCGCAGTATGCCCATGGGAAGGCTGCTGCTTAATATGTCGCTTCCCGCCATCATATCCATGTTTATCGACGCGCTTTACACAATCGTGGACAGTATGTTTTTGTCGCAGTACAGTCAGGTCGCGTTCGAGGCGGTGGGCATTTCTTTCCCTATGGTGATGATAAAGATTTCGCTCGCGCTGGGAATAGGCGTGGGCGCAAACGTATTCATATCGAGAAAGCTCGGCGAGGGCGACCGCGAAGGCGCGGACAATGTCGCGCGCACCGCCGTTTTTCTTTCCATTATCGGCTCGCTGCTGTTTGTGGCGCTCGCCTTTACCGTGTCCGTCCCCTTTATGAAGCTGTTTACGGAAGACGCGGAAATGATAGATATGGGCAACGAGTACCTTATTTATATGCTCGGACTGTCCGTTTTTTCCGTAGTCAGCATTGTCGCGCAAAAGCTGCTTCAAGCTACGGGAAACATGAAAGCGCCTATGATAAGTCAGGCGCTCGGCGCAATAGTCAATATCATACTCGACCCTATTTTCATTTTCGACGAATTCTGGGGCATGAAATGTCTCAACATGGGCGTTGCGGGCGCGGCGATTGCCACAATCATCGGACAATTTGTCGCCTGCGCGTACATTATTCTCGTGTTTATCGTAAAAAAGCAGGACGTGAGCATAAACCTCGCCAAAATGAAATTAAAATGGAACACAGTGTGGAACATATTCCGCATAGGTTTGCCCACGTTCATACTAAACGCGCTCGGCTCGTTCACCACCATTATACTCAACAGCATACTCAAAGCGTATCCCAACGGAATAAGGGTTCTGACCATTTATTTCTCCACTCAAAGCTTTGTCTTTATGCCGGTATTCGGTCTGATGCAGGGCACACTGCCCATTCTCAGCTACAATCTCGGCGCAAACGACCGAGCGAGATACAACGACTGTTGGAAAAGGTCTCTGATAACTTCGGCAGCCATTATGACGGTAGGACTTTTGCTATTCCAAATTTGTCCCGGTCTCATTGTGGACATTTTTGAAACCACCCCGTCGCTCAGGGAGGACACTATTTACGCTTTCAGGTGCATAAGCTGGTGCTTTTTGCCGGCTTCGCTGGGTATACTGCTCGTCACGACATTCCAATCGCTCAACATCGGATTGTTCTCCATGTTCCTCAGTGTGTCGAGACAGCTGATTTTCCTGATTCCCATGGCATATCTTCTGGACTATTTCTTCCAAATGAGCGGGCTTTTCTATGCCTATCCGATAGCGGAAACGCTTTCCCTCGTCATCTTTGCTCCCATAGCGTTGAGGTGCTATCGAAAAGTTTTCAAAAAACGCGAGGAAATGTCCGACGACGGCAGCGGCGACAAAGAACACGCGGAGCTTTCAGTAAGCACGACGTCCGATTGAACTTTTTTTCTCTCTTTTCATTGCATAAAGAGGAAAAAAGTTGTATTATTTAAGCGGAGGCGCATTTATGCTGTTGTTGACGCAATCATTGGGAGTTTCGGATATTCCGGATTTAATAGTAGCGGCGCTCTGGGGCGTTGCCGCGGTTCTCGCCGTCATGACCTGCTTCATTTCCAAAAACAAACGGGCGGTCGTCGGACTCTCGCTGCTGGCGCTCGCGGCGGCAATGCGCGTCGTTGCCGCAGTCTTTTCAAGCCAACTGAACGCAAACAAGCTTTCGGAAATAACCGAAACGGCGCTGGGCGTTCTCACCGCCGCGGCTGCGATTGTTATGCTCACCTCTAAAAACAGGCTCAGCCGCGCGCTGTGGCTCACTGCTTCTATATGTATACTGCTGCTTCAAACGGGTTATCTCGCCGTGCTTCCCATGAGCGACGTTTTAAATTCGGCGGCGGCGCAGAATGCAGCGGCGCTTACGCTGAAATCGTTATATTACGCTTCGCCCGTGTTCACTGCGGCGCTGCTGCTTGCACTGTTTTTAAACTTTGTACTCAAAAAAAATCCCGCAAAGGAAAGTTCAACAACGCCTGTCACAGAGACGGGCAACGCTGCGGAAACGGAAACAAACACGGAGCAGTCCGAGGAGGCGCAAGCGCAGACTGCGCAGAGCGACAACGCCGCGACGGAAGCGGACGGCGGCGAAAAGGCGTCGGACGGGCGGGAAGAAAGCTTATCCGCCGCAGCCCCCGCCCTCTCTCCGAGCCAACCTCCCGCGCCTAAAAAACGCCTTCTGTATTGCAGACACTGCGGTTTCAGAACGGAATCCATTTATTCGACGTGCCCGCGCTGCTCAAACGAAATGACGGAAATTCTGATTTGCCCGAACTGCCGCACGGAAACCTACGGAGTTTTCTGCGGAAATTGCGGCACAAAGGTAAAAAAATAATTTCATTTGATTTTCTTGCATTTGAAAATCAACAAAACAAAACGTCCGCTTTAAAGCGGACGTTTTCATTATGCTTTTTACAGCGCCATCGCGCCCACATAACCCATGAGGTTATCCCATGTGCCGGGGAAGAACTGAAGTATAACCACTGCCGCAACGATGACGTAGAATATAATTCTGAACAACAGATTGCGCTTTATCATAGCTTCAAAACCTACGACTATTGTCACGATTATGAACGAATACTGCTGAATTACCATAAGCACGTTCAAAACACCGTCGGGCAAAAACATGAACTGCGCGTTGATTGCAAGAAACACGTAAAGTATCAAAGCAAGCACGGCAAGTATTTCGCCGATGATATCGAACACTTTTTCAAGGCTTTTTCTCATTTACTTAACCTCCTTTCAAGATTTATCTCAGCCGCGCTGCGGCGAAACATCCGTTTTGTCAAAATTTTTGCGGCGACGGATTGGAATAAACCACAAACTCCAACTCGTACTCTCCGTCGCGTTTTTTCGCAACTCTCTCCGAAAGCGTCCAACCGAGCCTGTCAAGGTCGGGGAAAAACACCGACGCCTGTCCGTCCGCGTCCACCTTGGTCACGTAAACGCGCTTGCAAAAAGGGAGCATGGTTTTGTACATCATCGCTCCCCCTATGATAAATATATCATCTTCGGGGAAGCTTGTCAACACTTGTCTTAGCTCTTCGAGACTGTCCGCCACAATACAGTCGTCCCGTTTTTCGCCTCCGGGAAAAAGCACCGCGTTTGTGCGGTTTTTAAGCGGTTTCCCGTCGGGGAAGGATTTCAGCGTGTTGCTGCCCATGACGACGATTTTGTTCAAAGTCTTCTGTCTGAAATATTTCATGTCCTCAGGCAGCTTGAACAGCAAATCGTTGTTTTTGCCTATGCCCCATTTTTTGTCTACGACTACGATTGCGTTCATCAGACAGCCACCTCCGGTTTGACTTCAAAATCGTTGTATCTGTAATTTTCAAGTTTGAAATGCGTCGTATTGAATGCGTAAAAATCCTTTACGCTCTTGTCCATGACAAATTCAGGCGCGTCGTAAACAGGCTGTTCGAGCATTTTTTCAATCAACGGAATGTGCCTGTCGTAAATATGCGCGTCGGCAATCACGTGCACAAGCTCGCCGGCGACAAGCCCCGACGCCTGCGCGAACATATTGAGCAGCACGGCGTACTGCACCACGTTCCAGTTGTTTGCGACCAGCATATCCTGCGAGCGCTGATTGAGTATGCCGTTGAGTACGTTTCCGCTCGTGTTTAGCGTAAAGGAATAGGCGCAGGGATAAAGCCTCATTTGGCTAAGGTCCGCGTGATTGTACATATTGGCAATCATACGTCTCGATTGCGGGCTGTGCTTCAAATCATACAGAAGCTTGTCCACTTGGTCGAACTCTCCCTCGGGATAGCTGTGCTTCAACGCAAGCTGATAGCCGTAAGCCTTGCCTATGCTGCCCGTTTCGTCCGCCCAGCTGTCCCATACGCCGCTGTTCAGGTCGCGTATGTTGTTGGATTTTTTCTGCCAAATCCAAAGCATTTCGTCTATGCAGGTCTTGAAAAAGGTGCGCCTCAAAGTGATTATCGGAAACTCGTCTCTCAGGTCGTAACGGTTGACGATACAAAACTTTTTTATTGTGTGCGCGGGAGTCCCGTCCTTCCAGCGCGGGCGCACGTCGAGGTTTCGGTCGGAATAGCCTTCGTTTAAAATTTCTTTTACGTTTCGGATAAAAATTTCGTCTGCTTTGCTCAAATCGTTTCTCCTTTTGCAATCACTCTCTGTCAACCGTAACCGAAAAGCTCATGCCTGTTTTTTCAAAAAGGCGGCTTTCGGCAAGATTTTTAAGCTCTTCATCCGACTTTTCCAGCTCGAAAGGCGCAACCATATCGAAAAATATTTTTCCCGCGCCGCCCTGCCGGACAAGTCTCACGTCATGGAAATTAAGACCGTCGGCAACGGACGACAAAACTTCCTTTATCGACGGCAAAACCGCCTCGATTTCGGGATTGTCCTTTTCGGTGGGGTCAAGATGAACCAACAGATGTATGTTTCGTTTTTCGAGAAAATCTCTTTCTATTCGGTCTATCCGCTCGTGCGCGGCAAGCATATCGGCTTTTGCGTCCACCTCGGCGTGCACAGTGACGAATGTATTGTAAGGTCCGTAGCTGTGCACCAAAAGGTCGTGGACGCCGAGTACGCCGTCGTAAGCCGCGATTTCGGCTTCCAGCTCGGCAATGAGCTTTTTGTCGGGCGCAACCCCGATTAAACCGCTCACGGTATCCTTTGCTATCTTTATCCCGCCGACAAATATCAGAACGGATACGGCAAGTCCCATGTACCCGTCAAGATTGACGCTCGCCAATCTGCCGATAAGAATCGCCGCAAGCACGGCGGCGGGGGGGGGGC
>FR900998.1:0-30842 GCA_000437915.1 Subdoligranulum sp. CAG:314 | reverse complement strand
CACCGTCCATAATGCTGTCCAACGCCATTGCTTTGAGCACGGGAGACTGCGCTTTTTTGCCGTTTGTCCTGTAAACGAAAAACATGACGACCTTGACGACAACGGAAAACGACAAAACGTAAACCAGCCACGCGTCAAATTCGGGCAGATAAGGCTCTTTGAAATTGAGTATTATCTTTTCAACGGAAGACACCGCCAGCTCCACGCCCAAAAAGAGTATAATAAAAGCGACGACCAACGCGGAAATGTATTCTACCCTTTCATGTCCGAAGGGGTGCTCCTTGTCCGCAGGCTTGCCCGCCACCTTGATTGCTATCAGCGTGACAACATTGTTGCCCGCGTCGGAAAGATTGTTTACCGCGTCGGCAGTGACGGCAATGTTGCCGCACAAAAGCCCCACCGCAAATTTACCCGCGCAAAGCAAGGCGTTTGCAATCAATCCGAACAGCGTGGTGACGAAGCTGATTTTGTTGCGTCGCTTCTTGTCCATATTGAGATTTATTATATTACAAACCATTTCAAAACGCAAACGCTTTCAGACGAAATCGGAAATTTGCCACGCTGTGTGCCTCATCGCCTCCTCAATCTCTCCCGCGTCCTCTCCTTCGATGTAAATCCTGACCTTAGGCTCGGTGCCGCTTGCCCTGAGCACCAGCTTGACTCCGCCGAAAAGCGCCCGCACCTCGCCCGCCACCTTTTCAAAATAACTGCTGTTTTTCATGCTTTTGAGCTGCTGCGGAGTTACGTTTATGCTCTTTTCGCGGCAGGGCACGTTTTTGTAACCCGCGGTATAGTCGAACAAGCTTCCCTTTTCCCTGTATATTTTTGCGAAAAACAGCGCGTTCAAAAGCGCGTCGCTGCCCGTCGCAAAGTCGCTAAGCAGAAAATGCCCGCTGCGCTCCCCGCCGAGATTAACGCCCTTTTTGCTCATGAGATGAAATACGTTGGCGTCCCCCACGTCGCTTCGCAAAAGCCTGAGATTCAGCCCGTTGAGCGCCATTTCCACGCCGCGGTTGGTGAGCACAGTGCCCACTACCATATCCTTTCTGAGCATTCCATTTTCGGACATATATTTTGCCAGCGCAAAAAGAAGTCTGTCGTTGTCAAGCGTCCGCCCGCGCTCCAAAACGGCAACTCTGTCGCAGTCGCCGTCAAAGGCAAAGCCCAGCTCGCAGCCGTTGCTCCTCATCATTTTTTCGAGAAACTCGGTGTGGGTGGCTCCGCAGTCTTTGTTTATCAGCTCTCCGCGGTTGAAGCCGCAGTAAACGTGCAGCGCGGCGCCCGTCTTTGCAAACACGGAGGACGCCACGTCGTAGCAGCTCCCGTAGCAACAGTCGAGAGAAATTTTAAGCCCTTTGAGGTCGGGCATAATCAGGTTTTCTATGTAGTCGCAATACAGCTTTCCCGCGCTGTCAAAGGCGCACACTTCCGCGCCCTCGGCGTCCGACACCTCTCTGTCCTCCATAAAAGCGGAAATCTCCCTCTGCTTTTTTTCGCACAGCTTGACGCCGTAGCGGTCAAACACCTTCAAGCCGTTGTATTCGGGCGGATTGTGACTTGCGGAAATCATAACGCCGAAGTCGCACCCCATTTTCCGCGTAAAGTAAGCAACGGCGTTGGTTGGCAGGATTCCTATGTTGATGACGTAACCGCCGTTGTCGTGCACGCCTTTTGCAAGCGCCCGCATAAGCTCCTCCCCGGACGGACGCGTATCCCTGCCCACGACTACGACGGGAGAGTCTCCGTCCGCTCCGCACAGCGCCGCCCCCAAAAGATAAGCGCTCCCGCAGTTCAATTCCGCGCCGAACACTCCCCTGATACCGTCCGTTCCGAAAATATTATCCATCATGACCTCCGTAATTGGCTTATTAAATAATATTCTTTTAAAAGCCCGATTGTGCTCCCGATAAAAAACAAAACCGCCTTGCGTTTATGCAAAGCGGTAAATTTGTCTAAACGGCGACAAAAATCACCGGACAACGGCGACTCCTTCCGAGTAACGCCAAAAATTTCCCTCCGAAACGGGCTTTTGTTCCGAATAAAAATATATGCTCGCGTCGGAAAACGATTTCCTGTCGGGGTCGGTATTGTATTCCTCCTGTTCCGTGAGCTGCCGCCAAAGCAGAGCGTTTAAATTACCGAAAGCCAATCTTTCAGCGCTTCAACAAGGTAAAGCTCCGCTTCGTCGGTATAGTCAAAATTATTTAATCTCAAATCAAGACCGTTGCAGTCATAGCTTAAGGGAGTGACCTCGAACAAATAGTTTAAGTCCACACCGTTGTTATACAAAAACCAATAAAACTCCTCCTCGAACATGTCGAAACCAAACGAGCAGATATACTCCTTTTCGTATTCTTCCAAAATTTCCTGCGAACTGTAAAATGTATATCTCTCCCACGTCGTCAAGTCAACAAATTGATTATTTCCGACATAGACAAGTATGTTTATATTCCATTCGTCAAGTGCATTTTGATAGTCGCAAATTTCATATTCGATACTTGACACAAAATACAACAAATCGTAAATAAGCTTATTCAAATAATAGGAGGTAGTGCACAATGCTTCAAAGTCACGGTTTATGATAAAATTTATGTTGAGAACGCTTCCGTCCAACAGGTAAACCGTATCGGACAGCTCCCTGTTTGTGTCCAAATCCTCGAAAGCCGCTGAAAAGTAGACGTCCATTTTGTCGCTGGGAGCATTTTCCACAAAGATATCCACACAATCGAGAAAATAGGTGTCGGGGAAATCGTTTTCGGAATAACTCGTAACAAATCCCGTCACGCAATTGTTTTCTTTCAAGCGTAAAAACAATTCGTACAAAACGTCGGTGTAAGGTATAAATGTTTTTATATCGAAAATAACGACTTGGTTACTTAGTCCATAAAAGTAGTCGTAAACGATATATTCTCTAAATTGGTCTTGGTCTACCCAACGCACATCATAAAAAATAGATGCGCTGAACGTATTGGAAAAGTTTTCATAAGTCAGAGTGGGATATAAATCGCAAAAATAGTAGACGTCGCTGCCGTCATAATTCGGCGACAGGGCGTTTACTTCTTCTCTCGGAGAGGCTACGACGACTGCCGCTCCCGACACAACAATTGCTATTGCCAGAAAAACGGATAAAATTTTGAAATTTAACTTTTTCATATAAGTCTCCTTTTTTATTTTTTAGTATTTTTAATTTGGTTTCTGTTGTACAAATGCAAATTCATTGCTTGACCGCTCTCATAAGCATCAACTCCTTTTTTAATTTTTTACCCCGCAAAACCAAGTCTTTGAGGGGGCGGCTTTTAAAGGTGTAAAAGCGCGTCGGTCACGCCCAAGGCAAGGGCTTTCCCCCGCTGTAACGCCAAAATTTTTGAGGATTTTCCGTCGGCTCGGTTTCCGAATAAAAATATACTGCCGCACTGAGAATGCTGTCGTTTCCCTCTGCAACGGAAACGGAAAGATACTCCGCTTCCGTGCCGCCGAAGAAAACGCTTTCGAGCGGACAGTTGCTGAATGCTCCTTTGCCTATATCTTTAAGCGACGAGGGCAAAACCACCGTTTTCAACGCCTCGCAATTGCGGAACGCCATTCCCATGATTTCTTTAAGCGTACTTGGCAGCACGACCTCCGTCAGATTCGAGCAGCCCACAAACGTAGAGCCTTCAATCCGCTCTACGCCCGTAGGAACGACTATCTTTTTAAGCGAAGAGCAGCCGCCAAACGCAATCGAACCGATCGCCGTCACGCTTTCAGGCAACTCTATGTTTTCCAATACAATGCATCCGAGGAACGCCATTCCCCTGATTTCTTTAAGCGTGCTTGGCAGCACGACCTCCGTCAGACTCGTGCAGTCGCCAAACATATTGCCTTCAATCCGCTCTATGCCGTCAGGAACGACTATCTTTTTAAGCGACAAGCAACCGCTGAACGCACTTGAACCGATTGCCGTCACGCTTTCAGGCAGCTCTATGCTTTCCAATGCAATGCAGTGGGCAAACGCCGCTCTCTTGATTTCTTTAAGCGTATTCGACAGCACGATCTCCGTCAGACTCGCGCATTCGTAAAACATTTCTTCGGCAATGCACTCGACGCCGGACGAAACGACTATTTTTTTAAGCGCGACGCATTCTCTGAACGCACCCGAACCGATTGCCGTCACGCTTGCGGGCAGCTCTATGCTTTCCAATGCATCGCAGTTGTAGAACGCATTTGCTCCGATTTCTTTAAGAGTATTCGGCAGCGCGACCTCCGTAAGACTTGCGCATTCGTAAAACATTTCTTTGGCAATGCACTCGACGCCGGACGAAACGACTATTTTTTTAAGCGCGACGCATTCTCTGAACGCACCCGTACCGATCGCCGTCACGCTTTCAGGCAGCTCTATGCTTTCCAACGCGCTGCAATTCCAGAATGAACTGGCGCCTATTGCTTCAAGCGTATTCGGCAGCACAACCTCCGTCAGACTTGCACAGCCCTCAAACGTAAGGTTTTCAATCTGTTCTATGCCCGTAGGAACAATTAATTTTTTAAGCGACGAGCAGCCGCTGAACGCCCCCGAACCGATTGCCGTCACGCTTGCGGGCAGCTCTATGCTTGTCAAAGCCTTGCAGTTGATGAACGCCATCTTCCCGATTTCTTTAAGCGTATTCGGCAGCACAATCTCCGTCAGACTTGTGCAGCCCTCAAACGTAAGGTTTTCAATCTGTTCTATGCCCGTAGGAACAATTAATTTTTTAAGCGACGAGCAGCCGCTGAACGCCCCCGAACCGATTGCCGTCACGCTTGAAGGCAGGTCTATGCTTGTCAAAGCCTTGCAGTTGTAGAACGCATTTGCTCCGATTTCTTTAAGCGTATTCGGCAGCACGACCTCCGTCAGACTTGCGCATTTGTAAAACATTTTGTCGGCAATACGCGTGACGGGCAAATTTTCGTAAGTTGACGGTACGACTACTTTTCTGTCTTGCAGCTCGACAGAAGAAACGCTCAGATTTACCTCATAGCCGCTTCCGTCGGCAAGCAACGTGTATTTAAAAATTTCATTGAAGCCGAATTCAGACCAATCGGAGTCGGCAAAATTTTCGCCGTCGCCCACTGCCTTTATCTTTACGACGTAAACGGTCTCCCCGCCCAGAAACGAGAGATTGCAGGAAGGCTCGGCAGTCACGTACTCCTCGTTGTCTGCCAACACTATGTACCCTTCGGCATTTTTCACCTCGTCCCAAATCAGAAAAGGACCGTTCTGCCTTATGTTTTGGGGCGCTTGAAGCCGCGTCTTCGAACCGCACGCAACAAGCAGACAGCAAAGCAAAGCTGTCACAACAATAAAAATCACTCTTTTCTTCATTTTTTTTACCTCCGTTTTTTAAAGTATGTTCCCTGACACGGGACAAACCGATTAAACCAACACAACCGATTTTAAGTTTCTTTTCTTTCAATTTCTTTCTTGCCGCACAAAGGCAAAATTCATTGCTTGCCGCAAGTTGTTCTATACTCAAAGCATATAAAAAAGCGCAATGCAAAACAAATTCACATTGCGCTAAAAACTCTGCAATTCATAATAATTTCCCTCCTTTTATTTTAACGTCGTCGATGCTATCCCAATCATACTCCTCTTTGCAGTAATCAATCTTTTGTTTTCCAATATTTTAATTCCAAGTTTTCTATTTGTCAACATAAATTTATTTATAAAACATAATTTTTATAAAATCGCTATATTTCACTTAATCCAACGGCTTGAAATTCCGATTTTGTTCACATAAGCTTGAAACGAAAATCTGTAACTGTTAAATTCAGTTAAGTAAATAATATTTAATGAACTGAAAATCAAATCAATTTCGTTTACGATTTTTTTAAAAATGTCTTCCCGATTTTTTTCATTAAAAAAATAATTTTTATAATACTAATGGCGAGCGTTGTTTTTATCTATTTTTTCTATATCCACATAATCGTTTTCATGTACGCAATCCTGCACATACTGTTTTTATCAGCAATATCTACGGTGTAATAATCTTTTTCTATATCGTCAATGCTTTAAACAAAAAAGAGACTTGCCCCGCAAATCTCTTTATATGCTTTATATTGAAAATATCCTCAGCCTGCAAGTCAAAAATACCGACCGCAAAATCGGGTTTATTTTTGGTGCCGGTAATCGGGGTCGAACCGATACGATGTTGCCATCGAGGGATTTTAAGTCCCTTGCGTCTGCCTGTTCCGCCATACCGGCACAAATTTACCGAAATAGTATATCACGCGCAAAGACGTTTGTCAATTGCCGACGCGGATTAAAAACCAAGATAAAACAAAAAGTCCTTGCAGTCAAGGACTTTGCTCTTGGAGGCGCCACCCAGACTTGAACTGGGGAGTAGAGGTTTTGCAGACCTGTGCCTTACCACTTGGCTATGGCGCCTTTACTTGGAGCGGGAGACGGGATTCGGACCCGCGACATTTGCCTTGGCAAGGCAACGCTCTACCACTGAGCCACTCCCGCGAATTGTCAGCCTAAACATATTAACAAAAACAATAAAAAAAATCAAGAGATTTGTATCAATTTATTGAAAAAAAAGCCGCCGTATGTTATTATATGACAAGGAGAATATCTTTGATGACAAATTTTTTCGTATCAACCGACAGTACGTGCGATTTATACGCCAACGAAATAGAAAAAATGGGCATAGGCTATCTGCCCCTCACCATCACCATAGAAGAAAACGGCGAAACGAGATTTATGCAGGACAAATTTCAGACATACGACGAGTACGTCAATTTTTTTGAAATGCTGAAAAATCCCGCGCTAAACATATTTACTTCCAAAAACAACACCGAAATACACAGGGAATATTTTGAAAAGCTCGCGGAAGCGGGACATCGCAACATCATTCATTTTACCATATCATATCAACTTGCAAATACGCGCGACAACGCCGTTCAGGCGGCGGAAATGGTCAAAGAAAAATATCCCGATTTCAATCTCGTACCGATAGAAAGCCACACCACGACGGTATGTCAGGGTATGCTCGTAAAAATGGCGGTAAAGCTGCGCGACGAAGGCAAAACTCTTCAAGAGGCAGTCGATTTTGTGGAGGACAAAAAACACAAAATTCAGCATTTCGTCGTTGTGGACGATTTGTATCACTTAAAGCGCGGCGGAAGAATAGGCGGAACCGCGGCGGCAATAGGCACGCTGATAAAACTCAAAATCATGCTGGACTTTGACAGGGAAGGCAAGCTGCGCGTAATTCAGAAAATTTCCGGCGGCAAAAAGAGAGCGCTGAAATACATTTTGTCAAACATAAAGAAATATACCTTCGCGGAGGACGCCTACCCTACCGTGGTGCACACGGGCGACCTCGACGGAGCAAAGATTTTTGCCGAGGAAATAAAAAAGCAGTACGGTATAGAGCCGGAGATTCGCATAATGGGTCCCACTATCGGCTGTCACGATTCGCATAATGGGCCCCACTATCGGCTGTCACGTCGGTCCGGGAGCCGTAGCCTTCACATTCGTCAGCAACGAGCTTCGCCCCTGAAAATCAAAACTGATATTAAACCCCCTTTGCGTTCTGCAAAGGGGGTTTTTATATGTTCTTGTTATTCTATTGATATCAGATAATAGTACAGCGATTGACCGCCGCAGTGTACGCTCACCTCGAAATCGGGATACCTTTCGGCAAGCTCCTCGCAGAAAGCCTCCGCCTGTTCGGCGGTTACGTCCTCTCCGTAATAAAGCGTCATGATATCGTCGTCCTCGTCAATCATTTTGTCAATCAGCTCGTTTGTCACCGCTTCGGGAGAAGAGCCGACGGCTGCGATTTTGCTTTCAAACAGACCGATTACATCTCCCTCCTTGACCTCGACGTCGTCGATTTTGGAGGTGCGTACCGCAAACGTGACCGAACCCGATTTGACGGTGGAAAGAGCCTCGTTCATGTTTTCTATATTTTCGGCTATGTTGATTTCCGTGTTGAAAGCAAGCGTGGCGGACAAGCCCTGCGGTATATTCGTGCTTTGCACTACGTACACGGTCTTTTTCTTAACCAACGAGCGCGACTGCTCGGCGGCCAAAATTATGTTTTTGTTGTTGGGCAGGATAATGACGTTTTCGGCGTTTATTTTGTTGACCGCAAGCGCGATGTCCTCGGCGCTCGGGTTCATGGTCTGACCGCCTTCGACTACTCTGTCCACTCCCAAGTCCTTGAATATGGACGCCATTCCTTCGCCGGAACAAATGGTAAGTATGCCGATATTCTTGCGCTCCGCCTCGTACTTGGCTTTCAGCTCGCGGTTCTGTTCCAGCATATTTTCTATTTTTATTTTGTCCACCTCTCCCAGCTGCAAGGCGTAAGAAAGCGCCGTGCCGGGATTGTTGGTATGCACGTGCACCTTGACAAGGGACAAATCGCCTATGACAAGCGTGCTGTCTCCTATGTTGTTGAGTTTTTCGCGCAGCTTGTCGATGTCGCTGACGGTAGTTTTCTTTTTAAGGTTTATTATAAAAAACTCGGTGCAGTAGGCAAACTCAATATCGTCGAGATTTTCGTAATCGATTTGAATATCCTCGACCAGCTTGTTGGAGCCGGACGCAAGATTCAGGGAAACGGGTGTGGGCACATAGTCTTCGGCGCCCTCTATTTCCTCGTTGCGGTAGCCTTTGAGCATACCCTTGAAAATCATTATTATCCCGTAGCCGCCGGAGTCGACCACGCCCGCCTTTTTCAGCACGTCCAGCATTTCCGGAGTCTGAGCAAGGATTTCCTCCCCCTTTTCTATAAGCGCGCTGAGAAAATTGTCGTAGGTCAACGGCTTTTTGGAAATTTCCAGCGCGTGCTCGGTCATAACTCTGATAACCGTAAGCATCGTGCCTTCCTTGGGCTTGGCTACCGCGCTGTAAGCAAGCTCCACACCAGATTTGAGTGCCCGCGCGAAATTCTTTATGTCAAGCTCCTCCTGCGGAGAAACCACATTGGCAAAGCCCTTCAATATCTGAGACAAAATGACGCCCGAGTTGCCTCTCGCGCCCCTCAAAGCTCCCTTGGTCAAATCCTGACAAAGCGCCTCCATGGTGTTGGTGGTGTTTTTGCAGACTTCCTTCATGGCGGAAATCATTGTCAGAGACATATTCGTGCCCGTGTCGCCGTCGGGGACGGGGAACACGTTGAGAGCGTTTACCGATTCTTTATTTACTTCGAGCATTTTACTGCCCGCAACCAACATTTTTCTCAACACAACCGCCGAAACGGATTTGTCCGGCGCCAAGCGTGCTGCTGCCATATATACTCCTAAAACCGACGTCAAAAGCGGTTCGATATTTTATTTACAATTCGACGCCTACGACGTGTACGTTGACGCTGTCCACAACCATGCCCGAAAACTCTTCCAGACCGTATTTGATTGTGCTTTTGAGCGACTCCGCAACGGCGGAAATGGACAGACCGAAACGAAAAACAACATAGATGTCAACATAAATACGATTTTCTTTCGTGACCACCTTCACGCCCCTGCCCCAGCTGCTGCGTCTGAACAGGTCCGCCAAAGCGTCGGAAAATTTGCGCGGAACTTTGTCCACCACGCCGTAACAATCCAACGCAAGCCTGCCCGCCACATTGGCGACGGCTTCGTCGGTTATTGTGATTTCCCCGTAAGTGTTTTTGGTGCGCAGTGACATTTTTCCCTCCGCGAATTTAATTCGACCGTCTTATTTTACAATATTATGAGCAAGTTTACAACTGTTTAGGCGGAATTTTCCGAATAAACTTGAACATTTTTCATAACTGACCGAAAAAATCCGCCGCCACAGGAAAAATTTGTTTAAAAACGGTTGCTTTTTTTTTAAATCGGTGCTAATATAAACAGGTTGAAAACGACACTCTGATATGAGGAGGTGCTTAATTATGTCCAAAGTTTGTGTGGTGTGCGGCAAGGCGAAAATGTCCGGCAATCTGGTAAGTCACTCCAACAGAAAAACACCGAGAACTTACAACGCGAATCTCAAAAAGGTCAAGCTTGAAATAGACGGCAAGGAAATAAACGATTACATCTGCACGCGTTGCATGAGGACTCTCAACAAAGCCGAAAGATAAATTCGGTTTTTTTCGGTATAAAAATTCAAGGCTCAACCTATTAGGTTGAGCCTTTTTACGCGCTTTTATTTAAGCTCCCAAACCATTTCCACCGATTCGGAAAAGCTCAACTCCCGCGGAGCAACGTCGACGGACGCCGTCATGACCGCCGCGCGGTCGTTCGTTTTGCACATACGCGGCGAAAATATATTTCTTGAAGAAGCGTTGAAACTAATCGACGCAATATCGCCGAGCTTTACGCCTGCGGCCGCCGCCAAAACATTTGCCTTTTTGACCGCTTTTTTGACCGCGTCGGCGGCTGCGGCGTCATAGGCTCCGTCTTCGTCCGTTACGGCGTAATCGAAACCGAAGCTGTCCACGCACTTACAGCGCCCCAACGCAAATACAAATGCGCCAAGCGCGGAGGTATCGAAAGGAAACTCGCAGACAAGCGTGTGGGAAAACATAAATCCCGCTAATTTTTTTCTCCATACGTTGTTGCCGTCGCGCTCGTCCGCGTAATGCGTGTTGATTGAAAAGTCCGCAGTTTTAAAAACGAATTGTTTTGTCTCCTTTAACAAAAACTCAAAGCTGTCTTTAAATTCCTCCGCGGCGGCTTCGTAAGTATCTTTAAGTCCGGCAAGCCTGACGGTAGCGCGTATACAATCCGGCAGTGCGCGGTGCGTGCCCGTCGCACATACCCTTATTTCTCTTTCCATATTTTTCTATCCTCTATATTTTTTCTGTACCAATCCAACGCCGTTTTTTCGAGAGCTTTGACAAAAGCGTCTTTTCCGTCGCAATAGCCCTCTATGTCGTCGGGGTAAAGAACAGCAAGCTTTTCTTTGAGCTTTCCGTAGCTTTCGGCGGCGCGGTCGTGCGCTCTGAGATAATCTCTGACAGCGAGATGTCTTTCGATGTCGTATGCGCTAAGCGCGCCGAACGCATGAATCTGATGCGTGCGTATTTCCTCCCCCTTTCTGAAATAACGCCTTCCCCTTATTCCGAATTCACCCATACATTTGTAGCCAACTTTCTCGAATTCGGAATTTTTGCCGTCCAAAGAGACCAAATCCGAAACAACCGCCAAAATATCTATTATCGGCTTTGCTTTGAGACCCTTTACGGCTGTGCTGCCGATGTGGTGAATTTCAATAAGGTTTTCTCCCAACACCGCCCTTATTTTTTCCGCCTCAGCCGCGTACATTTCAGCCCACTCAGGTCTGTAATCCACTACTTCGACTTTCACTTTAAAGCTCCTTTTCAGGTTAAAATAAATTCAAATTTTCCTCCGCAGCCGTCTCTCCGAATATTTTTATTCCCCTCGCGCGGTTAATGTCTTAAAATTTGTTTTACTTCAAAATACCAATTTGGCTGTCGGGAATTTTTTTGGAAAGGAGGACTAACGTCTCGACGTGTTTAGTGTGGGGGAACATATCGTAAGGGCGGACAAGGTCGAGAGAAAAACCCGCGGAAACGAAATGAGCCGCGTCGCGTGCCAAGGTCGCGCTGTCGCAGGAAACGTAAATCAGCGTGCGGGGATTTAATTCAATCAAGGTACGCCGTGTTTTTTCATCCAATCCCTTTCGCGGAGGGTCTACCACCACGGTCACGTTTTTTCCCGCGTAACGCTCCGCAAGCAAGGGCAGCTCCCTATTCACGTCTCCGCAGATGTTTGTAAGTCTTTCAAGATTGTTTGTTTTCCTGATTTTTTCCGCATCCTGCCAGGCGGAACGCACGATTTCTATGCCGTAGCTGTCGTAAGACTCATCCGCAAGCATTGCGGAGAGCACTCCCACGCCCGAAAAACACTCTATCAGCGCGTCCGTTTCGCGGCAAACGGCAAGCTCCTTTACCTTGCGGTAGATTTTTTCCGCAACGGACGTATTGACCTGAAAAAAGCTGTCGGGCTGCAAACAGAATTTTACTCCGCACATGACTGAATCTATTTGACTTATGCCCTTCAAAAAAACGGTTTTTTCGCCGAGAATGACATTGCTTTTTTTTCGGTTTTCGTTGAGAAAAAGCCCCGTCTTTGGATAAACCTCCGTCAACGCGCTGTAAAGCTCCTCCCAGCGGGGCAGCGAGCTTCCGTTCACAACGACTGTTGCAAGCAGCTGCCCGTCTTCGTAACGCGCGAGAAAATGTCTCAAAAGCCCCTTGCCCGTTTTTTCGTCGTAAACCGATATTTTGCGGCGGTTTGCGAAATCGCAGAAAATTTCCGCCGCCTGCCGTGCCTCCCGCCGCTGCAACAGACAGCGCTTAACACGCACTATGTCGTGCGTGCCCGTTCTGAAAAATCCCGTAAACGCCTCTTTGCCGTCAAAGCCCAGCGGTTGCTGAACCTTGTTGCGATAGCCCGTGACGTTTTCCGACGGCTCCGTTTCCCCAACCTCGACGTCCAAGCCGCCTATTTTTTTCAGGTTTTCGGCGACAAGACGGCGTTTGAAATTCAGCTGAGCGGGGTAGTCCATGTGCATGAGGTGACACCCGCCACACTCTCCGAAAAAGGGACATGGAGGGTTCACCCTGTCTGCCGACGGTTTTTCTATGTTTTTTAGGGAAGCGAACACCGTGCCGTCCCGTTTTACGTGAACGACCTTTGCGGCAGCCTTTTCTCCCGTCAGGGCAAAGGGCACGACGACGGTATGTCCGCCGCAGCGCGCCAACCCTTCTCCTCCGCCGCCTATGCTCTCAATCACGATTTCTATTGTGTCGCCCTGCTTCATTTCGGCTTTACGTCAACGAATCTGACGTTATCTTCTCCCAACACGTCGGACAGCTCGTAAATCAACCCGTTGTTTTTCCGCACCTTGTAAGGCATACCCAGCCTGTCGCCGTCAATAACCAGAATTACCGGTATGTCTCCCGCATATTCCTTTAAAACAGCCGACAGCTTGGCGTAAAGCTCGTTGTCCTTAAAGGGCATTTTAAGATAAAGCTTTTCCGAAACGGCGTTTTTATCCGTTTCCGCCATTTTCTGCTCGCTCCACACTTCAAGCTTGTCCACAAGGAGCGAAGCCTTGTCCTGACGAAAACTGATTTTTCCAGTCACGGTCACAACGCTGTCCTGCTCCACCTTGTCCTTTATGATTTTTTCGTAATACCAGGGCGAAAAAGTAAGCTCGATGCTGCCGTGCAAATCCTCAAGCCTGCCGACCGCCATGGTTTTGCCGCTTCGCGTGGCGATTTTTTTCAGCTCCTCCAGCACGCCCGCAAGGCTGACCTCCTTACCTTCCCAGTCGCTCTGCTTCTGACTGCTTTCAAAATCGTCGTCGTCCTCGGAAAACGCCACCATACCCGTGTTGAAAGTAAACGCTTTGAGTTTTTCTCTGTATTCGTCCAGAGGGTTGCCCGAAACGTAAAGCCCCAGCACTTCTTTTTCATAGGAAAGTTTCAGCTTGTTGGGAAACTCCTTTATATTGCTTTTGGGCAGCGCGACGACTGCGGGCACGGCGTTTTCCACAAGGTCGAACATACTGAACTGTCCGCTTTCCTTTTTCTTTTTGTCGGCGTAAACCATTTCCATCAACGGCTCGAAAACGGAAACCATCTGTGCGCGCGAAACTTTGAAGCAATCGAATGCACCCGATTTAATCAAATTTTCCACAAGCCGCTTGTTGAGATACTGACTTTCCACTCTTTTCAGAAAGTCCTCCAAACTTACGAAATCTCCGCGGGTTTTTCTTTCCTCAACGATTTTTTCCATGCTGCCGGAGCCGATATTTTTGATTGCGGCAAGCGCGAAACGTATTTTCCCGTTTTCCACCGTGAAGCTCACTCCCGACTTGTTGATGTCCGGAGGCAGAAAATCTATGTTGTTCTCCTTTCCGTAAGCGATATATTTTTTTATGTCGTCTATGTTGGTTATGCGGTTGTTCAGCACTGCCGCAAGATACTCCACGGGATGATAACGCTTGCAATAAGCCGTCTGATAGGATACGTAAGCGTAAGCCGCGGCGTGGCTTTTGTTGAACGCATATTGGGCGAAAGCATACATTTGGTCGAAAAGCAGCTCTGCCGTTTCCTTGGGCACGCCGCGCCTGACGGCGCCTTCGATTTCGACCTCGCCGTTGTCGTTGACCTTTCCGTTGATGAAATAGTTGCGGTGCAAAGCCATGACGTCCATTTTCTTTTTGCCCATCGCGCGCCTGACCTCGTCCGCCTGTCCGTATGAATACCCCGCAAGAGAACGGCAGATTTGCATGACCTGCTCCTGATAGACCATGCAGCCGTTTGTTACGCCGAGTATCGGTTCCAGCATAGGGTGCGCGTAATGCACCGATTTGGGGTCGCGTTTGCCCTTGATATAGTCGGGAATAAACTGCATGGGCCCGGGACGATAGAGGGAAATTCCTGCTATTATGTCTTCAAGACAGTCCGGTTTGAGGTCTTTCATCACCCGCTTCATTCCCCCGCTTTCCAGCTGAAACACTGCGTCGGTGTTTCCCGAAGCAATAAGCTCGAACACGTTGGGGTCGTCATATTGGCAATCCTCGAAATCGAATTCCTCTCCCGTGGTTTCCTTGACTATTTTTATCGTCTTGTCGATATCGGTGAGAGTTCTCAGTCCCAAAAAGTCCATTTTGAGCAGACCGAGCTCCTCCACCTCCTTCATGTTGTACTGAGTGGTGATGTCGTCGCCGCTGCGCTGCAAGGGCACGTTGTCGCTTAAATCCTCGCGGCATATAACCACGCCTGCGGCGTGCATTCCCGTCTGACGCGGCATATCTTCCAAT
This sequence comes from Subdoligranulum sp. CAG:314, assembly GCA_000437915.1. Taxonomy (GTDB): domain Bacteria; phylum Bacillota; class Clostridia; order Christensenellales; family CAG-314; genus CAG-314. Next base: position 16,054 of record FR900998.1, on the reverse strand, counting down.
GCGATTGCCAAATCAATCACCCTTTTCATGGAATAATCCTTGTAAATTTCCATGAGCTCAGGCACGCCCTCGTTTTTGCCGTCCAGACCGAAAGCGTTTTTGAGCGTTGCGTTGAGCGGAATAAGCTTGGTTATTTTGTCTCCCTCGGCGTAAGGCACGCGCAGCACGCGGCATACGTCCTTGACGGCGTTTTTGGCTTTCATCCTGCCGAACGTGACAATCTGAGCCACGCGGGGCTTTGTGTACTTTTCTATGACGTAGTCGATAACCTCTCCGCGCCTGTCCATGCAAAAATCTATGTCGAAGTCCGGCATGCTGACTCTTTCGGGATTTAAAAACCGCTCGAAAATGAGTCCGTAACGCAGCGGCTCCACCTGAGTAATACCTATGGCGTAAGCAATTATGCTGCCGGCTCCGCTGCCCCGTCCGGGACCGACGGGTATTCCGTGCTCGTGCGCGTAGTTTATGAAGTCCCACACAATGAGGTAATACTCCACAAATCCCATTTTCGACACGACTTCCAGCTCATAGTCGGCTCTCTGCCTTATTTCCGGCGTAATTTCTTTGTAGCGTCTTTTCAGCCCCTTTTCCAAAAGGTCCTTCAAAAATTCGTAAGGCGTCATGCCGTTGTCCGGCTTGTAAGGAGGCAGCAAGGGCTTTTTCTCTATGCTCACGTTGCACTTTTCGGCGATTTTAAGCGTGTTTTCCAAAGCCTGCGGCACATAGGAAAATTTTTCCGCCATTTCGTCGTAATCTTTGAGATAAAACTGCGTGCCTTCAAAGCGCATCCGACCGGGGTCGTCGAAAAACTTGCCCGTCTGTACGCAAAGCAGAATATCCTGCATTTCGGCGTCGGACTCTTTAAGATAATGCACGTCGTTTGTAGCCACAAGCTCCACGCCGAACTCTTCGGCTATCTTAATCAGCTTCGGCATGACGTAAATTTCGTCCGCTATTCCGTGGTCCTGCAATTCTATGTAATAATCTTCCCCGAACAGCTCCTTGTACTGCTTGACAAGCTTCCTCGCTTCCTCCCACATGCCGTCGCGCAGCAGACGGGGCAGCTGCCCCGCAATGCAGGCGGACAAACAGATAAGCCCCTCGCTGTGTTGACTCAGAGTCTTGAAGTCTATGCGCGGCTTGTAATAATAACCGTCGACAAAACCTATGGAATTGAGCTTGACGAGATTTTTGTAGCCCGTATTGTTTTTGGCAATAAGCACGAGGTGGTTGAACTCCCGCTTTACGTCTCCGCTTTTGACGGTCAGGTCGTCCGCCATATAAAACTCGCAGCCGATAATGGGCTTTATTCCCTTTTTCTTTGCCAGACAATAAAAGTGATAGGCGCCGTACATATTCCCGTGGTCGGTTATGGCTACGGCGGGCATGTTTTTTTCCTTGCAGGCGTCGAACAGCGTGTCTATACGCGTCGCGCCGTCCAAAAGACTGTATTCTGTGTGCAGATGCAAATGTACAAACGGTTTTTCCGACATTTTTTACCTTCTGTATAAATAAGTTTAGTCCCGCCGTCAAGGCAGGCGCGAAGCTATTTCGGTTATCTTGCGCAGTCTGTGGTTTACGCAGCTTTTTGTAAGCCCGAGCTTGTCCGCAAGCTCGTCAAGCGTGGAAAACGGGTTTTCCACCCGCGCCGCCGCTATTTCTTTCAGATGCGGCGCAAGCCTGTCGAACATTCCCTCGCGGGCGCGGATTTTGTTTATCGCGGCAATGTGCTTTTCGCTCGCGTCTACCGATTTGTCTATGTTGGCGGTAATGCAGTTTTTCTGACGGTTGGCGTTGTTTCTGATTTCCCGCTCGATAAGCAGATTGTTGAGCGTCAGCACGGCTTTGTCCGCCCCCATATAGGCAAGCATATCGCATATTGACGCGCTGTCCTTGATGTAAACCGCCCAGACGTTTTTCCGCTCCGCTATTTTAAAACGGAAGTCCTTTTCCTCCAAAAGACACACGAGGTCATCTGCGGCACGGCGGGAGGTAAGCGAAAACTCCAAATGATAGCCGAATCTGTTGCCCGCCTTTTGGTCGAGAGTCTTCAAGGGACTGAACGCTACGGAGCCGCAGGCGGCAAACAGCGCGGCGACATAGCTGTTTTTGCAGCAGTCCTGCTCTACGATGTATTTGTCTATACCCTCGTTGATTTTGAGATAGCCCTCCATTGACAGCGACGCAAGTCCGCAGTCGGAAAGCGTCTTTTCCTCCGCAATGAAAACCGACCACAGGCTGTTGCCCTTGATTTTAGTTTCCTCGCGCCTTATTTCGGTTTTGAGTCCGTAAAGCGAATATACGATTTCTCCGGCAAATTCAAGCAGTCTTTTGTTTTCCGACGTAAGCGAACAGCCCAGACTGCCCGACCTGATTTCCAGGCTGCCCGCCCCGCGCAGCAGCGCCGAAAGACAGGCAAGACGGCAGCACGGCAAAGAATCTGAAAGCCTGCCGAGGATTTCTTCCTTTACGTTCTGAGAAAAAGTCACTCTTTTGTCTCCTCTTCAAACGGTTTTCTTAAAATTGCGGGCTTGTCCAGATTCACTATGCGCTCCAAGGGCAAGCCTACTCTCTCCGCCGTTTCCAGCGGGACGGAAACCTCGCCTACCTTTTCGGCGCGGTGCGCGTCGCTGTTGACGATAAATTTCACCGCGGTTTTTGCAACGACGTCGCACAGCTCCCCGTCCGACACGTCCACCCTTTTGCCGTTTAACTCGAACAGAACTCCGTAGTCGGACATGGCTTTTGCAATCTCTAACACATTCAGGCAAATGTCCCTGCCCGGATGTGTGACAAAGCTCAACGGATAACGCTTAATCGCCTTTATATAAGCCCGAGTAAACGCGTCTTTTTTGGACTCGGAGCGAAACAGCGCGGGAAGCGTAAAACGCCTCGCCTGCTCCGCGGAGGGCGCCGCGACCAGCTTGTGATAGCCCATTGCGACAAAATCCAACGTTGAAAGGTCGCCGCAGTCAATCAAGCCGTCCTCCGAAATCAGATTTGCCTCCAATCCGAGCAGAACGCGCGCGCCCTGCTCCGCGTTCAAAGCGTCCGCCTCTCGGCGCGCCTTCAAAAGCCTTTTGGCGTCAGTGCCGAAAAAGAGATGCTTCAAGCCGTGGTCGGCTATTCCTATTTCTCTAAGCCCCTTTCGCGTAGCGGCGTCGCGCAGCTCGCTCAGAGTATTCTTTCCGTGGCATAGTCCGCTATAACGTGAATGAATATGATAATCTCCCGATATCATCGGTGTCTCCAAGATATTTTATTTCAGGCCTCAGCACAACGCCGAACTTGCGCTTGACCGCGCTGCCCGCCGCGTCCATAAGCTCGAGTATGTCTTTTGCGGTTGCTCCGCCCTTGTTCACAATGAAGTTTGCATGCTTGAGAGAAATTTCCGCTCCTCCCGCGCGCAGCCCCTTTAAACCCGCCCTGTCGATTAAAAGTCCCGCGGGCGCGCCGCCCTCGGCGCGGAATATGCTGCCCGCGCTCGGATATTCCAATGGTTGGGTAAGCTTCTTTTTTTCCAAAATCTCCTTCATCGCCGCCCTTATTTTTTCCGGTTTTTCCGGTTTGAGAGCCAACAAAACGCGGGTGACAATCATTCCGTTTGACTGAAAGACAGATTTTCTGTACGCAAAGCCGCACCTCGCGTGACCGAATTCCTTTTCTCCGTTTTCGTCCGCAGCCTTAACTCCCGCAACGACGTCGGACATCTCCCTGTCGAAGCAGCCGGCGTTCATATACGCCGCTCCGCCCATGCACGCGGGGATTCCCGCAAGAAACTCCGCACCCGAAAGTCCGTTGATGCAGGCGAAATGCGCCACCTGACACGCCTTGGCTCCCGCCTGCGCAACAAGCAAGCCGTTTTCAAAAAATATCTGAGACATAAACCGTCCGACAACAATCACCACGCCCGAAAAACCGTCGTCCGACGCCAGCACGTTGCTGCCTCCCCCCAGACAGAAATAAGGAACGTCGTTTTGCTTCAAGTAAGTCAGAACGGCGCTTATTTCGCGCTCGTCCTTGGGCTGAACAACGTACCTCGCGGGGCCTCCCGTTCCGAAGGTTGTGAGTTTTTTGAGCGGTACGTTTTCTTCAAAATAAATTCCCGAATTCAGGAAAAATTCGCGCATTTAAGGTTCTCCTTATTTTACACCAAAACCGATAGATTTACAAACGATTGAGGTCGGTAATTTTTAAAGTGAAATTTATTGACAAATTCAGCACAGATACCTTTCAAGGTTTTTTTTCTCCCCCGTTTCAAGCGATTTGAGCGTTTCGGAACGCAGAGCGGACAGAATGGACGGGTCGGTGAAGGCGTTTATCGTCCTGACGGAAGAAAGCGCCTGCTCCAACGCAGACATGGCTCCGTCCGAATATATGCTCTGCGCGTTGACGGTAAACATTCTCACCTCCGTCAACTTTTGCTGCGACTGCTCCTGCGTCAGAAAACAGGCGAATTTTTCGGCGAACACGGCTTTTTTCGCTTCGGTGTCGCCCACGGCGATATACTGAACTAAGTCGGTGAAACCGCCGAGAGGCTCAAAAACGCATTCTCCCAGCCGCCCTTGCTCTATTCTGTTCGTCAGTCTGTAAATGTCGCGCTGCGTGCCCAGAAGTACGGTGTGGTTGTTGCCGGTAAGAAATTTTTCGTAAGCCTCGTACTGCGTCAAGCCCTCGTCAAGCAGGTCGTTCCGCCTGCTCTGAGTTGCGTTGAGCGCAAGCGCCATGCAGGGCTGATTGAAGCCGCCGTAGCCGCAGGCTACGGAAGCGAGGCTTACCGTCTTTTTCCCCACCTTTTTTTCAAATCCCATGCCGAATATATTTTCCGCAAGATTTTTGTTTTCAAAACCCGCAAGATTTTTGCTCATAGCCGCCAACGCGTATCCTCCCGCCATATACGGCAGCGCGTAAACCTTGCCGTTGAGTTGACCGCCCCTCAGATAATCTCCGCGCACGCAGGAGACGTCTCCGCCGTACGGCGACAGATAAGGCAGCAGCTCAAAGCCCGCTCCTGCGGAAAAACTCGCCAAATCGAATCTCTCTCCGTTGTTAAGCTTTTCCTGCGCCTGCTCCGGAGTCAGGACGGTGACGTTGACAAGGCAGCCCTTGTTCTGTTTTTCAAAAGCCGTGCTGCGTTTTTTAAGCCATCCCGCTCTGCTGCCAACTCCTCCCTCGAAGCTTTCGATATGCCACAATTCCAGTATGCCCTCGAATCTTGCGCCGGCTACAAACAGGTCGGAGCGCGGCAGGTTGCCGAGCACGACAAAGGGCGCGGCAAGCATAAACGCGCACAGCAAAGCTACTGCTGCCCTTTTTGCGATATTTTTTTTGTTCATAATGAATTTTATGAACAGGCGGCTACTTAAATTACATTTTTGACAAGGTTAAAATTTCGGAAAAACAAAAAAACGCCCCTCTTTTGAGGGGCGCTGCAAAAAGCCTGAAATCATTCAAACAAAGTAGAAACGGATATGTAGGAATAAATCCTTTCGATTGCCTCGGCAAAAATTTCCGCAACGGAAACCTCTTCGATTTTGTCGATGAGCTTGTCCTGAGGCTGCTGAATAGTGTTGAGTATGACCACCTTTTTCAAGGGGCTGTCCTGTATGCGCTGCATTGCCGGACCGCTGAAAACGCCGTGAGAACAGCAGGCGTAAACCTCTCTTGCGCCCGCGTCCGAAAGAGCCTTTGCCCCCTGCGTGATTGTGCCCGCCGTGTCTATCATGTCGTCAAGCATAAGGCACACCTTGTCCTTTACGTCGCCGATGATGTTCATGACCTCCATGACGTTTGCTTTGGGACGACGCTTGTCGATGATTGCCAAAGGAGCGTTGAATTTCGCCGCCATGGAACGGCTGCGCGTCACGCTGCCCACATCGGGAGATACAATCACCAAATCGTCGTTTTTGAAGCCGTTTTTAAGAAAATATTTCGCAAGAACGGGCATACCCAGCAGATTGTCGACTGGTATATCGAAAAAGCCTTGAAGCTGAGTGCTGTGCAAATCCATGGTGAGCACTCTGTCGGCTCCCGCCTTTTCAAGAAGGTTGGCGACCAGCTTGGCGGTTATCGGGTCTCTCGCGCGCGCTTTCCTGTCCTGTCTCGCATAGCCGAAATAAGGCATAACCACCGTCAGCTTGTTGCAGGACGCGCGTTTGAAAGCGTCAATCATAACGAGCAGCTCCATAAGATTGTCGTTTACGGGAGTGCTTGTGGACTGAACCACGAAAACGTCGCAGCCGCGCACCGTTTCCTTAATGTTTACGCAAATTTCTCCGTCGGAAAAGCGAGTGGCTTCAAGCTGTCCCAAGGGCAATTCCAGCCTGTCGGCAATAGCTTTGGCAAGGTCGGGACATCCGTTTCCCGCGAAAATCTTGACCGTGCCGTGCGTCATATTTATCATTGTCACACCTCAACTTTTGTATTGGTTTTTTGTAACTCTATCTTAAAGCCGCGCAAGCTTTTTGTCAAGTAAAAAGGGCGGAGTATCTCCGCCCTTTCAGGTAAAATTTCAGTAATTCTCTTTTTTGCAGTAATCGCCGCAGAAATGAGCCGTAGGGCAATCGCTTTCGGGTACAACGGTGATTGAATCCAAATCGCAGTTGCAGCCTTGAGAATTGTACTTGCAAGCCTTGACCTTGCACTTGATTTTTTGATTGTTCATAATCAAAATCCTCCTTTCTTTTACCTCTTTTAGTGTTGGTCAACGCTTTACTTTTTATTCGGTTTGAGTTAAAATAATTTGAGAAAATTAAAAGGAGACAAGCGGCATGAAGGTTTATTTGCTTGAAGACGTCAAGGGACAGGGCAAAAAAGGCGAAATAATAAACGTAAGCGACGGTTACGCGCAGAATTTTCTTTTTAAGAAAAATCTTGCAAGCCCCGCCACCGCGGACGTAATAAACAGCGTGGAAATCAAAAACAAAACCCTTGCTTACCACAAGGAGCAGGAGCGTCTTGCCGCGATTGAAAAAGCTGCGCAGCTCAAAGGCAGAAAAATAGTCTTGAAGGCAAGACACGGCGAGCAGGGCAAGATTTTCGGCAGCATAACCGCAAAGGAAATTGCGGAAGCGTTGAATTCGGCGGGCGAAAAAATCGACAAAAAGGACATCGACCTGAAAGCTCCGATAAAGGAAACGGGAGAGTATCCCCTTTCTGTCAGGCTGTATGCCAATATTTCCACCGAAATTATCGTAGTCGTGGAATAAAAGTAAATTTTAAAAGCGTCCCTTTCGGGACGCTTTTTTTTCAATGACTGTCTGAATTGAAATTGTTTCTTTGAGCTTTTCTGGCTTTGCGGCATTCGGGACATCTTGTGGGTTGATTTGTAAAGCCTTTCTGCTGATAAAACTCCTGCTCTCCGGCAGTAAAAGTAAACGTTTCGCCGCAGTCTCTGCATTTGAGTTCTATATCCTGCATAAACATGGACCTCCTTTAAATATTTTCGGATACCACATTTATGTTTTTAAGAACACCCAAAGACAAAAAAGCATTTATCCGCCGCGACGACGTTCCGCCGCTGTATTTGCAGTATACAACAAATTTTAATGAAAGTAAACGCTTTATTGAAAAAATTTTACATTATTTTTTCGTTTTTACATCATTGTCCGTTTCTTCCTGCACGAATTTTTTCATGCCGTTGCGCTCCAACAGGCGATAATCCGTCTTTGCCATAAGAGTTTTGGGCAGCTCCGGCAGCACCTCTACGGCTTTCGGGCAGGACCATTTGTCAAGCTTCTGACGGCAAAACTCCTTGACCGTCTTTTTCAGCTTTGTCGGCTCGGCGGACGACTTTACGTACAGCTTTATTACTTTGCCTTTGAGCTTGTGCTCTATTCCTACGGCACAACACTCGTCCACGTCTTTTAGCGTATTGACAAGCCGTTCAATCTCGGCGGGAAACACGGGCACGCCCGAAACCTTGATTATGCGTTTGAGTCTTTGCAGAATAAAAATAAATCCGTCCTTATCGACATAACCCAAATCTCCCGTTTTCAGCCATCTTTTGCCGTCGTAATCAAGAAAAGTTTTTTCCGTAGCCTCCGTATCGTTAAGATAACCCTTCATGACCGTGGGAGAACTTATGCACAGCTCGCCGCTGCCGCCCCTTTCAAGCATATTGCCGTCGTCGTCGAAGGCTTCTATGAGATAATCCTCTCCTATGGGCTTGCCGCAGGAGCCTTCTCTGCGGGCGCCCGCTTTGTTGACGGAAAACACGCCCGTAACCTCAGTTAGTCCGAACCCGTTGTCCAAAACACAGCTGCTTCCTCTCTTTGCCATGACGGAATCGAAATCCCTTTTAAGCTCGTCGGTCAGCATATCGCCGCCGCAGAAAGCGAATCGCAGATTTTTGAGACTGCGGCAATTGAATTCCTTTTTGTCCACAAGCCCGCGGTACATGGTAGGGACGCCCGAAATCATGGTAATGTGCCCCTGTTTGAGATAGTGCACGATTCTTTCCGGCGCGTAACGCGGAATAAGCGTGCTTTTGACGCCCCCGCTAAGCACGGTGTGCACGCACACGCCCAGCCCGAATGCGTGAAACATGGGCAGCACCATAGCCATAGCGTCTTTCTCCCGCGCCTTTTCTCCCACGATTGCGCGTTTGGTGTTGACGGCGACCGAGTTGAAATTGGCGTTGGTAAGCATTATGCTTTTCGGCTCCGCGCTTGTGCCGCCGCTGTGCATAATGGCGGCAACATCGTCGTCCCCGCCCGCGAATTTGTTTATCATGTATTTTGACAGCCGCGCGCCCTCGTGACGGAAATATTTGAATTTGAGATAATCGGTGCGGTTTTTTCTCAGATTTTTTCTGTCCCGCCAGGTAAAGAGATTGTAAAACACTCTTTCAAACGACGTGATGTAATCCTGTGCCTGACAAATCCTAATGGGCACGGGACAATCCAGCAGTTTGGAGATGTATCCGTCCGCCAGCTTGTCAAACACGAAAAGAAATTTGCTCTTTGTTTCCGTAGCGTAACGTATAATCTGCTCCGCAGGCAGAAGCGGGTGGACGAGATTTGCGGTCATGCCCAGCTTGTTCACTGCATAAAACAAAGTCACCGCGGAAGGAATGTTGGGCAACGCGATGGTCACGATGTCGCCCTTTTTGCAGCCGTATTTTCTGAACGCGCAGCACAGCGCCTCCACTTCGTTGAAAAGCTGACCGTAGGTTATATCGCGCCCGACAAAATGCAGGGCGGGTTTTTTTCTGTTGTTTTTTTGGCTTTCAAAAAGATGCCTGTACATTTTTCCTTTAACTGAGGGCGGCAAGCGTTAAAGCCAGCCCCATACCTCTACAATAAGATAAAGCAGTCCCACCGCCAGAACCTGACTCGCAAAATAAATAAACAGCGAATGTCTTCCGCAAAAGCAGAAGGGTCTGACGCACGGCGTCGCCTCATAGCCCATAATACTGCGCGGAGACTTGTATATCGCGCGTCCCGCGAGAGCGCCCGCCAGAAACCAACCGAAATAAGGCAGAAAGGGCAGATAATCGCCGGGAGACAGCTTGGATACGCGGTTGTTGTTGACCAGCCAGAAAACAAGGTCGCGCGTCCATTGTTTTTGCCCCTGCGAAGCGACAAGGTTAATTTCGTTTTCCATATTGAAATAGCTGCCGACGGCTATGGCTAAAACCGCAATCAGAAAAATCCAGTCTCCGTCTGTTTTTAACCAATCGAGAAGCGACCACAGCAAAATACTCAAAGCCAGCACGTGAAGCACGTTGAAATTCATCCAAACGCTTTTGTCCTGCGTAATTTCGCCGTAAAACAGCATGGCTACCGACAATCCCACCGCCCATACGGACATTTTAAGCCCGCGCAGCGCATTGTTTTTGGAAAAGGAAACGGATACTCCCGACAAAATGACAAACGAGCCGATGAAAAAGTCGTGAGTCACGCTGCGCCAGCGCCCGAAGGCGCTTGATTCGAATACGTAACCCGCCGCCCAATCGGAAATACGTATGCCGAGCGGCGTGGAAAAGCTGTCGGCAAACATGGCTCCGATATCGAACATAACGTGGTCGAAAACGACGAAAAGTATGAGAATACCGCGCAGGAGGTCCACCTCCCACACTCTGTTCCCGTATCCTTTCTTTTGCGAAATCAAACCGTTCAACTGCTCCCCTTTGTTTTATTGTTGCCTACATCGGCGTTAAAATACCGTCTTTTCTTTTGTATACGCGCTCGATAACTCCGCCTCCGAGACACTCCTTTTCATTGTAGAACACGACGTACTGCCCCGGCGTGACCGCCCGCTGCGGAGAATGAAAAAGCACGCGCGCGCCCGACCCCGTCCTTTCCACCGTTACGCGCTGCTCGGGCTGACGGTAACGGAATTTTGCCGCGCACTCGAATTTTTCTTCTTTCGGCGGAAAAGGAATCCAGTTTATTTCGTCAGACTCGAGAGCGTCGCTCATAAGCACGCTTTCGTCGCCGTGACTTACCACAAGTCTGTTGTTTTTTAAGTCCTTGTCCGCTACAAACCACCTGTTTTGACTTTCCCTCGTGCCGCCGAGCCCCAGCCCGCGACGCTGTCCAAGCGTGTAGTACATAAGACCGTCGTGGCGTCCCACGACTCTGCCGCTCAAATCCACGATATCTCCCGCTTTGCCCGGCAGGTATTCCGCCAAAAAGCTGCGGAAATTTCGTTCTCCGATAAAACAAATGCCCGTCGAATCCTTTTTTTCCGCCGTTGACAGTCCTTCGGTTTGGGCAATTTGCCTCACTTCTTTTTTATCGAGACTGCCTAACGGAAACAAAACGTCCGCAAGCTGTTTCTGCGAAAGATTGTTGAGGAAATAGGTCTGGTCTTTGCCCGAGTCGGCAGCTTTGAGCAGCCTGTGAACGCCGTCCACGTGGGAAATGCCGCAGTAATGCCCGGTAGCGATAAAATCAGCCCCGATTTCCTTCGCCTTGTCGAGAAAAGGACCGAATTTGATTTCCCTATTGCACAATACGTCGGGATTGGGTGTGCGTCCGCGTGAATATTCGTCGAGAAAATAAGCGAAAACCCTGTCGTAATACTGACGCGAAAAATTGACGGCAAAGTAAGGAATGCCGATTCTGTCGCACACCCGCCGCACGTCCTCGAAATCGCTCTCCGCCGTGCAGCAGCCGTTCATATCGGTTTCCTCCCAGTTTTTCATGAAAAGCCCTATTGTATTGTAGCCCTGCCGTTTGAGCAAAAGAGCCGCCACAGAGCTGTCGACGCCTCCGCTCATTCCGACGACAACCGTTTTCGCCATAGGGTTTATTTTAATGCAAAAGCTCTTTCTTGTCAAACCGTCGGACAAGCATACCCGCATAAAATTGAAGAAAATTTGGGCTCAAATACAAAGCGGCATCGCCGTCTCTCGATTTTAAGGTATTTTGCCCGCCGCAACGGTTTCAATCGTTTTACAATTCGACCGAGCTTTGCTATAATGTAACGTGTCCGCAATCCGAGTTAAAACAAGGAAACAGCCGACCGAAAATACGTACCCGTAGCTCAATCGGATAGAGTAATGGCCTCCGACGCCATCGGTTGCAGGTTCGACTCCTGTCGGGTACACCACCGCCAAACTGCCTTAAAGGTTTGTTTGGCTTTTTTGTTAAGCTGTAAACCGATAAATTGCAAGTCAATTTCCAAAAAAATTATCCGGCACAAAACAAAAGAGATTTGCAAAGCAAATCTCTTTGATTGACATAAAATACAAGCCCGATAATTTTTTGTTTGAACCTGCCAAATCGTCACCGAACCACTGCGTTCTTTTTATATACTTTTGTCAGGCAGCGACTTGCTCGAACAACCTACCGTACCTTTCAACAAGTTCACTTATTTGCTCAATCGTGATAATACCCTTTCCTATCGCGACCTTGAGATACTGTCCGTTTACCGCGTCAAACATCATCTCCTGCATGGGTACGAGAGAATTAAGCTCTTCATATGTATACAGCCCGTACATTTCAACGTCTGCTTCCATTGCCTCGGCATCAAACTTCATCGTTTCGGCGTCCACTTCAAAAATATTAAACAATCCGTTTATTCCGCCGGGAATTGAAAGCATTCCATTGACATAATAACAGAGATGACCGTATGTTACAGGACTATATGCTGCGACATTTTCCAAAGTTATGGCAACATCCACAAGAGTTACTTGCACCATTCCGTTTTCATTTTGTTTAAGAAACCTATGCCCTATATATTCCTCCGCATACTTATCCAAATATACATATTTGTTTAAATCAACGTCAAAAAAGCCGTGTTCGGATATAACATCAACTGTTGTTCCGTCCGAAAAAGTCAGCTTTATTACTTCATACTGTTTCAACGCATCGCTGTCTATTACCAATATGGGCGCAATATCAAACGAGCCTGTATAAAGATTCCAAACAAGCAACATTTCTCCGCCTGTTAGATTTTCGACAGGCACTTGACTTCCGTCGGCAAGAGTGATTAAGGTTCCCTCCGCCACACAACTATCCTGTTCCCAAATCGCCACAAGCGTAATATCGGACGTCACCGGAGTGCTGAAATTATATTCCGTTGTTTGTCCCGACAAAGCCCAATACTTGAAGGTGAATCCGTCTTTTGTCGGAGTAGCGGCAGGTTTACTTACAGTTGAACCGTAATTGATTGTTTTATTGGGAAACGAACCTGAACCTCCGTCAAGATTGAAAGATACAGTATAAGTGTTGATTCTCCAAATTGCATACAGCGTCAAATTGTTTGTAACGGGCAAATCCAAATTATATGCCACGTTTGAAGTAGGAGAAGTCGCCCAAAACTCAAACGTATAACCTGTTCTCTCGGGCTGATTTTCGTTTAACATTTTTTCAAAATCACTTACACAATCACCCACATTGAGAATAATAGTTCCAGGAGCCGCAGTTCCCCCATTAGAATTGAAACTTACAACTCGATTAAAATTTTCCCAAACAGCAATCAGAGTTATATTTTCGCTGACAAGGTTATTCCAATTATACTCTTTAGTCAAATCAGTCGATAAGGCCCAATATTTGAAATGATTTCCTGCCTTAGCAGGCTTTGCTGACGGTTCTTCTATTTTTTCAAGCCGATTAATCGTTATGTCAGGGAAATCTCCGTAACCTCCATTTAAATTAAATGTAATTGTACATATTTGCGTCGTCTGCCAAACAGCCACTAACGTTATATCTGACGTCACCGGAGTGCTGAAATTATAATAAGAAGCTTGTCCTTCCGGCGCCCACCCTGCAAACGTATATCCAACCTTGCTCGGGGAAGTAGGTCTGCTTACCGTCGAACCGTTTGCAACCAACACTTGAGTATTAAACGCCCCGACCCCTCCGTTTAAATCAAATGTTACAACATAATTGTTTCCGATTTCCTGCCATACGGCTTCAATCACAATATTATTTGTAATTTCGGTGTTCCAATTGTATTCTTGATTTAAATTCGTAGACAAAGCCCAATACTTAAAAACATATCCTGCCTTATTCGGCTGTTCAATAGGTTCGTCAATCTTAACGCCATTAGGAATACTTATTACATAATTCGTACTTGCTCCGCCGTTAAAATCAAAAATAACATCGCAATCCGGTATCCATTTAGCATAATAGGTGACATTATTCTCTGCTGTTGCAATATTTTCGGCCGCAATTGCAGTTCCTGTAAAATCATCGTTTTTATACCAGCCGCCAAAAACATATCCTTCACGGGAAGGGGCAGATATACCGTTTACGGCATTAGGTTTGGTAATACTCGCTGATGTTTTAGTGAACGAAACGACATATGATTTATCTGCCGATAATTCGCAACCCCATATTACAGGACGTTCGATACTAATCCAATCCGAATAATTCCAATAATTGTCCCAAGTAGACGGGTCTCTGTCTAAATCGGTGTATACTGTTAATCTCTCCCCAAATGAAAGTATCCCGGATGAAACGTTGGTTACAGTGCTTGGAATCGTTAAACTTTCCAAATTATAGCATTGTTGAAAAGCATAGCCGTTAATGTAATTTAAATTGCTATAACCCTCAAAAGTAATTTTTTTCAATCCTGAACAATTAAAAAACGCTGCATTTCCAATAGATTCAACAGTAGACGGAATTACAATCTCAGTAATCCGCTCTTGTTGAGAAAAAGCTTCAGAATTAATTTGAGTCACTTTTCTGTTGGCAATTATTGTCGGTATCCTCAAAACACCTTCATAATTAACATTTAAACCGTCAATTTTAATTTCATCGTCCGATAAAATAGTCGTATTAAATATGTCTGTAGTATATCCAACTTGTTTTACAGCTTCATACGCATTTAACTTTTTTACAACGCCTTTGTCTATTTTTATATTGTCGGCGCTATTGATTATTATTGATTTCAGCTCACTGCCCGTTAAAGTAGGGTCAAGTGATAACAATAGCGCAGCAACACCCGTCACATGGGGAGCAGCCATCGACGTGCCTTGATAAGCTCCATATCCCGAAGACGCTACAGACAAAGGAAGTGTACTCATTATGTTGACTCCAGGCGCATATACGTGAACCTTAGATTCGCTAAAATTAGATGAAGACCAACGTGTACCATCACTTCTAATTGCACCAACAACAAGAACGTTATCAAGGCTTGCGCTACAGGGCAAAATATTAAAAGTTTCCAAATTCTGCCCTTTATTACCTGCTGAATTCACAAAAAGTCCATCATAATTTTTTATAGCAATATCTAAAGAAGCGCTAACATCAGAAATAGAAGAAAAATTATTACTATTATTCAAAACTTTAATATCATTAATTTGAGCATAATTTACCGCACTGATAAGCTTTGATGCAAAAGAAGACGTTGAGCCATTTTCATTAATTTTTAATGAAACTAAATCCACGTCCAAATTAACGCCTGATATTCCTATAGAATTATTTCCTTGAGCTCCAATAGTGCCTGCCACGTGAGTCCCATGACCATGTGTATCATTGAGTGCACCGCTAGATGTACTGTTATTTGAAAAATCATGACTTATTTCACGATTGACTCTATTTATCAAATCCACATGATTTGAATAAATTCCAGAATCTATAACTCCGACTTTCACAGAAGACGAGCCTTTAGTAACATTCCAAGCGTTATAACAATTTATTCCATTTTCACCGCTCAACCCCCATAAATTTCCTTCTGCAAAAAATGGATCATTTGGCTCAAATGTTGATTCTAAAAGATAATCAGGCTCAGCGCAGAATACATTATCAAAGTCTTCCAACACTTTTATGTAATCTAAAACTTTTTGCTTACTTTTTTCTTTTAATTCTAAGCACAAAGTCTTTGTGTAAATATTCCCATATACGCCATTATTATCAACATTATTATTTGTTGAAAAAGATAAATCTTCTACATTTCGTAACGGAATAACATTAAAATCTTCCTTCGCATAATTTTTATTTGGATTATCAGACTTTACAACTACTATAATACGATCGTCAGCAAAAGAATCTTCAAGTGTAGCATTACAATAAATTTTAAAGTCATTGCTGTCAGCAAAAGCTTGGTTCGTTGTTAATCCTAAAAGTGTAAAACAAACCAACAACATCCCTAATGCCAATAAAATCCAAATGGACAAAAAAATTGTTTTTTTACAATATGGATTTTTCATAATATTTTTCTCCTTGTCAATTTATCTTGCACATTATAATTTCTATGCCTGTAGTCGGATAATAAAAAACCACATCTCCAATCTCAACTTTTGTTACAACTGCTGCAACGCCGGTTGTAATATCATACATTATCAATGCATAGTAACCATTATAGTTACCAAAATATTCTAAATTTAGATTTTCAAGTTTAATATTATTTAAATAACTATATTCTTGCTTGATTCGCTGCATTATCTGTATAGATAAAGACGATACAGAAAGTGATTCATTTTGACCAACCAGATAAGCCATAGTAATTAAATCTTCTTGAGAAACTCCTCCGGCATCATACACTTCTTGCAGTGCAAAAAAACTTATAGAAGTGATTTCTTCCATTGCTTCAACAAAATCCATATCTCTTTTCGCCTCAAACTCAATTAAATCTATTGCCGTTTTTTTCTCTGCGT
>FR900997.1 GCA_000437915.1 Subdoligranulum sp. CAG:314 | reverse complement strand
TAAAAGTTTAAGGTAATTCAATAGATTTGTCAATCATTTTAATGCCATATTAATATTTTTCTTTTTTTCATTTTTGAACATTTTAAGTAAAAAAGTCCTCTAATGAGGACTTTTTTACTTAATAAATAAAATTTGTTGATTAGAATCTGAATATAAAACATCTACTACTTTACCATCAAATTTAGAAAATATTTTATTGTATCCCATAATAGCGTTTCCAGGAGCACTAATCATTACTTTTTTTTGGTTTTTAAATTCAAAAAATACTTTTACTTGATAAGGCTTATATGAAATATCAATTTTATCCCAACGCTCTACCTTTGCAGAAACTAAAATTGCATCATTCAAATACAAATCTATTTTCTTTAAAATTCTATTATTTTTAACCAACAGATATAACGCAACTAAAAATAAAACAAAAGAAAATATCACTATTACCGAAATACAAAAAATCATATTTTCATCAATTATTTCCTCTGAAATTATTATAAGTGCAGTTATAATCAAACAAACAACAAAAAGTGCCATACAAAAATAACATAAGAAATTAAAAAAATATTTTTTCCGACCGGTAAAAACTTTTCCGTAAGATAATACCGCTTCAATATTCATATTCTTCATTCTAAAATTTACTTAACTAACCATTTAAATATTCCAATAAGCCATGAAGAAATTTCGCCGCCAATGCCTTGATTCATGGCTTCTTCAAAATTTAATTTAGTACCAAAAAGCAAATTAGCATGATAATTCATAAACGTACCGCCAGCTATTCCGCCAATTACACTCCCTGCAATTTTTCCAGTAGACATCATAAGGTCAACTCCAAAAACCGAACCAAGTTTTACTCCTGATGAAATATGACGCATACTACTAAAAGCATATCCCAAATGTTGACCTATTGCTTGACCTATTGTTCCAATTGCCCACGATGCGGCTCCGGACGCAGCACCTATTACTGCACCTATAGCACCAGATTTAGCGACTTGCCATGGGTCTGCATCCTTAAATCCCCCTTGAGCAATCACACTGCTCCCCATGCTAGTTAACGCTCCTACACCAGCACCAACCAATACTGCACTTACTAATCCTCCAGTAACAACTGTACCAACAACTATTGCTGCCGTAGCTACAACAGCCACAAATGCGGTTAAAAGCCATCCCCAGAATTTACTTTTAGTACCTTCGGGGTCTATACCCATTATAGGGTTATTGTTGCAGTAAGAATAAAGGTTTAAAGCGTTTATATTTTTATATTGTTCAAGAGCGTATTCGATACCGTCCGCATTTATGAATCTGCCTGTCTGAGGGTCGTAGTATCGGGTTTGGAGGTAA
The DNA here is from genome assembly GCA_000437915.1 of Subdoligranulum sp. CAG:314. Taxonomy (GTDB): domain Bacteria; phylum Bacillota; class Clostridia; order Christensenellales; family CAG-314; genus CAG-314. Next base: position 33,040 of record FR900997.1, on the reverse strand, counting down.
TAGAGGTTCAGAGCGTATTCGATACCGTCCGCATTTATGAATCTGCCTGTCTGAGGGTCATAGTATCGGGTTTGGAGGTAGTAGAGGTTCAGTTCCTTGTCCCAATAGTAACCGCGGTAGCGGAACGGGTTGATTTCCATTATCTCTATGTTGTCCGCTCCCGCAGCCTCTATCGTGCAGTTGCCCCATGCGTCGTAGACGTACTCACCGATTAAATTCATGTCGGTGTCGAATATTCCGTCTATGTCGCCCAAAGCGTTTTTGCGGTAGATGTAGTCCGCCTTGACAGCATCTGTCGGCGTCGAATATTCCGTCTATGTCGCCCAAAGCGTTTTTGCGGTAAATATAGTCCGCCTTGACAGCGTCCGCAATCCCCGTCTGCCTTGACAAAGTAAATCCCGCCAAGCCGCTGTTTAAGTGGAAATACCCTATCTTGGTTATCTGATTCGTCCACAGCTTTATGCCGAAGTTGCCTTGCTGAACCTTTTCGCTCTTCGTCTCGCCCCAAAGCTTGCCGTCCTCGTCGTAATAGAAGCTCCACGTCTTGTCATGTCCGTCGGCATCCTTTGTCTTTTTGCTATTTCTTACTCCGCGGTAGTCAAAGGTAAACTCGTATGCGTTGGCGTCTCCCGCTTTTTTGTAGCTTTTGAGCCGTCTCCCTGCTTCGAATCCCAGTGTCGCTCCTCTGTACGTTGTCGGATTGCCGCTTGCGTCGTAGACAATGCTTTCTCCGTCATAGCTCAATAGTTGGTCTTTCCAGCCGCTTGTGCGGTAGACGTATTCCTTTGTCGCCGTTGCCGTTTCGTTGTCAAGCTGCTCAGCCGTGGTGTAGGCGTATTCCTTCCTTTCCGTTACGTTGCCGCCCGCGTCGTAACTGTAAGTCCAGGTTTGTCAAGCTGCTCAGCCGTGGTGTAGGCGTATTCCTTCCTTTCCGTTATGTTGCCGTCCGCGTCGTAACTGTACGTCCAGGTCTTCCCCAGTCTTTCGTTGTTTTCTCGCGTCAGGCGGTTCAACTTGTCGTACTCGTATGTCGAGCTCGTTGTCTTGGTTTGCAGGATAGTGTAATCCGAAGTTGCAGGCGGGATTAAACCGAAACTTTCAGTTGTCGCGGGGATAAACAAACCGGAACTTTCATATGTCACTTGCGTGGTGTGCTTTGTGATGTTTCCGTCCCCGTCGTAATCCAACGTATATGCGCTTAGCGCAGCCGCGAATTCCCCTTTGTTTCCGTCACGCACCGAGATACTTTTCACAAGCTCGGAGGCGTACTTCTTGTTCCCTTCCTCTGCGTCGCTGTCGTTGTACGTTATCTCGCGTTTCAAACTGCAAGTCTTTGTCGGGCTGCTCGCGGTGGATGCCAGTTCCACGTCTATTCCGTCTATGCGGCTCAGACTGTCGTAACTATAATTCTCCGTATATCCGCCTGACCTGCTCCCTTTCACTCTGTCCGGGTTGTCGGGATACTGACCGTCCGCATAGTCTACGTACGTCGCTATCTTTCCAAACGGCGTTGTAACGTCTCTCGAATACAGTCGGTTCTTCTCATCGTACCAAACACCACATCCGTCTGTTTCCGACACTCTTCCGCTACTGTCATAATCATACCATGTGCCTTTTTCTTTGTCAAGCACAATGCGCAAAGGACTGTCGGCAGATATTGTCAGATTTTGGTCAAACGGGTCGACGATGTTCGAGACGTCGTTGTCGCTGTAAATATAGACGGTTTTCTGTTCGAATTCGTCCGAAGTCGACAGACGCTCCTCCACCTTGACAAGGCGCTCGTATTTGTCGTACGTTTTGCGCACCTCGTTGCCGTTGGCGTGCTTTGTCACCACCACGTCCTTTTGCGGCGTGTGCTCGTAGGTTTTTTCGAGCAGCTTGCTTCCTCCGGCGTAAACCGAACTTACCTCATTGTAGCTGTTGTAGTAAAATTGATAACTCACTCCGTCGTTGCTTGCACTTTCAAGACGTCCCGAATTGTATGAAAAACCGTTTTTGTTTTTCGTTCCGTCAACCGTGGAAGAAATTTCCGTGAGCTGAATGTTGTTTGCGGCGTAAACGCTTGATGTCGTCTGTCCGCGAGGGCTTGTCACCTCGGAAACATTGCCCGTGGAAAGAGTGTTGGAGTATTGCACAGTGACCGCGGGCGACAGGTCGTGCGTCGTTACGCTTTTCAAAAATCCGCCGTTCTGCTCGTAGACGTATTCGGTTTTGAAAAAGGTGTCGGGCGACCAATAATCATAGGTTTTTTCCGAAGTCAGGTTGCCCAAGTCGTCGTAAGAGTATTCCGTTATCATATCGTTGAAGCCCTTTTTTCTGACGGCAAGCATATGCTCGTCCAAATCCGTGTACTGCTCTATAATATAACTGTAACGACTATCGTCAAAATTCCCTATAACGTTTCTGACCGCCCTGGCGTATACGCCCGTTTCTGGAGAGTAAACGATCTTGTCGATAATCGCTCTGCCGTTCTCGAAGGTGACTCTTGCAAACTCGACGCAGTTAAAGGTGTATTTTGTCGAGCCTGTAAAAAACTTTACGTTATGGGCGTTGTGTATGCAGTTTTTCAAGCCGTTGTACCACACGTCAAACCCCGCCGTCGAGTCGTTGGCGTTCTTTTTGTTTACTTCAAAGTCCTCCGCAAGAAATTTTATGTTGTTAAGCTCCACGACGGCAGAGGAGGCGGTAGGAGTATACTCCACAGACATATTTCCCGTCAGGGACGACCATTTCTGTCCGCACACGTTGTCAATCACGTTTTTTCCCATGTTTGTGCAGTCGTATGTCTTTGGCTTCAAGGTTTTCGTCAGCTTGACGTTGTAAAAGCCTCCCGAGCTGAAAACGGCTTGTCTGACAAGCCTGAACCCCACCTGCCCGACGTCGCCGAGTACGGTAAAGGATATTGCGCGATATTGAGGGCGGTTTTCTCCCGCGTTAAATTCGAGAGTTTTTATTACCCTTTCTGTCGTGCCCGCTTCCACAAGCTCGATTTTGTAAACTTCACCCGCGTTGGTTCCCGCAAGATTAGCCGTTGCCGAAAGCACATAGTGCTCGCCAGATTTGGTTTTCGGCAGCTCCGAAAGAGAATTTACGCTGTAAGCCGTCGTCTGAAACTCGTCCACCACCTTGCTGTTGTAAATTTCGCCTGCCGTCTCGAACATACCCGCAAGCATGGGCGTGCCCGTGTTGGTCTGCACAAAGTGCTCGAATTCGCTCTCCGACCTGAATTGTATGTTTCCGTATGAGTTGAAAGCGTCGTCGAGAGCTTCGTAAGTGCGGACGGTTTTGCCGTCGCCGTCAAACTCGTAGACGTATCTGATTTTGTGCGTCGCGTCCTCGTCGTCCGTGTATCGGTAAGTCACCGTCTTGGTGAGATAGCTTAAGGTATAGTCAAACAGGGTGTTGCCCACGGACGAGCCTTTGACTTTGTTTTTCACGCCTGCAACGCGCCCCTGCGCGTCGAAGGTGAAAACGGCTTTTTCTCCCGCGCTGTTTTCCGCGCTTTCCAAAACTCCGTCCGCGTTGTAAGCGTAAGAGCTTGAGGTGCCGTCCGACTCGGACAGCCCCGCAAGGCGCCAGTCGTCGTTCATTGTCATTGTCAGCGTGTTGCCGTCGGGCTTTGTCACGGTTACGGTTCTTCCCGCATATGCAAACTGCGTCACGCGCCCCATGCCGTCCGTCACTGAAACCAGCTTGTCGGCGTCCTCCGCGTCGTAAGCGTTTGTCATGCTTACGGTTGCGTTTTTGAACGTCTTTTCGACGGAAATCAAAAGCCCCTTGGCGTTGAACGTCATGCGGTTGAACGTGTTGTCCTTTATTTCAAAGCCGTCCGTCTTGACGTAAAGCAAAAGTCCCGTTCCCGCCGTGTCGAAATATACGTCCGTCGCGTTCTGCGCAAGCGCAAACCTGTGATAATTGTAAGCGCCGTCCACGTAAACGTAATCGTTTCCCGAAGGAAACACATACTGCTGACAGTTGAGCTTGAAGCCCTTTGGCATATGCGTGGCAAGATTAAAGGTTTTAGCCGTCGAGTTGTCGGTGTTGATTTTTCGCGTATCGGCGTTGGCTTTGTTGTAGCAAAGCTCAAAGCTCGCGGGCATTTTGTTGCCGCCGAGCGAAAACAGCGGTTTGTCGAAAAACAGCCGCCCCGTCCTTACGTTTACGCCGTATTCTCCCGCGTTGCCGGCGCCGCCCTCGACGTAGGACTGCTCCTTTTCTTCAACTGCGGCGTATTGCAGATTTGCGTCAACGTCCGCAATATCTTCGTGGCTTGCGTCAACGGGCAGAGTGTATTCCACAACCAATTTAGGTCTCACGCTTTGCTCGGCAACAGAGCTGCAAACAGACACCGCCATCATCGCAGACGAATACGGCAACAGGCAGAACCCTCTGTTAAGGCTCGCGCCCGCAGTTGTGGCAACGTCGATTGTCGCCCAATATCTGTTGTCTTCGCCCAAAGAATATGAAAACAAGCCTGTTGGCGTTGTTGAAAACGACACCGAATTAACTGTTATCGGGTTACCCGCTATATTGGCGTAAGAATAAAAAAGATTGTTGGGCGCCGAGCTTCCCGTGCATAGATACAGCTTGCAGCTTTGTATATCTATCCCTTGGGGCACGCTTCCGCCAACCTGTGCGAAGGCAACCCTGCTCATTGCCGTTCTGTTGCCCTTTACCAAAAAAGCCGACGCGTTGCGTGTAATATTCGGCGCATACATGGTGTACGTATTGTTTCCGCTTAAAGGAGTAGACAAATCCGCGGTAAATCCGTACACGGTTACGCCGAGATTGAGCGTTTGACTGTCTGCGGCTGCGGCGGTTGCCTTAACGGCAGCAGGCAATTTGTCCGTATTCGTTTCTTCCGCAGAAATCGTTTCCGCGCATTCGGAAGCGTAAAATTCCGCTCTTATGTTGCCGTTTGAAAGCAAAAAATATTTTGCGTTCCCATTGCTTTTCTCGGTCAGCTCGCGCACGACGAAGCTTTCCGCATTTTGATTGTTGGTGATTTCCATTTCTTCCTCCTGAAAAAAATTGACATTGCGCGCTTGTCAAAATCATGGTAGCAAACGAAATAAGACAACAGTATGTCATAGTTGGGCTATGAGTCCGATAAAGCTTTTATTTCGCGGGCGTTTTTAAACGCTGCGGCAACGGCTTGGCTTGCAGCCAAAAAAACGCCGCAAAAAACTCTGCGGCGAAAAAAAGGCAATCAAATTTCTTTTTGCGCGCTCGAACGCAAGCCTTGCCCGACAAAAGAGAAAATTTACTTCAAATTCAGCGGACAAAAAAGAGCGGTTATTCCTTCAACCGCTCTAATAAATATCGTTAAAAAACCAAAAACAAATTTTTCACTCCGATTTTCGGGCAACGACCAACAGCTCCCTGTGTCCCGTCGTTTCTTCGCGGTAGTCCTCCGTCAAAGCTACGATTTCCATCCCGTTGCTCCGCAAAACGTCTGTGACAGCCGCCATGTCGTGCGCGCAGTAAAAAAATTTTTCTCCGAACATCTCTCCCGACGTCTCCCCCTCTCTTTTTCCGTGGGTAAACAAAAAATATCCGCCCCTTTTAAGCATGGCGCCAATATGAAAATACGCTTCAAGCTGCTTATTTCGAGACAGATGCCACAGCGAATCAAAGGCTATGACGCCGCCGAATTGCTCATCGGAAAAATACTCCGCCGCGTCGGCGAGCAAAAAGCGCGCGTTTTTAAGGTTTAGTTTTCTTGCCTTTTCCAGCATCCTTGCCGAAACGTCGATGCCCGTGACGGAAAACCCCTGCCCGCTCAAATACGCGTCAATGGGAAAACCTGTGCCGCAGCCTATGTCCAGCACGTGACAGCCTTTTTCAAGCAGGGCGGCAAACTGCACGACGCAACGATTGATTGGGCTTTTATTTCTCGTTTCTGCCCAACTGTCGCAAATCGCGTCGTAAGCAGCAGCGTTTTTTTCAAAATCGGCAACCATACAGAAAATATCCTTATCCGTCAAAATTATTTGTCCAATTTCAATTTATTCATTGACCTTAGAAACGTCAAAACGCTTTAAGCATAATGTTCAAAATTTTAAGAAAGCTCTGTCGGCATAAGCCATCAAAAAACATATGCCCGACAAAGCCTATTCGTTTTCTGTGATTTTAACACAACCGATTGCCGAGAGTCAACAAGTCTCGCTGTTTGCAATCCAAATCGGTTAGTATACAACAAAAAAGCAGACGTAAACGTCTGCTTTTTTGTTGAAACCGTTTACTCCGTTGCCGAAGCAAACTCGTTTGCCCATTGCACCAGCAATGCCCTTATTTCCACAAACTCCGACTCTCTCAAAGAAGAATCGCTCCATGAATACCACCCGCTGTCGTCCTCTATCCAGACTACAAATCCCGAAGGATTAGTGTCGCAATCCACGTACCCGCGAAACTCCGGATTGAGGATTTCATTTATCAGCGCCCAATACTGTTCGCTTGTTTCTCCGTATTTATCCAGTGTTTTTGCTTTGAGCCAATCGGACATCTTAGAGTAGTCCGAAACGACAGGACCGTCTGTTTCTCCGCCGTCGTCAGGTATTTTGAGAATTCCTTGTGCTGTTTTCAAAGCCTGCCAATACGGATAGTAACTGTGCACTGCGGTGTAAACTCCATCCAAATGTATTGTCAGCAAAGTCAAGCGATTCCAGTTTTTAATGACGTTCACTATTTCCAAACCGAAGGCGTAAGGCATCGATTTTAAAACGGCATCGTTCTCCGACAGATACAGCTGTTTTTCAAAATAGTAAATCACTGTCTCAGGCGCAGCGGAATCAATCCAGCACAATGTCAAGCCTTGCGCCTCTTTGATTTCAGACCAAGCTCTGTTTAAATCACTTTTTGTCCAGCCCGTCATATCGTAATATTTCTGCGAGACGCCTGACACTTTTGTTGTGATAAAGTCACTGAGCAGTCCGCTGCCGTCCCACAACGAAGCAAATTCTCCGAACAAATACGCCAAGCTCGGGTCGAATATATTTTCAAGAAACGTGCCGCCGTCGGGGTCGCCCCACACGGTATTGCTATCTGCATACTTAAAATCATAATCGAGCCACCGCACAAATCCCAGATAACCGACGCGGTCAACCCAGCAATCTGCATTCAAATTAAGCGTGTACAATCCTTGATGTCCTTCGCTTGTCCTGTCGGCTTTTTTATCCCATCTTGCAAAGCAATTCATATTGTTTGAGATATTATCAAACCTTAACTCTGCGGAGTAACCGTAACTGCACCAGCCCCGGAATTCAAACCCGTCTCTTTCCAATTCCGGCACATCCCTGAGGGAAGAGCCTGCTTTCACTTCGATATCCTCTATATCCGCATAAGTCCCCGAGCTGTCAATAAATTTCAAAGTAAACCATTGACTCCAGCCCGCCCACAGCTCCGTATCGGAGGTAAGCGTCGCGTCGAAATCAAAGACGTTGAGCAGCTCTTCTTCGGTATACCATCCTTCAAAGCGCCAATCACCGGATTTGTCGCACGTGACCTCAGTAGGTTCAGCTGCCGTCTGCCCCTCCTCGACGGTCTGAGAGCTTATCGCATTGCCGTTTTCGTTGTGAAAAGTCACGACAAAAACCCTTGTCCATTTGGCGTAAAGCGTAACGTCCGACGTAACAACCGTTTCAAAATCAAATCCCTCGGAAAAGGTACCGTTGTCAAGAAACCATCCCTTGAAAACATATCCCTGTCTTGACGGCTGCTCGGGCAAGACGGCTTTTCCCCCTTCGGTCACCGTCTGCGAAGCAATCACGGCGCCGCCGTTGTTTTCAAAAGCAACCTCAAAGGCTCTCACCCAGTTCGTCCACAATTCTATGTCGGAATTTATCGGCGTCGAGAAATCGAATGCGGTTTCAAGCTCTTCTTCGGTATACCATCCTTCAAGCATCCAATTTTCCTCTGTGCCGTTGTAGAACACATCTGTCGGTTCAGCTGCCGTCTGCCCTTCCTCGACGGTCTGAGCGCTTATCGCGTTGCCGTTTTCGTTGTGAAAAGTCACGACAAAAACCCTTGTCCATTTGGCGTAAAGCGTAACGTCCGACGTAACAACCGTTTCAAAATCAAATCCCTCGGAAAAGGTACCGTTGTCAAGAAACCACCCCTTGAATGCGTATCCTGTCTTGGACGGCGGCTCGGGCAAGACGGCTTTTCCACCGTCGTTCACCGTCTGCGAAACAGTAGGACTGCCGCCGTTTCCTTCAAACGTGACAGTACGCTTCAATGCAGCCGGACTGAATTTTGCGTAAACGGTAGTGTTTTCATAAACGGGACTTTCCCAATCGAAAGGAATGGTCAATTCGGCGTCCTTGTACCAGCCGTCGAACACAAATCCCGTTTTGGTCGGACTTTCGGCGGGTTTTGTCGCAGCGGAGCCTTTTTCGACACTTTGCAAGGCTATCGCGCTGCCTCCGTCCGTGTCGAAAATCACTTCGCAATACGTTTTTTCACAAGCCGCAAAGCAAACAAGCGCAAGCAAGACAAGCGCAAAAATCAAAATACATTTTACCTTTTTCATAATTTTCTCCTTTGAAAAATTTTTCATATTTTTGGTCCCCGTGCAAAATAAAGCATCGCAAATTCTTCTCTAAAGCTAAGGGTTACCCATTGGTTATAATAAAAGAACGTCACGCCCTCCCGGCTCAACCTGCGCAGATGCTCGCTGAGCAATCCGCTTCCGTCCCACTGATTTATCGCCGCAACCAGCATCGCGTTAGTCGAAGCGCTGCCATAGTTTAAATGTTTGTAAAATCTGTTGCTTGCAACCAACAGCGAATCCGAAGTCATATAATTCAGATAATCCAAGACGGTCTGTTTGTCCGCTTTGTCCAACCAGGAAAAATAAATACCTTCGGCGGCGCGCATTTCTTCATACTGAGAAAAATATCCCGTACCGGCAGCCGAGTCGGAAAGGAATTCACTCAGCAGACCGCTTCCGTCCCAGCTGTCGAGAGCGGAAACAAGCCAGCCTTTGAAGCCGTCGCTCAAAGAACCGAGCTGCTTTTGACAGGCTTCCGTCGTCAGATAGTACTTGACGCCCTTTGCTCCTGCGACGTCAATCCAGTTGTCTGTGTTCAATTTTTTAACAGACTGCCACCAAGCAAACTCTTGGCTTGTCTCGCCGTAAATGCCTTTTACCGCCCAGTCAAGATACGTGCTCAGCAAAAAGTAATTTTTGTATGTCCATGCTGTATCCCAGTTTTCATATCTGTTGTATAAAAAAGACAGAAATTCATCGGACATCTGCTCGTATTCGACTCCCAAGCTGCGAATCGCTTTATGCTTGAAATACGAAATGAAAGTATTTTCCGGCATATAATCAATGCCGCACGGAGACATGCCCTCGGGAATAACGCCCGACGCGCACAGCTCGCAAAACCATCCCGCCATCTCGCTGTCCGCTCCGTATTGAGCGTTTATCCAGGCGCGCATATATTGGCTTTTCAATCCCATGGAGTCGTCGTAAGAAGCAAGCTTGCCGAGCAAAAAGTCAAGCCCCTCGCGGAACCAAGGTTTCAAATTTCCAACCACGCCATATCCAATGAGATTGTTGTAAGCAGGCGCGAGCTCCCAATAGTTGCCAAGCTCCATCGCTCTGCTTCTGAGACCGGTAAACCATTCATTAAATTGAGGCGAAATAGTCAGGAAACGCAAAAGCTCGTCCTTTGTCATGTCGTCCAGCCATATTGCGGAAGCCCCTCCGTCCAAATCCGGCGCCTCCCCGGCTGTCTCTCGATAAAGCTCTATGCCGTCCAGCAGTCTCTCAAATTCAAGAACTTCAACTCCGCTTTCTCCGTACCTGACGCAAAGCTCTTGCCGTACGTAATAACTGAGAAACGTGTTTTTGGTAGAATTTTTCAGATTTTCTTTACTTACCGACGAAAAGGGCAAACCGTCGCTCGCTTTTGAAAAGGCTTTTTCCTGAGAGAGCAGCCTGCTTTCGACCTCCGCGCATACGGCTTTGATGTTTTCGGAAACAGACAAACCGCGATATTCAAAGCAGAACAGCAAGCCCGAGGAACCAAAGCAGTCGCTTTCGTATCTCTTTGTGTCTATGCCGCCGTTTCCTGAATACGCCCTGAACACCCGCGCGGCAACCGCGCTCTTTCCCGACTCATCGGAGCGATAAGCGCAATCGGAAACGGAGCCTCCCTCTATGGCGCCTGCGATGTTGCCGTAGCCGTCTCCGTAACGCAGAGACAAATCTTCATACTCCTCTCCCTGCCAGGAGCTGTTGTTGTGCGCCACGCATCTGAGAATATCGGTATCCAGGGCATAGCCCACGACTCCACCCGCCTGAGGCGCCTGCGCAACGCAAAGGTCGGCATAGCAGTCTGTTATTTCCCCTCCGAGGCTGCGTCCCGCAATGCCGCCGGCGGCTTTGTCCGAGACAACGGATATACCGTAGACCGAGCAGTTTTTGACAACGCCGTTCTGATAATTGATTCCCACTATGCCGCCGGAAGCCTCTGACGACTTTAAAAATCCGTATTGAGGCAGCCAGGCATATTGGCTTTCTCCGTATCCGCTGTAAACGACGTTTATCACACAATCGCGCACCGTGCCGAAATTGTGCGCGGCAACAATTGCGCTCACTTGGGGAACAACCTCGTTTTCTCCCCATCTGCCCCTGAACAGCGACAAAGTGTTTTCGGCGTTTGATTCGTGATTGAGCAACAGTGACTCTATCGTTCCGTAGTTGTAAATGACAAACGCGCAAAGCTCGGCGGCGTTAAGCTGATTTATTTCAAAAGAAGCTTTTCTCCCGTCTGCGTCCACGGCATTTTCCGAGCTGCCGGCAAGCGACACAAGACTGCCCTCTCTCAGATAGACGCAGCCGTAGGCTAGCGCGCTCATGCCGAAATTGGCGGGCCGAACATAGCTGCAACAGTCGATTATGCTTTTTCCTCCGAAATCGTAACACAATCCCGCAACCTCGTCCGCGACTGCCCATACTTCTGCATAGCTGTCCTCTATCACGGCGTCGTCCTCGGCGCGGAAGACAAGTCCCGCCAGCTTCAACGATGTTCTGAAATTGTTTTCCGAGCCGTCATTGCTGTTCCATTGATTTAACGAAGTCGTAATTTGTTTCAGCTGAGAATTTTCCCTCATCAAAAACGCCGCTCCCACAAACTCTCCCTCGCTGAAAATCTCTTCTTCGCTTTCGAATGCCTCATTACTCAAACACCGTGTCAAGCAGTTTTCCGCCGAGGCGTTTCCGTACATTTCGTAAACAACTCCTCCGCCGGTGAGCCCGTACAAATTTCTCACGGCGCAATCGGATATTTCCGAATCGCCCCCCGCAAAGAGGCACACCCCTCCCACCTTTTTCAGGTCGATGACATAAAAATGCCAGTCGATATTCAAATGAAAATTTACTATTTCGTCGGGCAAAGTCCCCAGCTGGGCACCGCCTGCGAAACAACCCGTTATCTGTCCTTCCGCCGTATTGTAAACCGAGACTCCCGCAAAGTTTTCAACAATAGCAAACGCGTAGGCAGAGTAATAATAAGCAAAGTAACCGGTATAGAGGCATATATAAGAAAAGAGAAAAGTATCACAAACGGTTCTATCGCACAGATAAAAATTCTCTATCTTCCCCTCGTTGATAAAACACGCGCCGCCCGCGGTTTCAAATACGTAAATCGCCGCCGCCGTGATGCAATCGGAAACGGACGCGCCTGCGCAATTGCGGTAAACAATGCCGGAAAACTGCGAGCTTTCGTATGCATAGTCGCCGAACGCCGCGCCTGATACAAGGCATTTTTCGATACGACCGAAATTGTTGACGGCTATGCCCGAAATCGAATAGTCTCCTGCGCCGGACCTGAGAAACAGAGCGTCGCTCACAAGATTTTTGATTGTGCCGAAATTGTTCACACATATACCGGCGCCCTCGCCCGAAAAAGACAGAAGACCGCTCAGCGCAAGGACATTCTTCGCCGAAATCGTGCCGTAATTGTTTACGCACAGAGGCGCTCCGACAAAACTGTACAGATTGTATTGCGAGTTGTAAATAGTGGTGTACGACACATCCGTCATCGTGCCGTGATTGTCGCCCACAAAACTGACGTCGTGACCGTCTTCATTTTTGTAATAACTTATTGTCAGATTTTTTATTGTGCCGTAGTTGCTTTCCAAAAAATTGTTTTCAAGCGAACCCCCGTCGAACAATATGGTCTTGCCGTTGCCGTCAAAAGTACCGCAGAACGTAAAACGCTTGGCTTCCGTCTCCGACAAGCCTTCGGGTATTTTGTGAGCCAAGGAATTTACGCCTGCGGCTATGCTTACGTCCTGATACAATTTATAGTATCCGTCCGCCGCGTTTTCCCAGCCTTCGTTCAAGCTTTGTATAAAAACATTCAAATCAATCGCGTCGTACAATATGTAAGGATCGTCGGCCGTACCCCAGCCGCCCATGACGTAGCGCGTCGCTTCGTCCTCGTAGACATAAGTGGCATACAGTTTTGTGTTTTCCAAAACACAGTCAATTGTCTTGTCCCAGCCCGCAAACGTCCATTGCTTGTGAATCCCGCTGATGACTATGGGGTTAGGGTCATCGGGAAAACTAATCTGCGAACCTGCCTCCGCCCATATTACGTCGCCGTAAGGCTGCCATGACGAATTTTCGTCATATTTTCCCACAAAGAATTGAACGGAATAGTATGTTTTTTGGCTCCAACCTGCATATAACGTCATGTCCTCGGTTACGGGATTGGAAAACCCGTACGCCTCGTTGCACGACATATCGGTATACCAGCCGCTGAAATTGTAGCCCGTTCTTAAAGGAGTCTGAGGCGGCAAGAGCAGCTCTCCCTCTTTTACCGTATCCGATTCTATACTGCTTCCGCCCATGGTGTTGTATACGACATTGTACTTCCTCAACCATTTGGCATAAAGCACAATGTCTTCTGTCAGAGCCGTCTGAAAATCAAATTCGGCAGACAAGTCTCTGTCTATATACCATCCGTCGAATTCATAACCGCTTCTTGTCGGCTCTTCGGGCAGACTTGCTGTTCCGCCTTTGTTTGGCGATTGCGACAAAACCGCGCTGCCGCCCTGCGTATCGAATGTCACCTTGACCTGCGAATTGCAGGCGGCAAGCACCCAACAGCACATGACAGTCACCGACAGCAATATAACAATCACCGCAATTTTCTTTTTTAGTGCCATTTTCTTCCTCCTATGTTTGATTTTGCATGTCCAATTTAACACATATAAAACAGCTTGTCAAGCGTTTTTACAATAATTGCGCTTTTGCAACAATATTTTTTTTGCAAATGTATTTTATCAAATTGACAAAACCCAAAATGCTTATTATAATTTTATCATTAAAAAATTTGACAGAGAAAATGAACAAACAACTTATTAAAAAATTTAATACGGCAAGAGTGCATATGCTCACGACAATGAATACCTATTTTATGGGAGAGTTGGCAAACAAAGGAATCCTGGCTGTCTTCGACCTGAATATTTCGGAAGCCAATATCATCTTTTATCTTTTCAACAATCAGCGCGAATTTTCGATTTCCGAAATTATCGAAAGCCAGCGTATTTCTAAATTCACCACTTCCCGCGCGGTAAAAAAACTTGTCAATCTCGGACTCATTGAACGATATCAGAAAAGCGACAATATGCGTGTTTCGTATATTAAATTAACCCCCAAAGGGCAAGAAATATGCAATGCGGACGGGCAAAATGCATTATATGAATACAATTTTTTATTTGACAAAATCTGCACGGAGGACGAGCTGCAACAGGTTATTGACAATATTTTAAACATCAACTCTGTTTTAAGTCGCATCGAAGCTTATTCTGTTTCTCAATTGAAGGAAGAACTTCAAAATCAAAACAGCGCTTCCGATTCTCAATAAATTAAAGATACGCAAATACGTCAATCTGTTTTACATAAATTTCTCGATGCGATGCTTTTTGTGCATTCGCATATTACCTAAAAAGCAACCGCAAAAAACCGTCCATCCACATATAACAAAAAAACCAAAAAAAAAACCCCGCCGTTTTCGTCTGCGAAAACGGCGGTTTGAATTTTGAAGTCTGTGCACGGAAAGCAAAAATTATCTCTTGGAGAACTGCGGCGCTTTTCTCGCCTTGTGCAATCCGTATTTTTTGCGCTCCTTCATGCGGGGGTCGCGCGTGAGGAAGCCTGCCTTTTTGATTTTGTCCTTGTCCTCTCCCGCAAGCACCAGAGCGCGGCTTATGCCGTGACGTATGGCGCCCGCCTGACCGGTAAAACCGCCGCCGTGAACATTGACGGCAACGTCGTATTTGGTCTGCGTATCGGTGAGAACCAGCGACTGACGCACGATATACTTCAACGTGTCCAGATTGAAATAGTTGTCAATATCCCTGCCGTTGATGGTAATGCTGCCGTTGCCGTTGGGCAAAACGCGCACACGCGCAATGGATTTCTTTCTCCTGCCCGTGCCCCAATATTGTATTTTTTTACTCTTAGCTATTTTTGTCGCCATAATTCACCTCAATCAATCCGCCAATGTCAAAGGCTGCGGCTGCTGCGCCTGCTGCTCGTGCTCCGCGCCCTTGTAAACGCGCACCTTTTTGAGCATTGCCGCTCCGAGACTGTTTTTGGGAAGCATACCCTTGATTGCCTGCATGACGGCGAAATCGCTTCTTTCCGCCATAAGCTTGCCGTACTTGATTTCCTTGAGATTGCCGGGCTTGCCGGAGTGACGGCGATAAAGCTTTTGTTCAAGCTTTTTGCCGGTAAGCACAACCTTGTCCGTGTTGATAATCACCACATGGTCGCCCGTGTCGACGTTGGGAGTGAACTCGGGCTTGTTTTTGCCGCGAAGAATTGCAGCCACCTGACTTGCGAGTCTGCCCAAAACCTGACCGTCGGCATCTATCAGATACCACTTTTTCTGTATAGTTTCAGGCTTGGCCATAAAACTTTTCATGATTGTTTTCTCCTGATTTTGCTTTAAGATTTGCCGTTCACGGTCGAATAACCACGCCCAGTGGAGAGGCAGAAGCGACGGGCAGAGCTTAAAAATACCCGCCTTGATTATTCACAGCCTTTCAATTATATAAAAATGCGTCGGACGTGTCAAGCGTTGAAAAGCAAATTTTTTCGTCCGACGGCTCTTTTTTTCCTTTTATTTCAATATTCGACGCTTTCAAGCGTCAAACCGTGCGGCGGAAGAGTCTTTCCGCACCTTGACCTGTCTTTTGAAGCGATGATTTGCGGCAAGTCCTCCGCCTTTATTTTTCCGCGCCCCACCCACAAAAGAGTACCCGCAACAATGCGCACCATGTTGTATAAAAAAGCGTTGCCGCAAACCGATATTTCTATTATATTCCCCTCCTGCCGCACGTCACAGGAAAAAATTTCCCTGACAAAGGTCTTTGCGTTGCCGCCCGTCGCGCAGAAGCATTTGAAGTCGTGCCTGCCGACAAGCGCGGCTGCCGCCTTATTCATCGCGGACAGGTCGGGCTGTCTGTAAATCTGCAAATGATTGACGTCGAGAAAGGGACGCCTCACGCTGTCCACGTACATACGGTAGACGTAGGTTTTTCGCTTGGCGTCTCTCCTTGCGTCGAAAGAGTTATCTGTATACTCCGCGTCGACGACGGCTATGTCGTCGGGCAGTCTGACGTTTGCGCCGAGAATCAGATTGAAGGGTTTTATTTCAACGTCGGTATCGAAATGCGCAACCTGCCGTCTTGCGTGCACTCCCTCGTCCGTCCTGCCGCTCGCGGTAAGTCTGACCTCGTGCCCCAAAACCCCGCCAAGCGCTTTTTCCACAAGCTCCTGAACGGAAACCGCGTTTTTTTGGGACTGCCAGCCGCAATATTTCGTTCCTATATACTGAACGCCTATTTTCACGCGGCGCGTCAAAAGGTCATCCATTTTACCGACTCCAACAATTCGGCGGGGAGATACCTCAACGTAATGACTCCGCCGATAAACAGCACGGTAAAAACGGTTCCCGCGAGGTCTCTCCAAGAAAATTTCAATTTTTTCATTTTGGTGCGTTTGCGTGCTCCCTCGTAGCAGCGCGCGTTCATAGCCAGCGCAAGCTCCTCCGCGCGTCTGAAAGCGTTTACCAAAAGCGGAATAAGAATAGGCACAAACGCCTTTGCGCGCGCAATCAGTCCCCCCGTATCGAAGCTTGCTCCGCGCGCCTTCTGCGCCCGAATTATCCTGTCCGTTTCGTCCATAAGCGTGGGTATGAACCTGAGCGTTATGCTCATGATGAGCGCAAATTCGTCCACGGGCACCTTTATCCAGGTAAGCGGCTTCAACAGGCTTTCTATGCCGTGAGTCAAATCGACGGGCGTGGTAGTGAGCGTCAGCAGCGAGGCGCTTGTTACGATAAACACAAGCCTGACCACCATTTTGACGGCAAAATTCACTCCGTCGTCGGTAATTCTGAATATCCACCAATCGACAAGCACGTTGCCGCTTTTTACAAAAAACAAATTTATAATCGCGGTAAACAGCGCGAGAAAAATTATGCCCTTAACGCTTTTCAGCACGCTTTTCAAGGGGATTCGGGACGCAAAAATGCTGATAAGCAGATACGCAAGCATAAGCGCGTATCCGAAATAGGACTGCACGAGAAAAATCGTTATCATATAAAGCAGGTTGAGCAGGATTTTCACGCGCGGGTCCATGCGGTGCACAAAGGATTTGGCGGGATAATACTGCCCGAATGCCACGTCTCTGAACATCAGCCTTCCTCCTTTGTCTGCGGCAATTTGCCGTGCGCCCTCGCGTAATCCAGAACAGCCTCTGTCATCGCCGAGACGTTGCGGGGGCGACAGCCCAGATTTATCCCCTCCGCTTCCAGACGGTTGGACAGCGCCGCCATCTGCGGCATTTCAAGCCCAATGCCTTCAAGCTCGTCGGATTTTCTGAAAAGCTCCTCCGGAGACATAAGGTATTTCACCGTGCCGTCTACGAATACGGCGACCCGAGAGGCATATTCGTACACCTCGTTCATGTCGTGGGAAATCATGACGATTGTCTTTCCGTGATTTTTTCTCAGCTCCACCACCAAATCCAGAATTTCCTTTTTTCCGCGTGGGTCGAGACCTGCGGTAGGTTCGTCCAGCACTAGCACCGAAGGACGCATCGCCAGCACTCCGGCAAGCGCAACGCGGCGCTTTTCGCCTCCGGACAGCTCGAAGGGGGATTTGCCCGAAACCTCGTCGAAATCCAGACCTACCGACGCTATCGCTTCTCTCGTCCTTTCGTCAATTTCTTCCTTTGAAAGCTTCATATTCTGCGGACCGAAAGCCACGTCCGCTTCGACTGTGGAGGCAAACAGCTGATACTCCGGATATTGGAATACCATACCCACCTGTCCGCGCAGCTGTTTCAGCATTTCTCTCCGCAGTTTTTTCTTTTTTAGCGTGAGGTCTAAACCGTTGACCTCCACAAAGCCGCTTTGAACGGGCACAAGCGCGTTTAGATGCTGCACAAAGGTGCTCTTTCCGCTGCCCGTGTGCCCCACTATGCACAAAAATTCGCCGTCGTTCACCTCTAAATTCACGTCAATCAGGGCGTGCTTTTCATACGGCGTTTTGGGATTGTAAACAAAATTCAGTTGTCTGACAGCAATCGGCATATCTCGTCTCCCAATTCGTCAACGTCGAAAATCGCAGGCTCGATTTCAAGCCCCGCGCTAAAAAGCTCGTGTGAAAGCGCCACGCTTCTCGGCACGTCAAGACCGTAGCCGTGAAGCTTGTCCTTTTCCTTAAAAATTTCCCGCGGAGCGCCCTGCATAACCAGTTCTCCCTCGCTTAACACCGCCACGCGGTCGGCTTCAGTAACCTCGTCCATGAAGTGCGTAATCGCCACCACCGTTATGCCCTCGCGGTTTAAGCGTTTTACCGTGTCCATAACGTCTTTTCTCCCCTGCGGGTCGAGCATTGACGTCGCCTCGTCCAGCACAAGAACGCGCGGACGTATGGCAAGCACGCCCGCTATTGCGATGCGCTGCTTCTGCCCGCCCGAAAGCTTTGTGGGCGTCTTGTCGTGATATTCGCTCATGCCTACGGATTCCAACGCGCCCTCCACCCTCTCTACGATTTCCTCGCGCGGCACTCCGAGGTTTTCCGGTCCGAAAGCGATATCGTCCTCCACAATGGACGCTATCATCTGATTGTCGGGATTCTGAAACACCATTCCGACCTGCTCGCGTATTTTGTAAAGCTCTTTTTTCACCTTGGGATTCAACCCGTCGACGCAAACCTCTCCCGACTGCGCAAGCAAAAGCCCGTTGAGCAGCTTTGCAAGAGTGCTTTTGCCGCTGCCGTTGTGCCCGACCAGAGCAAGAAACTCTCCTTCAAATATTTCCAGACTGACATTCTGCACGCCCTTTTCCTCTGTGGGGGGCGCGCCGTCGTCCTGATAGACCTTATATTTGTAGGTCACGTTTTCCAGCCTGATGATAACCTTTCTTTCTTCCGTCATTTTAATATTTCCGCAGCATTTTTTACGCTGTTTTTCAGTATATCATTTTTCCTCTCGGTTAGTCAACAAAACCCGACAAAAAAAGAAGCCTTGCGCTTTAAAAGCCGCGCGTTTTCGGGCGCCGTTATTCCGACCCCGCGGTCGGTTCCCTCTCCGACGTCTTTACTTTCGCCAAAAAGCAAAATTGTCGCCGCGTTTCCCGCAAAACGATTGACTAAACCCGCCCGAAACTATATAATTTTAACGGTGCCTTGCGGGCAACCGTTTTTCATGTAAAAATTTTTACGGAGGACATATAATGACCAAAATCACAATAGACGGCAATACCGCCGCCAGCCACGTGGCATACGCCTTTTCCGACGTTGCCGCAATCTACCCTATCACGCCCTCTTCCCCCATGGCGGAAATCGCCGACGAATGGGGCGCGGCAGGCAGAAAAAACCTGTTCGGACAGCAAATCAAAATAGCCGAAATGCAGTCTGAGGCAGGCGCCGCGGGAGCGGTGCACGGCTCTCTCGTCGGAGGCGCTCTGACAACGACCTTTACGGCAAGTCAGGGACTTCTGCTCATGATTCCCAATATGTACAAAATCGCCGGCGAAATGCTGCCCTGCGTTTTCCACGTTTCGGCACGCGCCCTCGCCGCGCATGCGCTGTCCATATTCGGAGACCATCAGGACGTTATGGCGTGCCGTCAGACGGGCTTTGCGTTGCTCGCCTCCAACAGCGTTCAGGAAGCCATGGACCTCGCGCTTGTCGCGCACCTGTCCACTCTTGAAGCAAAGGTGCCCTTCCTGCACTTCTTCGACGGTTTCAGAACAAGCCACGAGGTAAGCAAAATCGACGCCATAGACTATGCCGACATGGCTAAGCTGCTCAAAACGGAATACGTCGACGAATTCAGAAGACGCGCGCTCAATCCCGAGCATCCTCAGTTGCAGGGCACGGCGCAGAACCCCGATATTTATTTCCAGAACAGGGAAGCCGCAAACAAATACTATATGGCAACTCCCGCAATCGTGGAAAAATATATGAAGCAGGTGTCCAAACTCACGGGCAGAGAGTACCACCTTTTCGACTATGTCGGAGCGCCCGACGCGGACAAGGTCATCATACTCATGGGCAGCGGCGCGGACGCGGCGGAAGAAACGGTCAATTACCTCACGCGCAGAGGAGAAAAGGTGGGCGTGCTCAAAGTCAGACTTTACCGTCCTTTCAGCGCGGAAAGATTTGTCAGAGCCTTGCCCAAAACGGTCAAGAAAATCGCCGTGCTTGACAGAACGAAGGAAGCGGGCAGCTTGGGCGAACCCCTCTACCTCGACGTCGTTACGGCGCTCAGCGAAACGGGCAAGCTGCGCGGCAAGGTTGTCGTGGGCGGACGCTACGGTCTCGGAAGCAAGGAGTTCACTCCTTCCATGATAAACGCCGTTTACAAGAACCTCGACAGCGAAAAACCCATGAACCACTTCACGGTGGGCATAAACGACGACGTTACGCGCACCTCTCTTGCCATAGACGAAATGATAGACGTGGCTCCCGAGGGCACGACGCGCTGCAAGTTCTACGGTCTCGGCAGCGACGGCACAGTCGGCGCCAACAAAAACAGCATAAAGATTATCGGCGACCACACCGACCTTTACGCTCAGGGTTACTTCGAGTACGACTCCAAAAAATCAGGCGGCATCACCATTTCCCACCTGAGATTCGGCAAAAGCCCCATCAAGTCAAGCTATCTCATAGACCAGGCGGAGTTCATCGCCTGCCACAACTCCTCTTATGTTACCCGCTACGATATGCTCGGCGAAGCCAAAGAGGGAGGCACCTTCCTGCTCAACTGCTCGTGGAGCGACAGCGAGTTGGAAAAAGAACTGCCCGCTTTCGTCAAAAACCAGATTGCGCAAAAGCATCTTAAATTCTACACAATCGACGGACTGAAAATCGCCAAAGAGTCGGGCAGCGCCAAATCCACCAACATGGTTATGCAGGCGGCGTTTTTCAAGCTTGCCAACATAATCCCCTATGAGGAAGCCGAAAAATACATGAAGGCGGCTGTTCTCAAAACATACGGCAAAAAAGGCGAAAAGGTTGTCAACGCCAACAACGCGGCAATCGAAAACGCTATAAAAGGACTGCACGAGGTCAAAGTGCCCGCAGAGTGGGCAACCACCGACAAGGGCGCGGCGCTTCCCGAAGTCACCGACAATCAATATTACGAATCCTTTATCAGACCGATAATAGCTCAAAAAGGCAATACTTTGCCCGTGAGCGCCTTCAACGTCAGCGGAGTAGTGCCCACAGGCACCACAAAGTTTGAAAAACGCGGAATAGCCGTCGAAGTTCCCGTATGGCAGAGCGAAAACTGCATTCAGTGCAACCAGTGCAGCCTTGTCTGCCCTCACGCCTGCATACGTCCCGTGCTCATAGACGAAAACGAAAAGACGCCCGACGGATTTGTAACCAAGCCCGCGACGGGAGTCAAGGGAGCCAAATACAGAATACAGGTTTCTCCCCTCGATTGCACGGGCTGCGGAAGCTGCGCCAACGTCTGCCCCGCAAAGCAGAAGGCTTTGGTCATGACTCCCGCGGACAAAGTCAACGAAACGGAAAATTGGGAATTTGCCGAAAAGGTTCGTCAGGTGGAAAGCGGACTCAACAAATTCTCCGTCAAAGGCAGCCAGTTCGAGCAGCCTCTGTTTGAATTTTCAGGAGCGTGCGCCGGCTGCGGCGAAACGCCTTACGTCAAGCTGATAACACAGCTGTTCGGCGACAGAATGGTCATCGCAAACGCTACGGGCTGCTCCTCCATTTACGGCGGCAGCGCGCCCACGTGCCCCTACACCACCAATAAGGACGGTCACGGTCCCGCATGGGCGAACAGCCTGTTCGAGGACAACGCGGAATTCGGATTCGGCATCAACCTCGCATACCTGCAACGCAGAAACAAGGTCACAGACCTGCTCAATCAGGTGCTTGAAATCGGCACGGCAAAAATGAAAGTTGCCGCAAAGCTGTGGCTTGACAACAAATTCGATGCGGAAGGCAGCAAAAAAGCCGCGCAGGCTGTAAAAACCGAGATTATAGAAAACGCCAGAGGAAAAGTCAGACCGATAGCAAACGAGCTTGCCAAGATGGAGGACTGCCTCGTCAAAAAATCCGTATGGATTTTCGGCGGCGACGGTTGGGCTTACGACATCGGCTACGGCGGACTCGACCACGTGCTTGCAAGCGGCGAAGACGTAAACGTGCTCGTTCTCGACACCGAGGTTTATTCCAATACGGGCGGTCAGGCAAGCAAAGCGTCCCCTACCGGCGCGGTCGCCAAGTTTGCCGCGGCGGGAAAACGCATCAAGAAAAAGGATTTGGGCATGATGGCAATGTCCTACGGCTACGTTTACGTGGCGCAGGTGGGCATGGGCGCAAACATGAACCAGCTGGTCAAAGCGGTGTCAGAAGCGGAAGCATATCACGGACCGTCCCTGATTATAGCTTACGCTCCCTGCATAAATCACGGCATCGATATGTCCAACCCTCAGCAAATCATCAAGGAAGCCGTAGACTGCGGATATTGGCAGCTTTATCGCTACAATCCCGCGCTCGCCGAGGAAGGCAAAAATCCTTTCATTATGGACAGCAAAGAGCCTACCGGCAGCTATCAGGAATTTTTGCGCAAAGAAACGCGTTACACAAGCCTGCTCAAAACAAAACCCGAAATTGCGGAAAAACTGTTTGAAAGAGCGGAAGAAGAAGCCAAAGAGCGCGTGAAAAAATATCAGCATCTCGGACAAAACGACTGATAAATTTCAAAAGCCCCCGATTTTCGGGGGCTTTTTTGTCGCTTTAAATCGCGCAAGGAGTCTCACGACAGCCGTTTATTCTATTCCCACCGAAGCGGAAACAGCAAGGCTGATTGGAGTCGAAGTCGCGGGCGATTGACTGTCGTCGGCAACAAGCACGAACAGCAGCCTGTCGCCCTCTGTCACAGCCTGACCGACGTTTGTTTGATTGAGCGTAAGCAAAGTGTTGGCGTTGACCGTTCCGGTAAGGTTTGGCGTGTAGTCATATTCGGTACCCGTATAATTGAAGGTGTTTGAACCGCTCGTCGCAATATAAAGAAGGTGTTTGACCCGCTCGTCGCAATATAAAGTCTTAGCTTCAAAGTAACGTCAGCCGTATTGAGCGCCGCCTGCGCCGTCACCGTCGCGTGCGAGGCTATGGTCTCGATTGTGCCCGTCGTAGTCACGTCAATCGGAGTGTTTGAATTGGCGGCGTCGAGTGTAATGGTCGCTCCCGGCGCGCCCGTCACCGTTTTGGTAAAACCGGACGAAACGATGAGATACTCTGGCTCCGCGCCCGCTTCGCCGGGAGTCAAGTCGGCAGCTGTAGCTCCCGAGTTGTAAGCAAGAGTGATTGGGTTTGTTCCCGTAGGTCCCGTTGGTCCCGTCGGCCCTGTCGGCCCCGTGGGACCGGTAGGTCCGGTCTCCCCCGTTGCTCCGGTAGGTCCCGTAGGACCTGTCGCGCCTGTAGGTCCCGTGGGGCCCGTGTCACCTGTCAATCCCACAGCTCCGGCATCGCCTGTCGGACCGGTAGCTCCTGTCGCTCCTGTTGCACCCGTTGCACCGGTAGGTCCCGTTGCTCCTGTGTCACCGGTAAGTCCTATTGCGCCGGCGTCGCCTGTCGGGCCTGTCGGACCTGTAGGTCCCGTGGCGCCCGTGGGACCTGTTGCACCGGTAGCCCCCGTAGCTCCTGTGGCGCCCGTTGCTCCTGTGGGTCCAGTCGGACCTGTCGGTCCTCCGCCTGTGCCTGCGGGACCCGTTGCGCCCGTGGCGCCCGTAGGTCCCTGCACACCCTGCAAGCCCTGAACGCCCTGCGGGCCGGTAGAGCCTGTCGCGCCAGTTGCTCCGGTAGGTCCCGTCGGACCTGTGGGACCGGTAGGACCGGTCGGACCCGTTGCGCCTGTCGCACCTGTGCCTGCGGGACCTGTTGCGCCCGTAGCTCCCGTAGGTCCCGTGACTCCCGCAAAGCCCTGAATACCTTGAAGCCCCTGCACTCCCTGAGGTCCCGTCGGACCTATAGGACCTGTCGCACCCGTGGCGCCCGTGGCGCCCGTAGCCCCTGTTCCCGCGGGACCTGTCGCGCCAGTTGCTCCTGTGGCTCCGGTGGGACCAGTAGGACCTGTTGCGCCTGTCGCGCCCGAGCCTGCGGGGCCTGTTGCGCCTGTCGGACCGGTCGCGCCGGTGGCTCCCGTCGCTCCGGTCGCTCCTTGTATACCCTGAGGTCCCTGCGCTCCGGTTGCACCTGTCGCTCCGGGAAGCCCCTGAGGACCGATGGGACCCTGCGGTCCTTGGGGACCTTGAGGGCCCGGAGCGCCGGTAAGTCCGATAGGACCGCGGGGACCGACGGGACCTTCGGGGCCGCGCTGTCCTCTTGGACCCGCAACGCCTACGCAAACGGGTTGAGGGGGCGCGGGAGGAGGACAGCAGTTGTTGTTATTTCCGCCGCAGCAGCCTCCCAAAAATTCACAAAAACTCATATAACACAACCTCTTTAAAAATATTTTCGGAGCGGAACGAAATAATATTCGCAAAAACTCCCACTAATATTTTATGTCCGATATTTTATAAGGTTTCATGTCCGCAAAAACAAAAACAGGGCGGATTTTTTGTTTGAACAAAATCCGTCCTATCGGTTGCCAAAAAAAATTATTTGTTGTATAATAAATCGAAAAGCTGCGAATGTAGTTTAGTGGCAAAACGAAAGCTTCCCAAGCTTTAGTTGTGGGTTCGATTCCCATCATTCGCTCCAGAGAGACTGCGCCTTTGTCTCAACAAAACCGAAGCCTTTTTCGGCTTCGGTTTTCTTTTCGCCTTTTGCTTGTCTCTCTTTCTCTCTCTTGTTCATTTAAACTTTTTTGTGACGCTGCGGCAAATTTCCTTTGCCTTGCTATTCCGTCGCTTCGCTCCTTGCGATTCCCATCATTCGCTCCAGAGAGACTGCGCCTTTGTCTCAACAAAACCGAAGCCTTTTTTCGGCTTCGGTTTTCTTTTCGCCCTTTTGCTTGTCTCTCTTTCTCTCTCTTGCTCATTTAAACTCTTTTGTGACGCTGCGGCAAATTTATCGCCGCCTTTATCTTTTCAAGGTCCGCAAATAGTTCTTTTTGTCAAGGTCTATTCTGAAGCTCTCCAATGCTTTTGAAATTGCTTTGTTGTGCACCCACACGTCGAAAATCCCCTTTTCGAGCGTCTTGACGGCAACGTCGTACTTTTTTACCAATGCGACGCTGATATACCAAGCCGCCGCCATATCGACATAATACTCTTTTTTTACGTTAAGCGACGCAAGCAAATTCAGGTCGCTTTCTTCAAACGCCTCGCCGAGAAAATAAGACAACAGACACACAATGCCGAAACGCACGGTATAAGCTTTGTCGCTTTTGAGCCACCTTTCGACAAAACCTCTCACCGCCGACGTGTTCCGCGAAAAAATTTTCATGCCCGTGGCGGTAATATCGTTTGTCGCCCAATTGTCAATAAAAGGCAAAAATTCCTCCGTCATTGCAAGCGCTGCGTCAAAATCCTTTATGTTGCACAAAAGACAGCCGTGCAGATTGTTTTCCTCCAAATAAAAATGCGGCGTCTGCGAAAGAAAAAGACTTGCCTCCCCGCTTCCGTAAAATTCCTTTGCCAACGCCTTTACCACGGGACTGCGCACTCCCAAAATCCTTTCAGACGCAACGGAGGGAATAAGCCTCGCATTAAAAATCCTCAATTTTTCATCGCTGTTTTCTTTGAGTCTGTCAAGCAGCGTCATAATCGGCTCCTTTTTTGACGGCTACAAGCCGCAAAATCTTTTTTCCCTCGCTTCTGTACATCTTTTCGTGTTCGGTCTCGATATTGTCCTCCGAACAAAAATCCGTGCTGCGTTCCGTCACGCAAAAGCCGACGGACAGCAGCGAATCCGCCGAATACTCGAAAAAATCCGCGTCGTCCGTTTTCAGCTCGACCGTGCCGCCCTCCTTCAAAATGCTTAAATAAATTTTGCAAAACGGCGGATAAGTAAGCCGCCTGTTTTCGTTGGACGGCTTGGGGAAAGGCGTGCTGAAATTGAGAAAAATCCTTTCAACGCTGCACGGCGGAAAAAAACGCGGCAGATATTCCGCGCCCGCGCACAAAAAGCGCAGGTTGGAAATATTCTCGCGCACGGCACGCAAAGCTCCTTCCACCATGACGTTTCCAATCCGCTCAACGGCGACAAGAACCGCCTCCTTATGTCTTTTTGCAAGCTCGACGGAAAAAACGCCCTTGCCGCAGCCTACGTCCAGCCATATTGGAGCGCTTCTACCGAATAAGGCATCGAAATCAATATAATCGCGGACGGGTACGGAAGAATTTTTTTCTCTTATTTCCTTGTCGATCACAGCGTCGCCTGCTTCTGACAGCAGGCTGTCCAGATTCTTTTTTCTTCTCAGTCTCATATTGCGTCGGCGTTATTTTATCACGGGCGGGGCTTTCAGGTCAAGAAAAAGCGTACGCGCAAAAACACCCGCCGCGACGAAGCAAAGCTTTTATCCTTAAACTCCATACGTTTGCCCCAAACAGAATAAAAAAAGCTCCCGCAAGCGGGAGCTTTCAATCGATTGTTTAAAAGCCGATAGAATAACTCGTATAGGTATCGAGGTCGTTAGGCAGAGTTACGCTTCCGTTGAAGGGTTTAAGCTCGACAAAAACTTTAAGCCCCTGCACTTCGTACTTCATCTGATAGCCTCTCAAAAGATTGTTGGCTCCGAAAGAGAAGATTGCGGAACCTTTTCCGAAAACGGAATTTTCACCCTTGTCGGTGTCGTCAAACTCGAACTTGATTTTCGTGCCGTTCTCGTTGCTGTCAATGTAAACCTTGATGTTTTGCGTTTCAAGCTCGGCTGCGGTCATGGCGAAGAAATCTATACCCTCCGCGCCCTCGCTTGCCATGCCTGCAAAATTGTCGAGAACCGACTGCAAATCGTCGCCGAAATCGACCTTAATCTTTGTATTTGCCGTTTCCGCGCCGTTTAAAGACATGACGGTATGAGTATACATAGCGCCGTCGCCCGTGTAAACATTCATATCGAGCGCTGAATCATAGCTGACAGACACCCCGCCGGCTTGGGACGAGCCGGAAAAAGTCATCGTGCTCTCTATTGCGGATTTGACTCCGTCCTTTATGGAAACCTTGCCCTTCATCGTCATATCGATGTCGCCCTTGCCCAGCTCGTTTTCAAACGCGCCTTTGAAGGTGGCTTTGAGCTGATAACCCGTTTCGGTATCCGATTCCTCGGTGTTCACCTTGGCAAAAGTAGTGTTAATTTCATCCGCCGAAGCAACCGTTTTGAAGTTGCCGTCAAACTCGCCGCAGGCGGTCAGACCGAAGCACAAGACAAGAGCCAGAGTCAGGCAGACGAGTATTTTGGAAAGTTTTTTCATTATATAATCTCCTTTATATATTTTTTAATTATGTTTTTTTCCTATACCGTTGCCGTTTTGCGGTAAACGGCGCAAACCTTAATTCCTGCCGAAAACGGCCAGCGTTGCCCTTATTTTCCTCATCACCTCCTTAAAAATCCTTTATACACAGCATGTTAGCACTGTTTTCATGTATTGTCAACAATTTTAGCTCTCTCCGCCGTAAATTTTGAACAGCAGCCAATCTTTGAGCCGCCTCGGCAAAATGCCTGCCGCAAAATACAAAAATTTGTATTTCACGCCTATGACCTTGACGTGCGGCATATTTCTTTTGACGGCGCAGGCAAAGATTTTTTTTGCGGCGTAGGCGGCGCTCATCCCCTGCTGCTCGTCCTTTTCCATAACCTTAACCGAATTTTCCGCGTATGCGGCATAAACTCCCTCGTCGGTATTTTTTCTTCTCGACTCGGTGAAGCAGGTTTTCACGTCGCCGGGCAGGACGGCAAGCACCTTTACGCCAAAGGGGCGCACCTCGTTTCTGAGCGCGTCCGAAAGACTGAGAACCGCCGCTTTGGTTGCGGAGTAAAACGCCTGATAGGGTATGGCAATCGCCCCCGCCACGCTGGACACGTTGACGAGCCTGCCCTTGCTTTGCCGAAGCAGCGGCAGACCGAAGCGTATGCAGTTGTACGTGCCCTTGAAATTGACGTCCGAAATGCTGTCGAAATCGCGCTCCGACGTATTTTCCACCGAGCCGGAAATGCCCATGCCCGCATTGTTTATCAAAAAATCCACTCTGCCGAATTTTTCCCCGATTGCGCGGAAGGCGTTTTCCACCGCCGCCGCGTCGCAAACGTCGCACGGGATGTAAAAAATCCCGTTTTTTTCGCCCTCGCCGCAGCTGCGCGCAAGACAAACCGTATTTGCTACCGCTTGCGAAAAAAGTCGGCAAAGCTCGGCTCCTATGCCTTTTGTTCCGCCGGTGACAACCGCCGTTTTTCCCGTCAGCTTCATTTCTATATTTTAGCACACACCGCTCTGAAAACAAAGCGCATAAAGCAGGTTTGACGAAAAAAAACGGCGTTTTTTTTACGCCGTTTTTTTTATCACGCCCAGGTATTTTGCATGAACATATAGTCCATTACCCCTTCCTCGGGCAAACCGCTGTAAGTTACGACACAAATCACGGTATCTCCCGCCTGCAACACGAAATTGGTGCCCATGTCCTGCAACGAGCCGTCCTCCAAAACCTTGTACTGTTCAAATTTCAGTATCTTGTCGAACAACACTTCATTGGTACCGAAAAGCTCATAATGGCCGTATTCTTCCGCGGTGAATGTGAAATACACTCTGCCGTTGAACATTTTGAAATCCGAGCCTCCGATTACGTCGTCTCCGTCGTCGACGCCGACATGCACGGTGTAAGCAAGCTGCGCGCTTGTTCCGTCCTCGTATTTTTCATTTCCCCACGAGGCGTAAACGGTGCTTTCGCTGCCCTCGCCGTGATAAAAATAAGGGAATTTGACTCTTTCGCCCCAGTCTCCGTCGACGGAACCGTTCTTCGTGAACCAGCCCTGAAAATATGCCGTTTCGCTGCCGCCGTAAACTGCCGTCGGCATTTCGACGACTGCGGGCGCGGTGACGCTGTCGGGGTTTTCGCCCTGCGTGTTGACAAAGTTGTAGGTGACAATCTTTACGTCGCTGTCGTCCAGATACGTTTCCAGTCCGAGATATACAAACGTGGTGTAATAGGACTCAAAGCTGTCCGAAGGCGTTTTAATCTCTATTAGACACTGCGGGTTTATGGCGTCGGCGTAAAATACGGGCACCGTTTCTCCCAAAAACTCGAGTGTAAGGGAGTTATTGATTGTAGCCCAATTTTCGTCGATGTTGGTGATGTAAAAAGCCACTTGCCCGACTATCTCGACTCCTCTGCCTACAACCACGTGCTCGATGTTGTTGGTGTAAAACGCCTCTGCCTGTATGTACTTTACGTTGTCGGGTATGACCAGCTTTTTGATTGTGCTGCTGTATTTCCTATTGACCGAGTTGTCAAGCGCGCAGTCGGCTATCGTGTCCACCGTGGGTGCAAACACATTTTCGATTACCTCTTTTCCGTCAAAGCTGATGTTGATTAAAAGCGTCTTGTCCTTGTTGTAAAGATTTCCGTTTTCGTCGGAGGAATACGCCGCGTTGCTTTCGTCAACGGTAAAGAAGCCTCCCACGCCTCTGAACGCGCGGCTTCTGATTTCCTTGACTGATGCGGGGATAAAAATCTCCGACAAGGCGGACATTCTGAACGCGCCGTCCCCGATAAGCTCAAGATTGACCAGCTCCTCGAAATTGACTTCTTCAAGAGAGTTGCAGTTGGCAAAAGGACCGACCTGCGGTATTATGCCACAACCGCCCCACCTCCTAGCATAGTCTCCGTTGTCGTCAAGATCGGGCAAAATACCTGCTTTGATATATTTCAACGACACGGGCAGCGTAACCTTTTTGAGCGCTGCCATTTCGCCGAACGCATAGCCCGTCAACATGGTTATGCCTTCGGGCACGGTGACCGACTCTATATATGCGCTCCCGCTAAACGAGTAAGCGCCTATATACGTCACGCCGTCGGGCACGGCAAACTCCGTCACCTTGCTGTTGCCCTTTGCGACGTACATAAGCAAATCGCCCTTGTCGTTTCCTTCTCCGAGTCCCGCGTTTCTTACATACAGAGCAAAATTGTTTTGGTCTGTGTAAATGACTCCGGCGTCTGTCGAAGCGTCTCCCGTGACGGTTATGCTGACGAGATTTGTCGCGTCTCCCAAACCGAATGCGTCAATGGCAATCTCCTCCACTGTGTTGGGCAGAGAAAGCGTCTGCAAGCAGTTTATATAAGCAAAAGCTCCCGTACCGATTCTTTTGAGTCCCGATTTGAATGTCAGCGATTTAAGCTTTCCGTCCGCGCCGACGGGGCTAGAAATATGAAACGCCTGCATATCTCCGGTAGTAGCGCCCAAATCAGGGTCTACTTCGACTTCTCCCGACTCACCGTAGCCTGCGATTTCTTCGATTACGCCGTTGAAGGTGACTGTTTCAAGTTCAAAGCACTTATAAAAAGTGGACGCGGGCAGCAGCTTCAAGTCCGCGTTGATTGTTATGTTCTTAAAGGCGGAAACGGTTGTGGCGCCGAAACCTTCGTCGCTTGCAAACAACGCTCTGTTTATCCAGGTCACCTCTTTCTCTATGACAAACTCGGTAAGAGTCTCCCTTACCCAGAACAGCTTGGTTCCGTCCGCGGAGTAAATCGCGTCGTCTCTGTAAACCAGCTTGGAGTTTTGAGCAAACTCTATATCAACAAGTTTGGGACAGCCGTAAAAACACATCGGTCCGATTTTCTCCAAGCTTGCGGGCAGCTCCGCGAAGGTCAGCTCGGGGCAGTTTTTGAACGCGTTTTCGGGCAGACTTTTTACGCCCTCCTCCACGTAAAGGTATTTGAGCTGCTGCGCGAGTCCCGCGTATACTCCGTTTTCGTAGCTGTGCGGCACATACAGCTCGTTCAAAATGAAATCATAAAAGAACATTCCTGTATCCATTTTGGTTACGGGTTTTCCGTTGAACGTCGTAGGAAGGGCAACCTGCGCGGGCAGCGTTTGCTGTACGTTTTTCTTCAAAGTATAGCTTTCCCCGTCCTCGTTGAGAGCAAAATCAAAATAGCTTACGTCGGTAGGCACGTAATCGTACACTGCGGTGTACGTCATGTCGGAGCTTAATTTCTCCATGGAGCCGCCCTCCCAGCCGACCAGCTCGAAGCAGAAAAGCCGATGAAGAGTGTCCTCTGCCGCGGGAGGCTGAACGTCCGCGCCAAAAGGCACCTCTTTTTCCACCTCGCCCATGTTGGATACGAATTTGGCGGTAAGCGTCCTGTATTCCCAGGTGGCGACGAGTCGCACGGTTTCGGCGCGCGTCACGGTGTAGGTGTCTCCCGCAAGATAAACCTTTTCGCCGTCCGTCCATCCCTTGAACTCATAGCCCACCCTGTCGGGCGCGTCCTTGACCGTGAACGTGCCGTCGTAGTTGACGCTCTCCTGCACGGGCGCTTGCGCTCCCTCCGTCTCATGCGCAAGGTCGTACACTACCGCATAGCTTGTGCTCTTGAACCTTGCGTACAGCGTCACGTCCTTTGTTACCGCCTGCTCGAAGTCGTATTCAACCGTATACGCTTGGTCTATGTACCACCCGTCAAGCGTCACTCCCTCCGCCGTCGCTATCTGCGGCGCGACAGCCCTTTCTCCCTTTGCCGTCTTAACGGTAAGGTCTTCCATTCCCGTCACCTTGTATGTGACGGCGTACGTCGTCTGACAGGCTGTCAGGCACACCGCCAACAAAAGCAGCGTCACCAGCAGCATTGCCGTCTTCTTTACTGTCTTCATATTTTTACCTCCGTAATATTTATTTTTTAGGGCAAAGACACAACTCCCTATTTTTATTATATCAAACGCCCCCCCCAACCCCTTTTTTTTATTTAACAAAACCCCCCCCCCCCCCTGAGTCAAGCGTTCTGACATAATTTAAACATTAAACCTAAGTTTAAAGTCAACTGTTTTTTTCTGTTTATCATAAAATTTTTTAAAATATATTTTACAATCAACTTAGAAAAGCTTTTACTAAGGGAGAATTAAAATGAAGCTGCATGATTTTTCCGAAGTATACGGAATAAAAGAAAGCGCGCTGAGGTATTGGGAAAAGGCGGGCATACTTTCCGCCAAACGCATGGAAAACCAAAAATATCGGGACCTGAGCACCAACATAAGCAGGCTTTTGTATCTCGACATACTTTATTACCGCAAAAACGGAGTCGCCGTCAAAGACATGACGGACTTCGACAAAATGGACGAAGAACAAATATTTGAAATGCTTGAAAAGACGGAAACAAAACTCGACGAACAGCTCGCGCTCTTAAACCGGCAGCGGGACAACCTGCGGCAGAGACAGTGCATGATAAAGTTTCTGAGAGATTTCGGCAAAAAGCCCTACCGTTTGGTTAAGCTCCCCGACCTTTGTCTGGTCACGGAAAGCGAGCCTTACACAAGGCTGCTTGCCGACAATTTTCCGCAGAGCATAATAACGGAGCTAGACCTTTCGACGCTGGAAACCGTCACCCAGCCCGTTGCAATAAACAGAGCCTGCATAGTGTCCGACCGACTGAAAGGCAAGTACCGTCAGATGGAAGTTGACCTAAACGCGCGCTTTGTGATGACAAAGTACAAGGAGGTTCTCGCGGGAGAAGCCTTGTACACCAACGGCAAAAAAATAATCGACGACATAAAAAGCTTCGGTTTCCTGCCCAAGAGATGTTTGGCAAACACCGCATTTTTGTTCCGCAACAGGGACAAAGACTTTATGAACGTGTGTCTTGCGTTTGTTCAGGTCGAGGGCGACGGCAAAATCCCCGACGACTTCAAAACCGATTTGGAGGAAACAATCAAAGTAGCCGAATAAAATGAAAAGCCGCTTTACAAGCGGCTTTTTTTGACAAATAAAAAAACAGATTTGAAACTCATTCAAACCTGCTTTTTTAAAATGGATGCGGCAGCGTCTTAGTCTCCCGGGTCGTGTCCGACCAAGTACCTTCCGCGCTGAGGAGCTTAACTTCTGTGTTCGGTATGAGAACAGGTGGGACCTCCTCGCCATAGCCACCGCAATGGTATATTCGGTGTTTTGCTTTAAGAACAAAGCAACCGGAAATATCGGATTTTTATCCGCAAAGAACATTGACAACCGCATAGTGAAAAGCAAAAGTAAAGCTTGGTTCAATTGTAATACAAGACCTAATCATCAAAATTGTGATCAAGCCCTCGACCTATTAGTATCAGTCAGCTAAATGCATTGACTGCACTTACACCTCTGACCTATCAACCTTGTAGTCTGCAAGGGGTCTTACTTCATAAAGAAAGGGATATCTTATCTTAAGGTGGGTTTCACGCTTAGATGCTTTCAGCGTTTATCCCGTCCGTACTTCGCTACTCTGCCGTGCCGCTGGCGCGACAACAGATGCACAATTGGTACGTCCATCCCGGTCCTCTCGTACTAGGGACAGATCCTTTCAAATATCCTACGCCCACGATGGATAGGGACCGAACTGTCTC
>FR900996.1:89183-125345 GCA_000437915.1 Subdoligranulum sp. CAG:314 | reverse complement strand
TGATTCAGATGAAAATGTTCAAAGAAAATATCTAGGGAACTATGGTTTAAGACTACATGACGACTAAAAACAAAAAAGAGATTTGCATTGCAAATCTCTTTTTAATTAAGTTTACGGCGAAATATATCGAAAAAGAAATAAAAACAATTAAGGAATACAGAAATTGAATAAGTCTAGTTTTGGGGAAATCATACCGAATGCCGCCCCGTAACGGGGCGGCATTCGTTTTAAAAAGACAAGCTTATTCAGCGTAAATGATTTTTGCGTCGGAGGACGTATTCCAATCTGCCGCCCAGTCTTGCGGAATCGCATCTGCCGCATAGGGTATTGTGAGTTTGAGAGCGGCGCAGTGATAGAATACCTGTTTGCCCATTTTTTCCACTTGCGGAAGCGTCAATTCAGTAAGCGCGGTGTTGCCGAATGCGTAGTTTCCTATTTCCTTCACAACGCAGTCATCGGCAAAGCTGACGGATTTGAGAGCGGTTGCGCCGTAAAAAGTCTGAACTGCGATTGTCAGTCCCGAGCTGGAACCGAATGTCACGGATTCGAGCGCTTTGCATTGGAAAGCGTTTTTGCTGCCGACTTTTGTCGAACCGTCTGCAAACGCAATGGATTTTAAGGAAGCGCAGCTAAAGAAAGCGCCTTCTCCGTATTCGGTGAGCGATGCGGGGAGAGAAAGCTCCGTCACGGCAGTTCCTTGGAACGAATATTTCCCCACGCTTGCGAGTCCTTCTTGGAAAGTAACAGCATCAAGCTTCGCGCAATTATAGAAGGCGTAATCTCCTATGCTTTTCAGCGAAGAGGGGAGAGAAAGTTTTGTAACGGCCGATTCCATAAAAGCGTATGTACCTATATTTGTCAGTCCCGCGCCGAATGAAACGGCAGTAAGCTTACTGCACTGATAAAACACCTGCACTCCTACGGAATATTCCTTGCCGCCGACAAATTCAACGGTAGTGAGCGCCGTATTTTGTTGAAAAGCGCCCTTGCCGGCAATGCCTGTCGCGAGCGTAACCTTTTCGACCAATTCGTTTACTGCAAAGGCGTAGTCTCCTATCTCGGCAACAGACGCGGGGACGTAGATTTCCGTGAGAGCCGTTTCGTAAAAAGCGTAGCTGCCTATGCTTTCAAGCTCTTGTGAAAAAGTAACGGCGTTCAGCGCGCTGCACCCCGCGAACGCGTTTTTGGCAATTGATTTTACATTGCTCAAATCCGCTTGCGTCAAGCCGCAATTTTTGAACGCGCCTTCACCGATTTCTTCAATGCCTGAAAAATCGAAAGCAGTCAGCTTTGCGTTATCGGAGAAGGTGCTTGACGGAACGACCGAAATGTTTTTGGAGAATGTCACTTGTTCGAGCGTGGTAGTTTGGTCGAACAGTGAATAACCGATTTCCGTTACGCTGTCGGGCAGGGCAATTTCTGTTAAAATCATATTTGCAAACGCATAGTTGCCTATTTTTTGCAGAGTATTCGGCAAAACGATTTTCGTGACCTTGTCCGAATTTGAATAGAAAGCCTGAACTGCGATTTCCGTGAGCGTATACTGCTCGTCGCCGTAGGTTATTGCAGAAGAAAGCTCAACCTCTCCCGACCATGCTTCGGTTGCCGTGAGGTCGTTCAGTACGCTTGCCGTTTTGTCGGAGGACAGTCTGTAATACAAACCTGTCGTATCGTCGAGGAAAAAGTAAGTTCCGTCTTCGGAAACGCCGTTCTTTATGGAAACTACCCGCGATTTTGTTGCAGAGGACCAGTTTTCTTCGAGAACGGTGTACGTACTTTCGACATACACGGCAAGCTCGGTTTGTCCGTAATATAAAATTGCCGATGCGCACACACGCTCTACCGTCGACGGGATTACTATACTGCGGAGATTTGTGAGAACGAATGCGTTAGCCGCTATTTTTTTGACCGTATCAGGCAAAACAACATTTGTGCCTTTGTCTGCGCGCGCAGTGTCATATCCGTAAAGCACGTTGCCGATAGTCAGAAATCCGTTTTCGTCGAAAAGCTCGGTACAACCGTAAAATGCCTGCGAGCCTATTTGCACGTTGTCGTCAAGACCTGTCACCGATTGCAGTTTTTTGCATTCGAAGAAAGCCGAGCTGCCTATATTTTCGACAGAAGCGGGGAAAATAACTTCTTTAAGCGACTCTTTTCTAGTGAAGGCTTCTTCTCCGACGGAAGTAAGTCCCGTTGCGGCGGACAAGTCGATTTTGTCTATATCGAACGTCAAATGTTGATATCCCGAATCAAACCAATCCGGAAGTCTGTCCGTAGCTGAATTTGCTTCGATATAATCCGCAAAAGCGACATCCGATATTGACGTAAGCCGGCTTTCCGCTTCCACGCTGAGAGTGTTTATGTGCACGCCTGCGTCGTCCCAACCTCCGTCTATATATTTGGGCATTCTCGAGAGCAAAATTTCATCCAATGTTTCCATTTCTTTGGGCAGAATCAGGTTGCCGTCAAAGCTGCCGGAGATGAAAACAATGTGCTTTTTGTCCTTAGTGTATACGACGCCCTCAAAGACGGCTAGCTCGGCGTGATTTGAGCTTACATTGACGGTTTCGGGATAAAAGTCGATCCATTCCGTTCTTGAATTGTTGTCGAAAACAAGAAATTCAAATGTATTCAGCGAGATTCCAGTCCCTATTGTCACGTCTTGTACGTAACTCATATTCAGCTTGTTCTGCACTTCGGTGACCGTGTCGGGGAAAACGTAGCTTGTCAGCGAGGAGGGGATTTGAAGGAGCTTTGTCACGTCCTTGTTGTAAAGAACTCCGTCCACAGCCGTCATGTAAGGGTTGTCGGCGGAAACCTCCGCGCCGTTTCTCAGCGTAAAGCTGCCTGTCTGCCCGATGTCGATAAGGGGAGTGTTTTTCCCGATTGCAAGCGTGCCTACGGACATACCCGACAGCGCGCCGTTTTCTATTGTCCCGATGCTGTCAGGTATGACTAAGCGCGAAATATTAGCTGAGTTGAAAATACTCGCGGGCAAAGTTTCAAGCTCGTCATGAAGAGCCACCTCTCCCGTATACCCTTTGGCGAAATAAATTATCGCAAAAGTTTCTTGTCTGTAAAGCACGCTCGAAAGACTGAGCATATAAGGATTGTTTTCGCTGACCTCCAACGATGACAGGCGTTTCATGTCGGCGAACAAGTCGGCGTTCTGCAAGTTTATGCCCGCGCCGAATTTAATGGAAAGCATTTCCGAGCAGCCGGCGAAAGCCGTACTGTCGAGCACGCCCACGCTGTCGGGAAGCACGACTGAAGTGAAGTCGCAGTCCTTGAATGCATTGGCGTAGATTGTAGTCACCGTATCGGGTATCAACACCGTGTCGATAGGCTTGTTTCTGAAAGAATTTTTGCCGATTATCACCGTGCCGTCGGGGATAGCCGTCGCTTGCGCGGTTGACGCAATGAGCTGCATATCCTTGTTTCGTATAAGGCAGCCGTTTACAATCGAGAAGTTTTCGTTGCTTTCGTCAAGCGTCAGCGTTTTTACGCTGCTAGGGAAAAACGTCGTCAACGTCATTGCGTCCTCATAGGAGGCGGGCAGGTTTATCGTTTCTACAACGCATTTTTCGCTGTCCTCAAAAACGTTGTTCGGCAGGTATCTGACGGAGTCGGCAAACGTAACCTCTTTGAGGGCGTTCATATAGTATAATGAATAAACAGCTGCCACAGTGGTGCCTTGGCGCACGGTCAAAGACGTGGTTTCGTTGTCTTCTACCTTTTTGCCCTTCACATAACAGCTTTTGCCGAGGAATGCGGTTCCCCAATAAAACATTCCGTTTTCATCCTGCTCCAGCTTTTCCTGCATGAGAGGGGCGGTACGGAATATATCTGCATTGATGCTTATTATCTGAGAGGGGAAGTTTACGTCGGAAAGCTTTTCGCAGTTTTTGAAAGCATATGCGCCGATTTGTTTGAGTGAGTCGGGGAGAACAATTTTTTCAAGCGATTTGCAGCCTTGGAAAGCGTAATTGCCGACGATTGTCACCGAGTCGGGCACAGTCAACTGCGTTATGTTTATGCAGTCCTCGAATCCGTTTGTTTCTATTCTTACAATCAATTCCCCGCCGTAGCGCATCGGAACTGTCACGGAACCTGTTATATCGTTTTTCGCAACCGTCCTCACGCGCACGGAGTAGCCGCTCGAGTTGCCCAGGTCGAGTATATCAAACATACTCAGGTCTACGGAGTCGCTCCACTTTGCGAAAAGCGTTATGTCCGAGGTTACTGTCAGAGGCGCTTTTGCCTCATTGGTGTACTGCTCGTCAAAATACCATCCGAGGAAATTGTAAGCGATGTCTCCCGTCTGACGCACGGGAACGGGCAGATATGTGACCTCGTGCCCCTGACTCACCGCTATCGGGTTGCGCTCGTAACCGCCGCAGGTTTCGTATTTTATTACCGTTGCGGTTTTGACGTATTTGGCGTACAGCGTTATGTCTTCGGCTGCGAAATCTATGTCGAAATTCCAACGGTATTCTTCCGCGGCGGAGTATCTTGCCGTATACCAACCGTCGAAGGTATATCCTTCAATCAGCTTGTTTTCGGGGCGAGCAACAAGACCGCGGTATTGATTTGCCGCAGCAGTTGCGTTGATTTCGTTAAAACCGTAGTCAAAGGTGACGGTAATGTCGTCGTGCTTTTCCCAGCGGATATAGACGTCGTTTTTTTCGTTTTCCAGCAAAAAAGGGATTTCAAATACCGTGCCGGACGCAAAGTCTGCTGTCTTGAAGTAACCGTCAACCTCATATCCCGCCTTTCGGGGCAGCTGCGAGTCGGAGTAGAAGGGGGCGGGATTAAGGTCGTTTAGGTTGCCTATTGAAAGCGTCTGTCCCTGTACGCCGTACATGACGGTTGCTTCTTCGCCGTTGTTCGGGTGCACGGTAAGGCTTGCGTACACGTCGTTTTCGCCCACCTCTGTATATACGGCGTAAAGAGTTATTTCTTCAACGTCGGTATAAGTAACGGGGAAAAGCACCGCTTTTGTTTGCGTGGCACTGTAAGTGGGGTTGAAATTCCAGTAGGAAAATTTAAGCGTATGCGTTGTTCCCTTGCCGTCAATATAAGAAATGTCTTTTGGGTTATCGGGCTGCGTAAGCTTTTCTCCCGCCTTAACGGTTACGGAATCAAGTATATTTTCGTCGTAGTTTATGTCGCGGGTATCGTTTTGAAGGTAAGCGATTTTGAAGCTTACGGTTACGTCGCGAGCGCTTTCCCATCCGGCGTATAAGCGGGTGTGCTTTGTCACTTCATACGGGAAAGACGCCTGATTTTTGCAGCCTGCGTCGGTATACCAACCGGTAAAGGAGTAGCCTACGCGGCTCGGCGCGTCCGGTGCAT
The DNA here is from genome assembly GCA_000437915.1 of Subdoligranulum sp. CAG:314. Lineage (GTDB taxonomy): Bacteria > Bacillota > Clostridia > Christensenellales > CAG-314 > CAG-314. Next base: position 119,990 of record FR900996.1, on the reverse strand, counting down.
TCAGGACGCTGCCGTGCTTATATGTAGCGTATTCGATAACGGGGCTGCCGCCGTTCACGTCAAACATCACGGCGTAGTCCGCATCAGACCATTTGGCATACAGCGTCAGATTGGCGTTGACGGGAGTGGAAAAGTTGTACGGCTCGCCGTCGTAAGTGCTTGAAGTGTACCAATCGACAAACTCCGCGCCTGTTTTAGTCGGGTTTGAAGGACGCGAAACGGTCTTGCCCGCTTGTACTGTTGCGGGGCTTATTGCCGTTCCGCCTACCGTTTCAAACGTGACGGTGTAGGTGGTTTTTTCGTTTTTATTGCCGTTTTCGTTTTCGTTCGGTTCGCAAGCGGCTACACCGAACAGGCAAAAAACGAACATAACCACTGTCAGCATCATTACTGATAGCTTTTGGTTGTGCTTCATTTTGTTTTCCTCCAAAAAAATAATTCAAAAAAAAAGAGCGCCCCCTATTAAGGGAACGCCCGCAAAGTTGTATCCCTTAATTAGTTGCGCTATAATTTCCAATATGTAGGAATAAGGGTACACCTATGCCGATGTAACCTACATATTGGATTGTGTTATAGCGCGTTAAAAGTATATCAAAATAATTTTCAAAAAACAATACTTTGCAACAAAAAAGTGCGGTTTTTATATCAAATCAGAGGCTGCAATGCACATTTTAATCAATATTACGGCGATACTTGCAATTTTTTTAATGTACTACTATAATATATATGAGTTTATATACTGTTGTTTTTCGCTATTGCGAAGAGTAAAAGGGATTGTAAAAATGTTTGAAAAACAATTTGCAAAATATGCCCGCGCCGTCAGCGACGAGCGGGAACGCAGAAGCCTGTACAGATTATACTGCGCCAAGCTTGCAGCGGCGATTATTACCGTTGCGATTAGCTTTGTTATTGTGCTTGAAGCGCTGCTTTTTGACGATGCGCTCAAAACGTCGGAATTGACGATTGTTTTGGTCACAATGATTTTGTTGCTTGCGGCAAGCTTGACTACGATTGTTTTGCATTTCGTTTTCAGGCACAGCTACAACAGAATATTGAACCGCCCCCGACAGGCAACCGAAATGCCTGAGGTTGCAAGCTATCGTGAAAAGACTAGGGAAATCAATACCCGTTCGAAAAAATTTATGAAATGGCCGATTGTAATTTCATGTATCGGCGTGGTTTTTTTGATAGCGGCGGTGGTTTGCGACGTTTGCGTATCCGAGGATTTGAGCGCAATCAGCCACATAGGTGTCGTAGTATTCGGATTATTATTCGGATTGTGTTTGCTGGTATCCTGGTTGCTCATTTTTGCCGCGCAGTGCAAAAAGAATATCGACGGCAAAACGCTGGAATCGGAGACCGCCGACGAGGCAAGGGCAATCGACGCCGCTCAGGGACGGGAGCATAAATATACTTTGGAAGAGGATAAAAACGCCCGCTCTTATCGTTATCTTTATCCAAACTTGTCCTTACGCTCACAAGCGGAGAAGCTGGGCGAAAAGCAGTCCAAAGCCGCATTGCTCGGCATCATTATTTCGGCTTTATGCGGCGTCGTAATTGTTTTGGTGTTTTTTTCTCCCTTCATTTTCGGCGTATCGCTTTGGGGATTCGCTGAACCCTTTTTGGTAACGCTGATGTTTGTGTGCGCCTTTGTCGTTTCACTGCCGTATAATAAAAAACTGAAAGAATTGGAAGAACAGCAGAAGGCGGAGTTGGAAGAAAATCCCGCTTTTGCTAAAAATCTTTGGATTTTTCGGAAATATAAACAATATGAAAAGGAAAAGATGAGGATTGTTTACGCCTTGTACATATTGTCTGTGGCTGTGGGGTATGTTTTGGCGGCTTTGTTCCCCGCTTCCGCATGGTCGCTGTGCTCTGCAACCTTGTTGTTTTTGGGCAATGCGCTCAACGTGAAATTTGTCACGGAACTTAGAAAAGAGGTGCGCCCTGCTGAGGAAGAAATCGACCGAGAGCAATCAAACAGCGCAATTTAAATTTTACAATTTTATTCTGCCTGCAACGACCTGCGGCGAAGTTTAAAAATGAGCGAGCTTAAAAAATCCGATAAAAAACCCTAATCGTATCAAATTCGATTAGGGTTTTCGGTTGCCCGATATTTGTGCGGGCTTTTCAATCGGTTAAAAGAAACTGATTGGATTTTTTTATCGATGAGAAGTAAATAACGGTTAAAATCACAGTAACAATCATGGCAATAAAGTCGGCGACAGGCGCAGCCGCTAAAATGCCTTCTATTTCGAAGGCAAGAGGCAAAGTGCAGACGAGCGGAACAAAGCAGATTATGTCTCTTATCAAAGACGTCGAAATCGCGAATACAGGCTTGCCGACGGCTTGAAAGAAAATAGAGGACATCTTTATCACGCAGGTGAAGGTCACCAACGAGAGAAAAATGCGGAAAGTTTTGCGGGCAAACTCCCAATAGGCGTCGGGATTCGGAATGTTGGTGGGCTTGCCGAACATACCCACAACCCAATCGGGGGCTATTTCAAAGAGTAGCGTTGAAGCAAGTCCTACGGCAAGCGTACAAAGTAAAATAGAACGATACAGCTTTTTTACTCGCTCAAAATTTTTTGCCCCGACATTGTAACCGATTATTGGCTGACAGCCGAGAACAATACCTACCACGATATTGATAACGACGGTAAAAACCTTACTTTCAATTCCGATAACGGCAATTGGTATATCTGCGCCGTATTCGGAGGCAGCGCCGTATTTTGCAAGCATGATGTTGCACACAAGCGAAATGACAACAATGGTCATTTGCGTAATCAGCGATGAAATTCCGAGCTTGAACGCCTCGCCGTAAACCTTGAAATTCGGAATAAAGCTTTTAAGCGTCAGCTTAAATGTCTTTGTGCAGAACAAATATGCGATGCTGATTAAAAAAGAAATTACCTGTCCGATAACGGTAGCCCAGGCAGCGCCTGCCATACCCCATTTGCACACAAAAATAAAAACCGGGTCGAGTATAATATTGACAATCGCGCCGACAAGCATGGAGAGCATAGACCACGTAGGACTGCCGTCCGCGCGTATAACGGCGTTTATCATATTTGACAGCATATAAATCGGGAAAAACCGAGAATGATGTCAAAATATTCAGTTGCATAGTCAATTGTATTATCCGACGCGCCGAACAAGTATAAAATTTGCGTTTTCAACGGGTAAAGCACGGCAAGCAACACAATGCTCGCGATTAAAGTAAGGAATATGCCCGTGCCAACGCACTTATGGAGTTTGTTTGTATCGCCTTTGCCTTGATGAATGTTGATATAAGCGGCTGAACCGTCTCCGAAATACCAGGCAACTCCTTGCGCAATGATAAATATAGGAAACACAACGCCGGTTGCCGCGTTGCCGAGGGTAGAGAGCTCGCTGTTGCCGATGAAAATTTGGTCGACTATATTATAAAGAGCGCTGACAAGCAAAGACAGTACGCACGGGATACAGAATTTAAGCATCAACTTTGAAATTTTTTCTTTCCCCAAAAATTCCGTGCTTTGAGAGTAAGCCATAAATGTTTCTCCGAAAAAATTATTCGTCTTTGTCGGAGTAAAGAGCGTCTGAAACCTGCGAAGAACAAAAATAAGCGTAGAATCTCTGCTGAAATTCTACGCTTTTATTTGCTGTTCAACGCTATGTATTTTACTACAAACAGCCTCCGATTGTCAAACAAAATAGATAAGTTGATGAGTTGCAAAAAATGAATGGGATAAACTCAATTTGAATTTAGCAGAGCTTTTATCAAAAAAAGAGCGTTCTAAAAATTTTCATCGCTTTGCAAAACGGATTACGGGCAATTTTATATGCAAGACTGATTAGAATCCGATTGCGAAAAACTTGGAGATAAAATATAACCTGTCGATTTTTTAAATTTTATTGCAAAAAAATAAGCCTCGTTTAAAACAAGGCTTATCGGGGGACTTGAGGAATTGAACCTCTTACGATTGGTGCGGATGACAGGACTTGAACCTGCACGGCTGTGAAACCACTAGAACCTGAATCTAGCGCGTCTGCCAATTCCGCCACATCCGCTTGTTGGTGCGAAGAATGGGACTTGAACCCACACGGTATTACCATACGCCCCTCAAACGTACGCGTCTGCCTATTCCGCCATCTTCGCAAAACAACGCTAAAATATTATACTTTTTGTTTTCAGATTAGTCAAGCAATCTTGGAGAATTGTCAAAAAAATTTTTGCAAGTTGCTATTCGATGAGATAATCGTAAATTATTCTGAAAGCGCCGGCGGCTTTTTCTTCCCATTTTTTGTCAATATGTTTTGCAATAGTTCTGTTGGGCACGTTGATTTTGATTTCAAGCGCCGGCTCGTTAGGTTCGATTATTTTAAGAAGCACGTCGTAAGTGCCGTCGGGATTTTTTTGATAGTCGCTTGCGTATTCCTGTTTGCGTTTGTAGTTCATCCTGTTCAGTTTGACGTTGTCGCTTACAACCTCGCGCAGGCTGGAGGGAATGCGCACGAAAAAATGTGCAAGACAAATTCTGCCTTCCGGCGTAATAGAGTACATAGCTTCGTTTGACGCGCCCTTGTTGACGGCGGCGACAAAATTCGCGTCGATTAACTGCATCAATGCCTGTTTGCAATCTATATAATTTATCCAATTGTTGGCGGAGCAGCACATTTCGAGAATAGTTTGTTCGCTTAAAGGCATCTCCATTTTATCGAAGACGAACAAAAGCAACAATTTATTTTGTGTGCTGTCCATAGAGATTGCCAAACTTTTACCTCCGCAGAAAAAAAACGCGCAAAAAAACAGCAAAAGAATCTTTGCTTATTGATTGTACTATATTTCGGACGATAAAACAACTTTTTTTGCAAAAGATTTTATTTTGTTGAGTAAAAACACAAATTGTGTTAAACTATTCGCGAGGTATATATGAGCAATCAAAAAAACAATCTCGGTATGTTTTCGCAGCGGGTTGAGGAGGCAATCAACTCCCGTTTTATTCTTGCAGACAGGCATATTTCCGGCTTGCTTAAATGCGTGGCGACCATTCCCGAGCTGACTGCGGTTGTCGGCGAAACGCTTAAAAACGTCAGCTACGCCGACGAATACGACAAGGCGCGCGTTGTGTTGACCAAAAACGGAAAATCCGTTTGCAAATTTGTAATGCCCAACGACAAAAAGAGGATAATCGCTTTCACGGTATGTCTTTTGACGGAATTTGATTCCGGCAGGCGCAGTCTTTTGGAATTTTTGACGGAGTTTTTTTACGACGAGGACACAAACGTCGCTTACACGAAATTCTGCGACACCGTCCTCAAGCCCTTCAAAAGGGCGGGGGAGATGGTGCTGAAAAATCTCGGCAGTTCTGCTGCTTCAAACGAAGACTATGACGAAGAGTCCGCGTTGAAAATTGCGCCGCCGGCTTTTCGCCTTGATTCCGCCGCTAAAACGGCAATTCTTAACGAAATAGCGGAATTTGAAGCAAAAATAAAGCTGGATACTTTTATGTCCAAGCCGTTTATTATCGAATGTTGCGTAATGGCTGAGGCGTTTGCGGAGGCGGTAAAAAACGACTCGGAAACGGGCATCAAAATAATGTGGATAGGTTTCAAAAACACCATTCATTACGCTCAGGCAAGCGAAACCAACGCGATAAAAATAAAGCGCATTCTGTTGAACTACAATCTGATAGACGGTTAACAAATTTTGGCTTAAAGTTTTGGCAATAAAACATTGCGGAAGAAATTTTCCAAAAGCAAAAACATGGGCAGCTTTTGCTGCCCATGTTTTAACTATCTTAATTTTACTTTGCAAAAACAATCAATTGTATTTGTTTCCGAAATATTTTTTCGCGCGTTCGGTTATGTCGGAGACAAACTCTGTTTTGGACTGAGTGTATGCGTCGCGGTTGTATTTGTATTTTTCAGACAAGGTAAGTTTCAATTTTTCGTAACTTTTGGCAATTTCGGGTTTTTCGTTAAGATAATCGCGAAAATAAAGTTCGTCGTTGTCTCCTTTTATTCTTAAATGCAGGTGAAATACCTTTTCCGCATAACCGTTTTTTGTGTAGCCTTTGTTGAGTGAAATTCTGCCTTTTGTTTTTGACATGCAAACATATCCGTTTTCGGTCAGAATATCGCAAATTTGCTCCATACAGGCAGAGGAGTATGTTTCAAGCAAAATGTCCGCAATCGGTTTTGCCGCAATAAAATTTATCGCCGTGCTGCCGATGTGACTGATTCTGTACACTTTATTTTCGGGAAGCAAATCGAGTAAAAATTTTTTTTCTTCCGAAAATAAGCGGGCAAAGCCGTCGTCGTGCGGCATAAGCTCTATGGGGAACAAGCGCCACAGTTCATTTAACGGCATATCTTCGAGCTTTTTTGTCGCTCTGAACAAATAGTGCGGCATCTCTTTTCCGTAATAGTATTTGACGTAGCAATCTATACATTCCATACCGTTGCGCTTCGCTACGGCAATGGACGGATAATTGTTTGTCCTGATTGTGGAAAAAATTTCATCCAGCTTCAAGGTCTGAAAAGCGTAATTTTTCAGTGCGCGCGCCGCTTCCGTCGCATATCCGTTGTGCCAGAACGCTTTTTTGAACAGATAACCTATTTCGTGGAGCTCTCCGTCCTTGTAGGGTTGCATTGTAATTCCCGCCTGACCTATCATATTTCCGCTTTGTTTGAGAATCACGCTCCACATACCGAAACCGTATTTTTTGTAGCGCGACAGCTGATTGTCAAGCCATTGCCCGACGTCTTCTTCGGAAAAATCTCTTTCGTAAGCATACATCACCTCAGGGTCGCAAAGCATTTCCGCGAGGTCGTCAAAATCCGATTGCGTCATTTCTCTTAGCATTAATCTTTCCGTTTCCAAAATCATTGTTTTTACCTCGTAAAGTTTGAAATGTTTGAAACAAACAAAAAAAGCAGTTCGTAAACGAACTGCAAGCGGCGCCTCCAAGGGGACTCGCAAGGAGCGGGAGGCAGTCCCGCGACGGAATAGCGAATTTTGCGCCGAGCGCAAAAACGCGTCACCCCGGGGGTGAGAGTCCGTAACCAAACAAAAAAGCAGTTCGTTTACGAACTGAAAGTGGCACCTCCAAGGGGACTCGAACCCCTGATTCCGCCGTGAGAGGGCGGCGTCCTGACCGCTAGACTATGGAGGCAAATCAACGCTTGCATAGTATATCATTTTTTTTATTGCGGCGCAACTGTTTTTCCATCATTTTTTAAATTTTTGTTGCGGTAAAACAAAATCAATGGTGATTGTTGGGCAAATTCGACACTTATTTATATCGTTTTTTAGAAAGTTTTGTATTATATTTAATTATTTTGTCAAAAAGTATGCAACAAGAGACATTTTAAACAAATCATGCGAGTAACAGTGTAACATATATTTCGGGAGAAAAGAAATGGATATTGTTTCGTCGTTTACTGCAAGATTAAATGAATTGATGAAAGAAACGGGGCTTACGCCGAAGCAGATAAGCGAAAGCACGGGCATTGATTTAACCGAGCTCATGCATTGGAAGTCCGACAAAAACAAAAAACTGCCTTCCACGAGAAATTTGCTCAAATTGGCGGATTTTTTCAGATGTTCTTTTGCGTATATGTTGGGCTTGGAAAATGAAAACAGCTTGCCAAACCCGAGACAGGAATTGCCCGTTTTTTCAGAAAGGCTGTGCAAAATTCTCGAAAAAAAGCAATTGAAGGTTTTTGTACTGAAACGCACGGGTAAGATTCAATTCAAATCCTCGATAAACAATTGGAAAACGGGCAGAACCATGCCAAATGTGTTCAATCTCGTGTGCCTTGCCGAAACGTTGAATTGCTCGGTCGATTATCTGTTGGGACGCGGAGATTGAACGACGGACTATCCATGCACCGATTGCAGACAAGGCAAATCCCGCCTCAAAAAGCGGGATTTGCCTGACACGGTTATTTTTTCAAAAGAGCGTCCGCCGAAATGTTAAGACGTTTTGCCAGTTTTGCAAGGCTTAACGCGTCGGGTAGATATTTTCCGTTCAACCAATTGTAAAACGAGGAAAATTCTTTGCAAAAGCCTTGTTTTTTAAGCAAATAAAATTTTGTCGGGTGCAGTTTGGCAAATCTGTTCAGATTTTTGCAAAATGAATTTACGTCGATGTTTTCATCCGCGCTGTCGGGAAAATCGCTGAGTCCCAAGAGAAAGTCTGCCGAGCAGTTGAAACTTTTCGCCAACTCGACGACGGCATGAAGAGAGGGCAGATAAGACCGATTTTTCTTCAACCTGCGGAAAATATCCACGCAAATTCGCTCGTCGCCCGACAAAAGCCGTTCTTCTTCGATAAAGCTCAGGATTCGTTTGTGCATTTTTTGTTCCATAATACAAACTCCTTTAATTTTTTTTGAGTGTTTCACTCGTTTTTTAGTTTAGACTATTAAGGCTTTCCGGGCTTGTTTTTATTGCAAGATTTTAAAAATTTTAATACAAAAATTCGGAACGTGTTTTATTCCAGAAACTATTGCAAAACCGTTAAATAAGTTTTAAATAAATCTGCGACCTAACTTAATATTTTGTCCGCAGAAGTATACTCTCGGTAGAGTGTATATTTTCGCGTTGAAAAAAACTTCTGTGGATTTTAAGTTAGTGTATGTATACAAAAAGCACAAGGCATTAAACCTTGTGCTTTTTCCTTACCTTGCAGAGATAAAATCCGCAACACCGTTTACAAAAATGTATATCGGGTTCAATCTCTGTCTGCTTTGGTGCGGCTAAAGGGACTCGAACCCCCACGTCTGTGACACCAGATCCTAAGTCTGGCGCGTCTGCCAATTCCGCCATAGCCGCATTGAGTATATTTAAGCACAAGTCAAGGGATTTGTCAATAACATAAGCAGGTCGTTGATTAAAATCAATCAGGATGTCGGAAAACATTTGAATTTTGAAATATGAAAATGCTTGACGGAGAGAATTTTTTTATAAAATAGGCTAAAAATCTTGACAACGGAATTTGCTTGTGCTATGATTTTTTAGCGTTGTCGTGCGGGTGTAGTTCAATGGTAGAATCCCAGCCTTCCAAGCTGGTCGCGTGGGTCCGATTCCCATCACCCGCTCCAACACATCTTCATGTGCGAGATTGAGTCCCGCCGTTTGACGTTGTGGAAACGCGAAGTGTGTGCCTGTAGCTCAGCCGGATAGAGCAACGGCCTTCTAAGCCGTGTGTCGGGGGTTCGAATCCCTTCAGGCACGCCAAAAATGGTGGGCATAGCTCAGTTGGTTAGAGCGCCAGATTGTGACTCTGGAGGTCGTGGGTTCGACTCCCATTGCTCACCCCATTTGTAGGGGTGTCGCCAAGCGGTAAGGCACCAGACTTTGACTCTGGTATTCGTAGGTCCGAATCCTGCCACCCCTGCCACAACAGAAAACAAAGTAAATAAGATCCATTAGCTCAGCCGGCAGAGCACTTGACTTTTAATCAAGGTGTCCCGCGTTCGAATCGCGGATGGATCACCAAATATGCATCATTAGCTCAGTTGGTAGAGCACCTGACTCTTAATCAGGGTGTCCAGGGTTCGAGTCCCTGATGGTGTACCAAAAAGCCTGTCGAACGCTCAAAAGCAATACGACAGGTTTTTTGTATTCTTACGTCTCAGTAAGATTGTCGGAATGATTAATCTGTTTTTATCAGGTTTGCCGAAAAATCGTTTTCAAGCATATTCTTTGCCGCGTCAGTGTCGGTCAGCCATGCGCGCGCTTGTTTTATTTCCAGCATAATCGGTTCCCTGTCGTGAACGGCGGAAATCGGAGGGCGCGCACTCCGCGTTAAAATCAGACATTTATCGTCGGTTTCAAGCCTTCTGAATATTCCGCCAAGAAAAAACATTGCACCGTCGTACCTTTTAAATAATATTTTTTTCTTTTCCGCGTCCCATTCGTAAAAACCGTGCGCAGGTATGAGGCAGCGCCTGTTTTCAAAGTCGGAGCGGAAAAAAGGTTTTGTCAAAACCGTTTCGCTGCGGGCGTTTATCAACAGACCTTTGCCGGACGGGGCGGACAGTCCCCATTTCAAAGCCTTTACGGCGATTTTTCCGTTTCGGTTCAGGCAAAGCGAGGGGAGAAAAAGCGAGGGAGTAAAATCCCCGGATTCGGATACGGAATTTGTCGGCGTATAGTTTAAAGATTTAAAGATGCTCCTAAATTCGGAGTCGTTAACGTCCAATTGAAAGCGTCCGCACATAAAAAGCCTCCTGTTTTATTTTAAACATAATTTTTCCCGTGTCAACATAAGACAAAAAATTTTCTTGCCAATTATCAAAAATTATGCTAAAATACAGTTGCCTGAAAGGAGAAGACGATGAACACGATTTGCCAAAGCTGCGGAATGCCGCTGGATTTTATGGAACTCAGAGGCACGGAAAAGGACGGCAGAAAAAGCGACGACTACTGTATGTACTGCTACAAGGACGGGCATTTTACTTATGAATGCACCATGCAGCAAATGATAGATTTGTGCGTGCCTCATATGGCAAACGGAGAGGAAAGCTTTACTCACGAAACTGCGGAGGAATATCTCAAAGCTCTGCTGCCTTCTCTCAAACGGTGGAACAAACAGACTGAAAAGTGATACGATTGGTTATAATTTTATTTCCTGCCTTGTGCGTTAGGAATACGAGCGTTTGCGTCAACCACATTTAGCAAAAGGGAAATGACGTCCGCGCAAATATGTCAGGCCTCTCGCCGCCTAAAGCGGCTCAAAAGTCGGAAACGGCTTCGGGGGAAGACAGAAAATGCCGGCTAATTACCCACCTGATTTATTCAGGTTGACTATTGCTCTCCGACGGCAAGGCGGGAATTTTTTTATTTACACTCAAACGGTTTTGTGATAAGATATACACGGAAACTTACTCATGAAGAAAGGACAGGTTTGTTTATATTTTGTTGTTGCCGCATTGATGTTTGTAGCCGTATTTTTAAGCGGCTTTCTGTCTTGCGGCGCGGAAAATTGTTTTTCTCTGCTCGACAAGGCGCAGGACGAAACCTTTGAAGGATATGAAGGCGGCAGATATGTTTATGTCGGCGGCGCGGTGGAGTCGAGCGGCTGGTTTTTCATGCGGGACGGGGCAACTTACGGCGAATTGCTTGCGGCGGCGGGCGAGCTGAGCGAAACCGTCGCTCCCGAATATATATCGTCTTATTCCATGCCCGTTGGAAGCAGAAGAACGGTCATTTTCGACTATCGCGAAGGGAGCTTCGTTTATCCGTCCATTAACGTCAATTCGTCTTTTTTCCCTCTTGCCGCCGAGGGAAGAATAGCGCCCGATATAATACTGACGATAGAGAGCTTTAAACTTTTTTCTTGTTTTACCGAAATGTCCGAACTGAAAGAGCTGTTGGGGGAAGAAATTTACTCTCAGGTTTTTTATAAGCTGCACATTGGTGAAAACCTATGAAAAGATTTCTTAATTACAGAGGATTTCTTTTTCTTGCCTTGGGTTTTGTCGGAGGCGTGCTGTGCGCGTATGCGCTGTGGCGCGGCAAAGGCTATTGGCTTGCGTTAGCTTTCGGCACGGCGGGGACTGGTGCGCTTGTCGGCGTTATTTTAAAAAATAAAAAGATATTGCTTACCTTTATTTTGATTATAACGGCTTTGTTTTGCGGTTTTTTCCAAACCAACGCAGGAATAAACGAAATAAACCGGCGCGTCGCCTACAAAAACGTTACCCTGCGCGGCATAGTTACCGACAACTCTTTCACTCCTGACGAAAACGGTTACGGAAAATATTTTTTGAGGGATGTATACATTTTCGACGGCGAAAAGACGTTGGAGCTTGAAGGCAAGGTTCAGGCGAGATTTTCTTTGAAAGACATATCGGTAGGCGATGAAATAATTTTTTCCGCCGACGTATATCCGATTGCGCTTTTGTCGGAAGGGGTGCAGTCTTATCTAATCAAAAACGGAGTTTTTTATTCCTGCGAAAACGTAACGGGAGTTTTGCGCAGTGTCGGTTACGCGACGGTTCCCGAAAGGGTGCGCGATTTTGTGCGGCAGTCCATGACTGAAAACATGAGTGAAGTCAGCTCAAGCGTTGCTGTCGGGCTTTTGATAGGGGACAAGGCTTTTATGGATGACTGCTTGGCGGACGCCTACAAAAGAACGGGCGTCGCCCACATATTCGCGGTCAGCGGCTTGCACGTCGGTTTTGTTGCGGGTATATTTGCCTTTGCTGTCAGAAAATTGCGTCTCAAAAGCATATTATCCCTTTTTGTGACAATTGTTCCTGTTTTGTTTTACGCCTGGTTATGCGGTTTTTCACCGTCGGTCGTGCGCGCGGCCGTCATGACCTTTGTCGGTCTTTTTCTTAACGCAATAGGCGCAAAATCGGATATGCTAAGCTCCGTTTCCTTTGCGATGCTTATTGTGTTGCTGATAAATCCTTTTTATCTTTTCGACGGCGGTTTTCAGATGTCTTTCGCCGCCGTTTACGGTATCGCCGTTTTTTCTGCCGTAAAAATCAGGCGTCTTGACGAAAATATGAACAGGTTCAAAAAGGGCATATTGTCGTCGCTGCTTTTGTCGACGGGCGCGTCGCTGGGGACGTTTCCTTTGGTTGTGCATTATTACGGTCTGATTCCCGTTTTTTCGCTGGCGCTTAATCTTGTCGTTATACCGTTGATTTCAGTTGTTTTCGTTCTTTTGTGGACAGGCATGCTTCCGTTCATGAAATTTTTGCTTGCTGTGCCGGATTTTTTGATTAAAGCCGTAAACACCGCAGTCGGGTTTGTGTCCGAGCTAGATTTTGCCGTTATTCCGTTGAGGAGCTTCGGCGCGGGAGCATTTGTGTTTTTGACGATTCTTTTTGTGGCGGGCGGATTTGTCAATCTTACGAAAAAAGGCAGGAGAATTGTCTGCGCGGGACTGTGCGGAATATTTCTTTTGTGCGCCGTGATGTGTCAGTTTCCCCAAAAGGGCGGCTTTGAAATCGCAATGCTTGACTGCCGCAGCGCAACTGCGGTTTTCGTGGACGACGAAAACAGAGCGGTCGCAGTTTCGTCATTCGAGGATTACGCATGCGTTAATGAAATCAAGGCATTCTGCGCGGAAAGAGGAATAAAAAGCTTTGACGCCGTAGTATTGGAGTATGACAAGCTGGAACCGAAATATCTCCTTGAAGGCGGAAACAACTCGGACGTGCGGGTTGAAAAAGTTTACAAAATGCGCGGGATAAACGACGCGGAAAAGGATTTGATTTTTTCACGCGGGGGAGTGGAAACGGCGGACGCGTTTTACGGCGCCGACGACTGGGAAGGCATGAGTTTTTCGCCGCTTGTCGTAAACGGAATCCCCGCGGGAATTAACGTGAATTTCAACGGCAAAAATATATTTGTATCGTTTAACGGCAGTATGGCTGTATTGGGAGCCGAGACAGCCGCACTGTACGACGGTTATGTCGACGCAGTCCTTACCGACCGTGCTTATTTTGGGCTGGATCGGTATTTTGATTGCCTGCTGTTTACCAACGAATACACGACGGACGAAAATTTTTATTCCACAAAGAGGCTCGGAAACTTTACTTTAAGGGTGTTAAATGATAAAATGGTTTTGTCGGTTTAGGCAAAGGAGATTGCCCGTTGAGGTTTGTTCAGCTTGAAGAAAAACTGAAAAAGGAATTTTTTCCCGTGCTGCTTGTCGAGGGCGACGACGCTTTTTTGCGTGAAAAGGCAGTCGAAACCGTTTGTGCATCCCTAAACGTGGCTATGCCTGAATTGAATATAACCGTTTTGAGAGAACCGTCCGTAACAGAGCTCGTAGCGTGCGCGTCGGGCTTTCCGTTTTTAAGCGAAAAGAGAGTTGTTGTTGCGCGCGGTCTTGCAAACGCGGGAACGGGAAAAACCGTTCATTCAAAAGAAAATGCCCCTTTGCTCCGATACAGTCAAAACCCTCTTGAAAGCACGTGCCTGATTTTGTGCGACGACAGTCAAAGCGGCTGCTTTGACGGCGTAAAAGCGGAAAAAATCGATTGCTCAAAGCCTGATTTGTCGTTTTGCGTAAAATGGATAAACGATTTCGCGGCGTCCTGCGGCGCATCGGTTGCAAACGGAGCGGCAGCGCTTCTTGCCGAATTCTGTCTGCGAGATATGTCGCGCATATCCTCGGAAACGAAAAAGCTTGTTTCCTTCGGAGAAATCACGCGGGAGCTTGTGCAGCAGCACGTAACCAAAGACGTAGAATACGCCGTATTCGATTTGTCCGACGCAATCAGTGAAAAAAACGCGGCTAAATCCATAGAAATAATTCAGGCGCTTCTAAACGGCGGCGAGGACGCGGTAAAAATAATCATCACCCTGTACAATTTCTATCGAAGAATGTTTTACGCCGCAACCGGCGATTGCGGCACGGAGGAATTGAGCAGACTGTTCAACGTCAAGCCCTACGCGATGAAGCGTGCCGCGCAGACGGCGTCGCGCTACACTCCTGCGCAATTGAAGCAGGCTTTGGAGCTTGCCGCAAGAGCGGAAAAGGATTTGAGAGATTTCAGCATAAACGACAGGGAAACGGTCAGGGCGCTGGTGCTAAATTTGCTTTGTGTGTGAGGATATATATGGTAGAAAAATTGAGGAAAAATTATTCTCTTTCTTTGTGGCTGACAAGGCTGTTTTTCTATATCAGCTTTGTGTTCTGCAACTGGTTCGACATCGAAAGCGCATTCAACTATATGTCGTATGCCGGTCTGTTCGGCGTAGCGCTTGAACGCAGCTTTTGGCTTATGGCGGCGAGCGGACTTATCGGCGCGGTTATAACGGAGGTTTTGATTTGGCTGGCGCTCAGATTTGTTCTTTACGTATCGAAAATAGTTATGGTTCCGCGCAATGAGTTTACCGTGCTGTTTCTTTTGTGTCTGATACCGATAAATCTGATTTCGGGCGCGCTTAATCTGCTTTACTACCTGACGCCTCTTGTCATCGGTTGGGGAAGCGTATTGTTCGAGTTTGTCGTCGCAACTCCGTTTTTGTGGTTGTTTTTCGTCAAGACGAAACAGCTGTATTTCAACGACAAAGCCGCGCCATATTACTTCAAGGTGTTTGCAATCGCATATCTGATTTATTTCGGACTGAAGCTTGTGTCTGTGCTTTTGGAGGCATTGTGATGAAAAGGATTTTGGCATTTATTATTGTCGCTTGCATGGCGGTTTTTGTGTTTATACCCGTCGGCAATAAAAGCGTGTCGGCGGCGGAGACCTCGGTCTTTGACAGAGAGGACAACGAAATTTATCTTATACTTGAAGATTTCGTACAGACGCACCCCAAGAGGCAGGCGTTTTCTCAGGAGGAAAAGGCCGCAGCCGATTATATTGCCGAGCGGTTTGGAGAGGAGGGGCTTGCCGACGTAAAACAAACGACGTTTTATTACGGCATGGAAAGCTCTCAAAATGTTTCGGGGCGTATACCCGCAGCACAGGTAACTGCGCGGACGGTGATAATCGGCGCTCATTACGACAACGACGTTTACGGAGCGTCTGACGGTACCTTCGACAACGGAGGAGGCGTCGCCGCCCTCATATATATAGCCCGCAAGCTTGCCGGCGCTTCTCTGCCCTTCAATGTTGAGATAGTGGCTTTCGGCGCGGAGGAAGCGGGTATGGTAGGCTCGTATTTTTATGCCGCGCAGACGCTTGACGCGGAAAACACCATGCTTTTCATTAACATCGACATGATTGCCGGCGGCGATATGCTTTACGCCTACGGCGAGGACGTTAAAACCGATTTTGAAGATTTTTTCGTCAAAATATCCGAAAAAGAGGGAGTGTCCGTGCCTTTGAAAAATATGCCTGCCAATAAGCGCGTAACCACTTTGCTTTGGGGCAGCGACGGACTGCCTTATTTTCACGCGGCGCAGAACAGCGACCAGCTTTATTTCAGAAGCGCCGGCGTGCCGTCCCTGCTGATTTTTTCGGGCAATATGAGTTCCAAATATTTCGGCTTTGTGGAGGCGGAAAGCTTTCCGACGGGACTTTCCCACACGTCCAACGACAATTTGGAGTTTTTCAAATCCGCTTTCGGAAATTCTTTTGTGGATAAAATGCAGTCTGTTGCGGATACGATAACTGCGGCTTTGACCGATGAAGGCTTTTTGAGCGTTGCGCAGAACGCCGCCAATGAGCTTGTTGCGGATGCATGGCGCAAAACTCTCGTGCCCGCAATCGTGCACGCAGTGCTGTTGGCGGCGGTTATCGTGCTTGGCGTTTTGTATTACCGCAAGCTTGTCAAAACGTCGATACTCGGCGACGGCGCGGCAACCGGCAGAAAATTCTTTTCCAAGCCGGATGCGGAAGATATATTCGAGTTCAAGGATTGACCGTATGAAAAAGGGGCGTTGCTGGCTGGTTCATAACGGTTTCAGCAAAACCGAGTCCACTCGGCTTTCATTGGAAAGGTTAAGGCAAAATCTGTTGTCTAAAAATGTTGACGCGCAGATAAAAAAACACAATCTGCTGCCGCTTTATTTCAACGAAAGCGGAAACGCGGTGTGCAACGAGGAGCTTCCCGATTTTTGCATATATTGGGACAAGGACGTGGAGCGCGCTGCCATGCTGGAAAAATGCGGAGTGAGAGTGTTCAACAAAAGCGCGGTAATCGAGCTTTGCGACGACAAAAACAAGACGTTTCTTTATCTGTCGGGAAAAAATATTCCCATGCCCGAAACAATTACGTCTCCGCTGCTGTATCCCGCTTTTGACGATACCGACGGATTGTTTGCGGACTCGGTAGAAAAACGTCTCGGGTATCCTATGGTTGTCAAGGAGGCTTACGGCTCTTTCGGAGCGCAGGTGTATCTGGCAAAGAACCGTTCCGAGCTTGACGCTTTAAGAAACAGGCTAAAATATATGCCGCACCTTTATCAGAGATATGTAAAGAACAGTTCGGGAGAGGATATAAGAATAATCGTCGTGGGCGGAAAAGCGGTTGCGGCAATGAAAAGGAAAAATAATGGGGATTTCCGCGCAAATATAGAGTTGGGCGGCGTGGGCGAAAAATATATTCCGAGTTCAGAGCAGGTCGAGCTGTCGGAGCGCATTTGCCGACTGCTGGGCGCGGACTATATCGGCGTTGATTTGCTTTTCGACAAAGACAAAACCTTGCTTTGCGAGGTAAACACCAACGCTCATTTTATGTTCATATCCGACTGTACCGGCGTGGATGTTGCAAAACTTTATGTCGGGCACGTAATGGAGGAGATTTATGGACGGGCAGACTGAGCGCAGAATCAAGGATTTTCTAGAAAAAATACCGTCCGGCGTAAAAGTCGTGGCGGCAACAAAATGCCGCTCGATTGAGCTTGTCAGTGAGTGTCCCGCGCACGGCATTTTTGCCGCGGGAGAAAACAGGGTGCAGGAGCTTTTGTCCAAATACCAACCCGTGGAGGGGCTGGAATGGCAGTTTATCGGACAGTTGCAGACAAACAAAGTAAAATACATATTGGACAAGGTATCTTTGATTCAGTCTTTGGACAGGGTTTCGCTGGCGGACAAGCTGGAGGAGGAGTGCGCCAAGCGCGGCTTGACTATGCCCGTTTTGGTCGAAGTCAAACACGGAGAAGAGTTGACGCGCGACGGTGTCAGTCCGGACGGACTTATGGCTTTTGCCGAGTACGTAAAGGGGAAAAAACATCTGACGCTCAACGGACTTATGACCGTTATGCCGTTAGGCAGCGAAAAAAGCGCGTTTCTTTACAAAAAGACCTACAAGCTGTTTGAAAAATTGAGGGAAAATTTCGGAAGCGATATAAAGTGGCTGTCCATGGGCATGTCCGTCGATTACTTGACGGCAATCGAAAACGGCTCCAATATGATAAGACCCGGCAGAGCGCTGTTCGGTGAAAGGTTTTACGCTACATGAAAAAAATTAAACTTACAAAGAAAAATCTTATTTTGTTTGTCGTTCTTGCGGCTACCGCGATTGCGATAGTCGTGCTCGACCAAATTACGAAAATGATTGCGGTCAGGGCTTACGAGGACGGCAAACTGCCCGTGACGGTGATAAAGGGCGTGCTTTCAATAAGTTATTTGGAAAACTTCGGCGGAGCCTTCGGAGGCATGGCGGGACGGCACGTATTGTTTTTTGTACTCACGGTGCTGGCTCTGCCCGCTTTTTGCGTTTTGATTTTTTTCAGAAGAAACTCGGGCAATGCGGGATGCTTTGCCGTTGCGATGATGTTTGCGGGCACGGTAGGCAACGCCATAGACAGAGCTTTCAGGGGAAACGGTTTCTTTAACGGCGGAGTCAGGGATTTTATCGCAACGGAGTGTTTCGGCAGACTTGACAGCGTTTTCAACGTTGCCGATATATCTCTTGTCGCAGGCGTAGCTTTGTTTGCGGCGTCGCTGTTGTTTTTCGATAAGGATTCTTTGCTTGCCGACGCGAAAAGAAAAAAATCCGCCGCCGAAAAAGAGGAACAGCCGCATACCGAGCGCGAGGATGACGGCGGGGAGAGCGGACAGAATTGAAAAAGCTTTTTTTCAAAGCGGAAAAAACCGAAAACGAAAGGCTTGACGTTTTTCTTGCGGGGGCTGCGGAGGGACTGAGCAGAGCCCACGCGCTGAAACTGATTGAGGCGGGAAACGTAAAAATCAACGGAGCAACCGAGCTGAAAGGAAAGCGTCAGGTAAAGGCAGGCGACGAAATTGTCCTTGATTTGCCCGAGCCGCAGCCTGTGGAGCTGAAAGCGGAGAATATTCCGTTAGACATAGTATATCAGGATGAGTGGCTTGCAGTAATAAACAAGCAGCAAGGGCTGACGGTTCATCCCGCAAACAATGTTTATACGGGCACTTTGGTAAACGCTTTGCTTTGGCATTTGAAGGATTTAAGCGGAATAAACGGAGATTTGCGCCCCGGGATAGTGCACAGGCTCGACAAGGATACGTCGGGACTTATGGTTGTCGCAAAAAACGACGAAGCCCATACGGAGCTGTCGAGACAGATAGCCGCAAAGGAGTGCAGGCGGATATATTGGGCGATTTTGGAGGGAATTCTCAAAGAAGATTCGGGGCGCGTCGAAAAGCCTGTGGGACGCAGCTTAAAGGACAGGAAGCTTATGGCGGTGCGCGCCGACGGAAGGAGCGCGGTTACGCTTTTTAAGGTGCTTAAAAGATTTGAGAAAAACACCTTGGTGGAATTTGAGCTTAAAACGGGCAGAACACATCAGATAAGAGTGCACGCCGCATATATGGGACATCCCGTTGTCGGCGACAAAGCTTACGGATACAAAAATCAGCGGTTTAAGCTCGACGGTCAGCTGCTGCACGCGAAAAAGCTGGAATTTACGCATCCCCATACCGGAGAAAAAATGAGCTTTGAATGCGAGCTGCCCGATTATTTCAAAAAAGTTTTGAATCTGCTTGCGTAGCCTTTACTTTTTTTCCGCAAAATGCTATTATTTATTGCAAAGACGGTGTGCGGGAGGTATTTTCTTGTCATTCAAAAGCATAACGACGGCGTCCTCGCTGTCCACGGCGGAAATAAATCAGCTGCTCGACATAGCCTCCGAAATGAAGCGTATTGTCAACTCCCGCGTCAAGCGCGGACCGCAGCTTCTGGGGAAATCGCTTGCCGTGCTTGATTTCGAGGGCGACCTTCTTGCGGCAAATACATTGAAGCTGGCTTGCGAATACATGAGCGGAATCAGCTTTTGCTTTTCCGATTGCAAAAACGTCGGGGAAAGCGTCGCGCGCGCTCGGGCGCTGGGAGCAAATTTCGTTGCACTTTTAAATAGTGACGGAAAATCCGTAAAGCAGGCGGCGGAAGGGGGCGCGCAGATTATCGATTGCGGCTCGGACGCGTCGGCGGTAAAAATACTTACTTATCTCTTTACGTTGAAGGATACGCTTGAAACCGTCAAATCTTTGGACGTTACCGTATTGGGCGACGCGGGGGACGGGATTTTTGTCGGAGAGCTTTCGTCGACGCTCGCCCGTTACGAATCCAAGGTTTCCGTGTTTGCTTCGGGCGAACAGACCTTTCTCAAAGAAAAGGGATGCAGGGTATACAACGACATTGGGATTGCCGTGAGCGGATGCGACGCAGTCATCGACTGCGGCTTGAAGTATGACGGCGAACAAAAAAAATTTTACGGTCATCCTGCGGGCTTAACGGAGGAGCTTTTGAAATCGGCTCAGACAAACGCGCCTTTGTTTGATTGTGAAAAGGTCTTTTCAAAAGAAAAGGGCGAGTGGACGGTATATGCGCACAGCGTCCTAAACGAACAGATAAAAAACCGCCTTGCGGTTTGCATGGCGGCGCTCTATCTCATGTCGAGAAACTGAGCAAATATTTTACAGGCAGGTTTTTTTATGGGAAAGAAAAATCAGAACAATTCCAACTCATCGAGGGGAAGCGGAGTTTACTCCTTGGTCAAGCTTTCGGCGTACATCGTCCTTTTGCTTTCCGCGTTGCTCACGCTGTTTCAGCTTGTGCTAAAATGGTTCGGCGTCAATTTCAATGTCGGCATATTTGCGACCATTCGGGAAGTATGTATGATACTCGTCATCTGTATCGCAAGCTACGGCTTTACGTTGGGCAAGGGCAAGACGTGGAAAATTTTGTTTTGGGCGGCTGTGCTGATTTTGCTTGCGGCTTACATTCTGTTCAAAGTCAAGGGCTTTTAAGGAGATGTAATATGAGGAAATTTGTAGAAAAAATAGTTATCGGAGTGCTTTCTGTTGCGCTTGTGCTTGCGGTGCTCGGGCTTGTGTTGAGTCTGCGCGTGCTTGCCAATGCCGCTTTGGTTATTCTCATGATTGCGGCAGTTGCTTTTTCCGTCATACAGATTGCGGAATATCTTGAAAATATGCAGGACAAAACCAAATCCAAGGGGCTGCTTGCCTACATGATTGCGAGTATAATCATTACGCTTGCAATAATCGTAGTGAGCATATTTACGTTTGCGGGAAAGCTGTTTTAAAACAAAAGGAGCGTCAAAAACGCTCCTTTTTTATTGTTTGAGAAGCTCGGCGTGCTCGTCGGGATTTACCAAAAGCGTGGAAAAATTGACGTAAGTCACAAAGCCGGTTTTCGCGCCCGACGGTTTTTTTACGTTTTCGCGCGTGGTGTAGTCAACGGCGATTTTTGTTCCGTTTCTCGCCTGAGAGAAAAAAGCGGTGATTTCGGCAGCCTTCAACAGCACCGAAGGCGGAACGTCGCGATTTTCGGCAATAACTGCCACGTGTCCCGAGTGTACCGTCTGCGTGTGCATCCATATGTCTTTTGCTTTGGCTATGCGGAAAGTTACCTGTTCGTTCTGAGTGTTGTTTTTGCCTACGTATACGGAAAAGCCTTCTATTTCGTATAGTCTCGGCGTGCTTTTTATTTCCTTGCTCTTGTTTTTGACGTTGTTTTTTGCGGCTTTCAGAAGTCCGGCGCGTCTCATTTCCTCCTCGATTTCGGGCAGCTCGCTTTCGTCCGCGACGCTTAATGCAAAGGACAGGGTTTTGAGATATTCTATAAATTCGGAATTTTCCCTGACAAGCTTTTCATTGTAAACAAGGCTTTTTTTGAGCTTGTTGTATTTTTTGTAATATTGCTGCGCGTTTTGCTGCGGACTTAAAGCACGATTTAAAGGTATTTCCGTTTCGGGACAGTTCTCTTCGTAAAAATTCTGCGCAATCAGCTTGTCGTCCGTTTTGCCTATTCTGTGCAGATTTGACAGAATCAGGTCTCCGAATATTCTGTATTTTTCTCCTTCCCTCGCTTCGAGCAGCGCTTGTCTTTGTATGCCGAGCTTTTTTTCCGTTCGGTTTAAGGCGTTTTTGACAATCGTTGAAACGGATTTGGATTTTTCGGCAAAACGCAGCGCCTTGTCTTTTTGGTGGTAAAAGCTGTCGTGAGCCTCGTTTAAGGTGTCGAAACAAAGCCTTTCGCCGTCATAGGAAACGTAATCGAAGGGGATTACGTCGCAGGGTTTTCCTTTGTCGAAAATGATTTGCGGTTTTTTCGACGCGAGATTGTCGAGATATCTTTTCAGAGCCGACGAGGCGTTTTTCTTTTCGTTGCGGGCTAGGGCGCATAGTTCTCTTATTGTTCTGGGAGAAAGGCCTGCCACGGAGGAAGCGTAAAAATCGAAAAGCTCTCCGTTGAAATCCCGTGCCGCGCAGTCAATCAGGGGAAATTCTTCGGGATACAATTTTGTTTTTTCAAAAAATCTGTACTTTGCGCCTTTTACAAGCAGTTTTTTCGACGTCAGCTCCGCGTCGGGACGTTTGAGCGAGTCCGTTATCGTATAATTTTCGTCAGTGAGAATAATATTAGCGCTTTTGCCCGTGACCTCGAAAACAAGCCGTTTGAGCTGTCTGTAACCAAGCTCGTTTTTGTTTTCCACCGTCAGTTCGACAACTCTTTCAAAAGGCTGCTGCTTTACGTCGCAAATCGTCCCGCCGCCGACATGCTTGCGCAGCAGCATACAAAAGGACGGCGCGGTAAGCGGATTTTCCGCAGGATATGCCGTGACGCAGAAACGGTTGACAGACGCGTTGGCGCTCATTACCAAACGAAAATTGCCGTTGTTGAAAAGCAGGAAATGAAGCTCGTCTTTTTCCGGCTGAAAAATTTTATTTATTTTTGCGCCCAAAATTTTCTCCCGCAGCTCTTTTACAAGCACGGAGAGACTCAAAGCGTCAAAAGCCATTTTTCACCTCGCTGTTGAATTATTTTACTACATATTTCAATTTAATTCAAGTTTTCAAGCGACACAAACAGTTGTATTTTTTGTGCTTGTGTGGTAAAATAACGTCTATTGGTTCAGTTATATCAAATCGGAGGACTATAATGAAGTACACGGTAAAAAAGCAAACGGGTAAAGTTGTCGTAACATTTAAGGTGACTGCCGAGGAGTGGGCGGCGGAAACGGAAGCGGCCTATCAGAAAAACAAAAACAAGTACAATATTCAGGGCTTCCGCAAGGGGCACGCGCCCCGCAAGGTGCTGGAAAAAATGTACGGCGAGGGACTGTTTGTGGAGGATGCGTTCCAAAACTGTGTGCCTAAATATTACGAGGAGTTTCTTGACAAAAATACTTCCGTCGAGCCTGTCGACAGACCTGAAATAGACGTTGTCAGTCTGGACGAAAAAGGGCTTGTTTTTACCGCAACGGTGACTGTCAAGCCGGAAGTGGAGCTTGGGGAATACAAGGGACTGACAATCAAACGCAATCCCGTTGAAGTCACCTCGGATGAAATAGATGCCG
Organism: Subdoligranulum sp. CAG:314; assembly: GCA_000437915.1. GTDB lineage: Bacteria > Bacillota > Clostridia > Christensenellales > CAG-314 > CAG-314. The sequence goes on along the minus strand of FR900996.1, from coordinate 96,777 downwards.
AGGTCAACGCCGCAGCCGAGAAAAACGCGCGTTTCATCGAAGTGAGCGACCGCGCCGCAAAAAGCGGAGACGAGGTCGTGATAGATTACAGCGGCAGCGTGGACGGCAAAAAGTTCGACGGCGGCACGGCTGAAAAGCAGACTCTTCTGCTTGGCAGCCACACCTTCATACCGGGCTTCGAGGAGCAGGTGGAGGGCATGAGCGTCGGCGAGGAAAAGGATATAAACGTGAAATTTCCAGACGACTATCACGCCGAAAATCTGAAAGGAAAGGACAGCGTTTTCCACATAAAGCTGCACGGCATCCGCTTCAAAGAGCTTCCCGTTATCGACGACGAATTTGCCAAGGACGTAAGCGAATTCGATACCCTTGCCGATTACAGAAAGGATATTGAAAAGCATATTTCCGAGCGCAAGAACGCGGCTGCCGACACCGACGTCGAAAACAGGCTGTTGCAGATGATAGTTGACAAATGCAAGGTGGAAATTCCTCAATGTATGATTGAGACTCAAATTGACAATTATATTAGGGAGTTTCAGTATTCGCTTACCTATCAGGGGCTTAAAATCGAGGATTACCTTAAATATACCAATACTACAATGGAGGCTTTAAGGGACAATTATCGCGAAAAATCGGCACAGGCAGTCAAAACGAGGCTCGTAATGGAGGCTATAGTAAAAGCCGAGAAAATCAAATGCGACGCAAAGTCTTTAAATCAGAAAATCAAGGATTTTGCCGCGGACATCAAACGCGATTTCAAGGAATACAAGGAGTCTCTCAATGAGCGTCAGCTCGGTTACTTTGAAAACGAAGTAATAACCGACAAGCTGCTTGAAATGCTCAAAAAAGAGAATACTATCGAGGCTTAAACAATATTTATTTTTAGGAGAAAATTGCCATGAACCTGATACCTATGGTTGTGGAGCAGACCAACAGAGGGGAGCGCTCTTACGATATATATTCGAGACTTTTGGAGGACAGAATTATTTTTCTGTCCGGAACTATCGGTGACGAAATGGCAAACAGCATTGTGGCGCAGCTTATTTTCCTCGAAGGCAAGGACCCCGAAAAGGACATAAGTCTTTACATCAACAGTCCGGGCGGTAGCGTATCCGCCGGTATGGCGATTTTCGATACCATGCAGTATGTAAAATGCGACGTTTCCACGATTTGCGTGGGGCTTGCCGCGAGCATGGGCGCGTTTCTGTTGTCAAGCGGCGCAAAAGGCAAAAGATTTGCGCTGCCCAACAGCGAGATAATGATTCATCAACCCTTGGGCGGAGCGCAGGGACAGGCGAGCGACATAGAAATTCAGGCGACGCAAATCCTCAAAACAAAGGAAAAGCTGAACGCAATTTTGGCAAAAAACACGTCGCAGAAAATAGAGAAAATCAAAAAGGACACGGACAGAGATTTTTATATGTCCGCCGAAGAGGCCAAGGCATACGGCATAATCGACAAGATATTTTATTCGAGAAAGGATTGACGGAATATATGGATTTAAGTGTATCTGAAAACAGGGAGCAGCGCTGTTCGTTCTGCGGTCGCAAAAAGTCCGAGGTTAAAAGGATGATTGCCAGCCCCAACGAAGCCGCAATCTGCGACGTCTGTATAGAAATTTGCAATGCGATACTCGAAGACCAGAACATAGAGGAAAATACGGAAAATATAGTGCTGCCTACTCCGAGCGAAATCAAGGAGCAGCTTGACAAATACGTGGTAGGGCAGGACAACGCCAAAAAAACGCTGTCTGTTGCGGTTTACAATCATTATAAGAGAGTGTATTCCGCCAAAAACAAGGCGGAAAACGACGGCGTGGAGCTTGAAAAGAGCAATATTCTCATGCTCGGACCTACCGGCAGCGGAAAAACTCTGTTGGCAAAGACGCTTGCGCGTATTCTCAACGTACCCTTTGCGGTGGCGGACGCCACGACGCTGACGGAAGCGGGCTATGTCGGCGAGGATGTGGAAAACATCTTGTTGAAGCTGATACAGAACGCGAATTACGATTTGGAAAGGGCGCAGCGCGGCATTGTGTACATCGACGAAATAGACAAAATCGCCAAGAAAACTGAAAATGTTTCCATCACGCGGGATGTTTCAGGAGAGGGAGTACAGCAGGCGCTGCTTAAAATTTTGGAAAGCACGGTGGCAAATGTACCTCCGCAGGGAGGAAGAAAGCATCCCCAGCAGGAATTTATAAGCATCGACACGACGAATATTCTGTTTATTTGCGGCGGCGCGTTTGTGGGGCTTGACAAAATAGTAAATTCAAGGATGGAAAAGGGCTCGTTGGGCTTCGGCGGAACGGTCAAATCCAACAACGAGGTCGACGCCAACGAGCTTGTACAGAATTCGCAGCCGCAGGATTTCATAAAATTCGGACTTATCCCCGAATTTGTCGGTCGTTTGCCTATCGTCGTGGGGTTGTCCCCGCTTAATGAGGAGGCGTTGGTCAAGATTCTTAAAGAGCCGGCAAACTCTTTGCTTAAACAATATCAAAAGCTCATGCAGATGGACAACATCGAGCTGGTTTTTGAGGAGGAAGCGTTAAGGGCTGTCGCCGAAAAGACCATGAAGCTCAAAACAGGCGCGCGCGGATTGAGAAGCGTGATTGAAAACGTGATGCTTGACTTTATGTACGAAGCGCCGAGCGACAAGAGCATAACAAAAATTATCGTCGACAAAGGGTGCGTATCCGGGACGTCGAAGCCTATAATTATACGTTCCGACGGTGCGAAATCCGCTTGAACAAAATAAAATCCCGCTTTCTCACGCGGGATTTTTTCAAACACTTGCAATAAAAACCAAATCAATTTATAATACTAATTACATGATGAATCCAGAGGAGAAAAAATTGAAGGACAATGCGAAAGTAGTGCCGTTGATTGCATTGAGAGGTCTGGTGGTTTTTCCCAATACAACCATAACGGTGGATGTGGGCAGACCGAAATCGGTCAGGGCGCTTGAAGAGGCTTTGCGTCGTGACGGCAAGCTTTTTTTCGCCGCGCAGAAAGAATTGATAAATATCGACCCCTCAAAGGAAGAAATTTTCGACGTGGGTACGGTGTGCGAGGTTTTGCAGAAAATCGATTTGCCCAACAACAACGTGCGTCTGCTGATAAAGGGGCAGTACAAAGCAAAAGTAGTCGAATATCTTAAAGAGAACGATTATTTTTCCGTCGCTGTCGAGGAGTTGGAAAACAAAAATTCCGATACAATCGTCACGCAGGCGCTTTTGCGTCAGGCAAGAGAGCTTTTGGCGACGTTGTGCGTAAATGTTCCAAACAAGATAAACAAGGAGCTTTTGACAAAGCTTGCCGACACGTATGAGCCGAATCAATACGCCGACCTGATTTGTCATCTTATTATTTATCAGGACAAGCTCAAACAAAAGCTTTTGGAAATAGACGACACTCAGGTTCGTCTCGAAGAGCTGTGCAAAATCATAGCCAGCGAAACCGAAATAGCCAAGGTGGAGAAAAAAATCTCCGCGCAGGTCAAGCAGTCAATAGACAAGGGGCAGAAGGAATATTATCTCAAAGAGCAGATGAAGGCGATTAGCCACGAGCTTGGCGAGGATGCAGACGAAATCGCCCAATACGAAAAGAAAATACGCAGCGCCAAAATGCCTGCCGAGGTTGAGGAAAAAGCATTGAAGGAGTTAAAGCGTCTTGAAAAGATGGCGCCCACCTCTCCCGACGCGACTGTTTCGCGCAGCTATATAGAGTGGCTGACCGACCTTGCATGGGATTTTCAGACGGAGGACAACAAGGATTTGGAACGCGCAAAAAAAATTCTCGACGAGGACCATTTCGGTCTCGACAAGATAAAAGAGCGCATTCTCGAATATCTTGCGGTAATGCAGCTTACAGGCACGTTGAACGGTCCGATTCTCTGTTTCGTCGGTCCTCCGGGAGTGGGCAAGACGTCGATAGCCAAATCCATAGCAAGATGTCTCGACAGGGTTTTCGAGCGCATGAGTCTCGGCGGAGTGAGGGACGAAGCGGAAATCAGAGGTCACAGACGTACCTATATCGGCGCTATTCCCGGAAAAATAATTTATCTCATGAAGCAGGCAGGGTGCAAAAATCCCGTTCTGTTGCTTGACGAAATCGACAAAATGTCGTCTGATATGCGCGGAGACCCCGCCAGCGCCATGCTCGAAGTTCTCGATCCGGAGCAAAACAACACCTTTACCGACCACTACCTTGAAGCGCCCTACGATTTGTCAAAGGTGCTGTTCATCGCGACGGCAAACAAGGTGGACACTATACCCGCGCCGCTGCTTGACAGAATGGAGATTATTGAGCTTACGGGCTATACCGAAGAAGAAAAAATGGAAATTGCCAAAAAGTTTCTTATCGGAAAGCAGGAGAAGCAGCACGGCATACCTGTGGGCGGGCTGAGCATTACGGACGACGCGTTGCGCAAAATAATCCGTCGCTACACGAGAGAGTCGGGCGTGCGCACGCTGGAAAGAGAGATAGCGAGGATTTGCCGCAAAACAGCTTTGCTAATCGTTGAAAAACAGGATGCAACAAAGGTTATCACGCCGGACAATCTTTCGGATTATCTCGGAGTGGAAAAGTTTAAGGAAGACGAGCTTGACACAGCCGACGAAGTAGGCTCCGCAACGGGACTTGCGTGGACGGCGGTGGGAGGAACTACGCTTACCATAGACGTTACGCTTTTCGAGGGCAAGGGCGATATTTTGCTCACGGGAATGATGGGCGACGTAATGAAGGAGTCTGCCCGCACCGCAATCAGTCTTGTCAAGAGCAGCTGCCGCGAATACGGAATCGATCCTTCGGTGTTTGCAAAAACGGATATTCACATTCATATACCCGAAGGCGCCATCCCCAAAGACGGTCCGAGCGCAGGCATAACCATGGCAACCGCAATCATGTCCGCCTTTACCCACCGCGCGGTGTCAAAAAAGGTGGCTATGACGGGAGAAGTGACTCTGCGCGGAAAGGTCTTGCCTATCGGCGGTCTCAAAGAGAAAACGCTTGCGGCTTATCGCGTGGGGATAAGAAAAATTATCATCCCAAAGGACAACGAAAAGGATTTGCAGGAAATACCTCAGGAAGTGCTTAAAAACATCAATGTGGTTTTGTCCGACAACATAAACACGGTATTCAGAAATTCTCTTGTCTGATATTTTACGCGGGAAAACAAATGGAAATAAAAAAATCCGCCTTTGTGAGCAGCGCCGCCTCACCGGGTAACAGAATAAAAAGTCATCTTAAACAAATTGCCGTCGTCGGTAAATCCAACGTCGGCAAAAGCAGTTTTATCAACCTTTTGACCAACGACGGAAAGCTTGCTCGCACCGGCAAGCTTCCGGGGCGCACAAGACTGATAAATTATTTTTTAATCAACGAGGAATTTTTTCTGACCGACCTGCCGGGCTACGGCTTTGCCAGAGTGAGTCGGGAGGAAAAACAGAAATGGGCGCTTCTTATAGACGACTATCTGTTGAACGAAGAAATGCTTTGCCATGTGCTTTTTCTCGTTGATATACGGCACGAGCCGACGGCTGACGACGCCGAAATGTATAACTTTCTTGTCAGGCGCAATCTGCCCTTTACCGTTGTTGCTACAAAAAGCGACAAGCTTCCGAAAAGTCAGATAAAAAACCGCATACGGCACCTTGCTGCGGTATTCAAGCTGGGCGAAGCCGATATTCTTCCCGTTTCGGGACTTTTAAAAACGGGAAAAGAAGCGGTACTCGACAAAATCGAACGTATAATTTACACCGAAACGCCGTAGACGCAACGCGGCGTTTTTCTATGCACTTTTTGACACCTTTGCACATACATTAGTAATAGCATTAGGAGGTTAATTTATGTTCAACGGCATAGACAACAATTCAAGAGGCAATATGCCTTGCGATAAAGTTTGTATACAGACCAAAAAAGTTTTCGATGCCTGCATAAAGCAGGCTACTCTTGAAAACGTGGTCATCACCTTAAACGACCTCAATCCCGCAAATCCCGCGCTGCCGCTTAAATTCGTGGGCGGACGCAGCATAGCGGTTGCAGGCGAGGTGACAAATCTTAGCGTGGAGCGTCTTGCGGACAGACCGAGATACGGCAGAGTGGAGTGCGACGTAGTCATACCCGTCGAAATTACTTACACCGACAACAACGGAGAAGAGGGCGTAGGATACGGCACGGTTACCATTCACGAGGACGTAATTCTGCTTCTTCCCGAAGCGTCCATAATGCCTTATCAGGTGGAGGCCACAGCAAGCGTGGTTATTCCCGACGGCGTATTTGAAAGCGGTGTCGAAGGAGATTACGTGTTCAACGTGACTACCTGCGTTTCCGTTATACTTAAAATAGTAATCAACGTCGAGCTCATAGTTCCCACATACGGCTACGCCGTCATACCGCCTTGTCAGGAATATTCGCAGGAGGTCTGCGCAGGCTTCTTCGACCTGCCTTTGTTCCCCAATTCCAACACTTGATTCGATAAGCCCGGGCACACACACTTTGAACCTTATTTGACATAACATATTACACCGTAGGTGATAATATGATATATGAAAAATGCCCGAGATGCGAGTTGAATTATAAAAGCTCCGACGAAAAATACTGCTCCGTGTGTATGAGAGAATTGGAGGGTGACACTTTCGACGAGGAGGAGGACGCCGAAAGGCTCTGCATATTCTGCGGTCTGCGTCCTGTGCTCAGAAACGATATGTGCGCGCGTTGTCTTAAAAAATATGGCGACGAATGGTAGCGGCGATTGCTTTTTCTCCGATTTTGTGTTAAAATCAAAGAGGAGAAAAATTTATTGAAAGTTTTTGCAATCAGCGATTTACATTTGTCCACTACGGTAAACAAACCTATGGATATCTTCGGACCTAATTGGAGCAATCATTTCCTTGCAATCAAGGAGGATTGGGAAAAAAAGGTATCCGACGAAGACGTAGTGCTTATGCCGGGTGATTTCAGCTGGGCAATCAAATCGGAGGACGCCGAAAGCGATTTCGCATTGTTCAAGGAGCTTAAAGGCAAAAAGGTTATTCTCAGAGGAAACCACGATTTTTGGTGGAACACGATAAGTCAGGTAAGAGCAATTTTACCGGAAGGCTTTTTCGCCATACAGAACGACGCGTTAAAGTTCGGCAACCTGATTGTTTGCGGTTCGCGCGGGTGGGTTTTGCCCGAGCCTAACAGACCGCTTAATGAACGCGACAACAAAATTTATTTGCGTGAAATCGAGAGAATCAAGCTGTCGCTTGCCGCTATGGAGAAACTGCGGCAGGAGGGTGACCGTGTGATATGTATTATGCATTATCCGCCCTTCAACGGCAGGCGCGAGGAAAGCGAATTTGTCAGGCAGTTGATACTGCACGACGTGGACACGGTCGTATACGGACATCTGCACGGCAAGGAAGTCAGAAGCGACTTGTTTGTCAGAAAATTCAACATGAATTTCTGGTTGACTTCCGCCGATTTGGTGGATTTCAAATTGACCGAAATAATTTGACGACATACGTTACAGACCCCTTTAAAAGGAGACCGAAATTCTACGCGGTCTCCTTTTTATTTGCTTTAAAGTGGACGCTCTTCCCAAATTC
>FR900996.1:55197-89146 GCA_000437915.1 Subdoligranulum sp. CAG:314 | reverse complement strand
GTGGACGCTCTTCCCAAATTCTTAAAAAAAATTCCTATAAAGTGGTTAAAAGTAGTTGACTTTCCCTATTTTTCCCTATATAATTTGCTTGTAAGAAGGAGAGTTTCCGTGTTTTTAGGCGAAAGCAGACATCAGTTGGATGCGAAAAACAGGTTGAGAGTGCCTGCAAAATTTCGTTCCGAGCTTGGCGGCAAGTATGTTGTGACTGTCGGCAGCAACGAATGTCTGTGCGTTTACGCCTATGACAAGTTTGCCGATTACGTAGCAAAGCTTGAAAGCATACCCAGCTTTGACCTGCAAGCGCAGCGCTCAATCAGAAAAATTCTCTCTTTGGCAAGCGAAGTGGAACCGGACGAGCAGGGCAGGTTTATTTTACCCGCAAATCTCAAGGATTTTGCCAAAATAGACAAAAACATAGTGATAAACGGCGCAGGCTCCAAAGTTGAAATTTGGAGCGAGGAGAAGTGGGATTCTTACAGCGCGATAGAAAATTTCGACCAGGAGTTGGCCGAAATCGGTACAAAATATGGCGTTTGATGCTCAGTCCTATCACAAGCCTATACTTGCCGAAAAATGTATCGAGTTTCTGAACGTAAGGCAGGGCGGTATTTACGTCGATTGTACTGCGGGAGGAGGCGGACACAGCGCGCTTATCTTGGAAAAGCTGTCGGGAAAAGGCAAATTGCTTGCTTTCGACAAGGACGACGACGCGATACGGTTCTGCGCGAAGCGGTTCGAGGGCTGCAGCAGCGTGGAGCTGATAAAAAGCGATTTCAAAAACGCGGCTCGGTTCCTCGCGGAAAAAGGGCTGAAACCGGACGGGATTTTGATGGACTTGGGTATTTCAAGTCATCAGATAGACGAAAAATCAAGAGGATTTTCGTATATGAGCCGGGATTCCGCTTTGGATATGCGAATGGACAGAACCCAAAGTCTGACTGCGAAAGAAATACTGAACGAATACGACGAAAGAAAAATATTCGAGATTGTACGCGATTACGGCGAAGAAAAATTTGCGTCGAAAATAGCCAAAAATATCGTAGCTTTTCGTACCGTACAGCCTATTGAAACGACAGGACAGCTGAACGACATAATTGACGCGTCTATTCCTTTGTCCGTAAGAAAAAAGGGCGGACACCCCGCAAAAAGGACTTATCAGGCATTGAGAATAGCCGTAAACGGAGAGCTTGACGGTCTTGGCGAGGCAATTAAGGAGCTTGCCTTGTCTTTGAGAGCAGGCGGACGAATGGTTGTTTTGAGTTTTCATTCGCTTGAAGACAGAATAGTAAAGCAGACGTTCAAAGAACTCGAAGCGGATTGCGTGTGCGACAAAAACGCGCCGATATGCGTCTGCGGAAAGAGAAGTGAAATAAAAATACTGACAAAACCTGTTTCGCCCGACAAAAGCGAAATTGACGACAATCCGAGAGCCGCAAGCGCAAAGCTTAGGGCTTGCGAAAGAGTGTGAAGGGGAATATTGTTCTCCGGGGAGGAATATAATGTTGACGACAAGCAGACGCGAGGTTACGGTCGATAATATCGAAAACGAAAGCAAGGAAAAGCTGACGTTTAACGACAGCGCATTGGCGAGGGAAAAATACGATTTTTCCGGAGAGAGTTCCTTTGAAGAGCCCTCGTATTTTTCCAACACCGATATAGCTTCGAGGCTTTTCGGAGAGGAAACGGCTGCGTCACAGACGTCGGCAAGCGTAACGGAAGAGGATTTTTCCAATCCCGACCTTATGCCTTCCTTTGAAACGCTTAAACAAAACAAAGAAATCGATTTGAGCAAATATTTCAGCAGGGAATACAATACGGTTCCCCGCACGACAAGTACGAAAACCAACGCGAAGCTTTCCGCTAAAGAAAAAATAGTTATAGTTTCGTATATAGCTGTTGTGTTGGTTCTCGTACTTACCATATCGTTGACGGCGGTTGCTCTTAGCAATGTTATGGGAGAAGTCGCGGCGTTGCAGGCGGGAGTGGAATCTCAACTTCAAGAGCTCGAAGCGCTCAATTCTCAAATCGACAATATGTATACAGACGAAGAAATAAAGAACATCGCGGAAAGTCAGCTCGGTCTCGAAGAGGCCTCTGAAAGCAACACGATGTATTACGAACCGCTCCAGATGAGACCGTCCGCAGAATATGATGTGCCTTCCAATTGGTTCAACAACTTCTGCGAATGGTTGTCAAATATTTTCGGAGGCTGAAAAAAGGTGCGTAACACGTATTTCTCAACAAAAAAAAGGCTGTTTGCAATGTTTGTTGCAATAGCCTTTATTTTTTTTGTCATTTTTTTGCGTTTGGGCTATATACAAATAGTTTGGGGTAAAAAGCTTCAGACCAGAGCCTTGGAGCAATGGACGCGCGATTTGCCCGTAACGGCGGACAGAGGGGATATAACCGACACTAACGGTATTGTTTTTGCGTCCAGCGGAACAAGCTACACCGTTTACGTCAGACCTAACAGCGTAAGCAATCATTCTCTTGTTGCGGAGCTGCTTTCGCAGGCCTTGAAGCTGTCTTATCAGGACGTATACGACAAAGTGACGGCAAAAATTTCCGAAAATACAATCAAGCGGAAAATAACCGTCGAGGAAGCCAATTTAATCCGAAGCTACAATCTCGAAGGCGTTTATCTTGCCGCCGACACCTCGCGTGAATATGTTTACGGCGATTTCCTGTCTCAGGTGCTAGGCTTTGTTTCTTCCGACAACACGGGACAAAGCGGTCTCGAAGCGTATTACGACAAATATCTGAGAGGCGTGGACGGCGCCATTCTGACGCCGAGCGACCTTGTCGGAAAAGAGCTTGAAGGCGAAAGCGCGTATTATACGCCGCCCGTATCGGGACTCAACGTGGTGACTACGATAGATTTCAGGATTCAGCGCGTGGTGGAGAATGTTTTAGACCTTGTTATGCAGGGGCACTCTCCCAAAGGCGCGAGGTGCATTGTTGTCAATCCGCAGACGGGCGAGGTGTTGGCGATGTCTTCCAAGCCAAGCGTAGACCTAAACAATCTGCCGCGGGACAATATCGGCGAGCTTATGGCAAGCACCAAAAATATGCTGATAACGGACGTGTACGAGCCGGGTTCTACCTTCAAGGTGCTTACTGCGGCGGCGATGCTTGAGGAGTATGCGAGGGGAAATCCCAAAGCGCATTCGGCGTCTTATGTTTTTCCCAACAACGCAAATTTCCGTATCGTTGACGGCTCCAGAGTCAAGTGCTGGACAACGCACACCTCCTCCAAGCATTGCAATCAGAATCTGGGCGACGCTTTGAACAACAGCTGCAACCCCATATTCACAGACATAGGTTTGTCGTTGGGCAAGGAGACCATGTACAAGTATCTTTCCGCTTTTGGTTACGGAGCGGTTTCGGGGATAGATTTTGCGGGGGAACAGGCAGGCCTGCTTGTTGCGGAGAGCGCCGTAACCAACGGAGATTTGGCGAGAATTTCTTTCGGGCAAACTATTGCGGTGACACCTCTTCAGCTCGCTATGGCGACGTCAGCGGCTGTAAACGGCGGTCTTTTGATGCAGCCTTACCTTGTAAAGGAAATCAGGACTCAGGAAGGCGAGCTTGTAAAGAAATTTTATCCTACCGTAAGACAGAGGGCAATCAGCGAAAAAGTGAGCCGCGAGCTTGCGGGGCTGTTGGAAAACGTCGTGACAAACGGCAGCGGAAAACAGGCTTATATCGAAGGCTTTAAGGTAGGGGGCAAAACCGGCACGGCTCAAAAATACGAAAACGGTCATATTGCCGTGGGTAAATATGTTTCCTCCTTCGTGGGATTTTTCCCCGCCGACAATCCGCAGTATCTGGCGCTAATGCTTGTTGACGAGCCTACCGGCGCGCATTACGGCTCCACCGTCGCAGCGCCTTATGCGAAGATGATTTTTCAGCAGATAATCAATTATAAGAATTTAAAGCCGGCTTAACATAATGCGGCGTCGCAAATAATAAAATAATCCATACGAACAGTATGGATTTTTTTTACGGCGAGGTCTCTTAAAATGCAATTATCTGAGCTTTTGAGCGGAATCAATTATATCGACGTCAAGGGAAATACGGATTTGAACATATCTTCCTTGTCATGCGATTCGCGCCGAGTTAAAAAGGACGGCTTGTTTTTTTGTCTGGAAGGCACTCAGACCGACGGGCATATATTCGCGCACAAGGCCGTCGCGGACGGAGCGGTAGCGTTGGTATGCGGCAGAGACGTGAATATTGCCGACGACAGCGTGTGTCGTATAATTGTTTCCGACACGCGGGCAGTCATGTCGAAAATGGCGAAAACCTTTTTTCACAGCGCATGCGATTTGCTGAATATTATCAGCGTGGTGGGCACAAACGGCAAAACCTCCACCACATATCTTCTTGACGCCATATTAAAGGAAACCGGCGAGAAAACCGCGGTTATCGGTTCAAACGGCGTATGGATAGGCGAGCGCAGAATAAAATCCGCTCTCACCACGCCCGACCCTATTGATTTGCACGAGTTGTTTTACAAAATACATCTCAATAAAATCAGGTATGTGATTATGGAGGTGTCGGCTCACGCGATAGCCCTCAAAAAAATGGAAGGCGTGACAAGCGACATAGCTGTTTTTACCAACCTGAGCCAAGACCATCTCGATTTTTTTAAAAACATGCAGACCTATGCGGCTGTCAAAGAGAGTTTTTTCGACAAAAAATACGTAAGGGTGGGAGTAATCAACGCCGACGACGAGTTGGGAATGAAAATACTTAAAAACGCGGATTTGTCTATGATTTCTTACGGCTGCGAAAATCCCGCGGACGTTTTCGCGAGCGACTTCGAGGGCAGCGAAAAGGGGATAAGCTATACGCTCGGTCTTTGCGGCGAAACCAAGCGCGTAAGCTACTCTCTCAAAGGAAAATTCAATATGTACAATACGCTTGCCGCTTCCGCAGCGGCGCGTCTTTACGGAATAAAAGCCGACGTCATTGCACAAGGTATAAGCAAGGTAAAGTCCATTGACGGAAGAAACGAAACCTTTTTCATGAAAAGCGGCGCGCGCGTGGTGGTGGATTTCGCACATACTCCCGACGGTGTGGAAAATATTCTTTCTTATCTTTCGTCGACGGGAAAAAAGGGCGGCCGCCTGATAGTTGTTTTCGGCTGCGGCGGCGGCAGGGACAAATTCAAGCGCCCTCTTATGGGCAAAGCGGTGGCAAAATATGCCGATTTGGCAATAGTAACGGACGACAATCCGAGATTTGAGGACAGTTTTTCCATCTTTCGCGACATAGTTGCGGGACTGAAAGAAAATTACGAAATAATACAGAACCGCGAGGACGCTATTTTTCATGCTTTAAATCAGGCGGGAGCGGCGGACACCGTGGCAATTCTCGGCAAGGGCGCGGAAAGATATCAGGAAATCAAAGGGAGAAAATATCCGTTTTACGATATCGAGGTAGTACATAGGTTTTTGGGATGACGGACAATGAGTAATTATCTTTTGGCTGCTTTAATAGCTTTTTTGCTGTGCGTTGCGCTTCTGTTTCTGTTGCTGCCGCTTTTGAAAAGAAAAAAGGCGGGACAGGAAATTCTGGAATACGTCAAAGAGCACAGCTACAAAAGCGGCACTCCCACAATGGGCGGAATCGCCATAATACTCGCCATGATTACAGCCGCGCTGATTTTCGGAAAGGGAAAATTCGTATATATAACTCTTGCCGTTGCATTTGCTTACGGCGTTACCGGCTTTCTCGACGACTCGATAAAAATCCATTACAAAAGGAATCTGGGGCTCAGACCTTATCAGAAAATTATCCTTCAGCTTTCCATTGCGCTGATTGTGGCTTTTGTGGTATATAAAAACGAACTGATAAGAGGGGACGTTTATATCCCTTTTACAAAAAATACGGTGTCGCTGGGTTGGGGAGTCATTCCGCTCGTGGTTTTTATTTTTATCGCAACCACAAACAGCGTCAATCTTACCGACGGTTTGGACGGGCTTGCTGCGTCGACTACATTGGTTTATATGGTGGGAATTGCCGCAATAATCGCCATTGTGGCTGCCGACGCGGATAAAAACGGTCTGTCGCTTTACGTAAAAGAATATCAGGGGCTTTTGACGGTATGCTTTGCTACTGTCGGAAGTTTGGCGGGCTTTTTGCTTTTCAACTGCTTTCCCGCAAAGATTTTTATGGGAGACGTAGGCTCTCTCGCTCTCGGCGGTGTTGTGGCGTGCGTGTCTATTCTCGGGAGACTCAGTCTGTATATACCGATATTGGGCGTTATGTTCGCTACAAGCGCCGTTTCCGACATAATTCAGGTTGTTCACTACAAGCGAACCAAGCGGAGAGTTTTTCTTATGGCGCCGTTTCATCATCATTTACAGAAAAAAGGTCTGAGTGAAACGAGAATCGGCTTTTTGTATTCTACTATTACAGGAATAGTAGCTTTGATTTGCGTTTTGACGTTGATTTAGGGAGGAAAAATGAAAAAGGTTATAATTTACGGCTTGGGAGTTTCCGGTCAGGCAATGTATGAATTGCTCGGGGATGAGTGCGAAATACTGTTGTATCGGGACGGAGAAGGCGTGCCCGAATGGGCGGAAGGAAAAAAATTTCTTGGTAAAGGCGAAAGTATTCCCGACGACACAGACGCGCTGCTTTTATCTCCGTCCGTACCTTTGAACCGCCCGTTGGTCAAAGCCTGCAAAGAAAAAAACATACCTGTCATGGGAGAGCTGGAGCTAGGTTACATACGAAGCAAATGCCGTGTGGTTGCGGTAACGGGAACAAACGGAAAGACGACTACCGTGAGTCTAATCAATCACATACTGCGCAATGCGGGCAGGTCGTCTTACGCGCTGGGCAACATAGGCGTTCCGTTTTGTTCGATGTGCGAAAAACTCGGAGAGGAGGATATAGCCGTCCTTGAAGCGTCCAGCTTTCAGCTTGAAAGCTGCACTCGGTTTGCGCCGTACATAAGCGCCATTTTAAACATTACTCCCGACCATCTCGACAGGCACGGAGATTTTTTGAGCTATGCCGCCGCGAAAAAAAATATTTTCGCTTTTCAGAACGAGGGATTCTGTGTGCTGAACGCCGACGATCCCGTAATCCGAGCAATAGAATGGCGGGGCAAAGCGCAAAAGCTTTTTTTCAGTACGGAAAGAAAACCTGAGGGATGTTATCTGGACAACGGGAAAATCATTCTTAAAAAAGGCGGGACGAAAGACACGGTATGCGACGCGTCTGCGTTAAAAATCAAGGGCGTTCATAATATTCAGAATGCCATGTGCGCACTGATTGTTTGCCGCGAGTTGGGGCTTGACGTCGACGAACTGAGAAGGGGGCTTTTGAGCTTTGAAGGAGTGGAACACAGACTTGAATCTGCGGGTAGCGTGAAAGGGGTGAAATTCGTCAACGATTCCAAGTCCACAAACGTAGATTCGACAATCAAAGCCGTAAACGCTTTTGGCGAGAAAATTTATTTGATTTTGGGCGGCAGGGATAAAAATCTGGATTTTTGCGAATTGTTTGCCAAGATGCCGCCGAGGGTAAAAAAAATTGCACTTATCGGAGAGGCTGCCGAAACAATCGCTTCATTTGCGCAAAGAAAGGGTTTTAAAAGATATTGTTTCTGCGACGGTCTGGAAAATGCGGTGAGAACTCTGTATGCCGAAGCTTCCGCGGGAGACGTGATTCTGCTTTCTCCCGCCTGCGCAAGCTTTGATTCGTACAGAAATTTTGCCGAGCGCGGCGAACATTTTAAAAAAATAGTGGAAAAATTGAAAAATGAAACTTATTAACACGCGCGGAAAACCCGATTACATACTTTTGGGCGCAGTCATACTGCTAGCTCTCATAGGACTGCTGTTTATTTACAGCGCCAGCTATTACATGGCGGAAAGGGATTTTTCCGACAAATTTTATTATTTCACCAAACAGGCGGTAGGCTTTGTCGTAGGCGTGGCAGCCATGCTTTTGGCGTCAAGGCTCAATCTCGATATATTAAAAAAGTTTTCGCTTCCTTTGCTGGCGGTTTCTTTGGTCTTGCTCGGGTTGGTGTTTGTTCCCGGGCTTGGAATAGAAAATTACGGTGCAAAAAGATGGGTGGGCTTCGGCGGATTTTCCTTTCAGCCCTCCGAAATAGCAAAATTCGCTTTCGTATTTTTTGCCGCCACTTATATGTCGCGCGAAAAAACCGATATGACGCGCATATCGCACACGCTTCCCGTTTTGGGGAGCGGCGTTGCAGTTTGTCTGCTGATTATTCTCGAGCCCAATATGTCTATAACCATGTGCGTCGGGCTTGTGATGCTTATAATGCTTTTTATCGGCGGCATGAAGCCCAAATGGTTTGTATTTCTGCTTGTTGCGGCAGCCGTCGCCGTGCCTGTAATGATACTAGTCGAGCCGTACAGGCTTAAAAGACTTCTTGCTTTTATCGACCCGTGGGCTTCGCCCAAGGACGAAGGCTATCAACTGATACAGTCGTTGTATGCGTTGGGGAGCGGCGGGTGGTTTGGAGTCGGATTGTTCAACAGCCGACAGAAATACTCGTTTTTGCCGTTTGCGGAAAGCGATTTCGTGTTTTCCGTCATAGGCGAGGAAACGGGGCTTGTCGGCTGTCTGTTCCTCATGCTGCTGTTTTTGCTTGTGATTTACAGAGGAGTAAAAATCAGTCTCAACGCCGCGGACAAATTCGGCTCTCTGCTGTGCGGAGGAATTGTTTCGATAATTGCCGTGCAGTCGGCGATAAATTTAGCCGTGGTAACGGGCAGCATACCTCCCACGGGATTGCCGCTGCCCTTTATCAGCTACGGCGGCACGTCGCTCGTTATGTTCATGTTTGCCGCAGGTCTGCTTCTCAATGTTTCGAGAAGCGAGGAGACGCCGTCCGTCTCACATTTATAAACGGTTTGCCATAAGATAATATTATTGAAGGCGGCACGTTTTTTTGTTGACGAAATTCAAGTCGTGTTTCGGAACGGGCTGTCTGCAACAAAGATTTGACTATGGAGAACTCAAAATGGACAGACTGTTGATAAACGGAGGTCATAGGTTGGAGGGGGAGTTGGCGGTTCATTCCGCAAAAAACTGCGTGCTTGCCTTGCTTGCGGCGTGTGTTTTGGCTACGCGTCCCGTAACGCTGTTCAATTGCCCCAAAATCACCGACATAATAAACATGACCAAAATCATAGAGGCGCTCGGAGGAAAAATCTTTTGGGAAAAAGACGATTTGACCGTTGACTGTTCGGTTCTTACCGGCAATGAAATACCTTCGAGCTATGCTAAGGAAATAAGAAGCTCGCTTTTTCTTATGGGGCCGATTATCGGACGGCTCAAACACGCAAAAGCCGTTTTTCCCGGCGGCTGCGATATAGGAATCCGTCCGATCGATTTGCATCTCAAGGGTTTGAGAGCGTTGAACATAGATATAGAGGAAACGGGCGGTTTTTTGTATTGCAACGGAGAAAATGCGAGAGGAAACGATATTCATCTTGATTTTCCGAGCGTGGGAGCAACGGAAAATATAATGATGGCGGCAGTGCTTGCCAAAGGAAAAACAACGATAACAAATGCCGCAAAGGAGCCGGAAATTGCCGCGCTGCAAAAATTTTTAAACAAAATGGGCGCGAAAATAGCGGGCGCGGGCAGCTCTACAATCGTCATCGAAGGCGTGAAAAAGCTTGACGGATGCGAATTTGAGCCTATACCCGACAGAATCGTTGCGGGCACTTACATAATTGCCGCTGCAATAACGGGCGGCAAGCTCCTTGTGTCAAACTGTGTGCCCGACGATATCACTGCGCTTTTAAGCAAGCTTGAAAACTGTGTTTCGCGTTTGAACGTCGGAGAAAACAGCGTTTATATCGAGTGTCTTAAACGCCCCGACACCATTTCGCTTATAGAGACCTCTCCGTACCCCGGTTTTCCTACCGATTTGCAGGCGCAGATACTTGCTTTGGAAACGGTTTCTTCGGGCACAAGCGTAATAGTGGAAAATATTTTCGAGACGCGCTACAAGCATGTGTCGGAGCTTACGAAAATGGGCGCCGACATAACCGTGCGCGACAGACTTGCGTTGGTCAGGGGAGTGAACAGATTGAAGTCGGCAGAGGTAAACGCCTGCGACCTCAGAGGCGGCGCCGCGCTTGTGCTGGCGGGGCTTAACGCCGAAGGCGTGACTGTCGTGAACAATGCAAAGCATATCGACAGAGGATATTTTATGCTTGACAAAGCTCTCAATTCTGTCGGCGCGGATATACGCAGAATATGAACGTAAAAAGTCCGCCTGAACGGCGGGCTTTTTCATTTGGATTATTTTAAAAAACTAGACTTTAATTGCGTATTATTTCTGACATAATATTTTAAATTATCCATATTTCTTGCTTTTCGTGTTAAAATATGTCAAAATACTGCTTCAACATCTTTAAATGTACGCGCGTTTTTATTGACTTATCCGTCGTTCGTATGTATAATATAAAAGTTAAATGCGGATTTTTTGTCCGGAGGAATCTGATGAAGCAAAACGCGAAAAAGAAGCTGCTGATTATTTTTTCGGTTTTCCTGGCGATAGTCATACTTATCGTTTTGGGAAGCACTGTTTTTACGCTTCAAAAAGCAAGTCTTGTGTTTCTGCATTACGACGAAAACACGGGCGAGACGGTTTATGTAGACGCGCCGGAAAGATACTCGGATTTGACGGGAGAAAAGCTGATTGAGGATTTCAAGGGAAAGAGCATTTTCTTTCTTTCGGGTAAAAAGCTGATTTCGCAGACAGAGTCGAATTATCCGTACATAAAGGTGCAGGGCGTCAACCGTCTTTTTCCCAATTTTCTGGAAATTTTCGTAACCGTGCGGGAGTCCGTTTCCGTCATTTCCCACAACGGGATTTATTATCTTCTTGACAGCGAAAATTATGTGCTGGAAGCTTTCAATCAGCCTGTGACCGAATTTCCCGCGCTGAATTTTTCCTCCTATTTAAACGGCGCTCCCTCTGTCGGCAGACGGCTTGAATTCAAGCCCGAAGCGACCTGGCTCAACGAGGTAAGCGAGGTGGTTTTCAGGACGCTGTGGCAGGGAGGATTCGATTTTGTGGAGCTGCCCGATTTGCTTGATTCGGTTTCCGTTCAGGCAATGCCGGACTACTATTGCTTGAGTCTTGCATTCAATACGGGAGCGGTGCTTAAAATCAACGACCCCGTTTCCGACCTTCAACGCAAAATTCACGCCGGTTGGAGCGTTTACGCATCCGACGAGAAGGACAACACGCATTTCGGCACGACAATAGAGGTATCGGAAAAGGACGGAAAAATCACGACGGTAGTAAACGCCGACTGAATCAGAGGATTAAAAATGAATTTTTTCAACTTCAGAAAAAACGCCGAAGTCGCTGTCATCGATTTCGGTTCGAGCAAGATTGTCGTCTTCGTAGGCAAGAAAACGCCCGACGGCTTTTTGATTGTTGCGCGCGGCGAAAGCAAATACGCCGGATTTTACGACGGAGAGTGGCTTGAGCCGGAAAGGCTGTCGGACGCCGTGTCTTATGCCCTTCGTCAGGCGGAACAAAGCTATGGCCGTCAGATAAGGGAAGTATTCGTCGGTGTACCCGGAGAGTTTACTTCCGTGACAGTGGGCGAAGCGACAAATCTCTATCGTTTCAAGAAACGCATAACGAAAGACGACGTAAATGAAATTTACAAAAAGACGGACATATTTGACGGCGACAAAAAGTTTTTGCCGATAGGCAGGTCGGATATTTATTTCACTCTGGACGACAAAGAGGACGTAGCCGACCCGATAGGTAGGACGGCGAACAAAATGGACGGTCTGATATCCTATTGTTTTGCTTCCCGCGTATTCACGGACGTTGTCGGGGCAATTCTTAAAAAGTGCGCTCTTTCGGGCTGGGAATTCGTTTCCTCCTGTCTTGCCCAATCGCTGCTGCTAATCGAGCAATCCGTCAGAGACGGCTACGCTCTTTTGCTGGACGTCGGCTACATCACTTCAAACGTCATGCTTGTATGCGGGGAGGGCTTGGTTTATCTTAAATCCTTTTCCATGGGATGCGGAAACATTTCGGCGGATTTGCAACAGGTAATGGAAATTTCCTTTGCGCAGGCGGAAGAACTCAAAAGCAAGGTGAATTTAAAGCTGGAATTTGATTCGTCGGACAATTACGTGTTGTCGGAAGGGCTTTCGCTCAAAGCGGAAAAAGCAAACGAGGTGGTTCGCGCAAGAATCGAAGAAATAGCCGACTATTTTGCAAAAGCTCTGGAATTGTGTCCTTACGAAATAAAGCGCAACACTCCGATATACGTTACGGGAGGCGGTTTGTCTTCCGTCATAGGCGGAACGGAATATTTTTCTCAATATCTCGACGTCAACGTTAAAAACGCGCTTCCGGACATTCCGCAGGCAACCAAAGCCTTCTATACCTCGGCATACGGTTTGCTGGATATCGCGCTTAAACAAAAATAAACATATACTATCAGATTTATCAGGGAGAAAATTATGGATTATATATATAACGAAGCGGACAAAGTCGCACAAATCAAGGTGGTCGGAGTAGGCGGCGGCGGGAACAATGCCGTCAACCGTATGATACAGGCAAACATTACGAGCGCGTCGTTTGTTGCGGTCAACACGGACAAGCAGGCGCTTTACCTGTCAAAAGCGTCGGAAAAAATTCAAATCGGCGAAAAGCTTACCAAAGGACTCGGCGCGGGAGCCAATCCGGAAATCGGCAGGCAGGCGGCGGAGGAGAGTCGCGAAGCCATTAAAGAGGCTCTCAAGGGAACAGACCTGTTGTTTATTACCGCAGGTATGGGCGGAGGCACCGGCACGGGCGCAGCACCCATAATCGCAGGTATCGCGCAGGAAATGGGTATTCTTACCGTCGGAGTCGTAACCAAACCGTTCAGCTTCGAGGGAAAACGCCGCATGGACAATGCCGAAATCGGCATAATGAATTTAAAGAAGAACGTGGACACGCTTGTCATCATACCCAACGACAGACTGATACAGAATTTCAGCAAGGACATAACTGTGGTGGAAGCGTTCCAACGCGCCGACGAGGTTTTGCGTCAGGGAGTCAGGGGCATTTCCGATATTATCGTCTCCTCCTCGCTGATAAATCTCGATTTTGCCGACGTGGAAACGGTCATGCGCAACAGAGGTATGGCTCATATGGGGCTTGGCGTGGGGCGCGGCGACAACCGCACCATAGACGCGGTTCGTCAGGCCGTTTACAGTCCGCTGCTTGAAACCACTATAGAAGGCGCTACGGGAATAATAATAAATATTACCGGCGGGCTGAATATGACCATGGGCGAAATTCAACACGCCGTAGACCTTGTAAAAGAGGTTGTGGACAGAGACGCGGCGATTATTTTCGGAGCAGACATCAGGGAGGATATAGACGACGAGGTGCAGGTGACTATTATCGCCACCGGCTTCGACGTAAAGCCTACGGACAAGCCCTTAAAGCAAAACGTGTTTGCGGGAAAGGAAACTGAAAATTCCGCTTTGAGTCCGGCAAAAGAGCTTTACGGCAGCAGAATGGAGGAGCCTGTCAAGGTGCAGCAGCCTCAGGTCTCTGCGGAGCAGCTTAAAGAAACGGCGGCGGCTTATTCCGACGGCATTTTGCCAAATCCCAATATGAATCTCAAGGAAGACAGCTCTATTCCTCCGTTTTTGAGAAAGCTGAGAAACAAAAACAACTGAGGTGAAGGATGAAAAGACTTTTATTGTCTGCTTTATACCGCGAGTCCGGGGTTTACGCCGACAAGGACGTGGTCGTGGCGGGCTGGATAAGAACAATAAGGGACAGCAAGGTTTTCGGTTTTATCGAGCTTAACGACGGCAGCTGCTTTAAAAGCGTGCAGGTCGTTTTCGAGCAGGGAAGAATAACCAACTTTGAAGAAATCGCAAAGCTAAACGTAGGCAGCGCGATAGTGGTAAAAGGAAAAGTCGTCCTTACGCCGCAGATGAAGCAGCCCTTTGAAATCAAAGCCGACAGCATAGAAATCGAGGGGAAATCCACTCCCGATTATCCGTTGCAGAAAAAAAGGCACAGTGTGGAATTTTTGCGTGAAATCGCGCATTTGAGACCTCGAACCAATCTTTTCAACGCTGTTATGCGTGTGCGCTCGGTCGCGGCTTTCGCGGTGCACAGATTTTTCAACGAGAGAGGCTTTGTTTACGTGCACACGCCCATTATCACCACAAGCGACTGCGAAGGTGCGGGAGAAATGTTCAGAGTCACGACGCTTGACCTTGACAATCCGCCCAAAACCGCCGACGGCAGGGTTGATTCAGGCAAGGACTTTTTCGGAAAGCAGGCAAGCCTGACGGTGTCGGGGCAGCTAAACGGAGAAACCTACGCGATGGCGTTCGGCAATATTTATACCTTCGGACCTACGTTTAGAGCGGAACACTCCAACACGCAGCGCCATGCCGCCGAATTCTGGCAGATAGAGCCGGAAATAGCCTTTGCCGACCTTAACGACGACATGGAGCTCGCGCAGGATATGATAAAATCCGTGATAAATTACGTGCTGGAAAATTGTCCTCAGGAAATGCAGTTTTTCAATGAATTTATCGACAAGGGATTGACCGAAAGGCTGCAAAAGCTCGTTTCAAGTCAGTTCGGGCGCATAACTTATACGGAAGCGGTTAAAATTCTCGAAAAGCACAACGACAAATTCGAGTATCCCGTACATTGGGGCAGCGACCTTCAAACGGAGCATGAAAGATTTTTGACGGAAAAGGTTTTCGACGGTCCCGTTTTCGTAACCGATTATCCCAAAGAAATAAAGTCTTTTTATATGCGGCTCAACGACGACGGAAAAACCGTCGCCGCAATGGATATGCTTGTGCCGGGAGTGGGCGAGCTAGTAGGCGGGAGTCAGAGAGAAGAGCGCTTCGAGCTGCTTGAAAAACGCATCCGCGAGCTTGGCATGAAGGAGGAGGAATACTCCTGGTATCTCGATTTGAGAAAATACGGCAGCACGAAGCACGCGGGATTCGGTCTGGGCTTTGAACGGCTGATTATGTACCTTACGGGCGTTTCAAACATAAGGGACGTTATTCCCTTTCCGAGAACGGTTTTCAACGCGTTGTTTTAAAATAAAGTTACCCGTGCCGTTTCGGCACGGGTTTTTTAGTCAAAAAATTCAGAAAGGAAAAAACGGCGGTTTTTTTTCGCAGTGGCAGCGCGGCTCGGGTTTGCAGGCGCAGATGTCTTCGGGGCGCTTTCTGCATTTTATTTCGATACAGTCGGAAAACGGGTCGGTACTGAATTTAACTTTGCAGTTTTCCGTTCTGCAAGTGCAGTCAAATCCCGTGTCGGGCTTGGGCGGGGGCTTTGGTCTCGGCGGATTGAGACAGCAGGGAGGAGCGCATCTGTCCTGCTCGACAGTATTCAAATAGTCCCGCTCGTTGGTAAAATTGCGTCTCATCATAAGGGTGCCTCCATTCTACAAATTATGACGTTTGCCGTTTTTTTGTTATTTCACGTCAAATTGCTTGTGATTTCGATTTTTTTATAGTAAAATACATACTATCCAAACGGAGGTAAAACTTATGGTATTTGAAAAAATTAAATCGATGCTTTCCGAGCAACTCGGTATTTCCGCAGACACAATCACCATGGAGTCCAACATAATCAGCGATTTGGGCGCGGATTCTCTGGATATAGTGGAAATGATTATGGCGCTGGAAGAAACCTACAATCTTCAAGTGCCCGACGACACCGCAAGCGAACTCAAAACAGTAGGCGCAATCGTCAAGTATATCGAAGAAAACAAATAAGAAGAAAACAAATAAACTTTAAAACCGCTTTTAAAGCGGTTTTTTTATTGCCGTTAGCGCTATTTGTTCTTTTATCGAATAATTTGCCGTCAAATAATTAAAAGATTTCTATTTGCATAAACTATTGATATTAAAGGAGTACCCGATGTACGAGCTTTCTTTGAATGTGGACAAAAAAGACGGACATTTTCTCGATTATCTGGCGAGACAGCTGGACAGACCGCTTGCGCAAGCCAGAGGAGTTTCCGCGCTGGAAGAAATAGACGACAGGACGTTCTTTTCGCTTGCCTGTTACGACGAAAGCGCGGGACAGATGTCCGCTTTGGTCAAGGATTTGCTTGCGGACATTTTTTCCATAGGTTATAAAAACAAATATTTGAGTAAAAAATTGAATATGGGCTCGGAGGATTTGCTTTCGCGCACGCTGATAAATACAATGTGCATTTTCGACAATTCCTACGACAAGACGGCAATAAAAAGAAATCTTGAAAATATACGGAATTTTTCTTTGGACGGCTTTTACAATTTCAGGTTGGGCGACGTAAAAAAGAAGTGGGACGAAATAGTCGTTTTGTCCAACTCATACGACACGGTTATCAACGATTACGATACCATGCGGGATTTTCTCATGTTTTTACTGGAAGCCATACCCACTCTCGTAAACAATTTGTCGGTCGTTTTCGACGAGGAAAGCGGGTTCGAGCTTTTTGACGAAAAGGGATTGAGACTGAACAAGCTTACAACGTTGTCTGTAAGGCAGGAGCCGGAAGAGGACTTGCTTTACAATCTTGTGTGTATAAACCCTGCGGCTGTAAATTTTTACGGCGACTGGCAGAGTATGTCCGAGCAGTTCAAAGACATAGCGGACAGTCTTTTTGTAATAAACGATATGAAAAGCGCGAAAATCAGTTGACAAATTTATTTTTTGTGCTATTATGAATGCAATTCAAATATCTGTCTGAAAGAAAAGACAAGCGGGCAGAGCACTGTTCTTACAGAGAGCGCGGGCAAGCTGAGAGCCGTGCGGAGCAGCCTGAAACCGTACCGCTTTTCCGACAGCGTAGGCGCATACGTAAATTGCGTTGTCAAAGCGGTCGGGCTTTTTGTCCGACAATTAAGGTGGAACCGCGGCATATTCAGTCGTCCTTAAATTAAGGGACGGCTTTTTTATTTACAGAACAAGAGGTGAATTAAAATGATTCGATTCGAATTGCCCGACGGTGCGGTAAAGGAGTTTTCTTCTCCCGTTGCGGCGTCGGAAGTGGTAAGAAGCATAAGCGAGGGCTTGCTTAGAGCGGCTGTGTGCGTCAGTTTGGACGGAGAGCTTTTAGGTCTGAACGAAATTTTAGACAGAGGCGGCAGCTTCAAGGTTTTAACTTTCAAGGACGAGGAAGGAAAGGAGGTTTACAGACACACTGCAAGCCACGTTCTGGCGCAGGCAATCAAGCGTCTTTATCCCGATGCGAAACTGGCAATCGGTCCCGCCGTCAAAACTGGTTTTTATTACGATATAGATTTTTCTCGGCCGATAACCCTCGACGATTTCAATGCTATCGAGGAGGAAATGAACAAAATCGTCAAATCGGATTTTGCCGTCGAAAAATCCGTCGTTTCCGTTGAGCGCGCGAAGGAAATGCTGGCTGACGAGCCTTACAAGCTGGAGCTGCTCGAAGGAATAAAGGACGAAACTGTCACATTCTTTACTCAGGGCGAATTTTCCGATATGTGCAGAGGTCCCCACCTTTCGTCCACAGGCAAGCTCAAAGCGTTCAGGCTTACGAGCATTGCGGGCGCGTATTGGCGCGGAGACAGCAGCAAAAAAATGCTGACGAGAATTTACGGCACCGCTTTCGACAAAAAATCCGAAATGGAAGAATTTCTCGCAAGGGTGGAGGAAGCCAAAAAGCGCGACCACAACAAGCTGGGAAGAGAGCTCGGCATTTTCATGACCGAGGAAAACATAGGGCAGGGCTTGCCTTTGTTCATGCCAAAAGGCGCGCATATATTGAAGACAATGCAGCGCTGGGTGGAGGACGAAGAGGAAAAGCGCGGCTATATGATTACCAAAACGCCTTTCATGGCAAAAAGCGATTTATACAAAATCAGCGGTCATTGGTATCACTACCGCGACGCCATGTTTATACTTGGAAATCCCGAAGAGGCAGACGTCAACAAGGAGGTGCTGGCTTTAAGACCCATGACCTGTCCTTTTCAGTTCATGATTTACAAAAACGGGCTGAAAAGCTATCGCGATTTGCCCGTGCGCTACAACGAGACCGCGCCTTTGTTCAGAAACGAGAACAGCGGTGAAATGCACGGTATGATAAGAGTGCGTCAATTTACACTTTCCGACGGGCATATAATCTGCCGCCCCGATCAGATAGAACAGGAATTTCTCGGCGTGCTTGACCTGATACGCTATTTTATGAAAACGCTGGGGCTGGAAAATGACGTGTCTTATCGTTTCAGCCGTTGGGACCCCGAAAACAAGGAAAAATATATAGACAATCCAGAAGCGTGGGAAAATTCCGAAAGGCTGATGAAAAAAATACTCGACGACGCGGGAGTAAATTATTACGAAGCAGTCGGAGAAGCGGCTTTTTACGGTCCCAAGCTCGACGTGCAGAGCGTGAATGTTTACGGCAAGGAGGACACTCTGTTCACCATTCAAATCGATTTCGAGCTTGCCGAGCGTTTCGATATGAGCTATGTTGACGCGGACGGCAACAAAAAAAGACCGTTTATCGTACATCGCAGTTCAATCGGCTGCTACGAAAGGACGCTTGCGTTGCTCATTGAAAAGTATAACGGAGCGCTCCCCGCATGGATGATGTATACGCAGGTCAAAGTATTGTCCCTCACGGACAGAACGGCGGCGAAAACGGAGGAAATTACCGCCGCGCTGAGACTCAAAGGCATAAGAGCCGAGGTTGACAACAGGTCGGAAAAGGTGGGCTTTAAAATAAGAGAAGCTCAGCTGGAAAAAATCCCGTATATGCTGGTTGTCGGAGATAAGGAGGCGGCGGAAAACAAGGTTTCGGTGCGCCACAGAAGCAAGGGCGATTTGGGACTTATGAGTCTTGACGAGTTTTCCGCAAGGATTCTTGCCGAAATCAAAGAAAAAGCTATCGATTAAAATTCAAAAGCGCGCCTCGCTAAGGCACAGAGCGCGGCGCGCTTTAATTTCCTTGCCAAAAAATTTTTAAAAATCGTTGCAAACGGTTGACGTGAAAAAAGTATTGTGTTAAAATAATCGGGCAAAAGCAGAAAGGTCACTTTCTCACCCGTACGACTTGCGTTGTAGGGTAGACAATAGCCAAGCGTTTCTTCAAGGATACGTCTGTTGTGTGTGGACTTTTTGCTGTTCACACTTTTTTATTTTTTCGGAGGTAAAGGTTATCAAAGATTTACAGACCAACGAGCAAATCAGAGACAGAGAGGTGCGGCTCATCGGTTCGGACGGAGCGCAGCTCGGTATCATGTCTGCGCGACAGGCGCAGCAGATTGCGGATGACGCTCATTTGGATTTGGTTAAAATTTCACCGAATTCTGTTCCGCCCGTCTGCAAAGTGATGGACTACGGCAAGTATCGTTACGAGCAGAACAAGCGCGAAAAGGAAGCCAGAAAAAATCAAAAAATCGTGGAGCTGAAAGAAATCAGACTTTCGATGACAATCGACGAGGGCGACATTGCCACAAAGGCGAAAAACGCCGTCAAATTTTTGAAGGACGGCGACAAAGTCAAGGTAAGTCTCAGGATGAGAGGCAGACAAATGGCGTTTGTGGGCAACGGAATCGAGGTCGCCAACAGCTTTTACGAAAAGATAAAGGACTACGCCACGATAGAAAAGAAGCCTTTGGCGGAAGGCAGATTCATCACCATGGTGCTTGCTCCTGTCGATAACAAAAATACGAAATAACGGAGGATTAAAATATGCCCAAACAAAAAACGCATAGCGGCGCAGCCAAAAGATTCAGCCTTAAAAAGTCCGGCAAAATCAAGAGAGCGCAGCAAGGCAAAAATCATATTCTGACCAAAAAGACGACCAAACGCACGCGCAATCTGCGCGGCGCCGCATACGTAGACAGCACGCAGGAAAAGACAATCAGCCGCATGCTGTCCCACTGATAGGAGGTAACTTATTATGAGAATCAAACGCGGTGTAAACGCGGTTAAAAAACGCAGAAAGATATTGAAGCTTGCGAAAGGATATTTCGGAGCAAAGAGCAAAAATTACCGTATAGCCAGACAGGCGGTGATGAAGAGTTTCAATTACGCTTACATCGGCCGCAGACTCAAAAAAAGAGATTTCCGCAACCTGTGGATAGCGAGAATCAACGCGGCGGCGCGCGCAAACGGTATGTCTTACAGCAAATTTATGTACGGTCTCAAAAAAGCCAACGTAGAGCTTAACAGAAAAGTTTTGGCGGATATCGCAGTGAACGACGCGCAGTCCTTTGCCAAGCTTGTGGAGACTGCCAAAGCCAGCCTTTGAGCTGTTTGCAAAAGCCTTCGGTGAGAAGGCTTTTTGATTATCGGGAGATTTATGATAAACGTAGTTTCGCCCAACAATACGCGCCTGACTCTTGTGCGCAAGCTGTCCGACAAAAAATACAGGGACAGGTACGGCTTGTTTGTTGCCGAAGGGGAAAAACTGGTAAAAGACGCTTTCAGGCACGGTTTGAAGGCGGAGTTTGTCTTATGCTCCCGTGCCTATGCCGAAAAACGCGAAGCGGGCGAGCAGTCCTTTTTGTCGGCTCCGTGTTTTGTCGCCGACGACAGGATTTTCGGAGAGCTTTGCGACACTGTTACAAATCAGGGTGTGCTTGCAGTCGTAAGGCGGGAAAAAAAAGAATTGTCAAGCCCCGAGGGGAAATGTCTTCTGCTTGACGGATTGCAGGACCCCGCAAACGTGGGAGCCGTTTTGCGCACGGCGGCGGCGTCTGGATACGACGACGTTTATTTATGCGGCTGCGCGGACACTTTTTCGGCGAAAAGCCTGCGTGCGGGAATGTCCGCGCAGTATGTTCTCAATATTTTCGAGGGCGAAAGGGAAAAAATACTCGATTTGCTTTCCTGCTGTCAGCTTGTATGCGCCGATATGTCGGGCGAAAACGTATTTACCGCCGACATTGCGGAAAAGCACGCGCTGGTTCTCGGCAGCGAAGGCGGCGGCGTCAGCAGCGCCGCGCGTATGCGGTGCGAAAAAACCGTGAGTATACCCATGAAAAACAATATGGAGTCGCTCAACGTGGCGGTGAGTGCGGGCATATTGATGTATTTGATGGGAAAAAATAATTTTTAATTTATGCGGAGGTAAAATAATGTCAGGGCACAGCAAATGGGCTAACATTAAACACAAAAAAGCTAAGGGTGACGCCGCAAAGGGAAAAATATTCACCAAAATAGGCAGAGAGATAGCCGTGGCGGTAAAGGCAGGCGGAAGCGACCCGTCGACAAACAGCAAGCTGTTCGACGTCATAGCAAAGGCGAGAGCCAACAATATGCCCAACGACAACATAACAAGGAGCATCAAAAAGGCTTCCGGAGAGCTTGGCAACATCAATTACGAGCCTATGACCTATGAAGGATACGGAATCGGCGGAAGTGCCGTGATTGTGGAGTGCCTTACGGACAACAAAAACCGCACTGCGGGCGAAATCAGAAGCTATTTCGACAAAATGGGCGGTTCGCTCGGCACTACAAACTGCGTTTCTTTTATGTTTGACAGAAAGGGAGTCATCGTGGGCGAGCGCGACGGCAAGCTGTCGGAAGAGCAAATTTTCGATGTGGCTGTGGAAGCCGGCGCGGACGACGTGACTGTGGAGGAAGAAATTTTCGAGGTGTACACATCGGTAGGAGATTTCAACGAGGTAAAAAACAATCTGGTCCAAAACGGCGTCAACATAATCTCGGCGGAAGTGGAGTGGCTGCCGCAGACCATGGTTACTTTAAATGACGAGCAGCTTGTGAAATTCAGAAAAATGCTGGATATGTTCGACGATTTCGACGACGTGCAGAATGTTTATCACAACGTAGACCTGCCCGAAGAGGAAGATTAAGGTGAGAATACTCGGCTTTGACCCGGGACTTGCGACTGTGGGGTACGGCGTGATTGAGTCGGACGGCAGAAACAATGTTGCGGTTGACTACGGAGTAATCAAGACTCCGCCCGACGAAAACACGGCGGTGCGGCTCGCCATGATTGACGCCGCGGCTGCCGAGCTTATGGACAGATTCAGACCGGACGCCGTCGCCGTCGAAGAGCTTTTTTTCAATACCAACATAACGACAGGCATACGGGTAGCGGAGGCGCGCGGCGTATTGCTTGTTTGTGCGGTAAAGCTGTGCGGCAATCTTTTTGAGTATACTCCTCTTCAAATAAAACAGGCAATGGTCGGCTACGGACGCGCCGACAAGCGTCAGGTACAGCAAATGGTGCGGGTGTTTCTCAATCTGGACAAAATTCCCAAACCCGACGACGCGGCAGACGCGCTGGCGGTTGCTTTGACTCATGCGCAGACGAGAAATCTGTGCGAAAATTTCAGAATATAGGAGCAAAAAATGCTGGGATTCGTTAGCGGAAAGGTCGTTTCGATATACGAGGGAACGGCGGTTGTCGAAAACAACGGTCTTGGTTTCGAGCTTGCCGTTTCGTCCAACACGCTTGACAGTCTTAAAACGGGCGCGGACGTTAAGCTGTTTACTTATCTTCAATTGAGAGAGGACGGGCTTACGCTATTCGGTTTTGCAACCGTCGAAGAAAAAGAGATGTTTCTCAAACTCATTTCCGTTTCGGGGATTGGTCCCAAGGTAGCCCTGTCCGTGTTGTCTGGGCTTAAAATGTCCGACCTGTCTTCCGCAATCGTCACGGGAGATATAGCCGTGCTTACAAGCGTAAAAGGTCTCGGCAAAAAGACTGCCGAGAGAATTGTTCTCGAGCTTAAAGACAAAGTAGACGTGTCTCGCGAAGCATTCGTAAACGTATCGCCCGCCGCCAAAGGCAGTCTGCTTTCTTCCGAAGCCAACGAAGCCGTTTCAGTGCTTGTTTCGCTCGGACTGAGCAGACAGGATGCGGCGGCAAGAATTAAAAACGCGTCGGAAAACGGCGCGGAAACAACGGAGGAATTGCTTTCCTACGCGCTTAAAAACAGCTGAAAGGAGAAGCTAAAAAATGTACGACGGCAACGAACTGATTTCAAGCACGCTTGTGGAGCGGGAAGCCGAAAGCGAAAACATACTGAGGCCGCAGACTCTCGAAGGGTATATCGGTCAGGACAAGGTCAAGGAAAACCTGATGGTTTATATCAGCGCGGCAAGAAGAAGAAACGAAAATCTCGACCACGTGCTGCTTTACGGTCCGCCGGGGCTTGGAAAAACTACTTTGGCTCACATAATAGCCAACGAAATGCACACAAGGATAACCGTAACCAGCGGACCTGCCATAGAAAAAGCCGCCGACCTTGTCGCGCTGCTTTCCAAGCTGACTGAAAACGAAGTTTTGTTTATAGACGAAATTCACAGACTCAATCACTCGGTCGAAGAAATACTTTATCCCGCGTTGGAGGACTACGCGTTGGATTTCATAATAGGTAAAGGGCCGAGCGCAAAAAGTATCAGGCTTTCTCTTCCCCGTTTTACGCTTGTAGGCGCGACTACAAAGGCGGGACGGCTGTCAGCGCCGCTTAGAGACCGTTTCGGAGTGCACGCGAGACTTGAAATGTATTCGACCGAGCAGCTTGTAAAAATCGTGCGCAACTCGTCCAAAGTTCTGGAAACGGAAATCGACGCGGAAGCGGCGGCTATGCTTGCGGGACGCAGCCGCGGAACGCCGCGTATAGCCAACAGGTTGTTAAAAAGAGTGAGGGATTTCGCTCAGGTAAAGGGCGAAGGCAGAATTACGCCGGAAATAACCGACTTCGCGTTAAGCTGTATGGGCATTGACGAATTGGGGCTTGACGGAGTGGACAGAAACATAATTTTGTCCATGATAGACAAATTCAACGGCGGTCCCGTGGGGCTGGAAACCGTAGCCGCGGCGTCGGGAGAGGACGCGGGAACCATAGAGGACGTTTACGAGCCTTATCTTCTTCAAATAGGCTTTCTTGCAAGAACTCCGCGCGGTCGGGTATGTTTGCCCGCGGCGTACAGGCATTACGGCAGGTCTCTTTCTTCGGACAGAGAAAGCCAAATCAGTATTTTTTTCAACAGAGAAGAACGGGAAGAATGAAAACGGAGCTATTCGATTATTACCTGCCGGAGGAGCTGATTGCGCAGGAGCCTGTTTGGCCGCGCGACAGCTCGCGGTTGCTTGTTTACGACGTTTCGGCGGACGAAATCCGTCACAGGCGCTTTTATCAGATTGAAGACGAGCTTGAAAGCGGCGATGTGCTGGTAATAAACAACACCAAGGTCATACCCGCCCGTTTGTACGGTAAAAAAGTTCCGACCGGCGGAAAAATCGAGCTTCTGCTGCTCAAGCGTCTGAATTACACCGATTGGGAGGTCATTTTAAAGCCGGGGCGCATTGCTAAGGAAGGAGCGGAATTTCTGTTCGGAGACGGGCTTGGAGCGCGGATAATAAAGGTCTGCGACGACGGCGGACGCATTGTCAGGTTTTTTTTCGACGGCGTGTTTGAGGAAATCCTTTCACGCGCTGGAGAAATGCCGCTTCCGCCTTATATTAAGAAGAAGTTGTCGGACCAAAGCCGTTATAACACGGTTTATTCCAAGACGGAGGGTTCCGCCGCTGCGCCCACTGCGGGACTGCATTTTACCGACGCGTTGCTTGACAGGCTTAAAAACAAAGGAGTGGAAATCGTCGAGGTTTTGCTGCATGTGGGCTTGGGAACTTTTCGTCCCGTCAAGGAGGAAGATATTTCGCGGCACAAAATGCACAGCGAATTTTATTCGGTAAGCTCCGAGACCGCTTCGGCTTTGAACCGTGCGAAACGAGAGGGGCGAAGAACGGTCGCCGTGGGCACGACAAGCGTGCGCGTACTGGAAAGCGCGTCGGACGAAAACGGTTTGGTTTCGGCAGGTTCCGGAAATACGGAGATTTTTATTTATCCGCCTTACAAATTCAAGGCGACGGACGCTATGATTACAAATTTTCATCTTCCCAAAAGCACTCTGCTCATGCTTGTTTCGGCTTTTGCAGGAAGGGAAAATATTCTTAAAGTATATGAAGCCGCCGTGCGCGAAAAATACAGGTTTTTCAGCTTCGGGGACGCGATGTTTTTGAAAAAATGACGGACAAAAAAGAGTTTTTCAAATTTGAATTGTTAAAAAAAGACGCCGCAAGCGGCGCAAGACTGGGACGCTTTCACACTCCGCACGGAATAGTGGAAACGCCCGCATTTATGCCCGTGGGCACGGCGGCAAGCGTAAAAGCCGTTTTGCCATCAACTCTCGAAGGAATAGGCTGTCAAATACTTTTGTCCAATACCTATCACCTGTATTTGAGACCGGGACACAGGACGGTGGAAAAAGCGGGCGGTCTGCACAAATTTATGAATTGGGACAAGCCTATTCTGACGGACAGCGGCGGATTTCAGGTGTTTTCGTTGGGGCCTTTGAGGAAAATAACGGGGGACGGAGTTACGTTTTCTTCCCACGTAGACGGCAGCAGGCATTTTTTTTCGCCGGAAAAGGTGATGGAAATAGAAAACGCTCTCGGCGCGGACATCATCATGGCTTTTGACGAGTGCTCCGACTACGGTTGCAGCGAGGATTATGCCAAAACGGCTATGGAAAGGACATTAAACTGGCTTGACAGGTGCGCAAAGGCTCACGGCAGAGAGGAGCAGATGCTTTTTCCGATAATACAGGGCAACTTTTTTGCGCGTCTGAGAGAGGAAAGCGCAAAAGCGACAATTCCCTACGCAAAGTGCGGCATTGCCGTAGGCGGTCTTTCGGTCGGAGAGCCTGCCTCGCTTATGTACGAAATGCTGGACGTGCTTCAACCTCTGTATCCCGAAAACATGCCGCGCTACCTTATGGGCGTAGGCACGCCCGATTATATTATCGAAGGGGTTTTGCGCGGAATCGATATGTTCGACTGCGTTCTGCCTACAAGAATCGCGCGCAACGGAACGGCAATGACCTCCAAGGGAAAGGTGGTGGTAAGAAACGCCTGTTATAAGGAGGACTTTTCTCCTCTGGACGAAAATTGCGATTGCTACTGCTGCAAAAATTTTTCCAAAGCGTATCTGAGGCACCTAGTGAACTGCAACGAGATTGAGGCGGCTATGCTTTTGTCAATCCACAACGTCAATTTTCTTTTGAAGCTCACGGAAAATATACGCACAGCCATAGCAGAGGACAGGCTGGGTGAGTTCAGAGAAAATTTTTATCGCGATTATTACAATAAGGGTGTAAATTGATTGCTTTTCGGGCAAAAATGATTTATACTGTTTTTACAAAACTTTATGAGGTAAAACGATGCTAAACAATTTTTTATTCTTTTTTGAAGAAACCGAAAAAAACGATTGGGGCGCTTTGGTTATGCTCGGCATATTGATTGTTCTTATCGTGGTTTTCATGATTTTCAACGCGCGCAGCAAGAAGAAAAACAAGGCGGCGCAGGATGAAATGTTCAAAAGCTATATTCCGGGCTCCATTGTCACGACAATCGGCGGAATAGTCGGCACAATAGTCAGCGTTGACGAAATAAACGAAACCTTCGTTGTGGAAACGGGAGAGGGCGACAACAAGACCACCATGAAATTTCTCAAAAAAGCCGTTTACAAAATAGAGCGCCCCGAAGAGCATAAGGAAGTGGAAGAAATCGTTGAAACAAACGAAATTAAATAACCTTTCAAAGGCATAAACGGACAGACCTCCGAATAAGTATTTAATGTACTTGTAGGAGGTTTTTCTTATGTCCAACGCAGCGGTAAAAAGAAGTAATTCGGGCGAAATAATCAGGGGCGGACTGTTGAGTTTTGTTTTCGCCACAATACTTGTGCTTGTCTTTTCACTGATTGTCAAGCTTACGAATATGTCGGCAACCGCCGTGCCGATAGTAAATCAGGTAATAAAAATTTTAAGCGTATTTCTAGGCGTGTTTTTCTCTCTTAAAAACAAGGAAAAATGCTGGCTGAAAGGCATTTTGTCCGCTTTGCTTTTCGCCGTGCTCAGCTTTGTGGTTTTTTCCCTTCTCGCAAACAGCTTCAATTGGGCGGGATTCGGAATTGACCTGGCAATCGACGCGGTTGTAGGGGCGATTGCAGGCATTATTTGCGGTTTGAGAAAATAAAGTCGTTTAAACAGTTGAAAAATTCGGCGTTTCGTAGTATAATATCCTGCGGTAAATCAATCGGAGGTAAAAAATATGAAACACATCAACACAGTTGCGGCCCCAAAACTCAACATCGAAAGGCAAGGCACAGGCTGCGGCGAATGCCGTTCAAGCTGCCAATCGGCTTGCAAGACGAGCTGCACGGTGGGCAACCAAAGCTGCGAGCAGAGAGTTGCCGTTTTGGTAAAAGGCGCAGGCAAATAATTTAAAAACTCGCATTTAAAAGCAGTATTAAAATTACTGCTTTTTTTGCGTAGGGAGAAAAATGGTACATAGCTTTAAGGTAAACGACGAATATTTTGTTTTCGACTCGGAGAGCGGCTCGCTCCACACGGCGGACAGACTTGTTTTCGCGTTGCTCAATGACAATAAGGAAATACTTTCGCAATATTCCGCCGACGAAACGGCGGAAGCGCAGGCTGAAATCGAAGCCCTTAAAGAAAAAGGGCTGCTTTTTTCCGCGCCGCAGACTTCGGTCGAAGGAAATTACGAGGCGGGTATCGTGAAATCGCTTTGCCTGCATTTAAGTCACGATTGCAATCTGAGATGCCGTTATTGCTTTGCCAATCAGGGCGACTATCACGGCAAACGCGAAAATATGCCCTTGAACGTCGCGCTTAAAGCCGTGGATATGCTGATTGCAAAGTCGGGCGCGGTAAAAAATCTGGAAATGGATTTTTTCGGCGGCGAACCTCTCATGAATTTCGACGTTTTGCGTCAGACGGTTAGTTACGCCAAAGAACAGGCTCGAAAGGCGGGGAAAATCTTTAAATTCACCTGCACGACAAACGGACTGCTGTTGGACAGGGAAAAATCCGATTATCTCAACGAGGAAATGGACAATGTGGTTTTAAGCCTCGACGGCAGACGCGAGGTCAATGATTTTGCCCGGCCGTGTCCCAACGGCAGAGGCAGTTTTGACCTTATTGTCGACAATTTCCGTTATTTTCGTTCTATAAGAGGAAGCAAAAGCTATTTTCTCAGAGGGACCTTCACGCATTTCAACACCGATTTTGCCAAAGACGTGCTTTTTATGCGCGAGCTGGGCTTTGAGCAGCTTTCAGTGGAACCCGCCGTTCTGCCGCGCGGAAGCGAAATGGAAATAAAGGACTCCGACCTGCCGGAAATTTTCGGACAGTACGAGGAGCTTGCAAAGCAATATGTCAAGCTTCGCAAAAATCCCGAAACGTGGTTTAGCTTTTTTCATTTCAATATCGATTTGGAAAACGGACCGTGTCTCAAAAAAAGACTTAAAGGCTGCGGCGCCGGCTGTGAATATCTTGCCGTCGTTCCCGACGGCGGAGTGTATCCCTGCCATCAGTTCGCAGGCGAAAAGGAATATCTGCTCGGCAATGTGTTCGATATGAGTCTTGACGAATCCAAGAGAAAAATTTTTGCTTCAAGCAATCTTTTTTCCAAAGAGGACTGCAAGGACTGCTGGGCAAAATATCTTTGCAGCGGCGGGTGCTCGGCAAATGCGGTGCACTTCAACGGCGACATAAACAAGCCATTTTCTCAGGCGTGCGCGCTGATGAAAAAGAGGACGGAATGCGCGCTTTACGTATATGCGAAAGAGCGGCTAATTTAAATTTTATTTTTAAAATATAATTGACTTATTTGGGAATAAACTGTATACTAATTAAGTTAATGCAAATTTGAAGGAGGCTTTAAAGGATGAACAAAAGAAAGTCCATCACTTTATTAGTTATTTCCATAGTTTTGATTTTGCTCCTCGGAGTGATGACCTTTTGTCCCGTCGTCGTGCCGCTGGGCAACGTCGACTATCATTCTCCCGTTACGCTTATCGAATACGGCTTGGATTTGAAGGGAGGTTATTTCGTTACCTTTGAAGTGAACAAAAACGAGCTTTCCGACAGCGAATATGCGGAAGGCTTCGACGAGGTTATCGACACGCTTGAGGACAGAATGAGCCTTATCGAAAGCCGTATGGGCATTCAGGGCTTTACCGAAGCGCTTGTGGCTTCTTCCCCCGCGGAGGGTCTTGTGAGCGTAGAAGTGCCCGCAACAGAGAGCGCGCTTTCAATTTCCGATGTTTTCGACATACTCGGCAGCAAAGGGGAGCTTGTCATTTCGCTGAACGAGGACGGTTCCAAGCCTTTTATCCCTAAAAACGCGCAGGGCGACGAACTCACGTGGAACGACTGCATAGTCCGTGCCGACGCTATCTACGACTCGTCTACGTCAAGCTACGGCATTTACGTCGAATTTGACGATTTCGGTCTCGAAGCGCTTAAAGAAGGAACAAGCGCGATAACAAGCTCGACTCCTATTTATTTTATACTTGACGGAGAAACCATAAGCAATCCCAATGTTTCATCTCAGATTACTTCGAATTACAGTCAGATAACGGGGCTTTCCACTCCCGTTGCGGCACAGACAATGGCTATTCAATTCATGAGCGGCAGCTATCCGTTGGACGTCGTCAATACGATGGACTTCAACGATGTGGGAGCGGAGCTTGGCAACGACACGGCAAATATGCTTCTTCTTGTTTATGCAGTTATGAGCGTTCTTATTATTGTCGCCTTTATCGCCGTTTACAGACTGATGGGAGTTGCCTTTACGCTTTCCTTCCTGTTTTATCTGATTCTGCTGGCTTTTGCCATTGCGTTCATACCTTTGGCGCAGTTTATGTCTCTCGCCGGCTTTGTCGGGCTGTTTTTCGGTCTGGCGATGTTTGCGGCATTCAACGCCGTTTTGCTCGGAAATATCAATTCCGAGTTCAAAAAGGGCAAAAGCTTTGAACTGTCCTTTGACGACGGATTCAAAAAATCTGTGTGGACTATTCTCAACGGCGCTATCGTGGTGTTGCTCGGTCTTATCCTTATTTGGATAATCGGAACAGGCTCGATAGAAATTTTCGCTATGGGCGCCACATTCAGCCTTGTGCTCGGAGTAATTGCAACCTTCCTGTTTACAAGGGGTTACGTCAAAGTTTTGCGCGGAGTTTCTCCCGACAACGACAAAGCCTTCGGTATCGTGAAGGAGGACAAATAAATGACTAAATTGCTTTCCAAAAAGAGTTTTATTGCCTTTCTCATCGTATGCGCCGTTATTGTGCTTGCAGGCATAGTTGCCGTGAGCGTTGCGGGGTTTAACGCGGACGCCACCGTCGGAGGCGGACAGCAGCTTATTTACGAAAAAGTATTTTCAAAGGACGACTTCCAAAAGGAAGCGCAGACAATAAGGGATTATCTCAATAACAACGGAGCAAGGGTTTCTTCCCTGCAACCGAGAGAAAATATTTCCGACCGCGACAACT
Organism: Subdoligranulum sp. CAG:314; assembly: GCA_000437915.1. GTDB lineage: Bacteria > Bacillota > Clostridia > Christensenellales > CAG-314 > CAG-314. Next base: position 58,756 of record FR900996.1, on the reverse strand, counting down.
ACGACGCCATAGTCGTCAATTTCACTTCGGACAAGCCGATTGAATCGGCTACGATAAACGGCGTTCAGTGCCGTCTGCTCGAAGTCGACAACGCGAGAAGCTCCAAGCTTTTGAAACGCGCTTCGATAGCTCTTGCCGTGTCAGTGGTTATAATTTACCTGTATGTTTTGTTGAGATATCTTAAAGTTAAGGGCGTGTACGCGTCTTTGACGGTGCTTATCATGATGTTGTGGGATTTTCTGGTCGCAGCGGCTTTGGTGGCGCTGTTCGGATTTGTCGGCTTGCAGGTAAACACTTACATCATGTCGGTAGCGGCGTTTGTAATACTTTACTCGGCGTTCAACAATGTCATGCTTTTGTCGACGTTGAGGAGCAACGAAAAAAATCTTAAACTTGAAGGCGAAGAGCTTGTTTCCCTTAGCGTTAAGCAGACGCTGAAACGGTTGCTTATTTCGTGTGCGGTGATTGTTGTGTTGTCTTTGGCGGCGGTCTTCGTTTGCGGCGGAAACGTGGCTCAGACTTGCCTGGCTTTGATAATTGCGGTTGCCGTAAACACCCTGTCGGCAATCTTCGCAGCTCCGAGACTTTGGATGTCTCTTAACAAATAATTTATTTGACTCAGAGTAAACAGCCTTCCGTCCGGAAGGCTGTTTAAGCAATGCGGAAATGAAAGAAAAATACAAACGCAGAACGTCGGACTGCGCTCCCGAAAAAATCGACGCCGTTGCGGCAAAATTCGGCGTGGAGCGCGATTTTGCAGAGGTTCTTACAGAAAGAGGACTTGCCGACGACAAGCCGAATCAAGACGAGCGCGACGGCTTTTTCGAGCCGTTTTCCATGTCGAATATGGATAAAGCGGCAGAATTGCTCAACAATATAATAAAACGACGCGGAAAGGCGCTTATATGCGGGGATTACGATTCGGACGGGCTTACCGCGTCGGCAATTCTGAAACTCTTTTTAAACGACAACGGAGTTTATGCGGACGTTTTGATTCCCACGAGAGAAGAAGGATACGGTTTGCATCTCCAACCGATTTTGGAAAAGTTTGGCACCATTGACTATGACTTGCTGATTACTGTCGATTGCGGTATATCGGAAGCGGATACAATAAAAAACGTGATTGAAAAAACGGGGGCGGACGTTCTTGTTACCGACCATCACGAGCCGCCCGAAATTTTGCCAAAATGCGTCTGCATAAATCCCAAGCTGGGTTATCCCTTTGCAAACCTTTGCGGAGCGGGCGTCGTTTTCAAGCTTGTTCAGGCTGTGGCGGGATTTGAAGCCGCCGCGCTTTACGCCGACCTTGCCGCAGTGGGGACGGTGGCGGATATGATGCCTCTGGAATCGGAAAACAGAACCCTTGTCCGTTTCGGACTTAAAAATTTCAATCACAGAGGCTTGAAAAAACTGGCGGAGCTGTCAAAGTGCGGAGGAGAGTTGAGCGCTTCCGCGCTAGCAATGAAAATCTGCCCGAAAATAAATTCTGCCGGTCGGATAGGAGACCCTTACATCGCGTTGGAGGTGTTGCTTATGCGAGAGCGCGCCGAAAGCGATAAAGTAGCCAAGCTTAACGAATGCAATACAATAAGGCAGGAAATGCTTGAAAGAACCGTGGCGCAGGCAAACGAGAAGCTGGCGGGCTTAAATATTGCGGACTCAAAGATAATAGTGCTGTACGACGAGCACTGGAAACACGGTATATTGGGTATCGCCGCCAACCGTTTCAAGGAGCTTTACAAAAAGCCCGTTCTGATGCTAACCGCCGACGGAGAAAATTTCGTCGGTTCCGCGCGAGGGACGGACAACGTGAATCTTTTCGAGGCTTTCGGCAAATGCAGATTTTTGCTGGAACGCTTCGGCGGTCACAGAGCGTCCGTGGGATGTACGGTAAAAAAGGACAGGCTCGGCAGTCTGGTCGAGGAGCTTGAAAAAAATATAGAATTTTCCGACTCCGATTACACCGTTTATTATGATTTGGAGTACGACGAAAAATATCTGAGAGAAGAAAGCTTTTCAAAACTTGCGCTGCTTGAACCTTGCTATCCCAACGACAAGCTGCGCTTTCACTTCAAATCGGTGTGCAAGCTCTGCGGTCTTTTCGGAGGCTCTTATCTTAAAATGTCTCTTGCGGACGGACTTGAACTCAAAGGCTTCGGAAATTTCGCCGGTTTTTTGCCTGCTCTCAAAAGCGGCGCGGACGTCGAAGGCGTGTGCAATCTTGAATATGACTCTTATTCCAAAAGGGTGACGGGCACGCTTGTGTCGCTGTCGATACTCAATTCTATCAGGCTTGACGAGGTTTACGCAGCCAATCTTATAGGCAGACTTTCCTTTGAGAACAAGAAAAAAATCAGGTTGGACGGCGCGCTGCTGAATTCGTTTCTCAAAAGCAAAAGCGTCATGCTTGTTTTCAACGATTATCTGGAATACGAAACAGCGTGCGTGACGTATAATTTAGAGGAGTTTTACGTAGATATTTTCAGGAATACCACAGGCGCTCAAAAGCAGATTGTAATTTCGCCTGACGCAGATACGCGATTTTATTCCAAAACAATCGTTTTCGGAGACTATGAAGGAGCGCTTTCTTTTAGCTACGGCGAACATATTGTTTATGTGCCGCAAAAAAAGCCGTTGCCGAGCTATCTGGAAACCGTCCGCATCGACAGAAAAACCTGCATGGATGTTTTCAAGGCGTTGAAAAAGTCTCCCAATTACTTTGACCTGAAAAGTCTTTTCGACAATGCAATGCTGTTCGATTTGAATTACGTACAGTTTTTGATTGCACTCAAAGTGTTTGAAGAGCTTGGTTTGGTTGTTTTCGACGACAACGGAAAATACAAAATAGTGGAGAATAAAAAAGTCAATCTGGAGGATTCCGCCGTCTTTTGCTATTTCGGCGGAAATAAGAAATGAACAAGGAAGATACGACCGAAATTACGATAGAAAATCTTTTATCAAAGGTCAGATATTATTATCCCAAGGACGAAGGGATAATCAAAAAGGCGTTTGACCTTGCTTTCTCCGCGCACGACGGACAATTCAGAGCAAGCGGCAGACCGTATATCACTCATCCCACTGTCGTGGCCGACATTCTTGTGGATTTGGGACTTGACGTGCCCGCAATATGCGCCGCCTTGCTTCACGACACCGTAGAAGACACCGACGTGACAGACGAAAAAATAAGAACGGAATTCGGCGACGAAATAGCCGATTTGGTAAAAGGCGTTACCAAACTCGACAAGCTGCAATTCAACTCTGCGGAGGAGGAACAGGCGGAAAATATACGCAAAATGTTTTTTGCCATGGCGAAGGATATAAGGGTGCTGATTATCAAGCTTGCCGACAGACTGCACAATATGCGCTCGCTGCAATATCTGTCGCCCGAGAGACAGCAGCGCATGGCGAGAGAGTCGCTGGATATTTACGCGCCTTTGGCGGGGCGGCTGGGTATTTCGCAAATCAAATGCGAGCTTGAAGACCTGTCGCTGAAATATCTTGACAAGGAGGCTTACGATTATCTTGCCAAAAACATTGCTCTCAAAAAGGAAGAGCGTCA
>FR900996.1:26765-55171 GCA_000437915.1 Subdoligranulum sp. CAG:314 | reverse complement strand
AGAGCGTCAGATTTTCGTAGACAAAATGATTGTCAAGCTCAAAGAAATTTTAAAGGAGCTTGAAATAGAAGGCGAGGTATCGGGCAGAACAAAGCATTTTTACAGTATTTACAAAAAAATGAAAAATCAGGGCAAAACGCTGTCCGAAATTTACGACCTGACTGCCTTGCGGGTAATCGTAAAATCTTTGAAGGAGTGTTACAGCGTTTTGGGGGCGATTCATGCCCAATGGAAACCTATCCCCGGAAGATTCAAGGATTATATTGCAGTGCCCAAGCCCAATTTATACCAATCGTTGCATACTACGGTTATAACGGAAGTGGGTATGCCGTTTGAAATTCAGATTCGCACGGAAGAAATGCATAAGGTCGCGGAGTACGGTATCGCTGCCCACTGGAAATACAAGGAGGGGATAACGGGAGTTTCGCAGCTTGACGGCAAGCTCAATTGGATAAAAGAGGTTCTTGTATACGAAGGCGACCTGAAAGATTCCAAAGAGTTTCTGGATTTGATAAGACGCGATATTTCCATATCCAACGAAGTCTATTGCTTTACGCCGAAGGGCGACGTCCGCAACCTGACCGCCGGCGCCACGGCGCTGGATTTTGCTTACGCAATACACAGCGAGGTTGGCAACAAATGCGTAGGCGTAAAGGTCAATTCAAAAATCGTGCCTCTGGACAAGGTGCTTGAAAACGGCGACGTAGTCGAGGTTCTGATTTCTTCAAATTCAAAAGGTCCGTCGAGAGACTGGCTTAAAATCGTCAAGACCTCCGGTGCGAAAGCAAAAATAAGACAGTTTTTCAAGCGCGAGCTGCGCGACGAAAATATAAAAACAGGCAAATCCATGCTGGAACGCGAAGCAAAGCGTCACGGAGTAGAGCTTGGCAGGCTGCTGACTCCGGAAGCCGTGAACAATATCTGCGAGAGATATCGTTTTGCCTCCTTGGAGGAGGTTTACGCCGCGGTGGGGTACGGCGGAGTATCGATAAATCAGATTATGTTCAAGCTTTTGAACATAAACAATGTTCAGACAACCTCGGACGAACAGGAAAACAGAGCTCGCGTATTGCGTAAAAGCGGCAAGGGAAATATGGTGGAAATCAAGGGCTACGACGATTTCCTCGTCCGTTTTTCGCGCTGCTGTTCTCCCGTGCCGGGCGACGAAATTGTAGGGTATATAAGCCGCGGTCGAGGCGTGTGTCTGCACAGGGCTGACTGTCATACGCTCAAAAGTCTGGAAAAAGAAAGGCTTGTCGAGGCACATTGGATAAACAAAAATTCCGAAAACACCTTCGGAGCCACAATACAAATAGTTATGGAAGACAAGGTAGGCGCTTTTGCGGAATTGACCAAGGTCATAGCCGCCGAGAAATTGCCGATTATGTCAATCAATGCGAGAAAGGACAGGAACAAAAACGCCATTGCGGTTGTTACGGTGGAAATCACCAATCACGAACAGTTAAATCAACTCATAGCCCGACTTGAAACTCTGCCCAATACCATAAAGGTTTTCAGGACGACTATGTGAAGGGAGACGATTTATGTACGAAGTGAAGAAAATTTCTGCGGGGATACTTCCCACCAATACTTATGTGCTTTACGACAGCCAAACAAAATGCTGCGTGGTTGTGGATCCCGCTTTCGACGGAGATAAGATAACGAAATTCATAGATGAAAAGGGCTTGAAGCCCGTTGCTGTTTTGCTGACGCACGGACATTTCGACCATTGCGGAGGAGCTAAGCCCATAGTCGAAAAATACGGCGTGCCCGTTTACGGCAGCGAAAAGGACGCGGCTCTGGCGGCAAGCGCGTCCAAAAACCTTTGGGGAGTATTTTGCCACGATTGCAAGATAACCGATTACGTTGACGGCATTGACAGCTTTTCCGTAGGCAGTTTCTCTTTCGGCGTTATGAAAACTCCCGGTCATACGCCCGGCGGCGTGTGCTATTTTATCGACGACATAATGTTTTCGGGAGATACGCTGTTTAAGGAGTGTATAGGGCGAATAGATTTGCCCGGCGGGGACTACCGCGAAATGATGGATTCGCTTTCTAAAATCGCACTTATCGACAAAAATTACAAGGTATACGCAGGGCACGAGGAGAATACCGATTTGTTTCATGAATTTCGGTTTAACCCTTACCTGTCGGCTTTCAAGAGAAGCAAATGAAAGAAATTTTGTTTTGGACAAGCCACAAGCAGTATTCGTCGGATTTGGCAGAGGTTATCCGTTTGTTTTTTGCAGACGCGCACGTCTCGCTTGCCGACAAACGCGAGGACGCGTGGCTTAGACACGATTTGCGTTTTGAATCGGGCTGTTGGAGGAATACTGCCGAGTGCGGCGGAGTGGTTTCCGAAAATGTTTTTTCCGTACAATCCGATGATTTTTTGATTCTGAAAAGACAACAGAAAAGATACGCCAAACTGTGCGTATACGATTGCTTGCAGCTGTTTAGACCCGCCGAGCTTCCGTGGGGAGCGCTCACGGGAATCAGACCGACAAAACTCGCCTGCGAACTGACCGCCGAAAACGGAGACTACAAAGAGACTTTCAGGAGTCTTTTTCACGTTACCGAACCGAAAATCGAATTGGTTGACGCTGTTTTGAGGCAGCAGGATGGGCTTAGGGCGGCGAAAGACGACGAAGCGGATATTTACGTTGGAATACCTTTTTGCCTGAGCAGGTGCAGCTACTGCTCCTTTACGTGCGGAGAAATTAAACGTCTGGAAAAATACGTCGAGCCTTATCTGGATGCGTTGGAAAGGGAAATACTCGCGGTGAAAAGGCTTGTCTCGCAAAAAAATATCAAAGTAAAAAATATTTATTTCGGCGGAGGAACGCCTACGTCTGTATCCGCCGAAAGACTTGACGGGCTGCTTTCTCTCTTCGGAGAATATTCTCCGCGCGAGTTTTGCGTAGAAGCGGGCAGACCGGACACTATCGACACGGAAAAGCTTGAATTAATGGCGCGTAGGGGAGTCAACCGCATTTCCGTCAATCCGCAAAGCTTTAATCAAAGAATACTTGACGAAGTGGGCAGAAACCACACTGTCGAAGAAATCTATCTTAAACATAGTATGGCAAAAAACTTCTCTTTCGACGTCAATATGGATTTGATTGCCGGTTTGCCGGGAGAAAGCGAAAAAGAATTCAGACACAGCGTGGATTGCGCTGCCGAACTTAGACCGGAAAATATCACGGTACATACTTTGGCGTTAAAGAAAGGAAGCGTTTTGAAGGAGCGCGGAATGGACAAGTCCGACCGCGAAAAAAGCGTTGCCGCCATGGTAGACTACGCAAGGAACAGGCTTTGTTCGGAAGGCTACAAGCCTTATTATCTTTACAGACAAAAGTATATGAGCGAAAATCTGGAAAACGTCGGCTATTGTCTTGACGGAAAACAGGGGTTGTACAATATCGACATAATGGAAGAAACCACGAGCATCCTCGCTTGCGGAAGCAATGCCATTTCAAAAAGAGTGTTTTCCTCCCAAAACAGAATAGAGCGTTTTGCCAACCCCAAGGATATTCCGACATATATCGACAAGATTGAAAGGCTTGTTGACGGAAAAGAAAATCTTTTCCTGTGAATGCGTCGTAAATCGTTTTACAAAAACGGAATTTTATGCTATCATACCTTAGACCGTTTACAAGGATATACCGATTTCTCCAACGGATTTCTTTGTTGACGGCATATCAAAAAAGGAGAAAGACAAAATGGAAATCAACAAACAGGAAATCATTGCCAAATTCGGCAGAAAAGAGGGCGACACCGGTTCGCCGGAGGTTCAGATTGCGTTGCTTACGGCGCGCATCAATCATTTGACCGAACACCTCAAAACACACAAAAAGGACCACCACAGCAGACGCGGTCTGCTTCAAATGGTCGGACAGAGGCGCGGTTTGCTCGACTATCTCAAAGCAAATGATTTGGAAAAATACAGACAAATCATAGTCGAGCTCGATTTGAGGAAATAAATATCCGAAATACGGGGTGATTTTGTTCACCCCTGTTTTATATTTTTTTGTTTCGCAAGACGTATTTTTTGCGAAAGCTAAGGTGACAGGTAAATCGGAGGATTATAGATTTAAAAATGAGTAATTACGAAAAAAAGGTTTGCAAAATCGGAGAAAGAGAGTATTACGTCTTTGAGACGGAAATCGGCGGACGCACGATGTCCGTTGAAATCGGCAAGTATGCCGAGCAGGCAAACGGTTCTTGCTTTATCAGATGCGGAGAAACGTGCGTTATGGTAAACGCGACGCTAGCCGCCCAGCCGCGCGACGGAATCGATTTTTTCCCGCTCGGAGTAGATTTCGAGGAGAAAATGTATTCGGTGGGCAAAATCCCCGGAGGCTTCAAAAAGCGCGAAGGACGTCCGAGCGACAAAGCGATTTTGACGTCTAGACTGATTGACAGACCTATTAGACCTTTGTTTCCCAAAGGATTTTTGAACGATGTGGCAGTCGTTGCCACAGCCACGTCGTTGACGGTTGTGGCGGTCGTTCCCCCAGCCATGTCGGTAGAGCCTGACATACAGCCCGAGGTGTTTGCCATGATAGGCAGCTCCATAGCTCTCAGCATATCAGACATACCCTTTGCGGGACCTACGGGCAGCGTAGTCGTCGGACTGGTCGACGGCAAGCTGGTAATCAATCCCGACGCCGCGCAAAGAGACAGAACTCAGCTTACGCTCAATCTTTCGGGCACGAAGGACGCCATAATGATGGTGGAGGCGGGAGCAAACGAGATAAGCGAACAGCAGATGCTGGAAGCTATTATGTTCGGTCACGAGGAAATCAAAAAGCAGTGCGATTTTATAGAATTTATCGTTTCCGAGGTGGGCAAAACCAAAATCGTCCCCGACCTGCATCCCATTCCGGAGGACAAGGAGAACGAAATCCGCGATTTTGCCGACGATATGCTGACAAAAGCGCTGGATACCTTTGACAGAGCTCAGAGACAGAAAAACGAGGACGAGGTAAACGCAGCCGCAAAGGAGCATTTTGCTCAGGCTGACGCCGAAGCTCTTCCTTTCGTAAACGACGTGCTTTACAAGATGACAAAGGAAAAGGTGAGAGCTCGTATACTCAACGAGGGAATACGTCCCGACGGCAGAAAAACCGATGAAATACGTCACATCTGGTGCGAAAACGGCGTTCTGCCGAGAGTGCACGGAAGCGGCGTTTTCACGAGAGGTATGACGCAGGTCATAACTACCGCTACTCTGGGCACCATTTCGGAAGTGCAAAAGCTTGAAAGCCTGGACGACGATTACAATTTCAAAAGATATATGCATCACTACAATATGCCTCCTTATTCGACGGGAGAAGCCAAGCAGCTGCGCAGTCCGGGCAGACGCGAAATAGGCCACGGCGCGCTTGCGGAAAGAGCGCTTGAACCGGTTATACCTTCCGAGGAAGATTTTCCTTACGCGATACGTACCGTCAGCGAGGTTGTTAGCTCCAACGGAAGCACGTCGCAGGCGAGTATCTGCGGCTCCACGCTGGCGCTTATGGATGCGGGAGTGCCGATAAAAGCGCCTGTGGCGGGCATTGCCATGGGACTCATGAAGAGCGACGACGGCAAAAAAGTGGCGGTTTTAAGCGATATTCAGGGCTTGGAGGATTTTCTGGGCGACATGGACTTCAAGGTTGCAGGCACGAGGCAGGGAATCACCGCAATTCAGATGGATATAAAAATCAAGGGAATAGACAGGAACATTCTCGAAACGGCTTTGGAACAGGCGAAAAAAGGAAGAATGTTTATTCTTGACAAAATGGCGGAGATTTTGCCGCAGCCCAAGCCCGAACTTTCCAGATATGCTCCCAAAATTATTTCCTTTACAATCGACCCCGACAAAATTAGAGAGGTTATCGGAAGCGGCGGAAAGGTAATCAACAAGATTATAGAGGAAACAGGCGTAAAAATCGATATTACCGACGACGGCACGGTGTTCATAGCCACCAACAATCAGGAAATGTCGGACAAGGCCAAACGCATAATCATGGCGATTGTCAAGGAGCCCGAAATAGGCGACGAGTTTACCGGAAAAGTGGTTAGGATTATGAATTTCGGTGCATTTGTCGAGCTTGCGCCCGGAAAGGACGGCATGATTCACATTTCCAAGCTGGCAAAAGAGCGAGTGGAAAACGTGACCGACGTTGTAAACATCGGCGACACCGTTCATGTAAAGGTAATCAAGATAGATGAAAAGGGACGGATAGACCTGAAACTTATCAAAAAGCTTTAATAATATCGAGGGCCTCATCCTATGATGAGGCCTTACGCATATTGAAAGCATTTTTCTCATAACATAAAACGACGCCCGCAACAAATCGGGACGGTTTTTAAGGGGAAAGTGCTTTGAAAAAAATCAGCGAAAAATTATTTGTAAACGTGGTCTGCAATGTTGTGATTGCGCTTTTGATAGTCAGTGTTTTCGTCATCAGCTTTTCGGGAGACATAACGAGCGTTTTCGGATATGATTACGAAAAAGCCATTTATCGCGGCGACGAGACGAAAAACAACGTATCGGTCATGATAAACGTGTATTGGGGGACGGAATATATCGAATCGATGCTAGAAACCTTGAAGGAGCACGATGTAAAAGCGACTTTTTTTATCGGTGGCAGCTGGGCTGCGAAAAACGAGGACGTGCTTGTTAAAATCGCGGAAGCGGGGCACGAAATAGGCAGTCACGGCTACTATCACAAAGACCATGCAAAGCTGGATTTTGACGGCAATTACAATGAAATTTACGTCACTCACAAGCTGATTAAACAAATTTTGGGGGTGGATATGGATTTGTTTGCCCCGCCCAGCGGCAGTTTTTCCAAAACCACGCTTAAAGTGGCTTCCCAGCTTAAATACAGAACCATTATGTGGTCGAAGGATACCATAGATTGGAGAGACAAGGACACGCAGCTTATTGTCAAGCGGGCGACAAGCAATGTCAAAAACGGAGAGCTTGTATTGATGCACCCGACCAAAAACACTGCCGACGCGCTGGGAACGATTTTGAAATTTTATATCGAAAACGGGTTTAAAGTCGTGCCCGTAGGTGAAAACATTACAAATGAATGAGGAGACGCATTTTCAATGGAAAAAATCAAAGTTTTTGACAGCGGACTTAAACTTATCGTAAAAAAAATGAGCGGTATATATACCGCTTGCTGCGGGGTTTTCGTAGGAGTAGGCAGCAGTGTGGAAAATACCTCGACAAACGGTTATTCCCATTTTATAGAGCATCTTTTGTTCAAGGGGACGAAGAAGAGGAGTGCGCTTGAAATTTCGGAGGAAATAGACAACGTAGGGGGGCAGCTCAACGCATACACTTCAAAGGACGTTACTTGTTTTTATACGAGAACCATGTCCGAGCATACGGAAAAATGCATGGAATTGCTTTCCGATATGTTTTTCGACGCACAGTTCGACGTGGAAGAAATCGAGAGAGAAAAGAAAGTGGTGGTTGAAGAAATCCTTATGGACGAGGATATGCCGGACAGCGTGTGTCACGACTTGCTTGCAGAAGCTTTTTACGGAAACCACGCTCTTGGGATGACGATAACGGGCAAGCCCGAAAATATTAAAAAAGCCACAAGAGAGAGCCTGTTGAATTATAAAAAGAGGTTTTATGTACCCGACAATATGTGTATTGCCTTGACGGGCGACGTGGATTTTGAGAAGGCATGCGACCTTACCGAAAAATACTTTGAAAGCAGATTTTCAAAAAAACGCGCCGAGCAGGTGCTTTCTCTTGTTCCCGCAGTTACGGAAACACAGTTTAAATATGCGTTTAAGGAGGTGGAACAGGCGCATATTGCCGTTGCGTTTCCGGGAGCGGAGTTTGCGAGCGACGAATATTACGCGTTGGGAATCGCCTCGTTCATGTTGGGAGGAGGTATGTCAAGCCGCCTGTTTCAGACTATCAGAGAGAAGAACGGATTGGCATACACGGTGTATACTTATCCTTCCGCTTATAAAAACAACGGTTACATGGAGGTTTATGCCGCAACCGCGCCGAAAAACATTTCAAGGCTTGCGGAACTGATGAAAAGCGAAATAAAACGCTTTGTCAAGGAGGGCTTCAAGAAGGCGGAGTTCAACAAGGGAAAGGAGCAGCTTAAAGGGAATCTGGTTATGGGACAGGAAAATCCTTTGGGGATTATGTCTGCGTATGCCAATTATTTTCTGAAAACGGGCGAAGTTTACGATTTGAAAAAACGACTGAAAAAGATAGACGCAATCACTCCCGAGCGCGTGTGGGAGGCGGCTAAAAAATGCTTTGATTTTTCCTTGTGTTCGGCTGTATACGTGGGACAAAAGACGGATGATTTTCGCTGCGTAGAAAATTTCATCGAATAAGAGAAAAACTTTTTTCGGTTTTTTTAAAATATTTGCCTTGCTTAAAACGGATTATTATTGTATAATTTAACAGTACGTCAAGGGGAGTTGATTTTAAGTGACAGATAAGATGAAAAAACAAAAGCTGAACCCCAAACAAATAGTAGGTATCTGCATTACCTCCGTCGCAGCCCTGCTGCTGATTTTTATGGTGACCGGGTTGGTCCCCGCCGTTTCCGGAGCGCTTATCGGCTGCTTCGGAATTTCTGCGTACGGCATTTTTCTTGCCGCACTTTTGTTGGGAATTTTCTTTATTATGAACAAATCCGTAAACGTGAAACCGCGCTATATAGTCAATTTCGCGTTTATGTATTTTATTATAATTCTCCTTGTACACGCCATGACCTCGTCCTCTCTGATAAGCGAACGCAGCTATACGGAGTATCTCGACGCTTGTTTTTATTACAGAGATACAATGGTAACCATGGGAGGCGCTTTCGGCGGTATTTTCATATATCCGTTGTACAGTTATATAAAGGGTTGGGGCACTTATATCTTTTTGACGCTTGCTCTGATTGCGACGATAATCGTTGCAATGGACTTTTTCTTTAAGCGCGCAAAAGGAGAAGCGGCGGAAAAAGAGTCGGGCGACACCGTTGAAATAGAAATCCCCACAAAGGAGGAGCTGGCGCAGAGGCTTGCTTTTGACAGCTCCGAATCGGATAAAACGGAATTTTTCGGTGAATCCGTTGCCAAAGCGACCCGTCAGCCCGATTCGAGAGAGCTTGCAAGAAAACAGCTGTTCGGCGATTTGGATTTGCTGAGAGAAAAGGAAGCTTTTTCCTCCCCGTCGGAGAACAGCGTGCAAAACAGATTCGATACCGCGCATATATCATACGGCAACGGAGCCGGGCATACTGCGCCGCCTAAAATCATCCACGATACGGACGCTCTACCGCACAGAACAGACGGAAACAGTTATTATTCCGAAACGGTGCGAGAGGAGGACAAGCTTGTTCGTCAGCGCAAGGAAAGTCTTGCAAAGGATTTGCGTACCCTTAAATCGGACGGCTTGGGTAACAATAAGGCACCGATAATAAACGGCGACGAGGTAAGCAGGCAAATAAGAGAGGGAGTTTACGGAAAAGAAAAAAACGAAATTCCCGCCGAAACCGTCGAAAGCCCGGCAGAGGAGTTCGCTCCCGAAACAGAACACGTTTTCATGGAGGTATCCGCCGAGAGATACGATGCATCCGTGCCGCCTAAGGATGAAATAAACGATATCCGCGTCGTAGAACAAAAAGAAAAAGATTTTATTCTCGCGGATGAAACGCACGATTCAAAGGAAAAATCGGAACTTTCAGAAAAAGAGGCGGAGCCTTTTATATCCGAGCAACCGAAATTCGATGACGACAAGGACGAAGCTCCGATTGAATTTTCTTCGTTGGAGCTGAATATCGAGGAAACTCCTTCGGAGCCGAAAGCAATCGAGGTGGAAAAGAAGGACATAAGGTTTACCGAAAAGCCTTTCGTTTCCGGTTCCAAGTCCAAAGGCGTTCAAATCGGCATAGGCATAAAGGAGGAGAAAGAAGAGCATACCGTTCATATTTATCAGCCTTACGACAAGCCGCCGGTTGAAATTCTGGACGACTCGCCCATGAAGCTTGACGTAAACGCGGAGACCAACGCGCAGAAATCAAAAGCGCTGGAAGATACGTTGAGCAGTCTTAAAATAGACGCCAAGGTCGTCAACGTAATCAACGGTCCCACGGTTACCCGTTATGAGTTGGAGCTTGCTCCCGGCATTTCTGTGCGAAAAATCAAATCTCTCGACGAAGACATTGCCATGAGACTGTCATCGTCTTCGGGAGGAGTGCGTTTGCAGACGCCGATACCGGGAAAAAATCTGTTCGGCATAGAGGTGCCCAATTCAAAAGGCGTGAAGGTGCCTATCAGAGTCATGATAGACAGCGACGAGTTTTGGCAGGCAAAAGGCGCTCTGACCTTTGTCGTCGGCATAGATATTGCGGGACGAAAGGTCATGGCGGACCTTGCGGATATGCCGCACCTCATGATTGCGGGTTCCACAGGCAGCGGAAAAAGTATATGTCTCAACGGCATCATAGTCAGTCTGCTTTACAAATATTCGCCCGAAGAGCTGAGGTTTATCCTTATTGACCCCAAAAAGGTGGAGTTTACAACCTATGAAGGATTGCCGCATCTTCTTATTGACGAAATCATCTGCGAAAATGAAAAGGCTTTGAAGGCTTTGCAGTGGATGGTTGACGAAATGGAACGCAGATACGTCATTTTCAGCGAAACGGGTGTGAGGGACATTGCCAGCTACAATGCCGTCGTCGACCCGAATCTTACCGAAAGATTGCCCCGAATCGTGCTGGTTATCGACGAGCTTGCCGACTTTATGATGTACAACAAAAACGAGGTGGAAGCGAAAATAAAGAAGCTGACCGCCAAAGCGAGAGCAGCGGGCATACACCTTATTCTTGCTACGCAGAGGCCGTCGGTTAATGTCATTACGGGCGATATAAAAAGCAATATCGCAACGCGTATAGCGTTGAAGCTGCCCACTCCGACAGACTCTTCCACAATACTTGCGCAGGGCGGCGCGGAAAAGCTTTTGGGCAAAGGTGATATGCTGTTTATGTCAGAAGCGTCTCCCGAGCCTGTGCGCTTGCAGGGTTCTTTCATCTCTACGGAAGAGGTTACTGAGGTTGTCTCTTATCTCAAAGAGCACAACGAAACTCACTACAACGACAACGCAATCAAGAAAATTACGCACAGCAAGCAGGGCGCCGGCGGCGAGGGAGAGGACAAGGAGACCGACCCGTATTTTTACGACGCATTGAAATACTGCATCGAAAAAAACAGCGCGTCCATTTCCATGCTGCAAAGAAGATTCAACATCGGTTACAACCGAGCGGGGAAAATTGTCGAGGATATGGAACGCAAACAATTTGTCAGCGGATACGACGGAATGAAATCCCGCCAAATGCTGATTACTATGGAAGAATACAACAATTTGTTTGGTGACGATTGATGATAAAGGTGGGTGTGATTTCGCTCGGATGCGACAAAAATCGCGTTGACAGCGAAATAATGCTGGCAAGCATAAGAGAAAAGGGATTTTTACTTACCTCGGAGCAAAACGAAGCAGACGTTATAATAATAAATACGTGCGGTTTTATCGAAGCCGCCCGTAAAGAATCGATAGACGCCATACTCGAAGCGGCTCAGCTCAAAAACAGCGGAAAAAAAATAATTGTTACGGGCTGTATGGTGCAAAAATTCGGTAAAGAGCTTTTGCCGGAGTTGCCTGAGGTTGACGCATTTTGCGGAGTGGATTCCTATATAAAAATGGGGGAAATCGTTGAAAAAGTCTTGAACGCCGACAGTCGGTTTTACGACGTTGAAGTCTGCAACGGAATTTCGTCGGGGAAAAGGGTGCTTACAACTCCCTCCCATTACGCTTATCTGCGCATAGCGGACGGCTGCGACAACTATTGCAGTTATTGCCTTATACCCTACATAAGGGGGCGTTTTCGTTCCCGCACCATGTCGGACATAGTCGGGGAAGCAAAACAGCTGGCGGAAAGCGGAGTCAGGGAGCTTATTCTTGTTGCGCAGGATGTCACGAGATACGGCGCGGATTTGTATAATTCGCCCAAACTGACAGAACTGCTGCGCAGTCTTTCCGAAATAGAGCAAATAAGAAGGATTAGGCTGCTTTACTGCTATCCGGAGGAAATTGACGAAGCATTGATAAAGGAAATTGCTTCAAACCCTAAAATCGTGAAGTATCTGGATATCCCGTTGCAGCACGTGCACAACGATATATTGAAAAGCATGAACCGCAGGTCATCCTTTGAGGAAATTTGCGAGCTTTTTAAATATTTGCGCACGGAAATTCCCGATATTTCAATCAGAAGCACATTTATATGCGGTTTTCCCGGAGAACAGACAAAACACTTTTTGACGCTTAAAAGTTTTATTGAAAAGCAGAAGCTGGAAAACGTGGGATTTTTCGCATACTCGCCCGAAGAGGGAACTGTGGCTGCTCTGATGAAGGAAAGAATTTCCGAAAAGGTGACTCAGCACAGACTTCAAAAGCTTGCGAAGTGTCAGCAAAAGGTTGTAAGGATATTGAATAAACGCCATGTGGGAAAGGTTTACGAGGTGCTAATCGACGATTTCTGCGAGCTTGACTCGAAAAAAAATCTTTTGATTTATAAAGGACGCACCTATTTTCAGACGCCCGAAGTTGACGGAGTTGTTTATATAGAGTCGGAAAACGAGCTTGTTATCGGCGAATTTTATGACGTGGCGATAACGGATTTCAAGGATTACGACTTGCGGGGAGAGATCGCAAAATGAATTTACCCAACAGATTGTCTTTGCTGCGAATAGCTCTTGTGCCGGTTATGGCGGTGTGTTTTTACATAAATTTCGACTACGGAGCTTTGCTTGCGGTAGCGGTGTTTCTTATTGCTGCATTTACCGATTTTCTCGACGGTTACATTGCAAGAAAAACAAATCAGATTACCGAACTTGGAAAATTGCTTGACCCCGTTGCCGACAAGCTTTTGGTGGCGGTGGCGCTTTTTATGGCAACAGGCGCTCGCGTGCTTGAAAATGAGTTTATTCCTTATTATATTACGGACATCTGCGCGTCAATTATTATCGGAAGGGAGCTTTTTATAAGCGTTTTCAGGCAAATTGCAGCAGCTAAGGGCTTTGTAATGCAGGCGAATGTTTACGGGAAAATCAAAACAGTTGTGCAAGATATTGCATTGCCGCTGATGTTGTTTCTTAAAATGAAGGATGTGATTATCGGATGGTCGCAGACTTTTTACGACGTTGTATTCTACAATGCATTGGGATTGTTGATTTTGGCGACAATATTAACTATTATTTCAGGCATAGTATATATTTGTCGCAACAAAAATTTGCTGAGAGCGGAAGATAAAAAATGTTAAAGGTAATTACATCGGATTTAAAAATCTGCACACCTTTGTGGGAAAGGTTCAGAAATGCGGGAGTGGAATTTGAGCTGCTTTATTTGTCCGCCCCCGAAAAGCAGTTGAAGGATTGTCTTGCTGCCGAGCTTGGCAGCTCTGCCGATTTGTTTGTCATAGGCGAGTCCTTTTTTGTAAAGGAGACTGTTGCGGATGTTCTTGACAGGCAGCTTGTTTATGACAAAAAGGCTCAGATTGATTTGATAAGAGTGCCCGAGAAGGAAAAGAAGCTTAAACCTCCCGCGGAGTTTGAGATGGAAAAGCTGTTGCTTTTTCCTGAAGACTTTTCCACATTCAGTCCTCGATACGGTTACGAATGTGCAAGTATGGGCAAATATGTCGGAGGCGATATTATTCTTGCGCCCGACAATTTCGACGAAGCTTTATATACACTGGACAATTACGTAATGCCGTATCTTGCAACCAAGCAAAAATTTTCATCGGTAAGCGTTTATAAAATTTTCGGTCCGGAAAAAAACGAAATAATCCACAGTCTTTCCGAATTCAAAAGATTGACTACCGTCAGATTTTTTGTTGAAACCGACTTCGCGTGCGACACCAAACTTACAGTGTGCTTTTCGCATTCGGTAGCTAAAAACGTAAAAGAAAAAATAACCGAGGCGGTATACGCCAAGTTCAGAGAGAATATTTATGCCGACGAGGATTGCGAACTCGAAGACGTCGCGGTCAAATTGTTGGAGCTTGCCGGCGCAACACTTGGGATAGCCGAATCGTTGACGGGCGGTATGGTTGCCTCCAAAATCGTAAATGTGCCCAATGCAAGCAAGGCGTTTCTCGAAGGTATTGTTTCTTATTCAAACGAGGCAAAAGCCGCGCGGCTCGGAGTAAGCGGAATTTCATTGTCCAATTACGGAGCGGTCAGTTCGGAAGTAGCGTATGAAATGGCGGTAGGAGTACTGAACACTGCAAAAACTGATTTTGCGTTGGCGACTACGGGTATTGCGGGACCTACCGGTGCGAGTATAGACAAGCCTGTGGGACTTGTTTACGTTTCGTTGGGAAACAATCACGGTATCCATGTATTCAAGTATGTTTTTGACGGCGACCGAAATCAGGTGCGCATCAAAACGACAAAAAACGCATTGTTTCAACTTATTAAATTGCTGAAAAATAAGAGAGGTTAAAAAAATGGCTGACGAAAAGAAAAATACCGACAGAAAAAAAGCGCTCGAATCGGCGATATTGCAGATAGAAAAGCAATTCGGAAAGGGCGCCATAATGAAATACGGCGAGGGCGCTGCGTTAAAAAATATAGAAGTCATACCCACAGGTTGCCTTGCGCTGGATATTGCATTGGGAATAGGAGGAATACCCAAAGGCAGGATTATCGAAATTTACGGTCCCGAATCTTCGGGTAAAACCACTGTTTCTCTTCATATCATTGCAGAACTGCAAAAGCAAGGCGGAATAGCCGCGTTCATCGATGCGGAGCATGCGCTCGACCCCGTTTACGCGGCAAATCTCGGCGTGGATTTGGACAATTTGTATGTGTCACAGCCGGACAACGGCGAACAGGCGCTGGATATTGCCGATTATCTTGTCGATAGCGGTGCGGTTGACCTGATAGTGGTCGACTCGGTTGCCGCGCTCACCCCCAAAGCCGAGATAGAGGGAGATATGGGGGACTCGCATGTAGGGCTTCAAGCAAGACTTATGTCGCAGGCTCTTAGAAAACTTGCGGCAATCACAAATAAAAAGAATGCATGCGTCATTTTTATAAATCAACTGCGTGAAAAAATCGGAGTTATGTTCGGAAATCCCGAAACTACTCCGGGCGGAAAGGCGTTGAAATTCTATGCGAGTGTCAGGCTCGACGTGAGAAAGGCGGATACGTTGAAGGACGGCGCCGAAATAGTGGGCAACAGGACAAAGGTAAAGGTAGTCAAAAACAAGCTTGCTCCTCCCTTCAAAACGGCAGAATTTGATATAGTTTACGGCAAAGGAATATCGCAGAGCGGCTGCATACTCGATTTGGCTGTCGCCGCAAATATAGTGGAAAAGAGCGGCTCCTGGTTTGCATACAACGGAGAGAAAATAGGTCAAGGCAGAGATAACGCCAAAAATTATCTTTCCGCCAACCCTGCCGTGATGGAGGAGATTAAAAATAAACTGCTTGCTCAAATCGAGGATAAAAAAGACAAAGCGGAATCTGAAAACCCCGAAGGTTAAATAGTATCTCAATTTTAATCTAAATGCAAGCTAATATTTCTTACATAGTATATTGATTGGCTAAAAAAATGTCTGAAAACAGCGTTTTCAGACATTTTTTTAGCTTTTGCGTTTACTTGACTGAAAAAAATAAATTTTGTTTCGTCCTATATCTTGACAAGAGGGCAATAATAGATATACAATATATAGCGGAGTGTGCAAATTTTTACGCAACGCAACCGGTCGTGAAAATTGACGTTCTTAATTAAAAATTTAAACTCGGAGGAAATTTATGTCATTCAACGCACTGAATTTCTTCTTTGCTCAAGTACACCTGGCCTGGTTAATCGTAGTTCCCGTATTGTGCATTGCAGCGGCGGGCTGCGGCGGGTGGTTGGTTACGCGATTCGTGCTTAACAAAAAAATAGGTAAAGCCAAAAATGTTGCTCAATCTATTGTAGACGAGGCAAAAATCGAAGCCAAGACTTTAAAAAAGGAAGCTATACTGGAGGCGAAAGAAGAAGTTTTAAAACTTAAACAGGATTTCGACAAGGAATCGAAGGAACGCAGAAACGAGATTCAGAAGCAGGAATTCAGGCTTATTCAGAAAGAGGAGGCGCTGGATAAGAAAGAGGACGTTCTTTCCAAAAAGAACGAGCATCTGGAGCAACAAATCAAAAGCGTTCAGAATCATCAGAACGAACTTAACAGAAAGCAGCAGGAGCTTGAAAAATCCGAAGAAAAAATGGTTCAGGAGCTTGAAAAAGTTTCCAATATGACCAAGGACGAGGCTAAAAAGCTGCTTATATCCACAATTGAAACCGAAGCGAAGAGGGACGCCGCCGCTCTCGTAAGGGAAATCGAGGCGGAAGCCAAGGAAAACGGCGAAAAGAAAGCCCGTGAAATTATAAGCGGCGCAATTCAGCGTTGTGCTGCGGACCAGGTTTCGGAAATAACGGTCACTACCATATCATTGCCTAACGATGAAATAAAAGGGCGGCTTATCGGGCGTGAGGGGCGCAATATACGCGCGTTGGAAAACGCCACGGGTGTTGACCTGATTATCGACGATACTCCCGAGGTGGTCATACTTTCGGGCTTTGACCCTGTAAGAAGGCAAATTGCAAGAATAGCAATAGAAAAACTTATTTCGGACGGCAGAATACATCCCGCGCGCATTGAAGAAATGGTTGCAAAAGTGCGCAAGGAGATGGACGTAACTATAAAAGAAGCAGGTGAAGCAGCGTCTTTCGATTCGGGGGTTTTCAATTTGCATCCCGAAATAATCACCTTGTTGGGACGCCTCAAATTCAGGACAAGCTACGGACAGAATGTTTTAAATCATTCGCTTGAAGTATCTTATCTTGCAGGTATGATGGCGTCGGAATTGGGGTGCGACGTAGCGCTTGCAAAGCGCGCAGGGTTGCTGCACGACATAGGCAAAGCGGTAGACCAAGAGGTTGAGGGGACGCATATCGAAATCGGCGCGGATATTGCCAAAAAGTACAAGGAAAGCAAGGAAGTCGTCAATGCGATTATGGCGCACCACGGCGACGTGGAGCCGATGACGATAGAAGCTGTGCTTGTGGCTGCTGCCGACGCGATATCGGGAGCAAGACCGGGGGCGAGACGCGAGAGCCTTGAAAATTATGTAAAACGTCTTGAAAAACTTGAAAATCTTGCCGATTCGTTCAACGGAGTTCAAAAATCCTTTGCCATGCAGGCAGGGCGCGAAATCCGCGTTATTGTCAAGCCTGAGGTGGTGAACGATGCAAACGCCGTTATGCTTGCAAGAGATATTGCCAAAAAAATCGAAAACGAGTTGGATTATCCCGGTCAAATCAAAGTAAACGTAATACGGGAAACCCGCAGCGTCGAATACGCGAAATAACTTTTAATTCGTATCGGGCGGTGATTTTTGACTGCCCGATTCGATTGAAAAGTATTTTTAATTTATTGACAAATTTTTTTGAAAATAGTATAATTATAAAGTTAGCGTAGGGGAGTGGCTCAACGGTAGAGCAGCGGTCTCCAAAACCGCTGGTTGCGTGTTCGAATCGCGTCTCCCCTGCCAATCGAAAAAATACCCATCGGTGAAAAAAAACGACGGGTATTTTTTTGCGGATTATTTAAGCAAAAGCCCCGAAATTTTCGGGGCTTTTGCTTCTGGCTGTTTTCTACATCAAAGGCGCAAACAGTCTCACTATGTTTTGTATAAGTCGTACAGGGAAACTCTTTTTGCATTGTTCTATGCTTATCTGTTGACTTTCTTTAAGCGTCTCCAAAAAATCGTCCTTTATGTCTGCAATGGTGTTTTTATCGTAAATCACCGCGCCGCACTCGAAGTGGAGATACAAGCTCCTGAAATCCATATTGGTCGTTCCTACCGTTGCAACGGAATCGTCGGAAACGAATATCTTGGAATGTATAAACCCAGGAGTGTATTCAAATATTTTTACGCCTGCTTCAATCAGTTCTCTGTAATATGACTGAGTGGTAAAATGAACGAGACGCTTGTCCCAAATGTGAGGCGTGATTATAACTACGTCAACGCCGCTTTTTGCAGCCAATTTGAGTGCCGAAAGCATTGTGTCGTCAATAATAAGATAGGGCGTTGTGATGTAGAGATACTTTTTAGAGCTTCCGATTACTTCGAGATAGACGTGTTCGCCTACATTTTCTTTGTCCGCAGGGCTGTCGGCGTACGGTTGAACCAATCCGTCTGTATTGCATTCCGACAATTCTGAACGACTATGCAAAAGATTGTCGGGATAAAAGCGGGAAAGGTCGTCTTCTCTTTCTTTTGTGCAGTAGAACCACATTTGCAGAAAAAACAATACGAAGCTCCAAACCGCAGCGCCTTCGATTTTTATTCCCGCGTCTTTCCAATGACCGAATCTTTCAATGTGGTTTATATATTCGTCGGCAATGTTTATGCCGCCCGTGAAAGCAACCTTTCCGTCAATTACGGTAATCTTTCTGTGGTCTCGATTGTTTTGCTTTGTGGTAAGCATGGGGTGAATGGCGTTGAATGCGACAGCTTTGATTTTATGCTTTGACAGTTCTTTGGCGAAGTTTTTGGGCAGCCGCAAAAAGCATCCGACGTCGTCATAAATAAGCCGCACGTCGACACCTGCCGCTGCTTTTTCGCGCAGGACTTCAAATAAGGCGTCCCACATATAGCCTTCGGATAAAATAAAATACTCCAAAAATATATATTTTTCTGCTTTTTTCAGCTCCGATAACATTTCTTCAAAATACTCTTCGCCTATTTTAAGATATTTGCAATCGGAATCGGGAAAAACGGGATAGCCTGCAAAATTGTGCAGATATTTCATGAGTTTTATATTTTTTTCATTGCATTGCGTTTGACAGATACCCTGCAAAAAATTGCCGCGCGACAGGAAATATTTTTTATAAGCCTCGTCGGCTTCCTTCAATTTGTTTTTGAATCTGTTTGTGCCCGATTCAATATGGAAAAACAGATAAAAAAGTCCTCCGAAAACAGGAAATACCAAAATAAAAATAGCCCACGTAAATTTGTAAGCTCCTTTTTCGTTTTTGGGGATTATGCTTAAAACTATCAGCAGGGAGACAACGGTAAGAGTAATGCTTACCCAGGTGTATTTGCGGCTGCCGCTTGAGATTAAAAAGATTAGAATTGCAAGCTGAAGCAAGATAAGTAAAATTACTACGAATCTTTGAAAAATCAGACCGGTCAGCCATTTTTTGTTCTTGATTTTTTTATGCTTCTCCGAAGACTTTGCTCGTGACGTCATATTATATAATTTTAGCTTTCTCCATACTTTTAGTCAAGTTAATGTCTATAAGTATTTTTTGTTTGCTTAAAAAACGATAGACTTTTTTTACGGAAAATTATAAAATAAATGGGCGATGAAAAAGGTGACAATTTATACCGACGGCGCGTGTTCGGGCAATCCCGGCGTCGGAGGCTGGGCGGCTATACTTATTTTTAACGGAGTTGAAAAGGAAATAAGCGGATATGACAAGCAGACAACCAACAATCGTATGGAGTTGTTTGCGGTTATTCAGGCATTGAGAGCGCTTAAAGAGTCCTGCGAGGTGGAAATATATACGGATTCCGCTTATGTTGCGGACGCTTTTTTAAAAAATTGGATAACCTCTTGGGAGAAAAACAACTGGAAAACGTCAGGCAAAAGCGACGTCAAAAATGTAGATTTGTGGAATGCTTTGAGATTTGAACTGAAAAAACACAAACCTACGTTTATCAAGGTCAAAGGTCACGCTGATAATCTTTACAACAACAGGTGCGACGAGCTGGCGAAAAAAGCCATTTCGGACGCGGGCGTAAAATAAAAAAATGCAGCCGATACGGCTGCATTTTTTCAAAGTCTTTTAAGGTATTGAATCCTCAAAAAGGAATTTATTAAGACATACACGGGAACATTCAGCAAAACCATAATGGGAAAGACCAGATACATCACAACGGCTTGCTGGTCGTTGAAGGCCAGATTAAATATCAGCAAATCAACCACCAATACTGCAACGGAAGCTATTACAAAGAATATCAGACTGTTTATGATGTGAAATTTGAGGTTAAAACGCGGCTTGACCTTTTTGGAGGGCCAGCGCAGCCAAATAAACAGAAAAACTGCAAGTATGAGCAGTGCGACTCCCAAAACTATAAGAAAAGGCGTGCTTGTTCCGTAGGTTTTGTTTCTTACGCATAGCCAAAATACCGTCATTTCTACGGCGGCAAAAACAAAACCGAACAAAACTGTCAAAAAATTGAGTTTGTTGACGGGCAAAAAGGGCGCCGGCTTGTAAACGGAAGCCACTCTGTTGTAAAGCTTCATTCTCAGCCCTTGCTTTGCCATAGCATCAGCTGTTTCGCTCAGTTGAAGATGATTTACTTCGTTGGGAGATACGGGAGTAGACGTCGCAGCGGAATCCTGTTCGCTTGCAATGTTTCTGTGCTCTGCCGCACGTTTTTCCTTTTCGGTCAATTGCTCGCCGACAAGATTGTCCAATATGCTTTTGTATTCTTTTTCCTGCTGAGTTTCCTGTTTTTCTATCTGTGCGAAATACGAAACCTTTTCCCGAGATTTTGTCTCCGAGTCTGAGGAAACGGCATTTGCGTCTTGTTTTGCAGGGGAGGAATGGGGGACTTCCGAAATCGATTGTGGCGGTTTCTTTTCGTCAAGAGTTTCGGCGGTTTGTTTCGTGGTGTCGGAATTGTTGGATAAAAGCTCGCTGACTCGGTTTAAATCTTCCTTTGTGACAATATTTGTCGAGCGGGTTCTTTTGCCGCCCGACTTGTGTCCGAAAATGGAGGTTACTTCGCTTTGATTTTTTTGGGGCAATTCGTCATTGCTCGATTCGCTGTCAACCAATGACTCCATTACGTTCTTGTGAAATTTCCATTCGGATTTATATTCTATACAAAGCTCTCTTCCTTTTTGAGTGAGTTTGTAATATTTTCTCCGTCCGCCGTTGGATTCGCCTCCCCAATACGACTCGATTAATTTTTCAGATTCGAGTTTTTTCAGGTAACCGTATAGAGTGGGTTGCTTGATTTCATATTGATTATCGGTTTTTTCCTTTATTTCTCTGGTTATATCATAGCCGTATTTGTCTCCGCCGTACAAGGCGTTGAGTATAATAGTTTCGATATTTCCTTTAAGAAAATCAAAATTTCCGACCATTAAAAAACCTCCTGTGTAAAAATCAAATAAATTCTAATATAAACGCCGAATAAAGTCAAGTGTATAAACTAATATGTGTCGCATAATATTCTGTTATTTCAAAAAATTTATCAAAACGACAAAATTAAACGGTATTTAAACTATGTAAAGTGGTATGATTATCAAAAAAGGGTTCGTCATGAAAGTTGAAATTATCCGTACAGATAATAAAAATTTGATTATTACCGTCCGGGATGCCGAAACGCTGGAGGTCCGCGCGCCGAAAAATCTCAGTAAGGAAGCTATAGAGGGATTTGTGCGCGAGAAAAGACGCTGGATAGAGAAAAAAGCAAAAGAAAAACAAAATATAAAAAACGAATTTGAAGAAATTTACAAATACCAGCAGTTTTTATTGTTCGGAAAGCGTTTCAGAGTGGTAAAAAGTAACGTAACCGAGGCAACTATATTGGAAGATATGTTTATCGTACCGCAAAAAGTAACCGAGATTTCACAGCTTAAAGATGCTATGAAAAAATTTACGCTGGAAAAAGCAAAGACGAATCTTCCCGCAATCATGTCGCAAATCGGCAGTAAAATCGGAATTTGTCCGGCGGGAGTGCGTATTAAATCGTTAAAATCCAAATGGGGAAGCTGCGATTCCAACAAAATGATTACATTTAATTCAAGGTTAATTCAACTGGAACCTAAACTGATAGAATATGTGGTAGTTCACGAGTTGTGTCACGTTCTGGAATTAAATCATTCGGAAAGATTCTGGAAAACGCTTGAACAGTTTATTCCGGATTGGGCTGAACGCAGGCGCAGCTTGAAAAGATTTGAATTTTTAATAAACGATATTTAATTTGACTTAAAACAAGAGAAATATATTCTTGTTGGAAAATTATTCTTTAGACTAGTTAAATTTCAGCGCCAATGCCTATATCTATTCGCAAAATCAGTATTTTGCGAATAGATATAGAAGTGTTTTTTGATGAAATTATTCCACTATTCTTGTCCCGAGATTGCATTATTTTTGTTTTTGATGTATACTGAAATCATCTTTTTATCGGAGTGTCGCCTTTAATCAAATGAAAAAACATGATTCAGATTATTTTGCGGACAGAGAATTTGAATGCAATGAAAAGATAAATCAGATGCTTGAAGACGATTTGCCTGATTTTTGCAGAGAATTTTTTATAGGCATTCAAAGCAGAACTTCTCCGTTGACTCGCTTGAATTACGCATACGATTTAAAGGTGTTTTTCAGATTTCTTGTTTATGAAATCAAGAATTTTAAAAATTGCAGCGTAAAAGACTTGGCTGTGAAAGATTTGGAAAAAATTTCCTCTTTCGACCTTGAATTTTATCTTAATTATCTGACTTGCTATTACGGCGCAGACGGACGTCAAATAAAAAACTCCGAAAACGGAAAAGCGAGAAAATTATCCGCCGTGAGGCATCTGTATAAATATTTTTTCAAAAAAGGAAGTCTGACGTCCAATATGGCGGAACGTGTAGATACTCCCAAAATTCACGACAAAGAAATCGTACGTCTTGAAAAGGAAGAAATTCCGGCAATTCTTACTGCGGCGGAAACAGGCGGCGGTCTGGGCGGCAGACAGGAGTCTTTTCATAAGCATACAAAAATACGCGATTCGGCAATTATTGCATTATTTTTGGGGACGGGAATCCGCAACAGCGAGTTGGTCGGTCTTAATATTGACGACGTTGATTTTTCAAATAACAGCTTTGTCGTGACTCGCAAGGGCGGAAATCGCGTTATCCTCTACTTTAACGACGAGGTCGGCGGATTTTTAAGAGATTACTACGAACAGCGCTTGGCAAACAAGGCAGCCTCTCCCGATGACAAAGCTTTGTTTCTGTCGCTCCAAAATTCCAGAATAACCACAAGGGCAGTTCAAAATATTGTTAAAAAATACAGCGGAGTAGCCGCGCCTCTTAAAAAAATCACGCCGCACAAGCTAAGGAGCACATTCGGAACTCAGTTGTACAGAAACACGGGAGATATTTATGTCGTTGCAGACGTTTTGGGGCACAAGGACGTAAACACCACAAAAAAACACTATGCCGCAATTACCGACGACATCAGAAGAAAAGCCGCTGTGGAAATCAGTATAACGGACAGCGAAAAAAACAAATAAAAAGACCGATTCAATCGGTCTTTTTATTTGTTTTGAGAAAATACTCCACCGCTTTTTGCGCCACGATTTTAACGTGTTCGTAAGTCAGCCCGCCTTGGAGATAAGCCGTATAAGGCGATTTGACGGGAGCATCGCAGCTCAGTTCGATTGATGCGCCCTGCACAAAACAGCCTGCCGCCATGATTACTTGATTTTCGTAGCCCGGCATATCCCACGGCTCAGGCGTTACGTAACCGTCTATCGGAGAGTTTGACTGAACAAGCTTGCAAAAATCAATAAGCATTTGTTTGTCGTTGAATTTGATTGAACAAATTATATCGCCGAGTTTGCTATGTTTGTCGGGAAGCGTTTCAAAGCCCGAAATCGACATACATTCAGACAAAAGCAACGCCCCTTTCAAAGCTTGCGCTACCGTATGCGGCGCGAGAAAAATACCTTGATAAAAATTTCTGTATCCGTTTTCAAACGAACCGACCTCGCCTCCCGTGGACGGCGTAGTCAGCCTTTTTGCGGCAAGCTCCACCAATTCTTTTTTTCCTGCGATGTAGCCTCCTGTCGGCGCCAGACCGCCTCCCACGTTTTTTATCAACGAGCCTGCAATAATATCGACGCCGCAAACTGTGGGTTCGCATTCTTCCGTAAATTCGCCGTAGCAATTGTCCACCATAATCAGAGAATCAGGAGAAATTTTCTTAATAACGTTTACCGCGTTTCCGAAATCGTCGATTGTCAATGCGTTGCGCCATGAATAGCCTCTTGAACGTTGAAAATAAATCAATTTCGGTTGCGTTGTTTCAAGATATTTGCATATTTCGGAGAGATTTATTTTTCCGTCGCACAGTTCGATTTTGTCGAATTTTATTCCGAAGTCTTTCAAGGAGCCGTTGCCGTTGCCGGAAATTACGTCGTTCAACGTATCGTAAACGTCGCCCGTGACGGACAAAAGTATGTCGTCGGGGCGCAGAATTCCGAACAGAGCCAAAGTAAGGGCGTGCGTGCCGGAAACAATAAGAGGGCTTACCAATGCGCTTTCGGCGTCCAATACATCGGCAAAAACACAATTTAAAGTTTCGCGGCCGACGTCGTCGTAACCGTATCCGTTTGTACCCGCAAAATGACGTGCAGAAACACGGTTGTTTATAAAGGCATTCAAAACTTTTCTTTGGTTCAGTAAAGCGACGTTATCTATATTTTTAAAGTTGTCCGAAAGAGTTGCTTCTGCTGTTTGCACTATATTTGCCGCCTGGCTTTCATAATTTTTAGCGTCCATAAAAATCCTTTAAAATGAAATCGCACATTTTTTCCGTCTCGCATTTGTCAATCCACACTGCGGGAAGCCTTTTGAAATACGTCACCTGTCTTTTTGCGTAATTCCTCGTATGCTGTTTTATCAAGGCTATAGCTTCGTCCTTTGTGCAGCTGCCCGACAAATATTCAACGCTTTCTTTATATCCTATTGCCGTCAAGCCTCTGCAAGTTGACGGATAAATTTCCAGCAAATTTTCAACCTCGTCAAAAAGACCTTTTTCAACCATAATGTCGACTCGTCGGTTAATCGACGCATACAGGCTTTCTCTTTCATCGTTAAGGATATATAGCTTGAAATCCTTTACGGGTAATCTTTTTTTTCCGACAGCGTCGGACTTTTTCTTGCCGCCTGTCGAAAAGATTTCCAATGCACGTATAACGCCCTTTACATTGTGTTTATGCACGTTTTTTGCGCTTTCGGGATCCGCCGCCATAAGCTTTTCGTAAAGCGCGTCTTCGCCGTATTTTTCGTAAAAACTTTTAAGCTCTTTTCTTATTTTGAAGGTTTCTTCCGTCACGGAAAAATCAAGCCCGTAAAATAAAGTTTCAAAATACAAGCCCGTACCGCCGACAATTAACGGCTGCTTAAAAGTATTTTCGTTTATAACGGTTTCTGCCGCTTTTGAAAAGGTAAAAGCATTGAAATTTTCTTCATCAGGCCTGACAATGTCAATCAAATGATGTCTGACGCGATTCTGCTCCTCCCTGTCGGGTTTTGCCGTGCCGATGTCCATGCCGATATAAATTTGAGCGGAGTCCGCAGAAATAATATCTGTGCTCATTTTTTCGGCCAACGTCATTCCCAAACGGGATTTTCCGACTCCCGTAGGTCCCGCAATACCTAATATTTTACGCATAGTATTCTCCATAAATCAATTATTCTGCTAAACTATGCGTTTAAAAAGTTTGTCGAAGTCGGATTTTTTGTAAGTGGCAACCAACGGTCTGCCGTGCGGGCACTTTAAAAATATGTTTTCATCCAGCATTTTCAAAAGGTAGTCCACATCGAATACACTCATGCTTTCCCCTGCTTTGATTGCCGCTTTGCAGGCTTTTTGAGCAAGTATGTCTTTTGTTAAAGATTTTGTATCAAACCCCTCTCCGCAATTTTCCAAAACCGCATCGAAAAAGTCCTTGTGGCTCATATTGGTAAACAGCAACGGTATTGCCGTCAATTTTACGGTATTGTTTCCGAAAGGCTCGTAATAAAAGCCCATCATTTCCATCTGAGGCATAAGCTCGCAAAGAACCTGAAATTCGGGCGTTGAGACATGCCTTACGTAGGGCGTAAGCAAATCCTGTATTTCGAGTTTACGCGTTTCGTATTCTGCAGTGAATTTGTCAAACAGGATTCTTTCGTGCGCCGCGTGTTGGTCAATTAAATGCAGCAGCTCGTTTTCGTAATCTTCAAGCATCAGATAGGAACGAAAGAGCACGCCTTTTCTGTAACACTTGCTGAACGGCAGCATATGCTTTTGATTGTAAACCGAGTTTTCGCCGTGCGTCTCAGTATGTCCCGACAAATTTTTTCCGTTTATCTTTTGAACAAGCTCTTCAAGCGCAGGTTTAAATTCCTGCGTTTCCTCGATTCCGAAATTCGGCTGCACGCTTAAATCCGCATCGGAATCGGTACATACGAGCAGTGAATTTACATCTATTTCCTCCGGCTCGTATTTTTGATTGACGAAGATTAAAGGATTGTGGGTATCGAGATGTTTCAACTCATAGTCAGAATCGCGTTTGAATTTTCTTTGTGCCTCGTCGCGTTCAAGCAGGAGACGCGCCCTGTCATGCGACAGATTGTTTAAAATTTGCTTTACGGGAGTTGCCACCGACAAAAACACCGCGTTGGAGTCGGAAAATTTGACTTCGAGCTTGTTAGGGTGGACATTTACGTCAATTTCCGAAGGGGCGATTTCTATATAAATGACGGCGAAAGGAAAATTTTTCGTCATCATAAAATCCTTGTAAGCATTTTTAAGCGCGGAAGAAAGCTGCGGACTGTTTACGTAACGTCCGTTTACCACGAATGTTTGATATGAACTGTTAGGTTTGAAATAATTCAAATCGCTGACGTATCCCCAGGCTCTCAGGTTTTTGTAAAAATCGTCGAATTTGACGCAATGCTTTACCGCTTCTTCTCCGTAAACGGTATAAATGGCTTCTTTTGCACCGCTGCCGTTGGTCTGATAAATCAGCTTGTCGTTGTTTATATATTTAAACTTCAATTCGGCATTGGCAAGAATAAGTTTCCCTACAACAGATGTTATTTCCGCGCTTTCCCGCCCTGCCGATTTCAAAAATTTTCTGCGTGCGGGAACGTTGTAAAACAAGTCTCTCACCCAGACGCTTGTGCCCGTGTTGGCGGAAAACTCCCCTTTGGATTTAATTCGTCCCGCCTGTACCTCTACCTTCGAGCCTGTTTCGTCGCTTTCCGTTTTTGTAAGCATTTCCACAACGGAAACGGCGGCTATGCTTGCCAAAGCCTCGCCTCTGAAGCCGAGAGTTTTGATTTCGCTCAAATCCTCCGCCAAAGCGATTTTACTTGTTGTATGCGGCAGAAATGCGACGTCGATATCGTCTTTTTCTATACCGCAACCGTCGTCAACAACATTTATCAGGTCGATTCCGCCGTTTTTAACGGTTATTTCAATATTTTCGGCGCCCGCATCGATGCTGTTTTCCACAAGCTCCTTGACTATGGACGCAGGCCTTTCCACTACCTCTCCGGCGGAAATTTTGTTGTAAATATCGCTTGAAAGTATATTGATTTTACTCATAGGATTCCTTGATTTGCTTAGCAAGCTCGTTGACGAGGTCAAAAGCCAGCAACGGCGTCAGATTGTTCATATCCACCTCTTTGAGGGCAGAAGCCACTTTGAGCGCGGCTTTGGTTTGTCTTTCGCGGGCGATTTTTTTCTCCGCCTCCTCGTCCGCTTCCTGCTTGCTGAAAACGGAAGCGTTTATATCGGTTTTTTCCAGAAGCGAAACCAATTCTGACGCTCTTTCCAGCACTGCGCTGTCAATTCCTGCAAGAGCGGCCACCTCAATGCCGAAACTCTTGTTGGCGCCGCCTCTTGTGATTTTGCGCAAAAACACTATGCCGTCGGGCAATTCCTTGACGGAAAATTTATAATTTTTTACGCCTTCCAGTCGTCCCTCCAGCTCGGTAAGCTCGTGATAATGAGTGGCGAACAAGGTTTTTGCGCGGATTTTTTCAGTTATATGTTCCATAATTGCCCAAGCGATGCTCAGACCGTCGAAGGTGGCGGTACCGCGCCCAACTTCGTCAAGCAAAATCAGACTTTTTGAAGTCGCCCCGTTCATTATGGCGGCTATTTCCACCATTTCCACCATAAAGGTGCTCTGATTTAGAGTAAGGTCGTCGTTTGCGCCCACTCTTGTAAAGACTTTATCCACAATCGGCACAAGCGCGGATTTTGCAGGTACAAAGCTTCCGATATGCGTCATGAGAACAATAAGCGCGACCTGCCGCATAAAAGTGCTTTTACCGGCCATGTTGGGGCCTGTGATAATCATAGTTCTGTTTTCGTCCGTATCGAGACAGGTATCGTTGGTCACAAATACGTCGTTTTTCAAAAACTTTTCCACAACGGGGTGGCGCCCCTCCGTAATTTTAAGCTCGGTTCCGTGCGTATTCAGTTTGGGCTTTCGATAATTGTTTGCAACCGCCGTGCGCGCGAGGCTTGTTAGAG
>FR900996.1:0-26728 GCA_000437915.1 Subdoligranulum sp. CAG:314 | reverse complement strand
GCGTCGAGTTCGGCTACCGCCTGCGCTATGGATTGAAATTCCGATATATGCGTAAGCAGCTGCTGTCTGAGTTTTTCAAACAGCTCCTTTTCAAGCCGCAAAACGCTTTCGTCGGCATTCAAAATCTCTTCTTCGAGCTTTTTCAGTTCTTCCGTAACAAATCTTTCGCCCGTGGCAATCGTCTGTTTGCGGATATAACCTTGCGGCAGCACGTCCTTGAAGGCATTGGATACCTCTATGTAATAGCCGAATACGCGGTTGTAGCCCACTTTCAGGGTTTTTATGCCTGTTTTCGTTCTTTCTCTTTCTTCGAGCTTGCCGATTAAACCGATGCTGTTTTGAGAAATATTTCTCAGGTAATCGACCTGCGCGTTGTAGCCCTCTTTTATGAAATTTCCGTCTCTCGAAATGGCGGGAGCGTTTTCCTTGATTGCGGAAAACAAAAGCTTTTCAACGTCGCTCACGTCGACAAGCCTGCCGTCTATGTCCTTGATTAGAGGCGTGTGCGTCTCTGACAAAATTCGCTTCAATACGGGCAGCTCTGCCAATGACGCTTGAAGACTGTTGCAGTCCCTCGGCGTCAGATTGTTGTACGATATTTTACCCGACAACCGTTCGATATCTTTTATGCGCTGCAAACATTCGGAAATTTCTTCGCGAAGCAAAAAATTTTCGACCAATTCCTCCACCGCGTCAAGCCGTCTTTGAATCTTTTTCGGATTTTGAAGCGGATGCTCTACCCAATCGCACAAAAGTCTGCCGCCCATACCCGTTTTTGTGTTGTCAAGCAGCCATAAGAGGCTCCCTTTCTTTTTGTTCTCTCTGCCGCTGCTCACAAGCTCCAAACTGCGCCGAGTATTGACATTAAGCGACATAAATTCGCTGTTTTCAATAAATTTAATCGGTTCGAGATGGGACAAATACCTTTTTTGAGTTTCGTTGAGGTATGAAAGCAATGCGCCGCTTGCGCGCAAAGCTGTTTTATGCGTTTTTAAGTTGAAAACTTCCGTAAAAGAGGTTTTATATTGCTCCTTGATGGCCTCTGTTGCTTTCTCGACGGTAAAAGCGCCGTCGTTGTAACATTTGAGCCGCGGTATAAGATTGGCTCGGACGACGTCGAGACGTTCGTTTAACTGCAAACATTCCGAATCGGTCAAAATTTCTTTGGGAGAATAGGAAAGCAGGTTTTCCTGCAACTCCTTATAAGCAGATTCGCCTGAAAACTCATGTGCGAAAAAGCGACCGGTGGTTATGTCGCAATAAGCCGCCGCCGTCGTCTTGCCGTCGGAAAAGACGACGGCAAGATAATTGTTGTTTTTTTCGTTTAAAATAGTGTTTTCAACTACCGTGCCCGGCGTTACCACGCGGACGACTCCACGCTTGACAAGCTCGCGCGAATTGGGCTCGGAAAGCTGTTCGCAAATTGCAACCTTTTCTCCCGCCTCGATAAGCTTGGCAATGTAATTGTCCACGGCGTGATAAGGTATACCGCACATGGGCGCCTTGCATTTTTGTCCGCAGACCTTGCTTGTAAGAACCAAATCAAGAATTTCGCTTGCCTTGATTGCGTCGTCGAAAAACATTTCGTAAAAATCGCCCAGCCTGTAAAGCAATATGCTGTCCTTGTATTCGTCTTTTGTTTGCAGATATTGCTGCATCATAGGTGAGTAAATCATTTTTCCTCCGTAATCAAATCCCCCCATAGAGTGGCAGACCTCGACGTCTTAATTTTTACATCGACGAATTGCCCGACGATGTCTGTCGGGCTTTTGAAGTTCACCAGTCTGCCTCCGTCGGTACGTCCGCAATATGTGTTTTCGAATTTTTCGTTTTTGTCCTCGACGAGAATTTCAAAAACCTTCCCCTCGTGCTCTTTGCTTATTTCCTTTGTAATGCGGTTTTGAAGAGCAATGAGCTTTTTTATTCTTTCAGTCTTGACTTCACGAGGCACCTGATTTTCCATAGAATAACCCGGAGTTCCCTTTCGTCTGCTGTAA
Source organism: Subdoligranulum sp. CAG:314 (assembly GCA_000437915.1). GTDB lineage: Bacteria > Bacillota > Clostridia > Christensenellales > CAG-314 > CAG-314. Next base: position 24,731 of record FR900996.1, on the reverse strand, counting down.
ACAAAGCAGAATGCGCTTGAAAAGCGCACCTCCTCCATCAAGGAGAGCGTATCGTTGAAATCCTCCTCCGTTTCTCCCGCAAAACCGACCATAACGTCAGTTGTCAGTCCGACGTCGGGAAGGTGCGTTCGGATTGTACGCACAAGCTCCAGATATTGCTCTCTTGTGTAGCGTCTGTTCATTCTTTTCAACACCGAATTGCTGCCGCTTTGCACGGGCAAATGAATGTTATGACACAGCGAAGGATATTTTTCGATAACCTCCGCCACGCTTTGATTGAAATCCTTGGGATGCGAGGTCATAAAACGAATCCTGTGCTTGCCGCCTATTTTTCCCAGCTCTCCGAGAAGAGACGCAAAATTCGAACCGTCTTTAAGGTCGTTTCCGTAGCTGTCCACATTTTGCCCCAACAAAGTGATTTCCTTGTATCCCTCGTCAAGCAATGCATTAACCTCGGAAATTATATCTTTTGCGGGGCGGCTGCGTTCCCGCCCTCTCACATACGGAACTATGCAATAAGTGCAGAAATTGTTGCAGCCGTAAATTATGTTTACCCATGCGTTGGTGCCGCTTGTCCTGAAAACAGGGCGGTTGTCGTTGTCTCCAAGAAAATCACGGTTGAAAAATCTGTTTTTGGAAGTATTGTCCGCTTTGGCGACAACTTCCTTTAACAAATGCAGATTGGCTGTACCGAGAACCGCGTCCACGAACGGAAATTTATCTAATATGAGCTGCGCCGCTCCCTCCTGCTGCGACATACAACCGCACACCGCAACCTTTAATTCGGGACGCGCTTTTTTGATTTTTTTAATCTGACCTATGTGCCCCATGATTTTGGCTTCGGCGGTTTCGCGTATACAGCAGGTGTTGAATACGATTATATCGGCGTCGGTTTCCCGCGCAGTCGCTTCAAAACCCTCGTCCCTTAATATGCCGGCGATTTTTTCCGATTCGTGCACGTTCATCTGACAACCGTAGGTGTGTATCAGATATTTTTTCAAGTAAAATTCCTCGTTGAAATATTATACATTTTTGTCTGTGAAATTTCAAGCTAAATAATAAAATTCCCTCAATTACAAATAATAAAAGCGTGAAAAGGCAAAAGACTGCCGCATGGCGAATCGTTATTGTCATATTTGCAGGTTTGATTGCTCTGTGCGTACTTGCATCGGGCATTTTTATGATTGCATGCGTTACCGACAAGGATTTTGTCAAATTCGACGCAGCAAAAATGAATGAAAACAGAAAAAAAGCGGTTTTCAAAGATTCACAGGGACAAAGTATGGAATTGGACGCAGGCAAACAGGGAAAGTATGTGTCGGTGTCCGAGCTTAACGATTATACGCTGAACGCTTTCGTCTCCACGGAAGACAAACGTTTTTACAGACATCACGGTCTCGACCTTAAAAGGATAGGCTCCGCGCTTATAAAAAATATTTTTTCGGGAAGCTACAAGGAAGGCGCCTCCACCATCACGCAGCAGCTTGTCAAAAATACCTTTCTGACAAATAAAAAAACTTTGAAGCGAAAGGTCAACGAAATGTTTCTTACGCTTAAAGTGGAGCAGGAATACAGCAAAAAAGAAATTCTTGAAATGTATCTGAATACGATATATTTCGGCGCCAACGCATACGGAATCGAAACCGCAAGCAAAACTTATTTCGGCAAGTCTGCGTCCGAGCTTACTCTTGCCGAAAGCGCGGGGCTTGCGGGTATGCTGAAAGCGCCGAACAATTATTCCCCCGTCTACAATCCGGACAAATATATTTCCCGCAGAAATCTAGTGCTGAATCTCATGAGAGAAAACGGTTTCATTGACGACAATCTATGCGAGGCGGCAAAGGAAGAAAAGATTGATTTGAGCGCTGTCGACACAAGAGCGGCTACGGAAAAAAGCTATCTGGACGCGGCGTTAATCGAAGCGTGCCTGATTCTTAATTCAAAACAAGAACAAATGTTAAACAAGCCTTATATTGTCAAAACCTTTTACGACGGCGGCTTGCAGGCTGCGCTTAAATCAAGCATGAATACGGAGGTAAAAACTTTAAGCGGCGACTCCGCATCGCGTTGCGCTTACGTTGTAAATAATATTACAGGTGGAGTAACTTCATATATAGGATATTCCAAATATAATATTTACAACATAAAACGTCAAGTCGGCTCTGCAATCAAACCGTTGGCTGTTTACTGTCCCGCATTGGACCTAAAAGCAATCACTCCCGCCACTCCCGTTCTTGACGAAAAAACCGATTTTGACGGTTATTCCCCCAACAACTTCAATGATAAATATTACGGTTGGACAACGATGAGGCGAGCCGTTGCGGACAGCATGAATACTGCCGCAGTGAAAGTGCTCAACTCCATCGGGGTAAGCGCCTCTATCGGCTATCTAAACAAAAACGGAATAAAAACCTCCGAGCAAGACAGAAATTTATCTATTGCGCTTGGCAGCTTTTACAACGGCGTAAGCTTGCAGGAGCTTCTTGCAGGCTATTTGACATTGGCTAATTCGGGCGTTTATAAAAGCGTAGGCTTTGTCGACGAGATTTCTCTTAACGGAAAGGTGCTGTATAAAAAAAATACCGAGAACGGAGCACGCGTCTTTCGCGCGGAAAGCGCTTATCTTATGACTGATATGCTTAAAACCGTTGCCGATTCTGGCACCGCAAAGGTGTTATCCGATATAGGCTTCGACGTTGCGGGCAAAACGGGCACTGCGGGAGTAAAAAGCGGAAATACCGACGCTTTGTTTTGCGGTTACGACACCCGGAATACTTATTTATTTTGGCTCGGCGCAGAAAGCTCGGACCCTCTCGGTTCCGAAATTACGGGAAACGTCTCCGCCCGTATGGCTAAAAACTTTTTGGAGAGCGCGTATACGACGCTCCCCTCAAATTTTGCACGCCCTGCCGACATCGTAGAAAAGAAGCTTGATAAAAAAACATTTTCGGAAAAACACGCGCTTGCAGTAGCCGGAGTCGATTGCAAGCAAAACGAAGCGTTTACCGAATTGTTTGAAATAGACAATTGCCCTGCCGTCGTTGCGGAAACACCCGAAAACGACTTGCCTCCCGAAATAAAAATTGTCTGCGAAAACGACATTCCCGTCATTTTTGCGGACAACTTGAAAGACAATCAAAGGTTGTTCAGGGAGTTTGAGGGAAAGGAAACAAAACTAAAAACAGAAGAAATCGACGGAGTGGTTTTTGCTACGGACAAAAAGGCTGCGGAAAACGGAATTTATGCTTATTATGTCAAGCAGGACGGCAAAATAGTAAGCAACGTAGAATTTTATTATAAAAAAGTCCGTATAAAGGAAAAGGAAAATCGCAAGTGGTTTGAAAATTGGTTTTGGTAAAAAATCCGACGAAGTTTTCGTCGGATTTTTATTGATTAATTCTTAAATATTTTTATTTCCGAGGTACTTAATGCTCTGTCCGTCAAGGCCTCTATATCGAGCAGCTTTTCAGCCGCCTCAACTTTTTCAGGTTTGGGCTTCGTTGCGGGATTCTTGGGCAAAAAAACAGTGCAACAGTCTTCATAAGGCAATATGGATGTTTCGTAAGTGCCTATTTTGCGCGCCGTTTCTATTATTTCATCCTTATCGAAGCCTATAAGCGGTCTGAAAACCGGCTTGTCGGCAACGGCATTGGTAACGTTTATGCTTTCAAGCGTCTGACTTGCCACTTGCCCCAAGCTTTCTCCCGTAATAATGGCTCCGCACCCTTCCCGTTTAGCTATTTTGCACGCTATTCGCATCATAAACCTTCGCAGCAGCGTAATCATAAGCTCCTCGGGGCATTTTTCATGTATCTGAGTCTGAATTTCGGTTACGGATATTGTTTCGACAGAAAACTCGCCCGTATATTCTGCGATTTTTTCAGCCAATTCCATAACCTTTTCCTTTGCGCGCAATCCCGTGTAAGGATAGCTGTGAAAATGCAGTCCCCTTACGGACATCCCTCTTTTCGCCATCATGTAGCCTGCGACAGGACTGTCTATGCCTCCGGAAAGCAAAAGCAGTCCTTTGCCGCTCGTCCCTACGGGCATTCCGTTTACGCCTCTGATATTTTCGGCATATACCAAGGTTTTTCCGTTTTCTCTTATATCGATATTGACGCACCAATCGGGCTTGTGTAAATCGACTTTGAGGGCGGGATTGAATTGGAGCAGTCGACCTCCCATTTCCGCAGACATTTCCATGGATTTTAGGGGAAAGGCTTTATCCGCCCTGTTGGTGTTGATTCTGAATCTTCCCCTTGTTTGAGCCAAAGCTTTTACGCATTCAAAAATTTCGTCTGTATCCGAATCGGTTTCCATGGCGGGACTTATCGAGTGAATGCCGAATACCTTTTTCAGTCTGTCGATAATAGCACATTCGTCGCATTCATTAAAATCAACAATAAGATATCTGCCCTGTTGCCTCAAAAGCTCGCATTTTAGATCCGAAAGGCTTTTTTTAATATTAGTTAGCAGAGCATTTTCAAAAAATCCTCTGTTGTTGCCTTTAAGATGAATTTCCGAATAACGGATTATTATTACTTTTTTCACCTTGCGCCTCTCAAAAAAAGAATGTTTCTGACTATCGCCTTGCCTAGCTTTTCCGCTTCTTCAGGTGTATTGTATTTTCCGAAAGATATTCTGATACCGCCCTCCGCAAAGCTTTTGTTCACTCCCAAAGCGTCGGAAATTCTCGAAGTTTTGTTTTTGGAGCTGCATGCCGAACCGTTCCCGACAATAAATCCCTCGTTTTCCAAAAGGCGCATAAGAACCTCCGACTTAATGCCTTTAAAAAACAAAAAAAGCAAAGAATCGATTCCGCGCTTTGAAAGATTCAGACAGTCGTCGATTGAATTATCTACTATTCTAAGAATAGTATTTTTTAAATTTTTAAAATCCACGCAACTATTTATGCTGGTGTGAAGAATTTTATCGGCAATTTCGCCCAAACAGACAATATTTGCTACGTTTTCAGTGCCGGACCTTAAATTTCTTTCCTGACCGCCGCCCCAAAAAACAGGTGCGATTTTGACTCCTTTTTTTACATACAGCGCCCCTATTCCTTTTGGCGCGTGGACTTTGTGTCCGCTTATCGTATACAAGTCGACGGCAGTCGAATGCAGCTTCACGGGGAGCTTTCCGTATGCCTGAACGCCGTCGGACATAAACAAGGAATTTTTGTTTATTTTTTTTGTCAAGCTTGCCAATTTTTGAATGTCGTTTATCGCACCGGTTTCGTTGTTTACGTGCATAAGACTCACCAACAGGGTGTTTTCGTCAATCAGGCTTGCAAGACTTTGCCCGTCCGCCGCGCCCTCTTCGTCTAGCTTGACGTATCGTATTTCAAACCCCTTGTTTTTTAAATTTTTAATGGTATTGTAAACTGCCGGATGTTCGACCTTGGAAGTGATTATATTTCCTTTTTTACCTCCCGCAACGCCTGAAACGGCAAGATTGTCCGCCTCCGTACCTCCCGATGTAAAATAAATTTCGTCGGCGTCCGCCCCCAATGAGGCGGCTACCTTTTTACGCGCGTCCTCTATTGATTTGTAAACGCTCGTAGAGTGGTCGGAGAGAGCGGACGGATTAAAATACTCTTCGCAGGAATATTTTCTCCATATTTCCGTAAGCGACGGCTCCATTCGCGTTGTAGCCGCATTGTCAAAATAATATATCATAACCTATTTCAACGTCACAATCGTGACGCCGCTTTCTCCTTCTCCGTAATTTCCGAGTCTGAAACTGTCTATTGCAGGATGCGTGGCGAAATATTTGTGCAGACCTTTTCTGAGCGCCCCCGTGCCGCTGCCGTGAACGACACGTACCTCCGTAAGACCGGACAGAACCGCGTCGTCGAGAAATTTGTCCACATTGGCAATGGCCTCGTCTACCGTTTGTCCAAGCAAAATAATTTCTCTTGCCGGCGCTGCCGCTCTGATATGCGTCTTTACTCCCTGCGAAACCTTCGGTTTCGTTTTGTCCGACAAATCGACGCATTCATACAAATCATCGGCGTCGGTAAATACAGTCATCTTGTTGATTTTGATTTCGATTTTGCCGTTTTTACCGAATCCCGAAACAATGCCGCTTGTATTCATCTTTTTGACGAAAACACATTCCCCGATTTTTAATTTTTCGGGTTCGATTCTCGCACCCGTTATTATGTCGGGCTCTTCCGCCGTTACGTCGTACTTTTTGTCGTCAAGCTTTTTGATTACGGAACGCGCTTCAAAAAGGCTTTTTTCCTCCAACGCCGCGGCGCGCACCATTTTTTTGAGCTTGTCGAGCAGCTCCTCCGCCTCGGCTTTGGCATTGCTCACAATTCTTTTTGCTTCGATTTGCGAACCTGAAAGCAGGCGTTCTCTTTCCTCCTTTAAAATTCTCGTTTGGTCGGCAGCCTTGGCATACTCTTCCTGTATGCTCGCTTTGAGAGAATTTATTTCGTCGAGCTGCGCTTTGTATTCCCTACGCAACGTGTCCGCATTTCTCAAGACACTTTCAAATATTACTTTTTCCGAAGAAAGCTTGCCGCGTGCATTGTCTACGATTTTTTGGCACAGCCCGAGCCGTCCCGCAATATCCAATGCGTTTGAACTGCCGGGAATCCCCAAAACGAGTCTGTAAGTTGGAGACAGCGTACTCGTATCAAACTCCATCGAAGCGCTTGCAACCTTAGGGGTTGTCAGCGAAAACTCTTTAAGTCTCCCGTAATGAGTGGTAAGAACGGATTTTGCGCCGCTGTCGAGAATGTATTCCGCTATCGCAAGAGCCAATGCCGCACCTTCGGCGGGGTCGGTTCCCGCGCCGACTTCGTCCAAAAGCACAAGAGAATTGCGATTGAGGGACTGCGCTATGTGGGATATGTTTTTTATGTGGCTTGAAAAAGTGCTCAGGCTCTGTTCTATGCTTTGCTCGTCGCCGATATCGCAAAAAATGTTTTCAAATACCGAAACGATTGTTTCGTGAGCGGCAGGCAGAAAAATTCCGCTCATCGCCATCAAACAAAACAAGCCTGTCGTTTTCAGGGAAACGGTTTTTCCGCCCGTGTTTGGTCCCGTAATCACTATCATGTCGAAATCTCCGCCAAGACGGAGGTCGATAGGCACAACGGATTTTTTGTCTATGAGAGGGTGCCTCCCTCTTTTTATTTCGAGAATCCCCCTGTCGTTGAGCTTTGGGCGAGTTGCGTTCAGCTCGATGCAATACCTCGCTTTCGCAAAAACACCGTCCAAATATGCGATAATTTCGGAGTTTGCGACCAAAAATTGGGCAAAGGCGCTGATTTTATCGGTAAACTCGGACAGAATTCTTTCAATCTCCTCTCTTTCTTTCAAAAGCAACTCTCTGAGCTGATTATTGAGATTTACAATTGCGATAGGCTCGATATACAATGTCGAGCCTGTTGACGACTGGTCGTGAACTATGCCCTGCACATTGCTCTTGTATTCCTGCTTGACGGGAATTACGTACCTGTCGTTTCTCAGCGTGACTATGTCGTCTTGCAGATATTTGGATATTGCCGACGACCTGGAAAAAGAAGTAAGTTTTTCTCTTATTTCCGCATTTGTTTTTTTGATTTTTTGACGAATCGAAAATAAGGCGTCGGAAGCTTTGTCGTTAAGCTCGTCTTCGTTGAGCACGCAAAAATCGATTTCCTCTTCCACCGCTCTGTTTGCATACAAACCGTTTGCCATGTCCGGCAAAATATGCGCGGCAACGGGCAGTGGCGTGTTCAAAGTCGAAATAAGCAATCTGGATGTGCGCAAGGTGCGCATGACTACAAGCAGCTCGCGCAACGAAAGCGTAGACCTGATTTTTGCTTTTGCGGCAATATCCTCCGTAGAGTCGATGGCGAAATCCGGAGAAACTCCGAAATTCAAAAAATTTACCGCCTCCTCCGTTTCGTCGAGCAATGACTGACTTTTTTCAAGCGCGGATTCGGGACGCAAATTTCTTACTTTGTTTTTTGCCGTCGTGCTCGTTGTATATTGAGAAATTTTATTCAAAATTTCAAAATATTCGAGTTTTTTTAATGTCCTTTCTTCTATCATATTTATTTTACGCTGTTTGACAAATGTCCGGCAGTATATTGACCGTTTTTGCGATACCCGTCGTCAATGCCCTGCGCAAGCATTGAAAAATGAGCCACCTCTCTTTCGTCTCCGTCGAATTTCAGAAAAAAATTACCGGGAAAGTCTATTTTGCGCGTGCCGTTTAAGGGAACGCAATTTTCAATCTCAAAATAGCAGCGGGCAATGCGCTTCCTTTTCAAAGGAAATTTTCTTCCCGTTTTATCTCCGTACATAAGATTTTCGTACCTGCATTTTTTGCATTCGTTTCCGAAATTTACTTTTATCGGGCAGTGAGCTACAGTCATAACCGTAATGTCACCGCCTGCAAAAATATACGCATCGCTCAGATTGTCGCGTATATCCTTCAAGCTGAGTTCCTGCGAAGCAATGTATGCTCTTACCTTCAAATTTTTGCCCAACACACAAGCGGACTCTCTGTTAAAAATATTCAACCCCAATCCGAGCACTACGTCAAGCGAATAGATTTTTGCCAATCTCAATGCGTACAAATTGTTCGCCACAATACCCGTTACGCCGCATTTTTCGATTATATCCGCTATTATCCGCAGGTCATGCTGCGTTGCGAAATTGGGCAAATCCAAATAAAAATCGCTGCACGCAGTTTTGAAATCGCTTACCGACTCCACAGAATAATCGTCGGGTTTGAAAACCACGAAATCCGTGTATTGCTTTATTCTGAGATATTCGTCGGCATTCCTTACCTGACAAATAATTTTGCCCGAATGATTCAAAAAAGGCATTTCATAGCTTTTTTCGATTCGGTCGTTATGTGCAGGCAGATTTCGGGTTTGATAATAATTCCGCAGCAGCTCGGCGCGCAACGCGCTTGTTGCTTCGCGCCTTAACTCGTTTATCGAAGATTTTGGGAGAAAAATATTGTCGGAATTTATTACTACATCTGAAATAGTAAACTCCGTTTCTCCAGTTTTACGCAATAATTCTTCTATTTGGGCATTGCTTAACGGCTGATTTAAGGCAGACTGTGCTTTGATTTTTCCCTTGACAATTGCGCTTGCGTCGCGTGCAGTCAGTTTTAAAACAGGTTCTTCACCGACTTTTGCGGAAAACTCTGCTTGTGCCTGTATTCTTTTTTCCGTATGCGCTATGCGAAAATTCATCGCCGCACTGCTTGTCAGGTATACGCGGTCGCCTTCCTGCGGCTTGCCCGAATATTTTATTTTTGTAATCAAATTCGACGAGTTGCCGACAGCCACGCAATTGCCCGTTTCTTTAAAATCGCGCAAAATTTTGAAGCTGTCACCTTCGTGCAGGAAAAGATTGCCGGCAATTACGAAGCTTCCGTCCACCTTTTTTATAATTCCCGCTTCTATTCCTTTATGCCCCTGAAAAAGCGGATAAATGATATTGTCGGCATTGTTAAGATATCCCGACGTGTAGTCGCCTCTGTTAAAAGCCGTTTTGAGGCGCTTTATATCGTCCGCCTGATATTCGTAATCGCTGTCGAGAATTTTCCTGTAAACGGAGCAGGTCTCGCCTACGTACTGTTCTCTTCGGTTCCGCCCCTCTATTTTAAATATGCTTACGCCTGCGTCAGCGAGACGCTTTGCGGTGTAAACTCCGCATAAATCCTTGGCGGAAAGCAGGTAACCGCTCTTTTTAATTTCCCCGTCTTGACAGAAAGAACGGTAAAGCTGCCTGCACGGCTGCGCGCACAAGCCCCTGTTGCCGCTGTTGCCGTCCACAAAAGAAGACAAATAGCATTGCCCCGACAAAGAGACGCAAAGCGCGCCGTGCAAAAAGCATTCCGTCTCAATATCCGCATAAAGGTTTATATCGCGAATATCGTCGAGAATTGTTTCTCTGGACAAAACCGCAACGTCCGCCCCCATTGCCTTTGCCGTCTGCGCGCCCATGACATTGTGAATATTAAGCTGCGTGCTGGCAACCGTGCGTATGCCTTTAAGTCCTGCGCAAAATTCAATCAACGCAGGCTCCGTCGCGATTATGCAATCAGCTTTTAACGCCGCGAGTTGTTCTGCAAATTTTTTGGCTTCTTCAAGCTCCTCTTTTTTGAGGGACGTGTTTACGGTTATGCAAACCTCTACCCCGTACAAATGACAAAATTCTATCCATTCCGATAAGTTTTCAAGGGTAAAATTTTCGGCTTTTAATCTTGCATTGAATTTGTTCAATCCAAGATAGACCGCGTCCGCGCCGTTGTAAACCGCCGCTTTCAAAGCCTGCGGACTGCCTGCGGGAGCAAGAAGTATGGGTTTTTCAGCGGAGTCTCGCATTGAAACGCTCTCCCAAAGCGCGCAAAGCGCGCTTTATCTGAGGCTCTACTTCCTCGTCGTTAAGAGTTTTGTCTTTGTTCCTGAATTTCAGCGAAAGCGCCATGCTTTTTTCGTCTTTTCCTATCTGTTCTCCGCGATATACGTCGAAAAGCTCGACCGATTCGCACAGCTTGCAGCTTTGTTTTATCGTATCTATGACGTCTGCCGCCGCAACGTCTACATTCACGACGACGGCAATATCTCTGTCAACGGACGGATATCTCGGAATCGGAACATATTTGGACTTTTGCTTTTTTGATTCCTTTAACTTTTCCAAATCTATTTGGGCAACATATACGCGTTTGTTTATTTCAAAATTTGCGCATACCGTGGGATGCAATTCTCCGAGAAAGCCCAAGCAATTTCCGTTTTCGTCCGTTATGTCGGCGCTTATGCCGGGATGCAGGCATTTGACGACGCTGCGGGTAAAGACGGCGTCAACGTTGAAGTTGTCGAGAAGCGTCATTACATCCGATTTGAGTTTGAAAAAGTCTCCGACGTCAGTAGCCATGCAAAGCGTTTCCCTTTCTTCCGGCAGTTCCGTCAAGGGAAGATTCTCGGCAAGATAAACTTTGGCGATTTCAAACAAGGAGAGATTTTCGTTTTTTCTGCTGAGGTTGACTGACAGGGCTTCGCACATGTGCGCAATCAGGGAACGACGCATAAGACTCAATTCTTCGCCCAAAGGATTCACTATTTTGATACATTTTTCGCTGTCGGAGTTTCCGTCCGAAACCGCTTTGTCGAAAAATTGCTTGCCTCCGAAAGAATAAGTCGTTATCTGATTGTAGCCGAGACCGACGGCAATATTTTTTACTCTGTCGCACAGTTCCTGCGCCGATGTTTTTCCTCCGTAAGTCGGCACTGTGTTTTCCAGATAGGAGGAAACTATTTTGTCGTATCCGTAAACCCTGATGATTTCTTCGATTATGTCGCAGTCGCTTTCCAAATCCCTACGGTACGCCGGCGCAAAACATTTCAACGTCTGACCTTCAAATACGGTTTTTATGCCGAGATTTTCAAGTATTTTTTTACTCTCGCTTTGAGGTATGTCTATTCCTAGCAGGTTTTTTACTCTCGAATAATGGAATTTGATTTCGCGTTCCTTTATCTCATGCGACAGGCTTTCGATTGTGTCGGCGGCAATTCTTCCGCATTTTAATTTTGAAATGAGGTGAAGCGCGCGCATAAGTCCCAAATGCGCCGTGCAGGAGTCTACGCCTTTTTCAAAACGTGCCGACGAATCCGAGCGAATGCCCAGCCTGCGGCTTGTGCGGCGTATGTTTTCTCTGTTAAATTCGGCAGCTTCCAACAACACTGTGGACGTATCGGGTTTTATACCCGAATTGAGTCCGCCCATCACCCCGGCAAGTCCCACGGGGCGCGATTTGTCCGCTATAACAAGTATGTTTTCGTCAAGCCCGTATTCCTTTTCATTCAAAGGAATAATGGTTTCCCCTTTCCTTGCGCGGCGGACAACAATGGTTTTGTCGGATATTTCCTTGTAATCGAACGCGTGCATGGGCTGACCTACTTCAAGCAGGACGTAGTTAGTCACGTCAACTATATTGTTTATACCGCGCAAGCCCGCAGCATGGAGGCGTCTGCGCATCCACAAGGGAGACGGTTCTATTTTGACTTCCGCCGCCTGCATAAAGTAAGCGGGGCAAAGCTCGGCGTCGCGAACATCCACGTTTACGTACTGCCTCGTCGATATTTCCTCAACGGTTTCGAAATCCGTTTCGGGAGGCGTGAATTTTCTTCCCAATGCGACTGCTGCCTCTCTTGCAATACCGACGACGCTGTTGCAGTCGGGACGGTTGAATGTGACGGCAACGTCTATAACGCACTCATCCAATCCGACGATTTCCTTTATGTCCCTGCCTACTTCTGCATTCTGTTCGAGAATAAGAACTCCGTCCACAGACGCGCCTGCATATTGGTCCTCGCAAATACCCAATTCTTCGCCGCCGCACATCATTCCGTTTGAAGCCACACCGCGAAGCTTGCCGTTCTTTATCACGGTACCGCCCGCAAGCGTTGCTCCGTTCAGCGCCAAAGGTATCTTGTCGCCCGTTTTCACGTTGGTAGCGGCGGTCACAATCTGCAAAACTTCCTTTCCTACGTCAACCCTGCATACTTTAAGCTTGTCCGCGTCGGGGTGTTTTTCCATAGATATAATTTCGCCCACCACGACGTTGCTTATTTCTCTGCCGAGCTCAATTACCTCCTCCACCTCAAACCCGACGGACACGAGCGCTTCGCAAAGCCGATTTACCGTTATATTTTCCAAATCCACAAAATCTTTTAGCCAAGAAACCGGAATTTTCATTTTATCCTCCTATTTAAACTGCTTCAAAAATCTGACGTCGTTTTCGTAAAACAACCGTATATCAGGTATTCCGTATTTTATTATGGCAATACGCTCGATACCTACTCCGAAAGCGAAACCGTTGAATTTTTTGCTGTCGACGCCGCAGTTTTCCAATACATTGGGATGCACCATGCCCGCGCCGAGTATTTCAATCCATCCCGTATATTTGCACAGCGGACATCCTTTTCCGTGACAGTTCGAGCAAGTTACGTCCACTTCCACGCTTGGTTCCGTAAAAGGGAAATAAGACGGTCTGAATCTTATGCGGGTATCGTCGTCGAACAGCCTGCGAGCCATAAATTCAAGACAACCTTTAAGGTCGCACAACGAAAGATTTTTGTCCACAACAAGACCTTCTATCTGATGGAAGATGGGAGAGTGCGAAGCGTCGCTGTCGGACCTGTATACCTTGCCCGGACACAAAATTTTTATGGGCGCTTTTTCCTTTTCCATAACCCTTACCTGATTGGGCGACGTCTGCGAGCGCAGCAAAAGTCCTGGCGCGACGTAAAAGGTGTCCTGCATATCGCGCGCAGGATGGTCGGCAGGAAGATTCAACGCCTGAAAATTGTAATAATCCGTTTCGATTTCAGGCCCCTCCACCGTTTTGAAGCCCAAACCGACAAACATATCGACGATTTCGTCGGTTACCTTGTTTATGGGGTGAATCGTGCCGCGGCAAGAAAGCTTTTTTTCGATTGTTATGTCTTCCTTCTCCGATTCGAGTCTGGCTTCGAGCGCGCTTATTTTAAGACGCTCCGCAGTCTGCGCATAAAGCTGTTCAAGCTCCTGCTTTACGCTGTTTACCAGACTGCCGAAAGCCGGACGTTCTTCCGGAGGCAGCTCCTTCATGCACTTCAATTGTCCCGTAAGCTCTCCGCTCTTACCCAAAAATTTTACCTTTATTGTTTGTAGGGAGTCGAAATCGGAGCACTTAGCAATTTCTTCTCTGAATCTTTTTGCAATATCTGCAATTTTGGCTTTCATTTACATCTTCTCCGTTCTGGATTTTATATTGAAAAAAGTCCCGACAAAAAATGTCAGGACGAAAATTTTCGTGGTACCACCTGATTTCGTCGAAAGCTCGACCTTGTTTTAGGCATTACGGAGCCGTTTCCGCAGCGGGCTACCTCTTTTTAAGACTCACGCGCCGAACTCGCAAGTGAATATCTTTTGCGCGCTTCCCGCAAGCCTCGCACCAAACGGCTGCTCTCTGAAAGGTCTCCTGCACGCAATTCTTATGCTTGGTCACAGTCTTTTTTATTTTTTATATTTTAGCACAAGTAGTAAAATTTTTCAAGTATTTTAAAGTAATTGCAAAAACTTAAATCAAAACGGGCGCTTCAAGCGCCCGTTCGACAACCCATTGTCAAGGGAGCAAATCCAAATTGCTGCCTCCGATTGAGCCTACGTTGAAATAGGTGTCCGGCACCTTTCCCACTATGATGCTTTCGCAAACAAGCACCGGAGTGTTTGTTTTTACCGTAGTTTGAGATGTGGGCAGAATTATGGACACATTGGTTATTATGTCAAGGTAAATTTTGTGCCTGGATTGGTTTATGCCCGCTTCTTCGAATTCCGAAACGAAATGACATTTTACCGAGCCGACAGGCACTACCTTGACTGTCACCTTGGGACCTTTGCCCGAAAGCAGCGGACTGCCCGACAGAGTGCCGACAGGTATTTTAATTACCTGTTCTCCGATTGCCTCCATGTAGGTTTCCGTTTGTTTTGCCATTTCGCGCGCAAGGTTGTTGATGACTATGGCGTTTGCCTCTATCAGAGTTATGTTGCCCGCGTCGTCCTTCTGTATTGTGATAAGCTCGCTGTATTTCGTAGGCTCGGTCATAACTTCAAATATCGCGCTGTTGACGGCAGACGTAGTCAAGGCGCGTATTCTTGCTTCGCTTACGGACACGATTACGGGTCCCACAGAGTTCAAGGTGTAAATTACAAGAACGACTATCGCAATAAGCAGCACGAGCAAAATAAAGCCTCTGCGAAGCTTTCTCAGTTTTCCGCTTTTCTTTGCGGCGCGTTTCGTATGCACAGTCGCTCTCCTTTCACACTATTTTATTCCGTAACAGGAGATTTTGTGCTTGTCCCGCCCAAATCAGAAGGTTTTTGTACGCGGTTTGAAAATCAGCGCGACGAGATAACCGAAGAAAATCGCAACGGATACTCCGGTTGCGCAGGCGGCAAGTCCGCCGGTAAAAGCGCCCACCACGCCGTCTGTTTTTGCCGCTTCCACCGCGCCCTTTACCAGTGCGTAGCCAAATCCGCTTATGGGCACGCTTGCTCCCGCGCCCGCCCATTTTATCAGATATTCGTAAACTCCGAAGCCTTGCAGCACGGCGCCCGCCAAAAGAAAAATTACGAGTATTTTTCCGTTTGTCAGGTGGGTCCAATTTATTATGATTTGTCCGATAAGACAGATAGCCCCTCCGACCACAAATGCTTTAAGAAATGTCAGCCACAGCATTTTGAGTTCCCTCCGAATCAAAATTTTCCGCGCAAATTTCTATACAGTGCGCGATTGACGGAATGCTTTCCCCCTGAAAGGCGGTCAGGGGACTCATCAGAGCGCCCGTTCCGATAAGCAGCACGTTTTTCATCTGCCCTTTTCTCAGATTGTCCAGAACTATTCCGTTTGCAACGATTGCGCTGCAAGCCGCGCCGCTTCCGCCCTGATAGGTTTTTTGTTTTTCGTAATAAAGCGCCGCTCCGCAATCCGCGTAATTTTTTGTCAAATCGACGCCCTCGCGCTCCATGAGGTCGATAAGAATATCCTTGCCGAGCTTGCCCAAATCGCCCGTAAGTATCAAATCGAAATCGTCGGGCGTTTTCCCCGTGTCCGAAAAATACTGCGACAACGTATCCTTTGCCGCGGGAGCCATGGCGGCGCCCATATTGTTGACGTCTTTTATTCCGAAATCGATAACCCGCCCCATTGTAGCCGAAACAATTCGCGGAGCGTTTTCAGATTTTTCTCTGCTCAAAAGCGAACATCCCACGCCCGTGCAGGTCCACTGCGTCATGGGAGACCTGAGAACGCCAAGCTCCAAAGGATAACGGTACTGTCGTTCGGCGCTTGAAAAATGACTTCCGCTTACGCAAACGGCATTGTCCAAAAACTTGTCCACAAGGGCGGCTCCGAGAATCATGCTTTCGGCGTAAGTTCCGCAGGCGTTGTAAAGTCCGAGAAAGGACGCGCTTGATTTTCTCATGGCAAACGACGTTGAAACGCACTGGTTCAAAAGGTCTCCGCCAAGCACGACGTCGATTTCAATCGGCAGCTTTTTTGACTTTGCGAGCAGTCCGTCGAGCGCGGTTTCAAACATTTTTCTCTCGGCTTTTTCAAAGGTATCTTGGTCGAATTTGTCGTTGATTAACGTAAAGTCGAATTTGTCTCCGAGCTTTCCTTTAAGCTCCTTGGGACCTGCCAATGCAAAGCCCTCCTGCCAGAAAACCCTGTCGAAATAAATCGTGCGCTTTTTTAAAGAGGTTTCTATGTTTGTGCCCATTTCAAAACCCTCCCACGATAAGAGTTATCAACGCAATCACTATCGAAACGGCGACGCCGTTGACCACGACAGGTCCTGCAACGAGAAACATTTTCGCGCCGAGCCCGTATATCATGCCTTCACAGCGAAATTCAAGCGCAGGCGCAACCACCGCATTGGAAAATCCCGTAATCGGAATTGTGCTGCCCGCCCCTGCGAATCTGCCCAGCTTGTCGTAAATACCTATACCGGTAAAAATCGCTGCAAGCGCAACGAGAGTTGCCGATGCGAGCACGCTTGCCTCTTCGCGCACGATTCCCAGCCAGACGTACAATTCGATAAAGCACTGTCCGAGAACGCATATCGCGCCTCCGATTAAAAACGCCCACATCATATTTTTCCAATGCTTGGATTTGGGCGACTTGACGAAAACGTACTCCTTATAATTGGATTTGTCTATTTCAACAAAATCATCCGCAGTCTTTTTGCTCATGTTCTTCTCCTTGTCTGTTTTGGCGATTTGTCGTTGTACCTTATTTCCCGGCAATCTATATTTTTTTCAAATTCGGCAAAAGGTTCTGTCTTCATAGCAAACACCTCTTGATTTATTTTTTCCTCTAAATTCGATTTTAAACTAATATAAAAAAATAAATTACAGCTCACTATTTCTGTAATAATATTATATAATTGCCGAATTTTTCAATTTTCAAATAAAAAAAAGGAGTCTTTCGGACTCCTAAACTGAAAATTTAGCTTTGATTTTTTCAAGTATTTTGTTTTCAAGTCTTGAAACCTGAACCTGCGACACCCCCAGCTGTTTTGCTATATCGCTTTGAGTCATATCTCTGAAATATCGCATGATAATAATTTTCTTTTCTCTTTGCGTCAGTTCCTTTATGACGGCTTTCAGTATTACTCTGTCTATAAGGTCTTCGTCCTTGGTCTGAGAAGGAATTTTATCCATAAGACAAAGGGACTTGTCGTCCGAATCGTTGATTTTTTCAAACAGAGAAACGGGAATTTTCGTGGAGTCCATAATAAAAACGACTTCGCTTGTATCCAGCCCGAACTCCGCCGCGATTTCCTCCACCGACGGCTCGTTCTGATGAGTCTTGCGATAAGCCTCCACCCACTGATTGATTTTGTTTGCCTGAGTTTTGACAGAGCGCGATACCTTGACATAGCCGTCGTCTCTGAGAAATCTTTTTACTTCTCCCAGCACCATAGGGACGGCGTAAGTGGAAAATTTTACGTTATACTCCAAAGAAAAATTGTTGATTGCTTTAAGCAGTCCTACGCTTGAAATCTGAAACAAATCGTCATATTCGACGCCCTTGCCCACATAGCGCCTGATTATGCTTTTAAGCAGAGGCGTGTTTTCCTCTATGAGTCTGGTTTTAGCTTGTTCGTCGCCCTGCTGAGCGCGGCGAATCAGTTCCATAGTTACGTCATGGTCAAACATTAGCCTCACTCTCCAGATTTTCGGCTTCTTCGCAGGCGCCGATTATTTTGCGCATTTTTACCGTAGTCCCCTTTCCAAGCTCAGATTTTACATTCAGCTCGTCGGTAAACGCCTGCATAACCGTAAATCCCATTCCCGACCTTTCGTCTGTCAGACACGAGGTGAAAAACGGCTGCATGGCTTTTGCCACGTCGGGTATTCCCTTGCCGTGGTCGCAGATTTTGATATAGACGGCGTTTTTCTCCACGTTGAGTCCCACCCATATGTCTATCTTGCCGTTTTCTTCGTAATTGTATCCGTGAACAATAGAATTGGTAACCGCCTCGCTGACCGCCGTCTTTATGTCTCCGATTTCCTCGATGGTCGGATTTAACTGCGCGCAAAAAGCGCCCACGGCGCTTCGCGCAAAGCTTTCGTTGCAGGATTTGGAGGAAACGGTAAGAGTCATTTCGTTGTCGTATTTCATTTTCAAAACTCCTTTAACTGATTTTCGGCATTATTGAATACAATCCTGCCATATTAAAAATTTTGTCTATACTTTTGGACGGCTTTCTTACGTAAAGTCTGCTGTCCGCGCCTTTAAGCTGCTTGTATTTGGAGATAAGCACACCTATTCCCGTGCTGTCCATAAACGTAAGCCCCGACAAGTCGAAGATTATATCCGCGCTTTTGTAACCGTCCAACGCCTTGTCTATGGCGCTTCTGGTATAAGGAGCCGTGTATTCGTCCAGTTCGCCGATTAGAAAAATGACAAGATTGTTGGATTCTTTTTTTGCAGCTACTTCCATGATTGCCTCCTTGCCAATCGATTTTATCAAAAATAAGAACGTCCGAAAGAGCCTGTTTTGTCGAATACGGACGGTTTTTGTCCTTAAAAGGTAAGAAAAAAGACGGCTCCGAAGAGTCGTCTCAATTTATCTATAATAGTTTTATCCGAACAATCCCGTAGAAATATATCTTGCGCCGCTGTCAGGCAAAACGGTGACTATATTTTTTCCGCGTTCCATTTGCGCAAGTCTGACGCAGGCGCAAACATTCGCTCCCGCAGAAATACCTACGCAGCATCCTTCCGTCGAGGCGACCAGCTTTGCAAAATAAATCGCATCTTCGTCGCTCACCGTGACTATGTCGTAAAGCAATTCTCTTTTGAGCAAAGGCGGGACAAAGCCTGCGCCTATACCTTGAATTCGATGGCTTCCGCTTTTGCCCTCGGTCAGCACGGGAGAGGCGGCAGGCTCCACTCCCACAAGCCTGACGTCTTTCAGCTTTTTTTTGAGAAAACCGCCCGCGCCCGTTATTGTTCCGCCTGTGCCTATGCCTGCTACGAAATAATCCGTATTGCTCAAATCGCGGTAAATTTCAGGTCCCGTGGTTTTAAAATGGGCGGCTGCGTTGGCGGGATTTTCAAACTGACGCGCCAAAAAAGCATTGTCCGAGCTTGCCGCTATCCTTTCGGCTTCTTCTACCGCTCCGCGCATACCCAGTTTGCCCTGACTGAGAACGACCTCCGCGCCGTAAGCTTTCATCAGTGAAATTCTTTCTCCGCTCATAGTATCGGGCATCACCACAATAAGTTTAAGTCCTCTGCACGCGCAACAAAACGCCAACCCTATACCCGTGTTTCCGCTCGTCGCTTCTATGACGGTAGTTTTTGCATTTATTTTTCCCTCCCGTATTGCCGAAGCGATGATTTCTTCGGCAACACGGTCCTTTATACTTCCCGCAGGATTCAAAAATTCAAGCTTGGCAAAGATATCCGACTTCAATCCGAGACTCTTTTTAAGCCGCGTCATACGGAGTAAAGGTGTGTTGCCTATTGTTTTCGTTACGGAATTTTTCAGCATATCACTTTTTCTCCTTCGACGCAATTTGTTTTTCCAAAGCGTTTATTCTGCCGTACAGTTCTTCGATTACGTTGGGTATGTCCGCATGGTTCAGCATGGACGCGGCAGTGTTGTTTACCCTCGCACCCTTTATCTTTATTATCTTTGCAGGCGCTCCGACAGCCGTGCTGTCCGGCGGAACATCGGTGAGTACAACCGCGTTTGCGGCGATTTTGGCATTGTCTCCTATGTTTACCGGACCGAGAACTTTTGCTCCGCACCCTATGACAACGTTGTTGCCTATCGTAGGGTGGCGCTTGCCCGTTTCCTTCCCCGTGCCGCCGAGAGTAACCCCCTGATATATCAGCACGTTGTTGCCTATTTCCGTCGTTTCTCCGATAACGACTCCCATCCCGTGGTCTATGACAAAGCCCTTGCCTATTTTTGCACCCGGATGTATTTCAATGCCCGTTTTGAGTCTTGTTTTGTCCGCATATTTTCGCGCAAGAAAGTATTTCCCTTCGAGATAAAGCCTGTGCGCTTTTTTGTGTCTGAGGCTTGCTTTTAATCCCGGGTAAAGCTTGGCGATTTCCCTGTCGCTTTTTGCCGCGACGTCATATTTCCTGTATGCCTTTATTTCCTCTTTAAGCCAATCCTTTTGTGTCATATTCGGTTCCTCTGAAAAAGTTTCTTAATAATAAACTTTCTTGCCCCATAAGTCAAGAAAAAGGATTGGGACAAAAGCAACTAAATCAATAGGAATTGTCGACTGTTATTTCCTTTTGCTTTTTTTCTTTTCTGAAACGCCCGAAATCAGCTTTACCGCTTCGACAATCGGCACAACAAGAAACGCAAGTCCCATAGCGGTAAAATATTCCGCGATTGTTATCGGCGTCAGTCCGAAAATTCCGCTGAGCGCGGGCACGAAAATAATCAGTGTAGTAAGCGCAAGCGAAATCCCGAACGCGCCCCACAGAATCCAATTCTGTTTCTTTACCGCAAAAACGGAGCGGCTGCGACTGCGCAGATTGAAAGCATGGAACATTTCAGCCATGGATAGCGTCAGAAAAGCCATGGTAATGCCGTCGTTGCTCTGCCCGATTCCCCAATAACCGTTTTCCATTTCAAAGCCGATAAAATAGGCGGCAAGAGTCAATACCGCTACCATAATCCCCTGATAGACAACGTCGATTCCGAGATGATTTGCGAAAATACTGTCGCGGGAGTTTCTTGGAGGACGTTTCATAATTTTTTCGTCCGCAGGCTCTACTCCGAGCGCAAGCGCGGGAAACGTATCGGTAATCAGGTTTATCCACAACAGGTGTATCGGGCTGAGTATAACGAAGTTGAACAACGTGGCAACGAAAATTGCAATAACCTCGCTCAGATTTGAGGAAAGCAGGAATTGTATAGACTTTCTTATGTTGTCGTATATGCGCCGTCCTTCCTCTACCGCCGACACTATCGTGGCAAAATTGTCGTCGGCAAGCACCATATCGGCTACTCCCTTGGTTACGTCGGTGCCCGTTATTCCCATGCCGATGCCTATATCGGCGCTCTTGATTGAGGGAGAGTCGTTTACTCCGTCGCCCGTCATTGCCGTTATGCAGCCGCGCTGCTTCCATGCGTTCACAATACGCACCTTATGCTCGGGCTGTACGCGCGCGTAAACGGAAAAATCCTCTATTTTGCCTAGCAGCTCGTCGTCGGACATCTCGTCAAGCTGCGCGCCCGTCAAAGCCTGAGAGGAATCGGTTATGATTCCAAGCTCCAAAGCAATGGCCACCGCGGTGTCCTTGTGGTCGCCGGTAATCATAACAGGTCTGATGCCCGCCCGATTGCATTCCTCTATCGCGGCTTTCACCTCGGGACGCACGGGGTCTATCATTCCCGCAAGACCGATGAAAACGAGATTTTTTTCCAGCTCGGAAGGCTCAAAGCTTGTCGGCAGCTGCGTCAAGGCCTTGTATGCGCCGCACATCACTCTTAGAGCCTTGCTTGCCATGCGCTTGTTTTCATCGAGGATTTTTGCTCTCAACGAGTCGTCAAGCTCGACAATTTTTCCGTCGGAAAGCATTTTGGAGCATCGCTTCAACACTTCGTCGGGCGCGCCCTTGGTATATTGCAGCAGCTCACCGTTCTCTTCGTTTTTGCAGATTGTGGACATCATCTTCCGCATCGAGTCGAAAGGAGCTTCGCCTACGCGCCTTTGAGTGGCTTTGAGACGGTTTTTATCCAACCCGATGGAATAGGCGTAATTGACCAAAGCGCACTCCGTAGGCTCTCCTACGGCTTGATTCGTGTCCTCGTCAAGCTCCGCGTCGGATGAAAGCGCAAGGCATGTTCCCAAAAGCTCGCTGTCTTCGCAAAAGCACTCCACCACAGTCATTTTGTTTTGGGTAAGCGTTCCGGTCTTGTCCGAGCATATAATCTGCGCGCAGCCGAGAGTTTCCACAGCAGTCAGTTTTCTAATCACTGCGTTGCGCTTGGACATTTTGGTTACGCCTATGGAAAGAACGATTGTAACTACGGTTGCAAGTCCTTCGGGGATAGCGGCAACCGCAAGACTTACGGCAATCATGAAAGAGTCAAGCGCGGTAGGAAAATCGAATACGGAGCCTGTCGCCTTGGCGTAAATAAACTTATAAAGAAATATAAACACGCAAATCCCGATAACGGCAAAGCTTAAAACCTTGCTTAGCTGTCCGAGCTTTTTTTGAAGCGGCGTTGCTTCCTCCTTAGCCATCTCCAAAGACGTTGCGATTTTGCCCATTTCGGTGTCCATACCGACAGCCACAACCACGGCTTTGCCGCGACCGTATACGACGGTGCTGCCCATATAAGCCATGTTCTTTCTGTCGCCCAAAGGCACGTCCTTTTGACCGTCAGGCGTATTGAGAATCGCAGCGGTTTTGTTTACGGGGACAGATTCTCCCGTGAGGGCTGCTTCTTCTATTTTCAGACTTGCCGATTCGATAATCCGCGAGTCCGCGGGAACAGAGTCTCCGGCTTCTAGCAGAATTATATCCCCCGTCACCAAGTCCTGACTCTTGACGTGAACGATTTTTCCGTCCCGCAGCGCCTTTGACGTTGCGGCTGTCATTTCCTGCAAAGCGGCAATCGCCTTTTCGGCTTTGCTTTCCTGAACCACTCCCAGCACGGCGTTTATCAGAACAACCGCAACTATGATTATTACGTCCGCGAAGCTCTCTTTTTCCAATACGGCGATGACTGCGGACACTGCCGCCGCAACAATCAGAATGATAATCATCGGGTCGGCAAGCTGTTTGAGAAACCTGACAAACAAAGAAACTTTTTTAGGCTCCCGAAGCTTGTTCGGACCGTTTTTTTGCAGCCGCTCGCCTGCTTCGTCGCTTTTCAGTCCGTCTTGCGTAGCGTCAACGCTTTCCAAGACGTCCCGAACTTCCGATAAATAGTGCTTCATTTTTTTCTCCTTTCAAATTATTCTATATTTTGTTTGTTTTAAACCGATAGAAGGGTGCGGGAAACAAAAAAGACTTATGCGAAAAAACGCATAAGTCTTGCCGTTCAATGTTAAACCAGTAAAAACGTGACTGTTGATTTAACAACGCTTAAAACGCCGGCTACTCCCTTTTCGGATATTTTACTATATATTTATTTCTATTGCAACCGAAAACGAGAAGATTTATAAATTTTCTATGCGCTTATGTATCTCCTGCATTTTGAGGTCAAGTCTGCCGATTTCGTCTGCGCATTTTCTTAGCTCGTCCACAATCTCTTCGGGAGTATCGATATTTTTCTTGTATTTGAGTTTATGTTCGAGACTTGCCCAAAAATCCATGGCAATCGTGCGCAGCTGCACCTCGACAACGACGTTTTCTTTTCTGTCGGATAAAAATATGGGTATTTCGACAATCAGATGCAGACTTCTGTATCCGTTTGGTTTGGGATTGGAAATATAATCCTTGACCTTCAACACCGTTATATCGTCCTGCTTTTTAAGCATCTCCACCAACGAATAAATATCGTAGGGAAAAGAACAGATAATGCGCGCGCCCGCTACGTCGAAAACATTTTCGCGGATATTCTGCACCGTGACCGGTATACCGTGTTTTGCAAGCTTTGCCACAATGCTGCGCGGTCTTTTCAGTCTTGTTTTGATTGATTCGATTGGATTCCGATTGTATAAAAGAGAAAATTCGCTGTTCAGAACCTCAAACTTGGTCGTGATTTCTTTCAAAGCGCAGCCGTATTTCATCATAAGCTCCATATACGGCATAGTTTTTTCTATGAACAAATCCGAATCGACATTTTCAAAAAAATTGTTTTCGTTGTCATCTGTAATTCTGATATTATTTTTTTCCATGAAAGTATTATAACACAAAATCGGTTTGAGTGCAAATCGACGCAATACAAGTTGATTGCACATTCGGCGTATACGTGTAGCTTTTTTACACTGCCGGGAATAAGCTGTTTTAAAGGATGTTCTTAATGAAATCTGAGGATTTGTGCCGAAAATTGGAAAAAAGCCTTAAAAATGTCATAATAATGACCGTGGAAGCGGGAATAATGCTCCTGTTCGGGATAATTATAACTTTCTTTGATGCGGCAGTTGAAAAAGCGACGCCGACATTCGATGGGGATGGGCTATTTGCGGCGTTGCGGCAATAATTTTGATTGCAGGTATTGCCGCTTGCATTGTTTTATCAAAAAAAATCAAAAAACAGCGGCTGCAATTGTCTGAAAACAGCCAAAGCGATTCGGAAAAATAAAATTTATTACGCATTTTTAGTTAACGAAGTCGTTTGAATTAAAATAAAAATTTTAATGACTTGCGGCTTTCAGGCATCGACAAAAAAACAACCTGAATACGGGGCTTTCAAGCAACGACAAAAAAACAACCTGAATACGGTAGTTATACAAAACCGATTCAGGCTGCTTGGTGGGAAGAGGTGGATTCGAACCACCGAAGTCGTGGACGGCAGATTTACAGTCTGCTCCCTTTGGCCGCTCGGGAATCTTCCCAAAAATATTAAATTGTGGAGCTGGTGATGGGAATCGAACCTACAACCTATTGATTACAAATCAATTGCTCTGCCTAGTTGAGCTACACCAGCGCAAAGATTTCTAAAAAAAACACCACTTCGAGTGGTGCCTCGGGGCGGAATCGAACCACCGACACGGGGATTTTCAGTCCCCT
>FR900995.1:3381-5036 GCA_000437915.1 Subdoligranulum sp. CAG:314 | reverse complement strand
GGAACTTATCGCCTTTATGGAATTACGTTTCCAGATAGGTTATCAAGGAAGTCGTATGCAGAAAATGTATGCCGACCTGTATGGCGATATTAAGCACAAAAACGAATTAGGCTATATGCTCAGCGATTCTTACGATTTAGTACAGGAAGGCGCGTTATATCTTTGCGAACATTACGGAAAGCATTTGAACGACGTTATAGGTTGCAGCAAAAAAGGCAAACCGATTACCGTCGAGATTGCCTGTATCCGTAAAATGATGAAGCTGATAAACCGTAAAACGAGTGATTATTACCGTACTGTCAGTCTTGACGCTTTAACGCCTGTAAGCGAGCCGTCATACGAAATAAAAGAAGAAGTCGCACAAGATTATACTTTATACGAAAAAATCGTTTCAAGCCTGAATTTGACCGAAAATATGCGTATTGCCTTGGAATGCCGTCAAAACGGCTTAAGTTATCCCGAAATAGGCAGAGTTTTATCTCGTGCGCAGGCTACGGTGTATGAATACTTTATTAAAATGCGCCAACGTTATATGGCAATTTATGGATAAGTTATAAATCGAAACGTTTAGCAGTTTTTAATTACAATTGAATACTTCAATATAGAAATAGCCCGTTTCTGACGAGCTATTTTTATTTAACAATACGGCTAACAATGTATACGGTTGAAAAAACGAATAAAATATGCTATAATAATAATTAAGTTGGACATTTATAAGTGCTTTGCTTGCGTTCAGCATGGCATAAGGGGTTAAATATGGCAAAAAATCATTATGTGTCTCAATTTGTAATAAAGCGCTTTTCGGATGCTATCAATATATTTGATATTCATTCCGGAAAAATAGATGAGAGTAAAAGACCTCATAAAGTTTTTTATCATAATGATATATACGAAGATGAAACAGAAAAACTTTTTGCTCATATTGAAAGCAGAGTCGCTAACATTATCGACCAAAAAATACTTAAACACGATACGATTACCCTCACGAGAAAAGAATTGCTCCTATTAAAACGGTATATGTTAATTTGTAGTGTCCGAACTCAAACACCTGAAGGATTTGCAAAGTTTATCCGTGGCTTTGAAAGCAATGCAATACATTATATTTCTATATACAACAATATTTATAATCGAAAAATTACTTTACCATATATAAAGAATTTACGTTTGACAGATGATGAATTATATGCTCGTGCATTGAAAGTTTTTGCGATAACCGAAACGATTCGTGATATAGCAGATAATTCTGACGCTACATCGGAAATGTTGGCATGGGCGGTTCCGTTTCTTGAATCGTATCTTGCATTTTGGGACACGCCGAACGAAAAAGAGTATATTTTGACTGATTGCGGAATAACAAGCGAGTACGAAGGCTTTCACCTTATTACAGGCGGAATAGACATTTCTAAAACGTCTTATCTATTAAACAAAATTAAAGATGAGCCGGGTTATGCTGGAATATTAGCGAGCCAATTCGTTATGTATGAAAACTATAATATATTTGTTTTGAGTTCGACGCGTAGTATGGTTATGATAAATCCGTTTTTCAGATTATATCACGGACAAGGTGTAACGTGCCTCTCTAATAATAATCCGACAAGTGAAATAACAACGTTGGAGTGCCCCGATATTTGGCCCGCTGTTATACAAAACCGCTC
>FR900995.1:0-3315 GCA_000437915.1 Subdoligranulum sp. CAG:314 | reverse complement strand
GTTTTAGTCCCACAATGCAATGTAATGAAGATCGCTTTATATACACGCCGAAAACTTTAACCCAAGAAGATACGGTCTACATCAATACTCTTCTGTTATCGCAGGCAAAAGATATTATTGGGTTTAACGACGCTCGTAAAATTATCGATTCTGTCTACTACTTTGTGTGGCATCAAGGTAATTATCGTTCGGTAGAAAGGTTAACCGATTCGCCGGAAGAAGTTTTGCTTCGGCTGGTAGAAAAGGTCGCAACTTCACCGTTCCTTGATTTATGCAAATATTGCGATACGCATGGCGGCGTAAATAAAACAGAATTTCTGTTTTTATTTGAAAAACTGACTGCCAACATATATAAAGATTTTAATTCAAATCCGTACATATGCGAGTATTATTTAGAGCGACCGACGGAAACTATAAATTGTCATGTTTTGGATTTTCTCGGAGAAGGTGACAAACGGTTGGAAGTATTCAAAAAGATTTTAGATAAAATCAATGAAAACAGAGGAACTACAGATGTTTGAGTATTTAATTGAAATCGAACCGCGCTTATATGATCGTTTTTTAACGGTAGAAAGAAACGTAAAGGCGGCAAGCAATTCGTTTTACGACGCATACCTTGATTTACAAGAACAGTTTATTAAAACTGTTGCCGTTTCTTGCGGGTTCGATATAAAAGCTCGTGAAACCTGCGGAGAACTTCTACGTAGAACAGATGTGCAAAATTATTTTAAGGAAATTATGCATATCGATGATTTTACATATAACAAAATGCAGGACTACACGTTAAAGGTTAACGCACATAAGCATAAGGGCGAAAAAAACATACAAATTGACACAATTGTCAGTTATATGAGGATTTTTTACAATGCAACGAAGGCATTCGCCGTTTATAAGAATATCAACGTTCCGGATTTTGATGCCGATTGTTTTATTAACATTTTTGGCTATTTTGAAAAAGAAAACACTTTCTTGAAAACGGAAATGCAAAAATTAAAAGAAGAATTACTATCTTCCGTCGAATCCGGTAAATTGAAAGAAAGCGATATTGAAAACTATCAAAATCTGCTTTCGCAGGCTGAAATAGATAAATTATCATTAGAAGACCAAAATTCGGAATTGCAACGTCAAATCAGCGTGTTAAAGGACATAAAACTCTCTTCTATGGAAGAAAAACTTAACAAAACGATAGATTTATTGCTTGAATTAAAACCTGCCATTGTAGAAAACCGTATTCTCACGAAAGCCGTGGGAAGAAAAGTCGGCGGAATGATAAGCGGCGACACGAATATCGAGAAATGGATTGCGGACGAAAAGGATAAGGAGCAAATCTAATGGCTGACAACGTATTCGATAAACTTGACGAACAAGCCAAAGTTTTAGCGCGTATAGACAAAAATACAAGCGATAACTCTTCCGTTGTAGACGAAATGTTAAAGACAAATTCGTCCGAGTTGGTGGAATTTGTAAAAAACGCAGATAGGGTATTTATATATTGCGGAGATAAAAGCGATCTTAGCAGGAAAAACAAAAAGAGACGTATATCTATTATTAAAAAACTTGTTTTATCCTTAATACAAATAATTACCGTTCTTGCGGCAATATATATTCCTTATATGTGGTGCGTATTGATATTAAATTTGCTTATTTACGCATATCCGATTTATAAAGCCGTTACGTTCAAACCGTTGCCATACGAAATGAAATACGACGAAATGGACAAAAAGTCGAGCGGTATATACGATGATAATAATATTTTATGCGGTAACGACGGAGAAAAGTGGTATGTTAAGATTTTAAGAGTTGCGGCTATAATTATGCCATATTTGAACGCCGTATCGCTTTGGTTAATTCCTGCTATTGCGGGAATTGTTCGCATTTATTTATTTGTATTTGTCGGAGTTGATTGTATTTGCGGATTGATTTTGTTTCCCGTTTTTTTGAGTGACGTATATTGCGAATATAACTTATACTTTGTTAAAAACGACCTGTCAATACCTTATGAACAGTTAAAAGAGTTTATGAAACAAAACAATCTAAAATAAAAAGCCATCCTCTTGGTTAGGAGAGGATGGATAAAGCGTCAATACCGAAGAAATCGGCAATTTGTTGTATCGTATCCAAGTTTTTAATCCCTCTGTTGATCCATCTTCCGACGGTTCTGACATCGGTGCAGAATTCAAAAGCGAATTCTTCCTGAGTACGATACTTCGATTCCTTGATAAGACGTTTTAAGTTTGCCCCGGCAACTAAGCCAAGGTCTTTACGTTTTTGTTCCATAACGTATACCTCCTTTGCTTAGCTTTCGCAGTGCTCCGAAGGCAAACTATTAAAGAACGTTATTATTATATCATAATTTCAGCAATATTTCAAGCGATAAGAATAGGACAAAACGTGTCCTGTTCTTTTTTTATGCCCTGCGATACAATAAAGACACAAAACAAAAACGGAGGCAGAACATGTACTACTTGGTATCGGGAACCGGCGACGGTTCGTTTGAATGGGTAATCGAGGCGGATTCTGAGGAGTCTGCCAAACAAAACGCAATGAAAGATTTGAGTGCGGACGACAAAATCACGTCGATAAAAGCACTTTCAATAGAGGAGTCTATCGAACTCGGATATAAGGAGTTGTCGAACGAAATAAAACGATATTATCTTGAAAGTCATTACGATATGAAAACAATTACCGTCAGAGAATACGCTCAAATCGAAAAACAACTCAAAGAAAATTCGGACGGATATTACAAGGCATTAAAAGAGTTTAACGAAAAACTTCGCTTGATTCGTCTTTTGAATAGAGTTGCCGATATTGATGAAATGAAGCTCGGCGAACTAAAACACTATTTGAATTTATTGACTCAAGCAAAAACTGAGGAAGAGTTCAATAAAATACTCAATAACGCAAAGGAGAGCAAATAATGGATATCGTAAGCACTTTAGGTTTAATCGTAACGGTAGTCAGCACAATCGCATGTCCAATCATTGCGCATAACAAAGGTCGTAGCGCAATCGGATGATTTTTCGGTGGGTTGTTTCTCGGCGGACTAGGCTTAATTATCGTCAGTTGTCTGTCAAATATAAATAATTAACCCGACAAGACGTGTCCTTCACGGCAAAGGAATAAAGAATTATACTTAAGGCACAAAACAAAGGAGATCAAAAATGAGTTATTCTAAAAGCGTAAATCAAAAATACTTTGAAGTTGAGGCAAAATGCGGACACGTCGGCAAAACGAATTGTATTTGGATAAGATTTGCGGTCGTTGCGGAAAGTCGCAAAGATGCCGCTAAACAGGCGCGTATGTTCGGACGCGTCA
>FR900994.1 GCA_000437915.1 Subdoligranulum sp. CAG:314 | reverse complement strand
GGAAAAGGTCTTGCAACGGCGTTGTTCGTTATGGCGACGATAGCGACTATTGCCGCGGCAATAGCGTTCCCGATTTCTGCTCCTGAAATCTGGGCTGAGTATGCAATATTTTTCGGGTTATCTGCGGTTACGTTTGGTATAGCAGGACTGTTGGCAGGATACCAAAGCTCGCAGCAGGGATACGGATTTTGGAACGGATTTGTCAATTATATCCGAAACAACTGGGCGCAGGAAGTAGCCATAACGTCTGTTATTTACATCGTTAATTTAGGCATTAACATTCTTAGATATTCTGTTGCCAATGCTGCCGTTACTCCAAAAATTGTTACCAACAACAAGTCGGCTGTAATTGAAGCGGCAAAAAACGGAGATTATGAAGCACTT
Source organism: Subdoligranulum sp. CAG:314 (assembly GCA_000437915.1). GTDB lineage: Bacteria > Bacillota > Clostridia > Christensenellales > CAG-314 > CAG-314. Next base: position 357 of record FR900994.1, on the reverse strand, counting down.
GCGAGGTTGGGAACTCATAATCCTGAAAGTTCAAAAGTCATGCTGGGTAAATTTGAAGACGGAGGAGCGACTTCCTATATAGCAAGAGCGGGAAATGAATTTACGTATTTTTCATTGCCGGAGTGGGACGCGATATCTCAGATTGTGGGCAAAGATAATATGTGGCTAATCAATAAAGCTTTCCTCAATCAGCAAATTGCGTTGGGCAAAACATTTTATGCGTCACATAGTATTGTTAATGCTACTGGTTATTTTTTTTATGAAATAAACCATTTATTTGAAAATGGTTTAGGAATTATTCAATTGTGAGGGACAAATTATGTATAATATAACTCAAGAAATGAAAAATAAAATTCA
>FR900993.1:11468-34982 GCA_000437915.1 Subdoligranulum sp. CAG:314 | reverse complement strand
TTCGGCGAATTGTTGAATGTAGGTATCATGGCATGAAACGCAAAAAAGACGGAGAAAACTCCGTCTTTTTTGCGTTTGAAAATCGAATGTACGTTATTGCGCAATTTCCGCGTCCGCCATAGAATAGCCGCCGAGGGAATTTTCTTTTACCTGTATGCAAATATATTTGATACCCTCGTCGTCGGCAGCGAAAAAACGTCTTTTGGCTTTGGGCGCAATACGAACCCAATCGCCGGCTTTTATCTCTATGCTTTCGCCGTCGATTTCCGCTTTGCCTTTTCCTTCGAGAACGGCGTAAATTTCTTCGTTTTGCCTGTGCACGTGCACAAAGGGCACGCTTGCGCCCGCAGGCAGGCTGTTTACGCTGATTTCCGCGCCGGTAAGGCTCAGCGCGTCGTGAAGCTCGGTTCTGCCGTTTTCGCTCAAACTGATTTTGGAATAGTTGTTCATCGAATTTACCTCCGTTTGTTTTCGTGTGGCAAACGCTTGTTTTCCGCGTCCTTTGCCGTTAAAACTATAACAGACGCGCGAAAAAATTGCAACAAGGTTACTTTTTTATTATTAGGTAATAAATTTGTAACAGACTTTCTTTTGGAAACCTATGCTTGACTTTTTGCGAACGTTGCTTTAAAATCAAAAAAAGGAGAAAACAATGCTGACCAAGGAAGAATTGCCTTATTGCCCTGTAGCTGTTACGGTAAGGGTAATAGGAAACAAATGGAAACTTCTGCTCATACGAAATTTGCTTTCCGCGCCGCAAAGATTCACCGAACTTAAAAAAGGAGTGACGGGCATTTCTCAAAAGGTGCTTACAGAAAATCTGCGCTCGTTGGAAAGGGACGGAATAGTGAGTCGCGAAGTTTTTGCCGAAATCCCGCCCAAGGTGGTGTATTCCCTGTCGGAGCTTGGCAATTCCCTGCGGCCGATTTTCGACGCCATGACCGATTGGGGAAACGATTACATGAAAAATCATGCGGAAAACAGAGAGTGAAAACGTAATATAGGATTATTATAAAGGAACAGTCTAGCGAGGTGTAAATGAAGTTAATCAGCGCTATGCTTGTAGTTAAGGATATTAATCAATCCGTTGATTTTTACGAAACGGTGCTCGGGCTTAAAATCATATCGGATTTCGGCGCAAACAAAACGTTGTCGGGCGGATTGGCGTTGCAAACGCTCGATTCGTATAAGCAATTTATTGAAACGGACAATATCCGATTCGGCGGAAATAATTCGGAAATATACTTCGAGGTCGACGATTTCGACGAGTTTGCCGAGAAAATCGAAAAACTCGAAATCGAGTATGTTCATCCTGTCAAAAAACACGGCTGGGGACAGCGGGTAGTGCGCTTTTACGACCCCGACAAGCACATTGTAGAGGTCGGGGAGAATATGCAATTTGTTTGCAAGCGTTTTAAAGCCGAAGGAATGACGCCCGGGCAGATTGCAAAGCGAATGGATGTTCCGACGGAATATGTAAATAATTTACTTAAACAGAAGGAGTAAGGCAATGAAGGACAAGCTCGGCTGCTGTGGCTTAAACTGTGAAAAATGCGACGCAAAACTCGCAACCGTTAACGATGACGATGAATTAAGAAAAAAAACTTCAAAACTGTGGAGCAGCCTCAACGGTGTAGACATTGCGCCCGAAATGATAAATTGTTACGGTTGCAGGTCGGGCGGAGTTAAGACGTATTTTTGCGAAAATCTCTGCGCTGTCAGAAAATGCGTTTCCGCAAAAAAATATCAAACCTGCGCGGATTGTCTGGAAATGAGAAAATGTAAAACTGTCGGAGAAATTTTTTCCGGCAATCCGGAAGCGTTAAACAATTTGTCCGATTTCATTTTGCCGTCGGAAAAACAGAGCGAAGAAATTTAAAAGTCTTCGCTTTTTTTATGCGCTCAAATCCAAAACGACCGTTTTTGCGAAAATTGAACAAAAGGGTGCAAAATGTGTTCGTTTTGCTTGAATTGATTTTTTCGATTTTATGTTTTTTTTGTTAAAATACTTGACAAAACGAAGGAATTTATGGATAATTGTTTGTGTAAGGAGAGGCGCGAAAAATGTGGATTGTTATAATTGCGGTGGCTGTATTCTGCCTTGCTTTAACCGTTCCCTGTTTGGTGTTGAGCGACTTTGTGAGCAAAAACAAAAATAAAGGATTGAAACGCATAAATGCCTTCAAATATTCCTCTTTTGTTTTGTTGCTTGCTGTTTTGTTGACGTATTTGGTTGTCGTTGTGTGTATACCCGACTTAACAAATATGCCTATTCGGAATTTTGTTACTTCTCTTTTATGCAGCGTACCTATTATGTTTTTGTTTTTCGGCGTGTTTTCATCTTTGACGGGTGCATTCGTACTTCTGTACCTTAATTCAATTTATATTGTAGTTTTGGCTGTAAAATATTCGGTTGCTAATATTATTGTAATTCCGACGGGATTAGGCGCGTTGATTGGGTTCGGCGTGTTGTTTTTAATTTTGTCCCTGACTGCCGAAAGGCATTTCAATTTTATTGAATTAACGAAATCCATACAGCAAGGCGCGTCAATAGAGGAACTTCAAAATATGTTCGAAGAACAGTCGGCTTTAAAAGATGAGGAAGACGGAAAGCTGATAATCACCTACGAAAAAACGCAGTGGCGGGGATTTTTGCGCGGCGGAACAATCGTGCGCAGCGTAAAGGTGACGCTTGTAGACGAAAGGGTAGTCAAGGTGACGACGAAAAACATGGATGTTCCCGTTTGGTGAACGGCAAAGGCAAACAAGGAGACAGAACATGAATATTTTTGACGACGTTAAACTCGGCTTGGAGCAAGCCATAGAGTACGAACAAGGAAAAACGGAAGCGACGGAGCGGGTTTTGACCGATGAGAAATAAAGTCGAATAAGATTATTTCAAAAACACCAGTCAAAAAGACCGTGTTTTTTGGCGCGGAAAAATATACCGCGATAGATTTTAAATTGTAATTTATTTGCTAAGCTGCGGAACCGCCCGACTTTTACGGTCAGGCGGTTCTCTTTTTTGTCTCTGAAAACGGGTTTTTGACGTTAAAATTTTTTGGGGTACATTTGGGGTACAACGATTTTTTTGCTTTTTCGAGGGTGCTTTTCGCCTGTTTTATAGGGGGGGGGGGGGGGCAATAAAAAAGGGGCAAAAATTATCGTTTTACCCCAAATTTTTGGTCGAGGCGACGGGACTTGAACCCACGACCTCTTGCTCCCGAAGCAAGCGCGCTACCAAACTGCGCTACGCCTCGCCGACCGACGAACAGAAGTTTAACTCAAAACGAGACTTATGTCAAGTTTTTTGAGGCTTTCGGCAATTAATTGCAATAAAAAAATAAATATGATTTTTCGTTAAAGTATTTTCGGAGAAGTATGCTATAATATTTTTTATGCAAGAAATTTTGAAAGCGGAAGGGCTGAAAAAGTATTTCGGCAAAGTCAAGGCGGTGGACGGCGTGGATTTTTCCGTGTCGCAGGGCGGGTTGGTCGCCCTGCTTGGGCAAAACGGTGCGGGAAAGAGCACGACAATCAACATAATATGTACTCTTTTGAAAAAGGACGCGGGTTGCGTAAGGGTATGCGGCGCCGACGTGGATTTGCAGCCGGACGAAGTGCGCGCAAACATAGGCGTCGTGTTTCAAGGCTCGATTATGGACAGAACGTTGTCCGTGTCGGACAATCTGCTGCTCAGAGCCGGTTTTTACGGTTTAAACGGAACGCAGGCGCGCGAGCGGCTGAAGAACCTCGACGGTATGCTTGATTTAAAAGAAATATTTTCGAGGCAATACGGCAAGCTTTCCGGCGGGCAGCGGCGGCGGACGGACATTGCCCGCGCGCTGATTCACACGCCAAAGCTGCTGATACTCGACGAGCCGACGACGGGTTTGGACCCGCAGTCCCGCCTTTCGGTGTGGGAGACAATCGAAAATCTGAGAAGGGAAACGGGCATGACGGTGCTGCTTACCACTCATTACATGGAGGAGGCCGACCGTGCCGACGAAATAATAATAATGGACAGCGGCAAAATAGCGGCGCAGGGTTCGCCCGTCTCCTTGAAAAACCGCTATTCGCGCGACTGCGTCAAGCTGTATGCGGAGCGCTCCGACGAAACGGACGCTTTGCTCAAAGATTACGAAGTTTTTTACGCAAACGATTGCTATCATATAGCGGTTGCGGACAGCGCGCAGGCAAAGGCTTTTCTCAACAAATTTGACAAATTGGCAAAGGATTTCGAGGTCACAAAGGGCAGCATGGACGACGTGTTTCTTGCTGTGACGGGAAAATCTCCGAGCGGGGAGGAAATATGAAAAGCGATTTTTACGCGCTTGCCGGTCTGACAAAAAGGGGAATAAAAATTTTTCTCAAAGACAAAGCAGGTGTTTTCTTTTCGCTGCTTGCGCCGCTCATAGTGCTTATGCTCTATGTGATTTTTCTCGGCGACGTGCAGCTGGATTCCTTAAAAGCCTATCTTTCGGGTGCGGAAGTGCCCGAGACTTTGGCAAAAGCCTTTGTTGACGGCTGGATGCTTGCGGGAGTGCTCTCCGTAGCTTGTATTACTGTGCCTTTTTCGGCGCAAAGTATTTTGGTCAGAGACCGTGAGTCGGGAAATATGTCCGATATGCTTGTTTCTCCGATAAAACGGCACATTGTCGGACTGAGTTACCTTACTTCGGTTTTTGCGGTTTCGCTGTGCATCTGTTTCGCCGTGCTTATCGTGGCTTTCGTTTATCTTGCGCTCACGGGCTGGTATTTGTCCGCCAAGGACGTATTCGGGATTGTCGGGCTTACGGCGCTGTCGGCGCTTTTTGCCGCATTGCTGTCCGTTATTATTTGTTCGTTCATCTCCACGCAGGGGGCGCACGGAGCTTTTACGGGCATAATGAGCGCGGCGATAGGTTTTCTTGTAGGCGCGTATATGCCGCTTTCCATGTTTCCGAAGGCTGTGCGTTTCGGCGCGCTGTTGCTGCCCGGCACGTACTCCGCCGGAGCTTTCCGCAATTTGTTTATGCGCGGCGCGCTTGAAGAAATTTCTTCGTTGTCTGTTCAAGCGGCGGAAGGTCTGAGAGAGGGCTTTTCCATGAATCTCGATTTTTTCGGACGTTCAATAGGTATGTCGTCGCAGCTGTGGCTGTTTGTCGCGTCTACCGCGGTTGTAGCCGCGATTGTTTTCGGCTTGCGGCTTGCGTTTTTTAAAGGGACGTCTTTTTTGACTCCTGCCGGCAGAAAAAAAGGCAAGTAAGCCGTTTTATTACAATTTTATTACAAACGGGGGAAAGGTATATTACAAATGTATATTACAATTCCCGTGTAGCAAAATCGTAAAGGAGAATTTCTTTATGCAGTACGTATATGCCGTCGCGTCCTTTCTCGGCGGTCTGGGAGCTTTCCTCATCGGCGTAAAGCTGTTGAGCGAGAGCATGGAAAAACTTGCCAACAACCGCCTGAAAAGTCTGTTCAACAAAACCTCTAAAAACGGTTTTGTCGGGGTGGGAATCGGGTGTGTGTCCACAATGGTGGTTCAAAGCTCTTCTCTTACCACCGTCATGGTAGTGGGTTTGGTAAATGCGGGCATCATGTCGCTGTATCAGGCGACGACGATAATCATGGGCGCCAACATAGGCACGACAATCACGGCGCAGATAGCCGCGCTGCAAACCTTCGATTTCATATCGTTGGCAATGGCGTTGACAAGCGTCGGAGCTTTTACCGCGATGTTTGCCAAAAAGGACGGCACAAAGGCTGCCGCAAATCTCATGTGCGGCTTGGGGCTGATATTTTTGGGCTTGCAGTTTATGTCGGACTCCATGAAATTTTTCCGCGAAAGCGAGGTGGTGACAAACGCCTTCGCAAGCGTGGAAAATCCTTTTCTTCTTTTGCTTATCGGGATAATCGTAACGGGAATCATACAGAGCAGCTCGGCTGTCACGTCGATAATCATATCTATGGCGGCGGCGGGCATAGTAATCGGCTCGGGAGGCAATTCCGTGCTTTACGTTGTGCTTGGCACCAACATAGGCACTTGCGTGACGGCGCTTATGTCATCAATAGGCACGGGAACAAACGCTCGCAGAGCCGCGCTTATACATCTCATGTTCAACACCTTCGGCGCGGTATTGTTTATGACGGTGCTGTTGATTTGGCCGGGATTTATGGGGGCGACCTTTGAGAGATGGTTCCCGGGCTTGCCCGCGACGCAGATAGCCATGTTCCACACGTTTTTCAACGTAGTGTGCACGGCGCTGTTTTTGCCTCTGGCAAAGGTTTTTGTCAAAATTTCCATTTTTATTATCAGAGACAAAAAGAACAAAACAAAGGCGGCTGTTTCTCAGACCTTTCTCGACGAGCGTATTCTCAACACTCCCGCGGTGGCGATGAATCAGACGGTCAAGGAAACCGCCCGTATGTGCGGGCTGTCCATGAACGGTCTTACCGCCGCATTCGAGGCGTTTATAGCCAAGGACGGGGCGGGTAAAAGGAACGTAAAGGAAATTTGCGCCGAGGTAGAGGAAATAAACAAAAGCATACAGGATTTTCTGGTGGAGTTGTCGGCGCGCGACGTGACTTACGCCGACGAAAAAACCATAGCCGCCTTTCACTATGTGTTGGGCGACATAATGCGTATATCCGAGCTGGCGGACAACATAACCAAATATACCGACAGCGTGATTGCCGACAAGCTCGTTTTCTCCGACGAAGTGATTGGCGCGCTCAAAGCAATGTTTGTCAAAATAAACGAGCTTTACGAGCACACTGCGGAGTGTTTTACGCAGAGAAACCGTCTGCTGCTGGCGCGCGTCGACGAAACGGAGGAGGAAATCGACAAGGCGAGAAAGCAGCTTATTACCAACCACATACGCAGGCTCAACGAGGGTAAATGTCAGCCCGCGTCAAGCGGAGTGTTCATCAATCTTGTGGGCAACCTCGAACGCGCCGCCGACCACCTTACTTACATTGCCCACTCGATAGAAATGTGAGGAAACTCGAATGAAAGGAACGGTTTTTTTGCTGGAAGACGACAAAAGTATCTGCGAGCTTGTACGGTGCGCGCTGGAAATGGCGGACATAGACACGGTATGTTTCAACACCGTGGCGGATTTCAATGCCGCGTTGAATCAACACCTGCCCGCGGTGGCTCTTTTGGATATTATGCTGCCCGACGGCAGTGGGCTGGACGTGCTCAAAAAGCTCAAACAGAGCTATCCTCAGGTCGCCTGCATCATGCTCAGCGCGTTGGGGCAGGAGTCCGACAAGGTAAAGGGACTTAATCTGGGCGCGGACGACTATATTTCCAAGCCTTTCGGAGTTTTGGAGCTTACCGCCCGCGTCAACGTAGCGCTGCGCAAGCAGGCTGTCAGCGACGTTTTGGTATGCGGAAACATCAGTCTGGACGAAAAATCCATGTCGGTTTCCATTGACGGCAGGACAGTGGAGCTTAACAACAAGGAGTTTCATCTGCTCAGGTTTCTCATGCGCAACGAGGGCAGGGCGTTGAGCCGCGACGCCATCCTCGACGCCGTGTGGGGATACGACGAGGGAGAAACGCGTACCGTGGACAACCACATCGCGCGGTTAAGGAAGCTGGGCGTGCACAACATAGAAACGGTGTTCGGAGTGGGATACAAGCTGGGCAAATCCGAAGTGCTGAAATGAGAAAAAGAATTCTTTGGGTGTCTCTTTTGATAACAATCGTCGGACTGCTTGTATTTTCGTTGGTGTCCACCAACATTTACTATGCAAATTCCGTCGAATACGGAAAAGAGCATCTTTCAACCTTTATGAATTTTTACGACAGGGAACTTTATCCGCCCGACGAAACGGGGGCGGAAAGGTTTTCCGCCGCGCTTGACGGCGCCCGCGTGACCTTTATGGCGCTTGACGGCGATGTGCTCGCCGACAGCGAAAAGGGGGACGTGACGCAGAACCATGCGGACAGAGAGGAAGTAATTGCGGCGTTGAAAGACGGTCGCGGCTTTGCCGTGAGAAAAAGTCAGACTCTCGGAGAAAACAGTATTTACCTCTGTCAGAAATTCGACGATTTGCTGGTGCGCGTTTCGATAAGCGCGTCCTCTCAGTGGGCGGTGTTTGCGGACGCCGTGCCGACGCTTGTCTGGTTTGCCGTCGCCGACGTTGCGGTGTGCCTGTTGTTCACCTGGCTTGCCACGGGCTTTTTTCTTAAACCCGTGGAGCGGCTTACCGAACAGGCTGCAAAGACGGGAAACACGGATATAAAAACGAGCTATGCCGAGCTTAAACCCTTGGCGGACATCATGTCGGATATGAACAGGCGCATTGACGACAAGATAAAGAAGCTGGAAAACGACAGAAAGCTGGAAAATCTTATACTTGACAACATGGAGCACGGGATAGTCATTTTCCGCGACAAATCGGATATAGTTTTAATCAACCGCACGGCGACCAAACTGCTCGACTACTACGACGGGGAAAACTACATCGCTTTGTTTTACAGCGACGAAGAGGTTTCGGAAGTTATTTCAAGCCGTGAAAACGCTTTGCTTTACCGCGCGTTCAACGGGCGCGACTATGCTTTGCGTTTCAATCCGACGGAGGACGCAAACGTGCTTTTGATAACGGACGTAACCGAAACAAAGCGCGCCGAACGCTCGAAAAACGACTTTATCGCAAACGTGACGCACGAAATGAATACCCCTCTGACAAGCATAAGCGGCTTTGCGGAACTGATTAAAAACGGTCTCCCGCCGGAAAAATGCGCAAAGAGCGCGGATATAATCATAGAACAGAGCAAGCGGCTTGCCGCGTTGATAAAAAGCATAATAAATTTTTCCGCATTGGACAACGACGAGCTGCCCGACTATGAAGTCAATCTTTCCGAGCTGCTCGAACAGGCGACGGATTCCTTTGCTCCCGCGATAGCGGAGAAAAACATAATCTTTTCAAAGGACATAGCGCCCGACGTGAAAATAATGTCCCGTCGGGAAAGGCTGACGGAGGTGGTAAACAACCTTATCAGCAACGCCATTCGTTACAACAGGCAAAACGGAAGCATTTTTGTCATGCTGACGCATGAAAAGCTGCTTGTGTCCGACACGGGTATAGGCATAAGCGAAGAAAATCTGCCGAGAATTTTCGACAGGTTTTACACTGTGGATACGTCGCACGGCGGCAGCGGGGGCGGGTTCGGTCTGGGGCTTGCGATAGTCAAAAAGCTGTGCCGCAGAGCCGGCTGGAGGCTCAATGTGGAAAGCAGGCTCGGAGAGGGTACGAGCTTTGAAATAGATTTTTCCCGCGCGGGAGAAACTCATTGAAAAAGGGACGGTTTTCCGTCCCTTTCGTGTTATTCTTCTTTTTTGTCCTTTTCGGGCTGTATCAGTGCGGACAGATTTCTTTTTGCGAGATAGTATACGGGCACCCCGACGGCGTACAGCACGACCGTCTGACCGAGCAGCATCCACAGGACGTTTATCCAATAAACCGTCTCTCCGCCGAGCAAAAGCCATACCAACGGCAGACCGAAGGAGTTTATCAGCACGGGCGGAAGCGCCGCGAGAAAGGGATTTTTGATTTTCGAGGTTATCAGTCCCGCGACAAGGGTGCAGAGCGTGCCGAAAACAAGGTCGGACCAACCCCATACGCTCATAAAATTGGACAAAAAACAGCCGATTGTCAGTCCCGCCACCGAAAAAGGAAACAGGGAGGGCAGAATGGTCATGGCCTCGGCAATGCGGAATTGGATTGCGCCGAAGCTCATAAATTGAAAAATATAGACGAGCGCCAAGTAAACGCAGGCTATGAACGCGTTGTAACAAATGTATTTTGTGACGTTCAGCTTCATAACGCAGTCAATTCTGAACTTTTTTTTGTTGTTTGTCAACTCAATACATAAAAAAAACCGCAGTGCGCAAACTAAAAGCAGTTAGGAGGCTGAAAATGAAAAATGTTTGGTCGATTATTGCGTTGATTCTGGTTATTATCGGCGGTCTCAACTGGATGGTTGTCGGTATTTTCAACTTCAACGTCGTGGACTGGGTATTTGCGATGGTGCCTTGGCTTGCGACCGTCGTGTATATTCTCGTGGGACTTGCCGCAATTTACATGATAGTGTGGCTTTGTTTCGCAGGCTCGGCAAGAAGAGCGAAAAAGGATTATTCTTACTCCAACAACGCTTAAAAAAATACGACCGAAAAAGGTCGTATTTTTTTGTTCAAACGCTTGACAAAGCCGCAGAAAAGGTGTATATTCGCATCAAGTTAAAGTTCTTTGGGGCAAGGTGAAATTCCTTACCGATGGTGACAGTCCATGAACGCTTTTCAAAGCGCCGAGCGGGTGGAACTCCCGCACCGACGGTAAAGTCCGGATGGGAAAAGGCTTTTTTTCATACCTTTTTTTTCGCCCCGCTTTAAATTTTTTTAAAGGGGTATTTTTTTATGGAAGCAAAAAAACACGCGGAACTCTCCACGGCAAATCATACGGCCGAAACAACGGAAATTTCTCAGTCCTTTGCGACGGAAACGGTTGCGGAGGACGGCGGCGGCAAAGTCGTCCGTTCCAAAGGCAGAACTGCGGCGCTTACTCTGGCAAAGTTGGCAATACTCTCGGCAATTTCCTACATATTGTATATGTTTGTCAAATTTCCTCTGCCCATGCTCTTTCCGTCCTTTCTGGATTTGCAGATATCCGACCTGCCCGCGCTTATCGGCGGCTTTGCGATGGGGCCGTGGTACGGCTGTATCATAATCGTAGTCAAATGTCTGCTGAAAATGCCCTTCACGGGCACTGCCTGTGTAGGGGAGCTTGGCGACATCGTCATGGGCATTGCTTTCGTTCTGCCCGCATCCTTCATCTACAAGTATCACAAGACGAGAAAGGGCGCTCTTTTAAGCCTTGCCGTGGGCGTTCTGTCGTCCACCGCGGCGGCAATGCTTGTCAACAGATTTGTGCTCATACCGTTTTATTTGCAGGCGATGTTCGACGGTCAATGGGAGCCGCTGCTCAACATGGTGTCGACTTTGTATCCCGACGCAACCTCCGCAAACTTTTACAATTATTATATCTTTCTCGGCGTACTGCCCTTCAACCTGCTGCGCTGTCTGATATGCGCGACGGTCACGTTTTTCACCTACAAGTCCACTTCAAAGCTGTTGCATTATTGAATAAGGGCGCGGAAATTCCGCGCCCTTATTTGCATTCGGAGGCGGGCTGTGCTATACTCTTGTCATGAGACGACTTTGCTGCGAAAAATTTTCCGACTTTTGTGAGGTAAGGCTGCTTGACGAAAAGGACGTCGAGCTGATTTACGGGCTGGGCGTCACAAATCCGTCCTTTTACGCAAGTAACGGCTTTGTCCCCGACAAAAACAGAATCAAAGCGGATTTGCGTCTGCTTCCCCCGGGAAAAGCGTCGGACGACAAATATTTCGCGGGCTTTTTTCTGTCGGGAAGAATGATAGCCGCCGTTGACCTGATTGACGGCTATCCCGACAGACGGACGGCTTTCATCGGGTTTTTTATGGTGGACGGCAGTCTTTCCGGGAAAGGCACGGGGACAAAGATAATCGACGGCTTAATGAATTGTCTCAAAAATCAAGGTTTTCACTTTGCGCAGCTGGCTTACGAGTCGGACAACCGCGCGGCGGAAGCGTTTTGGCGCAAAAACGGATTCGAGACGCAAAGTACAGTCGAGACCGAACAGGGCAGATTGATTGTGGCGCGTCGGTCGTTTAAGGATATGCAATGAAGAGTACAAGCGAAAGACAGACGGAAAAACTCGGACGCAGACTTGCGAAAACATTTTCGGGCGGCGAAACCGTGCTTCTTGTGGGCGAGTTGGGCGCGGGAAAAACGCGCTTTGCCAAGGGGATAGCCCGCGGACTGGGAGTAAAGGAAACGGTTACAAGCCCGACCTTTGCCCTGCACAATCGTTATCGCGGCAAAAAGCTCTTTCTCAACCATTTCGATTTTTACCGTCTGAGCGACGGCGACGAGGCGCGCGCGGCGGGGCTTGACGAATATTTCGGAGATAAAGAGGGAGTGTGCGTCGTCGAGTGGGGGCAAAACGCGGCGGATATTTTGCCCGAGCATTTCGTCCGCGTTTCTATTTTCAAAACGGAGGAGGGCAGAAGAATTGAAATCGAAAGAGTTTAACGCGTTGATAATCGACGCCTCCACCGACAACCTTTACGTCATGCTTTTAAGTCAAAGCGAGGTTTTGGGCGGAAAAAGCTGCGACAGCATCAAAAAACACAGCGAAACCGTTATGACGGAAATCGACCGCGTATTGAAGCTCGGCGGATTGAAGCTTGGCGACGTGGACGTATTTGTTTGCGGGGTGGGCTGCGGCAGCTTTACGGGACTCAGAGTGGCAATCAGCACGGTAAAGGGCTTGAACGCGCCTCTCGGAAAAAAACTTGTTGCCGTCAATACTCTGGAAACGCTCGCATACAATAGAGCAGGAACGACCGACGCTGTTATGGACGCGGGAGGCGGCAGATTTTATCACGCAAGATATGTTGACGGAAAGCAAACCGTTGCGCCGCGTCTTATTTCCGCCGCGCAGGCGGAGGAGCTTGGAGCGGACGGAAGCTGCGTGTTTTTCGACAAAGAGCGGGATTTGAGCGACAAGCTTGCGGGGCTTGGTCGCGACAAAATTCTTAAAGGAGAGTTTTCCGACGACCTGACGCCGCTTTATCTGCGCAGGTGTCAGGCGGAGGAGCTTTTGGACGCGGGAAAGCTATGACGGTAAAACCTATCGACAGAGAAAAAATCGAAGAAATGCTGCTGATTGAACAGAGCTGTTTCGAGGACGAAGCATGGACGAAAGCCATGCTTTGCGAGGGGCTGGAATGCCCCGGAGCCGTATATTTGGGCGCGTTTGAAGGTGACAGGCTTGTGGGCTATCTGGCGCTGTTGGTTTCGTTGGACTTTGCCGACATAGCAACGGTAGGGGTTGTGCCCGAGTTTCAGCGCAGAGGCATAGGACAAGCGCTTGTCGAAACTGCCGTTTTTTATGCGGCAAGGGCAAAGGTGGGCAAAATTTTTCTCGAAGTCAACGAAGAAAATTTGCCTGCCGTTTCGCTGTATGCAAAATGCGGTTTCAAACAAGAGGGCGTGCGGAAAAATTATTACGACACGCGCAGATTTTCCAGTCGCGACGCTTTGATTATGGCAAAAACGCTTTGAGCGGCATAGACTGAAAAAGATGAATAATTTAAATTATACAAAAGAGGGCGTTGGGAGCAATGTCCTCTTTTTGCACGGCTGGGGCGCGGACAAGGAAAGCTTCCGATGCGTTTCAGACAGGCTTAAAAGCGACTGCTGCGTCGTACGGATTGATTTTCCCGGTTTCGGAAAAAGCCCTCCTCCGCCCTACGAGGGATGGGGCGTGGAAAATTATGCCGACAATCTCGCGGCGTTTATGCGGAACCTCAAGCTTGAAAGGGCTTCCGTTGTCGCGCACAGCTTCGGAGGCAGAGTGGCGATAGTCCTTTGCGCCAAATATCCCGAGCTTGTGGGCAAGCTGGTTTTGGCGGACAGCGGAGGTATGAGAAGATACAGCCTGAAAAGAAGTTGGAGGGTTTTCAAATACAAAACCGCAAAACGCCTTGTCGGTCTGGGACTCAAAAATCCCGACTGCCTTAAAAAATACGGCAGTACGGATTTTCTGGCGTCGGGCAAGGGGATGCGAAACACTTTCAAAAAAGTGGTGGAGCAGGACTTGACCTCCTTTGCGAAAAAAATCATGTGTCCCACTCTCATCGTGTGGGGCGACGGCGACTGCGAAACTCCCATGTGGATGGCAAAAAGGCTAAAACGACTGATTTCGGGCAGCGGACTTGTTGTGCTCGAAAACGCGGGGCATTTCAGCTTTGCCGACCGTCCCAAAGAGTTTACCGCCGCAGTAAGATATTTTCTGGAGGAGGTGTGACAATGTTCTGGCATTTTGCGGCGCGTGTTGCCGCCGCGGCTTTGAGCCTGCCCGCTTTGTTGTTTGCTCTGCGCTTCTTTCAGCAGACGGGATACAATGTCGCGCGGGGCTATATCAGGATTGCTTTGTCGCGCTGCTTTGTTTGCGGGGCAATCTGCGTCGCTTTGCTCGTTCCCGTCGAAATTTTGCTCGGAGATTATTCCGACGCCGTTCTTGCGGGCTGCTCTTTTGCATCCGCGGCGGTCGCGCTGTCCGTCCGCGCAAAGGTGCCGCTTAAATTTACGCGGCGCGCGACAAGACTGTTTGTCGTATCGACAGTCGCGTGTACGGTCGGTTTTCTGTTTTTGCCGAGCTACTTACTGCCGCTGCTGCCCTTTTTGGTCATTTTGCCGTGCGCCTTGCTGCTTTTGCCCTTTGAAAGGTCGATAAACGCAAAATACATACGGCAGGCGGAGCAAAAATTGTCCCGCGCAGCTTACATAAAAATCGCCGTGACAGGCTCCTTCGGAAAAACCTCCGTCAAAAACATTCTGACGGAAATGCTTTCTTCAAAGTACAAGGCCTGCTGCACTCCCGGCTCTTTCAATACGCCTCTCGGCATAGCGTCCTACGTCAACAACGACCTGCCCTGTGACGCGGAGGCGGTTGTTTTTGAAATGGGGGCCAAGAAAAGGGGAGACATAGACTTTTTGTGCAAAATGGTCAAACCGCGCTACGGAATCCTGACAGGCATAGAAAAGCAGCACCTTTCGACATTCGGCTCGGTGGACAACGTGATTGCGGCAAAGGGCGAGCTTTTGAGGCACATCCCCGAAAACGGGATTTGCGTTCTCAATGCGGACAACGTATACACGCGGCGGCTGGACGTTGAGGCGTGTCCCACGGTTACCGTCGGGGCGACTGGAGACGTGGCGATTGGCGACGTTTCCGTTTCCGCCGCGGGGACGTCCTTTTGCCTTACTGTCGGAGAAAAAAAACGGACGTTAAAAACTCGCCTGCTCGGCGCGTTCAACGCGACCAACGTGGCTCTTGCGGCTGCGCTTGCGTATGAACTCGGTGTGGACGCGGAGGATATTTTCGGAGTCGCGGAGCGTTTGAAGCCCGTGCCTCACCGTTTGGAACTGATTGAGGGCGCAAACGGGACGGCAATCATAGACGACAGCTACAACGCGAATATATCGGGAGTGCGCGGAGCGTTGGAGGTGCTGTCCTGCTTTGAGGGGAAAAGATACGTCGTGACGCAGGGAATCGTGGAGCTCGGACGGGAGCAGTTTGAAGTCAATTTCGGTCTGGGAAAGGAGCTTGCGGCAGTCAGCGACGCGATAGTGACTCTCGGACAGAACTGCAAGGCGTTGAGTCAGGGGGCGCGCGCGGCAAACGCTTCGGCGGAAATATTGTTTGCCGACACCGTCGGGGAAGCGGCGTCTCTCCTTGCTCCCCGTATGCGTGCGGGCGACGTAATTCTGTTTCAGAACGACCTGCCCGACAGTATGATTTAAAATAGGAGGGGTAAATGAAAATTGCACTGATTTACGGCGGCAAAAGCTGCGAACACGATATTTCCGTAATAACTGCGTGTCAGATTGCGCATTCGCTTAAAAACCACGAGCTTTACAGAATCTACGCCGACAGACAGAACAAATGGTGGCTCATAGAGGGGGACTACACTCCCCGACAGCATCTGTTTTTGAAACCCAAAAAGAGAGCTTATTTCAAGACGGGAGAAAGCGTGCTGTACGTCAAAAACGGCTTTTTCGTCAAAAAAATACCCATCGACGCGGCGGTGCTTGCTTTTCACGGAATAAACGGAGAGGACGGCACGGCGCAGGGCGTGTTGGAGCTTGCGGGCGTGCCCTACACGTCGGCGGGCGTTGCCGCAAGCGGCTTGTGTATGGATAAGCCTCTGATGAAAAGCTGTTTTGAAGGAATAGACGTGCCCGTGCTGTTCGGTATGGAGCTAAAACGCTCGGACGGCGAAAACGCGAGAAGGGACGTGTCCGACCTCGTCGGATTTCCGCTGATAGTAAAGCCGGCAAATCTCGGTTCGAGCATAGGTATTTCCGTCTGCCGCAGTCAAGCGGATTTTGAAGCCGCGCTTGAAACGGCGTTTTCCTTTGACGACAGGGTGCTGGTGGAGCAGGCTTTGACGGATTTTTACGAGGTAAACTGTTCCGCAATGACCTCCGACGGCGAAATTTTGGTAAGCGAGCTGGAAAAACCCTGCGCAAAGGACGAAATACTGAGCTTTGCGGACAAATACGTGAGAGGGGAGAAGAACCGCGCACTGCGCGAATTTCCTTTCGAGTGCGAGCTTAAAGAGGAAATAAGGTATACCACTCAGAAAATTTACCGTCGTTTCAATCTGAGCGGAGTGGTGCGCATAGATTATCTCATAGACCGCTACACGGGCGCTTTTTACGTAAACGAGGTAAATACTCTTCCCGGTTCGCTGGCGTATTATTTCTGGAAGGATATGTTTTCTCCCGAACAATTCGCAAAGACGCTTATAGACGAGGCGATTGAAAGAAAAGCCGCGCGCGACAAATTGACCTATGCGTACGACAGTCAGGTTTTGAACGGCGCTTACGGCGCGAAAGGTCAAAAGAGTTAAGTGTTTTTTTAAACGCGTAAAGATTGTTTTTTTCGCCGCAAACAAACCCGTAGGCGGAGTAAGAAAATTTTTCCGCAAACAAAAATGCCGGCATATGCCGGCATTTCGTCGTCAGTGGAAAAAGCCGAGACTGATAAGCAGCGCGTTGTTCACTTCCTTCATCACGTCCTCGGGCAGTTCTCCGATTTTTTCTTTCAGTCTGGTTTTGTCGATGGTGCGGATTTGTTCGAGCAGCACCACGCTGTCCTTGGGCAGGCAATATTTGTCGCCGGGCAGCTCTATGTGGGTGGGGAGCTTTGCTTTTGTCAGCCGCGACGTGGTTGCCGCGGCGATTACGGTAGGGCTGTATTTGTTGCCAATATCGTTTTGCAAAACCAAAACGGGGCGAATGCCGCCCTGTTCGCTGCCCACCACGGGGCTTAAATCCGCATAATACAGTTCTCCTCTTTTAATCACGGTGTTCACTTCCTTTTGAAAAGCCAACTCTCCTGATTTACATTATGAAAAAAAGTGCGTTTTAGTGTATGTAGGCTTTTCTTATATTTATTGTCGAAGATAGTATTGACCTTATTTGTAGGTTTTAAACGCGGCGGTTTAAATTCGGCGGATTGATTGACTATTTTTTTTTTGAGGACTATAATTAAAAAAATAGTCAGTTCGAGGTGGCGACGCTTGCAAAATCTACTGTTCAAAATATTCGACTTCGACAAGCCTTTTCTCAATTTCAACGGAAAGGTGGGTTCAAGTCCCGCCGTGGAAATATGGGGACTGGGGATAACCTATTACGCGCTGATAATCGTGACGGGCATGGTGCTGGCAATAGTGATTTTTTCGCAGCTGCTTAAAAAGCACGGCAAGGACCCTTACGACAGTCTCGATTACGCGCTGTTTATCCTGCCGCTTGCCATACTCGGAGCGAGAATTTATTTCTTTGCCTTTCCTTACGACGGCTACAAGCAAAGCTGGAGCGACTTTTTCCGATTCCGCGACGGAGGTTTGGGGATTTACGGCGGAGTGATTTTCGGCTACATCACCATGTATATAGTGGCGAAAGTCAAGAAACAGGACCCTGTGGAAATTTCCGATTATATAGCGCCCGGTCTGCTTCTGGCGCAGTCAATCGGGCGCTGGGGCAACTTCGTGAATCAGGAGGCTTACGGCAACCTTATCACAAACCCCGCGCATCAATGGTTTCCGTTGGCGGTCAAGGTGGGCGAAAACTATTATCAGGCAACCTTCTTTTACGAATCGGTGTGTACGCTTATAGGTTTCGTGCTCGTCATGCTTTTGTTGCGCAGCAAGCGCTTCCGCAAGGGGCTTGCTGTGGCTTTTTACGGAATATATTACGGAATAGTGCGCCTTGTCATAGAGGGACTGCGTTCCGACAGTCTGTATCTGTGGCTGGGAGACTTCAATACGGGAATCAGAATTTCTCAGCTGGTTTCGTGCATTACGATAACTCTCGGCATATACAGGCTGTGCAACGCCTATATGCCCGAGCTTCAAAGTCTGTTTGACAGGCTTTTAAAAAAGCTGGGACTGACCACCGTCCACGCTGCCGCCGTTTTGGAGACAGGCGGGGGAGAAAAGGACGAAACGCCCTTTGACAGGGTATTTCTCTTTATTACCGGCAAGCCTTTTAAGGAAAAGCAGGCGCAAGCCGAGGAAAAAGAGAATTTGTCCGACGACAGCGGAGCGGATGCCTCCCAATCCGACGCAAAATCCGAAACGGATAGTATTGACTCGGACAAGGTAAAGCAAAAACGGAAAAAGAAACAAAAAAACGATAAGGATGTTTAAAAATGAAAAACAGAAATCTGACCTTGCTCACGGATTATTACGAGCTGACGATGATGTACGGCTATTTCAAAAAACAAATGACAAAGACGCGTAGCGTGTTCGATTTGTTTTTCAGGGCAAACAGCGAAAGCAATTACTGCATTGCGGCGGGGCTTGAGCAGGCGGTGCAATATATAGAAAATCTGCGGTTTGAAAAGGAACAGCTGGATTATTTGCGTTCAACAAAGGACTTTGACGAGGATTTTCTCGCTTATCTCGAAAATTTCCGTTTTTCGGGCGATATTTACGCACTGGAAGAGGGAACGGTGGTTTTTCCCGGCGAGCCTCTGATGATTGTAAAGGCGCCCATTATCGAGGCGCAGCTCATGGAATCGGCTCTTTTGAATATAGTCAATTTTCAGACTCTCATTGCCACAAAGGCAAGCCGCGTGGCTTACGTCGCCCAACCGGGACAGGTAAGCGAATTCGGTCTGCGCCGCGCGCAGGCTCCCGACGCTGCGGTTTACGGAGCGCGGGCGGCTTTAATCGGCGGTTGCAGCTCCACAAGCAACGTGCTGGCGGCGCAGATGTGCGACACCTTTGCGACGGGTACGCACGCGCACAGCTGGATTATGGCTTTTGACAGCGAGCTTGAAGCGTTCAGGGCTTACGCGGAAATTTATCCCGACAGCTGCCTTTTGCTTGTGGACACCTACGACACGTTGAGAGGCGTGAAAAACGCAATCACCGTTTTCAAAGAAATGAGAGAAAAGGGCTTGAAGCCCAAGGGAATACGTCTTGATTCGGGCGACCTGGCTTATCTTAGCAAAAAGGCGCGCGAGATGCTGGACGAGGCGGGCTTTGAGGACGCCATGATTTTTGCAAGCGGCGACCTTGACGAATATACTATTCAGTCTCTCAAATTGCAGGGCGCGCGCATAGACTGCTACGGCGTGGGCACGAAACTTATTACCAGCCACTCAAATCCGAGCCTTGGAGGGGTTTACAAAATCTGCGAGGTGGAGGAAAACGGCGTGATGACGCCGAAAATGAAAATCAGCGACAATCCCGCAAAGGTGACCAATCCCGGAGAAAAGAGGATTTTCAGGCTTGTTTCCAAAAACAACAACAAAGCCATTGCCGACGTTATTTGTCTGGCGGACGAAAAAATAGACGAAAGCAAGCCCTACACCCTGATTCACCCGGAATATCGCTGGAAAACCAAAGAGGTCAGAAATTTCCGCGCAAAGGAGCTGTACAGACAGATTTACAAGGACGGAAAGCTTGTATACGACCTGCCCGATTTAAAGACCATCCAACGTCGCAAAAGAGAAAGCTTCGACGAGTTCTGGGACGAATACAAGCGTCTGGAAAAGCCGCATATTTACAAGGTGGATTTGTCGGAAAAGCTGTACAATCTCAAACAAAAGCTTATAGACGAGCTTGTGGGTAAAAAGGGTAAGTAATTATGAATTTCAAAAGAGTAAGAAAGGGCTACGACCCCGTTCAGGTAGAAGCGTTTATCAAATCGAGAGAGGAACAGAACAATTCCATTATCGAAAATCAACAGAAAATTATCGACGCGCAGGCCGACGAAATAAAACAGTTAAGACAGGGAAAGGAAACGGCGACGGTGGGCGGCGCAATGCTTATGGACGAGTCGCGCCGCGCGGCGGTGCTCAAAAAGTGCGATATTTTTTCCCGCACGGTGGATTTGTTTGAAAAGCTTGTCAAAAGCAGGCTGACGGAAAAAGAGGCTGAAAATCTGCAAGGCATGGTCGGTCAAATATCCTCCATGCGCGACGAGGTCGGCGCTGCCGCGGACGCCGCGGCGACGGACGCGTCAAGCGGCGTGGACAAGGACTGTCAAGGCGAAACGGACGGAAAACACCTGTTGGAGTTTGAAGAAATCATGAAGGGCGATTTCACGCTTGAAAATATGCTTAACGACTTGAAAGAGCTTTAAACGGATATGAATTTTTTTGAAACGGTCTACAAAATAGTGAGCGAAATCCCGACGGGCAAGGTAATCAGCTACGGCGGCGTTGCACGCCTTGCGGGAAACCCGCGTATGGCAAGGCAGGTTGGTTGGGCTTTGCACGTAAACCCTTACCAAGGTGTTGTTCCCTGTCACAGAGTGGTGATGAAGGACGGCTCGTTGAGCAAGGGCTTTGCCTTCGGCGGAGAGGAAGTACAGCGCGCTCTGCTCGAAAAAGAGGGCGTGGGCTTTGACGGGCAGGGAAAAGTAAAAAAGGAATTTTTTATATAAAATTCGGCGCGGCTTTTTATGCCGAGCGGCGGTTCTGCACGTTGTTTTTGTCAAAATCTTTCATTTTAAAATAAAGAGCGTATTTCGCGAAAGACGAGACGCTCTTTTTTATTTATTAACTGTACTCTCCACATTGAAAAAACAGATTGTATGTGTTATACTGAATATGCGACACAATCGAATATTCTGCACAATGGGTACGAATAGGCATTTCGTATCTCTGTTTTCCATTGTGCAGGAAATTGTGTCGCAGCAATCGGAGGTACTGTGCAGGGCGTGCTTTCGGTTGAAGGCACGCTTTTTTTGCCCTGTAAAATTTCTCGGAGGTCAAAAATGAGAAGGAAGTTTGTTGTTGTGTTGTCGGTGTTTCTGACGGTTTTAATATTGTCGGCGGCTTTGGCGGGCTGCGGCAAGCCTGCTAAAAACGCAGAGTACGAAGAGTTCGAGCAGGTAATAAAGACCGTTTTGGAAAACAGCGTAGACAGAATGGGCAAGGACGAAAAGCAAATTAAAGCGTCCGAAAGTGTTAAAGCGGCTCGACAGAAGGTTTTTGCAAAAGGCGACGACGCGCCCGGTTTGACTGCGTTTGCGGAAAATGAAGGCGACGGTTTGTTTGACATAATCGCCGAATACTCCGATGCCGTTCAGGTTATGGAAGAAAATTACGTAAAAGGCTATTTCGAGCTTGTGTCTCAGACTACCATGTCGCTTCCGCTTATCGCGGGAGATGCGTTGCGCACTTATCCGAAAGTGAAAAACTTTTACGGCGTATCGGTAGGCTGCCGCGAGGAGGGAATCTTTTTAAAGGCGGAAAAAGAGGGAACGAGTTTTATCGTAAAGGTATATACGGGAGGCGGCAATTTTTACGAGGAATATTTTGTAATGAAACTCAATTACAACGGCGCGACGGATTTTTCTTTTACCGTATACGACGTTGCGGAGGAGAACGCTCAACTCAATCGCGGGGCTTACGAAATGTTTTACTACGGCGACAGCGAGCTTAATTTCCTCAATTTCATAAGGGGCGAGAGCAATACGGCGGTATATTATCAAAACGGGACGGATTATTATTTGGATTCCGCCGACGCGGTAGAAAAATTGTACGCTCTTGTAAAAGATGAATTCGCCTCAATCGATTTTGCCGCAATAAAAGAGCTGGGGACTGCTCCCGATTTTACAATCAACGGCGAACAGTGGGCGGAATGCTACATTAAGTATATGAACGGCGGCGAGCATTTCGGCGCACAGGACGGTCAGTTCGATATTAAAAACGGCGTTCTGTACGGTTGGACGGGCAAGGACGAAGATTGCCCTTCTTCAGTTACGCTGCCTTCGGTGCGCTCAATTTACTATGAGCTGCGCTTCCCCGAGCACGTAAAGGAACTCGTCATACCCGCTACGGTTCAATCGGTAAAAGTTGAAAAAGGCGAGCTGGAACGGCTTGAAGGCGAAAAACTGCCGAGCCAAGACAAAACGCTCGTGGAGTGTCCTTTAAAATATTTTGCCTTGAATCTTAATTCGGAAAACGGTGACTATCGCTTTCTCGACACGATATCCGTCAGCGGAGGCTCCGCGCTGTTCCATACGCAAAACAACTGTCTGTATTCAAGTCAAGACGGTATGCTTCTCTATGTTGCCGGCGCGCAAAGCAGAACGTCGCTCGATTTAAACGGAGAAGTGTCGCAAGGCGCGCTGCTCTGCTTTGAGTGGGGCCGTTTTTCCGCGCTTCGCCGTCTGTCCGTTGCCGACGGAGGTATACACGCGGCGGGGTTGATGCTGCGCGGTACGGGCGCTCCGTCAATGCTCGACGAAATGACTTTAAAACTAAACGGAAATTCGACAGATTATGAATGGATTTTTGGCGGAGCGGAGGGCGGAAAGCTCGGCGTTGTCAACACCTTGAATGTAGACTTTACGGACATGGAATATATGGAGCGGGCTTTGCAGATAAATTGCTCCGTAGGAACGCTGAACATAAGCGGCGGCGGACATTGCAACATAGAGGTATTTTCCGAAATAAAACGCGTGAATGCGGATTTTGACGGAGCCCTTTGGCTAAACGGCATAGACGGCGGCAGCTTCGTAGAAATAAACCTGTTTGACTTGGTAAGCGGGTTAAGCTTTTTCAGCTCAAAGTCCGCAACCGTCATCCTCCCGTATTCTCTCTATTACTTCAAGATGAACGAATTAAATTCGGGTTTTGAAGACCTCGCGACGCTTGTTTTCGAAATGGGTTGGCAGGAAGCGACTTCATTGACCGAAATCAGCATAACCGTCAACAGCGACGGAAACGAATTTTTTAATAAATATGTCTTTGCTCCGATGACGGAGGAGGAAAAATCCGATTACAAAAATCTGACGGAATTCAAGACATATTTCTGGCGGGAGCAAGATTCGCCTTACGGCGAAGCGTGCGTAGACATCACCGCGTATTGCGGCGGCGACAGCGTTGTCCGAGTTCCAGAAAAAATTCAGGGGCGTCCGGTGTACGGTTTTTCGTATATGTACGTCGAGGGAGTAAAGGAAATTCATCTTCCCTCCTGTTTAAAAAGCATTACGTTCTGGGGGACGGATTATTTGCTGGATAAAATCGTGTGGAAAGGAACCAAGTCGCAGCTTGTTGCCGTTTTGGGAAGCGAGGAGGCGGTGTACAACCTGTTGTACGTTCGTATTGCGAATGTCATTGAGTGCATTGACGGAAACTTTACGCTCCCCGAGGAGGAGTTTTCAAGCAGTGTAAATGACACGGAAGAGAAAGCGCCGTCGGAGGCTTTCTCCGCCGCCGACAATAAGGTTTTGTCCGATGGATTTTTTGCGGCGGCAAAAGAGCCGTTTGTCGAAAAATATATTTCTGAACGTCTTTTAACGCAAAAATTGTGAACTTAAATAAAGCGCGTCGTGCGCGGATTGTAGGATAAAAAAAACTGCCGCTAAAAGCGGCAGGCGT
>FR900993.1:0-11450 GCA_000437915.1 Subdoligranulum sp. CAG:314 | reverse complement strand
AACTGCCGCTAAAAGCGGCAGTTTTCGTTTTTTTTAGTTGAATTTGTCCTTGAACGCTTTGCCGAACTTCACAACGGGAGTTTTGCTTGCGGCAATTTTGATTTTTTCTTTGGTCAGAGGGTTGATTCCTTCTCTCTCGGGTTTTTCCTTGATTTCAAAAGTTGCGAAACCCGCGAGCGCGATTTTTTCGTCGGCTTTGAGAGTGGACTCGATTACGTTGACCATTGCTTCAAATGCAGCCGCAGTCTGCTTGTTGGTCAGACCCGCGTTTTCCGCGACGGCGCTGATAAATTCACCTTTGTTCATATTTCCTCCGTTTCTTGCTCTCATGGAGCGATTTATACGGATATTTTAAACTATATGCTTGTCCATGTCAAGCATATTGAGTTTGTTTGTGTCCTTCCGACAGGTATGGCTTTGCTTTGCGCTCGGATTTTCCCTCAGTCGAGCAACTCGAAGTCATCTGCGCCGTGCTTGCAGATAGGGCATACAAAATCCTTGGGCAGCTCGTCTCCCTCGTAGACATAGCCGCAGATTTTGCAAATCCAACGCTTTTTCGCGGCGGGGGCTGCCTGCGGAGCGGGTTGAGGCTTGGGCTTTATATTCGCGAAATAATACGCGTAGGTGACCGACGGGACGGCGGAAAGAACTTTCGCTTCGGTTACGTCGGCAATAAACAGCGTGTGGGTGCCCGCGTCCTTTTTAAATGTCACCTTTCCGCTCAGAAACCCGTTTGTCGCTTCCGGCAGATAGACGAGACCGTTCAGGCTCCTTTCTGTCTTTATGCCGTCGAATTTGTCGGCGTTTCTGCCGCTCTGAAAACCGAACCGTTTGAACAGGTCGAAAGAGGCTTGCTCGGAAAGAAAGGACAGATTGAAACGGCCGTCGGCGAAAATCATGTCATGCGTAAGATTGGCTTTGTTGACGGCAATCGCAACCTGCTTGGGTGTGTCGGTCAGCTGCACCGCGGTGTTTATTATGCAGCCGTTGTCTTTGCCGTCGCAAGACGCGGACAGAACGTACAGTCCGTAGGAAAATTTGAACATGGCTTCCGGTTGAATGTTGTCGTTCATAATATTTGCTCCTTTTATAGTTTCGATGCTTTTAAAAATTATAGCTTTATTTTCCGCTTTTGTAAACGGTTTTTCCGATTTTGTCGGGAGCGTTTTTCTCGGAATTTTTTTAATTCATTTGTCGCAAACGATTGACTGAAAAATCCGTTTGTGATATATTATTAAAACAAAAGGGCAATTGACTCAGTTGGTAGAGTACCTCCGTCACATGGAGGGAGTCAGGGGTTCGAGTCCCTTATTGCCCACCATTATCCGGACGTCGCCTTGTGGCTTGTCCGGATTTTTCTTTTGTCAAGAAAAACCCAAACTTCGCCTTTTGGCTCGTCCGTCTCGGCAGTGCGATAGGGGAGGACGAATTACGTGACGCTCGCGCACACGCTCGCTGCTCCGTCGCTGTCGCTCCTTGCGAGTCCCTTATTGCCCACCACGTCGAAACGCGACGAACTTTGCAAATAAGACAGCTTTTGCTGTCTTATTTGCTTTAACGTCGGTTTCTCCTTTCCCAAAAAGTTCCTTGAAACTTTTTGGGTTTTTAATTTCAGTATTGGCAAAATCAAATCTCGACGTCCCTTTCGGGCTTGTTCGGATTTTTCTTTTGGCAAGAAAATCCGAACTTCGCCTTGTGGCCCGTCCGTCTCGGCAGTACAATAATTGAGGGCGAATTTTGTGACGCTCGCACACGTTGCTCGCTGCTCCGTCGCTGCCGCTCCTTGCGAGTCCCTTATTGCCCACCACGTCGAAACACGACGAATTTTGCAAATAAGACAGCGAAAGCTGTCTTATTTGCTTTAACGTCGGTTTCTCCTTGTCCCAAAAAGTTTTAAAACTTTTTGGGAATTTTGCTGTATATGCAGTCTTTTTTGGAGTTTTATCGTCGATTTCTAATTTGACTGAAAACATTGAGAGATAATCGCGGTCAAAAAATCGGTACGGGTAATTTGCTAACAGCCTTACTTCGGTAAAACTTTATTCATTGATATTCTATACACGCCTGTTTTAAGTTATTTTTTATTTTATACAATACTTGAAAAAAACATAGTATATGCTATAATATATAAAAACATTTAGGAGCAAATCTAATGATAAAATCAGTTCACGATTACCACATTGATGACTTGCTGAAAGCAGATGCGAATTTCTATTATAAAATTCCAAAATATCAAAGAGCATATACTTGGAGTCAATATCATTGGAAAGCCCTTTATGATGATTTAATGGAAAATGGAAAAGAATACTTTATCGGTTCTATTATTTGCATTAACACAGCCGATGACGCTGTCGGCTGTCAATGTTTAGAAGTCGTTGACGGTCAACAAAGATTGACAACAATAACATTATTTATGGCGGCAATTTACAATAAATTGAAGGCGCGCGAACATATTGTTAAAAATGATGATGATTTTTTTGATGATTATCGCGCATTGAGAAAATCATTAATTTGTAAAGGCTCGCGTGAAAACGGTTTGGTTTTAGTGCCGCAATCCGAAGGCCATAATAGCGTTGATTACGCGTATGTCATGTCGACGTTAGGCTTGGTTGATGCAAAATATGAAAAAAATTTTGGAAATCGAAAAATAGCAAAATGTTATAAGTACTTTCTCGATAGAATTGACAATGATATTTGCGGTCTTTCCGAAAGTGAAGCCATACAAAAAATATGCGCGATATATGCCGTAATTAAAAAGGCTTTAATTGTTAAAATCGAAGTTTCCAATAATTCGGAAGCCTATATGTTGTTTGAATCGCTCAATAATCGTGGCGCGAGTTTAACGCCGATTGAACTCATGAAGAATACGATACTTGCAAGAGCGGAACAAAACGGGTTGTCTACTGATGAATGTTATAACCGATGGCAGGATTTATTGGAAAATATATCCGATGATTATTTAACGCAAGAACGGTTTTTCCGCCATTACTATAACGCGTACAAAAATAAAATAAATAAACTTTTCCGCAAAGATAATGAAAAGAAAAAAGATGTTTTGGGTAATGTCGCGACAAAATCGAATCTTTTGAATATATATGAAAGTCTTATAAAACGAAATCTCGCGGACTTCCTTGATGAAATTTCACAAAGCGGTAAAGTTTATTCTATGTTTCTTTTATTAAACGAAGAAGACACTCGTTTCAAAAAAGAATTGACAAGTCTTTATCGCGTACAAGGCACACCGTCATATCTCTTGCTTTTATATTTGGTTCGCGAGCAAAATGATTTGCAGTTAGAAGATGTTACTATCGGAAGTGTTATAAAATTGCTTACGACATTTTTTGTTAGAAGAAACCTAACTGATATTCCGAATACACAAGACGTTACAAGAATTTTTATGAATATAATTAACGATATTGAAGAAAACGGTTTGAAAGGCGCAGATATTTATAACAATATTTATAGCACATTGGTTTCAAAGTCTGCGTCCGACGAATTGTTCAAAGAAAAATTAAAGGGTGATATATATGAGGACAATGTAGGAATTACAAGATTCTTGTTGTGCGCTTTGACCGAACGATATATGACGAGAGAAACATTTAAAGATTTGTGGTCACAAGTAGAATATGGTCGAAATGGTAAAAAGGTTTATGAATGGACGATAGAACACATTTTCCCCGAAGGCGAAAATGTTCCCGACGATTGGGTAAAAATGATAGCAAATGGAGATAAAGAACTGGCGCAAGATTACAGAGATAAATATGTTCATAAGCTCGGCAATTTGACAGTAACGGGTTATAATAGCAAATTAAGCAATATGTCGTTTGAACGCAAGCGAGATAGACAAAATGAAAACGGAAAATATGTCGGCTATAAAAACGGACTTGATATAAATTCAGAAATTGCCAAAAAAGATATTTGGAACATTGATGATATCACTGCAAGAACGGATAAATTAACAGACGAATTACTTGAAATGTATAAGTTGTAATTCGACTCTTTAGGTTACTCCTTTTCCACCACGTCGAAACACGACGAATTTTGCAAATAAGACAGCGAAAGCTGTCTTATTTGCTTTAACGTCGGTTTCTCCTTGTCCCAAAAAGTTTTAAAACTTTCGGTTTCTCCTTTTCCCAAAAAGTTTTAAACCTTTTTGGGAGTTCTGCTGTATATGCAGTCTTTTTTGGCGGCAAAACGGCATTCGGGACGTCGCCTCGTGGCTTGTCCGGATTTTTCTTTTGGCAAGAAAAACCATTTATTCGGAATATTGCTTTTTTTGTCGCAGTAGTTTAAAACGGCGAGGGGGCTTTAAATTTTTTCGACAGGCACCTGCGCCTGATAATTCCATTGCAAAATTCCCGAAAGTACGATTATTTGTACCGAAAAGCGGGGGGACGCACCGTATTCGTCCTTTGCTTTTGTCGTCAACAGGCGCAGTGTTTCTTCGCGGTTGTCCTCGGTGCAGTCGGCGCAAAGGTATTTCCCCTGCGGAAGTATCCTGATTCCGTCCGTTTGGACAAAGCTATTGCACAGTGCAAACATCCGTGCCGTGCCTCCGCATTCGTAAATCCCCGCCAAATCGTCAAACGCGAATTCATCCCTGATTTCTTGCGGCAAACGGCCGTAAAAATGCCTGTGATAATTCCACAGATTGTCTACCGTGGGGGCGCTCAGCTTGTCCGACAAAAGAATGACGCGGCGAGGAAACTCTTTCAGGAAAATATTATCCGAAAAAGCGTTTCCGTAAAGCTTGCTCTCGTAAAAATTTCTTGCGCGGCGGATTTTGTTTTTTGCGTCCCTCAACTCGGCAATTTTCTTGTCCGCCTTTGCTTCGGTCTGTTTCAGGGCTTCAGCAATTTTTTTGAGGTCGTCGTATTCGAGAATATTTCTAATCTCCGACAGGGTCAAATCCATGCTGCGCAGCGCCTTGATTGTGTTGAGTCGGACAATTTCAGCCTGAGAATAATATCGGTAACCCGTGTTTTTGTCCGTTTTGCTCGGCGTTACTAGTCCTATGCGGTCGTAGTAGCGCAAGGTTTCCGCAGTCATGCCTGCCGTTTCCGCCGTTTTGCTTATCGAGAAAAATTTTTCCATAATTTTTTTGTTTTTCGCTTGACCTTTGTGTTACACAAAGGTTTATAGTTATTGTACCCTAAAACAACATCGATGTCAAGCGGGCATCGAAAAAGAGCGTTTTCAATGAAAAAAATTGTGTGCGTTGTACTTGCGGTTTTGTTTGTTTTTGCTTTTGTCGGCTGTTCAAACGGCGGTACGTTTTCCGAAAAAAACTATTTGTCGGAAAACGGGCAAATAAGGAGCATAATTATTGACGTCGCCGACAGGGAGCTGAACATAGGTTTATCCTCCGACGGACAGATAAGCGTAAATTACTTCGACAGCGAAAAGCAATATCTTGAAATTTCCGTTTCGGAAAGCAACGAGCTTGTCATACGCTTGGCTTACGACAGGAGCTGGACGGATTTTTTCGGAGTCAAACCGGACAAAAAATATCGCGGAATAACGGTGCTTGTCCCCGAAAACCTGCTTGCCTCGCTCAATGCAAGCACGACCAACGGGGACATAAAGGTATCCTGTCTCGACGTTTCGGAGGAAATAAATCTCTGTTCCAACGGAGGCGACGTAATTTGCGAGCGCGTCGGCGCGGGCGGGAAGATAAGCCTCAAAGCCAAAAACGGAAACATTCGCGGCACCGTCGCGGGCGGCTTGGACGAATTTTCCGTTTCCTGCAAAATCAAAAAGGGCGACTGCAATCTGCCGTTGAGCAAGGAGGGCGGCGACAAGGAGTTTTTTGCCGATTGCAACAACGGCGACATATACGTCGAATTTGTAAAATAAACATACCTTTCTTTCCTTGCTTTTTTTGCGGCGCGGTTGTATAATTTTTGCACAGGATAGTATCGGAGGTATATTTATGCTTAACAAAAAAATTGCGGATATGCTCAACGAACAGGTCAACAAGGAGCTTTACTCCGCATATCTCTATCTCGATTTCGCCAATTATTACGAGGACGAGGGGCTTGACGGCTTTGCCCATTGGTACGAAATTCAGGCGCAGGAGGAGCGCGACCATGCGCTTATGCTCCGCCGCTATCTCATAGACAACGGTGTGCGCGTAACCTTCGGTGAAATTGCAAAGCCCGACAAAGAGTACAAAACGCATATGTGTCCTTTGGAGGCGGGGCTTGAACACGAAAAATACGTTACGTCGCTGATTGCCGCAATTTATCGCGCCGCGTTTGACGAAAAGGATTTCAAAACCATGCAGTTCCTCGATTGGTTTGTCAAGGAGCAGGGCGAGGAGGAGAAAAACGCCGACGACCTCATAAAAAAGATGAAGCTTTTCGGGGGAGATTCCAAAGGTCTGTATATGCTCAATCAGGAGCTGAACGCCCGCGTTTACACCGCGCCCGCAAACGCTGCGGATTGACGTGAATTTTTACAAAAGCGAAACGACGTGCCGTTTCGCTTTTTTGTTTTGAGGCGAAAGGCAAAAAATCGTTTTTTTCGTCAAATTTTTTGTCTTTTTTTCAGGCTCTTATTCAAATACGGAACATAATAAATGCGTCAGGAGAAATATATGTCGACAGAAGTGACTGCTCATAGGCTCAAAATGCTTATGCGTGAAAGAAACTGGGGCGTCAAGGCGTTTGCCAACAGGATTCCCGCAGACAAAAACTCCGTAAAAACCTGGCTCGCCGGACAGTATTACCCGAGATACGATTCGTTGGTCAAGGTGTGCGAGCTTTTGGACGTCTCTGCGGATTACGTCGTGGGATTGTCTGACGGGCGCGGAAGCGGCGGACGGCTGAGCGTGCCCCTCAACAGGCTTAAATTCAATTATATCCTGCGGGTAAAGGAGCTTCTTGAAAGCAAGGGCGTTTCCGAAGAGAAATACGCCGAAATGATGGGAGTCAAAGCGGCGACGGTGGAGAATTGGTTTTCCGGAAAAAAGTTTCCCGAAATGGCGCTGGTGGTAAGGTCGGCGCGGGAGCTGAATTGTTCGCTGGATTATCTGCTTTCGAGGAAGGAACGTCCCGACTGAAAAATCCTTGTTAAGTCTTTATCGAAAAGATAAAGGCTTTTTTGTTTAAAAATTGCACAATTAAAAATGCACACTTTTTTTGTTTTGTCTGTTTTTTGCGAGCGCATTCTCTCCCGCTTGCAACAAATGTTATGAGATGTTATAATCTGTATATGAACGAAATTTTGAATGAAGCTCCCTTTGCCGCAAAGGTCAAATATCTTCGCGCAAAGCTCATGCTGGCGCAGGAGGCGCTTGCAAAGGAGCTCGGCGTATCCTTTGCCACGGTGAACAGATGGGAAAGTCAATGCAGAACGCCGCAGTTTTTGTCAAAAGAAAAATTCTTCGGTTTTTGCGAGAAAATGGGAATAATATTTTCGGATAACGGAGCGGGAGGTTGAATATGGCTCATTTCGTCCAATTTAACGACGTAACAAAAACTTATCGCATGGGAGAAACCTCGGTCGACGCATTAAGCGGCATGAGCTTTGAAATAGACGAGGGCGAGCTGGTGGTTATTCTGGGGCCAAGCGGCGCGGGAAAAACAACACTGCTCAACCTGCTTGGCGGAATGGACACTTTGACGTCGGGGGAAATAACCGTTGCGGGCGTGTCCCTTTCAAAGCTCAATTCAAGGCAGCTTACGCTGTTTCGCAGACACGACGTCGGGTTTGTATTCCAATTTTACAATCTTATGCCCAACCTGACCGCGCGCGAAAACATAGAGCTTGCGACGGAAATATGCAAAAACGCCGTGTCGCCCGACGAGGCGTTGAAGCTGGTAGGTCTGACGGAAAGAGCGGGCAATTTCCCCGCGCAGCTGTCGGGCGGAGAGCAGCAGCGCGTTTCCATAGCGCGCGCGGTTGCCAAAAATCCCAAAATTCTTTTGTGCGACGAGCCTACCGGCGCGCTGGATTACGGCACGGGAAAGCTGGTGCTTAAACTTTTGCGGGATATGTGCAAGGAGGAAAAAAAGACTGTCATTATCGTCACGCACAACAGCGCGTTGAAGGACATGGCGGACAGGGTGGTATATATTAAAAACGGCAAGGCGGAGAAAATCGAGCTCAATCCGTCGCCCAAAGCGGTGGAAGACATAGAGTGGTGAGCGGCGAAAAAGGGAGGAATAAAAGTTGAAGGCTTATTCAAAAACTCTTTTCAGAATGCTCAGGCAGCATCTGGGCAGGTTTCTTGCGGTCACGGCAATAATCGCGCTCGGAATCGGATTTATGACGGGGCTGGGTTCCGTCAAGCCGAAGCTTATCGGCACGCTGGACAAATATTATTCGGACAGGGCGGTGCCCGACCTGATTCTCAAATCGACAGCGGGGTTTTCTCAGGCGCAGATTGACGCGCTCAAAGACCTCTCCGACGATTTTTCTTTTATGCCCGTTACGGCTATGGACGC
The DNA here is from genome assembly GCA_000437915.1 of Subdoligranulum sp. CAG:314. Taxonomy (GTDB): domain Bacteria; phylum Bacillota; class Clostridia; order Christensenellales; family CAG-314; genus CAG-314. Next base: position 3,000 of record FR900993.1, on the reverse strand, counting down.
TCAAGCGGACGGCAAAACGGTGCGCATACAGTATATGCCGCTGTCGGAGCTCAATCTGAACAGGCTTGAGCTTGTGGAGGGCAAATTCCCTTCAACTGCGGCGGAAATGGTCGTGGAAAGGGAAAGCAGATATTTCGCCGCTTATCGTGTGGGAGACACGGTGTCCTATATGGGCAGGGATTTTACCGTCAGCGGCGTTGTGGTAAACCCGCTTATGTTTTCCGAGGAGGAGGAGCCGTCTTTGACGGACGCGGACACATATATCGACGCGGTTTTTTACTTTGACAGCGCGCTCTCCTTTATGCCCGTGACGAGCGATTTGTATGTAAGGGTAGAGTCCGCTCACGGGCACAAGCTGTTTTCCAAAAAATACGACTCCGCCGTTGAGGACGCACAAAAAGAGCTTGCCGCGGCGTTGGGCGACTCCGCGCAAGACGTCGTGTTTCTCACGCTGCGGGAAAATTTCAGCTCCGCGATGTACGAGGAATACGCGCAGAAGGTTTACAACATAAGCATAATTTTTTCCGTTTTCTTTGTGGGCGTTTCCGTTTTGGTTATTTCCACAACAATGACGCGGCTTGCCGAGGAGGAAAGGTCTGCAATCGGGTGCTACAAAACTCTGGGCTACGACGACGGAAAAATTATGTTCAAATATTTGTTTTTCTCCATGTTCAGCTGTATTATAGGCTCGCTGTGCGGATTTTTGGGCATAACGAACCTTTTGGTTTACCTCATCTGCAAAGCATTTTCCTTTGCGTTCCGTATGCCTCCCTTAACCAACGAAATTTCGTGGGTGTTCGGCGGAATATCGGTGTTCTGTATGCTTGCGGCGGTGCTGCTTGTGACGTGGAGAGTCGTTTCGTCCATGACAAATGAAAAGCCCGCCGCGCTTCTGCGCCCCAAATCTCCCAAGCCGGGAAAGAAAATTCTTTTGGAGCGCATAGGCTTTATTTGGAAGAGGATGTCCTTCAAATACAAATCCACTTACAGAAATCTTTTCAGGTATGCGCGCAATTTCATCCTTACCGTCGTCTCCATTGCAGGCTCGACCGCACTTGTGTTCGCGGGGCTTGGGCTGTACGATTCGAGCATTGCGCTGGAAAAGACAGAGGGCGCAGGCTCCACAAGCTCCATGACCTCGATATCGGCGGTGCTGATTGTATGCGCCGCGTTGCTCAGCATACTGGTAATTTACAATCTTACAAATATAAATATAGAGGAGAGAAAGAGAGAAATCGCCACTTTGAAGGTGCTTGGCTACAAAAGCGGCGAGGTATGCGGTTACATTTTCCGTGAAATTACCGTGCTGTCCGTTATAGGCACCGCGCTCGGTATACCCTTGGGGTACGGTTTTTCGGTGTTTGTATTCAATTACGTCGATTTCGGCTCCATTGCGGATATGCATTGGTATTCTTGGCTGGGCACCGCCGTTTTGTCGCTGCTCTTTTCCGTCGTGGTCATGGCTCTTTTATGCCGCAAAATAATAAAAACAGACATGAACGCTTCGCTGAAAACGGTAGACTGATTCTTTTGTTTAAAAAAGCCGCGTTTAAACGCGGCTTTTTTCGTTCAGTAAATCTGCGTCAAGACCAAGCCCGCCTGAACCGTGCCGCTTGAAAGCGTAACATTGAAAGGACTTGTGTTGACAAGCTTTATTCTTGCGGGCGCGTATGCAACCGTAACGACCGCCGAGCCGCTTAGCTGTCCCGAGGAGGACGGCAGACAGGAGGTGGCTATGCTGCCTCCGTTCTGATACACAGACACGCACGGCGTGCCGCCTGCGGCGCTTCCTATGCCTACCCACCAACTTGCAAGAAAATTGCCCGTTGAGTTTATCACAAGCTCGCCCGTAGTGTAGTCGTAATAAACATTTTTGTTCTGATTGGCGATTAACGAGTCGAAGCCTATGGTTTCGCCGGGCGACAGCACAACTCCCGCTCCCGTCGAAAGATTGGCTTGAACGCTGCGCAGCTCCTGCGTAGCAGTCGGGCGCGACACCGACGGAATAAAGTTAAGGCTGCCTAAATTGCATGCGGGGCGTTGACGTCTTTGGCAGCAGATACGGTTGCAGCAGCGGCAGCCCGTCAGAAATTGAAAAATACAACAGCTCATGAAATATACCTCCGAAAAATTTACATAGCAAAACTATGTATCCAACCCCTCGTATTATTTTATGCTTGCGGCGCGGGTGCGGTTAAACCCGTCGGCGGCTGGATTTCGATTGACTTGACAAGCGCGAAAATATATAATAGCGGAAAAGGAGATTTAAAAATGCTGAGAGATTTGGCAATACCCGATTTTTTGGACAAGCTCAACTCGTCGGAGCCTACGCCCGGCGGCGGCGGCTGCGCCGCACTCAACGGGGCGATTGCGGCGGGGCTTATTCAGATGGTGTGCAACGTAACAACCAACAAAATGCTGAAAAAAGAACAGCCCGTGGACAAAGAGCTTGTAAAAACGGTGCTTGTGGCAAAGAATTATCAGGACGAGCTTTTAAGGCTCATCGACCTCGACGCGGAGGCTTTCGGAATAGTTATAAATTCGTATAAGCTGCCTAAATCCACCGACGGTGAAAAGGCAGCCCGCGTGCTGGGCATTTCCGAAGCCTGCAAAAAGGCCTGCAAACCGCCGCTCGACACGCTCGATATATGCGTAAAGCTTTTGCCGCTGGCGCGGACAAGCATAGAGCGCGGAGACAAAAACGTCGTTTCGGACGGATATGTGGCGGGACGTATGCTTTTGGCGTGCATTTGGAGCGCAGTTTACAATGTCAATATTAACACGGGCAGCATCAAGGACGCCGATTTCCTGCGTGAGGCCGAGCAAAAAATCGCCGACGCAAAAAGGGAAATGGAGAGCTTTATGCCCTTGCTTGACGCTTGCAGTCTCGGTTGACATGATTGCGTCACATTGTTTACGTTGAAAATTCATTGAAGAAAATTAGCGAATTTTATTGACATAAGTAGTCTGATCTGGTAGACTAAATAGGCTGTCGCGGGG
>FR900992.1 GCA_000437915.1 Subdoligranulum sp. CAG:314 | reverse complement strand
TTCGGCGAATTGTTGAATGTAGGTATCATGGCATGAAATTATTAACCCCTTTAGGCTTGCTGGGATTAATCGGCGTTGTCGCATTAATCATTATTTATCTGATAAGGCCGAACTACCAGCAAAAATATATTTCCAGCACTTATATCTGGAAATTAAGTCTGAAATACAAAAAGAAGAGAGTTCCTATAAGCAAGCTGAGGAACATCTTGATTATTATCTGTCAGATTCTTGCGTTGGTGACGTGCGCGCTTATTCTCGCGCAACCCAACGAAGTGCTCAAAGCGCAGGCCGATTACGTCGAAGTCATAGCGATTATCGACTCTTCGGCAAGTATGCGCGCCGAGACAAACGGCGAAACACGGTTTGAGAGAGCCGTTGACTTAGCAAGAGTCAAAGGCAACGAAGTTTTGAATGACGGCGGAGTGGTTTCGGTAATCATTGCCGACTCAAAGCCGCACTTTTTGTTGGAAAGAGTAAATTCCCAAGGTCTGACGATTTTCGACAATACTATGGACGACATCTATTTTGACGAAGCCGCTTGTTCTTACGGCACTTCGGATGTTGACGGCGCCATGGCAATGTGCGAGAGCGTGCTCTCCGATAACCCCGCCGCAGAGGTTTGGCTGTATACGGATGTGCTGTATTCAAACGTGCCTCCGCGCGTGAATGTAGTGAACGTAGCCGATGCGGACGAATGGAACGCGGCGATTTTGAATGCGCGCGCCGTTCTCGAAGACAACAACTATTACGCTTTTTATATCGACGTTGCGGTTTACGGCGCCGAAAAGCATATCACCGTCAATATGGACGTTCAGGGGGTAAATGCCAGCGACTCTACATCCGCAGGTCTTACCTATCAGTTTTCGACAACAGTCACCTGCACCCGGGACAACACAAAGACGGTGGTTTTCAAATATCTTGCGGACGGCGAAGAGCAGCCCAAGCAAACGGAGAATACGGAATACATATTTATTAAGGAAGCTCAAAAAGTTTATTCGTATCAATCGGTGCATATATCTCTTGATTTGGGTACGGAAAGCGATTCCTTTATAAACGACAACAGCTTTGAAATTTTCGGCGGACAAAAAGAGGTCCTTAAAATTCAGTATACAAGCAGCTCGGCAAACACGTTTTTCAACGCTGCTTTCTTCGTGTTGCAGGCCAATCTTAAAGACCGCTGGGATATTCAGTTGACCGAAGTCAAGGACGGCAATTACGCTCTAAGCGGATTCGACCTTTATCTTTTCGAGCACATTATGCCCGAAAGGATGCCCGAAGACGGCGTTGTCTGGCTTGTCGACCCTATTGAGGGCTCGCCTATCGGCGCGGGCTTCGGAGTGACAGGAGTATACAATTTCGGAAAGCCTGTTTCTCTTTCGGCAGGAGAGGAGCATGCGATAACCAACAATATAAGACCTGACAAAATTACAGTAAGCAGATATTGCGTTATTTCGCAGCGCGACTCGGCTTACAAGGTTTTGATGAGCGTTGACAACAAGCCTGCGCTTATGGTAAAGGAGACCTCCGACGCCAAGGTTGTGGTTATGGCTTTTTCCGTCCATTACTCCAACAACGTCATACTTTACGATTTTCAATTGATGGTAAACAACATATTCAGGCATTTTTTCCCGACTACGGTCTCGGGCAACTCGTTTGAGGTAGGCAGCGCCATTTCGCTCAACGGCAGAGGAAGCGAGCTTTCCGTTTGGTATAACAATCAGCAGTTGGAAATTTTGAGCATTTTCCCCGCCACCTTCACCACGGGATTGCCCGGTATGTATCAGATAAAACAGACTACCGATTTCGGAAAGGATATAACAACCGATATTTATGTGAAAATTCCTTCGACCGAAAGCAATATCAAGGATTCCCGCAACAGTATGGTAAACCCGTACAAGATTGAGGATGAAAACGATTATTACTACGACTTGCTGATTTATATTGCGGCTGCGCTTGTGGCATTCCTGTTCATCGAGTGGGTGCTGCATATCAAAGAAGAGGCGTAAAGGAGAGAAAGGTATGCATGATTTTCAAATAGTTTTTTCTCATCCATGGCTTCTTTTGCTGTTGATTCCCGCGTTGGCGCTTACGCTGATTCCGTATTTCATGCTGTCAAAGAAGTACAGACGGACGAGAAACCGCATTACTTCAATGGTGTTGCATATGTGCGTAATGGTTCTTGCCATTTCCGTGCTTTCGGGGATTAGGTTTGATTACAAGCTTTCCAACGACCAAAACGAAATTTTGTTTGTCGTGGATGTTTCGGATTCGCAGGAAGAGTCGTTTATAGAAAGAGACCAATTTTTGAGAGCCGCTTTGGACAAGGTCAGCTACGACGGCTTTAAGGTAGGCATAGTTACCTTCGGTTTCGACTCCAAATACGTCGTTCCCTTGACGGCAAATGTCGACAGAGTTTACGAGCTTTACAGGGACAGTCAAGAGACGCCCGACACAAGCGCGTCCGACATGGCAGCCGCGCTGAGATATGCCCGCACTCTTTTCCAATATCCCGAGACTGCCAAAATCATACTTGTCACCGACGGAAAGGAAACGGATGAAGACGTGCTTAACGTCATAGGGCAGATTACGGGACAGGGCACAAGGCTTGACACCGTGCACGTTTCTTCGGACTTTGACGGAGACGACATTCAGATTTTGGACGTGCAGTTTCCCGATTATCAGCTCAGCGTCGAACAGAATTTTACGATAAACGTCACTTTGCTCACCAACTCAACGGTTACCGCACAGTTGAAGCTTACCGACAACGACGTGGAGTGCGCAACTCAGACAATCGAGCTGTCTCCCGGTACTCATACGGTTGCTTTAAATCACTCGTTTGATACTGACGGACTTCACAAAATGGGCTTTTCCATTGACGAGTTTCCGCAGTCCTACGAGGACGGAATTATTCAGAACAACGTCTACAATACATATTTCAATTTGGAAGTATTCGACAAAATTCTGATTCTGGAAAGAAACGGCGGAGAATCGGACGCTTTGGTCAACCTTCTGACCGAAGAAGGCAATTTTGACGTTACCGTACTCAACGTGTACGATTCGGAGGAAATTCCGACGACGGTTGACGAGCTGCGTCAGTATGACCAGGTTATTCTCAACAACATTTCCAACTACGATTTGGGCGCGCGCGTGGAGAACAGTGTCAGAAACACCAATATGCCCGAAAACTTCGTCGAAATGTTGGAGGAATATGTATCGACCTACGGCGGCGGAATGTTTACCATAGGCGGCAAGGACGGAGAAAATGCAAACGCGTACAACAGAACGGATATGTACGGAAGTCTGTATCAGCAAATGCTTCCCGTTCAGGCAATAAATTACACACCGCCTTTGGGAGTTATTTTTATCATCGACGTTTCCGGCTCGATGCAGGGCGACCCGATCGAGCTTGCAAAGACGGCCGCGTCCAGTGCGCTGGGTGCGCTTTCCGAAAGAGACTACATAGGCATCATGACGTTGTCAACCGACTACGAAATGGTTTTGCCTCTCACGCCCCGTACGCAGGAAAGCAAAATTTATTCCGCTATCAACAATATTTCTACCGGCGGCGGCACTACGTTCCCCGGAGCGATAGAGCGCGCGGGACAGATTTTGAGAAGTTTTCAGGAAATTGAAAGGCGTCATATTGTTTTGGTTTCGGACGCTTTGGTAGGAGACGATCAGACGGTACAATACGAACAGTTAATCAGGGATTATTACGACAAAGACGGAATTTCTTTCTCGTTTTTGGGTATAGGCATGACGGAGGAGTTCGAATATAAACCTGGCGAAATCACTATTGACGACCCGCGTTTGAACGGAGAAAGTCTTTCGCCTTACAGAAAAATGGTGCGCGCCGTCATACTCGGACACGGCACGATTTGCGTATCGAGCAACATTACCGAAGTTTCGATATGGAGTAAAGAAAACCTGAGCGTGCCCGAGCTTAAAGAAGTGGACGACGAGCCGTTTAATCCTACGGTTGCCAATCTGCTTTCACCGCTGCTAAGCGGCGTGGAAACCGGAACCGCGGAGGAAGGCACGCAGAACAAATTGACTGTTCAGTTGGGAGGATTTTTCGGCGTCAAGCTGCGTACCGGCGCGGATATGGTGCTCTCGGGCGATTACAGCGTTCCGCTTTACGTGCAGTGGAAATATTTGAAAAACGATAACAGCAAAGGTGGTATGGTCGGCAGCTTTATGTGCGACCTCAACGGCGGAGAGTGGTCCGGTCAATTTATGCAGGACGCAAACGGTCAGACATTTTTGCTCAACGTGGTCAGAAATCTTATGCCGACGGAAAGCATCCGTCCCACGCTTCTGTACGGTACGCTGAACGAGGACAATTACATAAATCAGCTGAATGTCTATGTCAACGAGGCTCTTGCGGAAAACGAGACAATACGCGGCACAATCGAGGATATGTCGACAGGTACGGTGATTTCCCTCAACGAAACGTCGGGGGACCCCGCGACCGATTCCGTCTATGTCACTTTGGCTTTGAGCTCTGCAAACAGTTACAGCCGCAGCGACATAGTTGTGAAAAAGGGCGGAGTTTACAAAATCGTTTTGCAAAAGTACGACGATGCGGGAAATCCCGTTGAAAACTCCCTGTACGAGATTTACAAGAACTTTTCCTACTCGAAAGAGTACGACTTGAATGTCGAGGAGACGGATATAGACCCGTCGAAGGCGTTGCTTGCCGAAATTGCCCAAAAGGGCAACGGCGTATTGGTTTCCGATTTGCAGTCGCCCGACGAGATTCTGGACGGATTTGTGACGGAAATCGCCAAAACCTATGACCCGAGACTTGCTTTTATCATTGCCGCGATTGTGCTTTTCCTGTTGGATATAGCGGTGCGCAAATTCAAGTTCAAGTGGCTGCACGAAATTATTCGTGAGAGAAAGAACAAAAAATCACAATAGTACGTTGCAATTCTCAAAGGAGAAGAAATGAAAAAACTTCTTACATTTATAGCGGCTTTCGTTTTGTCGATGTGCCTGCTGATATTTGTCGGATGCGGAAAGACGCTTGCCGTCCCCGAAAAAATCCGTATTGACGACGATTATCTGATGACTTGGAGTTCGGTGGAAAACGCCCGAACGTACAGTCTGGAAATAAAAAGCATTGCGACGGGAGAAACCGATACCGTTGTCTCCCGCAAAACAAGCTATTCGCTGTCAAGTTATCAGGAGGGCGATTACGAAATTCGCATAAAAGCGGTGCCGAGAGACAGCTCCGCCAAGGAGTCCGATTGGTCGGAGGTCGTTTCGTTTCACAAAAATTACGAAACGGGCTGTGTTTACACCTTAATCAACAACAACACCGAATATGCGATAACAAGCGCGGGCACGTGCACCGACAGCTTCACAATCGAGGACGTCTATCGCGGCAAGCCCGTCACGGAAATCGCAAACTCTGCTTTCAGAGCTAGCAAAGTAAAAAACATCGTTGTAGGAAACAATGTCAGGTCAATCGGCGACGAAGCGTTTTACAATTGTCCCGACCTTGAAAGCATTGTTATTCCGCAGTCTGTCACTTACATAGGGAGCGGGGCATTCAGCTCATGTCTGTCGTTAAAGGAAATCACCTTGCCCGAAAATGTCGATACGGTGGAAGCCAATACTTTTTCCTATTGCCGCGCGCTTGAAAAGGTTGTGCTGGGCGACAATGTAATTTTGATAGGCGAAGCCGCGTTTGTCGGCTGCAATTCGTTGAAATCAATCGAGCTTCCCGATGCCTTGCTGGCAATATACAGTCATGCGTTTTCCGAGTGCTCTGTCTTGGAGTCGATAAGTTTCGGCAGCCAGCTCATTTTACTTGACGAAAGGGCGTTTTCCCGTTGCGGCAATCTTTCCGAAATTGAATTTGCGGAAAATTCCTCATTGATACGTATTGCCGCATATGCCTTTGCCGAATGTCCCAAGCTCACGCAGGTGGCTTTGCCCGAAGGGCTTGTTTCGTTGGGAATTGGCGCTTTCAATGCCTGTACGGAGCTGAGCGAGGTCACTATGCCTCAGTCCCTCACGACGGTCGGCAGCGGTGTTTTCAACGGAACCAAGGTTTACAACGACTGCTTAACCGCCGGAGACAATATCATTTACGCCGATAATTGGGTGGTTGCCGTGGAAAACCGCGCCGATATTACCGAGTTGAGTGCGAACGATTTCAAAGAGGGAACGGTCGGCATTGTCGGCAGAGCCTTTACATCGTGCGAAAACCTTACAAAAGTCGTGTTGCCCTCATCGATAAAGTATCTGGGCGATTCCTGCTTTGCAAAAAACAAAGCATTGTACAGCGTCACGCTGCCCGGTGTGGAAACAATAGCTTACGGCGTTTTTACCGATTGCGACAATCTGATGATTTTGAATTTAGGTGAAAATCTGAAAAGCATCGGTACCAATGCTTTTTACGGCTGCGACAAATTGGCTAACCCGGAAAACGGAAATCTAATACCCGCTAGCGTGACAAGCATAGGAGAAAAAGCATTTGTAGACACCGCTTTGTGGAACAATCCCACCGAAGAAGGCGTTGTTTACGCCGGAAATTGGGTGGTAGGCTACAACACCGTCGATGCGGAAGGAAAAGAAATAAACATTACTACCGTAACTTTGAAGGATGATACGATAGGCATCGCAGACTTCGCGTTTTTGGGTTGTGAGTCTCTCAAAAATGTCAGAGGCGCCATTACCGACGTGCGTTATCTCGGAACGGGCGCTTTTTACAACTGTACCGGTCTGTCTGCAATTTCTCTCAACGAAAACCTTCAGGAAATAAAGGATTACACTTTCTACAAATGCGAGTCACTGTACAGCATTGATATACCTGCAAATCTCAAAAAGATAGGACGTTCCGCTTTTTACGATTGCCATACGTTGAGCGAGATTGACCTGTCGAGCGGACGTGTCGAGGAAATCGGTTACTTTGCGTTTTTCAGATGCAAAAACATCAAGACAATCGACTTCGGAGATTATTTGAAGGAAGTTTCGGCATATGCCTTTTTGAACTGCATTTCGCTGAGCGAAGTTTACTTGCCTTCTAGCGTCGTATCTATCGGTGCGCTTGCGTTTCAAGACTGCATTGCGTTGAAAAAGGTAGGATTTGTAGAGGGGGCTGTGCCTAACCTTACGACTATCGGTCAATATGCCTTTGCGCGTTGTGCCAACCTCAAAACCTTTGAATTTCCTTCTTCGCTGCGGGTGATAGGCGACTATGCTTTTTCGGATTGCGCATCGCTGAGACGCGCGGAGTTTGCCGACGGCATCGAACAAATCGGAAAATTTGCTTTTTACGCAAACAGAAACCTGACTCGGCTCTATCTGCCATCGAGTCTCAAAACAATCGGAGAACAGGCTTTCAGAAGCTGTACCGGGCTTTTGTCGGTGCTCTTGCCGAGCACTTTGGAAAATGTCGGAGCGCACGCGTTTTACAGGTGCACACAGTTGACCGTTTACAGCGACGCCCAAAGCGTGCCCGAGAGCTGGGATACGAGGTGGAATTCCTCATTTCGTCCCGTTATGCTGGGCTGCACCTTGTCCGAAGACGGAAGCTATGTCGTTTCGGTTACTATAAACGAAAGCTTGATGCTCAATGTCGAAAGATTGAGTGAGTCGGGCGACAGCGCGCCTGTACTCGGAAACAACAGATTCTCCTCGCCTTCCCGTAGGGGTTACAACTTTTCGGGCTGGACAACGCAGGCTGACGGAACGACGCCCGAATTGACAGGCAGTGACATTGCCGACCTGCCTGAGGGAACGACGCTCTACACCGTCTGGGAGGTAGAAACGGAGGAGCCGGACGACGAAGAACCGGGTGAAGGAGAAATCGACTGGCCGTGGTCGGATGTTCCGTCGCTCTGGTCTTGAAGAATTTGCGCAAAAGGATTGATTGTTATTTTGCAATTCTCGGATGAAAATCCGCAGATTGAATAAATAGGGCATATCAATGTCAAAGGAGCTTACCTTCATGTGAAACGGCGTCGAAACTCAAATACACTTGTGTAGGAAAACATTAAATATAAATACAGGAGATATATTTAAGCATGAAAAAATTTAGGTTTTTATTAACGGCAATTTTATTTGCGATTGTTCTGTGCGCAGTTTCTGCCTGCGGCAAAGACATCGTAAAGTTGTCCTTTGAGACCAACGGCGGAAGCTCGATAGAAACCGTTGAGGTCAAAAAGGGCGAGAGCTATGAATTACCCGTACCCACAAGGACAGGTTTCGAGTTCGACGGCTGGTTCACGGACGCAAACTTTTCCGGCAGCGCGGTTACAAGCGTGGTGGCTGAAAACGACGCTACTTATTACGCAAAGTGGACGCAGCTTTATACAGTTACGCTTGACCTTGACGGCGGCTCGCTTTCCGCGACGTCGTTGCATTTGAAAGCGGGAGCAAATTTGTATAACGCGGTCAAGGAGCTTGCGCCGTCAAAAGCCAATCATCAGTTCGCAGGCTGGTTCAAAGGTGACGACGCATTGTCCGAGAGCGCTGTTATGCCTTCGGAAAACGTCACGCTCAAAGCCAAATACAAGGTCGCTTACACCGTTGAATTGTATTTGCAGGACAAAGACGACGAAACCAAGTATGTCAAAGCGGACAGCGACGTCACGGCTTACGATTGGGCGGGAACGCAAGTTTCTCCCGAAATAGATGTGACGGGTTTTGAAAGAAATGTCGGTCACGAGGGCGAGGTCGCGAGCAAAACCTTGTCTGAAAACGCGTCCGAAAACGTATTTAAACTTTATTTTGACAGAAAGACTTTATTTGTCTTTTTCGATGCGGGCGAGGAGTTCGACGACGTATCCTTTGAAGTCAAGTACGGCGAAGAAATCACCGTGCCCGTAAATTTCGAGAGCGAAGGCAGACTTCTAGTCGGCTGGACCGCCGACGGCGGAGAAACCATATACAAAACCAATATAATATACTCTTTGCTCAGAAACTCCATTCAGGACGGCAGCGTTGATACCGAGCCCGAAAGCTTCATTCCCGACGACGACATGGTGTTCGAGGCGGTGTGGAGCGTCGGTCTCGTCGATATGTTCGAGGGCGAAGACTACATATTCCTCGACCCCGACGACGCCGAAGTAGTTTATTTGTATCGCGGCGGCGAGTATTTTATCGGCGAGTTGAACGCCAAGAACAACGAGTTCCGTATCAGAAACTCGAAAGACGATATAGTGATTACCGGCAAGGTCAATGAAAACGGAACCTTTGTTTTTCAGGATAACGGCAACAGCGGCATGACGTACGACCTCTTTGTCTCCGGAGTGGGAGTCAACAGTGACGTATTCCTCCAAATTGACAGATTTGACGGAATCTCGTATGTCGAAAAAGACGAAAAGGGAATTATTACCGTTGAGCGCAAAGGCTATTATACCGTAGACGAAAACGGTATTTATACCACGCATTTTGACGACGGCGGAGACAACTTTAACTTCATAGTCGGTACTGCCGGCGGTACGGACGCTTTTCAAATACGCAACGAAGAAGAGTACGCTTTGGGACGCGACAACGGCGGTCTTGTGCGCTTTGCAATCAACGACGGTCAACTGGTTTACTTCACGTCGGTTTATCAGATGCTGCTCGACGGCTTCGGAACCGCCGTTATCAACATGGGTACTTCTACTTCGGCGTACAGGTATACTTACGACACCGAGACTCAGCTCATAACTTTGAGGACGTCTATGGGCATTGTCGCGGGCGTATTTCAGATTATGAGCGGCACCTCTGTGCAGGGCTATGTTATCTACGACGAAAGCTCCGACAAAACCTATGAATCCGAGAATTCCCAAGCCACTTTTACGATGGACGGGCTTTACAGCGCGACGTATTTCGACGGCACCACAACGCTCAAAGGCGTTTATCAGGTTGTCGGCACGTCCGTGCTCGGCGGAAGCATTATCAGGTTCTATTCCGAGCAGGGCGCAGTGGGCAGCAATCCCGCTACCTTTACATTTATCGTCAAGGATGTTGAGGTTGACACGGGCGCAGTCGGAGACAACGACAACCCGATAACCGAAACCAAGTATTACTTTGAAAAGAAGCACAACTCTTACGGCGAATATTATTACAGAGACAGCGACCCCGAGGTTCTTTATTGGTACTCTCCGTTGCTGGCTGTCAACGACGGCGCAGAGGGCAAAGCCACCCTTTACGGACGCACAAAACAATCTGAATATGTCAAAATTTCCGAAGGCACGATAGTGTTTGACGAAAACACAAAAACCTATATGTACACTGCGGATAAATATTTTGACGTTGAGGAAGAACTCGTTACCGAGCCTTACGATTTGCAGACCGTCGTGTCGTTTGTATTCAACACTGCCGTTTTGCAAACGAGCAAGGGCAACGTGGGCGTTACTTATTGGTATTCCGTGACAACTAAGGGAATTGACGGCTCCGACAACACAACTACGAAGTTGCCGACCGCCACATATACTTCTGGCGACGCGAGCATTTTCCTTGTCGGCGGATTTATCGTGTACAACAGCACAGACGGCAGCTTCACTGCGGTATATACCGTCAGCGGCAACATATTGACAGTGTCTACCTCTCAGGGCACAATGTATTTGGAACTTGACGAAGAAAATAATACGTTCATTGTCCTTCAACACGCTCCCTACACCGCTAAGGAAATTATCCAAGGCAACAAGTACACCTCAAACCAAACTCTTGCTTTTGACGGCAAGGGCGGCGCGGTTTACACCGTGAAAGACGGAGAAACCGAAACCGTTTACGAAGGCACGGTTGAAAAATCTTCCGAGTTTACCGCTGTGGATGGTTCGGATATTTGGGTGTTTACTTCTTCCGACGAGGCGCTTACCTTCAAATTTATCCGCCTTTACGCATCCAACAACAATTTGTTCTCGCGCTACAACGAGACTTACAACGGCGATTATCGTGCGGAAAACGGCAGCAGGTTGAAACTGGACGGATTCAGCTACATGGCGGAGTATTTCAACAGCGACGACGGCACAACGGTAAAGAGCAGTTACTTTATTTCCGAAAGCAATGTCGTTTGCATGATTATCGACAACGCGTACCGTTACTTTGACATTAAAGACAACAAACAATTCACCGCGCGCGGAGCCGAGTACGGAACATACATTCTGATGGACAATCAGAACGCCACAGGCGTTTACGTCGAGCTGGACGGCTACGGCAAGCTTTCCGTATTTACTATCGGCAATGATTCCGAAAAGAATTACATCGACGATAACGGAACCTACACGTCCGACGGCTACGAGTTCACTCTCGTTTATCAAGACGGAAGCGAAAATACGACGATAGTAGGCAAACGCGGCGTTATTCAGATTTCCTCGTCCTATTACAATGTCTTTGTGGTTTCGCACAAAGAGGTGGCGCGTATCTACGTCAATGAAACCGATTTCTCCGTGCTCGTGCTTGACGAAAACGGCGGAGCGGTCAGATACAACAAGATGGGCGAAAGGGAAGTCGGAGAATATATTATCATAACGGATAATATGCTCTACTACGCAAGCACCCAAGTCGAAGACGCTTGCATCTACATTTATGACAACGAAAAAGGTGTTGCCACGCCTTTCAACTTCCCGGAAAGAGGATATTACACTTCCGACCTTGGCGCGTCGTTGCAGTTCACAAAATACGGTTTTGCCGTTTTCAACGGCGCTACGCGTTATTACTACAATGTTGTAAACGACATAGTAGTTATTTATCGCAGAGCCAACGCGGGCGAAACGGGCGTTGTAACAAACGAATACGGTTTTGTAGAGGAACAGTTCGGTACGTTTGCCGAAACCGTTGAGTACAACGACGTAACATATATCCGCAACAACGGCTTTGCCGTATTGTTCGGACGCGATGAAGCAACGAAAGAAAAATATCCCGTGCCCCTTGAAAAAGAGGGTGAAGAAAATTACAAAAAGCCTCTTGAGGATTTGACTTTCACTCCCAACGGTTTAACCAGTTTCAATGTGTCGGGCAAGGTGAAAATCGACGGCAAAGAGTTCGATTGCACCGTCACAAGAGAGGAAAACGGAACGATGTACGTCACGGTTCAGTATTTCCGTTTCTACATCAGCGTGACGTTCAACGGCGACAGAAATACCTATAAAGTCACCGCGATGGAGCACAGAAGGACCCTTCCTTCCTGCACATATTTGAACATGTACTACCTCTATGCGATGCTGTTCGGTCAGAGCTTAGCAAACAGTTGGGGTGAAATTGCAATAATAACCGATTATGACGAAACCGGCGTCGCCGCCGAAAATTCCTACATAAAGGGCACATTCGGCGTAAGTGCTCTCATGTATGACTTGAATGGCAATATTCTGTCCTTTAATACCGCCGATTACGTATACGACGAAGAGACAAAAATTTATACGGTAAACTTCGAGGGAGAGGACGGCTACGATTATCACCTGTATTTCGCTATCGGCAGCACTTATGTCGGTTCGGGTTACAATGTTTACGCCATGACACGCGAGGAAACGGTAGAGAGCGCGGACGGTTACAAAGTCGTGTTTGAAAGAGTTATCGCCACCGACACCAGCTTGGCGCAGGGTGCGTTCTACTCAATCAAGCTGTTCAAGGATGACGTTGAAATTGAATCTGCCGCCAACATTTACGCCACTTCTTTGAGCAAAGTTTATTATGTGCTCAGAGAAAAGACGGATGACGGCAAGATTACTTCCACAACCTACTACACGATAGAGATTACGGAAAAAACCGATACAGGAGTAGGTTCGGATGAGGAAGAAAAGAATCCTTATATTCTCAGTCTCATTGACACGGTTACAGTTTCTTGTGAGACTGTGGAAACAATTTATTCCGAGGACGGCTTGTCATTCGTTGATTTGAGTCCTACAAAAGGCATTCTTTTGATTTCGAATACCGTCAAAGACGAAGAAACGGAAAATGAAACCACTTACCTCTATCTGATTACCGAGAGCGTTTATGACGACGTAGCCGACGTTTACACGGTTAAAAACTCCGCAGGAAAAACCTTCACCGTCAAGATAAGCGGCGAAGAAGGCAGCAAGACGGCAGAGATTACGGAAGTCGTCGAGGAGGAACAACCCGAGGAAAGCGAACAGCAGCCTGTGGAGGAACAGGAGCTGGCAGCTTGACGGCAAAAAAATCGGTGTTCTAATACTGAAACAAAAACGGAACAGGCGTTTGCCTGTTCCGTTTTTTTATTTTCAAAAGAAAAATCCGAACAAGCCAAAAAGCGACGTCGAGATTTGATTTTGCTAATACTAAATTAAAAATCCCAAAAGTTCCTTGAAACTTTTTGGGAAAGGAGACCGACGTTAAAGCAAATAAGACAGCAAAAGCTGTCTTATTTGCAAAGTTCGTCGCGTTTCGACGTGGTGTGGGCAATAAGGGACTCGCAAGGAGCGGCAGCGACGGAGCAGCGAGCAACGTGTGCGAGCGTCACAAAATTCGTCCTCAATTATTGTACTGCCGAGACGGACGAGCCACAAGGCGAAGTTCGGATTTTCTGTCAAAAGAAAAATCCGAACAAGCCAAAAGGCGACGTCCGGATAATGGTGGGCAATAAGGGACTCGAACCCCTGACTTTCTCCACGTCAAGAAGACACTCTCCCAACTGAGTTAATTGCCCGTATATTTTTAACGGTAGAATTATATCATATCGGGAAGGTTTTGACAATTATTTTGCGCGGAAAAAAATAAAATCTTTTTTTTCGGTTTTATTCGGTCGGCTCGGATTGAGCGTTGTCCGTTGCGCCCGTCAGATTCTTGATAAAATCATCGGGAGGCACTTCGACAATCGCAACGTAAGGCAGTTCGCTTTGGTCGAGCTTAAAAAGGCGTATGGTCAGGTCTCCCCGTGTCTGATTGTCTTTGACCACGCAATTGAAAAGCACGGTTGTGACAAAGCCCTCGCAGCTGACCACAACGGTGACGGTAGACCAATCCTCGTTTACGTTGAGAGCGGTTTTTGAAATTTGAACTTCCATTGTGGGACTTAAACCGTTGTTGTCGGTAAAAAACGACGAACCGCATTCCACAAGCGTGATTTGCGCTTTTGAGACCGCGTTTCCGTCCAAGTCCGTCACTTTAAGCTTGAGAGCGGTCAGGTTTTTGTTTGTGCTTTTGTTTTCCCCGCAGCCCGCAAAACACAAAAACAGACATAAAACGGTTATAATACAAACAAATACTTTAAATTTTTTCATATTAAAATATATGTATTGTTCCTGCGGTTTAAAACGTCTCAACCCGCGCGGCAAAAAATTTTTTTAATACGCACTAACGGTGGCAAATTTTCAATGCTTGTGTTATAATAAAAGAAAAAGGGATAAAAACAGTTTATGAGTTACAATGACAAATTCGCCTTTTGGAAGGCCAACGTGTATGACGAAGAAATCAGAAACGAGTTAAACAAACTCGAAGGCGACGAGGTTGCCAAAGAAAATTGCTTTTTTAAGGATTTGTCTTTCGGAACAGCGGGCATAAGAGGCAAGCTGGGCGCAGGTCCCAACTGCGTCAACATTTACACGGTTGCCCGCGCCGTCAAAGCATACGCGGTTTTTCTCAACAGGAAAAAAGCGCAGTCGGTTGCCATTAGCTTTGACAGCCGCCACAACTCGCAGCGCTTTGCGCAGATTGCATCGTGCATTTTGGCAAACTCCGGTATCAAGGTGTTTCTTGCGCACACAATGCAGCCCACGCCGTTTTTGTCTTTTGCGATTAGGACGCTCAGAGCGGACGGCGGAATTATGTTCACCGCGAGTCACAATCCCAAGGAATACAACGGCTTCAAATTTTATAACAACACGGGCTGTCAGATAAACGACTCTGCCGTGGCGGAAATCTCCGCGGAAATGTCCAAAATAGAATATTTTTCCGTGCCTATGGGAGACCTCAACGGTTGTCTGGAAGAAGAAAAAATCGAGTATATGACGGACAAGATAAAGCGGGATTACCTCGATGCGGTCTGGGAAATTTCTCCGTTGCCCGCAAAGGACGTGAAGGTGATGTATTCGCCGCTCAACGGCACGGGCTGGCATATGGTTCCGCGTATTTTGGAGCGGGCGGGAGTCAAGGAAGTCAAAACCGTTACGGCTCAATCCTTCCCCAATGAAAAATTTACCACCTGCCCGTCGCCCGACCCGCAAAAGCCGCAGACCTTTGAGCTGGCAATCGAGGAAGCCAAGCGGGAAAAATCCGATATTGTCATACTTACGGATCCCGACTGCGACAGAATGGGGCTTGCCGTGCTGCACAAGGGCGAATATGTCGTGCTGGACGGCAACACGGTCGCCGCGCTCATGACGGAATTTGTGCTTTACAGCATGAAGCAGACCAAGAGGATGCCGCAAAATCCCGTTGTAGTCAAATCCGTGGTCACTACGCCTATGATTGACAAAATTGCGGAAGTTTTCGACGCAGAGACGATTGAAACCATGATAGGGTTCAAAAACATCGGTGCCAAGGTGACAGAGCTTGAATTTGACAGACAGCGCGATTTCGTCATGGGTATGGAGGAAAGCTGCGGTTATCTGGTGGGGGACAGAGTTCGCGAAAAGGACGCCGTCGTGGCGTCTTTGGTTGCCGTGCAGATGTGCGCAGCCTTAAAACGCAAAAACCTTACGCTTGTGGACAAATTCAAAAATCTGAAAATGAAATACGGCAATTTCAAAAACAGGCAGATTTCCTATGAGTTTGCGGGAGCCGACGGCGAAAAAAGAAAACAGGAGCTGCTGGATTACGTCCGCACGGCAATAAAAGACGATATAAACGGAATTCCGGTAACGTCCAAAACGGATTTGCGCGTTTCCAAATACAAGGATTTCGGCAGGAGCGACATGCTGATTGTAGATATGATTCACGGAAACCGTTTGGTCATACGTCCGAGCGGAACCGAGCCTTTGATAAAGCTGTATCTGTTTGCCAACGAAAGCGACAAGCAGGGAGACATAGTGCTTGACGCAATGGCGAGGTGGGCGGACAGAATATTTAATTGATTGACAATATTTCCGCTCGATGTTAAAATAAAACATTAAGACAAGGATAAAAAAATGTTTGACAAAACTCCCCCTAAGGGTATGAGAGATATTCTTCCCGAGGATTTGCTGCTTAGGGAAAAAATTTCGGACACAATAAAAGGCGTTTACCGCTCATACGGATTTACGGGAATAGAAACTCCCTGCGTAGAGGATTTGGGACTTTTGACCTCCAAGCAGGGCGGCGACAACGAAAAGCTTATTTTCAAAATTCTCAAACGCGGCGAAAAGCTGGAAAACTCATCCGCCGACGATTTGTGCGACTTGGGCTTGCGTTACGATTTGACGGTGCCGCTCACAAGGTATTTTGCCAACAACTGCGGCAAGCTGCCCTCCGTTTTCAAGGCTATGCAGACGGGCAGCGTCTGGCGCGCCGAGCGTCCGCAAAAGGGGCGTTTCCGTCAGTTCGTGCAATGCGACATCGATATAATCAACGAGGAGTCCTTCCTTGCCGAAACAGAGCTCATACTCGCAACGGGCGAAGCTTTGGAAAAGCTCGGCTTGCCTGATTTTTGCGTGAGAGTCAACGACAGACGGTTGTTAAAGGCGCTTGCCCTTGCTTGCGGCTTTTGCGAAAAGGATTTCGACAAGGTGTTTGTAACTTTGGACAAGCTGGACAAAATCGGCGCGGACGGCGTAGAAAAGGAGCTTTCGGAGGCATTCGGTGCTGACGGCGCAAAAAAGCTCGTCGAGCTTACGGAGAGCCTCGGGGACGAAAACGAAAAGGCTGCGCTGGAAAAGGCCTGTTCCCTTTGTCCCGAAGCGGGAGAAAATCTTGTCAATATTTTCGGCACGGTCAGGGCTTGCGGTTTTGAAAAAATCAGGTTCGACGCTTCTCTCGTGCGCGGCATGAATTATTACACGGGCACGATTTTCGAGATTTCCTACGGAGATTACGGAATTTCGGTGGGCGGAGGCGGCAGGTACGACGAGCTGCTCGGCAAGTTAATCGGCGGCAAAGTATGCGCCTGCGGTTTCAGCATAGGCTTCGAGCGAATTTTCAATATTCTCAAAGACAAGGGCATGACGGTGGACGACGGACAGGGCAAAGTAGTTTTCCTTACGGAAAAGAACGCTTCGCCCGCAGTGTTGTCTTCGGCGTTGTCTGCGGCAGCGCAAAAGCGGACGGAGGGCAACGTGTGTCTTGTTCTCAAAAAAATAAAAAATTTCGGATTTCAGCTTAGTTCGTTGAAGCAGGCGGGATATACGGAGTTTTTCGTTTGCTCGGAACAGGGAATAAAAAAGTTGGATTGACATGAAGAACGACGGTACGCAGCCGATTTTTACACTTAAAGACGATTTGGAAGCGGCGGAGGATTCCGCCGCGCCTTGCGTTGCCGAAAAAACGGAAAAAGAGGTTTCCGAAGCGTCGGTTTCGACGCGGCTCAAAAATTTGTTCGCCGCAAGAAAAAAAAGTTCTTCAAACGAGGAAAATCGGGGAAACGAGCTTTCGGAGACGGAAGAAGCGTCGGCAGACGAGCCGCGGCTGCCTGACGACGGCGACGGCGAGGAAAAAAGCAAAAAAGCTTCCCGCAAAAAAAAGCGCCGCAAAACTCCCGATTTGAGTCTGGCGCAAAGATATTGTCCGCGGGCGGACGAGGGATTGACAAGCGAACAGGTTGAAAGCAGAAAAGAGGACGGCTACGTAAACGAATTGCCGCGCAAACAGGGAAAATCCGTACTTCAGATTTTTCTCGGCAATATTTTCACTTTTTTCAATATGCTGTATCTGGTCATTGCCGTTATACTTATGGTTTACGCCCAATGGACTCAGATTACTTTTTTGATTGTTGCCGTTGTCAACACGGGCATAGCGATTTTTCAGGAGATTAAATCCAAAAAGTCTCTTGACAAGTTGAGAATCGTTGCCGCTCCCGCCGTCAAGGTAGTGCGCGACGGCAAGGAAACGGAAATTTCAGTCGAAGAAATCGTGCTTGACGACGTGATGAAGCTTGAAACGGGCGTTCAGATTTGCGCCGACGCCGTTGTTCTCGAAGGTCAGACCGAAGTAAACGAATCGATGCTTACGGGAGAATCCGAGTCTGTTGTCAAAAAAAAGGGAGATACTTTGTTTGCGGGCAGCTATGTCGTTTCGGGCGCCTGTCTTGCAAGAGCGGACAAAATAGCCGAGGCAAATTATATAGAAGGGCTGACAAGCCGCGCACGGAAATACAAAAAGCCGCGCTCGCAGCTGCTCGGCGGTCTCAAAATCATACTCAAGGTCGTTGCGGTGATTATCATACTGATGATTTACTTTATGTGGCAGACCAATT
Source organism: Subdoligranulum sp. CAG:314 (assembly GCA_000437915.1). Taxonomy (GTDB): domain Bacteria; phylum Bacillota; class Clostridia; order Christensenellales; family CAG-314; genus CAG-314. The sequence goes on along the minus strand of FR900992.1, from coordinate 21,351 downwards.
ATACGACATTTCTGGCTTCGGGGCTGAACAGTGACGAGGCTTTTATAAGGGCGCTGACCAACACGGCGGGCAGCGTTATCGGTATGATACCGGCGGGACCTTTCCTGCTCACGAGCATGACGCTTGCGGTAAGCGTTATCAGGCTTTCAAAACGCAAGACAATGGTGCAGGAGCTGTATTGTATTGAAATGCTCGCCCGTGTGGATACCATTTGTCTTGACAAAACCGGCACATTGACGGACGGAACCATGCGCGTGGTGGAGACCATTGATTTCAACAGCGGCTCCCGCTACACTCTAAAAGAAATCATGGGTTCGGTGTTGAAGGCGCAAAACGACAAAAACATGACGTCCAAAGCTTTAAAAAAGCATTTCGGCGCCAAAAGCGTGCTTAAACATACGGCAATCGTTCCTTTTTCCTCCTCGCGCAAGCTGTCCGCGGTATCCTTTGAAAAGGAAGGCACCTTTTTTCTCGGCGCGCCCGAATTTGTGCTCAACTCGAAAAATCAACGGGTTGATTCGTTGGTCAGGAAATATGCCGAAAAGGGTTTCAGAGTGTTGCTGCTGGCGCAGTCGTCCAGCGTAATTTATGCCAAAAAGGACGAGGAAATAAAACTGCCCGTCGTGCGCCGTCCGATTGCGCTGATTGTGATTGAGGACCATATACGCGACGACGCGGTAAAAACAATCAATTGGTTTAAGGAAAACGGCGTAGGCGCAAAGATAATAAGCGGCGACAATCCGTTGACCGTTAGCCACATCGCCGCCAAGGTGGGTGTGGAAAACGCGGAAAATTATATAAGTCTCGAAGGTCTGGACGAAAAAACGGTTGCCGAGATTGCTACGAAATACACAGTTTTCGGCAGGGTTTCGCCCGAGCAGAAAGCCGTTTTGGTAAAGGCAATCAAAAAGGCGGGACACACGGTGGCAATGACGGGGGACGGCGTAAACGATATACTTGCTCTGCGCGAGTCCGACTGTGCAATCGCGCTTGCGGGAGGAAGTCAGGCGGCGTGCAACGCGGCGCATCTGGTTTTGCTGGACGACAACTTTGCGAGCCTTCCTCAGGTTGTTGCCGAGGGGCGGCAGGTCGTGAACAACATACAGGCGGCGACAAGCATGTATTTTATGAAGACTATTTATACGATTGTGCTGAACCTGCTTATCGTCATAGCCAATTACGGCTTCGGGCAAAAGGTGGCTTATCCGTTTACTTCTTCGCAGGTCATGCTGTTGGAAATGATTATCGTCGGGCTGCCCACAACCATACTCGCGCTGCAAAAAAACAACGATATAATACGGGGGAGGTTCCTCGTAAACGTAGCCAAACGCAGTTTTCCCGCGTCGCTTACGTTTCTTGTAGTAACAGTTTCCCTGTACGTCGTGTTTTTGTCCACGCAAAGCTCGGGCTGGCTGTCGGTCAGCATAGGGCTTGACGAGTTTTCCACCATAGCGGTGCTGGCGTTGACCTTCGGCAGCTATTTCGCGCTTTACTACGCTTGCAAACCGCTCAACTGGTGGAAGTCCCTCATGCTTGCGGGAGTGCTTGTTCTGGTGTTGTTGGGCATATTTGCTTTGCCGTGGTTTTTCGGCTACGTCAGGCTCAACGGCGTGGAGATTTTGCTGCTTGTCTCATCCGTTCTTATATCTTTTCCGTTACTCAAATTCAATATGTGGCTTGTCGCAAAAATCGTCAACGCCGCAGGCGGATTTGTCAGGCGTTTGAGACGAAAAGGAGAAACAGCGTGAAAACGGCATTGGTTACTGGGGCGTCGCGCGGCATAGGCAAAGCCGTCGCCCTGCTTTTGGCAAAGCAGGGCTATACCGTAGGCGTCAATTATTTAAAAAACCGCGCGGCCGCGCTGCGGACGGTAACGGAAATTTTGTCGTCGGGCGGCGACGCGTCGGAGCTCCCTTTCGACGTGGGAGATTTTTTGCAGGTCAAAAGCGGAATCGAGGCATTTGTTTCAAAATATAAACGTCTCGACGTCTTGGTGCTTAACGCAGGCATATCGCATTTCGGGCTGTTGGACGACGTCTCGGAGGAGGAGTACGAAGCCGTTATGCGCACAAATCTCAAAGGCGCGTACAATTGCGTGAAGGCAGCCGCGCCGTATATGACAGGCGCGGGCAAAGGCAGCATAGTGGCGGTTTCTTCCGTATGGGGGGAAACGGGCGCTTCCTGCGAGGCTGTTTACTCCGCTTCCAAAGCGGGAGTCGTCGGATTGGTCAAGGCTCTTGCCAAGGAATACGCTCTTGCGGGAGTGCGCGTCAACTGCGTGAGTCCCGGCTTTGTCGGCACGGAAATGAACGACAGACTGTCCGAAAAGGAGAGGGAGGAATTTTTGGAGCAGATTCCGATGAACCGCGCAGGCTCTCCGGAGGAAATTGCCCGTGCAGTTGCTTTTCTCGCCGGCGACGACTCGTCATACATCACAGGTCAGGTTTTGTCCGTCAACGGCGGACTGTATATATAATTATAATTCAACACAACAAGGAGTTCTTTTTATGAAAGTATCTCAGATGCCTTACACAAGGCCGGACAAGGATAAAATCGTCGCGCAGATTGAGGATTTTATCCGCCGTTTCAACAGTGCGGAGAGCGTTGAGGAGCAGTTTGCAATCGACAAGGAAATCGACAAGGTTGTTTCCGAGCTGAGAACAAACCTGTCTTTGGCAAACATCCGTTTCACTCAAAACACTAAGGACGAATTTTACGCAAAGGAGTACGACTATATCAACGAGATAACTCCTGAAATCGACAACGCCTTAAACAACCTCAACAAGTGTTATCTCAACTCCAAATTCAAGTCGGCTTTAAAGGAGCGGATTCCGCAAATAGTATTCACCAATTTCCTCATTTCCGCCAAGAGCATAGACGAAAAAATACTTGCCGACATGGTTGAGGAAAACAAGCTGTGCACGGAGTACGTCACTCTAATGAGCGGCATTGTCGTCGAGTATCGCGGTGAAAAGCTTACTACGGCGCAAATCAAAAAATATGATTCGAATCCCGACAGAGAGCTGAGAAAGGGCGCGTATATGGCTCTCGGAAAGGAAATGAAGCGCAACGGCAAAAAAATCGACGATATTTACGACAAGCTGGTCAAAGTCCGCACGCGTATGGCGAAAAAACTCGGCATGGAAAGCTTTTCCGAGCTGGGTTATCTGCGCATGACGCGCAATTGCTATGACAGCAACGATATAGCGGTTTTCCGCGAAAACGTAAAAAAGTACGTGGTGCCCGTTTGTTGTCAGATAAAGGAAAAAATCCGCAAGGAGTGCGGCGTCGACAAGCTCATGGTTTACGACGACGGCGTTTACGGCAGAGAGGAAGCCGTACCGTCGGGCAGTGCGCAGGATATTGTAGACAACGCGGAAAAAATGTATTCACAAATGAGCGGGGAGACAAAAAAGCTGTTTGAGACGATGAAAGAGAGCGAGGCTTTCGACCTTTTGAGCCGCGAGGGCAAATGGGGCGGAGGCTACTGCACCGAGCTTTCGGAATACAAGCTGCCCTTCATTCTTTCAAATTTCAACGGTTCTTCCGGCGACGTGGATGTTTTGACGCACGAGTTCGGTCACGCGCTTGCCGCCTTCAAATCCTTTGACGTAAACTGCGGCGCTGCGTGGGCTGCGCGTCAGGGGACGATGGAAACGTGCGAGGTGCACTCCATGAGCATGGAGTATTTCGCCCACAGGTGGATGGAATTGTTTTTCGGTGAAAAGGCAGACGTATACCGCTGGCAGCATATTGCCGAGTCGTTCTGCTTTTTGCCTTACGGCACAATCGTGGATTATTTTCAGCAGACGGTTTACGATTATTACAATCTGACAAAACGCGAGCGAAACAAGTTCTGGGCGTCAATCGAACGCGAATTTATGCCGTGGATTAGCGTCAAGGGTGTGCCTTATTTCAAATCGGGACGAAAATGGCAGCTCAAAATGCACATTTTTGAAAGTCCGTTTTACTATATCGATTATTGCCTGGCGCAGTTCACTGCCTTCCAATTCCTTATCATGATGAGAAAGGATTTCGACAAGGCGTTTGAAACATATATGAAGTTCTTAAACCAAGCCGGTACAAAGCCGTTTTCGGAGCTGCTTGACTCCGTAGGCCTAAAGAGTCCGTTCAACGAAGAAGCCTTTATTGAAGTTGTGGATGAAATGAAAAAGATTCTGCAACTTGAATAAAGGAGAAATATGGACGAACAAAAAAACACATCGGAAACGGAAATTCAAAAAACAGAGCCTGCCGAAAGCAAAAAGCGCGGCTTTGGTTTGGTGGTCAGACGGCTGGCCAAGCGTTGGTTTATAGACGCTTTTTCGGGTATGGCTCTGGGGCTTTTCGCCACGCTGATTGCGGGGACGATTTTCGAGCAGCTGGGCAAGCTGCTCGGCGGTGCGGACGGCAATTGGATAAGCAATCTGTTTTTGCAGGTGGCAACCGTTGCGAAATTTATGATGGGCGCGGGAATAGGCGCTGGCATTGCCTATTCGCTCAAATGCGACAAGCTTACGATTTTTTCCTGCATAGTCGCAGGTATGGCGGGCGCAAACGCAAGCGGCTGGCTTCCGACGCTTCAAATAACCGTAGGCGTCGGCAATCCGATAGGAGCTTATCTTGCCGCTTTGATTTCCGCGGAGATTTGCTCTCTCGTTGCGGGCAGAACAAAGCTGGATATAATCGTACTGCCGCTTTTGGCAATGCTTGTCGCGGGAGTCGTTGCGGTCACGCTTTGTCCGCCCGTAACCTGGCTTTTGGCAAAGCTCGGCGAAGGCATAGCCCTTGCCACGGAGTTTACTCCTTTCTTTATGGGAATAATAATTGCCGTGGTTATGGGAATTTTGCTCACTCTGCCTACATCGAGCGCGGCTATATGGGTGGCTATTGCGCTCAACAATACGAGCGACGCAATGCTTCTTGCCGGAGGCGCTGCGGTAGTGGGCTGCTGCTGCCACATGGTGGGTTTTGCGGTCATGAGCTTCAAGGAAAACCGTTGGTCGGGACTCATATCGCAGGGAATCGGCACGAGTATGCTGCAAATTCCCAACGTCATGAAAAATCCGCGCATTCTCATACCGCCCACGCTTGCGTCTGCAATTTGCGGTCCGCTTGCAACCTGCCTGTTCGGGCTAAGGTGCAATGCTTCGGGCGGAGGTATGGGCACTGCGGGGCTGGTCGGTCTTTTCGGCACGATAGAAGCGTCGGCAGGCGTCGTGGACACGTGGCTGCTTGTCACGGGCATAGTTCTGCTTATGTTTGTTTTGCCGGCTGTTTTAAGCTGGGCATTCTGCCTGATTTTAAGAAAGGCGGGCTGGATAAAGGAAAACGATTTGAAGCTGGAACTTGCATCCGCAAAATAGCAATCTGTTTGCGGCGTGTTCCGAAAAAATCAGAGGTAGACAATTTTGGACAGCAAAAAAGTAGGTATTTTTTCCGATACGCACGGCAATTTGCCTGCGCTGGAAGCAATCGTGCAGTTGTTTAACAGGGAAAAATGCGACGAAATATATCATTTGGGCGATATGATTTCCATGGGGCCGTATTCGCGCGAGTGCGTCGAATATTTTTTCGCCCATCCCTACATTCAATGCGTCAGGGGAAACCATGACAACGATTTCGTGAGAAACAACAGGGTGCAGGCGGACAAATCTCATATTTCGACGGCGCATAAAAATTTTGTTTTCGACAGTTTGGGGGAAGAGCTGCGCAAAAAAACGGAAACTATACCTTTTACGCTCAGGCGCGAATATTTCGGCTTGAAGGTGATTTTCACCCATTACGCGAGGGAAGCGGACGATTCGGCGTTTCAGCCGCTGGACAAAAATCCCACGCCCGAAAAGCTTGACAAAATGTTTGCACATTACGACGCGGACGTGATTTTTTTCGGTCACGACCACACTCCTATGTCTATGCGCGGCAAAAAACTGTATGTTGACGTCGGTTCGGTGGGGTGCCACGCAGGTTCCTTTGCGCGGGGAATTATACTTGAAGTTTTCGGCGACGGTTCTTTTAAATACGACAGTGTAACTGAGCCTTACGACAGGCAGGGGCTGTTTGATGCGATGAAAAAAAAAGCTCTTCCCGACTATGAATTTATTCAAAGTTTTTATTTCAGACGGCAAAACTCCGAACCCATGAAAAAAGATTAAAAAGAAACGGACGGTAAAAAAACCGTCCGTTTAATTATTTATTCGAGGTTCTGCCAAGCAGAAAATCGCAGCTTACTCCGAAAAACCTTGACAGCGCCACGATATGCGACGCTTTCGGCTCGCTCAGCCCGTTTTCCCAAAAGCTGACGCATCCCTTTGAAACGCCTACCTCGTCCGCAACCTTTTGGCTCGTGTAGCCGCGTTCTAGTCTCAGTTTCTTGATTCTCGGACCAAAGCTTTCCATTATCGAGTCTTTCATTAGTTTAACCTCTCAGATGAATATAGTTTATTTTATAATTTAATACGGCAAATTGCAAGCAAAAAACGCCTGAAAAATGTGAAAAATATTTATTGTTAAATAATTTTTGTCTTGGCGCAAGCAAAGTATATATTTGTTTGATTAAAAGTCCAAGCTTTTCAAACCAATATTTTCCATTGACTGTTTAAAGCAATTGATGTTATAATTTAAAGGTATCTTAAATGCGGAGGAAAATATGGGCAGGAGAATACTTGCATTCTTTTTAGGCATGATTTTCGGTTGGATTATTTTGGTCGGCGGCGTTGTGCTTGCGGCTGCAATCATCAAGCCGTCCACCTTCGGCGCAAACACCGACTACGTAAACGACGCAGGCAAAAGCTTCGACGATATGCCTTTGCTTGACATAATCATCGACGGCGTAAAGCTCATAAACGACAACAATCTTTCCATAAATTCCGTCAAGAGCGCCTTCGGAGTGGACTTAATCGACCTGTTGGGGCTTGACAGTCAAAATCAGGAGTTCGACGAGCTTAAAAGCGTAAATTTCGCAGACCAAAACGGACTTAAAGCCGCGCTCGGCGGAATCAAGCTTTCTTCCCTCGCGCCCCTTTTAAACGGCGCGATAAACGACGAAATTGTTACGGCTTGGAAGAACAGTTCCGAGCCTCCCACATTAAACGACCTTACAAGCTTCAACATGACCAAGGTGCTCGGAGGAGTCACTTTAAAGGCCGTCGTGCCGCAAATCAAAACCACCGGCATAGAAGGAATAATTGCCTCCAAAGACCTAGGCGCATTCGTCGCAAGTCTCAACAGCGGCGGCAACGCGGTTTCGTTTTTGCTTGACGGCGCAAGAATCGGCGACGTAATGAATTTCACCTATGACGAAAACAGCGACGCATGGTTGAACGGCGACGCTCCCGTCACGGATAATCTGGTTTTGATTGTTGCCGACGTGGAGCTTTCAGACATAACAAACGGCAGCTTTTCGGTCAACACCATGCTCAAAGACGTAAAGGTCGGCGAAATGATGGGATATGATTTCGACGAACAAACCCAAAAATGGTTCGACGAACAGAAGGAAATAACCGACAAGGTTCAGCTTGCAATCGCAAATATAAAAACGACGCAGCTGACAGACGGCAGTTTCAGTCTGAACACGTTGACAAACGGATTGAAAACGGGAGACGTTCTTGGGTTTGTCTACGACGAAAGCGCGAGTACGTGGAAAACAGGCAGCGGCGCCGTCGTGACCGACGCTTTGACCGTCAAAATCGCCGATTTGAGTATGACCGAGCTTTTGAACGGAGACTTCTCGGTAAACGACGTCATAGACGGTATGAAAATAGGCGACGTTATGGGATATACGTTTGACGAAGAAAGCGGAAAGTGGTTTGACGGCGAAGCGGAAATAACCGACAAGCTGACAATCAATCTCGCGGAGCGTGATTTGATGACCGTCAAGGACAACGGATTGGATTTGGCGGAGATAGTCAAGGGCATGAAGGTCGGCGACCTCATGGGCTACACTTTCAACGCAACCCAAAACAAATGGTACAACGGGGAAAGCGAGGTTACCGATACGCTTACCTTGAAGCTTATCGACAAGGACGCCGCGTCGCTGGCAGACGGCTCGCTCGACTTTGCGTCAATAGCGCGTGATTTAAAAATGGGCGAGCTTATGGGCTACGCTTGCGACGACGACGGAAAATGGTTTGACGGCGAAACGGAAATAACCGACCGTCTGACGCTCAACATCGCCTCAAAAACGCTCGGCGAGCTGTCGGAGGCAAATTTCGAATTCGACGTACTGCTTGAAGGGGTGACCTTCGGCGAGCTTATCGGAGTGACTGCAGACTCTCCCGTCATCATGCAAAAGCTTGCAGACACTGAAATAACGCGTCTCGAAGAAAAGCTCAACGAAATGTATGTAGGCGACCTGCTGGATTATCACAGACGGGAAATAGACGTAGTCGGATTGCAGCTGACTTTGGAGACTGTCACGACCGACAACGAATCAAACAACATCTGCATAATAACCACAACAGGTGAATATCAAGGACTCTACATACGGTACGACACAACGACAAAGAAATTTTACGAAGCGCAAAGCTGCAAAGCAGACCATACTCAGCACACGGACGAATGCTTCGACTACCAATACTACGACAAAAACGGGAACAAAGCGGACGGCATAAACAATATTGTTTCCAATTTGTTCGTTTCAAATCTCGACTCTTCCGACTTAACGGACAAGATCATGAATCTGCCGCTGTCGGAGTTTTATCAATCGCAGCAATCGGGCGTGCTGTCACTGATTGACACTGACACTTCTCTGTCAAATCTGCCCGCCGCTCTCACCGACGCGGTAAGCAACGCCGCTATGGGGACTCTGATTGAAAACGGCGTAATCGAAATTCAGTGCGCGGAGCAGCTGGATGCAATTTATCAAAACGACGAAAAAAGCTGGCGCGAGATGAGTATAACCGAATTTGTGGACAGTCTCGTTTCCAAGCTGTCGTCCGTTTCCGTTTCGTAAGAAAAATGCAATGTGAAATTTCGATTAAACGTTTGTCAAGGCGCAGTCTGAAATAGTATAATAAAAAAATGGACAAACTTCAAAGAACGAGAAACTTCTGCATAATAGCCCATATAGACCACGGAAAAAGTACTCTTGCGGACCGTCTTATAGAATATACGGGACAGGTCGCCAAGCGTGATATGGAAAATCAGCTGCTTGACTCGATGGAGCTTGAAAGAGAAAGGGGAATCACAATAAAGCTTGCTCCCGTCAAAATGAATTACTGCTACAAGGGGGAAAATTATACCCTCAACCTTATTGACACGCCGGGACACGTCGACTTCAATTACGAGGTTTCGCGCAGTCTCGCGGCGTGCGAGGGAGCGTTGCTGATTGTGGATGCAAGTCAGGGCGTAGAGGCGCAGACGCTTGCCAATTGTTATCTGGCGTTGGACAACGATTTGGCAATCGTGCCCGTGATAAACAAGATAGATTTGCCGTCGGCGCGTCCCGAGGAGGTCAGGCAGGAAATAGAGGAAATAGGGCTGGACGCAAGCCGCGCTCCGTTAATCTCCGCCAAGGAAGGCATAAATATCGACAAGGTGCTCGAAAGCGTAATAGAGGAAATTCCCTGTCCCAAAGGAGACGAAAACGCTCCCTTGAAGGCGCTTATTTTCGATTGCGTATACGACAATTACAAGGGAGTGCTCATTCTGGTAAGAATTTTTGACGGCAAGGTCAGAGTCGGCTCCAAAATCAAAATGTTTCAGACCAAGGACAAGGTTTTCGACGTGACGGAGGTCGGGATATTCGCGCCCGAAATGCGTCAGACGGACAGTCTTTCGGCAGGGGACGTCGGATATATTGCAGCAAGCATAAAAACCGTGTCGGATACAAAAGTCGGCGACACCATAACAACTGCGGACAATCCCGCAGCCGAGGCTTTAAAAGGCTACAAAGACGTGTTGCCCATGGTCTACTGCGGTATATATCCTGCGGACGGCTCCAAATACAACGATTTGAAGGACGCGCTGGAAAAATTAAAGCTCAACGACGCCGCGCTTGTTTACGAGCCGGACACGTCGGTGGCGCTCGGCTTCGGATTCAGATGCGGTTTTTTAGGGCTGCTGCATATGGAAATAATTCAGGAACGTCTCGAACGGGAGTTCGACCTCGATTTGGTTACCACGGCGCCGAGCGTTTCTTACAAGGTATATACGACGGACGGCCGGGTTTTGGAAATTGACAACCCGACCAAGCTGCCTCCTGTGACAAATATAGAGCACATGGAGGAGCCGATTGTCAATGCGTTCATATATTCGCCGCCCGAGTATGTGGGGTCGATTATGGAGCTGTGTCAGGAAAAACGCGGAGTTTTTACCGATATGACTTACGTTGACACCAAGCGCGTCAGAATACACTACGAAATGCCCCTCAACGAAATCATCTATGATTTTTTCGATACGCTAAAATCGCGCACGCGCGGCTATGCGAGCCTTGATTATGAAATAAAGGGATATGTGCCAAGCAAGCTGGTCAAGCTGGATTTGCTTTTGAACGGCGAAATGTGCGACGCTTTAAGCATAATAGTGCACGAGGACAGAGCTTATGCACGAGGACGTAAAATAGCCGAGAAATTGAAGGAAGCGATTCCGCGTCAGATGTTTGAAATTCCCATTCAGGCGGCAATCGGAAACAAGATTATTGCCCGCGAAACGGTTAAGGCAATGCGCAAGGACGTGCTTGCAAAATGCTACGGCGGCGATATAACAAGAAAAAAGAAGCTGCTCGAAAAGCAGAAAGAAGGCAAAAAGCGTATGCGTCAGGTGGGCAGCGTTTCCATACCGAGCGAGGCGTTTATGTCCATACTCAAAATAGACGAGGACTGACGAGCGATGGCGGGGCTTTATGTTCACGTTCCTTTTTGCAGGCAAAAATGCGTTTACTGTGATTTCTGTTCGTATCCCAACCGTATTGACGCTGCGCGGAAATATTTTTCCTGCCTTAAAAAAGAATTGACTTTATACGGAGCCAAAGAGAAAAAACCGTTTGAAATAGATACGGTTTTTTTCGGCGGAGGTACGCCGTCGGCGGTCGATTCGTCTCTGATAACGGATTTTCTCGAATTTGTGGCAAAAGTCTGCGATTTGAATGGGAAAGCGGAAATTACGGTTGAATGCAACCCCGACTCCGCATCCCAAGAAAAAATTTTTGAGTTTGCCGCAAGCGGCGTAAACCGTTTGAGTATAGGCTTGCAGACGGCAGACGACGGGACTTTGAAGCTGCTTAACAGACCGCATTGTCTGGCGCAATTTGAAAACGTGGTCGGTTTCGCCGCCGCCGCAGGCATAGACAACGTATCTGCCGATATAATTCTCGGGCTTCCCTATGAGACGCCGGAGAGACTTGACAGAACACTCGATACGTTAATCAAAGCAAAGCTTACGCACGTTTCCGCCTATGCGCTGACCGTCGAGAGGGGAACAAGGCTGTCCGCAATGTTAAACAAAAAAACTTGCGGAGGACGCCGCCTTGTGCTGCCCGACGAGGACGCGACGGCGGATTTTTACGATGCGGTGTACCGACGGCTTTTGTCGGCAGGGTTTTGTCGTTACGAGGTGAGCAATTTTGCCTTGAAGGGCTTGGAATGCAGGCACAACCTCAATTATTGGCGTTGCGGAGAATACATCGGTCTGGGAGTGTCGGCGCACTCCTACTTGCACGGAGTGAGGCGTTCAAACGTCAAGAATTTAGACAAATATATCCGCGCTCTGGACGAAGGCAGACTGCCCGTTGTCGGCAGGCACAGGCTTACTGAAAAAGAGAAGGCTTACGAATGCTTTATTCTCGGTCTGCGCACGGAGGAGGGCGTGGACGCGGAGAGGATAAGCAGCGAGTTCAATAAGGCGGCAGACGATTATTTGCGCACGGCATTTGAGCTTGCGGAAAGAGGACTGCTCGAAAAGGTAGGTTCGCGTTTGCGCGTTCCGTCGGACAAGTTTTATGTGTTGAATTCTATTTTGTGCGAATTTTGAAAATCGATATTCTTTGCCGAATATATACGTTGTTTTTTTGTCTTATGCAGAGTATTATTTCTTAAATAGTAGTTTTATTTGCTTAAAAAACAAAATTGATTGAAAAAATTGGAATTTGCTGCGGCTGCGGAAATTGTCCGCAGCTTTTTTATTTGTTCAAAGTTCAAATATTATTTATATTTTTATTCGGACTCGAAGGCTAACCATGACATACTGTTGTCTTATTTTATCTGATAAATTTAAGACAGCGTATGGGATGACGCATACGCCAAAAGGAGAGTTTTATATGGATGAAAACAGAACTTATTTGAAAGTGTGGGCAAACGGAAAGCATTTGGAGCTTTTGCAGCTTGCGGTGCAAATGTTCAATGAAGAATCGACAGACTTCGATGTTGAAATCAGTGTCGAGGAAAAAACGGGCTCGGAAATAAAAGAAGAATTATCGACATGTTTACGTGAGGAAAAATATGAAGACATGCCCGATATTGTGCTTGTTGACGACGCGCAGATGAAATTTTATTTGGAAAATTATTGCGAGTATTTCCACTGCTTTGAAGATTTGAATACCGATGATTTCAATATTTTCAACAATCACAATTATTTTGCGGAAAACGGTTGGGAAAAGTATGCCATACCGCATTCGTGCAATCCTTTTGCGCTCTATTATAACGTGGATATTTTGGAAGATTGCGGTATAGACGTCGCGGAATTGACTGACTGGGAAAGCTTTCGCGAAGCGGGACAAAAGTTGAAGGAAGATGGATATTATTTGCTTCCCGCGCTTGATTGGTATGCTATAACGGCTTTCATGTATTCGGCGGGAATAGATTTGAATTTTGAAAGCGAAGATAGGCACGAAAGCTTTTGCAAATTGCTGAATTTTCTTTTGTCGCTGCAACAAGAGGGGTTTATATATCCCGAAATAAAACAAGATTATTCTCAAAAATTTTTTGACTTTGCGACAAAAAAATTTGCGGCGTTTGTCGGCGCGCCTTACGACTATGACGCATTGCTTTATCATTCCGATACACTGGGCGACACCCGCGTTGTCGCGGCGGGGCTTCCCAAGGAAAATCCCGATTTTCTCGACGTAAGTCTTTACAACGCTTATTGGATGGCGCCGAAAACGGGTTCGGAGGAAAGGGAAAATCTTGCGGCAACCTTTTTGCAAAGTATGTTTACGGTTTCAGGCGGCGCGGGAATGCAGTCGGATATGGCGTTGGAAGCGGCGGAAAACAAACTCGTACCCGTTTTGAAGAGGGAAGACAACGCTCTTAGCGACTATTATATCATAGGGGATTTTTACGAATTAAGCAAAAAAATCGTCAGACCTTACATTTCCGAACAGGAAACGGAGTTTTTGAACGGGCTTGAATATATGACGAAAAGGGTTTTGTATGAAGCTTTGGAGGTGGAGATTGCGGTTGATATTCTGCTTGACGAAGAAATTCCCGTACCGCCTAAAACTCCCGGCAATATCAAAATCGTTTCGCCGCCGTCAAAAACGACATATTTTGTAGGCGAAAAATTCGACAAAACGGGTATGGAGGTCGAGGTGGAATTTACCGACGGCACAATCGAAACGGTTTCCGCTTACAACGTAAATCCCGTTATTATGAGTTTGGGTACGAGTTATGTGACTGTTTCGTACATAAGCAATTTTGTCGAAGTGAATACTCAACAGTCTGTTACCGTGACGGAAGCGGCGGTTGAACGGATAGAGGTTTCGGGAGATTATCAGGAGGTTTATCTTGAAGGGGACAAATTTTCTCCGTCGGGTTTGAGCGTCAAGGCTTTTTACGAAAACGGCAGCTCCAAAACGGTAAGCGGTTTTGATTATGAACCCAAAACGTCTCTCGGCGTTTCGGACACGGAGATAACTGTGACTTATACGGAAAACGGCAAAACCGTTTCTCAAGCTGTAAGCATTGACGTGGCGAAGAAGGACGTCAAGGGGCTGCGTATCGCAGAATTTCCCGACACAACGGTTTACAAAAAAGGTATGTCGTTTGACCCTGCCGGTATGGTTGTCGAAGCGCATTACGACAACAAAATATGGAGGCAATTCGACGCCTATTCTTTGGGGACAACCGATTTTTCCAATCCGGGCATTCAATATGTTACCGTGACTTTCGGGATTTATTATACTTTATTTCCCGTCAGGGTAAAAGACGATTTGACGGGCTTCAACATCGACCCGACAAGCGTAAAAAGAAACTATGTCGAAGGCGAGCAATTCGATTCTGAGGGATTGAAGGGCACGGCTTTCCATGCGGACGGCTATTCCGAAACGGTGCTTTCCGGTTTTTCAGTTGAAAGCAAAGCGCTGACGGCGGCTGACAGATATGTAACCGTGAGCTACTCCGAATACGGAATCACAAAAAGCGCGCGTCTCCCCGTATACGTGATGAGCGTTGGCAAAGACATGAGCAAAGGCGGTCAGGCGGAGCTTAAATACTCCTGCGGGGCGGGTGAAGCGTCAGTAAACCTGTTTACCGACAGAATCAGGCTCGAAAGGCATGACATGAACGCGGGAGCAAACAGCTATGCTTTCGGTTTGAGCCATATTTACAATTCATGTTTTGACGAAAGCCTTTCTTTAAAACAGGGAAGCGGATATTACAAAACCCATATGGGCAAGGGCTTCAAGCTTGACGTTCAGCAATATTTGTTTGAGGGAAAAAACGACAGCTATGAGTATCTCGACGGCGCGGGCTATTGGCATACGTTCCTGCCGCTCGGCGACGGAGAAAGATATTACGACACGGACGGACTGAATCTTACTTTGAAGCAAACTGCGGAAAACGAGTTTGCGATAACGGACGAACAGGGCAACAAGCTTGTTTTCGAGTCGGGCAGACTTTGCAAAACAATTTCCTGCCACAACTCAAACGTCGAGAATATTTTTGATTACAATCAGGCGGGACAGCTTGCGGAAATTTACGACAACCGCAACAAGAGTCTGAAAATATGCCTTGAATACGACGAAGGCAGCGGTTTGCTAAAAGCAATGCGCTGCGTCAAAAACGGCGCGACAAAGAGAGAAATTTTTTATGCTTACGATTCGCTCGGCAGGCTGATTTCAACAACGGAAAACGGCGAGCGCAGCGTGTTTTCCTACGGCGCGGACGGCAAAATCAGCGGCATGGCTTTTGAGCCAGACAAATCCGCCGTTTTGTTCGAAAACGGTTCCGCCGGTTCGCTCACCGTCAAGTGCGGCGCAGCGGACATTTCGGTCGGAGGCGACGCGGAGGGCTTTGCCCTTTCCTTGACTCAACAAAACACATTCAGCTGCAACTGCATAAGCGGCGGGAGCGGTACGCGCGCTTTTACGACGGTCAGAAACCGCAAGGGAGCGACGGAGTCCGACGAAAAAGACGTGGTGATGAAGTATTATTTCAATACGGCGGGCTACACGACGGGTATATTCGAGGTAGGCGACTACGGCGCGGAAAATCTGAAAAGTCTCGAAAAGCTTTCGGGAGTCAGTCTCGACTTGCCCGAGACAGACACTGCCAAAACGGTTTTCAATCGCAGAAACTCATATTTCTGTGATTTAGCCGAAGCCTCCGACAGCGCGGGCGAGGTGCAGTTGAGCGGCGTAGATAAGCTTGTGGACTACAAAAAATACAAATGCGCCAACTACAAATATTTCAATGCGACCTTTTTCCTGAAACTGCATACCACGCTTGAAAATCCTTCGGTAAAGGTGGTCTTGTTCGACAACAACAAGGAAAAGGCCTGCGGCGAAGTATTTGCGGACGCTACCGCTTTGGGCGGTTGGCAATTCTTGACCGTGCCTTTGGAGCTGTCCGACAACTCTTTCGACGACGTGCGCGTGCAGGTGGGCGACGCAAACGCAACGGCAAATTTTGAAATTGCCGACGTAAGAATCGTTTACTCGCCGTTGTCGAGATGCTTTGTCAAGGCTGAAAACGAATCGGCATGGGCGCCTATGGACAGCGTAAAGAAACTTAGCTACAAAAAGGCGGGCAGTTCAACCTTTGTCCTGCAAGAAATAAGCGACGATTGCTATATGTCGGACAAGGATATGCAAAACACGTTTCTGAGTATGTACAAGGAGCGCGCAACGGGGCAGAAGTTCGTCCACGCGGGCAGCTTTGCGCTTTCGCTGTGCGACGGCAGGCGCAGGCTGTGGGTATCCGACGCGCGCCTTTGGGGCAAGGATATAAAGGACGAAACAGACGAATACAAATGGTTTGACCTGAAAATAGAAAAGCTTGCCGACAACAGCTTCGGCACGGCGATGTTCAACCACGAAACGCGTTCTCCCGACGACATGATGGCGACTCACGGTTATATGCGTTTTTATCCCGATTTGTCCGTCGCCGGGCTGATCGGCGAAGGAGTGGGGCAGTATACGACAGCCGAAAAGGACGGCTCGTCGGGTTCAAAAACCGAAACCTACGTTTACGCCGATTTAAAGGGCAAAAAGCTCTGCGAAATCGACGAATACGGCGTTGTCGTGTCTTACGCTTACGACGCATTCGGTATGCTGTCCAAAAAAACAATCAGCCACCCCGACACAAACGAAACGATAGAATACTCGGCAGTGCACGACGAAGTTTCTTCCGTCGAAACGACCGCTACGTCTAAAAACGGCGTAAATTACGACACGGGTATGGACAGAACGGAGAAAACGATTTACGGCGGAAAAAACGAAACGGACGGCGGTCTGACAAAAACATACTCTTACGACGCGACGAAAAACAGACTGACGGGCGTAAGCTACGCGGAGGAAAACGGAGAAAATCTCATAGAGTACGACCAAGCGGGACGCATTTCCGCAGTGACGCCTACGGGATTTTCGTCGTACGGTTACGGCTACGGCGCGGAGTACAACAATTTCGGAGACGCGACAAAGTTTTACCTGATTAAGACGGGCGGGGGAGAAGACAGAGAACGCACGTTGCTTGTGAGCAAGGAAGCGGACTATGCGCAGGGGACGGTCACAACAAAGACTTATCGCAACCAAAACACTGCGGAGCAGCACAAGCTCACGCTGGACAAATACGGCAGAACGGAAAAAATAGAGGAAAACGGCAAAACAACCACGTTTATCCGTCAGGTGCTGCCCGAGAGCGCAGGCGCGTCTGAGGTCACCTTTATGTGCGACCCCTTTGAAAACCGCACCTACAAATACTTTTACGACGACTTCAACAACTGCACCGGCGTGGAAATCGAGCAGTCAAACGAAACCGTATTTACCATGAAAAAAACAGGTACCGACGAGGTGCAATATGATTTTCTGGATTTCACGCAACAAAAAACGGGTTTAACCTACGACAAAGACAAGGTATTGGCTCCCCGCATAAAGGAAAGCGTGGATTTCAAAGCCGAGCGTATGTCGGGGAGATTTAACAGGGGAGTGACGGAATATACTTACGACAGCCTCGGACGACTGCAAAGCAAAAGGCACAAGAAGGAAGAAAGCGGCACGGGCGAAATATTTGATTCAATAATAACCGTCCAAAACAGATATCAGAAAGGGACTGCGCTAAAAACTCAAATATACGCAAAGCACAATTATGTAAATCTTTTTCAAACCGAGTACGAAATCAAGCATACCTATGACAGCAGAGGATTGTTTTTGAGCGATACGTACAAAACGACTCACGACGGAGAAACGAGCACAAAGGTCAGGTCGTATACGTACGACAAAAGCAACAGACTGAAAACGGAGACGGCAAACGGCTACACTCTGGAATACGCCTACAACAAAGACGGCACGCTTTGCAGCGAGACGGGCGGAGGAGTAGTCAAAGCATATTCCTACGAAAACGGACGCGTAACAAGTTACATAAGAAGCGGAGACCTTGTGCATACGAAGTTTGAATACGACAATTACGGCAACTGTATTCAATATTGCAAAACACCGTTTTCATCGACAGAAATAGAGTGGGAGCGCGGAAATCTCCTCAAAAAGATAAGAAACACAGAGTACGAATACAATTCGAGCGGACTGCGATTCAGAAAGAAAACGGGAAGCGAGACAACGGAGTACTATTACGACGGAACAAAGCTGCTTGGAGAAAACCGAAACGGAGAAAAAGAAATAAGATACATATACGACGCGGAGGGAATATCCGGCTTTGAAATAGCATCTGAGGCAAATCCGTATATGTTTGTCAAAGACGCAAGGAACAACGTGGTGGCGATTCTTGACAACGGCGGAGAAGTTGCTGCGTATGAGTACGACGCTTGGGGCAGCTGCAAGGTCGTCAAGGACACGAACGGAATAGGTACGCTCAATCCCGTAAGATGGAAGAGTCAGTATTACGACAGCGACAGTGGGTTTTATTACATAAACAACCGTTTTTACAGCACGGCAACCAAGCAATTCCTTGACGGCGGAAGCCCCGAAACAGCGCTTGCCAACGCAACGACAATATACGGCTTGAATCTGCATAACTCGACAATAATTGACATAAAATAAAAACCGCTTTAAAGCGGTTTTTATTTTATGTACAGAGAGACGGGCAATAGCATACTCATACGAAAACGGACGTGTAATGGGTTACATAAGAAGCGGAGATTTCGGATTTGCATTTATATCTCTTTTTAGTAAAGCAAAATAAATTTTTAAAACAACCTAATTTAATTTGACAAACGACCATTTAAGTTTTATGCTCATAGTGTTAAAAGAAGTATGGATAATGCTGTTCAATTAAGTAAAATTGGTATTCATGATAATGCGACTGGTCGACAGCTATTAAACAATCATTTTAATAATGTCTTTTTATCTAATCAAAGTTATATTTTGGAAGCTAAAGGTCGAATTGCGATAAATTCACTATTGGCAGGTCCAAGTGGTTTTAGAGGAGTTCAATCAATATGGGAAGGTAATAAACTAATTACTTTTATGTTTTTTGGAGGATAAAGATGATTTTAATTAATGAGATAACAGAAAGTCAATTTAGATTATATGACTTTAAATTTGTTATAGGTGACTACGCCACTTATAATAGTTATTTCAAAATAGTTTTGGAAACATCAGAAATCATAGGGTTACAAACAGTTACTGGAGGCATTAAGCCGTCTGCAGAAATTTTTAACAATAAACTAATATTGATTGCAGGAAATAATTTTTATATTTATGATTTAGATGGAAAAATTATAAGGCAGTTTACATCCGATTGCATATTTTATGAATTTATTATTTATAAAAATAACATTCTGGTAGTAAGCGAATTAAGTATATTTCTATTAAATTATGATTTTGTAAAAATATGGAGTAACAATTATAATGAAATCATAGATAAGGTTGAAATGCAAGGAACAAAAATTGTCATACAAGATTATAATAAAAAGATAATTTATATTGATTATTTTACAGGGAAAGAAGTTTAATAATATAAAACAATAGGTTACTTTAATTTGTAGCCTATTGTTTTATTTATAGGAATTACAAATGATAATTGACAAATCCGTTGAGTGAAGCATATAATGAATATACAATAGAGACAGCGACAGAATTGGCATTTGACCCTCCGGAATTGACAAAATGGCAATCCTACTGGCGGAGCGGTTGGGGAAAAGGTCTTGCAACGGCGTTGTTCGTTATGGCGACAATAGCAACGATTGCAGCGTCAATAGCGTTCCCGGTTTTTGCACCTGAAATTTGGGCTGGATATGCATTTGCTTTCGGAGCGGTGGCAGTTTCGTTAGGCATAGGTGCGTTGTTGGCAGGATTCCAAAGCTCGCAGCAGGGATACGGATTTTGGAACGGATTTGTCAATTATATCCGAAACAACTGGGCGCAGGAAGTAGCCATAACGTCTGCTATTTATATCGTTACCTTAGGCTTAAACACCCTTAGATATTCTGTTGCCAATGTTTCTGTCGCCTCACCGGAAACATCTGAAAGTTTATTAAATCCACAAGAAATTCATTATACACAAAATTCAATAAGTAATAAATTTTCAGGCGCCTATAAAGGGCAATGTGTAGATGATTTAATAGATGGATTAATTTCCGGTAAAATATCACCAATGGATATTCCTGCAATACAAGTATTTGAATATCAAGGGAAAATCTATTCTATAAATAATAGAAGACTTTTTGCTTTTAAAACAGCAAATATACCTTATGTGAAGGTAGAATGGGTCAATATGTCCATAATGCAGCATGCTTGGACAGGCAATGGAATTGATATAATAGTAAGAGGAGGCAGTAAATATTTATGAAGATGAAAATTGCGTATAATGATTTCCAAATACATACAGTTCCAATGGAAAAGATAGTATTTGATGAAACAGAAAATCAATATTATATTTTGTTGGACGATATTAATTGTATACGGTGGAAAGTTTCATTTGAGTTATTTCAGGCGATAAAAATTTCAGTATTAGAAACGAAAAAATTAAATTTTTTTAAAGGCGGAGATTTCCCTGATGATTGTTTTGTAAGTGGAAGTTTGCATGAATGTTTCCAAAGTTTTATTATGGAAGTTTTAGATTCAGATTGGGTGAAAGAATATAATTTCAATTCAGTTTCTAAAGATGGGATATCGGCTAACAAATTAAAACATTTTTTAATCGTTGCATATGATTATATAATTGAAATTTTAGCTGGAAACTTAATTTTAAATAAGTCCGAGTAAGGTGTGCAAAAAAAGAGATTTGCATTTGCAAATCTCTTTTTTAAATTTAATAGAGCAAAATAATTATATTGACAAATCCGTTGAGTGAAGCATATAATGAATATACAATAGAGACGGAAACAGAGCTTGTCTATGATGCGCCGGAGTTAAACAAGTGGCAGTATTTCTGGAACGTGTCCTGGAAAAGATTCTGGGGAAGCAAATTGGGAAAATTGCTTTCGTTGGTAATCTTCATAGCGGCAACGATTTTGGCAATATGCTGTCCTGCGTTCATGCCGTATTACATGTCGGCATTAATAAGCACGACAGTTTCGTTGGTGGTAGGCGCAACAATCGCGGGATTCCGAAATAAGGAAAACTTTGTTGACGGCTTTAACAATTACATAAACGAAGAGCTTGCACCCGCATTTGCAATAAGTTTGACACTTGCAATGGTGTCATTCGGCGTCAGCAAAGCTGTACAAGCGATTCAAAACGCAGCTCCGAAATGTTTCAAAGCAGGGACGCTTGTAGCATGTTTAGACCAAGCGGGAAAAGAAACGCTTAAACCGATAGAAGAAATAGAAGTCGGAGACAAGGTGCTTGCCTATGACGAGGAAACAGGCAAGCAGTGCTACAAAGAGGTGGTGCGTCTTTTCCGCAACGAAACGCAAGAGTGGCATCATGTTTTTGTTAATGGCGAAGAAATTGTTTGCACTGCGGAACATCCTTTCTATGTAGACGGAAAAGGCTTTGTGCCTGCAAGGGAACTGAAAGAA
>FR900991.1:26738-71068 GCA_000437915.1 Subdoligranulum sp. CAG:314 | reverse complement strand
CCCCCCCCTGCGCCTGTCAAGCATTTTTAACCCCGATTTTTGTGAAATTTCATGAATTTTATTCATATAACAAAAAAGACAGGCAAACAGCCTGTCTTTTCGGGGAACTGAATTCTTATCAGGTTTCGTCCAGCAGCATTTTGTCCGCTATCAGCGCAATGAACTCGCCGTTGGTCGGTTTTTCGTTGGCGGTATAAATTTTGGTGCCGAACAAATTGTTGATGTTTTCTATTTTGCCTCTGTTCCAGGCGACCTCGATTGCGTGCCTGATTGCCCTTTCCACCTTGCTTGACGTGGTGCCGAAGCGTTTGGCAATCTCGGGATAGAGACATTTTGTTATGCTGTTGATTTTCTGCGAGTTTTCGACAACCAGCTTGATGCCGTCGCGCAGATACTGATAACCCTTGATATGCGCGGGTATGCCTACGGTTATGAAAATGTTTGAAATCTTTTCGTCCAAAGTTTTGCCGAGATTGGACGGCTTGCCCGTAGTCGTAAAGGTTGTTTTTGCCGATTGAAGATTTTGCAGCTTTTCGGCGAGCACCGCGCAGTTGACCGGCTTCAACAAATATCCCGCCGCTCCGCTTGTCAGACATCTCATCATAAAAGCCTCCGACTTCAATTCCGACAAAATCAGAAACTTCATGGATTTTTTGTTTCTGAAATGCTCCATCAAGTCGAACGCATTCAATTCGGGCAGCATAATGGGCGTTATCACCACGTCAACGTCGTTTTCGTCGAAATATTGCAGCGCCTTGTAGCCGTCCGCTTCGTCAAACACAAATTCATAATCATTGTTTTGAGCAAAATATTCCCTGATTTTGGCTTTGCTTTCCGTATCCTCACCGATTAAAGCTATTTTCAATTCTATCGGCCTCCTTGTGATAAAGTATAACACATACGATTTGCGCTTGTCTACCGTTATTGTACAAAATAAAACGCTAAATTTGTACAATTTTCTCGTTTTTTGTCGAATTTCGTTGCAAGAAAGAGAAAAAAGCACATATTTCATACTGTTTTGTTGGTAAATGTCCTAAAAAGTCAATAAAACGGGGAACTCTCGAACATTGGCGTCATTGCAGAAAGTGTTAAATAAATTACCACAATCGCTCGTAAAAGTCAATCGCGCGCGGCTCTAAGGCAACGGACTATTCTAAACATATTGCGCGTATAATTACATTTTACATCGAATTTTGTTCTTACCGCTACTCATTTTGGGTAAAAGTGCGTTTATTTTTTCGACTTGTGTAAAATTTATTGCATGAGAATAGAACAGGAAAATTTTTCTGAAACATTGAAAGAAATCCGAAAACTCTCAGAATTGAAACAAAAAGAAGTCAGCAGCCGTTTGGGCGTTTCTCCCAACTGTTACGCGTCTTGGGAACAGGGCAGAACAGAACCGTCCATTTCGTCAATCAGAAAGCTGTGCGTAATTTTCGACGTGTCGGCGGATTATCTGCTCGGAATCAAGGATATTTAACTTCGCCCGCACTGACCCGCAGGCAGCGAACAACGCTTGGGACAGGCGGGTTTTTTTGACGCGAAATTTCCCCGACCGCCGCTTAAAATGCGTCGGGCTTTTGTTTTTGCGCCGAAAGACGGGTTGCCGTCGGTCTGAATCCGCTGCGCAAAGCGGTTTTAATCGACGGCAGATTTCCCGCCTCGCAGCAGTAAAAAGCCGTCTTGCCCGCAGCACGGATGCAAGCCGCAAGCCGTGACGTCAGCGCCGCGCCCAACCCGCGCCCTCTGAACGCGGGCAGGACGTCAACGCCTATCTGAAGCATATCGGAACAGTCGCAAGACGCACCCGCAAGCCCCGCGGTCAATCCGCCGCAGAGCGCGGCGACGGCAAAAGCGTCAAGACCTTTCCTCTCTTCGCACAAAGCGTTTGACCATTGCGGAAGATAAAACGGCGGGAGACTCTCTTTTTCCAAAAAAACAAACCGCACGTTGTCGGGAGTCGGACAAGTCGGCTCGCCTAGCGGAAGGAAATACAGCGTAACCGTCCCCGCTTCAAGCCCCCTACCGAAAAGATTTTTGTCCAGCCAGCGTATTGCGTCCGCGCCGAAGCAATCCTTGCCCGAAAAAGCGCGGGCAAAACCATACGCTTCCCCGCTCAGCTCTCGAGACGCGCACACAATCGCGTTTTTGCCGAATGACGCCACGTCGAAAAAAAGTTCTCCTTTCAGGTCCTTGCGAGCGCGCTCGGAGCGGCGGTCAAGGATGCTTACGACATTTTCGTCGGCGAAAAAATCCCGCCGTGCGCAGCCGAAATCCTCCGCACTCTGCTTCAACGCAATTTCAAGTATTTTTTCCTCTGACATGACTTTCTCCAAAAAAATTTGACGCATACACTGCCGCAAAAGTCGCCGACAGTCAGCCCTGCGTCCTCTGTCTTTGCAAAAAACGGCTTAAACAAATATCCGACAGAAGTCTGTCGGATATTTGTTTTGTCTCTTTTGAGATATGGAGCGGGAGACGGGATTCGGACCCGCGACATTTGCCTTGGCAAGGCAACGCTCTACCACTGAGCCACTCCCGCGTTTCAAGTCGCGACTGTTTGATTATATAACGAACCGTCGCAAAAAGTCAACAGATTTGGCTCGGTTGAGAAAAAAATTTTCACAGCGACTCCTCGGGAAACATTTTTATTTTAAGTTTGTTCACCAACTCGCACAGCGGTCTGAACAGCAGTGCGAAAAGAATAAAGTTGGATACAATGTGCACCGCAAAAAATACGATTCCCCTTGCGTAAAGAATGCCGAACCGCAGAAAAAAATCCTCGCCGTTGAACACAAAGCCTCCGCCGCCGAAAGCAATGAGAGTGTCGATAACGCTTGACAGCACGCCGAAAAAAAAGGTCATAGCCGCCGCAAGCCCCGCCGTAACCCACCTGTTTTTAAGGCGCGATTTGCCGATAAGCCCGAAAAGCAGGGAAACAAGCGGCCAATAGACAAAATAAAGAATCACCCAGGTGTTGAAGCCCCAGAGCGCAGTTTCCACCGTGCAGAAGACAAGACTTACCGACAGGGAAAAAAGCGCGTCGAAACAATATCCGGCAACGGCAAGCAGTATGCTCACCACCTCTACGTTGGGTATGAACATAAGCGCCAGCTTGCCGCCGGAAACGAGCGCCGCGAACAAAGCCGCAAGCGCTATCCGTTTTGCCGAATCCTTCATCTCAACCGCCGTAAACTATGTAAGTAAAAATTATTACCGCGCCGCTCTCCAAGTGCATATGGGAGGCTCCCACGCCCGAGTTCACATATTTCACGCCGTTGTATTCGTACTCCGATTTGTAAGCGGACACGTCCTCGTCCTGCTTGACGGAGGTGTAAATATACAGCCATTTGTTTTCTGCGGCGTTGCTTGCGACTGAAACGGCGTTTTCTCCCTTGCTCGATATGTCGCTCAAAAAAGCTCCCGTAACTCCGCCCGTAAAGTTGAAATCTATCTCATCCTTTTCGCCCAGCCAAAACAAAACGTCAAGCAGCCGCTGCCTCGTCGTAAACTCTCCCTCGGCAAGGTCTACGGTTATTTCCACCGCAGGCTCGGTCTGATTGTCAAGCACTATTGTCATGACGCCTTTAAGCTCGTCTCCCGCGCAGCCCGCAAACGCAACGAGAGCGGCTGCAAGCACCGCAAACGCAAGCATAATGCCAAGCAGTCTTTTTGTTGTTCTTCTCATCTGAATGTACATCTCCGAAAAAGTTAAAAATTTTATTGCCGAGTTGTAGACTACTTAACGTCGCGTTTGACAAAGTTGAGCATACCTACGACTCCGCACAGAGCGAGGTACACCAACGGCACAAAAACGGCGTACAGCACAGCCGAAACGCCTGACTCCCCGACTGCTGCGGAATACGCTCCCGACATCGTAAGCTTGTTTACGGTTTCAAAAAAGCCTACTACGGTTTCATTCGTGCCCAGCGGATTCGTAAGCAAATTTACAAGAACATTGAGACCTATGCCCACGCCGATGACTCCGCCCGCCGACCTCAACATAAAGGCGAGCGCGACATAAAGCGAGGAATAGCCCGCCAATCCCAGCAGTCCGAGACCGAAGTCCCCGAACATCATCCCGAGATAATCCGTTTGGGGCTTCCAGTACATCAATCCCGCAAGATAGCTCACGACGACCGTCGCAACGTACAGGAACACCGACGCGACAAAAACCTTTAACCACTTAGAAAAATATACTCCCACGCGTCCCGCGCCCGTAGCCAGAATCTGCCGCAGCGTTCCCTGCGCAAACTCGCCCGCCACAAGCGCCGCCGCAAAAATCATGCAGAAAATCGGCAGTTCGGCGTTTAAAAACGCCATCGCCGCCATCAATTCAGGCGCCATATATTCGTTCAGGTCTACGCCCGCATAAACTCCGTACTCGCCCGCCAATTCTATGGCAAAATTGTAGAACGCGGTTATCAGAAAGGAAAAGACTACCGCGACAGTCAGGCATATCCACAAAGTTTTTGAGCGTTTGAGCCTGTAAAAATCTTCTTTCAGTACGTTTTTTATCATTTCCCCTCCCCCTTTATCAGCCTGATAAAATAACTTTCAAAATCCTCTTTCAGGCTTTCTATCGAGCGTATTCCCACGCCGTTCTCCGCCAGAATTCTGCCGTACTCCAAAATTTCGTTCTGACCGCCCTCCGCGAAAATCATGTCGTTCTGCACCCGCAGCACTTTGTAGCCCGCCCGTCCGATAGCCTCAACCGCCTTGACGGTGTCGGCAAGACTGTTGGCTACCGTTATCCGCACGCAGCTTGACACCGAGGCGGCAAGCTGCTCTGCCGTCACAACGCTCACCAGCCTGCCCTGTTCAAGTATGCCGAAGGTTTTTGCAAGCTTTTCCAGCTCGCCGAGATAGTGGGAAGACACTACAATAGTGGTTCCCTTTTCCGCGTTGATTTTTTTAAGCAGCTCTCTGATTTCATTGATGCCTATGGGGTCCAGCCCGTTGACAGGCTCGTCAAGCATAAGTATTTCCGGCTCGTTGAGCAACGCCAGCGCAAGCGCCAGACGCTGCTTCATGCCGAGCGAAAAATTTTTCACCTTTCTGTCCCGCGCGTGTTCAAGCCCCGCCGTCGCAAGAATATCTCTTATGCGGGATTTGTCCGCGTTGACGAGCAGAGCGCGCGCTTCCATGTTTTGCTGCGCCGTAAGACCGTCGTAAAGTCCGGGCGCTTCCACTATGCAGCCCATTTTTCTGCGTTCTTTTTCGTTTTCCTCGTAGGTTGTCGCGCCGTTTACGGACACGTAACCGTTGTCTGCCAAAGCAAGCCCCGCCACAATACGCATAAGCGTCGTCTTGCCCGCGCCGTTTCGCCCCACAAGTCCGAAAATATCTCCCTTGCGGATATTTAGGCAAACATTGTTGAGTGCGCAGAAACCGCGTCCGTAAATCTTCGTCAGACTCTGCGTTTGTATGGCATATTGCTCCATTTTACCCCCTTGCGGAAATCGGGTTTCCTTTGATTTCGATTATTTTATTTATTTTACACCAAAACCCGCGCTCAGTCAACCGTTGGCAAAGACGCTTGCAATAATATTGTAAAATACGCAGCACACGGGCTTTCCGCTGTTGACAACCGCTCGGCAATATGCTAAACTTCAATCAAACAACAAAAAGGAGGTGAAAGACGTGAAAATAGCTCTCATTGCACACGACAAAAAGAAAGACGACATAATCAAGCTTGCAATCAAGTACAAGGACGTTTTAAAAGAACACAAGCTGTTTGCGACGGGCACGACAGGCTCTCTGATTATGGCGGAAACGGGACTTGACATTATCCGTATGAAAAGCGGTCCCTTGGGCGGCGACCAACAAATCGGCTCCATGATTGCGGACGGAGAACTCGACTTGGTTATTTTTCTGCGCGACCCGCTGACAAGCCAGCCGCACGAGCCGGACGTATCCGCTCTCATGCGTCTTTGCGACGTGAGAAACATCCCGCTTGCGACAAACAAAACAAGTGCGGCGATTATGTTAAAGGCGCTGTCCGACGGCGATATAGCCGAAGCGGAAAAGGACAATTAAAAAAACACAGCTCCGAAAAAGAACTGTGTTTTTATTTTTGCCTTTTTTCCGTCGGACGGTACGCGCCCTTCAATCGACGACGCATCTGTAATCCACCCTAAGCACACCCTCTATGTCCGCCTTTTTTATAACTATTGTAGTTTGCCTGTCAAGCGTCGATACTTTCGAGCAATTCATCCACTGTTTTTTCCAGCATGGCGGCGTCGCCGTCGTTGACGATGGTCTTCGTGTCCCTATGCGGTTTGCCGTTTAACGCGCTCTGCCTTTCGATGATGCTCCTTATCTGCTCCTCGCTTCTGCCGTCGCGTGTCATCGCCCGTTTGACGCGCGTTTCCTCGCTTGCCGTCACCACCCACACGCCGTCGAAAAGCCCGTGCTTGTCGGGAGTAAGCAGCTGAATTTCCACAAAAACCGCGCCGTCGCTCCGCGCTATTTCCTCTTCGAGCAGAGCGAAAATTTTTTTGTGAAAAATCCGATTGAGCGTTTCCGTCTTTTTTTTGTCGGAAAACACCTCCCGTGCGAGAGCGCGCCTGTCGAGACTGCCGTCCGCTACAAATCGTTTTCCGAAAACGCGTTTTATTTCTTCAAGCGTCTCCGACTGCTCGGCTACGCGGCGGCTCAACGCGTCGCAGTCCACCACCCGAAAGCCCTTTTTCTCCAACAATCGGCATACGGTGCTTTTGCCGCTGCCTATGCCGCCCGTCACCGCAATTACTTTTCTTTTCACGTCACTTTGCCTCGAAAAGATTTTTTCCGAAAGATACGTTTACGTCAAGTCTGACCTCGGAGACGTAAACGGCTTCCATTTCCTTTTTAAGCAGCGCCGCCACCTCGTCGACCTCGTCGGCCGCCGCGTCTACGATAAGCTCGTCGTGTATCTGCATGATGAGCTTGCTTTTGTAGCCCCCCGAAACAAGCAGATTGTTTACCCTTATCATGGCAAGCTTGATTATGTCCGCCGCGCTGCCCTGCAAGGGCATATTCATCGCCGCTCTTTCGCCGAAGCTGCGCAGCTGAAAATTTGAGGAGTTTATTTCGGGAATCTGTCTGCGCCGTCCCGTTATGGTAGTCACATAACCCGTCTTTCGCGCCTGCTCGACGTTGCCGTTAAGATAATTTTTTATCGTCGGGTAACGCTCGTAGTAGGTTTTTATATATTCGCGCGCCTTTGCTACGCTCACGCCTATGCTTTCCGACAGTCCGAAATCGCTCATGCCGTAAATTATGCCGAAATTGACCACCTTTGCGTTGCGGCGCATATTGGCGGTGACAAGCTCCTTGGGAATACCGAAAATTTCCGCCGCGACTATCGCATGGATATCCTCCCCCCTGTTGAAAGCGTCGATAAGCGAAGCGTCGCGGGAGAAATCGGCAAGCAGCCGCAATTCGATTTGTGAATAGTCCGCGCTGATAAGCACGTCTTGCTGCGGGACGAACATACGTCTTATTTCCTTGCCCGCTTCGTCGCGCACGGGGATATTCTGCAAATTCGGCTCGCTCGACGACAGTCTGCCCGTGGAGGTCAAGGTCTGATTGTATTTCGTGTGTATAACACCGTCTCTGACGTAAGGACGAATTCCCTCTATATAAGTGCTGTTCAGCTTGGTTACCTGACGGTACTTCAAAACAAGCGGCACGAGCGGATGCAAATTCATCAGCTTGTTCAAAACCTCCGTATCCGTGGAAAAGCCCTTTTTGGTCTTTTTGTAGGTGGGAAGCCCCAGCTTTTCAAACAGAATACGGCTAAGCTGCATGGAGCTTGAAATATTGAATCTCTCCCCCGCCAGCGAATAAATTTCTTCCGAAACGCTTTCTATTTCGGCGGTGTACTCTGCGCCCAGCCTGTTCAAAACCTCCGTGTCCGCCGCAACGCCCGTCTTTTCCATTTCAAACAGCACCTCGGCAAGCGGCATCTCTATCTCGTGATAAAGTCTTACTACCCCCGCCTCCTCCATCTGGGCGGCGAGAATTTCTTTAAGCTGCCTCAACCCGCAGGCGTGCGGCGCGACCTCGTATCTTTCAACAAGAGCCTTCAGCTCCTTAAACGCCCGATACTCCACAAGATACTGCATTATGCTTATGTCCCATTTGACGTTTGACAGGGTTATACCGAATTCGTCCAGAGCATGCTTCATGCTTTTGGAGTCGTAAACGATTTTGCCGCCTTCCCCTCCGAACAGCGGTTTAAGCGCCTCCAACGCTTCGGGATAGCGTATTCCGTCGAGAAAGTTGTGCGTGATGGGGATTTCATATTCCTTTCCGTCCTCGAAGCTGACGTAAATGTTTTCGTCTATAAATACCGCCACTTCATCGCAGCTCCTTCGGGCAAGCTGTCTCAACTCCTCCGTATCGGTGATTTTTATTACCTCCGTTTCAAGCTTTTGCTCCCGAACATCCCCGACAACGGGGAGCCGTTTGAGCAGACTCCTGAATTCCAGCCACTCGAAGGTTTTTTTCACCTCCGCTCCGTACACCTTGGGACGCTCGCACTCCTCAAACCGACAGGGTATATCGGCGTCCGTCCTTATCGTAGCAAGCTCGCGCGACATGTAGGCGGATTGCTTTCCTTCAACAAGCTTTGTTCTCAACGCTCCCTTTATTTCGTCGATATGCGCGTAAATGTTATCAACCGTGCCGTATTCCAAAAGCAACGATACGGCTCCCTTTTCTCCTATTCCTTTCACGCCGGGGATGTTGTCCGAGGCGTCGCCGCGCAGCGCCTTGTACTCCACAACCTGCTCCGCTTTGAGTCCGTAGTTTTCAAGCAGCAGCGCGGGAGTCACCGCCTCCGTCTCGCTGACGCCGCGCTTTGTGAGCAGGACGGTCGTCTTTTCGTCCACAAGCTGAAACATATCCTTGTCGCCAGTGATAATCAGCGTCGGCACGCCGAATCTTTTTGTAAGCGTGCCGATAATGTCGTCCGCCTCGACTCCCGCGCTGTCTACGGTTTTTATCTTCATGTCGGCAAGAAGCTCCTGCAAGACGGGCATCTGTCTTGCCATATCGTCGGGCATGGGACGTCTCGTCGCCTTGTATCCCTGATAAATATCCTTGCGGAAGTTGTGCCCGCGCTTGTCAAACGCCACCGCGATATGGGTGGGGTTTAGCTCGGTCATGGCTTTGACGAGAATATTCATAAACCCGTATACGGCGTTTATATTTTTGCCGCCCTTGTCGTTCAAAACGGGCAGTGCGTAATAAGCCCTGTTGAAAATGCTGTTTCCGTCCAGCAACATCAGTTTGTCCATGCTTCCATTATAACCCAATTGACGCAAATAAACAATCTTTTGAAACACATACCCTGCCGCACCGCCCCGCTCGGACGTTCAAATTGCCGCACGGCGCAAAAAAAAGACGGAACAGAGTCCCGCCTTTCGGTAAATTATTCGTTCAAAAGCCCAGCACACCCGTACTCAGAACAACAATATAGCCGATATAGAGCGCAAGCAAGGTAATCCCCTGCCAGCGCGCGAATTTCCCCGTTATCATTGACGGCACGACGGAAATGAGCACGAATCCCAGACATACGGGCATATCGAGAAACACCGTCTGCGCGTTTATGTCAAGCCCGCTTCTGCCGCTGATAAACGAACAGACGGGCAGAATAAGCGTCAGGTCTATTATGTTTGCGCCAATAATGTTGCCTACCGACAACGACGCCTGCTTTTTTGCGATTGCCGTGATTGTCGTCACCAGTTCGGGCAGCGACGTGCCGATTGCAACCATGGTGACCGCGATTATGCTTTCGGGCACGTTCATGCGCACGGCAAGCTCGCTGCCGTAGGTTACAAGCAGCTGCGCGCCGGCGACTATGAAAGCCGTACCGAACAGGAATTTGAGAATATTTATCGTTATAGTGCGCTTGTCGCGCTTGACGCCCGCCGCGCCTCCGCCCGCAGAGGACGCTTCGCCTCCGTCGGAGCCGACCTTTGTTTCGGCAAACACGTTTTGAGCGTCCGCAGAAAACTCCGCCGCGCCCTCCGATGTCGGCAAAGGCTTCAATTCGTGCTTTTTGGCGCTGCGGAGATTTTCAAAAATAAACAGTCCGAAAATAAGCAGGACTATTATTCCTTCCCAAAAATTAAGGTTGCCTCCCAGCGAAAAAATCCATAGCAGGGTTATGCTAGCAACAAGCAATATTCCCTTGCCGAGCAGGTCCCTGCGTTTCATCACCGAAGGCAGGCAAACCATTGATATGCCCATAATAAGCCCGATGTTTGCGACAACCGAGCCGACGGAGTTGCCTACCGCTATGTCAAGATTTCCCTCCGCCGTGGCTATAATGGAAACAAGAAGCTCGGGCAAGGTCGTGGCTACGCTTACCACCGTCGCGCCTATGACGAATTTCGGCACGCCCGAAACCTCCGCTATCCACGTAGCCGCGTCGACAAAAAAATCGCCGCCCTTGATAATCAGAGCAAGACCCAATAAAAACAGAATTATTACCCACCAAATACTCATACCGATGCACCGCCGAGCTAAAATATTTTATGTTATGCGCGGAAGAGAATATTCTAACCCCACAAAAAAACTCAAGCGCAAAACGCGCCTGAGTCTCATCATTTAAGGCAAGCCAGACCATTAGGCCGATGTGTTGACTTGTCGCGGGCGCCAAAGCCCGCCAACTACTCCCTCACGAACGAAACGCATTATACGACAACCGCAAAGTATTGTCAAGATTTTACGCCGCAAAACTCTTTTTACGCCAAAATTTTTTCGCGCTCGTCAAAATCCGCATAAAACCGCCGAGAAAAATTTAAACGTCTATTTCCTCGACTCCGTCCTCTATATATACGTCCGTTTCCTTTTCCACGTCAACGTCCGCGATGGTTTTGGCAGGCAGCTTGAAATAAGTCCCTTCGCTTCTCGCAAGCAAAGTTTTTCCGTCGAAAAGCTCCGCCACGCCGACATAGCCTCGCGACGTGTTTTTAGTCACGCGCCCAACCGCTTTGAGCTGCTTTCCGTAGGGCGTGGGCTTGAAAAACCTGACGTTTAACGAACCGGGACCGCCCACGCCTCCGGCTCCAACGTCCACAGCGCGCGCCCCGCCACCTCGTCAAGCATGGCTGAAATTATGCCTCCGTGCACTCTGCCAGGATAACTTTGGTGCAGCTCGTCAAACGTCACGTAGCTGACCACCGACTTGTCCTCCATTTCGTAAAAGGGCGCTTTCACTCCGCGCTCGTTTTCCATGCCGCAGATAAAGCATTTTCTCGTGTTGAATTGTTTTTTTGTGACCTTCATTTTGCTCGTGCTTCTCCTTGATTCTTGAAATAAATCGGGATAAAAACTTAAAAACCGCCTTCGGGCGGTTTTTAAGTGTAATACATAGACATTGGAAAATTAAGGAGGGGGATTTGCTCCGGCAAACAATGAAAAAAACCGGAAAAAAAACCAATGTCTGTGCGGGCTGTTGTAAAGGAAAGCAGTCTTAAAACTTGCATTCCTGTGATGATAAGATACCACATCTGTTTTCCCTTGTCAAACGTTTTTATGTCGATTTTTATATTTTTGTAAAAATTACACCGACTTTTTTCGTCGTAATTTGTCGAGCCGCCTTTGCCCGCAATGCATTTGCCTGTCAACCGCTTAAAATTTCGTTCGGTATTTTTTTAAAACCGAGACGACGCGCGTCCGACTTGCAGCCCCCGCCGCGCGCAAACCGCGCCTTGCAAAACAACAGCCGCTCCAAATCGCGCCGCCTCAAAACGGCTTCAATGCTTTGCAAAACTTTTTCGGAAAAATGCACGCAATCGTTTGTCTTTTTTTTCTCCGTTTGCTATAATATCAAAGCTCGGGGATGTGGCTCAGCTGGTAGAGCGATGCGTTCGCAACGCATAGGCCGTGGGTTCGAGTCCCATCATCTCCACCACAACAGGGGTATACGCACGCTTTTGATAGGTGTGCGTATTTCTTTTGTTTTGTTCCACCAACGCCGCTAAAAGCGGCGCTTTTTTTGCTCAGACTCTCACCCTATCGGGTGAAAATATCATTTCATAAAAATTATTTTTATAAATATGATGTAATCCCATAT
The DNA here is from genome assembly GCA_000437915.1 of Subdoligranulum sp. CAG:314. Lineage (GTDB taxonomy): Bacteria > Bacillota > Clostridia > Christensenellales > CAG-314 > CAG-314. Next base: position 58,995 of record FR900991.1, on the reverse strand, counting down.
TCGTTTACAAGATACATTTGCATAGCGTAAGCTTTTTCCTGTTAGACTTGATTTTATCGCAACTAATTAAGGAGTACATTCGTGTTGGCGATTCTTAATTAGGGGGGGCTCTTATTTTGATTGAAATATCCTGCACTGTTCTTGCCAAAATTGCCCGTTTGTGATATATTGTAATTGCTACGTTAACTTTATTTTGCCCACCTAACGGGTACGAACAGGCATTTCGTATCTTCATTTTCCGTTAGGTGAAAGTTAGCGTAGCAGCAATCGGAGATACAATGCAGGGCGTGTCTTCGATTGAAGGCACGCTTTTTTATTCTATTCCAATCAATGTTTATAGAAGACAAAGGAGGAAAACTATGGCTTTAGTAGCAGCAAAATGTACGCAATGCGGAGGCTCGTTAAAAGTTGATGATAGTAAGGATGCAGGAATTTGTCCTTTCTGCGGGACTGCTTTCGTAACGGAAAAGGTAATTCAAAATTATAATATCCATGTAACAAACAATATTGATACAGTGATTGTGCAACATAGCGAAAAAAATGAAATGATTGAGCGATGTAAAGGCTTTTTAGAATTGAAAAATTATGACTCTTTATATAACACAGCAAATGGGGCACTCAATAAATATCCTAATGAATTGTATTTTTACGTTTGTTGTTTGCTGTCGATTATGGAACAAAGCCCAAATCCACGAATAACCGACAGTTATACTTATGGTGGGTTCGGACATCTTCTTAAAACAGCAAACACATTCAGGAATAGGGCAACCGAATGGGAGCGCAAGATATTAAATGATGCGGAACGGTATCAATCAGACCCATCGATACAAATCCAGTACCCGAGTTTAACGAATTATTATGAACTGAAATGGCACATAAGTTATGAAAAAGCAAAAAAACTAAAACGTAAAAGAGATATTAAATTTGCCCTGAAATATGTATTAACCGGGGTGCGTTCGTTTTTTCTGTTTTGGCTTCCTTTAATAATCCTTATCGGAACGGCTGTAGTCGCCTTTATGTTTAGAGATGCTGAGGTAAGCAATAATACAATAATTTACATCGCGGTTGTACCGCTTTTATATAGTGTAATTGCGTTTGTAAGTAGTATTTACGTTTTATACACCTCAATTCGAGAGAGCGCAAAAACAGATAAACCAGTCATAGAATCATTATCGGATTTTATAAGTAACAAAATTAATTATTGATATATGACTTTTATTCCGATTTTGAGCATTTGCCTTATAGCGTCTTTGATAAGACGACTTGGAGGGTACTTATCGAAAGCTCCTTTTCAGCTGCAACCATTCAGTTCATTGTAGGTAGCGGGGAAACGCAGACACAGAATAAATCATGTCTTTCTTTTTGCCCATAAGTAATACCTCCGTAAAACAAAAATAGGTCTGTCAATTAAGACAGACCTATTTAACCATATTATGAGAGGCTCGCTTTCACTTGCAAATTTGTTGCAGAATTACAAAAAGTCAATAAAAGAAAGACTATACTGCCAATTTGCGGACAGCGCTTTTCTTCAAAACAATTTATATTGCTTTATCGACAAAAAACTTGAAAGAGTACGCGAAAAAAAGTAGCCACCGAAGCAAAAACGTAATAAAATAAATAAATCGAAGGAACTGTTGCAATCACGCTGCCGTATCAGACAAGCGGCTGACAAATTTACGGAGAAAAAATGCTTAGATTAGAAAACATAACAAAGGATTACAAGGTAGCCGACACCACCGTGGCGGCTTTGCGCGGCATCGACCTCGCATTCAGAAAAAACGAATTCGTATCCGTGCTGGGACCGTCGGGCTGCGGCAAAACCACGCTGCTCAACATAATCGGAGGTTTGGACAAATACACGTCTGGCGAAATGTTCATAAACGGAAAGAGCACCCGACATTTCAACGACGCCGATTGGGACGTATACCGCAACCACAGGATAGGCTTTGTGTTTCAAAGCTACAATTTAATCCCCCACCAAACGGTACTGGGCAACGTCGAGCTGGCTTTAACCATAGCGGGCGTAGGCAAAGCCGAGCGCACGAGACGTGCCAAGCGCGCGTTGGACAGGGTGGGTTTGGAAGGTCAGTACAACAAAAAGCCAAATCAGCTTTCGGGCGGACAATGCCAACGCGTGGCTATTGCCCGCGCGTTGGTCAACGAACCCGATATTTTGCTTGCCGACGAACCGACGGGCGCGCTTGACACGGCGACTTCCGTTCAAATCATGGAGTTAATCAAGGAAATCGCGCATGAAAAGCTTGTCCTCATGGTCACTCACAATCCCGAGCTCGCCGAAAAATACTCCACCCGTATCATAAAGCTTTTGGACGGCAAAACAACCGACGACACAAACCCCTATTCCCTGACGGAAGAAAAGGAGGAGCACAAGGCGGAGGAATCGTTGCCTGCAACGGCGGACGACGGACGCGAGCCTTCGGACAAAAAAGCCGAATCGACTCCACGCGCGGGCAAAAGAAAAGCCGACAAGCGCGCCGGCAAAGAAAAAGCCAAAATGTCCTTCGGCACCGCGTTCAGGCTGTCGGCGCAAAATCTGTTTACAAAAAAAGGGCGCACGGTCATGACAAGCATTGCCGGAGCCATAGGCATAATAGGCGTGTCTCTGGTTCTCGCAATTTCATACGGAGTGCAGTCGTACATCCGCACAATGCAGAACGATATGCTTTCGGGCAATCCCATAACCATTGAGGAGACCACCTTCGACATGAGCGCGCTCATGTCCTCCATGACGCCGTCGGAAAAAAACGAACTGATTGTAGAAAACGGATTTGTCAACGTAAACTCTCTGATAGACACGTTGGTAAAGCGCTCCGGCACGGCGGACAATCTGGTGATAACAAACAACATCACGCAGGACTACGTCGATTTCGTAAAGGCTCTCCCCCGCGAGGACGCCGCCGCCATTCATTTGGACTACGGGCTTGACGCAGGCAACAACATTTACACCGATTTCAAAACCGAGCACGACGGGCAGGCGCAGAACATGTCTCTGACCGCGATTAGGACGATTTACACCGCCGTGCTCAAAGAAACGAAATTCGCTCAGTACGCCACATACGTAACCAATCTTACTCAAAATTTCAGGCAGGCTCCCTCCGACGACGCTTATTTGACAGAGCAATACGACCTGATTGAGGGCGGGCTTGCGCACGCCGCAGACGAAGTAATGATAGTGGTAAACAAAAACACCGAATTGACAGACCTGCTGCTGGCTCAGCTCGGATACTACTCGCAGGAGGAGTTTATGAATCTCGTTTACAAGGCTTCGGACGACCCTCTGTACGACGAGTCTCTCGACAAGGAACGCTTTTCTTATGACGAGCTTGTCGGGCGTTCCTTCGTGTGGTATCCCAACGATGAAATTTTCCTTGCGTCCGCCAATCCCTTTTCCCCTTTCACCTATCAGGCTTACGGCGAGGGACTTGAAAACGGCATAGAACTGACGGTTACGGGCATACTGCGCCCCAAGGAGGATATTTCATACGGCTGTATGTCTGCGGGCTTTTATTATACCGAAGCTTTGGCGCAGACCGCTTTGGAGCATAACGAAAACTCCGCAATCGTCTCGTATCTCAACGAAAAAGGAGAAAAGAATTTTACAAGTCTTGTTTACAACGGCATCCCCACAGGCATAACCTTTGATTTTTCCTACACTTATCTGGGCGAAACACACGAAAATCAGACGGGGCTTGTTGGCACGCCCAACGCAATGTCGGCGCTCATGGGCAGCATGGGCGGCGGCGGAAGCGGAAACGCGCCCGACGAGTATTACACTCTTACGCTTCAACAGCTGGGCGGCGTCAAGCTCCCCTCATCTCTGTCCGTCTATCCGGTCAATTTCGAGCATAAGGACGCCGTCATCGCCTATCTCGACCGCTGGAACTCCGACGAGGATATCGTGGTAAACGGCAAACTCATAACCGCGGCGGAGCGCGACGACATAACCTACGCCGACAATCTTTCGCTGGTTATCTCTATGATAAACGATTTCATCGACGTGGTGACCTATGCGCTGATAGGCTTCACCGCGCTGTCTCTCGTGGTGTCCTGCGTGATGATAGGCATAATAACCTACGTTTCGGTTGTGGAGCGCACAAAGGAAATAGGCGTCATACGGTCGTTGGGCGGCAGAAAACGCGACGTTTCTTATCTGTTCAATGCGGAAACCTTTATTATCGGGCTTGCCTCCGGTCTAATCGGCATAGGCGTAACCTACGCTCTGTGTCTTGTCGTCAACCTGATAGTAAGCTCTGTCAGCGCAATAGCCGCCATAGCCGTTTTCCCCTGGTACGAAGCGGTGATAATGGTTTGCGTAAGCGTCGTTTTAACGCTGCTGTCGGGATTGTTCCCTTCAAGCGCGGCGGCTAAAAAGGACCCCGTTGTCGCGCTGCGCACAGAATAATGGAAATAAAAATGAGCGACAGATTTATACGCTCGCGCGCGCTTTTCGGCGACGAAGCGTTTGAAAAACTCAAAAACAGCCGCGTGGCGGTTTTCGGGCTGGGCGGCGTCGGAGGCTACGCTCTCGAAGCTCTCGCCCGAAGCGGAATAGGCGCGCTGGACGTCATCGACCCCGACGATATAGACGAGTCCAACATAAACAGACAGCTTTTGGCTCTGTCCTCTTCGGTAGGACAGAAAAAGACGCAAACGGCAGTCAAAAGACTCAAAGAAATCAATCCGGAGTTGATTGTCTCCGCGCACGAGCTGTTTTACTCCCCGGAGAGCGCCGACGCAATAGACCTGAAACAATTCGACGCCGTTGCCGACGCAATAGATTTTTTCCCCGGCAAGCTGGAGCTTGCTTTAAGAAGCCGCGACGCGGGCGTAAAACTTGTGAGCTGCATGGGAACAGGCAAGAAAACCGCTCCCTCCCTAATCAGGGTTTCGGACATATCCGAAACGTCCGTGTGCCCTTTGGCGCGAAAAATGCGCGCCGAGCTGAAAAAAAGAGGCGTAAACGAGCTAACGGTAATTTGGTCGCCCGAGCAGCCCGCGCCCGCGCGGGACTCCGTACAAAGCTCGGACGGAAAAAAATTCATACCGAGCGGAGCAGTCGTGCCTGCGGTTGCGGGACTGTATTTGGCGGACGCGATAATAAAATATCTGCTCAGCAGATAAAAGCAAAGCTTAACCCGTCTGTACCCGTTTCCTGTCTTTTTCCGCTCGAAAATCCGAGAAACAAAGTTTTTTATTCTTTACATTTTAAATAAAGCAAAAGTCGGGAATCTTTTCCCGACTTTTGCTTTTAAACTGTTGCTGTTTTTTGCTCGGCAAAATGAAAAACAAAAAATTACCGCCGCCCCTATCGAATCGGCATACAAATCCGCTTATGCCAAGCAAGTCCGCCGCGGCTTGTTTTCACGTTTTCAAATAAGCGCCTCGGGTGGCAAACCGAAACAAAAGCACATATCTTAAATTATAGATTATTTTTCGGAGGACGATATGTGCGGAATTTTCGGAGTAAGCGGCTCAACCCCCGCAGTTCCTTTAATCGCAGCCGGATTAAAAAAACTCGAATACAGAGGCTACGACAGCAGCGGGATTGCCGTAAACGGAGAAAAGGGAATCTGGCTTTGCAAGTCGGCGGGCAGTCTTTCCCATCTTGAAAAAAAGCTCAATCAATCCGCGCCGCCGCTTTCTTCCGTAGGCATAGGACACACGCGCTGGGCAACCCACGGAAAGGCAACCGACCTCAACGCCCACCCCTTTCTGTCAGCCGACGGCATGTTTGCCGTTGCGCACAACGGCATAATAGAAAATTACACGGGCTTAAAAGCGTTTCTTTCCGAAAAAGGCTTTTCCTTCGTCTCGGACACCGACAGCGAGGTTGTCCCCATGCTGTTGGAATACTTTTACGACGGAGACGTGCTTAAAGCCATAAGACGCGCAGTTTCCGAGTTGGAAGGCGCTTTTTCCCTTGCAATAATAACCTCCCATGCTCCCGACTGCGTATTTGCGGCGCGAAAAGACTCCTCACTTGCAATAGGCTTCGGCAAAGGCTGTTCGTTTGTATCTTCGGACATTCCCGCCATTTCGGGCTTTGCCGAGCAATGCTGTATCCCCGACGAAAACAGCGTCGCCGTGCTGCGCAAAGGAGAAATCAAGCTGTTCGACCGACAGGGCAACAGAACCGCACCGAGCTTCAAACCGACGGGAGAATGCGGCGGCGACGCGGAAAAAGGCGACTTCCCGTTTTTTATGCTAAAAGAAATATTCAGTCAGCCCCGCTGTCTGACCGACGCGGCGGCTCAGTTTACAGACGGAAAACGGCTGAAAAAAATTTTGTTTTCGGATGAGGAAGCAAACGCCTTTAACCGCGTCAAGCTAATCGGCTGCGGCTCGGCATACCACGCGGGAGTCGCGGGAAAAAATTTCATCGAACGGCTGGCGGGTATTCCCGCCGAAGCCGAGCTTGCGGGAGAGTTCCGCTATCGGGACGTACTTTGCGACGAAAAAACTCTCGCCCTGTTTATAAGTCAGAGCGGGGAAACTGCGGACACCCTGTTTGCGCTGCGGCACGCCAAAGCAAAGGGAGCGGCGACTCTCGCCGTTGTAAACACCCCTTTGAGCAGCATTGCGAGAGAAGCCGACAAGACGGTGCACACGCGCGCGGGCACGGAAATTGCCGTTGCCACTACAAAGGGCTACACAACGCAGGTGCTGTGTTTGTTTGCCGTCGCGCTTTTGCTGGGCAAGGCTCGCGGAACGCTGCCCGCTTGCGAGGAGCATTACGTAAACGCCATGCTGAGCGTCCCCCGCGCCGTGCGGGAGACGCTGAAACTTGACGACAGTCTAAAAGCCGCGGCAAAATCCATTTGCAAAGCGCAGTCCGTGTTTTTTATCGGTCGCGGACAGGACTACGCCGCTGCTATGGAGGGAGCCTTGAAGCTGAAAGAAATTTCCTACATAAACGCCAACGCCTACGCTGCGGGAGAATTGAAGCACGGCACGATTTCTCTGATTGAGTCGAGCACTCCCGTCGTCGCGCTGGCAACCGACGGCGCGCTGTTCTCAAAAACCATGTCCAACGTCGAGGAGGTAAAAGCGCGGGGCGCCGAAACGCTGCTGTTCACCGTCTCCGACGCCATGTCGGACGACGCTCCGCCCGACAGAGCCGTTGTGCTGCCGCACTGCGGGGAGCTTGACATCATCCCCGTTTCCTGCGCCTTGCAGCTATTGGCTTACCACGCCGCAAACGAGCTTGGACGAAACGTAGACAAGCCGAGAAATCTCGCCAAATCCGTGACCGTAGAGTAAACAAAAAAACAACATTGCCGACGGCAGTTTGCCGTCGGCAATGTTGTTTTCAGGCGCGTTTTTTGCTTTTTTCTCCCTTGGCGACCTGCTTTACCGTTCCCCCTACCTTTGACGGCTTTTCCGATTTTAGAAGCACGCTGCGCCTGAGCGCGTCCACAAGGTCCATTGTCTTTTGCGGCTTGGAGCCTCCCAAAGACTTGATTTCCTTGCCCTTGACCTTGCCGTCGATGGCTTTTAACAGTCTCTCGTTGTATTCGTCCTTAAACTCGGACGGCTCGAATTTGCCGCTCATGGAGTTTATTACCGTGCGCGCGAGAGACAGCTCCTTTTCTCCGCTTTCGCTATTGAGCTTTACGGGATTTTTTTGTACTTCCTCGTCAAAATACATCGTGTTGAGCAACAACGTCCCGTCCTTTGTCCTGAGCGCCGCAAGCGTCTCCTTGTTTCCGAGCACGCAGCGCGCGATTCCCGCTTTATTCTCCTTTTCCATAGCCGCGACAAGCACGGCGTAAGCCTTGTCCGCCCCCTCCGGCGCAACGTAATAAGGCTTGTCGAAATAAATCGGGTCTATTTCTTCCAAACCGACAAACTTTTCTATGCTTATCGTCTTGTCCTTGGGAGTTTTCAGCTTTTCAAAATCTTCGTCGGAAAAAACGACGAATTTTCCCTTTTCGTATTCGTATGCTTTGACAATATCCTTTTGCTCTACGGTTCTGCCGTCGCACTCGTCGCAGGTTTTGAGATATCTTACCTTCGACATGGTCTTTTTGTCCAACAGTCTGAAATCCACTCCGTTTGACCTTACCGCAACGTGCAGCGAAACGGGAATATAAACGAGCCCGAAGGATATGCTTGCCTTGACCGCCATAAATAGAAACCTCTTTGCATTCGATTATTGCCAAAGTTTGCTCCGATTAAACAAAATAAGGCAATAACTTCAATTTCACCCACAATTCTCCGTTAATATTTTTAATTCAATTTTTTATCATTTTTATTCACAATTTGTTTGACATTTAAAATTTTTTGTGCTAATATTAAACAAGAAAAATTAAGTATTATCTCTCCCGATTTTCAAATTGTTTTTTCATGCCTGTTTTCAATTTTAATTGAAAACAACCTCCTGACGGTGGCGCACCCTTAAAAAAGGGTGCGTTTCCTCTGTACGAGCACTGCTGCAAAATCTTAAAGACGGCATAGCTGCGGTTTTGAAGGATGCAACTTACGTTTATATCCGCTTAAATATATTGACGCCTGAAAAATATTTGAATTTCCCCGAAAAAATGCTATAATTAAAAGCAAGGTTCAAGGTGTCTTAATTATGGATAAAAATTTAATTGCTATCGTAGGCATGTGCGGAGCGGGCAAGTCGGAGCTGACCGATTTATTCGTCAAAGCCGGCTTTTTCCGTATTCATTTCGGCGATTTGACCATGGACGAATTAAACCGTCAAGGACTCGCGGTAAACGAGAAAAACGAAAAACATATTCGGGAAGATATACGCGCCCGTTTGGGCAAATCCGCTTACGCTCAATTGGCGTCAGTAAAAATAGACGAGAGCGAAAATAAAAACATAGTGCTGGACGGGTTATATTCCTGGTCGGAATATACTTTTTTGAAAAACAAATATCCCGAAATCGTCCTGCTTGCAATAATTACAAACAACTCTATACGAAAACAGCGCCTTTCCGTCAGAAAAATCCGACCGCTGACGGCTCAAGAAGTAGATAGCCGCGACGTCGCCGAAATAGAAAATCTCGACAAAGGCGGTCCTATCGCAATTGCCGATTATTATATTTTAAACAATTCCGACAAAAACAGTCTTACAAAAAGCTTTGGGGAGTTTTTGGAATGGCTCAATCAAGACAACCTAAAAAAATAATAATGTGGGCGTTAACCTACGATTGCAATGCCTTGTGCGGAGTATTGCTACTTAAAAGATTTTCGCTTTTTTCACTGCGAAACAAAACAGGCATGAAAAAACTCGTTTAAAAAAACAGTCCGTTCCGACAAAATACAAAGCGTAATCAGGCAAATTTAATAACTTGTCAGATTTTTTTCCTGTATTCTTCTCTTGCGGGCACGCCGTTGACCACGTTGTCGGGATAGCCGTCGTAAAAAGCGCCGACGTTGACGGCAGCGTCGTAAACCACGTCCTGCCGCGTCTCTGCCGCCGCCCATGCGACGTGGGGCGTAATCAAACAGTTTTTGGCGCAAAGCAGCACATTGCTTTCCTTTATCGGCTCCTCCGCCACGACGTCGAGCAAAGCGGCGGCAAGGCGTCCCGAATCGAGCGCTTCGGCAAGCGCGGTTTCGTCCACAAGTCCGCCGCGCGCGGTATTTATCAGCACGGCGCGCGGTTTCATAAGCGACAGCGTGCGTTTATTTACTATTTGACGTGTTTCTTCGTTCAACGGGCAGTGCAGACTGAGAAAATCGCTGCGCTTGAACAGCGTGTCCAAATCGGCATACCTGAAATCCCTGCCGAGATTTTTTTTGCGCGTTGCGCTGTGGTACAACACCTTCATGCCCAAAGCGGCGGCGACGTTTCCTACGCTGCTGCCTATGCTGCCGAAGCCGAGTATGCCGAAGGTCTTGCCCGCCAGATTTTCTATCGGATAGGCAAAAATTGCTCTGCCTCCCTCTCTCGTCCAGCCGCCGTTTGCGACAAAGCTTTCGAAACGGGAAATATTGCGCACATATTCAAGCAGCATGGCGAAAACGTGCTGCGTCACGCTCTGGGCGGAATAGCGCGGCACGTTGCATACTGTTATTCCCCGCCTTTTTGCGGCTTCGATATCCACATTGTCATAGCCCGTTGCAAACAGGCAGATAAGTTCGAGTCGGGGACACGCGGAAATGAGCTTTTCGTCCACCCTTGTCTTGTTTACGAGAAGCACCTCGGCCTCGCGGCAGGCTTCCGTCAATTCGTCGCCGTTTAAAACATCGTAAATTTTTACGTCTCCCAAACTCTCGAATGTGCCGAAATCGACGTCACCGTTGCTCACCGTGCATGCGTCAAGAATAACGATTTTTTTGTTCAACAATTTTTTAGTCATAAATTTTCCGCTCCCGTTCTCCCCCGCCGTTTTTTTCGGTTTTTCAAGTAAAAACCTCTCATATCGACCTTGCGGTCAAATTAACAAATTTTTGCAGAAAACTCCGTCAAAACCGTGCCCGGAGCACAAAAGACAGCTTTGCCGAAAAAGAAACCGCCTCAGCCCGCAGCCGCGTCTAAAACTATTGTTTTCGTATTGCCTGATTATTATATCAAAAAATTTTTAAAAACACAAATCTTTGAACAGTGCAACAAGCACTATTTTTTGTTTTGCGCGTAAGCCTCGCCGTTGAGTCTCAACCCGTTTTTTGTCCGAGGAGGCTTTCCGAGAAAAGAATAAAAACCGCATTCCAGCTCGGAGTTGTACAGCTTTCTCACTCTGTCCGCCCTGCGCCCGAACCACTCCTCGAATCTGTCGCAGGCGGTCAGCACAAAAAGGCTCCATTCGTCAAGCCGTCCGAACATGTTTCCGAAATCGCGATAGAGCTTTTTAAGCTCTTTCCTGTCGCACAGTCTTTCGCCGTAAGGCGGATTGGTGACCGCTACGCCGTGCGCAAACCGCGAAGAAAAGTCCCGCATATCGCCGACCTGAAAATGCACCGCCCCTTCAAGCCCCGCCGCTTTCAGATGAAAACGCGCCAGAGAAACGGCGTCGGGCGAAACGTCGAAGCCGCAAATACGCAGCTTCAAATCGCGCTTCTCTTTCTGTCGGGCTTCCTCCTTCGCCCTTTCGAGCGCGGCCGCGCCGTCGGCGTTGGAAAAAGACGAAAACGCGAAATCGCGCAAAAGACCGGGCGCGCGCGACAGTCCGATTGCCGCGGCTTCGATACAAATCGTGCCGCTGCCGCAGAACATATCGCAAAACGCCCTGTCCGACCTCCACACCGACAGCAATACCATTGCGGCGGCAAGAGTTTCCTTCAAAGGCGCGGCGCCCACCAGACTTCGCCAGCCGCGCTTGTGCAGAGCCGTGCCCGTCGTATCAATCAGCAGCAGACAGGTGTCCGCGTATATGCTCGCAAGGATTCTGTATTCCGCTCCCGTTTCAGGCAGGACGGCGTTCTTATTCCCTCCGCACAAAGAGACGGCGATTGCTTTTTTCGTTATCGACTGCACGGCGCTTACACCGAACAAAGCGCTTTTCACCGACCTTGCGTCCACCGTTATCCGTGCGTCCCGCGGCAGAATTTTTGTCCAATCGACGGCGCGGGTTTTTTCGAAAAGCTCGTCGAAGGTGCGGCACGCGAATCTCGCCGCCTCGACGTATATTTTGTTCGCCGTTCTGAGAAACACATTTGCACGGGCGACGTCGTCCAAACCGCCGTCAAAAAAAATTTTTCCGTTTTCGGCGGGAGAGGGCGCAAATCCAAGCTCCGAAAGCTCGCGTTTGAGCACCGCCTCCACACCGCTTGCGGCGGTAGCGCACAGTCTCATGTCGCCGTCAAAAATACTCATGCCGTTATTTTACCACAAAGCCGACGGAAAACGAATTTTTTAAAAAGAAAAATTTACATTTTTTTTGATAAATATTTTGAAAAGCTCCCGCCTGCGCCAATAAAAAAAGCCGCCCCGCGGGGCGGCTTGAATAAACTTTCAGATATTGCCGACATATTCCATCAGGCGCAGCACCATTACGGAATAGCCGTATTCGTTGTCGTACCAGGCAACCAACTTTACAAAGTTGGGATTTAGCATAATTCCCGCTTTGGCGTCGAACACGCCGCCGCAGGTGTTTCCGATAAAATCGCTTGACACCAAGGGCAGGTCGGTAAAGCCGAGAATCCCCTTCATCTCGTTTTCGCTTGCGCGTCTGACCGCAGCGACGATTTCGTCGTAGGAGGCGGATTTTTCAAGCCTTACCGTAAGGTCTACCACAGACACGTCCAAAGTAGGCACTCTCAAAGACATTCCCGTGAGCTTGCCGTTCAGTTGGGGAATAACCTTGCCCACCGCCTTGGCGGCTCCCGTCGAGCTTGGAATAATATTCCCCGACGCGGCGCGTCCGCCCCTCCAATCCTTGCGGCTTGTGCCGTCGACCGTGCGCTGTGTGGCTGTCGTAGAGTGAACCGTGGTCATAAGTCCCTCCACAATGCCGAAATTGTCGTTGATTACCTTTGCCAAAGGCGCGAGACAGTTGGTCGTGCAGCTTGCGTTGCTGATGATTTTGGTTTCGGGCTTGCAATCGAGGTGGTTTACTCCCACTATGTGCATGGGAGCGTCCGCGCTGGGCGCAGTTATGACAACCTTTTTCGCGCCGCCCGCCAGGTGTCCGCCCGCCTTTTCCATAGTGGTGAACTTTCCTGTCGCTTCGGCGACCACATCGACTTTTTCCTCCCCCCATTTTATCGCGGAAGGCTCCGATTCGTTGAAAACGCGGATTCTTTTACCGTTGACGACAAGATAACCGTTGTCGACGCATACATCGGCGTCAAACTTCCCGTGAACGGTGTCGTATTTTAGCATGTAAACCATATAGTCCACGTTGGATGAGTGGTCGTTGACGGCAACTACCTCCACATTGGGGAAATCAAGCGAAGCGCGCAGTATCAGACGACCGATTCTGCCGAAACCGTTGATGCCGATTCTCACTTTTTTCATCTCGGAAAAACCTCCTGTAAGCCCTTGTAAAAGGATTTACAATAAATATTTTTTATGCTATATTTATTATAAGTCAAATAAAATTATTTGACAACTAAATACGGGGGTCAAATTCAAAATGCCACTGACAACAAGCAAGGAAATGTTTGCCAAAGCATACGACGGCGGATATGCCGTCGGAGCGTTCAACGTAAACAATATGGAAACCATTCAGGGCATCGTGGAGGCGGGCGTCGAGTGCCGCTCGCCCCTCATACTTCAAGTGAGCAACGGCGCGCGGAAGTATGCGAAAATGGTTTATCTCAAAAAGCTCGTCGAGGCTGCCGTCGAAGACAGCGGGCTGCCTATATGCCTGCACCTCGACCACGGCGACAGCTTTGAGCTTTGCAAGCAATGCGTGGACGACGGCTTTACGTCCGTCATGATAGACGCGAGCAAGCTGCCCTTTGACCAAAACATAGAGCTGTCCAAAAAGGTTGCGGAATACGCACACGCGCGCGGCGTGGTCGTAGAAGCCGAGCTTGGCACGCTTGCCGGCGTGGAGGAACACGTTTCCAACAAATACGGCTGCTTCACAAACCCCGACGAGGTTGAGGAATTTGTCTCGAAAACGGGAGTGGACAGTCTTGCAATCGCAATCGGCACCTCTCACGGCGCGTTCAAATTCAAGGGGGAAGCAAAGCTCCGTTTCGATATTCTTGAAGAAATCGCAGGACGGCTGCCCAAATTTCCCATTGTTCTGCACGGAGCGTCCTCTGTGCCTCAGCAGTTTGTCCGCATAATCAACGAAAACGGCGGCAATATGTCGGGAGCGCAGGGCGTACCCGAGGAGATGCTCAGAAAAGCCGCCATGTCCGCCGTATGCAAAATCAACATAGACAGCGACATAAGATTGGCGTGCACCGCAACGATAAGAAAGTATCTCAACGACAATCCCGCCCATTTCGACCCCAGACAATACCTCTCCCCCGCCCGCGAGGCGATAAAGCAAATGGTAAAGCACAAAATCCTGAACGTGCTCGGAAGCAACGACAAAATTTAGTTTTTTCATCACCGACGGACGCATAAAAGCGTCCGTCTTTTTAGTCTGTCGCGTTATGTAAAAAAATATCGTTTTTTTCAAAAAACTTTATTCAAAACGATTGACAAACAGCGCTTTTAATATATAATAAATCGGGTGGTTTAGTAAAAACTTACAAAAAGTTAATTTTTACTAAACTTTTTGCTTTTTATTTACACAAAACGGAGGAGTCAATGGAAATCGGTTCTAAAATCAGGGAATTGAGACTCAAAGCCGACCTGACGCAGGAAGAGCTCGGCGACCGTTGCGAGCTGACAAAGGGATATATCTCGCAGCTTGAAAACGACGTCACCAGCCCTTCCATAGCCACTCTCGAGGACATAGTGGCGGCGCTCGGCACGACGCTTGTCGAGCTGTTTTCCGAAAGCCAGCCCGAACAAAGCCCCGTTTACCGGGCAGACGACTATTTCGTAAAGGAGAACGACGGTTACGTCACGCATTGGCTCATACACAACGGCGTAATCAACGAGATGGAGCCTATTCTCGTCGAAATAAAAGCGGGCTGCTCCACCGACTCGGACAACCCGCACGAGGGCGAGGAATTCGGCTTTGTGCTTGAAGGAAAAATACGGCTTTTTATAGGAAACAAAAGCTACGAGCTTAAAAAAGGCGACAGCTTTTATTTCAAGTCGGAAAAGGTACATTTTTTGAAAAACGTCGGCGCAAAGACCGCCAAAATTCTGTGGGTGTCAAGCCCGCCGAACTTTTAGACGAGGTGAGAAAGCATGGAAAACAACAATATAATTCAGCTTCAAAACGTAACCAAGCTGTACGGAGACAAAAAAGCAGTCAACAACATCAGCCTCAATATAAGAAAAGGCGAATTTGTCACGCTGCTCGGTCCCTCAGGCTGCGGCAAAACGACTACGCTGCGCATGATTGCGGGCTTTGAAACGCCTACCGAGGGCAGAATACTTTTCAACGGCGAGGACATAACGTCCCTGCCTCCGCACAAGCGCACCGTCAACACGGTTTTTCAGAAATACGCGCTGTTCCCCCACCTCAACGTTTTCAACAATATCGCTTTCGGACTCAAGCTCAAATACGTGCCCGACGGCACATACGTGGACAAAAAGGGCGTGGAATACGAAAAGCAACGCAAGCTCACAAAGCGCGAAATAGAGGAAAAGGTAAACGCGGCGCTGAAAATGGTCGACCTCGAAGACTACGGCCACCGCAACGTCAACAGCCTGTCGGGCGGTCAACAGCAGCGCGTTGCAATCGCGCGCGCGTTGGTAAACGAGCCTGAGGTTCTGCTGCTTGACGAACCGCTCGGCGCGCTTGACCTGAAAATGCGCAAGGACATGCAGATTGAGCTGATGAATATGCACAGACAGCTCGGCATAACCTTCATCTACGTCACGCACGACCAGGAGGAAGCTCTGACCATGAGCGACACAATCGTGGTCATGAAGGACGGAGTCATTCAGCAAATCGCCAACCCGCAAAAAATTTACGACGAACCGGCAAACGCTTTCGTCGCGGATTTTATCGGAGAGTCCAACATACTTTCGGGCACCTTCATCAAGGACTGCCTTGTGGACGTGTTGGGACATCAGCTCGCTTGCGTGGACAAGGGCTTCAAGAAAAAGGAACCCGTCGACGTCATCATCCGTCCCGAGGACATAGAGCTGTTGCCGGAAGACGACGAAAAGGCCTATCTTTTCGCAAGGGTGACCTCCTGCGTTTTCAAGGGCGACCATTTTCAGACCACGGTCGAAACGGACGACGAGGAGAAAAACGAGCTTTTAATACACAACAACTTTGCAAGCGGCGTAAATCAGCGCGTAGGCGTATACGTCAAGCCCTTCGACCTGCACATAATGCACAAAAACCGCATCATCAACGAGCTTGTCACCGTCATGTGGGACAGCAACGCGGTTGAAATCTGCGGCGGACGGTTCCCCTGCAACGCCGACCTTCCCGCGGGGACAAGGGTAAAGGTCAAAATCGACTTCGACGACGTCATCGTTCACGACGACGAGGAGGACGGAATAATAGGCGGCACCGTCGTCAACTCCATTTACAAGGGCAGCTATTATCAGTGCATAATAAGAACCGACGACTACTACGACTTTTTCGTAGATACGGACGACGATTGGTTGAAGGGAGACAGAGTAGGTCTTTCGGTGGCGCCCGAAAAGCTGATTGTGGAAATCATGCCCGAGGAGGCGGACGGAAATGATTAAAAATTTTCGTATGAGCCGAAAGGTTTTCGCTTGGCCCTACATACTGTTCATGCTGCTCTTTATCGTTACGCCGCTTGTCATAGTTTTGGTCAACGCCTTTCTTGCTGACGGAAAGCTGACACTCGACAACTTTGTTGACTTTTTTTCGGACAGAAGCAGTCTGGACGTGCTGGCAGTCAGCCTTATCGTGGGATTTGTGACCACCCTGCTCTGTCTGCTGCTCGGATACCCCATAGCGTACATTCTGAGCAAAACGGAAAGCGGAAAAATACTCGTGCTGCTCTTTATCCTGCCAATGTGGGTAAACTTTCTGATTCGCACGCTCGCCACCAAGTCTATTTTTGAATGGATGGGCGTAAAGCTCGGCATAGGCACCGTTATTTTCGGTATGGTATACAACTATCTGCCCTTTATGATACTGCCTCTGCACACTACGCTGTCAAACATAGACAAAAGCTACGCCGAAGCGGCGGGCGACCTCGGAGCCGACCCGTTTACCGTATTTCTCAAAACGGTGCTTCCTCTGTCGCTGCCGGGGATTATTTCGGGCATAACCATGGTGTTTATCCCCACCATCTCCACCTTTGCCATAAGCGAGCTGCTTTCAAACAACACAATCAAGCTGTTCGGAGATTCGATAAACCTCAAATTCAACCACATCGAAACTTACGGAGTGGGAAGCGTAATGAGCCTGATTATGCTCGCGCTGGTGCTGTTGTCCAATTTCTTTATGAACAGATTCAACAAGGACGTTTACAACAGAGGTGTGATATGAAAAAATGGTTATCCAAAGCTTATATTTATATAATGCTTGCAATCATGTACGCCCCGATTCTGTTGGTCATACTGTTCTCCTTCTTCAACACCAGCAGATTCAGCTTTGACAACGGCTTCAGCTTCGAGTCGTATGTCTCTATTTTCACAAGCCCCAAAAGCCCGGAGCTGTGGAGCGCCATAAAAAACACGCTTCTCATAGCCGTCGTTTCCTCTTCGGCGGCGACCGTGCTCGGGACGTTTGCGACAATCGGAATATTCTGTATGGGCAAAAAAACGCGCCGCATAGTGGAAAATATAAATCAGCTGCCCGTAATAAACAGCGAAATAGTCATGGCGATTTCCCTTATGGTGTTTTTTGCTACCGTCAAATTTATACCCAAGGGCTACGCTCAGCTGATTATTTCCCACATCGCGTTCTGTACGCCTTACGTCGTGCTGTCCGTCATGCCGAGACTCATGCAGCTTGACCCCAACATCTACGAAGCGGCGCTCGACCTAGGCGCAGGTCCCACGAGAGCGCTGTTCAAAGTCATGTTTCCGCTGCTCGCCCCCGCAATCCTGTCAGGCTTTGTCATGAGCTTTACGCTGTCCATGGACGACTTTATCATAACCCAATTCAACAAGGGCACGGGAACAAATATAGAGACGCTGTCCACTTACATTTATTCCGACGTGCGCGTCAAGGGCATGGAGCCGTTCTGGTTTGCCATCTTCTCGATTATCTTCGTGGTCGTGCTGAGCACGCTGCTGATAATAAATCTGAAAAAACAATCTAAAAAAGGAGCTGTACAAAAATGAAAAAAACCGCCAAAATCTTTTCCCTGCTGTTGGCAACTCTTATGCTTGCCGCCTCTCTCGCCCTGTTTGCCGCCTGCGGCGACAGCTATGACGAAGAAATAACCGTCTACAATTGGGAGGACTACATTTACAGCAAAACGGAATTGCAAAACGATTTCAACGAATATTACAAGGCCAAGACGGGAAAAACCGTCAAGGTCAACTATTCCACTTTCGACACCAACGAAACAATGCTCACCAACATAATAAACGGCGACGCCGTGGTTGACGTCATCGCGCCCAGCGAATACGCAATCGAAAAGCTGCTGCAACACGATTTGCTGGAAAAAATCGACAAAACCAAGGTTTCCACCATTTCCAACGTAAACTCCGCCATATACGAAGCGGTGAGAAACGTGTTCGGCACCTTTACCACCGACGGCGGGGAAACCGTTGACATCACGGATTATTTCGTACCGTATATGTGGGGAACGCTCGGCATTCTCTACAACGCCGACGTCGTGACGGAAGCCGACCTCGCAAAGGGCTGGGGACTGCTCTGGAACGAAAACGGAAACGAAGCTCTCAACGGCAAAATATTCATGAAGGACAGCATACGCGACTCCTATTGCGCCGCCGTCATGTATCTCAAGGAATACAATCTGCTTCCCGACGCGCACAAAAACAAATCCGTTCAGGAGCTGATAAACACAAACGACGACACCATGCTGGCTGCCGTCGAGGAGCTGCTTGTCAGGCAAAAGGACGTGCTCAAAGGCTATGAGGTGGACTTCGGAAAACAGGAAATGATTTCCGAAAAAGGTCTCGTCGACCTCGCTTGGAGCGGCGACGCGCTTTACGCAATCGAAGAAGCCGAAGCCTCCTCCTCCGCTCCCGCGCTTGACTATTTCGTGCCCGAAGTTGGCGGCAACGTATGGTTCGACGGCTGGGTGATTCCAAAAAACGCAAAAAACAAGGAAGCGGCAAACTATTTCATCGCTTTCCTCAACGAGCCTGAAATCGCCATGAGCAATATGCTGGAAATAGGCTACACCTCCGCCGTCGACAAGTCGGTGTTTGAAAGCAGCGAAGCGGCGCTTGCCCTGCTCGAAGAAGCGGAATACGACGCGGCGGAGTTTTTTGCCGACGAAAGAAGATACCCTGAAATCACCGAAAGTCTCGGCGTCATGAAGGATTTCGGAGCAAGAAACGACGTTGTGGTAGCCATGTGGGAAAGAGTCGTTTCAAGCAACACAGATTTAACAACTTTGTGGATTATAATCGGTGTCGTAGCCGTTTTGGTCATTGCAGGCATCGCAATCTTCTTGGTCAGACGAAACAAAAACAGGCGCGTAAAGAAATAATGACTCGCTGTGGGTATATTTGTCCTCACCGGCTTTGAAAGCAAATCAATAGACGAATAAAAATAACACGACAAAGGTTATTTTTATGGCAACCAAAAAACTAAATACAGAAATTTTTTACACAATACTTGTCGTTTCCATAGCTGTGTTCTGGGGTATGGGCTTCGTGTTCATACCCTGGGCGCAGCAGTCCAACGCGCCCTCCAGCCTGATTTGTCTGTTCAGATTCGGAGTGAGCGCGATTTTGATTGCCGCGATTTTCAACAGGAAAATCAAAATCCGAAAAGAAAACATTTTGATGAGCCTGGTCTGCGGCGTGCTGCTGTTTGCGGGCTTTCTTTTCAACGTCATGTGTCAGGAGTACACGACTCCCTCCAACGCGGCGTTTTTCACGGCAACCAACGTCGTCATCGTGCCCATACTGTGCGCCATATTTTTCCGCAAATACAAAACTCCCGTCACCGTGTACGTTTGCGCGGGCGTTTCGGTCATAGGCGTGCTCGTCATCTGCATGGGCGGGGAAGGCGGAATGCAGCTTTCTTTCGGCATAGGCGAGCTTATGGCGTTGGCGTCGGCAATCCTGTTTTCCTTCCACGTCCTCGCCATGACCAAGGCATTGGAAAAAACGGACAGCATTTCCCTCACCTTTTCGATGTTCGCCGTAGCAAGCGTTCTTTTTCTTGCTTATTATCTCATTGTAGACCTGCCCAAAATTCCGTTTTCCGAGCTGAAATGGGCGCCCTTTACCGAAAACGGCGTGTTTTCGCTTGGTTTCGGGCTGAGCATAACGGGCATAACCGTCCTCTGCTCCTTTTACGCCTATCTCGTACAGACAAAAGCGCAGACGGTTATGAACCCTACCAAAGTGACTCTGATATTAAGCTCCGAATCGGCTTTCGGCGCCGTGTTCAGCATGATTTTCGGCATGGAAAGCTTCAAATGGAGCACCGTTGTCGGCGGCGCTCTCATACTTGCAGCCGTGTTTTACACCGGATGGGCGACAAGACCCAAGCCGGTTCCTTCGGCTTCCCCGCAGCCCGAAGCGGCGCCTGACGACGGCACGCACAAGGCGGAACCGCCTGCGGAAAAAGCCGAAACAGAAAACGGACGGACGCGGGAGGAACAGCCGCCCGTCGAGCTGCCCGCGATTTCGGAGGTTATAGGCGCGGCGCAGATTCCGTCAATCAGGCAGACTCTGTGCGAAACGGACAAACAGGAAAATTTGCAAAGCGACGCAGACGACAGGGAAAGCTGAAAGCGCTTTTTCAATCCCTTAACTAATTGCAACGTCAATTAACTTCAAAGGTCCGGCTTAAAAGCCGGACCTTGTCATATATTTTTCTAAAATATTTGTAATTTGTTTTAAGTTCTTTTTTTGACATTTTAATTTTTCACAAAAAACTGTGAAGAAAAGAATTTTTTATAAAATTAAGTACAATAATTTCGGAAAATTGCAAATTATACACTTTTATTTGTTTACAAAAAACAAAAGTCCTGCTATAATTACAATAAGTGATAATTTTCGCTTAAATTTTGTTGTTATATTTTTGCGTGCAAGGTTATATTATCCCGCAAAGCCTAATAATATATTATTATTGAGACAATAACAAAAGTTTGTCCGATTTGTCAAATAATACGGGCAAAAAAGCCGAAAGGGTTTTCCTTTTTCCGATACGATTTTAATTTTTAAGAGGTAATTGCTTTGAATTCCAAATACACCTACGAAAGCTTGATGGCAATGACGTTTACCGACCTTCGCGCAGTCGCCGCGCAGGAGGGCGTCCCCAGCCCCACAAACAAAACCAAGGACATTCTCGCCAGATGGATTATAGACATTCAGGAGGGACTGAAACAACCCGTGCAAAGCTCGGGCAGGGGCAGACCTCCCAAGCAGAGAATCGTATTCAATCCTCCCAACTCCTTTGTCACGCCCACGGGACTTGCGGGCGAAGGCGTAAGCCAGCTGCTGCCTGAAATTTCCATTCCCGAAACGGACGGCACGGTTGAGGATGGCAGAGAAGAGCAGACCGTCCCCGAGGAAAGAGTTTCGGGCATTCTCGAAATTATGCAGGACGGCTACGGTTTTCTGCGCACCAACAATTTTTATTTGGGGACGAGGGATATATACGTACCCATGCCGCAAATAAGAAGATTTTCCATGAAGGCTGGAGACAAGGTCGAGTGCACCGCAAGGACCTACGACCGCAACCGCAATCCCTCTCTCATATTCGTACATTCGATAAACGACGTTCCGTGCGACAGGCTGTCCCAGAGACGGCATAAAAATTTCGACGAGTTAATACCCGCATACCCCGACGAAAGAATCAAGTTGGAAAACGCTTCCAACAAGTACGACTTCGCGTTGAGAGCAATCGATTTAATCTCCCCCATAGGCAAGGGGCAGCGCGGACTCATCGTTTCTCCCCCCAAAGCGGGAAAAACGGTTCTCCTCAAAAAAATCGCCCAGGCAATTTCTGCAAACTATCCCGACATACACGTAGTGGTGCTGCTTGTAGACGAGCGCCCCGAGGAAGTGACCGATTTCAAAACCAGCTTAAAGAGCGCCGAAATAGTCAGCTCCACCTTTGACCAAGGTCCCGTCCACCACATCGCCGTCACCGAGCTTGTGTTCAAAAACGCCAAGAGACGCGTCGAGTTCGGTCAGGACGTGGTTATACTCATGGACAGCATCACAAGACTCGGACGCGCGTACAATCAGACTGCCGAGCAATCGGGACGCACTCTCACGGGAGGGTTGGATATTTCCGCGTTGCAGGAGCCTAAAAGGCTTTTCGGTTCTGCGAGAAAGGTCTCCGAAGGCGGAAGTCTCACCGTGCTTGCCACAGCCCTCGTGGACACGGGCAGCCGTATGGACGACATAATATACGAGGAGTTCAAGGGCACGGGCAATATGGAAATCCACCTCGACCGCGGACTTTCCGAAAAGAGGATTTTCCCCGCCATCGACCTCAACAAGAGCAGTACGCGCCGCGAAGACCTGCTGCTGCCGCAAAAGGAGCTTGAAGCCGTTTGGCAGATGCGCAGAATGTTTTCGCGTCTTGACAGGGAGGCTGCCACCGAGCAGATTATCGACCTGCTCACCTGCACAACCAGCAACGACGAGTTTATCGATATGTTAAAGCTAACGGCAAAGAAAAACGCGGACAAATAAATAAAAATTAAATAAACGAAAAGAGCCTGATTCATGCTTTGAATCAGGCTCCTTTTTCAACCTTTAAACCTGTCTTTAAGACAAAATTGAATTTGAACTGTTTCCGTCATTAAAGGACGGTATAGCCCTCTTTGTCCTTCAAGATTTTGAGTATTTCCACTTCCTCTTTGGTTTCCATGTCGATATAAACGAAAAACTCCTCGCCGTTGCACATTCCTCTGAACTCGTAGCACGTCTTTTCGTCGTTTCCGACCGGTATGACGGCAAAGTTGGTGTCGGTGACCTCGAAATCATTTCCCAGCCTGTCCACTGCGGCGCCCAGTCCGTCCGCCTCGGGAAGCTGCCTAGTCGTATGGTTTACCAGATAAGCAAACGCCTCCACGCCGACGACTCTGCCGGTATAGACGTCGACAACCATTTTTACGTGGTCGGGATAAAGCACGAAGCTGCCCTGCTTTGCTACGAGGTTGACGTAAATGGTATTGTCGTCGAGCGGCTTGGACACCCAATTCGCGCTCACGTCGAAGCCGAGCTTTTTTGCCATTTCCTCCGCCTTGGCGGAGCAATCGTCGCACGAAAGCTTTTCGGCTTTTTCGGGAACTTCCGCATTGTAGCTGTCAAGGCTCAAAAGCCTTCCGTCCTTCGTAAGCTCCGCGGAGTACACTCTGCCGTCCTTTGCAGTCATTTCAAACAGCTCGGCGTCCGCCTTGCTCTTGACCGAACCGACATATTCTATGCTTTCTATTTCGTAATCGGAAAATATCTCGCGCAGCTTTCCCGTCATTCTTTCGGTAGTCCATTTTTTCGACGTTTCAAGCTTTTTGTTTGTTACGCTTTCCGAAAAAGGTCCGTCGTAAATAAGCTGCGGATAATCGAAGGCGTTGTCCTCCATTTCGCCCAGCCCGTCGTTCAGGTAATTGTCTCCCTCCCCTTCGAGAGCGTTAATCAGAAGTTTGTCCGTGTTTTGAGTCGTTATACTTTCGAGCTTTGCCAAAAGTCCGCCGGAAACGCTTTTGAGGTTTTTAAAGCTCTCGCGGTGCGCGTCCGTCAAAGCCTTGCCCGAAGAAATTTCCTTTGCCGTCACCGAGCAGTAGTCGGATAACTGATTGAAAAATCTGCTTGCTTTGCCCGACAATTCGGATTCAAGAGGCAACGCCGAAATATCGCTCAGCGCGGTGTCCGCTTCGCTCTGAATTTTGAGCAGCAGCTCCTGCTGCACGGCGGGCGAATTTGATACCGCCAGCTTGGAAAGATTGGCGTCCGCGTTTTTGGTGCTGTCGCACAGTCTGAAAAGCGACATCTGATAGTGGTTTTCAAGCTGTTGCTTGTATACGTCGTCGTTGGCTACCCGCTTTAAACGCATATCGCGCATTTTAAAGAAATAAAACACCGACAGAGCAATGGCAAGAGCCGCAACCACACCCAAAAAGGTGAGCCAAATGTTTTTTTGTATAGTGTCCAGTCTACGTTTCAAATTTTCTCTCATATTTCCCCTCCCGTCAGGTGCAGAACACGTGTTTTCCGATTGTCACGACAATGGGACGCGACCTTATCCATTGGTTGGTCGCCGTTTGGGGATTGTAATAATAAATACATCCGTATGTGGGGTCCCAGCCGTTAAGCGCGTCCTGCGCGGCTCTGATACATTCGTCGTTGGTGCCCAGATTGATTTGACCGTCGGAAACGGCGGTAAAAGCGCCGGGCTGATATATCACCCCGCTGATTGTGTTGGGGAAACTGCTGCTTTTTACTCTGTTGAGGACGACTGCCGCAATGGCGACTTTGCCTGTATAGCTTTCGCCGCGCGCCTCGCCGTAAATGCAGCAGGCGAGCAGATAGAGATTGCTGTTGCTTGTCGTGCCGCTGCCCGTTCCGCCCGAGGACGACGAAAGACTGATGCCCATGGCGGCGGCTGTCTTTGTTCCCACTATGCCGTCCACCACAAGTCCGTTTTTGCGCTGAAAATACTTGACTGCGGCAAGCGTTTTGGAACCGAAAATACCGTCAACCGAGCCGGTATAATAGCCCCAGTTTTTCAGCTTGGTCTGTATTTTCCTGACCGTTTCGCCGCTGCTGCCCTGCTTGATTACCGCCGCGTCCGCAGTCGTGCTTATTAAAAACAACGCCACGCACGAGACCAGAAGGACGAGAGCCAGCATAATGCAAACAGTCTTAAACCTTTGGTTGTTCACGTTTTTCCTCCTTGAAACAAAAAGAATTTTTGCTTTTAGTTTTAGGAAAAACGCCGTTTTTATGTATCAATCGCCCTTCGACTTGAATTTTTCTATTATTTCTTTTAAAAGAGAGCGATAGACTATTCCGTCCGAGCCGTTGTCCGAGCCGTTTACAAAGCACAGCGGCGGATAAACGACGCACCACCAATTGTCGCCCTTTCCCGAACCGAGTTCGAGTATCAGAGCGTCGTACACGCCGCTTTCGTGAGTGAATTCGCCGTAGCGGAGCGTCGTACACGCCGCTTTCGAGAGTAAATTCGCCGTAGCTGCGGGTGGGGAAATCCTCTCTTTTTATCGACGCCCTGCTGGCATAGTCAAAGCCGTTTGCTTTTATTACCGCGTCGGCGGTACGCTCGATTCCGTCGAAATTGCTTCTGACGATTGCTACCGCGCGTTCCTTTGTGTCGGCGTTGACCAAAAGAGGAGTCATAAAATCCACAACCGCCTGCTTGACCTTGTATTTGAGTTCCTGATCCGCGTCGGAATTGGAGTTTGCCCTTATATGTATCCGCAGGTAGCTTTCCGTTTCGCGCGAATTTTCCTTTGAAACGGGAAGCACGAGAATAAGCGCCGCTATGACTACGATTGCAAGAATGGCAAAAACTATTTTTTTCATTTTAAAACCTCGCTTGTGCAGAGTATTGCCGCAAAAAGCGAGGTTTACGCCTTTAAAGAAAAAATTTTTTAAAGGAAAAAGCAGTATTATGTCGAAAATCGATTGAACGGGATTTAATCGATTACTTCAACGCCGCACCGCGTAGGTTTGCACACAAAGGCGTTCAGTCCCGCGCTGTTGAAAGCGTCCGCAACGCTCGCGGCACGCTCGTTACTGTCAAACGCGCAAAACATGGCGCTGCCGCTGCCCGTCATAATCAGCGGCGCTCCGAGCGACTCGGCTTTCCGCGCCGTCTCCTCCAACTCGCGGCACAGCGCGGCGGCGGGCTCAAACAAAGAATTAAACGCAGTTCCGTTTATACCGTCGGCGTCTCCGTTTTCCATAAGTCCCAGCATATCGAGGCATTTGCGTTTTGCCCGAGTCATGTCCCACTTGACGTAAACCGACCTGTCAAACTCGGAAAACACGTCTTTCGTCGACAACCCTCTGCCGCAGCGGACCACAACGAAGCAGACGTTTGGGGAGCAGCAAAACTCGGTCAAATCGTCTCCCTTGCCCGACATGAGCGCGGCTCCGCCTTTCATTAAAAAGCAGATATCCGAGCCGGTCCTGCGCGCCGCCTCGTCCGTTATGCTTTTTTCACAGCCGTAAAACAGTCCGAGCGCCGTGAGAACAGCCGCCGCGTCGGCGGAAGAGCCGCCCATACCCGCCATAAGCCCGATATGCTTTTCCGTTTTTATTTTCAGTCCCTTAAAGGGTACGGAAGCAGTCTGAAAAAACATACGGGCGGCGCGCACCGCGCTGTCCGTTTGCTCGGGAATAAAAACGCCCCCGCCGTAATTGCTCTCTATCCTGCCGCTGTCCGTTTGGCTTACCGTGACTATATCCGCAACGTCTACGGTGACGGCGGCGCTTTCCAACGAATGAAAGCCGTCAAAGCGGCGCGCACCGACGTAAAGAGACGGATTGAGCTTGGCATACGCTTTAAGTCTGAGGGATTTCAACATAACGTAATTTTAGCATCTCCCGCAAAAATATGCAACAAAGAAAACGGACGCAAAATGCGCCCGCTGTACTCAGTCCTTTGCAATACAATGATAAACGACTAATTTTTCGTCCTTTTCCAAAGGAGTCACAAGCTCGGGATTGGCTGCCATGATATCCTCCTTGCTCATGCGCAGACTCTTTGCTATCTGCCAAAGCGTTTCGCCCGCCTTTGCTATGCACACCTCTATTGCCCCCATGGTTTCGGAAAGCTCCTCTCCCTCTACCGCGTCGGCTACGCAGTTTTCTTCTATGTTGCGATACAGGTTCGCCGAAACGCAGACCGTGAAATTCATGCTGACGTTTCTGCCCTGACGGTATTCAAACTCGGTTACCGCCGCGTCCGCCCTGACTACAAGATTTTCCGTTATATCGTCGTTTTCTACGGTGTGCACGAAGGGCACCGCAAACGGATAAGCCGCGTCGCCCCCGCCGGAAGCAAGCAGCGTTCCGGTGAGCACGCCTTCAAGCGTAAGTTTGCCGTCGAGAGGTCTGACGCTTGTCACGGCGGCTTTGAGTCCGCAGAAGCCTGTGATTTCGGCGTCGCCCGGCACGGATATTTCTCCCGCCGAATTAAACGTCGCGGCGGTCATGCCGTAAGAAACAGTGCTTGCAACACGGCAGAACGACAGTTCAAGCTCGTGCGTGGCGGAATAGGCGTCGCAGATTACGTCCTCGTCCTCCTCCACGATGTTTTGCGCCCGCACCGCAATATTGATTTCCGCCGTAAATATATTGTTTTCGGCGTCTTCCAGCACGTCGAGATGTATTCTCGTATTTCTGACGCGGCAGAAGACGTTTATTTCTCCCTCGCCCGAAAAGCCTTCGGCGTTCACTTCCTCCCTGAACGGTATTTTTATCAGCTGACTTTTGAGTCCGCCGCCGACGGCTATGTAAGTCAAAACAAGCGCGCAATCCCCTTCGAGAGTCAAAACATTGTCGCGAGCTTCCGCATGCGCAAGACACACGTCGCTTTGCGCGAGCAGCACCTTTTCTATGCCGTATTTGACCTCCGCCTCTCCCGAAACTGTAAAATTGTCCGAAACAGTCGCAGCAACCCTGCCAACCGTGATTACGTCCTCCTTGACGTATATACCCTCGGCGCGGGACAGACAGGAGTTCTGAGCCGTTTCAGTAAGGGTTCCGTTCAAGTCGGCTACTATTTCCACCTTTATCGCTCCGTTTTCGACGGCGGCGTTTGCGTCAACCACGTCCGCTTCAAATGTAAGAGAGCTGTTTGGCTCGATAAGCTCGTTTTTGTATCTGTCCGAAAAATCGGCGTTGTAATTGAGGCTGTTGAGCGCGCCCTCCGCGTCTTTGGTAAGAACCTTTACATTCACCCTGCCGGATACGAGAGCCTCTCCGTTAAGCGGCTCGAAAGAAGTCACCTGCGGCTCCACGTCCACGCTGAGAATTTCCTTTACGTCGTCCTTTGCGGCAAGCAGCGCGTTGATGATGAGCTGAGATTTGTCCAGCGTTACGAAACGGTTTGATGTAAAATTGCCCATGGTCTTTTCCAGCATAATTTTTGCCCCCTGTAAATCATTGCGATTTGTTGTCAATGATATAATACGCTGCAAAAAACCTTTTAAGAACTGTTTTTTGAATTTAACTTTTGATTTCCTTAAACGCCACGTCCCCGCACAAAAGGTCGGAGTAGGAACAGCTCAGCCTGTCGAATATCTCGTCGAAAACCATGATTACAAAAACGTTTCTGTGCGCCTCCGTTATTCTGCCCTTGAAATAACTGATTTTGTTGCGCCCCTTGTTGTACCTCACAAGCAAATCCTTGCCCTTTAACATATCCACTCTTTTTTTCGCAATGTTGATGTCCGTCGTTACTTTTCGCAATTTTTCACCTCTATATGTAGTATATGCGAAAAAAGAGTTTTGTTTCAGAATTGTGCCCAAAAACGACGTTTTTACACTCTTTTGCGCCGCCGTCGGTTGCCTCCGATACTCCGTATATTTTTTTTGAAAAAAATTCGCCTTAAACAGTTTACAATTCGGATAATTGAATATATAATATGCAGGCAAATCCGAGAACAGAGGTTTTTTAGGTTTATGAGCAAAATTACTTACATTAAATGCCCCCGCTGCGATTTAAATTATATCGACAGCAGGCAGGAAATGTGCGATATATGCAAAGCCGAGTTGGGGCTTATGCCCAAAGACATACTCCTCGACGACGACTTCGACCTCGAAGAGGAAACAAAGCTTTGCCCTGTCTGCAAAAGAAATTACATTCCGATAGAAGAAGAAATGTGCGACAGCTGTCTCAGAGCGATGGAAAACAAGGACCCGTTGGAAAACGACGACAGCTGGGTGGAATTTATCGACGACGACCCGTTGGAAAAAGACATCG
Organism: Subdoligranulum sp. CAG:314; assembly: GCA_000437915.1. Classification (GTDB taxonomy): domain Bacteria; phylum Bacillota; class Clostridia; order Christensenellales; family CAG-314; genus CAG-314. The sequence goes on along the minus strand of FR900991.1, from coordinate 30,442 downwards.
TCGAAATTCCTCTCGAGGAGCTTCAGGACGAGGAGTTTGCCGACGACGAAGAGGAAGCCGAGGAGGAAACGGAAGAATACAAGGACGATTTCGAGGACGACTTCAAGTTTGACGACAAGTTCGAGTATGACGACGACGACATTGACGACGACGAGGACGACGAACTCGACGAAGACGAATAAGGATATCCATGCGCGCCGCAAAGCGGCGCGTTTTTTTGTTATAAGCTAAAATTTTGCTTCCAAAAGAAATTATTTTTTTGTTTTGTCCTTTTCGCGTTGACTAATTTTGATAAAAAGGTTAAAATCTAATAAATAAATATTTAGAGGTTATCGCTCATGAATTACCTTAAAAACCAAAAGCTTAACCGTTTCATACGCCGCGCCGAAAAGCTGTGCAAGCCCGAAAAGGTCGTCCTTATCGACGGCAGCAAAGAGCTTTACGACTCGCTTTTAAAGCAGGCGGTTTCCACAGGCGAAATGATACCGTTGAACGAACAGAAGCTGCCGAATTGCTTCCTCCACCGCTCCGCAGTCAACGACGTCGCCCGCGTCGAGGGCAGGACGTTTATTTGCTGCGACAAACGCGAGGACGCAGGTCCCACCAACAATTGGATGGCGCCCGACAAGGCGTATTCTCTGCTTGAAGGTATTTTCGACGGTTGCATGAAGGGACGCACAATGTACGTTATCCCCTACTCCATGGGCAAGGTCGGCAGTCCCTTCGCAAAAACAGGCATAGAAATCACGGACAGCCTTTACGTGGTATTTTCCATGAACATCATGACGCGCGTCGGCAGCGAGGTGCTTGACGCTCTGGGCGAAAACGGCGATTTCGTGGAAGGACTGCACAGCACCGCGCAGCTTGACGAGGAAAAGCGGTACATCTGCCACTTCCCTCAGGACAACGCCATCTGGTCGGTCAACAGCGGCTACGGCGGAAACGTGCTGCTCGGCAAAAAATGCTTTGCATTGAGAATAGCCTCCTGTCAGGCAAGGGACGAGGGCTGGATGGCGGAGCATATGCTCATACTCGGACTCACCAAGCCCGACGGCAAAACCCGATACATATGCGCGGCTTTCCCCTCCGCCTGCGGCAAAACCAACCTCGCAATGCTGATTCCTCCCGAGGGCTATATGCGCAAGGGCTACAAAATTACCACCGTCGGAGACGACATCGCATGGCTCAGACCGGGCAAAAACGGAGGACTGTACGCCGTCAATCCCGAAAACGGCTTTTTCGGCGTTGCGCCGGGTACAAACGCAAAATCCAATCCCAACGCTCTCGCCTCCACCTCGCGCGACACCATTTTCACCAACGTCGTGCAGAATCTCGACGACAACACCGTCTGGTGGGAGGGTCTCGGAGAAGCTCCTGAAAACGCTCTCGATTGGAAAGGACAGCCCTGGAACAAGGATAGCGGCGTAAAGGGCGCGCATCCCAACAGCCGCTTCACCGCGCCCGCAAAAAACTGCCCCTGCCTTTCCGACAAATTCGAGGAGCCCGAGGGAGTAAAAATTTCCGCCATTGTTTTCGGCGGCAGGCGCGCCAAAACCGTACCTTTGGTCTATCAGTCCAAGAGCTGGGAGCACGGCGTATTCATGGGCAGCGTTATGGCGAGCGAAACCACCGCGGCGGCAACGGGCGCGGTAGGCGTTCTGCGCCGCGACCCCATGGCGATGCTGCCTTTTTGCGGCTACAATATGGGAGACTATTTCGCGCATTGGCTTGAAATGGGCAAAATAAAGGACGCTCCAAAAATCTTTAACGTAAACTGGTTCCGCACCGACGAAGACGGAAAATTCCTGTGGCCCGGCTTCGGCGACAATCTGAGAGTTCTGGATTGGATTATCGACCGCTGCGAGGACAACGCGCCGGCGGACGACACGCCCATAGGCTACGTCCCCCGTCCTCAGGACATCAACCTCGAAGGTCTCGATCTGTCGACGGACAGCCTCAACGAGCTTCTTGAAATAGACAGGGAGCAGTGGAGAAAAGAAACCGAGCTGATTGAAGAGCATTACGCCAAATTCGACAGACTTCCCGAAGCGCTCAAAAAAGAGCTTAACGACCTCAAAGCAAGACTGAAATAAAAAACAAGCGCCGCTTTCAACGCGGCGCGTTTTTTTAATCAAGAAATATCCTTTTGGTTGCGACGTTGTCGGCAAACGCCTTGTCGTGCTCCACAAAAATCACGGTTGGCTGGCAATCTAAAATCGCCCTTTCAATCTGAATGCGGCTCAAAACGTCAACGTAGTTCAATGGCTCGTCCAAAACAAGCAAATGCGCCGTTTCGCACAGAGATGCCGCCAACGCCGTTTTTTTCTTTTGCCCCGCCGAAAAATCGGATATATCCTTATCAAAATCCGACCTTTCAAAGCCAAGCTTGCGCAGCACGGCTTTGAACAGGGATTCGTCCGCTCCTCTTTTCGCGGCAAAATCCCGCAGGCTTCCTTTAAGCAAGTCGGTGTTTTGCGGCAAATACGAAATTTTCAGCCCCTGCGCGACATAAACGTTTCCCGTATACCCGATTTCCTGTCCGCACAAAAGCTTTAAAACGGAGGACTTTCCGCTGCCGTTTTTTCCGCACAAAGCGATTCTGTCCCCCCTCTCCACCGCGAAATTCAACGGGCCGCAAATCTTGCGCTCTCCGTAAAACAGCGAGCAGTCCTTAAACTCCGCCAACATACGCTTTGGAAAATCCTGCGTAAAGATTTTGAGACTTTCGTTTTCCTCCACGTTTTTCAACAGCGAGCTTTTTTCTTCCGCCGCCTTTAAATACCTCTGCTCGATGACCTTGGAGCGTTTCATCATTTTCGCGGCCTTGTGTCCCACATACCCCCTGTCGGGCTTCAAGCCTCCCGCGTTTTTTCCTTTTTTTGAGCTTTCCGTTTTTTCCGACCAACGCGCCGCCTGCCCGGCGGCGTCTTTTAACCTCTCTATGTCCTTTTTTAAACGACTGTTCCTTTCCGTCTCCGACTTGTCGCGCTCCTCCTTGTCCCGCTCCCACTCGGAAAAATTACCTTGCCTTATTTCAATCCCCGCCCTGTTTAAGGACATGATATGGTCGACGCAGCCGTCAAGCAGACTTCTGTCGTGCGAAACCAGAATAAACCCTTTCTTTTTGTACAGATACTCAGCCAAAGCCTGCCGCGAAGCCATATCCAGATGATTTGTCGGTTCGTCGATTAGAGCAAAGCCGTCCCGTTTAAGAAACAGCGCGACAAGCATGAGTCTTGTTCTTTCTCCCTCCGACAGCGCGGAAAAATTCCGCCCCGCAATTCGGACGTCAAGCCCTATGAGATTGATTTCTCTGACGATTTCCCAATCGGCAGCTTCCGGACAAAGTCCTCTCAAAATTTCCATTCCGCTCTCGCCCAAACCGTCCGTTTGAAAAGGAAAATAAAAAAACTCCGCGTCGGAAAATATCGTTCCGTCGAACTCGTATTCTCCGCGCAGCAATTTAAGCAAAGTAGTTTTTCCCTTTCCGTTCCTGCCGACAAGACCGAGACGCCAATTTGTGTCAAGTCTGAAACTCGCGTTTTCAAAGACGTTTTCAAAGCCGTCGGGATAACCGAAGGTAAGATTTTTTACTTCTATCTCAGACATTTGCGGTTTTCCTCCGATACACAAGGGAAGCCGCAGGAAAAGAAAGGTCAGTCAAGCTCCTTCTCGAAAAGAATTTCCGTAGTAAACCGCTCTTC
>FR900991.1:18568-26712 GCA_000437915.1 Subdoligranulum sp. CAG:314 | reverse complement strand
AAACCGCTCTTCAAACACATCCAGCTCGACTATACGCACGCATTTGAACTTCGCCCTTCCGTGCGTCGTGTAACCCGCGCTTCCGCCGTAGCAGAGCTTCAATCCTTCATAATCGAGTGCGAAGGTGTTTTCGTGGTCGTGACCGCAAAAGGTCGCAACCGTGCTTCCCAGCCTCTTCATGCTGTCAAACAAGCCCGAATCGCGTTTGCCGACGTAAATGCTTTCCTCAAGCCCTTCGACGCTGTCCCGCCCCGCGGCGTCTGCCGCCATCGCATATTGCGGCAAAGGAATGTGGAAAAAAGCCATGCTTTTCACCGTCTTTCCCGCGTCGGCGTTTGTTCCGTTTACAAGCCACTCGTACCAGGCGACCTGCGAATCAGTAAAGGTCGCGTGCCTGCCGTCTCCCTTTTTCCCCTTTTCCCCGCTGTCCATAAAGATTAGCGAAAACAAGGTTTGTCCGTCGGCGTCGGCAAGCAGAATCTGATAGTTGCCCAGCATATAATCGTAGCGCCCGTCTGCGAGATTGGTCGGTCCCTGCCTGAAAAGACAGCCCGAAAAATCTCCCAGCAGCTTGCAAAGTCTCGTTTTGTCGGCGTATCCCGTGGAATCGTGGTTGCCGAAAACGAATGCCCATTTTACGCCCTTTTCCGAAATAAAATCGTTCCACACCGAAAAGGCGTAAGCATTGTCCGCGGCAAGCGACAGGTCGCCCGTCACGACAAGGAGGTCGGGTTGGGCGGCGTCTATCGCGCGGCCGACAAAATCCAGCGACTTTCTGTCCAGCGCGCCACCGCTTAAAATATGCAAATCCGAAACCTGCATGATTTTGAACCGACCGTCGGGCGCAACCGTCAGTGTCGGATAAAGCTCCGCGTCGTATTTGTCCGAAGCGCTCCATTCGTAGTCCGCAAGAGGCGACCTCTGAGGCGAAACACAGAGCGCAAGAAGGACGAAAAGAATCAACGCCGCAAGAATGGCGGCTACGACAATCAAAGCGTAAAAACGATTGAATCTGTAATATTTAAAGCTGCCGTCAGGCTGTTTTTTGGTATCCTCTTCCATTTGCTTCCCGTTTTGAAATATTATAGCTTTAAACGGAAAAAAATGCAACAATAAACGCGGAATAATGAAAAAAGACGGCGAACCGTCTTTTTTTCATCGAACTCAGTCGATTTCGTAGTGCCATTTGCTGCTCTGTGTGGGAGGCAGCGTCTGTCCCTTTTTGACTTCGGCGGTATTCATCACCTTGCCGTTGGAGTCCACTACGTTGTAAGTGCCCGTTTTGGGGGCGGTTTCGCCGGGATTGAATTTCATGCGGCTATTTCCTCCTTTTTTATTGCGTTTCCGCTGTAAAAAGCATTGACAAGAGAAGCGGATTATATACTTGCGGCAAAAATTTTTTTCACATATGCTCAACTGCGCATATATGAGAGCTTTTACCCCGTTTTGCCACGTATGCGCATATACGCATATGTTCACGGCTGATTTTTTCCGCAAAAACGCTCATGCCCGAGACAGAACGGAAAAAATATTTTCGCCTCACAAAAAAATCCGGTCTGTCTGAGACCGGATTAAAAATTTTATTCAAGCAATTCCGCCGCTCTTTCCACCATATCCGCGACGTCGGAAATTCTGTTTTCCTCCGAAGGAGTAAAGCCCGCTCCGTGCTTGTTCACGTTTTTCGGAGTATAGAACATCGCTGCCGTGAAATATATTCCGTAAGGATATCTCATAGTGCTTCCGTCCCCAAAGCGAAGAGTTTCGTAATACTCCAAAGGCATAATCGTCTGGGCTATTCCCTTGCCGTAAGTAGTCGTTCCGACGTGCACGGCGGTACCGTAGTCCAGCATGGCGCCCAAAAGCAGCTCGCTCGCGCTTGCGCTCATACCGTCAGTAAGCACGACAATCTGCGGCTCCTCCGCATTGACGTCGAAATAATTGGCATATAACGACGGCGTGGAGTAGGTCGCAAGAGTCCCCGTGCGGCTTTTTAAAGTTGTGACCAAAAGGTTTGAATTGTTGGAGAAATTCTGCTTGTCGTAACAGAGATAGCCTGCTATATCCTCCGCATATTCCACGTTTCCGCCCGGATTGCCCACAAGGTCGAGCACCAGCTTGCCCTGTCCGCCGTAAGCGGTGCGGAATTTGCCCATCGCCGCCCCGAACTCGGAAGCCGCGTCCGTTTCCACATATCTCGAACCGTCGTAGTATGAGGCGTTTTCAAAGGAATTGATGCGGATATATCCCGTCGTTGCGGTATCAAGCGCGTCAAGCCCGAGAGCCTCCACCATTTCGTTGGGCAGATTTGTGTTTCCGCGCCCGAAATAATATTCCACGAACTGACCGCCGTACTCAACCTTTTTCATGGTAATCTGAGTGACGCTCACCGTGTCGCCGAGGCTGACTGTGTAGAGATTGCGTATTACGTCCAAAGTTACGGAAGTGTTCCACCCTCCGGAAAATGCCTGACTTATTTCCGCGTCGGTAGACGTGCGCATATCGTATTTTTTCCCGTTTAAGGGCGTTGCCGCAATTATCAGGTCGCCCGACTGCAAGCCGGAAAGATAAGCGCCGCTGCCGTATTCGACGTAATGCACGTAAAGTCCCACGTCGATTTTGACGTAGCTCATGCCGTAAGAAGCCTCGTCCGTCGCGGTAGGATTGAGCAGCGTATAATACTCCGCGGGAGAAAGCAGAAACCCGTAGCCGTCGATGGTTTGCAGCATTGCGGTGCCGCCGTTGACAATCATCTGTCTTTTCACGGACTCCCAATTGGAGCTGTCGTAATAAAGAGAGCTTTCCTCCACGGTGTCAAGCACGGTTTGGAGTATGGATATGTCCGACCTTACCACGTCGTGCCCGACAACGTAGCCCACGAAAAAGATAACCACAAGCAATATGCAGCCCAAAGTTATCCAAAGAGCTTTTTTGCTTTTGGAGCTTTGCGGCGGTACGGGCGGCGCGGCATAATATCCTCCGCCGAAGCCGTTGTTCATGTTTCCGTCGCCGCCGTTGGGATAATACGGCGCGCCGTTGCCGTCGGGAGCCTGCCCGGAAGCGTAATAGCCTCCGCCCGCTCCGTAAGGCGGCTGTTGGGCATTGCGCAGTCTTGCCTCCTCTTCCTCTTTCTTTTTAAGCTCGTCGTCGTAAAAATCAAATTGGTTCATCGAATTCCTCCGTTAAATTAAATTTCGGCAAAAAATCCAAAATTCTTCCCCTCGCCGAAGCAGGCGAGTCGCACAGCAAAAGCGTCGAAGCGCCAAGCTCCGCGGCAAGAGCCGTTATTTTGTCGACGAAAATTTCATTCGTCGGGCCGTCAACAATAAAAAACTCCGCTTTCTTTGCCCACGCTCGCGCAAGAGAAAGTTTCAGCAAGCCCTCCCCGTCGAGAGAGGCGGCTTTTTTGCGGGCAAGCCCCTCCAGCCCGAAGCGTTTGAGCGCCTGCACGGCTTTTTCGCTGCTTTCAGTTTTTCCAAAACCGTTAAGTCTTAAAACGCGCGACACGTTTTTGCCGACGGTTGTCTTGAAAGCCAGCGGCGGAAAACAGAAGTAGGCGATTTTTCGAGCCTTGGGGGGCGTTTCTTCGAGCGGCGCGCCGTCGGCCGTGATTTTGCCGCAGGTCGGTTTTAAAAGCCCCATAATCAGCTTTGCCGCCGTCGTTTTGCCTCCCTGAGCTCCGAGCATGACGGAAACGGTTTCCCCCTCGTTTACCTCGAAGGACAAATCGGCAAGCGCGTAGAATTCGTCGTAATGATAGCGCACCGACACGTTTTCAAACTTCAACCGCTTCATTCCAGCTCGTCTAACGTCAGCTCGAAGGACGGCGCGAAATTTTCGAGAAAAAACCTTATTTCGTCGCTGTCGAAAGCGTCAAGCTCGTTTTCGATTGCGGAAAGCGCCTTTTTGAATTCTCCGTTGCCGAGATTAAGCTCCGTTTTGCATTTGAGGTACGCAGACAATTTGTCGGCGTATTTGACCAGCTTTTTTTCGTAACGGCAGATTTCGTCCTCCTCGCGGCAGCGCTCGTCGAGAAGCGGCGCGTAACACCGGGCGTAAGCGTCGGGCAGAGAGTTGAGCAGCTTTTGCCTCGCGCCCTCCTCTATGCGCTTGTACGCCTGACGTATGTCCTCGTCGTAATACTTTACAGGCGTGGGCAAATCTCCCGTCAGCGCTTCGGTTACGTCGTGAAACAAGGCTCTCGCCGCCACGCGGTTTTCATCGGCTTTTTTGCCCAGCTCGTTTTTTGCAATAAGAGCGAGACAATGGGCAAGCACCGCCGTCTGAAAGCTGTGCTCCCACAGATTTTCGCTTTCCGTGCGGCGCATAAGCCCCCAACGCTCGATATATTTCAGTCTGTTCACATAGGCAAAAAAATCGTTCATAAGCCTCTCCCTTTCGGGTTGAGTTTTATTGTAACACATTTTACGCGAAATTTGTTGTTTTATTTGACAGTTTTTAAAATTTTTGGTAGACTTTTTAAGCAACGAAAGGGCTTTAAGCTTTTCAAAAAAGTTTTATACAATCGGGGTGCTTTTAACGGCTGAGATTATACCCGTCGAACCTGTAAGGTAATACTTGCGTAGGAAAAATATTTTTTCGGATTTTTCGAGGTTCTGCGTGTCAAGCTCAGAGCCTCTATTGTTGCGAAAAAATACTTTCGGAGGAAAAAATCCATGTCACTTCTCAAATTTTTGGCTTTTGCGGAAGCAATTAGCGAAGAGACCACCGAGCTTGTAAGCATTATCGCAATCGCAGCCATTGCGGCGCTTGCAATAATCATGCTGGTCATTTGTCTTACCTACAAGAAAATGGACACAAAAGCCATTGTTTATGCCGCTATCAGTATAGCAAGCGCGTTTGTTTTGTCCTTTATTAAAGTTTCGCCTGTTACCAACGGCGGTTCAATCACACTCGCGAGCTTTGTGCCCATTCTCATTTACGCCTATGTCTACGGACCTGTCAGAGGGTTGGTTGCAGGACTGATTTTCGGAGTTCTTCAATTCATACAATCACCGTATATGCTTACTCCGTTAACTTTCGTTCTTGACTATTTGCTGGCGTTTGCTCCCATATTTTTAATGGGATTGGCAAGACTGGTTTTCAAAAAAGAAAATACAAGCATTTTCGCAGGCACGGCGGCGACTTACGTAATAAGATTTATAGTACACTTCTTTTCGGGACTTATTTACTTCCAAATGGGTATAATAACCGAAGGCTTGCCTGCTGACTCTGCCGCTGTCTATTCACTGGTATACAACCTTGTCTACTTGGTGCCCGATATGATTATAACCATGGTAGTGTTGGCAGTTCTTGTTGCAACCAAAAACTTCCCCCGTCTTGTCAGACTCATGCGCCCCGATTTTTACGTGAAAAATCAGGAGGCTCCCGCCGAAGTCGCTACGGACGCCCAATAAATTTGATTGACTGAAAAATCCGAGAAATACGGCTCCCTTGCGGAGCCGTTCTTTTTTCACGCAATCGTCAAAACATTTTCAACCTTGTACGTCCATTAAAGTAGTATAATAATTATAATAAAACACGCGGCGGAAGGTACCGTCGACGCAATTTTTCGGAGGTAACAATTATGGCAAAGTCTAAAAGCGGTTATTGCGCAGCAATCGACAAGCTCCCTTGGATACTCAGACTTATTTTCGCTCTTCCTGTGCTCGACGGCATAATTTACGGCATTTATCGTATTTGCTCTGGCGTGGCAAGCGGAAGCGTACTGAAAATAGTTATGGGTATCGTATGGATTTTCGTCGGAGCCGCAATTTTCTGGATTATCGATATTATCTGTGTGATAATCTGCGGCAAGGTCACCGTTTTGGCTTAACCGCCGACTTAAAAAGTCTCGAAACAGGCAGGGCAAAAGCCCTGCCTGTTTTTTTAAAATCATTCGTTTTCAAAATGCGGGCTTTTTTCGGACATTTTATTTTTTCCGTTCTCCCGCGACGACTGTCTCAGCTTCATTTTTCTCCAATTGAAATATCCGTACATATCGTTGAAAAGAAAGGCGGAAAAACAAGCGACGACAGATATGCAGCTCAAATCCGTTTTTGCGGCGAGCGCCCATAAAATTATCAGTACGACGTCGTTTGCGGCGTATCCGAGAGCATAAAACTCGCTTCTTCTTGCAGTCAGATAGACGGCGACAAAGCTCGTCGTCACGGAAACGGTACTCGGTATCAGATTCGCCGTCTTAAAATATTTTAAAACGAAATAAAAACCTGCCGTTACCGCAGCGGACACGAGAAACATAAGCGCATATTCCCTCCCCTTCAATCTGTTCACCTTAACTTCGGCTTTGTTTCCGTCGTAAGGATTTTTTATCCAGGAAACAAGCGCAAACACAGCCATAGGCGCAGTCATGCCGAGATAAGTCAGCATTTCTCCGTAATAAGCCTTTTCCCATGAAATTATACCGTAAAGAACGCTGAATACAATCATCAAAAGCTGCCCTGTCGGATTGCCCTTTGCGTTAAACACAAGAGAAGTAACGCCCACAAGCGACGCTGCGAGCGTCAAAAAATTTTTGCGGTCGAAAACGACGAAGGACGCAATTATCAGAATAACCGAAGCAAACCAGAGCGCAAGCTCCCCTTTTGAAAAATAAGAACCTTTCTTTCCGAGTTTTTTCATTTTTACCTCCTGCAACAAAAAAAGCACCCGCAAGCACATCTTCCAAGACCTAACGATGTGCCGACGAATGCTTAAATCGCATTGCTACCCGGTGGCAGCTCATATATGTTTTGATTATACTAACACACTGCGCCGATTTTGTCTATTCTTTTGAAACAAAAAACTCATCCGACGCAGACGCAAGCGCAATCTGCTTAAAATTTAATTTCCGACCTTTACATTTTGAGCTTTTCTCTCGCGGCGGCAAAATCAAACTCATGCTTTTCCTGAAAGCCCCAGATATCTATACCGTCGTTCTTTTTGCGGGGAATCACGTGATAATGCAGATGAAAAACCGACTGCTGCGCCGCCTCGTTGTTTGCGTTCAAAATATCCACTCCGTCAAAGCCGCAGTTTTCCACGAAATGCGCGGCGATTTTTTTTGCGGCGAGTATAACGGCGCACAGCGTTTCGTCGTCGCAGTCAAGAGTATTTGCGCAGTGCTTTTTGGGGACGACAAGCGTATGTCCCCACACGTCGCCCGCAATATCCAGAAAAGCATACGTATGCTCGTCCTCGTAAATTTTGTAAGAAGGGATTTCTCCCTCGACAATTTTACAGAATATGCAATCTTTCATAAAAAACCTCCGTATCAGCTTTTTCTAGTAACAACCGTTCCGCAATAAGGGCAATTTGCATCCGCCTCGCTTATTTCCACCGCCGCGCCGCAGTTGTGACATTTTACCGTCATTCTCGCGCGTTTCTGCCGCACGTTTTCGTTTAGTTTCAGCCGACTGTCGTCCACGAGCAAATAACCCTCGATATATCTTTTTTCAAGAGCCTTGCGGATTTTTTGCAAAACGTCCCGTTTGCTGCAATTCGTCTGACTTGCTATTTCCTCGACGGAATATACGTTGTCCCTTTCCACAAGCTCGACGACGCGGAGCAGAGAAAACCCCGAGGCGTAAGAAACCCAGACAAGAGGCATTCCGTAAAAACCCGCGACGGTGAAGATGATTCCCAAAATCATGAGCGCCCAAATTTCGTTTGTTGCTCCCAATATAATCGCAGGTATGCCGACGACGAACAAAACGCTCATGACAACGGCCGCCGTCAGGACTTTTGCCTGTCTCTTTTTTAACCTTTCCATAATCCGATTTTAAACTCCGTCTTGATTTTTGTCAACAAAAACGCCGTCAGTCGCCCTCGCAAAGCATCCACTTTTCCAAAAGAGCGTCGCACTCCGTCTGAACCTCTTGGAGCTTTTTCGCCGTTTCGTTGTAAAATTTGTAGTCCGACATTGCCTGCGGAGAGGACAGCAGCGCGGCGAGAGCTTCCGCCTCCTTTTCCTTTGCCGTCAGCTCCCTTTCCAGCCTGTTCTTTTCGGCGCGCAGCACGCGCCCCTGCTTTTTGTCCGCCTTGTAGGAGGACTCGGAACGCGCGCTCCGCTGTTTTTCAAAAACAACCGCCTTTTGTGCGGCTTTGGCGGTATAAGCGTCGAGAGACGAAAAAAACCGAAAACCGTC
>FR900991.1:0-18499 GCA_000437915.1 Subdoligranulum sp. CAG:314 | reverse complement strand
CGGTTCAGCAAAAACCTGTCGTGGGAAACCAGAAGCAGCGTTCCGTCAAAGTCGGACAGCGCTTTGTCCAGCCCCTCCATAGCCTTGTAGTCGAGGTGGTTGGTAGGCTCGTCCATGACAAGGACGTTGGGACGCTTGCGCATAAGAATCGCCAGCGCCACCTTGCTGCGGTTTGCTCCCGACAGCTCCCCCACGCGCTTGTCCACGTCGTCGCCGAAAATAAGCACCCGTGCGAGCAGGCTGCGCACTTCGTAAGGCGTAAGCAGGGAAAAATGCCTGCAAACCTCGTCGTAAACGGTGTTGGACAAAACAAGATTTCTGCACTCCTGCTCGAAATAGCCCGTCTTAACTCCCGCGCCCCAGTTTACTCTGCCGGAAAAGGGAATTTCCCCCGTCAATGCTTTGATAAAGGACGTTTTTCCCACTCCGTTTGCGCCCACGATTGCCAGTTTTTCGCCGCGAAAAAGGGTTAAATCCACGTTTTCAAACAATTTTTTGCCGCCGACGGATACCGACAGATTCTTGACGCTAAGCGTTTCCTTGACGGGCTGCGCGTCAAAGCCGAATTCAAACCTTACGTCGCGCGGCTCCTCCAAGGGCTTTTCCAACCGCTCGGCTTTTTCCAACGCCTTTACCCGGGAGCCGACGCTGTTGACGCTTGCCGACGCCGCCAGATTTTTCCGCACGAACTCCTCCATTTTGGCAAGCTGCGCACGCTGTTTTTCGTATTCCTTTAACGCGCTCTTTGTTTCCTCTTTTTTCTGTGCGTAAAACTCGGTGTAATTGCCCTTGTAGCGTTTTAATTTGCCGTTGTCCAATTCGCATATTCCGTCGGCAATCTTATCGAGAAAAAATCTGTCGTGGGACACGGCGAGTATTGCGCCCTTGAAGGAAGAAAGATATTCTTCCAGCCAAGCGCGCGTTTCAAAATCCAGATGGTTTGTCGGCTCGTCAAGCAGCAGCAGGTCGGGTTCCTCGCACAAAAGCTTGGCTAAGGCGAAACGCGTTTTTTCTCCTCCGCTCAGTTCCCCCGCTTTCATGTCGGGAGACTTGTCGGAAAAGCCCATGCCGTTGAGCACGCGCCTGATTTTGAACTCGGTGTCGTAGCCTCCTATGCTTTGATAATAAGAAGACAGCTTGTCAAACTTTTCCGCCAAGCCCGCGTATTCCGCGCTGTCGGGCTTTGCGCAGGAAATTTGTTCGGTAATCGCTTCGAGCTGCGCGGCAATGCGGTCGATTTCCGCAAAGCTGCGCCGAATTTCGCCGTACAGAGTGTTTTGCGACTCCACAGCCTCGACCTGTCTCAAATATCCGATTTTCAGCCCCTTTCTGACGTAAACGGCGTCGCTCGCGTTTTCGTAAGCCTCCGCTTCCAGCGCGCCCGCAATTATGTTGAAAAGCGTCGTCTTTCCCGCCCCGTTGACGCCCACAATACCCAACCTGTCCTTTTCGTTGACGGTAAGGTTTATTTTGTCCAGAACAGTTTGCGAGCCGAAGGATTTTGTCAGATTTTTCAGTTGCACAAGCATTTGGTTTTACCTTGATTTTATTCTAAACCATACGTCGGGTTTTTGCAAGTATTTGACTATTCCGTGCGGTTTTTGCGCTTTTTGTTGTAAAAATTTTGCAAAATTTCGTCTGATTCGGTCAGTTTGTCGATTTAAGCGGTTGCCACCCCCTCAAAAAAATGCTATAATTTTTGGCAATGCGCAGATTACGCAGCAAGGAAACCTTATGCAAATAAAAACCATAAACGACAAAAAAGGCATAAAACGCTTCGTCGCTTTTGCGGACCGCATCTACAAAGGCGACGCCAACTACGTGCCGTTCATGAAAAAAGACCTTACCAAAACTTTAGAAAAATTGGTGCTCAAAGAAAAGAGCTACACCGCGCTCATGGTATACGGCGAGGACGGCGCTCCGCAAGGACGAATCCTTTTTACCGTAGGAGTAAACAAACAGCTGCCCGACAAGGCGCGCTGCGGCTATTTCTTTCTGTTCGAGTGCGTAAACTCTCAGGAGGCGGCAAACGCTTTGTTTGCGGAAATGAACCGCAGACTTTCGGCAATGGGCGTAGAGTATGTGGAAGGCGCCTATTGGCCCTTCGACCCCGACAACCGCAGAGGCATACTCGTCAAGGGATTTGAATTTCAGCCCGTCATTTTCACCTCCTACAACCCCGAATACTATCCCGAGCTGCTTGAAAACTTCGGCTTTGAAAAGCATTTCGACACTTTGACGTTCAAAATGGAGCCGAACGAAAAACAAATCGAGCGTCACACGCGCGTTTCGGAATACGCTAAAAAACGCTACGGCTATCGCGTGGACAAAATGAACCCGTCGCAAATCGACAGAGACATAAAGGACGTGCAGCAAATCATGGCGGAGGCGGCGACGGAGATTATTTATCAGGACGCGCCTTCCGTCGACGAAATCAGGCACATAGTAAGTCAATGGAAAAATTTTCTCGACCCCGACTTTATCCTGATTGCGCGCACAAACGCGGGCAGACCTGTCGGCGCGGTCATGGCAATACCCGATTATTTTCAGGTTTTCAAGGCAATGAAAGGCAAAACCACCTTGCCCTCCCTGCTCAAATTTATCAAAGCCCGCAAAAAAATAGACGCCGTGCGCGCAATGCTCCAATTCGTCGTCCCCGATTTTCAGGGTAAAGGCGTAAACGTGTCGCTCTACACCGAGCTTTTGGCGTCGGCAAGAAAAAAAGGCATTCGTCTGATTGAAGCCGGCACCATGATGGAAAACAATACGCACCCGATAGAAGCTCTCAAAACCGCCGGCGGCGAGCTGTTCAAGGTTTACAGAATATATTACATGAAAACGGGGGGGGGTGCTTATGAACGCTGACTTTCTTTTATTTGCAACTGACGCGGCGCAGCCAAACCTTATTCTTACCGTCGTCGCGCTGCTTGCGGTTTTCGGTCTGCCCTGCCTGATGATACTTTTGACGCGCAAGGTCAAATTTTTTAAAATCGTAGGCGCGGTTGCGCTTTGCTACGTTTTGGGCTTTGCGTTTTCTCTTTCGGGGCTAAATTACGACAAATCTCTCGTGGAAACCGTCGCCTCCGTGCTTGTGTGCATAGCTATCCCGCTCGTACTTTTCGGCTTTGAAATGAAATCCTTGAAAAGGCTCGCCAAAAAGACGGCAATTTCCTTCGGGCTTGTGTGCGTGAGCGCCGTCGTCGTTGCGACTGCGGCTTTTCTGATTACCAAAAACTTCCTTCCCGACGCGGCGGGACTGACCGCCATGAGCATCGGTCTCTACATCGGCGGCACTCCCAACCTGCTTGCAATAGGCAGCGCAATGCTCGGCACGGGACACGAGGCGATTGTTTTGGCAAACACGGCGGATTTGTTTGTGGGAGGCTTGTATTTCCTCTTTCTCCTGACGGCGGCAAAGCCCGTTTACTCCTTTGTTTTGGACGGCAAAAAACGCAAAAAACAAAAAGCGTCGGACGAAAACACAACGGAAAACAAAGTGTCGGTCGAAACCGCGACGGAAAACTCGGACGTTTCAAGCGACGGGAGCGCGCGGCAGGACGCAAACGGGGAAATTTCTCCCGACGACAAGCGCCTGCTTTCCGTCGCCAACGAATACGACTTTTCCGTTGTCGAGCGCAACAAAAAAAGCATTTGGCGGCTTGTCGGAGTTGTTGCGCTTGCCGTCGCATGCTTCGGCGTAGGCGTAGGACTCGAACTTCTCGTAAACGGAAGTCTCGCGGGCAGCCTGTTTATTCTCGTAACGGTGTCGGTGCTCGGCATAGCTTTTTCCTTTGTCAAGCCCGTAAGAGAAACAAAAGGCTCCTATCAGGTGGGACAGTATTTAATCCTCAGCTTTTCGCTCGCTCTGAGCATGAGCATGGATATGAGCAAACTGGTGAGCGAGCTTCTACCCGTACTGCTTTTGTTCGCCTGCCTGCAAATCGGCGGTATATTGCTCCACCTGATTTTGTGCAAAATTTTCAAAATAGATTCCGACACCGCGCTTATCACCAGCACGGCGGGAGTTTACGGTCCCCCGTTCATCACCCCCGTGGCAAACGCGGCAAAACGAAACGATTTGATAGCCCCCGGCATAATCTGCGCCACTTTGGGGCTTGCAATCGGCAACTTTATCGGTATAGGCGTAGGTCAGCTGTTTTTGCTGCTTATGTAGGTTTAACGGAATTTCAAATAAGGAAACCCCCGCCCGCGTAAAAGCGGGCGGGGGTTTTTAAGTCGCGTCAGAAGTACAAATCCTCCCACTCGTCGTCAAGCAAGATA
Source organism: Subdoligranulum sp. CAG:314 (assembly GCA_000437915.1). GTDB lineage: Bacteria > Bacillota > Clostridia > Christensenellales > CAG-314 > CAG-314. Next base: position 14,218 of record FR900991.1, on the reverse strand, counting down.
TAATGTTTTTTAAACCCTCTCATCCAGCCGTCTTCTCCGACAAAGGGCTTGTAGGTAATAACCCCGCTCCTGCCGTACCAGTTGTCAAATACAGTCAAATCTTCTTCAAATCCCACCGCGTCAAATATGTCCCAGAACTCGTCGAGATAATACAATTTTGCAGCCCAAGCCATTTTCACGCTGTCGTAATAGCTCCAAACGCCCTCGCTCCAATCGGGATACAGATATTCATAGATTGCAAAGTTTTCGTCCTTCATTTCGCGCAAGTCTGTCATGTCGGACAGCCACAGTTCGGCGTATGCGTTGCCGAGACCGTTTGTGCCTATCGCGCACATATTAGATTCAGTCCGTCCTTCCGTTGCTTGAATAAGAGAATCGAACGAGCTTCCGTCGTAAAACAGGAAATTGATATTGTTCTCTTCCAAATAATCGAACAGTCCTAATTCTTCTATCCGCCTCCCGTCGGTCATTATCATATAATTAAGAATATAATCCTCAAAAATCCAACTGTCTATGAATTCTATCAAATCATCTCCGAAAGTTTCGTCAAGCACGAAGCAAAAATTGTTTATCGGCTCGTAATCGAATTGGATTCTTAAAATATTATCCATAAAAAGCGTGAACATATCCGTGTTTATATGTATATCAACATATTGCAGAAACTCGGTGTACGGCGACGTGTCGTAGTCGAGGGCAAGCCCGAGCAGTCTCGATTCCTCCACGCCGTTTACGAAAATCACCTTGCAGCCGTCGCTCCGCCAGGACGAAAACAGGTCGCTAAGGGTATCATTCGTATCCGTAAGCGCGGCGTATCCCTTTCCCCACGTCGTCTTTTCAAAAATGACGACGGAGTTTTCCTCAACCTCATATCTATAAGGCGAATAATCCGATTCCGTCAGGCTGTAAGGGCACTTATGCAGGTAAGGCACATTTAGATACCTCACCGTCAATTCGGAAGAGATTTTTGAGAAATTTGCATCCACCTCCCCAATATAACCGTCGCTGAAATAATAGACTTCGTCATACGGAAAGACCTCGGGCGGTTCAAAATCGGTCGAGGCGCAAACAAGCGCGGCGGGCGCAAAGCAGACCAATGCCAGACAAAGGGCAAGCGTCAAAGCCAATGTTCTCGTTTTTCTTGTGTTCTTTTTCATTTTTTTCTCCTTTTTAAATAAAATATTTTCAGCCTCTCGGCTTGAATTTAAATTTTTTCCCACACGGCGTAGAGCCTCTCCGCCCCCGCTTCGTAAAGCTGTTCAAGCTGTTCCTGCCCAATCGAATTTATTTGTTTCTCATACGTCTTGTCGTAAAAATACAGCAAAACCCTTACGTCGAGCCTAGCAGTCGAAAGCCGAAAATCCAGACGCTCAGGCAAAACAGGATTGAATTCAAGCTCGGTTTTTTGAGGAACAAACTCCGCTTCACCTTGAGGCTCCGTCGCCCAGCCCTTGAAAACCCAACCGTTCCGCTCAGGCGCGTATCCCGTTATGCTTGTCGCCAGATAATGAGCTGTTACCTCATGTAAATTTAACGGCGCAGACACAACGTAAGGCAAACCGTCGTCGTCAAGCGCAAGCTCGCACCCCCAAACGACTTTTGGAGCTTGTCGAAAACCGTCAACAAGCAAAGCGTTCTTCCACCCGTCGGGCATAGCCGTATGCGAAGTGTATATTGTGCATGAGGAAATAAAAGTTTCTTCTTTCAACTCCGTCAAACTGTCGGTTATGACGGCAGTCATACTTGTGCAAACATAATATGTTCCGATTTCCTGTTCGCATACAAAAGCGTTTGTCCCGATGTAAGTCACGCTGTCGGGGATTTGCACGTGTTCGAGTTCTATGCAGTTTCCAAAAGCGTGGCTGCCGATTCTTTGCAATCCGCGCGGCAGTTTGAGTTCTTTCAGTCCCGTGCAGGAAAACGCATAGTGTCCTATTTTTTTCAATCCGTCGGGAAAATCTATTGCGCCAAGCTGCGTCTGCCCGCAAAAGGCGTATTCGCCTATTTGCTCCGTGCCTGCGGGAATCTTGCTCGAAGCGCACCCCGCAATCACCGTGCTGTCCGCTTTTCGCGTCAGACAGTTGCCCTCGCCGGAAAAAGATTCGTTGTTTTCGGACACGGTTATTTTTTCAAGAGCGACGCAAAGCTCCGTCAATCCGCACCCCGCGTTCAAAAGCTCCGCGCCCAAAGCAAGCTCTTTCAACGAGACGCAGGTGGAAAACGCATTGTCGCCTACACTCGTCACGCCGTCGGGGATTGCTATTTTGCCAAGCGCGGCGCACCATAAAAAAGCATACTTGCCTATGCTTGTGAGACTTTGCGGCAGAGTTATTTCCTTCAAACGGTCGTTGTGGGCAAAAGCAGAGTCTTCTATCGAAGTCACGCCCTCGGGCAAAGCTACGCTTTCCAACGCGGCGCCTTGAAACGCGGAGCGACCTATGTGCTCGGTGTAAGACGGGATTTTGCTTTTTTTGCAGCCTGCGACAAGCGTGTTGTCCTCCCTGCGCATGACGCAGTTGCCGTCGCTTTTGTAAGCCTTGTTGCCCTCGGCAACGTAAATTTCTTCAAGATTTTCGCAAAAAGCAAACGGATTGGCATCCGATTTTTCGTTTGTAGCCGTCATTTTGGCGACAGTGGACGGGAGACTTACCGATTTCAGTTTTGCATGACCGAACGCGTTTCCTCCCAAAAAGGTCACGCCCTCGGGCAGAACAAGCGTCTCCAATCCCGTACAGTCAAAGGCTCCTGAGTTTATTTTTCTCAACCCCGCCGACCAACGCACGCGCGTGAGTTCCTCGCAGCCCCAAAAAGCGTTTACGTCTATGTACTCCACCGTGTCGGGGAGTATAAGCCCCGTGAGACCCGTGCACTCGTAAAAACCGTTTGCCCTGATTCCCACGACGGCTTTGCCGTTGATAAAACTCGGAACAATCAGCTTGCCTTGCGCTTTGGTCTTGTCAACGACGCAAAGCTCGAAACCCTTTTCGTCCGCCGTCTGATAAACCTGAAGCCAGTCGGGCATGGTCAGATTCAGGCTTGTTTGCTCCGACCAGTCGGAGCTTAACACACCCTCCGTCACGCTGTCGGCGGCTACCCTTATCTCGTAGGCGCCGTATTTGTTTGTGATTTCAAACAAATCCAGACTGTTGTTTTGTGTTTTGTACTCCTCTCCGTTGATTTCCACCGTGTAGCCGTCTGCTCCCTCCACAGCCTTCCAAGTCAACACGTCGTTTGTGATTTCAAGCCCCGTGGGCGCGGCAAGCTCTCTGTCACGCTCGCATCCCGACAGCATAAGCCCCGCAAGCCCCAAAGCCAACACCGCCAAAACAATCATCAATGCCTTTTTCTTTTTCATTTTTCTCTCCTTTTTTATTTGAAAATTCAAATGCGCCTACACTTCACTGCGCCGCCCTTTTTAAATCGGCAAAACAGGCAAAAATCTCATATACATATTGAGCCAGCCGCCTTCGCCCGCATAAATGGGCTTGTGCGTGACAAAACATCTGCCCGCCCAGTTGTCGTAAACGCTCATGTCCGCGTCGCAGGCAAGGGCGCGGATTATGTCGGGCAAAATGTTAAACTCAAAATAGTTTGTGCCGTGTATTTCATAAAATTCGGACGGAGCGTTGTCGATTGTCAAATCACTGCCGTTGTAAAAATAAACGGGAAAATCCCATTCCGTCATTTCCATGTATTCAACCAGAGAATTCAACCACTCGTCAAGATAATCTTTTCCCTTAAACGACGTTCCGATTGCAAAAACAAACTCGTTTGCCGCCGCTTCGTAAAATTCATAGCTGTCCCATCCGTCCGTGCAATAAATTTCTCCCGTAAGCAGATTCATATAAGTATCGTTTCCTGCGTAACAGAAAATTTTTATTTGCATATAATTCATAAAATCCAACAACGAATTATACCCGCCTGCCCCCTGCATATAATAACGGATATATCTCAGTATATGATAGTCAAAGGTATCTCCGGCGTAAGAATAGTTTTCATAATACCTGTCTCCCCAACCGTTTATGTACCCCGGAAAGCCGTAATACGACAATTCGTTCCACAAAAAGCTGCCGTCAAGCAGAATGGTAACGCTGTCCATACCTGCGTCATCCTCGTACATCTCGAATATGGTATCGATAAATACGCTGAAAATATCCAGATTTACGTGTATGTCCGCGGATTCAAGAAATCTGTTGTCGTCCGTCGAGTAAAAGTCGCTCTGCCACATAGGCAGCATTTTGACCTCCTCCACGCCGTTGAGAAACATAATTTTGCATCCGTTGGTTTTCAGGACGTCAAAAACGTCTTCCAGCAAAGCATAATTTTCTTGACTCATACTTCTCAGCTCCATTATCACCAGCGAGTCTTCCACACTGTTAAAAACGCCTAAGCTGTACATGTTTTGCAGCGTATTAAGTCCTTCAAACTCGATTTGCTCGAAATGAACGCTGTTCACGCCTTGTATGTTCAGCAAAACCTGATTGTAAAAATTGCTTGCACAGTCATAATCGCTGAAATAATAAATGTTTTCATAAACCAACGGTGCAAGCGGTTCTAAATCGGTCGAGGCGCAAACAAGCGCGGCGGGCGCAAAGCAGACCAATGCCAGACAAAGGGCAAGCGTCAAAGCCAATGTTCTCGTTTTTCTTGTGTTCTTTTTCATTTTTGTTTCTCCTTTTTAAATAAAATATTTTCAGCCTTTCGGCTTGAATTTAAATTTTTTCCCACACGGCGTAAAGCCTCTCCGCCCCCGAAAGGGCTGCCTCTTTGCACTGTTCTTCCGTCATGGAGGCGGAAAAGTAAAACGTCTTTTTGTACAAATAAAATTTTTCTTCCTCATCTACGCCAAACGGCTCGAACTCAAGGCTCTTTTCAAACGAAGGAAACGCCGCCTCTCCATTCGGTTCCGTTGCCCAGCCCGCAAAACGAAAGCCGTCGCGCACGTGCATTAAATATCCGTCTCCGCTGAAAGTATTGGGAGCGGACAGGACGTAGGGCAAGCCGTCGTCGTCATAACCAAGCTCGCACCCCCACACCGCAACGCTGCCGTAATTTACGCTCCAACCCGTCGGAGATGACGAATATTCCGTGTAAACGGTACAGTTGTCGTAAATCGAAAACTGCTCCACGCTCTCGGGCACAACCAGCACGAGCGGAGTTTTTCTTAGTATGCCATCCATTGTTGCCATCGACCTCTCCCTCAAAGCTATTTTTTGTGTCAAGCATAAAAACGCGGCGCTGCCGATTGACTGCACTCCGTCGGGTATTCTGACGGTGGACAGACCTATGCAGCTTTGAAACGCGCCGTCCCCTATTGTCCTGACAGCAGACGTGAGCTTGAGCCGATCAAGCCCCGCGCACATGGCAAAAGCATGTTCTCCGATTTCCTCGACTTCGTTGAAATCTATTTCTTTCAAACCTGTTCTGCCCTCAAACGCTTTTTCCCCTATTTTTTTCACGCCGTCGGGGATTGCTCCGTCTTGGCAACCCAAAACAAGCGTATCGCCCGTTTTATTCAGCAAAAATCTGCCGTCGGCTGCGCTTTTGAAATGCGCATTGCTTTCGGATATTGTTATCCTTTCGAGCTTGCCGCACAGCCTGAAAACGCTCGTGCCGATTTTTTCTGTCTTTGCGCCAAGAGCAACCTCTTTAAGCTCCGTGCAACAGGCAAAAAGTCCGTAAGGCAACTCGGTCACGCCGTCGGGGATTGCTATTTTGCCAAGCGCAAAGCAACAGGAAAAGGCGTAGTGGTCTATGCTTGTGAGACTTTGCGGCAAAGCTATTTCCTTCAAACGGTCGTTGTCGGTAAAAGCAAAGTTTCCTATCGAAGTCACGCCCTCGGGCAAAGCTATGCTTTCCGCGCCCGAGTCACGAAAAGCGTGGTTTCCTATGTGCTCGGTGTAAGACGGGATTTTGCTCGCTTTGCAGCCGAACACAAGCGTGTTGTCCGCCTTGCGCATGATACAGTTGCCGTCGCTTGCGTAAACCTCGTTGCCCTCCGCTATCTCTATGCTTTCAAGGCTGTGACAGCCGCTAAAAGGCGGCACTCCGCTGGAATTTCCTATTTTTGTAAGCGTAGAGGGCAGACTCACGCTTTTGAGCCGGGTGCAATTTTGAAAAGCGTTTTCAAGCATTTCCACCCCCTCGGGCAGAACAAGCGTCTCCAATGCCGTCCCGTCAAAAGCGCCTAATTTTATCTTTTTAAGCCCCGCCGACCAGCGCACGCGCGTGAGATTTTGACAATTTTCAAATCCCGATATGTACTCCACAGTGTCGGGAAATATAACTCCCGTGAGACCTGTGCAACCCTTAAAGCGCACCTCGACTACCGCCTTGTCTTGGACATAAGCGGGGATTATGACCTTGCCTTGCGCTTTGGTCGCGTCGATAACTACCGCTTCCCAGCCCTTTCCGTCGTCGGTCGGCATAAATCCGAACCAGTCGGGCATGGTCAGAGTCAGGCTTGTTTGCTCCGACCAATCGGAGCTTAACACGCCCTCCGTCACGCTGTCGGCGGCTACCCTTATCTCGTAGGCGCCGTATTTGTTTGTGATTTCAAACAAATCCAGACTGTTGTTTTGCGTTTTGTACTCCTCTCCGTTGATTTCCACCGTGTAGCCGTCTGCTCCCTCCACAGCCTTCCAAGTCAACACGTCGTTTGTGATTTCAAGCCCCGTGGGCGCGGCAAGCTCCCTGTCGCGCTCGCATCCCGACAGCATAAGCCCCGCAAGCCCCAGCAGCAACACCGCCAAAACAATCATCAATGCCTTTTTCTTTTTCATTTTTCTCTCTCCTTTTTTATTTTTTGGTTTATTTTAAGCGACGTACAGTCGCTTGGCTGAAATATTTTTCAAATGTTTTATCTTTCGTGAAACAGAATAAAGAAAAAACGCAGGCGAAAGCCTGCGCAATCAAGAGGAAATAAAAATAAAATATTTATTATTGAACATTTGCAAATCCCCCGAAGTTTTAAAGTTTTATTTATTTTATCAACAATCAAACCGATTGTCAATTTTTCAAACACTCGAATTTTATTTTTATTCCTTTTTACCGCTTCATATCGACCATTTTTTTCATAATATTGCAAAATTCATGTCGATGTGACGGTAGTTGTCAAAAAACGCAAAAATATTTTAAAATCCTCTAACCTTGCCGCCGCAGCAAAAACAAACCAAAATTTTTCGTTTCTTGTTGCCAAAAGGCTTTGACTATTTCCGATTTTTGTGTTATCATAATCAAGCCGACTTCGTTCGGCAGCACAGTTGGAGAAGTACCCAAGTGGCTCAAGGGGCTCCCCTGCTAAGGGAGTAGATCGCAAATAAACGTGATGCATGGGTTCAAATCCCATCTTCTCCGCCACATTAGACCGTGTTGAACCCCAAGGGGGTGTGCACGGTCTTTTTTATGCCACAATATATTGTGTTTTTGTAATTTTTCTCCGAAATATTGCCGTTTCGTTGTGGTCATCGTAGCACAGTTCTCGCGGAAGTAAACGGAAAAAAATATTGCGGAAAATTTTATATTTGTTTTTTTAAGCCGTACAGGTTTCCTGTACGGCTTTTTATTGCCCATTTTTCCGCTAAAAAAGCGGGAGAAACATTTCCCCCGCTTTCAAATTAAAGCATTAACGCCAACAGCATACCCACCGAGGCGGCAAGCGTGGCAAAGCTAATCACGTATGAAATAATCAGCGCGAAATTGTCCGTTTTCCGCTGCCGTTCCAACTGTTGCCGCCTGCGTTCCTGTCTCGCCTCTTTTTCCCGCAATTCTCTTTCGGCCAACTCTATGCGCCGCCTTGCAATGTCGTTCCTCGCCCGAGCAAGCTCGTTTTTTTCTCTTTGCAGCTCTTGCCGCGCTTGGTCAAGCTCTATTCGCGCAAGCTCGTTTTCGTTCTCCTCCTGCTCCCGAAATATATTGTCAAAGTCTCTCGGGGATAAGTTTATCGCCATGTTTCTGCCTCCCTGCTTGTTTTAATATTAGCACAATTGTGCTAAATCGTCAAGGATATCTCAACCAAAACAGGCTGACTCTCATACCGAACCGTCCACAGACTGAAATTTTCCCTATCTGACTTTCGCCCGCAACCATCAAAGTCGCAAAATAAATTTTTTTATTAAATTTAGTTGACTTTTTTTGCGCCCCCCGTTAGAATTAAAGGCGGCAGAGGGGTGGAGGCCCCCCTGCGCCTTGATACTTTTGACCGCTCCCGCGTGGGGCGGTCTTTCCCTTTATTTGGATACTTCTTTCTTGATTAGCCTAACGATAGCCGCCGCGCTCCGGCTATCCTTTACGCCCTGCTCAATCAGGCACGCAAGGAACAAACGAAGCGCGGCAAATTTCTTTTCAGTTTTTTCTTTACTAATATAAAATTTGCGCATGTAAGAACTAACCTACATTTTTTTATTTCACCGCTTTGCTTGCCAACCGGCATACAGTCTCAGCTCTTCGCCGTCGGGAATCTCCGTCTTTGTATCGAAGTCCCACAGATTTATTGCTTCCGCTTCGGTATACCATCCCGTAAAAACATATCCTTCACGCTCTGGCGCAGGCGGCTCTGGAATTTTTTCACCGCTTTCAACGTCCTCTGCCCTGAAATATCCCCTGTTGACTGCTGCAGAGTAGTTGTTCATAAACGCCACATTGGATATAGATAAAAATGTTTTTGTCCAGTGAAAGGCTTCTGCTAAATTAATTTCATTATATAATTCTTTGTAAATAAATATCTTGGGAATCCCATTGGTTAAATTAAATGGAATCGTTCCGCAATACAAAATTTTAAAGCAATGAGGAAACAGTCCGTCTTCCCACAACAGATTATTTGAGTAAAAGTAATATAAAGCATTCGTGCAAATTTGCTTTATATTATCATGTAAATATAGTCGTTCTAAATTAGGGCTTTCTATTTTATAATTTCCACCGCCTTCCATAATCAATGAACGTTTATAATACCCTATGTGTGTCACATCCATTCCGTCAATTGTGCGCGGAACGTCAAGAGAAGTCTGCTCCTTGCCGATTTCAGTCAAACCCACGATTGCAACTTCACGGTCTTCTGCATTTTTAGGGAAATAGGTATTCTTGCCTATGACAATATATTGCCAATAACCGTCTTCGTATATTTTGTGTTGTTCATTGCACGCTGTTAAACCCGTAGTCAAAAACAGCATTACTGTTATTAAACCCCATAACATTATTTTCTTTTTCACAATATTCTCTCCTCATTTATTAATTTATGAATTTTTTTGAATGTTTGCTTTAAAATAAAAAACCGCAACACAAACCATTAAAAAACGGTCGGATGCAGTAACAGACGTAAATAATCGGGTTCAATTTTTCGGCGGACGTCATTTGGAGTAAAACTTCGAGACCGTCTTTCGCTGTTATAATATCACACAATTTGCATTTTGTCAATATAAAAGTTTTTTTATATTGGCATTGATACAAAAAACAGAATGCAGCATTTTAGCTGCATTCATAATTTATTTTATTTAGATTTAACCTTAACTGTATTAAGTAATTTGCTTGGCTTCATTAAAAGCCAATGCGAATAAATTATTAATCGAATTTTCTATATTATGCAAATCCACTTCAAATCCTAGTTCGCATTCATGACCAAATATATCAATAACAGTTTTTGCACTAAATAAATTACCTTGTTTTATTTGTTGCAAAGAGGCAGCCATCTTTAAATGTTTAATAGTAATAAAATTTCCTCCGTATTCAAATATACGTTGAGATACTTTCAGTATAGTGTCTGCGCCGTGTCTGACAGCCTCGAGTTCAGCTTTAGCAGTTTCGAAAATCAAATATTCGGATCCGTTTTTGACAGCATCTAGAGCTTGTTTTGCGTATTCAAGAGCTATATACGCTTCTGATCTTGCAATATTGTCCAAAGCATCCTCGGCGGCTTTTAAAAGCTTATCTCCGTCTACCCGGAAGCTTTCGAGCGCTTGCAACGCTGCTTGCCATACATTGAATTCGTTTCCGCACTTTACTTCTTCCAAAGCATTATTTGCGATTTCTAACATCGCATTTCCTTCAGCTTCAGCTTTCTTTAATGCTTCTTTAGCACTGTTCAACAATGCGTCTCCCTCAGATTCCACCTCTGACAAGCCTTGTTTTGCTTTTGACCAAACAATATATTCAGACCAATTTATACATCCTTCCAAAAAGCTTCTGCATGAATCCAAAAAAGCAGTTGCAGTTATCATAGCTAATTCCAGCCCACCTATCTTTGCGAGGTAATATTCCGACTTGTAAAGATATTCATACCAATTTAAATTCTTATATATGTTCCAATTTAAATCAATTTCTTTCTGCAAAGAATTTACGTGTTCCTGCGCGGCCTTCAGCTTTTTGTCTGCTTCCTCAAATACATGATTATATGCTTTTTCAGCTTTTTCTACGTTTTCGCGAGCTGTTTTCATATTTGCGTCGAATTCCTTCTGAACCTTTACCAAATTTTCTTCGGCGCTTTTGGTTGTACTGTTCAATTTTTCTTTTGCCGCGTTGACTGCATTTTCGGCTTGTTGAATGACATGATTAAAAGCTTCTTGGGCATTTTGAACATTCTCCTCCAAATTTTTAATTTCGGAATTAAATTTTTCTCTCTCTACCCTGACGGCAAAAACGCATTCGTCCAAATATTTATCCGCTGTTTCCTGCGCTTTGTTCAATTTTTCAATAGCAGGCAGATATAAAGCTTCGTATGCTTCTTTCGCCGCATCTAATTTCTTTTGCGCTTCGTCAATACTTATATCTACGTTTTTGACTGCAGCGGTAAATTTGTCTGTAACCTTGTTTCGAATAATTTCGGACATTTCGTTATTCGCTTCGGCATATAGATAAAAATCCAACGAATCCAAATCGTCAAGAGAGCCCACGCTATTGCCTGTAATAGTAAAATCAACAGAATTCAAGAACTTTTGTTTAAAAACGAATTGAATTTTTTCTTTAGAAATATCTGCATTGACGGCAGTGTTTAATCCCAAAAACTCAAACGCTCCGTCGATATAAATGAGCTGCTTATCTTCTGTCAATTCCAAATCAAAAGAAGCTTTGTCATCGTTGTATCCCTTTATCTTCAGTATCCCTAAATCTAAATTGTCTATTTCGCCTTTTGCAACAAAACCCGAATCGGTAAATTTTGCATACAACGCCGCATTTTTTTCAAAGATCGTCAATACTCCCGAAAAACTGAAGCCGGGCTCAAATGTTATTGTCCCTATAGAGCCACCCGAAGGTGCACAGTACACCTCTAAATCCTTTATTTCAAATTCAGGAACAAGTTCGCAAGGCACATCAACATGAGTTAAGGCTTTTGTAAATGAAAGCAAATCTTTTGTTTCCAATTTTGACAAAGCCCCCAAAAGAATCATATCTGCAGGATTTTCGGAAATTTTGACTGCCATATTTACTACTGTTTCTCCCATTGCCAAGCCTCCGGCAATTCCGAATTCGGAAGGTAAACCGGTTGCCATAAACTGGGAGTAAACGATACCTATCTGCAAGGATACTGCGGGACCGATTTTCAGATCGCTTATGCCGAAAGGATTTTCCCACCAGTGTTTCATTGTAGCCGAAGCTTTCGCTTCTATAGCATTTATGTCAAGCGCTATGTCAAAATGCAGAGGAATTTCTTGATTGGGAATTTTTATATCCATTCCGAATATCAATTGAAACGCCGGAATAGGCATTAAAGTCAGGTTAATCATAAACGGATCGCACGAAATAGTGTCGCCGAGATTAAGCTGCATAGCGGGAATTTGAATCGAAAAATCGACCGTACTGCCCAAATGCGCCGAAAAAACAAAACCCGAATTATTACTTCCCGTAAGAGCAGAAAGAGCGGGGATTTCTTCGAGAACGCCCATCAGCTGCAACCCTTGCTTTACTTCGAATTTAAAGTTCTCATCCTGCGTTTTGGCATCTTCAGACGAATAAATAAAAGCAAGCTTTGAAAACTTAAGTGAATCTGCAAATGTATTTTTAAATTCCGGAAAAATTGTTCCGAGACCGAAAGCTTTGGCTTCGATTCCTGCGTAAACAACCAGATTCCATTTTTTTTCTATCTTTTCGTAAGAGACGTGGCAATCAAGTCGGACTTCTTGAATCGTAACCTTACCCGAAATAGAAAAAGAAGAGCTTTTGCCGCTACTCCGCTTGTAAATGTCCAAATTCAACTCGGCTTCTTCAATATCCAGTGCGCCGACTTTAAGCTCACCCATAAAGCCCTTTACAGATACGCCGTCAGAAGTAATTACGGCATCAACTCCGCATTTAAAATCATGCACGCTTAAATTGCACTTTAATGTAAGTCCTTTATTTAAAAAGACCTGCCCAACGGTGCAGTCGGTTGTGGCAATGCCCAATCCCACCTCGTCAAATTTGACATCGAATTCCGGCAGAATAAGATCTTCGCCGGTAATTTTATGAAAAAGCTCGTTCAAATCCGAAAGAGTGAAATTTTCTGCTTGAGCATAAACTCCCGCATATTTAGCCCCCAAAACACCTTCAAAGGAATAAGTTTGCTCGCCGACTGTCAATTCAGTCGAAAGGCTCAATTTGTTATCATTGCCTATGTTCATCGACGCAATTAGATAGTCAATATTCAAACCCTCGACGTTCATAAAATTTTCTATCTCATAGCATGACGCACCTAAATGTACTGTTCCCTCCTCACAAGAGCCGTAACAATCCAACACAAAAGGAGTTTTACTCAAATTACTTATTTCTAGCTCGCCCATTACAGACGGCGTAATCTCCATGCTCCAATCCTCTTGCATATTTACTATGCTGTAAAAATCTTCTATAACAAGCTGAAAGGCAGCAGATTTCAAAACAACGTTTTCCAAAATAGGAACGTACATTGTCGCCCCTGTCGTGAGCACCGCAAAGGTCGGCTTTATTTTTTTGGTTAAGTCAACCGTATTCAGCTCAAATTCGCCTTGCATAAATATTTCAGCGTCGGCATTCAGAAACTGCTTGAATACGGATAAAGGTTCTTTTTCCATATCCAGTTTACCGTTAAATACAAGTACGTTTTGCTCATCTTCCTCAGTTTCTGTTTCTTCCTGACCGACGGTTTTAAGAGTGAGCGAAACATCCTTGAATATGAAAAAATCAAATTGCTCGGTTTGAAAATCGAAAAGCTTGTCCAAAGTAAAGTCGGAAGCAGAGAAATCCAAATGTGAAATTTGACTTCCGTCATGCATAACCGCAATTTTTGCCGGAATTTCGCTTTGCTCGAGAGCATTTGCCTGTGCAAGAAATGCCTGCCCGTCCGGCAGCTCATCGCCCAAAACACCGGGAATTTTAGGCACAAATTCATTGTCTACTACATTGCATGGCTCTAAATTAACCAACAAAGGCAAGCCGTTTATAATTATATCTGACATTTTTTACCTCGATAAATCTTCTTTAATACATCTTATACTTCCATCAGGATTTACAATTACTCTGTTAGCATATACAAAACGATTTCCGTAATTCTGCTGTGCTTGTCTAAAAGATTCTGTACCATAATAATTTGAATCCCGTTTAGCTACCCAATATAAATAGTTTGAAACATTACTTAAAACTGCTTTGACAGTATCATAAACATAATCACCGCCTAATCCCGAAATTATATATCTAATTTTACCATTGTTGTTTATTTTCTCTAAAAGAGCACTACAATTTCCTAGTGACCCATGATGAGGAAGCTTGATTATTGGGTTAGGTCTATTGTTAATAAGATAAAATATTTCTTTGTTATAATTTTTTATAGCGTCGGGAGTTGCGTCTCCGAATGAAAAATAATTTATATTATCATATAAAATAACTGTTACCATAGAATTACTGTTTTCATCAATGTCTAATAAACGAGAAGAATATATTTTTATAAAATCCCATAATACATAATCATTCCCGGTTTCTATAGTGATGTCATTGTCATCTGGGTAAACTAATCCATTACAACCGCGCCCCAAAATTGTTTTAATATTATGATTTTGGTAAGACAAATAAGCAGAATGGTCACTATGCCAATGACTGAGAACAAACAATTTTTTATAATCTCCAATCATATTATTATATAATAATAATGCATCAGTTTTTGTCGCCCCTCCATCAATCATAATTTTTAATTTATCTAAATCCACTATACACATATCACCGTAACGATCTGCAGTCGAAGCAAAATGAGTTATTTTCATATAAAACTCCTTTAAGATGAATTTTT
>FR900990.1 GCA_000437915.1 Subdoligranulum sp. CAG:314 | reverse complement strand
ACAACCCGTTTCTACGACTACACCACAGGTCGTTTCCTCAACGCCGACGTTCCGTCGGTCGGGATGGAATCCGGATTTAACATTCCTGAGGGATGTAATTTATATTCTTACTGTCTGAATAATCCTATATCTTATGTCGACCCGACAGGACACTTTGCAATATCATTACTTGTAGGCGCCGTAGTAGCTTTCGGTATAGGCGTAGGAATGAGTGTGGTAGGTCAAGGACTGCAATACGGTTGGGACAACATAAGTATTTGGCAGGCTTTGATTGACGGAGCGTTGGCGGCGGGTTCGGTTTTGCTGGCAGCCAGCGGTATACCGCTTTGGGGTTCGATGTTGGCAGGAGGAGCGTCCGGTTTCGGGCAATATGCAGTGAGTTGCATTTTGCACGGTGAAGACATGACTTGGAGCGGAGCTTTGATTGCAACCGGCTTGGGAGTAATTTCCGGTTATTTAAGCAAAGCCGGAGCAAGAAACATGAAAGTGATTGCCGACAAGCTCGATGGACGCGCCGACCAAGGAGTGAGAGCCTTGATTACCACAGCGCAGAGGTACGGAGCCAATAGCAAACAAATGGTATCGGTGAATAGACTGTATAGAAAGGCAATAAATACGGCAATAAATTCAATTGTAACTAAAAACTTTACTAAAAGTGTAATAACCATATGGGCAACAACAGCTTCGAGCGGTTTGATTTCCTTAGGTTTAAACCGATTATTGGATTTTTTGCAATGAGGTAATATTATGTATTATTTTTGCTTATTTTCGTTGCTTATTTTTTCGTTTTTTGGGTTGGTTATAAGTATATTGACTCAAATCGACGGCAGAGCGGGTTGGAGGTTCAATGATTTGGCAAACAGGCGCGGTCGAAACGGGCCTAAAAAAGGCTATGTCAAACCGAATTCTGTTTTGAGAAAATTACCGTTTAAGGATACTGATGACAATCCTTTACTGTATATAAAGATAATTCCGGTAATAATCCATTTCATAATATTTCTTGTTGCAATAATAATGTATTTCTTGCTATGGATATTTCCCGATGTTTTTGAGCCTATTTTGTCAAGTAATTGGTGTTTGGCAATTTCAATTGGAATATATTTAGTGCCTTGCATATACGGCGGAAGTTTGGCTGTTTAAGTTAATTCCATGCAAGTAAATAACGGAGATATAATTATTACTTTTAACTTACCGAAATAAAGAACGTGTTTGACACGGGCAAAAACATAAGTTACGAGTACGACAGCCTAAACAGACTGACAAAAGAGACAAATTTGGCAATAGGCAGCGAATGGCGTTATACCTACGACAACGGAGGAAACATAACCAGGAAAGAG
>FR900989.1 GCA_000437915.1 Subdoligranulum sp. CAG:314 | reverse complement strand
TTATAGACAAACCGATTGACCGCCGACAAAATTACATCTTTTTTACACCCGCAAGGATATTTCTCGATTTTAGACAGTTGAGAAGTATCTGAAAAATTGAATATGTTTCCGTAGTTAAATGGATATAACCCAGACCTCCTAAGTCTGCATTTCGGGTTCGACTCCCGGCGGGAACACCAAAGAACGGCTTAATTTCCTTTGAAATTAAGCCGTTCCGCTTTACATTTCAAAGTTCTTTTTCCTCGTTTTTTTCATTTCCAAGAAATCGAGATATTCGCAGTATTCTTCAAGAGTTTCAAAACCAAGCCGCAGCATTTCGGCCTTTACGTGCCTAAATTCTGCCATATCGTCTTGTCCGTCGACATCGGGTATAGTTTCTTTTTCACACGTTCTTTCGGTCTCTGCGGGCTTTTCATCGCCTGAAAAGATACTGCCGAGTTTATCTGCCGCCATTCTGTCTGTGCTTCGCAATGCGTAAGCATAAATGTCGCTCGTCGTACTTGCGCGGGCGTGTCCCGCTCTCGCCGCGACAGTTACAACGGGAACGCCTGCGGCAATCTGCAAGGTGATGTTTGTGTGGCGCAGGCTGTGCAGAGAATAATGGTCGATATTCGCCTCGCGCAACATTTTATTCAGCCACCCCGTGAATGTACTCGGATAAAGTCGTTTGCCGTTTTCCTGCGTAAACACATAGTCGTTTTCTTCCATATAATCACCAAGCTCGCTACGGCGATTGCGTTGCCATTCGCGGTATTCTTTCAAAGTTTTAATCAAAACGTCGGGAACAGCAAGCGTTCGTTTCGACGTTTCCGTTTTCGGCTCTTTTTCTATCATTCCAAAGCCGTTTACCGTCGTAACGGAACGGCTTATCGTAATTTCACCTTTATCAAAATCAATGTCTTTCCATTCAAGCCCCGCAACTTCTCCGCGGCGAAAGCCCGCAAGCAGAAACAAAAGCATTGCAGATTTATAGCGAATATCGTGGTAGTCCAAAATGAATTTGTAAAAGCGTTTGGCATCCTCGTCGGACATACATTCAATTTTGTGCGGCGAGCGCTTTGGGAAATTGATATAATCTGCCGACGCATAGTTATCCGTAATCAAACGATTTTTCTTTGCGAGGGATAGGACGGCGCGAATGATACGTTTGAATTTATGTATCGTTTCGTAGGCGTAAGGTTCTTCCGTTATTTTCTCGTCAAAGAGTTCATGAAACGGAATGCCCGTGCGTTCGGCAAAGTCGCTGCTCCAATTTTTACTGACGGCTTTTCCCGCGAAAGCATTTGCCAATGTACAACTTTGTATATTTACCTCATACCGCAGTTTCATATAGTTTAAGCCGTGTTCCTCTAATACAGAACGGAATTCGGGTTTCGGAAAAACCTTTAAAATTTTCTTTTTCATGGCGTCGAGTTTGTCGTAAAAATTCTGAATGATAGCAGGAGTAAGTTCTCTCAATTTATATCCGCCGATATACTCATTCGCAAGAGAAATACTGTCGCGCGCTTTTACATAATAGCTCAAAGAACAATCGCGTTTGATTTTTTCCAACCATTGTGCCGCGAATTCCCTGAATGTAATATTCGGTGTATCGACGGTCGCCGTGGCTCCGTTCACGGTTGCTTTGATTTTGCGTTCAAATTCTTCCGCAAAAGTCTGGACGGCGCGTTCTTCTTGCTTTGCGGTCATCTTCCCGTCGGGACGCCATGTCGTTGTTTCGAGTATTGTTTTCCCGCTGCCTTTATCTTTGAATTTGACCTGTACGGTATAAGCGTTCCCGCCGTTCTTTAATTGTCGTTTTCGTATTGTCGCCATATCAACAAGCCTCGTCAATGTCCAAGTTCAGATAGGCAAGCAACTCATCGTAGTTGATAAGAATTTTCTTTCCTGCACGGATAGACTTGATACAGCCGCTGTCGCATAGCTTGCGGATAAAATGATAGGTAACGGCCGTTTGGCTATCCGCTAGTTTCAAAAGTACAATCGCTTCTCTGATGGTACGAATTCTTGTTTTCCTTATCGGTGTATTCTGCATTCACATCTCCTTTAAAATTTTAGAAAGAAAGGCAAGCGAATTTATACCCCACTTGCCCAAAGAAATCGGGTATCCCGATTGTCTTAGAATGTAAGTGAGACTCAAACTGAGTCTCACTTCTTATCCTGTTCCACAAAATAGGTCTTTTTGCTTCATTTTCGTTCGGTTTGACTTCACCCCTCAACAAATCAAAATTATCCGTCATCCGATTTATGAGATTGCCGCTTGCGGCTGCCCGTATAGACGATAATATTTCCGTTTTGTCGGTGCAGCGAATTATAACTCGGCTTTCGCTTGATCTGTCCGAATACTTCCAAAGCGGAGAGGTCACTCTGTATCGTCCGTTCGCTCACGCCGAACTCTCTCGCCATGACTGCCACGGTAAACCGCCGTCCGCTCCGCCGTCGTATAAAGGCAAGTAATTCTTTCCGTCGTTTGTTTTTCTTACTCATAAACACTCCTTGAAGATTATTTAAGGGCAATAAAAAATCAGCCTTGATATAAGACTGACTTTTTAACGAATATTAAGTTTTCGCATAAGTCCTTACATAATATAGCCATAAGGGGTGTTAAAAATCGTACCCCCTATAAGCAAGAGCCGAAAATCGCTTCCAACAGTTTGATTTCTTTCTCGTTCGCCAATCTGTATTCTCGCAAAGTTGCTTCAGCTTTTTTGATAAGTTTACGGACTGCGCCTTCGGTTATGTTCATATATCTCGCAATCTCGGTTTTCTTGATATGCAAATACTTATGACGGAAATAGGCATCGGCTTGCCGATAGGTAAGTAAGGAAAAGATTTCTTTCTTTTTATCTTCAAGAACCTGTCTGCGGAATCGTTCTTCTTTCCATTCCGATTTTTCCTGCTTTTGCTTGTCAAGCGTAGCTAAAATATCTTCGCTCTTGTCAAAAAATTCAAAACCGTTTTCTAAAAGCACATTTAACGAAACGTGCCGACGCGTTTCCTTGCGTTCTACTTTCTTTTCGTACTTTTCCAACTGCTCGAACGCCGCCGCAACTTCTTCCGTTACTTCGATTTCTTCCGTATGTCCGTCTGCAAATTTATAGTGAATTATAGGCATTGTGTTTATTTGTCAATTTTATAATAAGAGTAAAGTTGTTCTAACGTAACATTTAACCCGTGTTTTGATAAATCATCTTTTCTTTCAGAATACAGCATATTTATTAGATGTTTTCGTTCTGCATCTTCTGCTAAATGGATTTTTCTATGACAGTTTGGGCAAAGTGTAGCATAATTTTCAACGATTTCTATTGAACTATCAAAATCATTTGCAAATTCTCTCGGTATAAAATGGTGTATCTCCAAATATGGCTTATGTGTTTCTTTTGATGTAAAATATTTGCATAATTCACAAGTATCGAAACAACATTTATAGTTCGATTGAATTTTTGCTAATTTTTTAAGTGATTGTGTAATTACGCTTAATGTTTTAGCACCGTTTTCATCAGTAGCGTCGATAGGACCTATTGCAAGTATTTCTTCTTGTGTTAAATCTTTTGCGACTTCAATGATCGGAATTGAGACATTATATAATTTGCAATATATTATCTCAAATACACTTCTATTTTTATTAGTATCATATATGAATGACCTAATATTCCCATCGTTTATTTGAAAAATTTCTTTATATGTATTTATAGCGCAAGTAATAAATTCATCAAAATTATGAATTTCGGCAGTAATTAAACTGTGAGATAGATACAAAATCCAAGTAGTATCTATAATAGTATTTTTAACATAGTTTCCACCTGGTTTATATTTATAGCTAATAATACAATTTGATTTGCGCTGATAATTGCCTTGTTTATAATTTTGGATGACAAAATTCTTTAACTCTTCTTTTTCGGCGATAGGGGCATTTTTAAATACTTCGACAAAATTAATGTCCTCATAAGGGAAACAAAAACTATCCAAATATAAATAGTCATCAGTTAATAAATCAGCAACTTTGCTATTATTGTTGGAATATTTGGTTAAAAACTGTTTTTGCATTGCTTTGATTTCTTCATTGGAATAACCTGCATCTTCAAAAATTTTGAATACTTCTTGCGTACGCTCAAAGATATAATTGGGCGTATCACTAAAATAACCAGGCAAAATAGTAAGATAACATAAAAATTGTTTTTCAAAAATAGACAATGTTTCAGAACGTAGCATTTTTTCAAACACAATGCCACGACTTGTTTTTCTAAATTTATTATCTACTACCATAAAGAGTTCAGATTTTCTCATAGGCACAACATGTTGTTTAACTTTTTCTTGTTGTGCGCCCTTTGTTTTAGCCCAAGTAGCTCTATCTTTTCCTTCAACTTCTTCAAATACATAAAAGCCGTGAGCAAAACCATTTAGTTTATTATTTTTTGGCGATAATAGCCCTCGATAATTAGTATTAAAGAAACTAAATATCTTTCCAAAATTTTTATCGCTTGTAGAATAATACTTATCGAAAATTTCGGGTGTATTGCTTAATTGAATGTAAAAATCTTTTAAAGTCATAATTAGTCTCCTACTTTACAAACGAATAGATATTCTTGATGATTTTTAAAATCGGTTTTTCCGGCATTAAAACTTTTATAATCTATTTCGATTTTTTCAACTTTTCCACGCGTAGACAAAATTGACAATAATTCTTGCTCTTGAATACGATTATTTGATGCCGAACTTGATGCACTATAAGTATTGTTATATGAAACAACTATTAGTTTGCATTTTAAATTCTGTATTAAATCACTAAATAATTTAGGTGCAGACGCAGTAGAATAACCACTTTTTAATTCATTACGTAAAAACTTCATTGAATTGCCTTCAAAAACATCTGGTTTATTCCACCTTGCGAGATTTTCCAGGACATGATAAAAATTGATATATTGACGAGCATTATAAGGGGGATCAATATATATTACATCAGATTTTATTTTACGCGATAATTCGTTAGCGTCCTCATTATATATAATTACATTATTCAAATTTTGCAACTCGAACATTTCAAGTTTAAAATCTGTATCGCTTGGTACTTTCTTTAAAAAATACTCAAAATGTCCTACCGTATTTGCAATTTTATCCGCCGCATACAATAATGATGCTAAAAGTATGAAATATTCTCTATTGGTTAAATTATCTTTTTGTGCTTCGATAAACTCTCTAATATATCCTATTTTCTTTGCATCATTAATGGAATAATATTTATTTCCATATATTCGTGAAAAATAGTTTTCTTCTATATCTTTATAAGGTATTTGATTTATTTGTTCTATTAATTTAATTAATTTGTTTTTATCATAAAAATCGTTACTTAATATCGCACGGTATGCAACAACATTTGAATATAACGTATCATTAACTATAACGGGATGCCCTTTTATAGCGTAAGTATATGCAACAATTCCCGTACCAGCAAATAGATCTGCCACACTAAAATTTTCTAAATTCATAGCTGAATCAATGGCTTGCTCTATCCTGCCGATAAGTTTAGTTTTATTACCTATATACCGTCTATTATTAATTTTCAACATTTAGATTGTCTCCCAACGTTATAATAACTTCCCGTTCGTTAGCACTTCTGTTTTTCTTGTTATAACTTGCACTTCGATAATGATGATTCATATCTACAATTTTTATTTTGTCTTTTACTGTTGTCGTCCAATAAAATAGCGGTTCATTTCTTCGCCCCTGTTTTTCCAAAACATTTGAAAGAACAAATGGTTTATTGTTCTCTATGAAAAAGTTCATTAATCGGATAATTTCATATTCATTTTGTTCGCACCATTTACCCGACTCATTATAAACGGCATCTGTTATTAGATATGGGGGATCCATGTATACAAAATCAGCAGATTTAACGATAGATTGAATTTTATTTGTTTTAAAATCTCCACAAATAAATTCGCAATTTAAGGTTTTAACTCTTTCAATATAATCTTTCAGTTTTTTAACATTATTTCTATTTAAGTCCGTTTTTCCAACTGGTAAATTAAACTTTCCATCTTTTGAAAATCTTAAATCATTATTAAATCCATAAACAATTAATAGATATAATAATTTATAAGAATACTTTGTCCTTTTGTCATTTAAAGAATTGTACTCTTCGCGTAAATTATAAAAGCCATTGGAGTTATATTGTTTAAGTCCATTATTAGGGTTATCATTGATAATTTGTTTTTTATAATATTGATAGCCTTGAAGAAAAGAGCAAGATAAATTAAACTTTTCTATTAAAGCATAGAGTTCGTTTAGTAATTTGTCCAATTCACATTGTGAAAGAAATTTTAAGAGTCCAATAACATAAGGATCATTGTCTATAAAGATAATTTTTTTACATTTGGCGTTTAATCCTACTGTTGCACCACCACAAAACAAATCCACCATAGTATCAATCTCCGTAGGGAAATATGGCGATATTTGAGAAAATAATTGATATTTATTGCCTGTATAATTTAATGGCGAACGTATTATTGTTTTCATATTAATCCTATAAATTGGTTATTTTTAATATTGTACTTTGAAATAGTCAAGGTAAAGTTTGAATTTGTCTTGCGCCATAAGGCAGGTGTCGCGTAAATAACCGCGCTCGCTTTGCCATTCTTTTAAGCCGCGATAGTAGAACAGTTTTAGTTCTTCGTCGATTATAAACGGAACGATATTGTACTTTAAGCACTCTTTGAAAAGTAGCAGTCTGCCGATACGTCCGTTGCCATCTTGGAAAGGGTGAATACACTCGAATTTGTAATGAAAGTCCAAAAGGTCGTCAAAAGTCTTTTCTTTCTTCGCATTATACTCGAAAAGCAGTTCTTTCATTTTTTCGACAACTTCTTCGGGCTGCGCCGTGAACATATCTCCGACGGTGTTCGGCAGTCGTTTGTAATCGCCTACGGCGAACCAATCTTGCCGTGCGTCCGTCGTTCCGCTTTTCAACGTGCGGTGCAATTCCTTTATAAACGTTTCCGTAATCGACTTTTTTGCGTTTTCAATAATCAGGTCGATACACTTAAAGTGATTTGCCGTTTCCACAATATCGTCAACTTTAACCGTGCCGCCGTCTATGCCGATTGTATTCGTTTCAAATATATAGCGCGTTTGGTCGTGCGTTAAGCGGCTGCCTTCAATATGGTTGGAATTGTACGTTAATTCGATTTGTACCTTATGATAGATTCCGCCCGAAAGTTTCGCTTTCTTTTCTGCCGTAAGCACTTCTAAAAGTGTAGTCGGCAATTCAGCTTTCTTATTCACTCTGTCTGGCTTTTGCGCATCGTCGGGTATATTCCAAGTTTTGCCCGTTAAAAACGCGCCGTCAACTTTTCCCAATGCGCAGTAGTTACGAACGCTCCGTTCCGATATATTCCATTTCTTTGCCGTTTCGGTTACAGACAAATATTTCATAGAAAAGCACCTCGTCTATAAGTATAGCACATTATCGGCAAAAAAGCAATAGCCAACACACCAAATTTACAATATTTTTGCCGTTATCGGAAGGTTTTTACACCTTTCATTTTACACCCGAATTACACCCGAACAGAAATTCATAAGATGAAAGTTACCGTACATAACGAAAGAAAAGCAAAAAAATAAGCGTTCATAACGCACAAAACGGCTGAATATGCCTGAATTGTACGCGATAAACGCTCTTTCTAATTGCTCCTAAGGGTTAATTGTGGGTTCGATTCCCGCCGGGAGTACCAAAAGAAATATCACTAGGAAAATCGCCTGTATGGGCGATTTTTTCTTTTCGTCCGCTTCCGGCAATCCGTAAGTCGACAAGTACCCGTTCTTGATTGACATTTCGGCGTCATAATACGGCAGAATAAATTCGATATGTGAAAGACTGCGATTCGACAATGAGTTAATTTAGTCACATTGAAATAATCTGTATAAACTTTTTAATTTGTTTTGTGCCGTTTGACAAGTATCGCGCAGATAGCAGCGTTCGTTTTTTTTTAAATCATTTATATTGTTATTTCAATTTCAATGAGTTGAGATTATTCGGCGTACTTTTTTAAGAGTCCCAAAACCGAGCCGTTACATTTCGGCGTTCATGTACCTAATCTGCACTAGTTTCGCACAGTGTTTTGGTTGTCAAGCAGCCGCCGATATGATTTTCAGACGGACAGTGTGACTGTTGCGTTGCCGCTGCCGAGAATCGAACGCAACTCGGAAGCAGTTATATTTTCGATTTTGCCGAGTCGGGTAAAATTCCAACTGTTTGTGTCGTAATAAATTACGAATTGATTGCCCTGATATAGGATAAGGTCGCCTGCTTCCGTAGTAAAATATTCGTCGCTGCGCGGCAGTGAAAAACCGAGCGCACCGACCTTTTCAAAGTTGCCGTAATCTTGCATTTCTATGGTAACGGGCGACTTTTTCAAAGCCTCAAAAAGCGCAGCAGCGCTTGCATTGTCTGCCAAGCTTGCCGTAAGCGTTGTGTTTCCGACAGCAATTTTCAGCATATTTGTATCCGTTTTTAAATCAAGATTGAGCTGTTCGACAAAAGCTTTTATTTCGCTTTCTGTCGTTTTTGATGAGAATCTCGTTCCGTTTTTCCAATCGGCGTTTTGTGCAAGCGGGCGGAGATTGTCCGCGCTCGAGCCGACTCCGCTGGAACCGGATGTGCAGAAGGGAACGATGGTTTTGCCCGCGAAATCATAGCTTTCCAAAAAGGTGTAGATGATTTTCGGCGCCTGTACGTGCCAAATAGGGTAACCGAGAAAAATCACATCGTAGTCCGGCATATTTTCCACGCTGTTTGCGATTGCGGGGCGGGCGGCAGGATCGGCCTGCTCCCTGTCGGCTCTGCCTCCGCTGTAATAATCCAAATCCGCCTCCGTGTAAGGTATTTGGGGCTGAATTTCGTGCAATGCGCCGCCCGTTTCACGGGCAATCATTTTTGCAATATTTTCTGTATTGCCCGTACAGGAGAAATACGCCACAAGTATATTTGCCGCAGTTGTCGGAGAGGAATTTTCGTTGCCGCCGTCGTTATCGTCGTTGTTGTCTTTCAGGTCTGTACAAGCGCTCAGTCCGAAACACAAAAGCAAAAAAGCAAGAATGAGTGTAATTGTCTTTTTCATTTTTTTTACTCCTGATTTTTTTTGGTAGTTGCACATGGTTTTGAAATAAATCGCATCGGTTTTTTCTCTTTCGTTACAGATTTGTTTTGAAAAAGCTTTCGATTTTGTCAAAAGGAATTTTTGTTGCGTCGTCGTAAAGGTCTACATGGTTGCAGTCGGGGACGACGAGCATTTCCTTCGGCTCGGCTGCGTTTGCATAGGCGATGTCGCTGAAAAATCTGCTCTCCGCCTGTTCGCCGACAATAAAGAAGACGGGGCGGGGCGAGATTTCGTCGATATAGTGCAGCAGCGGATAGTTGAGAAAAGACAAATCGCTGGTGGTTGTGAATCCGCCTCGCGCGTTTGGGTGGTGACCGCGCTTTGTGGCGTAAAATTCGTAAAATTCGCGCCATATGCCCTGCATTTCGTCGGGAATGTTTTGCGTCGGTTCTTCGGGAAAAGAGGGGATATATTCGGGAAAACCGTTTTCCGCGTCTTTCCAACGTTGCAAAGAAAGCCGTTCTTTGGTTGCGGCGAGCTGCTCGGGCGTTTGCCCCGCGCGCGCAGCATAACTCATGTCGTACATACTTGCCGTTACAACCGCCTTAATGCGCGTGTCCACAGCGGCCGCCGAGAGCGCAAAGCCGCCGCTGCCGCATATTCCGAGCGCGCCGATTTTGTTTCTGTCCGCATAGGGCAAAAGCCCCAAAAAGTCCACTCCCGCGGAAAAATTCTCGCTGAACAGTTCGGGAGAGGACACACGGCGGGGTTCTCCCGCGCTCTCTCCCATATAACAGGGGTCGAATGTCAGCACGATGAAGCCTCGCTGCGCAAGTTGGTTTGCATACACGCAGGCTCCCCTGCTCCTTTACGCCGCCGTAAGGCGCGCCTATGACTATGGCGGGATGTTTTTTTGTGTGATTCAATCCCTTCGCTTGGTATAGGTCGCCCGCAAGCGCAATTCCGTAGCGGTTGTTGTACCGCACGTGCCTTCTTTCTACTTTTTCATCGAGTTTGCAAATATAACCGCTCATACAAAATCTCCTTTTTAAACGTATTTGACTGTTTTTGCCGGTATTCCCGCAACTACCGTCAGGGGAGGCACGTCCTTTGTTACCACTGCGCCTGCGGCGATAACCGCGTTGTCGCCAATGCAAACGCCCGCCAACACGGTGGCGTGCGCGCCTATCCACACGTTTTTTCCTATCACGATGGGCGCCGCCTTCATACTTTTCCGACGCTCGGGATTCAGGTCGTGATTGAGTGTTGCAAGCACAACCTGATGACCGATCAGAGCGCCGTCGCCTATGGTTATGCCGCCTTGGTCCTGAAAACAGCATCCGGAATTTATAAACACGTTTTTGCCTACCGTTATGTTTTTGCCGCAGTCGGTGTAAAAGGGCGGAAACAACAAAAACGATTCGTCTGTTTTTTTGCCAATCAGCCTGAAAAACAATTTGCGTATTTTTTCGGGCGGAAGATATTTTCCGTTTATTTTCGACGTAATTTTCCGCGCGTTGCGAGCCAAAAGGTGCATACATCGGTGTGCGTCGGAGCCTGCGGCGATATAAGAATTTTCTTTGATAAATTCAACGTATTCTTTTGCATTCATATTTTTAAGAGTTTTATTTGTTTTACGTCTGAAATTTTAAAACATATATGAAACCATGTCAAATATCTATATGGAATGGCAAACCATAGTTTGTTATTATGGATTTGTCGGCTGCGACAAGAAAGGGAGCTTGCATTGTTTTAACGTATTTTAGGGGGCTAAAAAAAGCGAATTTTTTTGAAATTTTCTTCGGACCGGTCTATTGACAGGCAAAAAAACGGGTGTACAATTGCGTCAGAGTGATTTTGGGGTTGTCAATCGCTTCTTGAATCCGCCCTTTGCGGAGGCGGGGAGGAGGTAAATTTATGGAACTCGGAACACTTTTCGGCGATTTTGTCGTTATGCTGATTAAAACACGCGGCTTTGCGTATTTTGTCGAGACTCTTGTCGTGGTCGTGCTTGTGCAGCTTTTGAAAAAGCTGCTGCCCAAGCTCAAAATCGACCTTACGGGAGGCTTTGACCCGTGCGTGGCTGCGCCGTTTGTTTTTGCTCTGCCGGTGGTGGCGGTAAAAATACTGCTGGTAGACAAGACGGGATGGAACGGGCTGCTGACCGACGCGCTGTTGGTTGACGCCGTGTCTGTCGGGGCGACTTCGGTGACGGTTTACAAGCTGTTCGCCGCTTCCGACAAGGAAAGCCTCAAAAACCTGATGAAGGACAATGTTTTCAGCCTTGTCTATTCGCAGATTTTTTTGTTTTCCGACGCGAGAGAGCGTCTGATTGACAAGAGCGTAAAGGCGGTTGATTTTGTGGCGGGAATAAAAGAGCTGGCAACCGAGCTTGCAGGCGTATACGGGGAGGACGCCGACAAGGACGGAACCGCTCTTAAACTCGGCGAGCGTATGGCTGAACTGTTTCCGTCTCTGCATTTTTCCGAAAAGGGAATTGCGGAAATGGACAGAATCTTTCAGTTGTTTTTTGCGCCCGACCAAACGGCGCCCGACGACAAATGAGCGAACCGACGCTGCGGCGCATAAAGCGCCGCAGCGCTTTTTTTGCGGTTGAAATCTACGTCGGAACACAGACGCTCCCGTAGGACAAGGCGACAGACAAGGGAGGTCGAGCTTTGAAGAACGGAGAAAATCTGCCCGTTTCCGTTTGACATTTTTCGCAATTGCTGATATAAATAAATGATTGTAAGAAAATCGGTTTCAAGCCAATATGACGACGTTAAACAAAAAAAATTCTTTTGCAGAATATATAAAGATATATGCCATGCTGACACTTGCGGGGACGCTTATGGCGCTGGGAATCTATGTCTTCGTGCTGCCCTGTTCCGTTGTGGCGGGGGGAATAGGCGGACTGAGCAACATCCTGTATTATACCTTTAACATACCCGTGAGCATAGGCAGCATAGCGCTGAACGCGCCGCTGCTGATTGCCGCGCTGTTCAAACTCAAAAAGTCCTATTCAGTCAGGACGGTTTTCGCCTGCGTGGTTTATTCGTCGGTGACGCTGCTCTTTGAAAAAATAAATTTCTTTCAGTTTTCGGACAGCAGGATTATCGGCGTGGTAATGGGGGGAGCGCTTTCGGCTGCGGCCATAACGGTTGCTTACTTTGCCGGCGGCAGCAACGGAGGCAGCGAAATCGTAACCGGACTGGTCAGCGTCAAAAATCCCCACGTGGAAATGGGCAAGGTTCTGCTTATCTTCAATCTGGGAGTTTACGCGCTCGCGTTTGCGCTGCAAAGAGAATTGATGCAGGTGCTTTACTCGCTGCTGATGTCATACGTGACCTCCTTCTGCGTCAAAATTTTTATGAACGGGATAGACCCCGTGCTGAAATACACGGTGATAACCAAAAAATCGCAGGAGCTTGACGCGGAACTTTTCAAGGTTTTCAAGAGAGGCGCCACGAATATAGAGGTAGTGACCGAATACGGCGAGCCTACCGACAGAAAGGTTGTTATCGTCGTCATACAGTACCGACAGAATCAGGTGTTCAAGCGAATTTTGCGCAAGGTGGACGAGGAGTGTTTCGCATTTTGCACTTCGATAAACACGGTGTTGAACAAGCCCGATTTCAATAAGAGATACAAATAATATGAAAGAAAAAAAGAGCTTCAAAAAAATATTCAAGCTGGCGTCTACCGTTTTTCTTGCCGCGCTGTTCCGCGCGGTGGGTATACAGCTTTTTCTGCTGCCAAACGCGATAACTCTCGGCGGAGCAGTGGGCGTTGCGTCCACGCTGTCCTGGCTTTTCAAGGATACGCTGCCCGACCTCATGGGGGCGTTTCTCGTGGTGATTAACATCCCGCTTGTAATCATCAGCTATTTCAAAACGGGCAAGAAATTCGCGCTGAAAACAGGCATATGCCTGTTGCTTATGGGGGGAATGATGGAGCTTCTCGGACTGTTCGACGTTGCGTCCCTGGTGGGCACTGTCGGCGCGGGAGAGGACAAGGTGCTTTTCGCTCTTATCGGCGGCGTGCTGTGCGGACTGAGTCTGCCCATGATGCTGTCTATTCAGGCGTCGACGGGCGGCTCGGACATAGTTGCGCTTTTGCTCCAAAGACACAAGCGCGGAACCAACTCCATGCGCGTCATTCTTTACATAGACCTGGCTACCATTCTGGTTGCCGCTCTTGTTTCGCAGTTTTTCATCAAAGGCGAAGGCTTTGACGGCTTTTCGGTGTTCGTGTATTCGATAGCCACGCAAATCGCAAGCGAAATCGTGCAGGAAATGATTTACAAAGGTTATTCCTCGGCAATGGGGCTAAATATCGTCACCTCCAAGCCCGTCGAAGTGTCTGAGGCGCTCAAAACCAAGCTCGGAAGAGGCGTAACCAACATACGGGTGGAGGGCGCGTATTCGCACGAGGAAAAAACAATGGTTATGTGCGTCATCTACAAGCGGCAGTTGAACCGCGCAAAGCACATAATCAAGGAAACGGACGAAAACTCCTTTGCAACCGTGTTTACGGTAAGAGAAGTAGTGGGCAAGGGGTTCAAAAATACGGAAACAGAGCTTGAAGAGGATATACAGATAGATATCGACGACAAAATGTCCAAAAACTCCTGATTTGCGCGTCCTGGACGGGACGCGCTTTTGTGTTGCAAGTCAGTTTGCGGAGTCGGCAAACCGTCTCAAAACGCATTGTCAAAAATTGTTAATTTTTTGGTTCGTTTTGTATTGACAAAGCGTGCGGCAGGGCTTATAATTATATCGATAAAAATTTATCGATAAACGGACGGGACAATGGAGCAATCGAAATCTATTTCCAAAGCCACATTAATAAGACTGCCGGGATACCTTCGTTTTCTCAAAACCTCCAATCTCGGCGGAGAGGATTACATTTCCTCCACCACGATTGCGGAGGGGCTTAATCTCAACCCCATTCAGGTGCGGAAGGACCTTTCTCAGGTGAGCGTAGCCGACGGCAGACCCAAGCTCGGCTTCAAGGTAAGCGAGCTTATTTCCGACATGGAGAATTTTCTCGGCTACAACAACACGAAGGAGGCAGTGCTCGTGGGGGCGGGGCTTTTGGGAAAAACTCTTTTGTCGTACAACGGCTTTTCCAAGTACGCGCTTGAAATAGTGGCGGCCTTCGACGTCAATCCGGAGCTTGTCGGAAAAACAATCAACGGCAAGCAGATTTTCCCCATGAGCGAGCTTGCGCATATAGTGAGGCGCATGAACATAAAAATGGGTATAATAACCGTTCCCCGAATCTGCGCGCAGGAGGTCTGCGATTTGCTTGTGGGGGCAGGCGTCAGGGGAATATGGGATTTTGCGCCCGTGCATTTGGACGTGCCCGATTACGTGGCAATCAAATACGAGGATTTAGCGACAAGCTTTCTGGTTTTAAGCAATCAGCTGTCGAAAAAATTATCAGAAGAACAAGGAGAAAACAAAAATGACGATTAAGGTGTGTGTGGGCAGCTCCTGCCATTTGAAAGGCTCTTATGACGTGATTGAAAAGCTCAAAGAGGTTATCGACAGGTACGGCGTCGCGGACAAAGTGGAGCTTATGGCGAGCTTTTGTCTGGGCAATTGTCAGAACGGCGTTTCCGCTACCTGCGACGGCGAGCTGCTGAGCAATCTGAGACCGGAAAACGTGGAAGAGGTGTTTTTGCGCGACGTATTTCCCAAGCTGGAAAAATAACGCGGAGGTGAAAAATTATGGGACAGTATCTCGAATTTAAGCCGAGCAGCTGCAAAAACTGCTACCGCTGTCTGCGCGAGTGCCCCGTAAAGGCGATTAAGGTGGTGGACCAAAAGGCGGTCATCATGGAGGAGCTTTGCATCCTGTGCGGAAAGTGCACCTTTGTCTGCCATCAGAACGCCAAGTACGTGCACGGCGAGCTGGAGGAGGTCAAGCGTCTGCTCAAAAAAAATAAAAGGGTGTATGTTTCCGTCGCGCCGTCCTTTGTTTCAAGCTTCGGAATAGAGGATTTCGAGGTGATGAGAACCGCGCTCAAAAGACTCGGCTTTTTCGACGCGGAGGAAACGGCGCTGGGCGCGGCTGCCGTCACGGAAAAGTACGAGGAGCTTTTGAATAGCGGAAAATACCGCAACCTCATTTCGTCGGCGTGTCCCGCGGTAAACAGGCTGATAGAAATTTATTATCCCAAAGCGTTGCCTTTCCTTGCTCCCGTAGACACGCCCATGGTCGCGCATGCCAAAATGATAAAGAAACGCGACAAGGACGCGGTGGTTTTGTTTGTGGGACCCTGCATAGCCAAAAAGCGCGAGGCGCGCGAGAGCGTTCTTATCGAAAACGTGCTCACCTTTGAAGAGCTTGAAATGTTTTTCAAGAGCGAGGGCATAGACCTTAAAAAAATCCAAGCGGAACTCAAAAATGAAGAACGCGGCGCGGAGGGAGAGCTTTCCGCGAGGAATTATCCCATCAGCCGCGGCATAATAAAATCCTTCAAGGACGCGAGGAGCGACTACGAATACATAGCGGTGAGCGGAGTCACAAACGTAATGCAGGCTCTCGAAAGCGTGGACGACCTGTACAACGTGTTTTTGGAGCTTAACGCCTGCGACCACGCCTGTATAAACGGTCCCTGCGCGGTTAAACGCGCGGGCGGCGCGGTGAGGGCGAACATAGCGGTCAGAAATTACGCGCACAAGGGGGACGGCGAGCTTAAACCGGACTCTGAAGGAATCGATTTAAGCTGCAACCATTACGCCCTGAACAATGCCAATCTGTTTGTGCCCGAGCGCGAAATCAAAGCCATTCTTGCCAAAACGGGCAAATTCAGACCGGAGGACGAGCTGGACTGCGGCGCGTGCGGATACGACACTTGCAGGCAGAAGGCGTGGGCGGTTGCCAACGGCTTTGCGGACGTGGAAATGTGTCTGCCCTACGTCAGGGAGCGCGCGGAGAGTATGTCCAACGAGGTTATCATGAACAGCCCCAACGGAATCGTGGTCATAGATTACGACCTGAAAATTCAGGATATAAACCGCAAGGGCATGGAGCTGTGGGGAATCGACGACAGCTGCAAGGGCAACAATCTCGTGGATTACTTCAATCCCACGGACTTTATCCTCGCGATAAGCGAGAACAAAAACCTGGTGCGCAAAAAGGTCAAGGTCGACAAAACGGGCAAATACGCCGAAATGCACATTGTGCTTTTGCCCAAGCATAAGGTTATGTTCGCCATTATGAAAGACATAACCGAAAGGGTCAATTACGACAGCAAACTCAACTCGGTAAAGCTGGAAACGCTGCAAACCACCGACGACGTTATCAAAAAGCAGATGCGCGTGGCGCAGGAAATAGCTTCGCTGCTCGGAGAGACAACTGCGGAAACCAAGGTTGCGCTTCTCAAGCTGAAAAAGACTTTGTCACAGGACGAAAAGGAGGACTGACGCAATGGCGTTTTACCTCGAAAGCGGTTACACCTCTCTCAACAAAAAGGGAGAGGAGCTGTGCGGGGACAAGGTGGAAAGCGTTGTCAACGGCGACTACACGGAAGGGGGAAAGCGTTGTCACCGCCGACTTCACGACGCTGGTGCTTGCCGACGGCATGGGCAGCGGCGTCAAAGCCAACATATTGGCTACGCTTACCTCCAAAATTCTCTGCACTATGGTCGCGGAGGACATTCCTCTCGACGAATGTATAGAAACCATTATTCAGTCGCTTCCCGTGTGCAAGGTAAGAGGAGTTGCTTACGCCACGTTCAGCGTGATTCACTTAAACCGCAACGGCGAGGGGTATCTGGTGGAGTTCGACAATCCCCAGGCGATTTTCGTGCGGGACGGAAAGTGCGGCGACCTCGAAAGAGAAGAGTTGAACGTGTTGGGAAAAAAGGTTTACAAGTCGGCGCTTAAACTTAAAGAAAACGACGCCGTTTTGGTCATGAGCGACGGCACAATCCACGCTGGCATAGGCATGCTTCTCAATTTCGGCTGGGAGAGAAAGGAAATCAAGGCTTATCTCGACAACGCCTTGAAGCCGGATATGTCCGCACGGTGTATGGCGTGGCTGCTTGCCAACGCCTGCAACGACCTTTACATGGACAAACCGGGAGACGACACCACGGTGGCTGCCGTCAAGCTGCGCAGGGAGCAGAAGGTCAACCTCATGATAGGACCGCAGGGAGCAGAAGGTCAACCTCATGATACCCCCGCCGGTAAACAAGGATATGGACGAGGCGGTCGTCAACGAATTTATGAGCGGCGACACAAAGAAGGTTGTCTGCGGCGGAACAAGCTCTCAGATTGTGGCGCGCTGTCTCAAAACCGAGGTCAGAACGGCGTTCGAGTTTCCCGACAAGGACGTGCCGCCAATAGGTTACATAGACGGCATAGACTTAACGACGGAGGGCGTGCTCACCATGCGGCGGCTGCTCACTCTGTCGCAGGAGTATCTGTCGGAAAAGGATTTGCATCCCAAGTTCTTTGCAAAGCGCGACGGCGCGTCGCTGCTTGCGGATATGCTTTTTGAAAAAGCCACCCACGTCAACTTTTTCGTGGGGCAGGGTGTGAACGCGGCGCATCAGGAGCTGCCGATTGACATAACAATGAAGTTGAAGCTTGTGGAGTCTCTTACAAAAAATCTGGAAAAAATGGGAAAGACCGTTTCGGTCAAATACAACTGAAATCGTCAGGCGGTGATTATTATGAGAATTTTCGACACCAACGTACAGGAAATAAAATACAAGACCTTAAAAGAGGTAATCAGGAGCGCTTACGAGGGGAATTTGCAGAGCGCCGCGCTTGACATACCCAAAAAGCTTGCGCCCGGCCCCAAGCCGGAGCTGCGCTGCTGTATTTACAAGGAGCGCGCCATACTCGGAGAGCGCGTCAAGCTGGCGATGGGCGGCGACAGGGACAACCCCAACGTGGTGGAGGTCATACGCGAGGCGTGCGACGAGTGCCCCGTAAGCGGCATTCTCGTCACCGACGCTTGCAGAGGCTGTTTGTTCCACCGCTGCGCGGACGAGTGTCCCAAGGGCGCGATTACCATCGTCAATCATCGCGCGGTCATCGACAAGGAAAAGTGCATAGAGTGCGGAAAGTGCACTCAGGTGTGTCCTTACAACGCGCTCATACATCAGCATCGCCCGTGTATGCGCAGCTGCAAGGTCAACGCCATTTCCATGGATGCCGACAAAAAGGCGGTGATTGACAACGACAAATGCGTGTCGTGCGGCGCGTGCGTCTATCAGTGCCCGTTTGGCGCAATCATGGACAAATCCTATGTCCTTGACGCCATCGATATACTCAAAAAGTCCGACGGCAACAAAAATTACAAGGTTTACGCAATCATTGCGCCGAGCATAGTGAGTCAGTTCAAGTATGCCAAAATCGAGCAGGTCGTCACGGGTATACACGAGCTTGGCTTCCATCAGGTGGTGGAGGCGGCGCTCGGCGCGGACATAACGCTCTACCACGAGGCGAACGAATGGAAGGAAAAAGGATTGATGACGACCTCCTGCTGTCCTTCTTTTGTAAAATATATCGAAAAATATTTCCCCGATATGGTTAACCTCATCAGTCACTCCGTGTCCCCGATGGTGGAGACTGCCAAGCTGATAAAAAAGGTTGACTCCACCGCGAAAACCGTCTTTATCGGACCGTGCGTCAGCAAAAAAGGCGAATACAAGCTGGACAAGGCGAAGGATTGGATAGACTGCGTGATTTCTTTCGAGGAATTGCAGGCTTTTCTTGACGCGCGCGACATAAACGTAACCGTGCTCGGCGAGACCGCGCTGGACAACGCAAGCTTTTACGGCAGAATTTTCGCAAAAAGCGGCGGCATTGCGCAGGGCATGGCGGACGTTGCCAAGGCAATGGGCATAGAGGGAGTAAGACCCGTAAAAATGGACGGTCTGGAACAGTGCAAAATCGGGCTTACCAAACAAAAATTCGGCAGAGGCGACGGAAATTTCTATGAGGGCATGGCTTGCGTGGGCGGCTGTCTCAACGGTCCGCTGTGTCTGACGCACGGTCCCAAAAACGTGCAGGACGTGGACAGATACGGCGAAGAAGCAAAGGAAAAGGATATTTTCAACTCCGTCAAGCTGTACGAACTGAACAAATAACCGCGTCGCAGGCTTATTGCTTGACGACTTTCAAAGAAGCGGACATTCAAGCGTCCGCTTCTATGTTTTTAACTAGATGCAGAAATGAAAAAAAACCGAACATAGCTTTGTTGCAGATTTCACCGTGCGGCAGTGCGGAGGAAAGCCGACGGGCTGTTTGCAAGAGAGGACGACAGACGCGTCAAAAAAGGCGGTTTTCAAAAATAAACCAAAACAAAACAATTTTCATTTTTTGGCAAAATGTTTGGCAAAAACGACATTTTGTAGTATAATGTAGCTGAAACAATGAAATATATCTTTTACGGAGTATATTTATGAGTCGCAAAGACGGAAAATGGGCAAAGTACATTTATCCTATGCTGCAAATGACGCCGCATATCATGCCGCACAGGTGGGATTCCGCCAACTATGCGCGGGCGGACGTCAGGTGCGATTATTTGGACAGGTTTATAGCCAATCAGGCTGAGAAGGGCGAGCACTTTACTTACAACGACATTCTTATCGCCGCCATAGTGAGGATGTATTCGGAAAGAATACAGATGAATCGTTTTGTCGTCGGCAACAAAATTTACGACAGGTACGACCTGACGATCGCTTTCGCAGTCAAAAAGGTGCTCAAAGACAACGCGAGCGAGACGGTTGTCAAGGTGAATTTCGACGGAAGCGAGTCGATTTTTGACGTGAGGGACAAGCTTAAAGCCGCCTTCGAGGACAATTCGGGCAGCAAGGTCAACAACGACCTTGATTTGTTTATGAACAAGCTGCTCAAATTGCCCGCCTGGCTCCTGCGCTTTTTTATGAGCTGCGTCAGGTGGGCGGACAGGCACAACATACTTGCCGGCTCTCTCGTAGAGTTGAGCCCCTTTCACAACAGCTGCTTCGTGACTTTTCTGAAATCGATAAAATGCGATTTTATCTATCATCACGTTTACGAGTTCGGCACCACGGGGCTTTTCGTGGCTATGGGCAAGGAGAAAAAGGCGGCGATTGTCAACGAAGCAAACGAAATCATACCCGGCAAGGTGATGACGGTGGGGCTGACTATGGACGAGAGAATCGCCGACGGACTTTATTACGCCAATACACTCAGATATTTCACGACTTTGATGTCCCGTCCCGAAATGCTGCTCAAAAGGACCGAGCCAAAGTTTACCAAAGAGCTTGTCAACGAGCGTCACGACAGACTCATGGAGGAAAACAGGCAGTATATGCGCGAAATCAAGGAGCGGCTCAAAAGAGAAAAGAAAGAGCGAAAAGCCGCGAAAAAACACAAATAAGGAATGGAGTGTTTTAAATCCGTTCGCAAAATCATAGTATTTTGCGGGCGGATTTTTTTACGCCCAAAATTTTGAAGGATAAAGTTAAATTAGAAAAAATCAATCGAAAGCAAAAATTATCGAACAGACATATAATGTCGTAAAATAAATGATTTTATAAATTAAAAGCGAAAAACGGCTTTAAATGTAGATTTTGGCGTATGAAATCATGAAAATAAACAATAAAATTACACATCGGAGATGTGTAATTTACAAAAAAAAAAAAAACGATGAAAACAAGTTGACAATGCGAATTACATTTGCTACAATTTTCACGATACATTATACGGAAGGACAAAAAGGACGAGCGAATGAGAAGGAAAGCGTGTAATGTAGAGTAAATCATGATAGGAGGCAGAAAGAATGAAGGCAAAGCGAAAGAGTTTGGCGTTGCTCCTGGCGATTGTGCTGGCGATGGTGCTGACGGTGACGCTTGCGGCGTGCACAAAGACGTATACGATTACGTTTGACAGCGCGGGCGGAAGCGCGGTAGGGAGCATAACGGTAAAGGGGAAGGAGTCGCCGAGTGCGCCTAATGCGCCGACGAAGGAGGGACATACCTTCGAGAAGTGGATAAAGCCGAACGGAGACGAATTTTTGTTCGGTACGGACACGGTCGAAGAGAATCTAACGCTCACGGCAATATGGAGCAAGAATACATATACCGTGAGATTCGTCACGGGCGGAGGCACGTCAATAAGCCCGCAGAGCGTGGGATACAACGAAAAGGCGACGCGTCCCGACGACCCTAACAAGAGCGGAGAAATATTCTGCGATTGGTACAAGGACAGCGGCTATAAAGAGCTCTTTGACTTTGAGACTGCAATCAAGTCAGACACGACGGTATATGCGAGATTCGAGCTGCCGTCGATGTATACATATAAAGTGAGCTTTGCGGGGACGGCAGTCGCAATAGCGGACAGAGAGACCAACGAAGCGGGAATCCTGACCAACCTGCCTAAACCTGAGGAAAGCGGAAAGGTATTTGCGGGGTGGTGGATGAGCGACTTCGAGGACGCCGGAAAGCT
Organism: Subdoligranulum sp. CAG:314; assembly: GCA_000437915.1. Classification (GTDB taxonomy): domain Bacteria; phylum Bacillota; class Clostridia; order Christensenellales; family CAG-314; genus CAG-314. Next base: position 7,185 of record FR900989.1, on the reverse strand, counting down.
GACCTGCGAATATACGGGACAGGTGCTTACGCAAAACGTTACGCTGTTTGCGGTATGGGAGAGCGAGAATCCCGAGGTAAGCGTAAACGAGAGCGGAGTATACTGGGCGAGCGAGGGAGTAAACGTAAGCTATCGCGTGGAAATAACGGCGCCCGACGGAAACAAAGAGACAAGGACGTTGGGGACGACGGAATACGCTTACGATTTCGCCTCCAAGGACGCGGGAGAGTACAAGGTAGAAGTAACGTACAACAATAAGACTACGACGGTCTACTACAACAACAAGGCGCTGTCAAGGGTGTCAGTGTTTGAGGTGGACGGATTTGTGCTGAAATTCAACAAGGTGTTGAACGCGGAAAAGTACCTTGTGACGGTCAAATGCGGAAACACGAGCCACGAGCACGAGATGAGCTTTACCGACATGGAGACGACAAGCGGAGAAATAGACTTTACGCTGTGCGAAATGACGGAAGAAGGGATTGTGTTTGTAGTCAAGGCGGTAGGAGAAGGGTACGTAACGAGCGAATCGGAGGAATACGTATTCGAGAGACATCTTGACAAAGTAACGGGACTGAGCGTGAAAGCCGAGGACGAGACGATAATCTGGAACAACGTAGCCAACGCGCAGTATTACGAATACCAAGTAAACGACGGCGAATGGATAAGATACGACGGAACGGTGTCGTTGAAGGAAATGGCAGCGGGAGCAATCGTGGTCAGAGTGCGCGCGGTGGCGCACGGCTACAACAGCTCGGAGGTAGCTGAATACACATATACAAAGACAAGGCTTGCCACGCCTTCCAAGGGAAGCATAGAGATAGACGGAACGACGTTGAAATGGGGAGCCGTCGCGGGAGCGGTGAGCTACACGGTAAGTATAGACGGTGTGGAGCACCTCGTGGAGACAGGCAGCAGCATGGAGCTGCCCGACGGAATAGATTGGACGAACATGCAGATAAGCGTGCGTGCAAACGGAGCGACGGAGGCGGAAAATTCGCTTTACTCCGACGTGACGGAGTTTGCCGCTACGCTGGAAGGGAAAATAGACTACAACGAGGGATATTTGGAATGGCCGACAATACTCGGAGCGAGCAAGTACGCAGTGAGAGTGAACGGCAAAGATGCGGTCGAGGTTTTCACGGCGACAAGGTACAAGATAAGCCTTGACAAAGAAGGAACGAACGTAATAGAAATCTGCTACTATGACAAAGCAGGAGAAGCGTCGGAATGGGCGAGAATAGAGGTGACTGCGTATAAGGTGACGCTCAGGTACAACATAGAGGGATACGAGAGCTACGCAACGCTTTACCGCGCGCAGAACGACCCGTTGGAGCTTCCCGCCGACGAAGTAACGCTGGTGGGCTACGACTTCGACTACTGGATGGAGGCGAGCAACGGAGTGGCGTACACAGGGACAAAGCTTGAAAAAGCGGAGGACCTGACGCTGTACGCGCACTGGACGCCGAAGGAATACACGGTTACGTTTGTCGTTGCAGGCGGAACGATGAGCGAAACTACGTTTAAAGTAACTTACAGACAGGGATACGAGCTGCCCACTCCAGAGTCGGACATTGCCACAAAGACCTTCTTTGGCTGGTACGAGTCTCCCAACAAGATGGGCGTAAAGTACACCGACAACACAGGCGCGGGCACGGGCGTGTGGATGGATGCGGGAGACAAAACGCTTTACGCCGGCTGGGTTGACGTGTTCGAGTTTATAAAGACCAAGCAGAGCATAGGCGGCGGACAGTCCATAGAGGGCTATTCGGTCAAAAAGGGCGAAGGCATAAGCCTTTTGACAGAGGTCAAGATACCCGCCGAGTATGACGGGCTGCCCGTCATAGACATAAGCAGCGGCGCTTTCCACAGCTGCAGAACGCTGAAAAAGATATCTATACCCGACACGATAAAGAATATAGACTACGGCTTCTCCGGCGGAAATTCCACAGGCTCGCCGTTCTCTGCCTGTTCTAACCTGGAGGAAATAGAGGTTTACGCAGTAAATCCCGACGGAGTCTATGAGACAAGATATACGTCCATTGACGGCGTGCTGTTTGAATACAGAGACACGGACAATTTGAGCGATTTGCAGCTCAATTATATGCCGGTGTCAAGGAGAGGCGAATACGAAATACCTTACGGCGTGACGGTGCTGCCCACAGAGGCGTTCGGGGACGTAAATTATCTCACTTATATCAAAGTGCCTGCTACCGTGACGAGGATTGACGAAAGAGCTTTTGCCGCGCTATACCTCGAAAAAATCGAGTTCCTCGCGCAGCCCGACGGAGAAACGGAGCAGACTTTGTCACTGGACGATTTGGCATTTTCGGGCGCGTCCAACGTAATTGAATTGGTGCTGCCCACGCGTTTTGATTTCAGCTCCAAATATTTCTCTTACATGACGGATTTGGAGAAGATTTCCTTTACTAACGACAATTGGGATTATCGCGCGATTGACGGGCTTGTTGTAAACAAGGCGGCGGACACAATCATTTACGCTCCGAGAACCTTCTCGGGAGAAGGCGGCGTTTTCATAATCCCTAACGGCATAAACAAGATTGCGGACAACGCGTTTTCCAATGTTTACGCGATGACAACCAGCACGACGGGCTGGTACGGTTGCAAAAACATAACCAAGCTCGTTATTCCCGGATGGGTGACGAATATCGGCGAGGCCGCGTTCAGAAGCTGCTCCAATATAACGGAGATAGAGTTTTTGGGAGACGAAAATTCCGCGTCTCTGAGAATAGCAGCGCGCGCTTTCCACGGCTGCAACAGCATAAGCAAGGTTACTCTTCCCGTCAATCTCGTATCGCTGGGCAAATACGCCTTCGGTTACTGCGCAAATTTGACGGAGGTCAACGTGCAGGTGACGGCGGGTACGGTCGAGTCAGACGGAACTATGCGCTGCACCGCGCTTGAAACGGACGCTTTCAGAATCGACCTCGATTGGAACACGGCAAATCCGTCGAGCGGTCTGACAACGAGAAAACAGTATACGGTCAGAAAACTCACCATAGGCTCCAAGGTCGGAATATTCGATATTGGCGGCGTTTTCGGAAGCACGTTGCAGAACGTAGAAATCGACGCGGCAAATCCCAATTTCGCGTCCGAGGACGGCGTTGTTTACAACAAGAGCTTTTCTGAAATCATGTTCTACCCTTCGGGCAAGGAGGGAGCCTTCACTTTGCACGAGGACGTTGAGACAATCAATGCCGGCGTCTTTGCGGGAGCGGCTTATCTTACCGAAATTACTTTGGGCGCAAAGGTCAAAATAATCAGCGAAAACGCTTTTAACGTAAGCTCTTACAACAGCGGGTTGAGCAGCTCCGAGCAAATCAAGTCTATGCTTACAAAAGTCATATTTGCGACGGAGGTTGCCGAAGGTCATACGTTGAGCATAGGCGCGTCGGCGTTTGAAAGCTGTGCGGTATTGACCGACATAGTTCTGCCCGATTACGTTACCGAGCTTGGCAGCCGTGTCTTTGCAGGTTGCAAGGCTCTCACGGAAATGACGATTCCCGGAAGCGTAAAGAAAGTGGGCGACGAAGCGTTCGCCACCTGCCACGGTATTGTAACCGTGACCTTCGAAGAGGGCGTGGAGCAAATAGGGCAAAAGCTGTTTTCGAGCTGCAAAGGCTCTCTTACCACGGTCAATCTGCCCGCGTCTTTGACTGTCATTGCAGAGGGAGACGTTTCGCCTTTCACCAATATGTTCTACGATTGTACCGGCATAGACAAGGTGAACATCGCCGAGGGGAACGCAATGTACGCTTCAATCGACGGAGTGGTGTACGGCTATTCTCTCAAGGGAGAGGAGGGCAGCGAGGAAAGCGTGCTGACCGACCTGCTTTACTGCCCTGTGGGCGCGAGCGGCGTTGACGGCGTTGTGGACATCCCCAAAACGGTTGAACGCATTTCCGAAGGCGCGTTCAAGAACAACAAAAACATAACGGAAATCAAGTTCTCCGAAGGCATACTCGGCGATTTGGATATAGGTACCGACGCATTCAGCGGCTGTCAGAAGCTTGCTACAATCACGCTGCCGCGCGGCCTTACCGTCATGAAGACGGGGCTGTTCAACGGCTGCTCCTCGTTGGTCACGCTCACCATACCCAACACGGTGACAGAAATGCAGGTGAACATATTCAAGGGCTGCTCCAACCTCGAAAACATTATTTTTGAAGAGGGCAACGAGAGCACGCCGCTTCGTATGGCGGACGGAAGCTATAGAAACACTTCGACAGGCGGCGCGCCCGCATATTCAAGAGATACCGTTTTCAACGGCTGCACCAAGCTAAACGTAATCGCGTTTCCCAACAGATTGGAGAAAATCCCCGCGTATGCGTTTTCTTGGGACAACGCCCCGAAAGAGCTTGTTCTGTCCGAATCCGTTACCGAAATCGGCGAATACGCGTTTTATAACAGTTATTGGTATACGGGAAGCTCAACGGGAGGTTACAAGTACGTCAGCAATCTTAAAAAGGTCGGCTTTGCAGACGGCGCGACTCCCGCGCTTAAAACCATAGGCAACTATGCATTCTACGGCTGCGACAGTTTGGTTGACTTCGATTTTGCCGACAGCATAGAAACCATAGGCAACAATGCTTTCTATGACTGCGACGCTTTGACATCGGTGGTATTCAATGTCGAAAGCAGCAAGCTTACGACCATAGGCAACAGTTCCTTTGCGCAAAACAAGCTTTTGTCAAGCATTGTTCTGCCCAATTCGCTCGAAACGATAGGAACTTCGGCTTTCAGCTCCTGCACGGCTCTGACGAACGTGAGCCTGCCTCTCAACGGCACGCTTAAAACCATTGAAGCCTCCGCGTTTTCGGGGTGCAAGGCGCTCGAAACAGTGTCGATACCGGCAAGCGTCGAAACGCTCGGCGCCTCCGTGTTCGCGAGCTGCACGTCGCTTTATCAGGTCAAGTTTGAAAAGTTCCCCGTCGAGCATCAGAATGCGGGCAAAAACTCGCTCGCGTCGATAGGAGACTCGGCGTTCAATCAGACGGCATTGACGTCCTTCGCTTTGCCCGACAGCATTGCCGAAAACGGCACGACGCTCGGCGCATCGCTTTTCAACAAGGTGAAAACGCTCACTTCCATCGAGCTTTCCGCGGCGGTCGTCAGCATTGAATCCATGATAAAGGGTTCTTATATCATCGAAATCAGCATACCCGAGGACAGCCGTTATCTGAATGCGGACGAAACTCTGCCGCTCATTTACAACAGCGACGGCACTATGATTCAGTTGACCTTCGGACCTCTGGGCGACGAAAATGGAGTGTTCAGAGTGCCTGAAAACACAACCGTTATCGGTGCAAGAGCCTTTTCGGGACAGTCCTTCAAGAAAATCATTCTGCCTTATACCGTCAGGGAAATAGGTGAATACGCGTTTGAAAACTGCTTCAATCTGGAGGAGGTTGTCGTAGAGACCGACCTGACCTCGGGCGAGGGAGGCTATTCCAACCTGAGTACGGTGGGCGAAGCGGCGTTCGAATATTGCTATTCGCTGAAAAAAATCGACCTTTCAAGAACGCGGATTACCCGCCTGCAAAAGGAAACCTTCTATTGTTGCGAGTCGTTGTCTGAAATTCTTTTGCCGGACACGCTGGAAATCATCGGTCTGGAAACGGATTCTCTGTCAAGCTCCTCGTCAACCTCTTCTGTGTTTTACTACTGCGAGTCGCTTAGAAGCATAAAGCTGCCCGAAGGGTTTAAACGCATCAACGGTTCAAGTAACTTCAACTATTCCGGACTGGAAGAGATGGTTTTCCCCGAAAGCATGGAATTTGTCGCCGACGACACCTTCCAATATACCGAAAACTTGAAAAAGGTGACCTTCCAAAGCGCCATGACATGGAAGACAAGCAACAGCTACGGCGATATTTTCTCTTATTCTTCAGTAGAGGAAGTGATTCTGTCGGACAAGATGACATCGCTGTCTCCCAATATGTTTGACAACGCGAAGCAGCTGAGAATAGTGAGCTACAACGACTATGTTATCAAGAATCAGGCGGACTACGAGGCGGGCTTTGAAAACGCGTTGCCGCCTCAGGTGACGGTTGCGCCTTACGAGCTGTTCAACAATTGCGTGTCGCTGAAAAGCATGGATATGTCCAACATAACGAGCTATGCGTTTTACAGCAGTAGCAGCACCGGCAATTACAACGGAGTTTTCTCCGGCTGCACCTCGCTTGAAGAGGTCACGCTGAACAGTACGCTTGACGCGATTCCCGGCAAAATGTTCCTCAACTGCACGTCGCTCGTTTCAATCGACCTGCCGGACAGTCTGGCCTTCCTCGGCAGACAGGAAACATTCAAGAACACGGGACTGGTATCGATAAAAATTCCCGCAGGAGTCAAAGGCTTCGGCAACACAGCCGATTCTTGCTCGGCAACTCAGACTGTAAGACTGTTTGAAAACTGCGCGTACCTCACGACGATTATCATGCCCGCAAGCATGACGGACTTTGAAATAGGCGGCTACGTGTTCACCGGCTGTACGGCTCTCAAAACGATTAAGGCGGGAGAAAACGGCGAAGACAACGTGCTCCCCGGAGTAACCCTTGTCGGACAGTACGCTTTCACGGGTTGCGCAATAGAGTCGCTTGAATTGCCCGACGTGGATACGGTAGGCACATATGCCTTCGGCGTGAAATCAGCGGATTTCGACAAGGGTACTTACGCAACCAAGTTGCAAAGCATTTCGATGCCCAAGCTGACTTCGTTTAATACTTATCTGTTCTCTTACGCTACCGAGCTGAGTCAAGTCACTCTCGGCGACGACGCGGAGGCGCTGTCAGACTATATGTTCAACGGCTGCGCGTCTCTCGAAACGATTACGCTTCCTTCCAAGCTGACGTTCCTCGGAACGTATACGTTCAGAAACAGCGGTCTGAAAAACATCGTTATCCCCGACGGCGTCAAGCACATCGGTTCGTCCAAAGGCTCTGCCGCCGCGGCAGGCACCAGAGCATATGTGTTCCAGAATTGCGCACAGCTGACAAGCGTCACGCTGCCCGCAGGACTCATGACGCTCGGCGCGTATGTGTTTGACGGCTGCTCGTCCCTCTCCGCGCTGACTTACAGCGGAAACGCCGACGAGGGAAGCGCTCTTCCTTCGACGGTTACGGTGGTAGGAAACTACGCGTTCAACGGCTGTTCTTCGCTTGAAGAAAT
>FR900988.1 GCA_000437915.1 Subdoligranulum sp. CAG:314 | reverse complement strand
GCGACGTTGTCGCGCGGACTGTTATTACTTTTTTCTTACAATTTTTCCCTCAAAAACAGCTTCAAATTCTTCTATTGTGCCTTGCACCAATAAATCTTTTTGACAAACAAATCTTTGAGATTTATAGGGAAAAATAAAAAATATTTTATACCACTCTCCAAAATCGACAACCTTTTTAACTTGGTTTAAATTTTTGACTTCTGCTACCTTTTCCCCACTGCTTACGATTTGATTTTCTCTTAAATATATTGTTACAGCGTAAGGAATTATAATACCCCAAGATGTTTTTTTAGGTTTTATCGTAGATAAAATAGGAATTATGATAAAAACAGGCAAAGCTATAATAAATATTTTATTATAAAAAACAGCAGCACAAATAATAGGTATTATAAATATACCGCAAGCAATTAATGCACTGATAAAACTATTTTTAGTTTCCTCTTTAAGAAGAAACTCTTTACATTTACTTGAAATTTCGCCTTTAAATTCTATCATAAATTCTCCTATTTTCAATGTTATTTTATTAACTTTAAATTGTTAACAAAATCATTGTAAACATCTGCTTTCCCATAAGGATGCGGAGGCGCCAACTGTGGAGATTGAACCGGATTTTTTCCTTGCTCGAAATCTATACCCTGCATTGCAATTCCATACAACGGAGCTATTCCGAATGCAACTGTATTATATACAGCTGCACCCAAAGCAAAAGCTTTTGAAGCTGCTACACCTCCTAAAACAGTGGTAGTAGCTCCGAATATGCCATATGCTATTGCGCCTATTGTAGCAATTATCAGTCCACCCGCAGCAAGCCCAATCATGGCGCCTAAAATTATATCTCCAACTAAACCCCAACCGCTTTTTCCGTTAGAATGAGATACAATACCTCCTATCGTACCTCCAATCATCGTTGTCATTAACAATATACCTATTATCAATGCAAAGTGACCTGTCGGGTCAACATACGAAATAGGGTTGTTGCGGCAATAAGAATAGAGATTGCATCCTTCTGGCACGGTCAAGCCGTCGTCAAAACAAATGCTCGGCACGTCGGCGTTTATGAAGCGACCTGTGGTGTAGTCGTAGAAACGGGTTGT
>FR900987.1:96780-130307 GCA_000437915.1 Subdoligranulum sp. CAG:314 | reverse complement strand
TTCGGTGACGTGGGAGCTTGACGGAGGACGCTGGCCGGAGGGCTTTTCTCCCGTGACTAACGTAGCCGACGGCGACAGGCTCGATTCTCCCGCTGTCAAAAACAATCCCGTAAAGGACGGTTATACCTTCCTTGGTTGGTACGCTTCGTCCGACGGCACAGACAACTATGATTTTTCGTTGCGGGTTAACTCCGACCGTACTATATACGCCCGTTGGGAAACTGCCGTTCCTAATTACAGAGTAACCTTTTCTTACGGCGACAACGGGTATCTCGACGTGCTTGTAGACGGGGAATCGATGATTTTCAGCCCCGCTCGCGCGGAAGAAGGAAGCCGCGTCGTATTTAAAATTAGTCCAGACGAAAATTACGTTGTGGAAAGCTTTTTAGTGGACGGAGAGGAAACGGTTCTTTCCCAAGACAACGAATATATTTTGGAAAGTCTGAATCGCAACGTGGACGTGTCTGTGACTTTCAAATGGCATTTCGACGATAACGCGCCTGTGAGCGTACAGGCGGAAAGGCTGCGCCGAATGCTAAAAACGGTAGGCGAAAATTATCCCAGCGGCGAGCCTTTTTACACTTCGGAGGTGACGGTGGACAATATCGCCGGCTCTGCAAGTTTTACCGCGAGAGGCAACACCTTCGGAAATATGATTGACGAGTACGGCGTGCCGGGCGGATTCAGAGTAACGGTATATTCGAGCGAGGCTGACGCTGCCTTTGTCTGGGGCGACGGGATTGAAAAGGGCAAAAGACTGGGGCATATCATAGTCGAGGGCAAGCCCCACGGCATTTGGACCGTCGAAACGCTGATAAAGCTGGGAGCACCCGCGTCAATCGGAGAAATTGTCGGAAATAAGATAAACGTTGACGACGTATATGCGAAAATTGCGCTGGGAATACAAAAGGAACTTACCCGACACGGTTTTCAAACGTCGCTGAGCGGGATTCACATCATGATATCCAGCGAAACGCAAGAAGCTTTTTGTGCGCACGTGTACATAGAGCAAAATCAGGGCAGCGCGGGCGTTGTAGGCGCCAGATTTTCTGCAAGGGTATTCGGCGACGAGGCTTGGGCGCAGGCGTCGCTGGGTTCTCCGTTTCTTGCCGACACAAAAGAAAATGCGGTTGTGGGCAAAGTCATGATTACGTCCAACTCCCCCGTTTTGCGAGATACGATTAAGGATTATCTCAACGGCACGCCCAGAGAGCCGACTCCGACTCTTAAAGCAGAGGAAAACTTTCTCGACGAAAATCTGGAAAAGACGTTGGAGGAAAAATACAAATGGGACGATTACCACAAAAATGCTACGGTAAGGTTCGTTGCACGCGATTTTGCCGCGCTTTGGACGGCTCCTACATCAATGTTCGGTTTCCCGATAGAAGGCGTTTGGTCGGTTTTGTTTTCTACCGAGGAGGGTGCGATTGAGTTTTACGAGTCTTACAGGGATTTCGACGCAGAAACCCGTCCCCGTGACGAAGCGCGGGTGCGCATAGGTCGCTTGGTGGTGTTCGGCAAGGAGGTGGCGTTCTGGGGATATCTCAATATTTTACAAAACGAAGGTTTCATTTCTCTGGAAACCCGAACCGTGGAATATTCGGTTTCGGGCGGCGAAGCCTCAGGTGAAATGTTTGCAAGCTTTGCGGTTTGGGAGTATACTGCCGAGAGCGGCACCGTCATAGACGGAGAGCTTGTTTTTCCCGAGCCTCTGGTAGTAAACAAATTGGAAAACGGCGACACCGTGGTTTTCGGTTCCGTCATTGAGCTGACGTTTTTGCCTGCCGAAGGCTATCGCGTGAAGGAAGTCAAGATAAACGGAGTTTCTGTCGAGATTGCGAGCGACTCCTATCGCTTTGCGGTAGAGGAGGATGTCTCGGTGGAGGTCGTTTTCGAGGAGACGACCGCCGCCTGACAAAACGGAAAAAAACAAACACAAGCGGCAGCGCCTTGGGGCGCTGCCGCTTGTGTTGTTAAGGATACGTTTTGGTTAACGTCAGTCAAAACGCGTAAGTATGTCGTAAATATATTCGTAACACTCCGTCAGTTTTATTCTTTCCTCTTCGGTTGTGTGCTTGTCAAGCTGCTCTTCAAGGTTGCCGTGCAGCATCTCGAAGGTGTTTTCCACAAGCTCCTTTCCGAGCGGAGTAAGCCCTATGTAAATGTTTCTGCGGTCCTTTTCCTTCTGAAATCTGTAAACAAACCCCTTGGAAATCATTTTGTCTATGTATTTTGTGGCGTTGGCTTTTTGCAGCGCCGTCTGCTGCGCCACCTCGGTCATATTCATGGGGGATTTGTTGAGCGAAACAAGCAGGTTGTTTGCTCTTATGGACAGGTGCGCTTTGACAATCGGCAGCTTTTCCGTCAGGTGTCTCGGACGGATGATTTTGCGGTTTTCAAGCTCCGCGACCTCGTTTTTGATGTTGTAAAACGCGTCCATGTCGAACTTTTTTCCTTTTTTTTCTTCGAGTGTTTCCATATCGGGTATATTTTACGCCGAAGCCTGTCGTTTGTCAAGCAATTGTAGTTATATTTTAACTGTTTCCAAAATCGCAAAAATTTTCCTGCAAAACACGCGTTCTGCACAATAATTCAATGCGAATGCAAAAATTTTAAGAAATGTTCAAAAAAGCGTTGACAAAGGCTGTGAAATATCATATAGTATCAATAACAGTTGTAGAACTACTACAATAGTAAAAATTTAAAAAAGGAGAAACGAACCATGAAAAAGATTGTTTTGACAGTTCTGGTCGCAGCGCTGCTGCTTTTGACGTTTGTCGGCTGCGCACCCAAAACTTTCACGGTGACCTTTGACACGGACGGCGGCTCGACCGTTGCCGCGCAGACCGTCAAAGAGGGCGAAAAGGCGACAAGACCTGCCAACCCGACCAAAACCGACTTCGAGTTTGACAACTGGTACACGGCAAAGACGGGCGGCGAGGTTTTTGACTTTGACAAAGAAGTGACGGGCGACGTTACCGTTTACGCGCGTTGGACGGCGGTTTCTGCCAAAACCGTTACTTTCAAGGTAAACTACGTTGCGGCGGACGGTCTGGACGACTCTCACGACAAGAGCGAGACTGTTACTTTGCAGGTTGGCGCGGCTCTGCCTTCCGTCAGCTACGATTACATCGAATCGCGCGGTTACTTTACCGACCAAGCCATGACGACGGCTTTTTCCGGCGACAAAGTCACGGAGGATATGCCCGAGCTGTGGATTAAGCTGGACAAAAAGCTTACGATAACCGAAGGTTCATACGTCTTTACGCTGCGCGAGGACAACACTACTTACGCGATTGCGGAAAACGCCGCAAACAAGCCGAGCGCCGCCGAGGTTACTCTTCCCTTAAAGGTAGGTCCTTACGACGTGACGGCTGTGGCAAGACGCGGCTTTATCTCCTCGTCGTTCACCAAGCTTACCATACCCGAGGGTTACACCGATATAGTCGAAAACGCCTTTTACGGCAACACGTCTTTGGTGGTGGTCAATTTCCCCTCGACGCTCAAAGCAATTGACGCCAATGCGTTTCTCGACGCAAGCTCTCTCACCGTCGTATGGTTTGCCGAGGGACTCGAAACGATAGGAATAAACGCTTTTTCAGGCACCAATCTTCCTTTCGTCATTCTCCCCGCGTCGCTTAAACTTATAGAAAGCGGTGCGTTCGACATCCCTTCGCCGACGGATGACAAGGTGCTCGAAGAGGTGCTGTTTATGGGAAGCGTCGCTCCCCAAATAGAAAAAGGCGCTTTCGGCAATGAAAGAAGAGACTATCTGTGCGCAAGAGACGCGTTGGACGCTTACAAAACGGCTTTGACCGTCTCCGAAACCGACGGCAGCCTGTATGAGTTCGACGACACGAGATTGGATTTTCAGGGACGTTACACTGCGGCGGAAGGCGAGCGGTTCGGAATAGAATTCTGGATGAGCGGCAGCTGGAAGGGCGTTGTGGAAACAGTCGATTCCTTTGAAATAGTCGAGCTGAGCAGTTACGATTTGTTTTACTATATTGGCGGCGCGGTAGAAGAAAGAAGGGCGGCTCTTATAGAAAACGACACCTTCACGTTCAAAATGTACGGCGCGGACACGGACGGGTTTATCATCGTTGACGACGTGCTTTACGACTACATCGGCAGCGAAGAAGTGCTTTACATACCCGAAAACATAACCGAGGTTGCGCCTGACGCCGTTCAGGGACTTTTGACGCTCAAAATGGTTATATTCGGCGACAAGGTGACGACGGTGGGCGACAGAGCGTTTGTCGGAAACCCTTATCTCGTATCGGTGATTTTCGGTACGGGCATAGACCACATAGGCGACGACGCGTTCAGTATGGCAACTTATCTAATAGACATACATTTCCCCAATGCGGAGAAAGCGCCTTCCTATATCGGAAAGAATGCGTTTTACAGATTGGACGGCATAGCCCTTGTTCCTTCCACAACCGAGTGGGGCGGGCTTATGACGGTTTACGTAGGCGGCTCCTTCTGGGGCGACGCAAGTCCCTCCGCGTATGTGACGCTGTTCAACGTCAACAACAAGGCGCAGGACAAGGACGGCAATGAAGTCGGGGCGTACAGCAACGATTACAGTGATTTTGTAACCATTGCCTCCGAAGCGGGTACTGACAAAAAGGGCAAGACCTACAATCTTGCCGACGGAAACAAATTGTTCCTGTCCGGCGGCGACTCTGCAATCCTGTTTGTCGAGGCGGACGGCGTTACAAGAAGAATCTGGGGCGCTTACCGTTATGACGACTATGAAAAAATCACTTTCAGAGCGGGCTTTACCGTGGACGGAGAAGCGGTTCTCTATTACGGCAAGCCTTCGGGCGACGATTTTGTGCTCCGCGACAAGGTATTCGGAGCCTACGACGACGGCTATATTACCGTTGTGTTTGACGGGTACGGCGCGGCGAGCGTGGTTATAAACGCCGAGCTTTCCGACGGAACCTATACTCTGAACGGCAACGAGATTACTTTTGCGGGAATCGACGGACTTGCCTCCGCTTCCTTTATCCCTTCGGAGACGCAGGAGAATTCGTCAAAGCTGACGCTGACCTACGGAGGCTCCTCCCACACCCTGACCTATACGGGCAAGGAAAAGGGAAGCTACTATGATTTGAAGCTGGGCGCAAAGATTGAGCTTGACGGCAAGAATATCGACAACGAAGGCGGCACTGCCAAGATTTACTTCAAGCATCAGGAGTATGAAAGAAAATATAAGCTCGAGGGTACCAAGCTCTATATAATTTGGATAGAAGGCACGGACGGCAGCGAGGACGTCTTGTGGAACTGGAGCTTTAACAGCAGCACGCGGAAAATCACGGGCTATTGGAATTATCATTTGGACGAGTATGAATATTACTTTGAGTTCGGGCTTCTCGCCGAGGGCGAAGAAAAGGGCGCCTACACCTCCGCCGCGGGCGACAAACTGACTCTTGACGGTTTCTTCGTTGCGGAATACACCCCCGCAAGCGGACAGGCGGCAAAGTGGAATTACTTCATGATGAGCGACGTCTCCGTTTTGCTTACGTCGGGCGAGTCATATAAACTCCTCGTGCTTGACGACGCGTCGTTTACCGAAACGGAGGTTACCGAAACGTCGGTTGCGGGACAGTATTACGTCGCGGAAAGAAGCTACAAGGTGTGGCTTGACGGCAACGGCAACATGCTCTACGACAGCAATATGAGCGTGTACACCTACGTCGTCGAGGGCAATGTGTTCAAGCTTACGTCTTATGACGACAGCGGAACGCCGCATGTCCACGAAGGCAAGTTTGCTCTCGCAACAGACGGCTACATTGAAACGGCGTTCTATTCGTACGGCTACAGCTATCTGAGACTGTTCAAAGAAAAGCTTGAATACACCACCGTTTCGTTTAAATTGGACGACAAGTCCTACACGCTTGCGATTTTTGAAAACAAGTTTGTTTACGCCTATCAATACGGTCAGGCAATAGCTTATACCGGCAGCGTTGCGGATTACGCCGCCGCGAAAGCCGCGATTGCCGCAAAAGAGGACTTTGAAGTCACTCTTGACGGCACGGTTTACACGGCTTCTTACGACTCCGACAGCTGGGCTTGGACATTTACCACCAAAAGCTGAAAACAGTTTTTTCACACGTTTATCCCCCGAACAATTCTGTTCGGGGGATTTGTTTAACTTAAAATTTCCAATATTTGTCTAAATGCGAAAAATATCGAAAAAACGCTTGCCATTGACAAGTTGCCGTGTTAAAATCATGATGAAATAATTTCTCATACTATATGTGGATAGACGCGGCTGTTAAATGCCCCATTTAAGCCGTTCTAAATATTTTTTATCGGGAGGATAAAAATGAAAAAGACAAAGTTAACTCTATTGCTCTTGGTCGTTGCGATGCTTGTGCTCACACTGTGCGCTTGCCAACAGACCTATGACGTTACTTTCGAATTGGGTTACGACAACAAGACGGAAGTAAAAACCTATGATAAGGGCGCAAAGGTGGATTTTTCGCCTACCCGCACCGATTACGACTTCGGCGGCTGGTTCAAAGACGAGGCTTTGACTCAACCGTGGGGCGACTCGGTCGTTGAGGCGGACGTTACGCTTTACGCCAAATGGACTCCCAAAGTTACTACTCAGGTCACGGTGACGCTGGACTACAATTATCACGGAGCGCCCTCCCCCAAGCAGGAAACAATAACTGCGGGGACGGCTTACACTCCCGAAGTTCCTCAGCGCACCAACTATGACTTTTTGGGCTGGTTTACCGACTCCTCCTTCTCGCCTCCTCCGTTTTCCAACGGAACGGTTGTCAATGAGGACATAACTCTGTACGCGAAATGGCAGGTCAAGCCCGAAGTGCAGGTTGACGTGACTCTCAACCTCAACTACGACGGCGCACCCGCGCCTACGGTTGTCAGCATAGCCAAGGGCGAAACGCTGTACGCGGAAAATCCTACGAGAGACGAATATGAATTCAAGGGCTGGTACCTCGAAGCAACCTTGGAAACGCCTTTCGACGTCACCACGCAAATAAACGAGGACATCACCCTTTACGCCAAATGGGAGGTTCTGCCCGAGCTGCGCTTCGAGCTTTCCGCAGACGGCAATTCTTACTCCGTTTCCGCAGGCACGTTTAAGGGCGGCGAGCTGGTTATACCCGCAGCTTACGAAGGCAAGCCCGTGACGGAGGTCAAGGCGGAGGGCTTCAAAAATGTCGGCGCGACCAAGGTTTATGTTCCCGACAGCGTGACGAAAATCGGCAAAGGGGCATTTGCCGAAAACAATATAACCGAGCTTACCGTTCCCGTTTTGGGCGACGGACAGGGCAACGCTTTCCTCGCCTACATATTCGGCGCGGACAGTGCGGACAACGCTTCGGCAGTTCCCGAAACTTTGAGAAAGCTGGTTGTAGGCGGCAATGCCGCTCCCGCGGCGAATGCCTTGAAGGGCATTGACTGGCTCAACGACCTGACCCTGCCCGCTCTCGGCGATCTTTCCGTAGCGAATCTTTTCGGCGGCGGAGATTATATCACCGGCATTGAAATTTTTGCGGTTCTCGGCGGCGACTCCATAGAAAAAGGCGCGCTTGCGGGTATGTCCGCTCTCAAAGAGCTGACGGTGCCCTTTGTGGGCGCAACCAAAAACGATACGGGCGAGGAAGGTCTCTTCGGATATATTTTCGGCAGCGACTCTTACTCCGGTTCGTTTGAAATCAAGTCGGGTCTCTCCGCGGAGGATTATATATCCCCCGAATTGTGCTTTACCTTCTACGTACCTCAGGGACTCAAAAAGGTTACCGTTCTTGACGGCGACGTGTTCGACGGCGCGTTCATGAACATGAGGACGTTGACCGAGGTTGTTTTCGCAGACGACGCGGACACGACCTACATCGGCGAAGCCGCCTTTATGGGCGCGACCGCGCTTGAAGGCTTCACCGTACCGGCAGGCGTAAGCATCGTCGGCGACTACGCTTTCTGTTTCTCTGGAGTAAGGACGGTGGATATGTCCGCGGCGGACGAAATCACCGTGCTGCCCGAATATATCTTCGGCGAAAATACGAGACTCGCTACAATTTCTCTGCCCGAAAATCTCGTTACGATAGAGGGATACGCGTTTTATATGGCGAGCGCGCTTAAAAACATCGTTATTCCCGACTCTGTGACGACAATCGGCGAATATGCGTTTTATGCCTGCACCTCGCTTGAAAGCGTGAGCCTGCCCGCCAATCTCAAAACGCTGGGCGCAAGCGCGTTTTCACGCTGCCTGTCGCTTGAAGGCATGGAAATCGACCAATCAAACAAGGATTTCGTCACCTATGACGGAATTTTGTACAGCAGCGACTATGAGCTGGCTTACGTAGTGCCCGCAGGTATTGTCGGTCCCGTGAGAATGCCCGAAGCCGTCACCATCATTCCCGGCGGTTTCTTCAGCGAGTGCAAAAACCTCAAAGGAGTCATTTTCCACGACAAAATCACTGCAATCGGCGACAGCGCGTTTGCTTACTGCACCGGTCTCGAAACTTTGACTATCGGCAAAAACGTGACGAACATCATGGAAAACGCGTTTATTTACGCAGGCAATAAAGACACCGTCATCAATTTTGAGACTGGCTCCAAGTACGCCTATGTCAAAAAGGATGCTTTTTACAGACTTACCGCCAAGGAAATCAACCTGCCCGCAAGCGCGGTGACCTTTGACGGCGAAGCGTTCAGAATGTGCGAGGCGGAAGTCAAGTTCCACGAGGACACCACCCTCACAACTGTTGTGGCGGATATGTTCAAGGACTATCTCGGAACGTCCATCGAGCTGCCCGCGAGCGTGACTACCATAGGCGCGAGAGCCTTTATGGATGCTCTCAACCTCGAAACAATCGAGTTTGACGCGACGAAAATAACTTCGGTCGGCTTCGACGCCTTCCGCAACACCAAGTGGTACAACTCTCAGCCCGACGGCATAGTTGTTCTCAGCGGACTTGCGTATGAAATCAAGGGCGCGAGAAACACTCTCACTTCCGTGACTTTGCCCGCCGACACCGTTGTTCTTGCAGGCTCGCTTTTCAACGGCTGCTCCAACCTGACGACGCTTGTCCTCAACGAGGGACTTTTGGCAATCAGCGGCTCGGCTTTCGCAAACTGCGTCAATCTCATCGAGCTTGTCATACCCAAGACGGTCACAAGCATCGGAGCGCAGGCGTTCAACAATATGAGCGCGACAATCGTGTTTGCGACGGACGGTAGTCTGACTCATTTGGGCGACCAGGCGTTTTACGGCTACAAGGGCAAGACGCTAAATATCCCCGCTTATGTAGAAACTCTCGGCGCAGGCGTGTTCTATCAGTTCGAGGGCGAAATAATCTTTGACGACGACTCCGCCATCACGGAAATCGGCGCAAGCGCGTTTGCGACGTATTACGGCAGAGAGCTCACGCTCCCCGCGGGCGTCACCACAATCAAGAGCAGCGCCTTCTCGGGAGCGCTTTATGTGACGGAGCTGACCTTGCCGGACGGTCTCAAAACCATTGAAGCAAACGCTTTCACGGGCATGAACTCCATCAAAACTCTCACTATTCCCGCGTCGGTGGAAACTTTGAGAGAAAAAGCTTTTACCGGCTTCAACGGCAGCTATATTACCTTTGAGGGCACGACTCCTCCTCAGGTGCTGAATGCAAGCGGCGAAACCTCCACCAATATAGGCATAAGAGGCGGAACGAGCACAAACGGTCATGTGATTGTTCTTGTTCCAAGCAGCGCTTTGGAGGCTTACAGAGCGGCATTCAACGACAAAACCGAGGCAGGCAAGGGCGTTAAGCCGGCGCTTACCGACGAACTTGTTTACTCTACAATAGACGAGTCGGACAACGACTTTGTGATAATCGACACCGAAAACAACGGCAAGAAACTCATCGCCTATGCAGGTGACGCGGTCGATAAGATAGAAATCCCCAACGGCGTCACGGAAATCGGTCCCGCGGCTCTGAGTCAGGGCAACGGCACCAAGTTCAAGGCGGACGGTCTCAATTGGGTGGTTGTACCCGCGACGGTTCAAACGATACACGGCAACGGACTCAGCGGCGTGCGCGTGGTCGAGTTCCTCGGCGACGAAATGCCCACAAAGGGCAACGAAGGCATAGGCAACTGGTCTTCCACGAACAAGGTTTCCGTTGTTATCGTTCCCGACGGAGCTTACGATACTTTCGTAAACGACAAGACCAATTTCGGCACGATTAAGAGAAACGTTTTTGAAAAGAGCGAAATCAATTCGGACGGCTTTGCAATCTCCAACGGAGAGCTAAAAGCGGTGCTCAACTCCGCCGCCGATATAACCGTCCCCGCAAGCGTGACCAAGATAGCCGACAAGGCGTTTTACGGTCTGTCTTCCATGGAGACGGTAACCTTCCTCGGCAACGTGACAAGCATAGGCGTCGACGCCTTCCGCGAATGCGTCAATCTCAAAAGCATCACGCTGCCTGCTTCCGTCACCGAAATAGGCACTTACGCTTTCGGCAATTGCAGGTCGCTTGAACAAATCGTTCTTCCCGAAAATCTTGTGACGCTGGGAAATAATGCTTTCAACGAATGCGTTTCGCTGACAAGAGTCACTTTCAACAGCAAGCTTGAAAGCATAGGTACAAACGCGTTTGCAAAATCCGCTCTTTCGGGAGCTTTGGTACTGCCTTCTAGCCTAACCTCGCTGGGCGACGGCGCGTTCAACTCGACTCTTATCGAGTCTGTGACGCTGCCCGACTCTCTTGTGACACATACTTACAACTATGCAAACGGCGCTTTCGGCATGTGCTATCGTCTCAAAACGGTGTCGCTGGGCGGACTGACAAGCATACCTCAGTATATGTTCCAGTATTGCACGTCGCTTGAATCCATCGACCTTACCGGTATAACCGACATCGGTCCCGACGCGTTCAACAACTGCGTGTCGTTGAGCGAGCTGGTTCTGCCCGAGGGGCTAAAAACCATAGGCGACAGAGCCTTCATTCAGTGCCACAGTCTTGTGTCCGTCACAACGCCCGAGTCGCTTGTGTCAATCGGGGTATCCGCTTTCGGAGCGCAGGGAAGCTCGGGCAACTATCCTACGAGCTACACTCAGTGCAGAAACCTTAAATCCGTCCACATCAAGGGCGCGCCGACAATAGGGGATATGGCTTTCTTCTACTGCCCTATCGAGACGCTTGTCATTGACGGTTGGAAAAAAGGTACGACATCTACCTCCAACGGCACAAACGCGTTTGCCGCGGCGGCAATCACCTCCGTCACGCTCGGAGAGGGCGTGGAGTATATAGGCATGGCGGCGTTTGAGAGAAGCCCCGTCGAGTCCATAGTTCTGCCTTCCTCTTTGGTGGAAATTGCAAGCTATGCTTTCAGGCGCACAACCGCTCTCGAATCTCTCACCTTTGTCGATCCCGCGACGAGCAAGCTCACGACAATCGGCGCATACGCTTTTGACAGCAGCGCTTTGAAGTCGTTCGCAATGCCCGACAACTACAAAAAAGTCAACGCGCAGATTTTCTACTACTCCAACATAGAGGAAATCACGCTGGGAGCGAATACGACTCAGATTGAAAACAACGCTTTTATCGGCAGCAAAATCAAGAGCATCTTCCTGCCCAAAACTCTGACGCACGTAGGCAGCGGAATTTTAGGAAGCTGCGAAAACCTGGAAAAGATTTACGTTGGGGCGACCGAAGAAGAAGTCAACAATATGATAGTTACAAGCAATGTTGATTTCAATTCCGAAACTCCTCAATGGCATCAGAACTGGGCAAACGGCATACCCGACGGCGCCGAAATCGTTTACGGCTACGCGCCCGAGCAGGATGAGACCGAAAATGCTTAACTGAAAATATGTAACGAAACAAAAAAAGCGGACCGATAGGTCCGCTTTTTTGTTAGCTGATTTATTTGCCGAGGCAAAACCTGCTGAAAATCCTGTCGATAATTTCCTCGTCCGCAGTATCGCCCGTAATTTCGCCCAGAGCCGTTCTTGCAGCTCTCACGTCCTGAGCGACGCAGTCGAGCGTAATTCCCGAGGAAAGCGCGTCCAGGGCGTTTGCAAGCGCTTCCGACGCGCGCCTTAAACAGTCGGCATGGCGAAGATTGGTTATTATCAGTCCGTTGTCCGCGTCCTTGATTAGCAGCGAGTAAATTTTTTCCTTCAAACGCTCTATGTTTTCGCCCGTAAAAGAGCTGACTGCGACGCCGTCGTTTCCGAGCGACGCTCGGTCGTAACGGTAAATATCGTTTTTTGAATATACGTTCAGCACGGGGCAGTCCGTTCCGAGCATTTGGTTTTCCCGCGCGGACAGCTCCTTGTCCGCCGCGCCTTCTCTGATGTACAGGACGACGGAGGCGCGTTTTGCGGCGCGTTTCGAGCGTTCTATGCCCTGCGACTCGGTAGCGTCGGAGGTTTGTCTGAAACCCGCCGTGTCGGCGAAGGTTATTTTCAAGTCCTTGTAAACAAGGGAAATTTCCACCGTATCGCGCGTAGTACCGTGAGTGTCGGATACGATGGCGCGTTCCTCGCCTGCGAGGGCGTTCAAAAGACTGCTTTTCCCGACGTTGGTCGCGCCCACGATTGCGACGTAAGCGCCGTTTTTGACAAGTCCGCCCAGCCTTACCGTTTTGACAAGCGCGTCGATTTTTCGTTTTGCGCGGGAAATTTCTATTGTCTGTTCCGCGACGGTGGCTCCTTCAAGCTCCTCTTCGGGATAGTCGAGAGCGGCTTCTATGGACGCTTCCGTATCGCAGAGCGCGTCGAGGAGCTCTTCAATCTTTT
Organism: Subdoligranulum sp. CAG:314; assembly: GCA_000437915.1. GTDB lineage: Bacteria > Bacillota > Clostridia > Christensenellales > CAG-314 > CAG-314. The sequence goes on along the minus strand of FR900987.1, from coordinate 117,532 downwards.
TGCCCAGCTCGTTCTGCGCGAGCATGGCGGCTGCGCGCGCCGCTCCTTTCGACTCGGCGTCAATCAGGTCGATTACGCCCTCCGCGTTGGAAAGATTCTGCTTGCCGTTGATAAACGCGCGCTTTGAAAACTCGCCGTTGAGTGCGGGACGCGCGCCCAATTCAAAGCAGCGTTCGAGCACGGCGGAGGCAGTCGTTTCTCCGCCGTGACAGTGAAATTCCACCGACTCCTCGCCGGTAAACGAGCGCGGCGCGTCGAAAAACACGCACATGGCTTTGTCGTCGAAATATTTCGTGCTGACCGTGCCCGCTTTGAGATAGTTGGCTTTGTCGGGAAAGGGTGAAAACATTTTTGCCGCAAGCTTTTTGCAGCCCTCGCCCGAAAGCCTGATTACGTTTATCGCGCCTCTGCCGTGAGGCGTTGACAATGCGGCTATAATCATATCTAACTGTCGTCGTTTTCTTTTTTGATTTTGTCCTTGCGCAGCTTGGCGCGGCGTTTTAGGTGCATCGTTACGAGCACCGCCGTCATTATTACGGCTACAAACAGCACCGCCGCCCCCGCGCCGAAAATAACGTATGTTTCGGGTTCCAGTCCCGTTGCGACAAACACTTCGTCACGGGTGAGCTTCATGCCCGGTTGAAATCCCGCAAAGGACATATCTCCGCGCGGCGCGTAAATAGTGGAGCCGTAAACCGCCGTTTCTTTTTTGAGGACTTTTTTTCCGTCCTTGCTCAAAAAAGTGTAAGTGTAGGTGCGCGGCGTTACCTGATAAACCGCCTTGAACTCTACGTTTCCCGTCAGCGTCATGCCCTCGGCGTAGCCCTCAAAGCCCAAAAAGGTGAAAATGTTGCCGGGGTCGGCTTTGTCTCCTACCTCGGGCGGTTCAAAAGAGTCTCCGTATATGCCTTCGCCCGTTTTAAGCACCGTGCGTCCGTCGTTGTCGAAAAAGGTATATCTGAAAATCCTGTCGCGCTTTTCATACTGCGCCACAAAGGTCATTTCCGTTTCCGACGCAATCATTCCGTCATCGTAGCCCGTCCAACCGATAAATTCGTATTCATATCTGTCGTCGGTTTTGTCGGGGGCGTCCGGCAGAACGAACGGACGGTTTTTGTAGCAAAATCCGTTGTAGATGAGAGTGACTCCGTCGCTGTCGAGACAGCGGTAGTAAACGTCCTCGAGCCTCTGCGCGGTCAACTCGGCGGCGCGTCCCGCGCGACCGAACACGATTTCGAGACCGGGGTCCTCCAACGCGGCGCCGCTGCCCGTATAAAAGCCGAAATTTTCCGCGCCGTAGGACAGCACGTCGTCCGCGCCGAAAAATCCCTGTCCGTCGCCGACAAGTTTAAGTATTCTTATTCCGTCGTCGCCGTTGTAGCCCGAGCCGTTGTTGGAGTAAACAAATTGGCTGCCGTCCGCGCCCGCCTCGGTTGCCGCCTGCACGTGCATGACTCTTATTCCGCCGTTTTCAAAGGCGTCCTTGTTGTTTCTCGTCGGAGTGATATATTCGCAAATAAGATATTCGGACAGATAGCTGTTTTGGAGCGCGTTGTTGTAGATGACAAGGCAGCTTCCGCCCGGCTCGTTCATGGGAGACAGAGAAAAATTCTGCGCTTCGGTGGAAGAGGCGTCGAATATGCGCACCTGCGAGTCGGGGAGCCAGCCGAGAATCAGCTTGGAAAAAGCGGACAGGTCGCCTGTCATGTCGTCCATAAGCTCGTGTCCCGCGTCGCCTTTGAGACCTTCGCTGTCGTCCGCGCCGCTTGCGTTGCAGTAGTCGGGCAGTCCCAAAGAGTGTCCCAAGAGGTGGCAAACCGATTGATTGAGACTGCGGCGGCCTTCGTCCGTATTCGAGGGCTGCGCAAAATTGATTAAGTAGGTTTGCGGACGCACTCCGTCCCACGACGGCAGGTTGCCGCCGGGCGGCAAAATATATGAAGTCGTGTATGTCGCGGGCGGGATGCAAACGCCGTTTTGAGTTGCAATGTCGTCGAAAGCGGGCAGACTCAGCACAAGCCCGTCGATAAGGCCGTCGCCGTCGCTGTCGTAGCCGGAAAAGTCTACGGTGTCGTCGAGAGCGGCGAATGCTTCTTCTATGAGCTTGTTGTATGCCAAGCCGTTGTTTTCGCGGTAAGAGGAAGCGCTTTTTGCGACAAAATGAAACACGTCGCCGTCAAGACCCAGCGCGCCGAAGCTTGCGCGGCGGTAATAAGCCGCCGTGCTTTCAAAGGGATAAGCGGCGTTTGTGCTGTCTTCTCCGCCGAACACGGCTTGCTTTGTCTGCTGCACCGACATCGCGTCCTCGTCGAAGCCCTTGTCGGCAAAGCTGATTAAAAGAAAAATAATTTTCACGTCGCCCGTAGACGGGGTTGTGTGGACAAGCTGATTCACGGCGGCGTCGGACAGGCCGTTGTAACCCGACCGACTGTCGTCCGTATTCGACTTGACTCCCTCGGCGGCTCTGCTTGCGGGGGCGAAAAGAGCGCACAGCGAAAAAACGACAAGAATCGCCGCCGACAGAATAAACAGTTCGGTTTTGTTCATCTTTTTCCGCATATACGGATTTTAGCACAAAAACCTATACGTGTAATCCAAATAAGGGTGAATTTTGCGTGAATACGTCCGTTTTTGCCTCAAAAAAGCCCTTTTGGAATAAATTGGCAGAAAAAACCGCGCTCTGTCACCGCCCCTTTCAACGGTTGACAAAAGAAAGGCGCGGGCGTATACTGTTTGTATATCTGTTACGGAGGAAATTATGGCTAAAAAATCCAAATCCAAAAAATCTACGATGATTTATCTTGCTGCGATTCTGTTTTCCGCGCTGGTTATCGGTATGGCGTTTCTGCCCGTGTTCACCTACAAGACGGTAGGTGTTTCGACGCATATAAACGGCTTTCAGATGATGCAGGGCGCGTTTTCCGAAAAAATCGAGGGCAGCATAGCCAGCCTGGTGAGAACTCTGATAAGCAACGCCGAAAACGTAAAAACCGCCGCTATATTCATTCTCATCGCAATCATCTTTGCGGGGCTTTCCGCGCTGTCGGCTCTTGCGGGGCTGTTTGCGGGAAAAAGCTGGCGTATGGTGCAATTTCTGCTTATGGCGGTTTGCTTTGTCGCCTGCCTTGTGGCAATCATTTTGCTTTTTGTCGCGGGGGGAGACCTGAGCAGCGAATTTTTTAATACCAGTGCGACGGTAAATGCGGGAGCTTATCTTATGGTGCTGTTTTCCCTGCTCGGCGCCGGCAGCTGCATCGCGCTCAAAAAATAAAAAATTTCCGAGCCGTCCCGAGCGGAGGACGGTTGCGTTTTTTCGCGCGTTGAGGCGCGTTTAATCAAGGAGTTTAAAAATTTATGACTGACATCACGCCTGTCGCCTTGTGGAAGGGGTTCGACCCCGACGCGGAGGAGCTTAATCCCCGACGCGTCAGGAGCTTTACGCGGGACGGAGTGGTTTTTGAGTACGCGTATTTTACAGGCAGAACAAAGGACAATCTTACTACGCGCGTGGCTTGTCTGTCGGCAAGACCGGACAACATCGGCAAAAAAAAGCTGCCGGTTGTCATTGTGTGCGACATTGCGCGCAACATAGACGAGGATACTTTAAGCTATTGGGCGAAGAAAGGCTTTGCCGCTTTCGCCGTGGACTACAAGGGCGCGGATTTCGGCAAAGAGGGACAAAAATGCGGAACGGAGGTTTTCGGCAGAATCGACAGCTATGAGGAGGACGGCGGCTCTTTGAGCGCGGGACTGTCCACCATTTATCCTGTGGGTATGGAGTACTGCAATCTGTCCGTTGCCGAAAAAGACCTCAAAAGCGTGGAGTACGGAGCGGACAACACCTGCTGGTACGAGTGGACGCTCAACACGCGCCGCGCCGTTTCCTACGCTCTTTCCTTCGACTTTGCCGACGGCAAACGCATAGGTATTTACGGAAGCCATCTCGGCAATATTATAGCCATGCAGACGCTTGCCATGGACGGGAGGATTGCCGCGGGCGCGGAGCTTTACGGAACGCTTAAAGAGGAGCACGTTTCGAGACTCGAAGGCGAGGAGGCTCTGGAAAGAGAGTCCGGCAATCTTGTGGACTTTCTGGAAAAGAGCGACAACGAGGACGTGTGGTATGCGGCGGTGTCGCCGCAGAGCTACCTTAACTACGTAACCAAGCCCTTTTACACCTGTATAGGCACAAATTCGTCAAGCTCGGCTCCCGACGCAACAATGGAAATGCTTTTTCGCATGAACAACGACAACGAGGGTATAGCCGTTTTCGCGCCGAGACTCATGGACGGCGCGCCGTCTTTCTACCGCGACAATCTCGCGCGCTGGTTCAAAAACATTTTTGAGGGCAAGACGGTGAAAAACGACGCCGTCACCCTCAGCGCCGTTTGCGAAAAAGGAAAAATTTATGTCGAAGCCGCGCGTTACAGAAATCAGGGGGGAGGCGTGGCAAACGCCGAGGTTTATTATTCGCGCTCGCGGCGCAGCGTAAACAGCGCGAGAAACTGGGTGCTGGCAAAAAAGGTTGAGGGCGAAGCGCTGCGTTTCAATCTGGAAATTTTCGACGCCGACACGCCTGTGAGGGCGTTTCTCAACGTCACCTACAAAAACGGGATAAGCATGTCCTTCAATATGCCCGAATTTGTTCCGTCCGCGCTCGGGAAGGTTTCTCTCAGTCCCAAAACCAAAATCATTCTGCGCGGCGCGGAGGAAAACGAATTTGTGCCCATGAACCACACGGGGCGTCAGACAGCCGTCTTTGTGGACGCGCACCCCGTGAAAACCGCAGAGGGAGCATTCGGAATAAAGGGCGTTTGCGGCTCCTGTATGGGGACGTTTGCCATTTCGGACGACAGAATTCTGCGGGACGAGCAAAGCCTGCTGTCCATGGATATTTACAGCGAAACTCCTCAGCACTTGAATATATTTTTGCTTTACGATTGGGGGGAGGAGAATCAGGCGGTATACGTGAGGGAGGCGGAGCTTGTCGGCGGCGAGCTGTGGCAGAAAATTTTGGTGAGCGACGCCGATTTCAAATTGCTGGAAACAGGCAGACCGTTGAGAAACGGGGGCAGACTCTGCGGAATATGCTTCGAGGCGGAAAAGGAGTTTGTTCTGACAAACCTCCTGTTTACATAAAAAATGAATAAAACACTCAAAACAATCATCTATATAGCCGCGGTTATAATCATAGTTGCCGTCACAATGGCTCTTAAAGCCTTTGTTTTCGGCAATTATACCGTCAAAGGCGACAGCATGAACGACACTCTTTCGGACGGGGACGTTGTGTGGGCGGCAAAGCTTGCCTCGCCCGACTACGGCGACATCATACTCGTCATGGACGACGACACCAATCTTGTAAAGAGAGCCGTCGGCTTTGCGGGCGACAGGCTTTGGATGGAGCGCGACGATTCGGAGCCGGGCAGCAAATGGTATCTTTGCCGCAAAAAGAGCGGCTCCGACGAAATCGAGCGCCTTGCAGAGGAAAGGTACGGCGACTCGGTTATGCCGCGTTTCGATTTGGAAATAGAAACCTGTCATTTGATAACAAACAACGTCGGCGAAGGTGCGTTTGACGAGCAAACTGCCTTTGTCGTGCCCGAAAACTGCGTTTTCGCCTTGGGCGACAACCGCAACATCAGCAGCGACAGCCGTTCGAGGGGCGCGTTTCCTATGGAGGACGTGATTGGCGTGGTCAAGGCAAAGGGGATGGGTTTGGTGTACGCGGTTATTGCCGTGCTGGCAGTCCTGCTTGCCGTTTTTCTCGTTGCCGACGCCGTAAAAACCAAAAGAGCGGAGGCTGTCCGAGTCGGACGCGGGGAAAAGAGCAACGAAAGCGCGGACGAAAGCGGCGCGTCTGAAAAAGAGGAAACGTCCGACGCCGAAAAGGGCGGCGCACGGGACGAAACGGGGAACGAACAACAGACTTAAAGAGAGGAGCAATGCGGGTAAAAAGCATATCCGTAAACAATTTCAGAAACCTTTCTCCCGCGAAAATCACACCTGACGGCGGGTTGAATCTGATTTTGGGCGACAACGCGCAGGGCAAAACCAACCTGCTCGAAAGCGTCTGTCTTTGCTGTCTCGGAAAAAGTCCGCGCACCGACAAGGAGCGCGAAATGATAAATTACGACGCGGACTTTGCGCGCGTCAACATAGAATTTACGTCGCGCTACGGAAGCGCGGACATTGCCGTCGTGCTTTCAAAAAAGCGCAAAAAAGCCGTTGCCGTCAACAGCGTCCCGATATTGAAGATAGGGGAGCTTTTGGGGTATCTCAACGCCGTTTATTTTTCGCCCGACGAAATCAGGGTTATCAGAATGTCCCCTGCGGACAGACGGAGATTTCTTGACGTGGATTTGTGTCAGGCGGACAGAAATTATTATTATTCTTTGGTAAAGTACAACAAAATTTTGAATCAGCGCAACAATCTGATAAAAAAAAGCAGAGATATCGAAACGCTCAAAGAAATGCTTTTCGTTTGGGACGCGCAGCTTGCCCGCGAGTGCGCGCGCATCGTCACCAAGCGGGCGCGCTTCTGCGACAGACTCAAAGCGCTTGCGGCGGACGCGCACAAAAGGCTGACCGACGGAAAGGAAAGTCTGGAAATATCTTACGTCACGCAGATTGAGGGAGAAAACGCCGAGGAGAGGGAAAAAAGCGCGGCGCTTCTTTTGAGCGGCAGCGTCGAAAAGGATTTTGATTTGGGGTACACTACGTCGGGCTGTCAGCGCGACGACCTCAAATTCTGCGTCAACGGCGCGGATATACGCAGCTTCGGCTCTCAGGGACAGCAGCGCACGGCTGCGCTTTCTCTCAAGCTTGCCGAGCTGGAAATTTTCAAGGAGCTTACCGGAGACTATCCCGTGCTGCTGCTCGACGACGTGTTGAGCGAGCTGGATTTATCAAGACAAAAGCGGCTGCTGGACTTTTGCGACAAGGTTCAGATTATTCTCACCGCGACGCATATAGACGAGGAGCTGATTCGAGGGAGGGAATATGCGGAGTTCCGATTGAAAAACGGCGTGGTCGCGCGCATAAAATAGTTTAAAAATCAAACAGGGCGCCAAGAAAGCTTTTAAGCAAAACTTAAATGCGGCAGGCTGTGCGCGAAAAGGCAGCCTGTGTTAAAATTAAAACGGCAGACCGTTAAGGTCTGCCGTTGTTTTGTTTAATCAGGTTTCGTTGCGCATTGCCTTTTGTTTTAAGGTGTTTTTCAGCTTTTCCGCAAGCCCCTTGCGCTTTTCGTCCTTTTCTATTGCGGCAAGCAGCTCCTTTTTTGTTTTTTCTTCAAGCAGCTCGGGCTTGTTGAAAAAGAACCAATTAAGCGCGTCGATAATGGACTCGTCGGCGCTGCGCGCGTTGAAGCCCAAGTCAATCACGGCTTTTTGATTGCTGAAACTGTGGTTGCTGGTAATGGTATACAGGGAATATTTGGTAAACAACGGTTTTAAACCCCGCACTCTGTAATACGCTTCCGCAATCGAGGAGAAAATTTTTACAAATCCCGTCGCAAGCATGGGCACGAAGCCCGTGCGCTTTAAGTAACCGTTTACGATTTTGAAAATTCCGTCTATTGTCACCTCGCTGCCGCTTAAAATATAGCCTTCGCCCGACCTGCCCTTTTCCGCCGCCGCGGCGACTCCGCAGGCTACGTCTCTCACGTCGACGAAATTGTATCCGCCCGTGACGCGCGTCCTTATTTTGCGGTTGGCAATGTCAAGTACAAGCTGTCCGAGACTTGAAACCTTGTCGTCCAGAGGACCGATTATGCCCGAAGGATAGAGCACCACGGCGTCCAAACCCTCCCTGCACTTTTCAAAAACGTATTTCGTTGCGATTGTCTTGCTTTTGGCGTAGTCGCCCACGACCTTGTCGGGAGAAAAAGAAACGGGCTCGCACATGACCTTTCCCTTTTTGGCGGGCGGAATGACGTGCACGGAGCTTGTGTAAACCAATCTCGCGCCTTTTGCCAGACACGCGTCGGCTACGTTTTCCGTTCCCTTGACATTTACAAGATAAACCTTGTCCTTGTTGCCTGAAGTTATGTCTATGATGCCCGCGAGGTGAAAGAATACGCAGCCCTGCTCCACCTGGGAAAAGACGAAATCCCTGTCGGTCACGTCGCCGTAAACGACTTCGGCTCCGTGTTCGGAAAGCTTTTCCGTATTTTCTCCGGGCAGGGCAATGGCTTTGACCGATTTCCCCGCGGAAAGAAGATATTTGACAAGATTGAGACCGAGATGTCCCGTGCAGCCGCTTAATATATATTTCATCCTTTTCACCTCCGTATATTTATTCCGTATTTTTCTCAAAATCCGCATTCCGCTGCAAAAAACAAATGCGAACTCTGAATTTTATTAAATGTACTTGTATATTATTTATACTCATTTAAATCACTTTTTTCCAACAATGTCAAGCGGTTTCACCGAAATTTCCTTTTTGAACGAAGTTTTTTTTTGCCCGGAATATTATTGTCGGGTTATCGGAGCTTTAAACGCCGAAAGAGTTGACAAAGAGCTGTTTTGCGGGTAAATTTTAAGCGTATGAAAAAACAGCTCGGACAAAACTTTATTTTCGACACCAACCTCCTTGCCGCAATCGCGTCCGACGCGCAAATCGACGGCAAAAGCGTTGTGGAAATAGGCATGGGAGCGGGGACTCTCACCGAACAGCTTGCAATGCGCGCGGCAAAGGTGGTTGGGTTTGAAATAGACACGGATTTGAAGCCCGTTCTCGAACAAAGGCTCGCGCGTTTTCCCAATGTTTCGGCGCGTTTCTGCGATTTTATGAAATGCGATATGAAAGAGCTTGAGGAGGAGCTTGGCGGCGGCTACAAGGTGGTCGCCAATCTTCCTTATTATATAACCACACCCATTGTCTGCCGATTTTTGGACGAGGCTAAAAAGGTCGGAGCCATGCTTGTTATGGTGCAGGAGGAGGTTGCGGAGCGCTTCTGCGCGCAGCCCGACACCAAGGAGTACGGTGCAATCACCGTTGCCCTCAAAACCGCCGCGGAAGTAAAAATCGTGCGGCGTGTGGGAAGAAAAATGTTTGTGCCCGCGCCGAATGTGGACAGCGCGGTGGTAAGCATTGTTTTCGACGACGAAAAAAGAGGCGGAGTCGGGCGCGAAGCGTTGAGGAGCGTTGTAAGGGCGGCATTTTCCATGCGCCGCAAAACGCTGCTCAACAACCTGAGCGCTTTTTTCAAGACGGACAAGGCGGTTTTGAAAGATATGCTTGAAAAACTCGGATTTTCTCCCGACGTCAGGGGGGAAAGCCTGTCTCCCGAAGATTTTTTGCGGCTTGCGTCTGAGCTTGAAGGCTTGAGGGCGGTTTAGAAAGCAACTTTTTCATTGTTATATCTCCGAAAACAAAGTTTTATCAAACAAAAGGTTTAAATTAAAGCCATGAATAATGAAACCGACAAAATTTCCGAAGAACGCATAGCCGTGCGTATCGACAGAAGGTCCGACCTTTATTGCGGGGTTGTGCTGGTTGTCGTAGGTCTCGTTGCGGCGGTGTTTACGGCAATCAGAAAAAATAACTGGCTCGCGTTTGCGGCGGACGTCGTGATTGTCGCGTTGGGAGTTTTTCAGGCGGTACGTTGGTTTGTCGGCAGAAAACGCCCCGCGACGCTTATTTCCGTCAGAGGCTGCGACTTGGTTTATTTCGACGAAAAGACGCGCGGCATGAATACAAGACCTTTGAAGGACGTCAGGGCGGCGGACGTTTCGTCCGCAGACCGCGGCGGCAGAACCGTTTTGCTTTATTTTTCGGACGGAAAAACGGAGGTGCGCGACGTGAGGAACGCGCGGCAGGCGGTTTCAAGACTGAGGGAGCTTTTGCTTTCGACGGGCTGCGAAAAGAAAGGAGAGGAAAATGAACGAAAAAATTTTTGAAAGAAAGGACGTTTACGTTTATTTTGTCGACGGCAAGCCTTACATCAATCTGAGCAACCGTTGCACCAACAACTGCGTTTTTTGCATAAGACACAACCGCGAGGGAATGGAGGGCGCCACTCTGTGGCTCAACCGCGAGCCTACCGCGCAGGAGGTTATCGCACAGCTGCCGCAGGACATAGAAAAATATCCCGAAACGACGGTATGCGGCTTCGGCGAGCCTACGTTCAATCTTGACGCGCTTTTGGGCGCGGGAAGGTTTCTTAGGGAGAAAGGAGTGCGAGTGCGTCTCAACACCAACGGACACGGGAATGCTATAAACGGCAGAGACATCACCGCGGAGCTTAAAGAAGCGGCGGATATAGTCAGCGTAAGCCTTAACGAAAGCAATTCCCGCGATTATCAGCGTATTTGTCAGTGCGACCTCGGAGAAAAGGGCTTTGACGAAATGCTGGATTTTGCGGCAAAATGCAAGGCGCAGAATATAGAAGTTGTGTTCAGCGTTGTGGACACGATAGGCTCAGCTTCGGTCGAGAAATGCCGCCGCATAGCGGAAAGTCTGCGCATACCTCTGCGCGTGCGCAAATATATACCGGAGCCTTAAAAATTTTTTCGGCAACACATCTGACAACAAAAGAGAGGTTTAAAATGGATTGGCAAAAGCTTTGGAACGATATAACAACTTTTTTTTCAAACAATTGGCTTAACATGATTTGGTTCGTGCTGGCGCTTGTGCTCGGTATAATTTTGATTAAGATTATATGCAGCTTGCTTTCAAAGGGACTTGCAAAAAAAATGGACCGCATTGTGAGCAATTTTATCGTGGTAATCGTCAAGTTCTGTCTGTGTATGGTGCTTGTTTTCGTGCTTGCGGGCATCATGAACATCAACACGACGGGACTTGTCGCGGTCATCAGCGCCGCGGGACTCACGCTGTCGCTGTCGTTGCAGGACAGTCTCAGCAACGTGGCGAGCGGTATGCTGATTGTGTCGCAAAAGCCTTTTAAGGAAAAGGATTACGTCGAAATAGACGGGGTGGGCGGTCAGATAACGCGCATAGGCGTGTTTACCACGGAGCTGGTCACGTTCGACAACCGCAAAATAACCCTGCCCAACCGCTCCGTTACTTCAAGCCCGATAGTAAATTACGACGCTATGCCCACGCGCCGCGTTGACATAAAGTTCAAAGCTTCGCTTTCTTGCGAGATTGACAAAATCAAAGCCGAGTCGGAAAAGATTATTTACGAGGACCCGAGAACCCAAAAGGGCAGCTTCACCATTGTGGTGGACAATCTCGACGGCGGCGTCGCCTTTGTCATCAAGTATTGGGTAGATACGGCGGATTATTGGGACAGCCTTTTTCTTAACAACGAAAAAATATTCAAGATGCTTCAAAAGCTGGACGTCGCGCTAAACGTGTCGGCGGTGCGTCTTTTGGAGGACAGGCTTTCCGAAAAGAAAGACGGGGACAAGACGGCGTTCTGAATACGAACAGTCAAAAAAATCCGGAGTTGACAATGAAAATCAGATTCAAAAAAAATTCCATGACCTGGGTGCATCTGGGCGTGGGAATCGCGCTGCTTGCTTTGATTGTGCCCCTTGCAATCATATATCTGCCGTCGCCGCAGAATTACGTCGTCTGCGCTTTCGCTTTCGTCGCGCTTGTGGCGGAGGAAATTTACCGCTACGTCAAAACGGGCATATACAAGGATGTGGTGGTGACTGAAAGCTACGTGGAGGAGCGCGGACTATTCAAAAGCAGACGCATAGATTTCAGGGACGTGGGAACAATAGGCGAAATCAGTTCGGTATACACCAATTCCTCCCGCGCGCAGTATTTTGTGACCACCGACGTGTACAAGAAAAAAATAGAGAGCGCGGCAGAGCTTGACAAGACGACAAGCATAGTTTTCGACGCGTCGGCAAAGAGCATCAAAGCCTTCGAGGAGCTTATACGCTGCGGCGTGAAAAAGGAGCCGGAGCTTACCGATTGAGCGAAAAACCTTATTTAAACTACAATACAACAAGGACGCTTTGGCGGCGTCCTTTTTTATGCTTGATATGATTAAAGGCTGTCTGTTTACGACAGCCTTTTTCTATGAAAGGGAACATAAAAAAAGGGCGCGCCCCTATATTCGCACCCGATTTTTTGATTTCTTTCCGCTTCCGTCGGATAAAATAATTTCTCCGAAATTGTGTAGTTTTTTTGGAAGGTGCGAAATAAAATCATTCCCCGCATAGACCTTTGTAAAGGTTTTTACATTAATAAAATGCTCCGAAAGGTCTGTTTGTTTCGCTTTTTCTCAATATTTCACAAAATTTTTCGCATTGTTTCAAAAAAGCGGTCAATCCCGCCCGAAAACGGGGGGCATTTTGCGCTTATGCTCGTTTTTTCTGAAAATATCGTCGATTTTTTTCTTTGTTTCGGGAGAGGCTTTGCCGAACAGGATATAATCGTCGATTTCGGCATAGCTCATACCCAGCTCCTGCTCGTCGGTCTGTCCTTCCCAAAGTCCCGCGGAGGGTTTTTTGTCTATGATGGACTGCGGCGCGTCAAGATACCGCAGAAAGTCATACACTTCCCGCACGGTCAGGTCTCCTATCGGATTGAAATCGTAGCCGCCGTCCCCCCATTTGGTAAAATATCCCATGGTGTTTTCGCTTTTGTTGCCCGTACCGGCGACAAGGCAGCCTTCCGTCTGCGCGACAAGATATAACGTCGTCATTCTCAGGCGGGGATTTACGTTTGCCGAAGATTTTTTTACCGTTTCCGCGTCGGAATCGTTTATTGCGTTTCGGGCGGCGAGAGTCAAGGCATGCTTTGCCTGCGTTATGTCTACAATTCGGGTTTCGATTCCGAATTTTTCCGCCAGCCTTTTGGCGTCCTCCGAGTCTGTGGTGTAGTTCTGTCTGCTTTCGCAGGGCATTATTACGCCGATTGTCTTTTCGGGACAGGCGGCTTTGCACAGTATTCCCGTCAGCGCGCAGTCTTTTCCGCCGCTGTTGCCGAACACAACGCCTTTTGCGCCGCAGGATGCGACAATATTTTTAATCCAGCTTACTCTTGCTTCCTTTTCCTTTGCCCAGTCTCTCATGTCAGTCTCCTTTCTTTTCGTTTCTTGATTTTATTGCCAGCCACACCGACAAAACCTGAATATCCGCGGGGCTGACTCCGCTTATTTCGCTTGCGCGCAGCAGATTTTCCGGCATAATTTTGTTGAGCTTTGTCGCGGCTTCCGTTTTAAGGCCTTTGATTTGCGTAAAGTCCGTTCCGCGCGGCAGCTTTTTTGCTTCCAGCGCCGCTTGGGATTTCATCTGCGCTTCCGCTTTGGCGATGTACCCCGCGTACTTTATTTCCGTTTCAAAGCTTTCCAACTCGTTTTTGGGTATGTCGGAAAAAAGTCCCGCGTTTACAAGCATTTCCGCGCGCACGGCGGGGCGTTTCAAAAGCGCCGAAACCGTCGCGCCCGTTTCCGTCGGATTTTCCTTCGCCTCGAAAAGTATGCGGTTTGCGGTTTTTGCGTCCAGCGTTTTTTCCGCAGTCTTTTTCATGCCCTCCAATCTTTTTAAGCGACCGATAAACTTCTCGTATCTTTCGTCGTCCACAAGCCCGATTTCGCGCCCTGTCGGCGTGAGCCTGAGGTCGGCGTTGTCCTGACGCAGCAAAAGACGGTGCTCCGCGCGCCCCGTCATCATCCTGTAAGGCTCGTCCACTCCCTTTGCGGTTATATCGTCAATCAGCACGCCGATATATGAGCTGTTGCGGCTTAAAACAAAGGGGGGCTTGCCTCGAACAAGCCGCGCGGCGTTTATGCCCGCGACAAGTCCCTGACCTGCGGCCTCCTCGTAGCCGCTTGTGCCGCAGATTTGCCCTGCGAAAAACAGACCTGTGTGCCGCTTTGACATCAGAGAGGCATTCAGTTCGGTAGGGTCTATGCAGTCGTATTCTATGGCGTAAGCGTCGCGCATGATTTCAGCGTTTTCAAGCCCCTTTACCGTGCGCACGATTTCTCTCTGAACGTTTACGGGCATGGAGCTTGACAGCCCCGCCAGATAAATTTCCTCCGTGTCCTCGCCCTCCGGCTCCAAAAAAATCTGATGACGTTCCTTGTCCGCAAACCTGATAACCTTGTCCTCTATGGACGGACAGTATCTCGGACCTACGCCGTTTATCGAGCCGTTGTAGACAGGGGCTTTGTCCTTGTGCCGCAAAATCAGTTCTTTGGTCTGCGGCGTGGTGTATGTCAGATGGCAGACTCGGCTGTTGTTGGCTTTTTCGTTGAGAAAGGACAGGGGCAGTGCTTCGTCGCCCTCCTGCCTTTCGGTCTTGGAAAAATCGACGCTGCGGCGGTGGATTCGGGCGGGGGTGCCCGTTTTAAAGCGTCTCAAATCGAATCCCAGCTTTTTCAGCTCGGCGGAAAGCCGATAGCAGCCCGCAAATCCGTTGGGGCCTTGTTTTTTTGTGTACTTGCCCACGATGATTCTGCTTGACAAATAGACTCCCGTGGCAACGACGAGGGAAACGCAGCGGAATTTTTCTCCCGCCGCGGTGCTTACCTCCCACAGGGTTTGGGATTTTTTTGTTATTTTTTTTATTCCTACCGCTTCTCCCTGCCTAAGCCTCAGACCTTCGGTGCTTTCGAGGAGTTTCTTGAACTCTGTGTGGTATGCGTTTTTGTCCACCTGCGCGCGCGGGCTGTAAACGGCGGCGCCCTTGCTTTTGTTGAGCATACGCATTTGCAGCGTGCATTTGTCGGCAATCAGCGCCATTTGTCCGCCCAACGCGTCGATTTCCTTTACTATCTGTCCTTTGGCGGTGCCTCCTATGCTGGGATTGCACGCCAAAAAAGCCACCGCGTCGAGATTTGCGGCAAGCACGAGCGTTTTGCATTTGAGTTTTGCGGCGGCGACTGCCGCTTCGCAGCCTGCGTGTCCCGCGCCTATTACTATTACGTCGAAAAAATCCATGCGTCTGTTGCTTCTAAATATATATTATATCATGTTTTTACAGCCTTTTAAAAGTTTTTTGGTGCGTCGTACAGGGTATATTTGAAAATATTTTAAAATATTATTAAAAGACAAGCCCGCGCCCGTTACATTTTGCGCGGCGCGAGGGGGAATACCGCTTATGGGAATAATCTGGATTCTGCTCATGGTGATAAGCATAGGCATGATGATGTTTGCCGACCCCGCAGGGATTTTGAGCGCCATGACGGCTTCGGTAAACGAATCTCTTTTGCTGTGCGTCAAGATGTGCGGCGTCTATTGCGTGTGGTTGGGCTTCATAAAAATTATGGAGGAAATAAACGCTTTGAAGGCTGTGGGCAATTTGCTCCGTCCGCTTATCGAAAAGCTGTTCGGCAGCGTGAGTCCCAAAGCAAAGGATTATCTTGTCGTAAACATAAGCGCCAATCTCATAGGAGTGGCAAACGCCGCCACGCCCACCGCAATCAAGGCGATAGACGAGATGGACAAAGGCGACGTCAAAATGACAAGGGGTATGGCAATGCTGTTTGTAATAAACTCCACGGGCATAGAGCTTTTGCCGTCGACGGTTATGAGCATGCGGGCGGCGGCGGGCAGCGTCAGTCCCGCCGATATACTTCTGCCGTCCTTTATTGTAAACGTCGTCACCACCGCGTTGGGAATCCTGCTCGTGTGCCTGTTGTACAAGAAGGATGCAGACAAACGCGCCTCGAAGTCGGGCGAACTGAACGTGTCAACTCCGCTTAAAGGCAGGCGCGCCTGAACGGATAAGAGCCGCAGGAAAAAGCTGTTGTCCCGAGTGTTTCATACGCGCACGGGGACGCGAAAGGGGACGTGAAAATGGGTGATTATATTGTTCCGATACTGTTCGTCGCGCTTATTCTGATTGCGGCGATAAAAAAGAAAAACCCCTATCAGTGCATGATAGAGGGAGCGAAAGAGGGATTTTCCGCCTCCTTCGGTCTTTTCCCCAACATAATGGCGATTTTTCTTGCCCTTTCGCTGATGCAGGCTAGCGGCCTCAACGATCTTTTAAGCCGTATTCTGTCCGTTCCCATGCAATGGCTTGGCATACCCAAGGAGCTTGCGGGGCTTGTGGTGCTGCGTCCCGTCAGCGGAAGCGGCAGTCTGGCAATGCTCAACGACGTGCTTGCCAAGTACGGCCCCGACAGCTATATAGGGCGCTGCGCAACCATGATAGTAGACGGCTGCGACACGGTGTTTTATATCGCGACCATTTATTTCGCCCGTACAAAAGTGAAAAATACGGGGAAGGCCATTGCCATAGCGTTGGCAGTGTCTTTTTTGAGCTGTCTTCTCGGCTGTTGGCTGTGCAGAATTATGTAAAGTTTAAGTTGACAAAAAGCCGCAATACAAGTGCAAAAAGCAAAAGAGCGCCCGAAGGCGCTCCCTACTCGACAGCTCAGTAGCTGCCGTTGTAATTGTTTATTCTTCTTGCGTAGCTGCCGTCGTGTCTTTCTCTGAGGGAAAGTCCCGCGAGTATGGCGGACGCGAGATAAGCAAGCATGACCACTATTGAAGACACAGCCATTGCCGCGCCGCCGAAGAAGTTCATTATCGAACCGAGAAAAGCGATGATGTTTATTACGAGAAAGAAAATAACAATACCTTTTCTGTCTGCGATGACGCCGTTGTCCGATACCGACGGAGTTCTGATAAGTCTTGACGCAAGCACTATCATGATTATGCCTAAAATCATCATGAGCACTCCTGCCACGATGACAACCGCCGTCATGACGTTGCCCGCCGTCGCCGCGCCCGTGCCGGCATTTCCGAACGTTCCGTTGAACATTTCCGCTATGGTTCCGCTCAAAACAAGAAACAAAAATCCGCCGATTGTTTCAAAAATTCCCAAAATGAGATTGATTATTCCGACCGACTTTTCCAATCTGACCTTTTTTTCGTTCATAACAAAAGCTCCTTAATTTTTTTGTCAAACACGATGCGTCGGATGACGCGTCCGCGCTTGCCGTTTGTTTTCAGTATGCGCAGAAAGAAAATAATTATTCCTTTACAAAATGCGCGAAAAGGGATGAAGCGCCGTAGCCCGTTGTCGCAGGTCAAGGGCTTCTTTGTTTAAAGCAAAAAAACGCGGCGGTATTCCCGCCGCGACGTGTCGCGCTTTGTTTATTCCGTCGCAAAATTCAAATGAAATTCAAACGTCAGCTGCGCAGGCTTTGAGCGAAGCTTTTTTTATTGCCAACGCGCAGACTGCAACGGATGCTGCGTTTGCCAGCGTGATGAATAAAGGGTAGATGTAGAAATACCTGTCAGTGCACAAATTCAATATACCTGCGACAACAGTCAGCGAGTTGAGGACGATAAAAATTATTGACGCGGCGGTTTTGAATTTTTCAACCCTTTGCCCCGTTTTGTATACGGAAACAGTCATGCCGATTGCAAAAAACAGCTGCACAAAACCTGCTGCGGCGGTGGAAAGTCCGTAAATTGTCAAAATGTTTTTAAAACCTTCGTAAGAAACTTCGGCGGGTATTAGCTGTTCAAAAAGAAAAAAGAAGATTTTGTTTGCGGCGGCGTACTGCCAAGAGGAAAAGCAGATGTTCAATCCCGTTGCCGCAAGCGCGAGTCCCATGACAAGATTGATTGTCCCCGACGCTATTTGCAGCGAATTTTTGTTCAAAATCATTATTCCGCCCCCGTATTGCAATAATTTTATTTAATTTAACCACAGAAACGATATTTTTGTCAAGCAGCTCAAGGGGCGCCGACGAAATTTTTGTTCCAATCGCAGAAAATCGCTTGACAATCAAATCACAAGGTGCTAACATAGACAGGCATCGTGTTTATGCGATGCGTTTTTGTCGCGGGGTAGAGCAGCCTGGTAGCTCGTCGGGCTCATAACCCGGAGGTCGAGTGGTTCAAATCCCTCCCCCGCAACCAAAAAATGGCGGCGTAGCTTAGTTGGTTATAGCGGCCGGTTCATACCCGGCAGGTCGTTGGTTCGAGTCCGACCGCCGCTACCACAACCGTTTTGAGTACGGTCGTTTTTTTACGTGGCTCCTTGGTCTAGCGGTCTAGGACATCGCCCTTTCACGGCGGCAACACGGGTTCGAGTCCCGTAGGAGTCACCATCCCCCTCGGGAGCATAGCTCAGTTGGGAGAGCACCTGCCTTACAAGCAGGGGGTCACAAGTTCGAGCCTTGTTGCTCCCACCATAAAAAGACCGTAAAAGCGTCCTTTTAATCGAAAAGGACGCTTTTTTCTTTCGTTTTTTCACATAAAATGACCGACTTTTAATTTGTAATGGCGAAAAAATTTATTAAAAAGGGGTCAAATTTTTATATCGTATTTCATTATTTCAAGACGTTCAAATTCAGTCTGAACATGGGTATAAATATTAGCAAAAAATTATTTAAATTATATTGACATTAAACTACTAAACATGTATAATATAAGCAAGTAACGGCGACTTACAAAAGTCCGGCTAATGCTTTTCAAAAGTGTTTGGCACTGTCGTTACTTTTTTATTTATATTTTGGTTTCAATCTATGCGAGCCTTGCTTGTTGCGAACGCAAAGGCGTTTAAGGGGGTTTTGCCGAAAAGGGCTTTTTTTCCTTGCAATTAAACGCTTGACAAACTTAGACGCTGCGAGTAATATTAAGTCGCTGCAGCAAGCATATTGCCTAAAAGTATAAAAGCATAGCGTTCCGTCAAAGATTCATTGTACGGAAAAAGGAGAAAATTATGATAAACAAAGATATGACGATTATGGAAGCGCTCGAACAAAACAGAGCTTCCGCCACTGTTTTTGCGGGATACGGCATGGGTTGCATAGGCTGTCTTGCCGCGAGCGGCGAAACAATCGCCGAAGCCGCCGCCCACCATGGCATAGACGTGGACGAGCTGGTGAACAAGCTCAACGAAACCTGCAAATAAGGTCGGTTTAAGCGTGTTTTTTAACGCGGAAAAAGGGCGAAGCTTCTGCTTCGCCCTTTTGTTAAATTGGTTTTCAATACGATTCGTTTTTTGATTTAAGCACACTTTTTTTCCAAGCCGGCAACAAATTTTTCGAGTCTGTCCAAGGCCTTGACTATGGTATCCATGCTTACGCAGTAGCCGATACGCATATATCCTTCCGCGGAGAAGCACACGCCGGGTATGACCGCAACCTTGCATTCCTTGACAAGGCGCGTGCAAAATTCCATGCTGCTCATACCGAATTTGCTTATATTGGGCATGATGTAAAAGGCGCCTTCGGGCTTAACCACGTCAAGTCCCATTGCCACGAGTCTGTCGTAGCAGTAGTCGCGTCTTTTTCTGTATTCCTCGACAAAGGGTGCGGGGTCGAATCTGAGCGCTTCGATTGCCGCATACTGTATAAAGGTGTTTGCGCACACTGTCGTATACTGGTGCACCTTGAACGCCTGCTCGATGAATTCCTTGCTTGCCATCATGTAGCCCAGTCTCCACCCCGTCATTGCGTAAGGCTTGGAAAAGCTCTGGCAATACACGATTTTTTCTCTCAAATCCTGAAACCTGACAAAGCCCGGTCTGCGCTCGTTGTAAACCAGCTGGTTGTAGCATTCGTCGCAGATGACGAACATATCGCGTTTTTTGACCTGTTCGTAAACATTGAGGAGGGACTTTTCGTCAAGGATTGTGCCTGTGGGGTTGTTGGGGCTTGTGAGAATGATTGCTTTGGTTTTGTCGGAAACGACGGAGGCAAGAGCCTTTTCCGTTATCTGAAAGTTGTCGGGAGCGGTGTTCAACTCGACGTACCTGCCCTTGCACAGCTCGATGACGGGCTTGTACATGGAAAAGGCGGGCACGGGAACTATGACCTCGTCGCCCTCGTTGACAACGGCAAAGAGCGCGCTCATTATGGCTTCCGTGCTGCCCGTAGTTATCATAATTTCGTTTTCGTCGTAATCCACTCCGTTGAGTTGTTTTTCGAAAGCGGAAATTTCCCTGCGAAGCTCCGCCACGCCCATAGTGGGCGCGTAAAAGGTTTTGTTGTTTTCCAACGCGACTCCGCAGGCGTCCTTAACCTGCTGAGGGGTGTGGAAATCCGGCTCGCCGAGAGTGAGAAACAGCTCGGCGCCCTCCTTGTGCGCCATATCGTTGAAGGCGCGCAGCGGGCTGGGTTCGATACGTGTAACCTGTTCGTTGAATTTCATAGATTGTTATCTCCCTTTCTTTGAATTATATCATATACGCCCGAAAGCGCAGGTGTAATTTGTTTGAAAAAACCTTTTCCTTTTTTGCGGTTTAGCGAGGCGTTGTCCTTTTCGTTCTGTGCGGGAAGGGCATTTTGCGGACAACTCTTCTTTTTTTGTTTTTCTCGGTTGCCAACGCGCCTTTGCGGTGCTATAATTGCTGTCGGAGAAAATTTACATGATTTACAATATGCTCGGAAAAACCAATCTTGTCATATCCGCGGTGGGCTTGGGCGGAATCCCCTTGCAGCGCTTAGACCGGGAAAAAGCGGTGGAAACGGTGCGTTACGCCTTGGAGCGCGGAGTCAATTTTATCGACACGGCGCGCGGATATACGGTCAGCGAAAGCTACATAGGCGCGGCTCTTGCGGGCGGACTGCGCGGGGACGTGGTGCTTGCCACAAAAGCGCCGCCGACGGACCGCGGGGGTATGCTCAAAGAAATGGAGGGAAGCTTGAAAGACCTCGGCACGGATTACATTGATTTGTATCAGGTGCACAACGTGAAGGATTGCGCGTCGATTGACCGTGTGTTCGGCGACGACGGCGCATATAAAGCGTTTCTGGAAATGAAAGCCGCGGGCAAAATAGGCCACTTCGGCGTGACAAGCCACAAGCGCGAGGTGCTGACTTATCTGCTGGAAAACTACGCCGACAAAACAGAAA
>FR900987.1:0-96731 GCA_000437915.1 Subdoligranulum sp. CAG:314 | reverse complement strand
ACAATATCGTGGAAACGCAGGGAGAGGAGCTGTTTGCGCTGGCAAGCAGTCTCAATGTGGCTGTCATAGTGATGAAGCCGCTTGCCGGCGGAGCAATCGGGGACGCCGCGCTTGCAATGCGTTTCGCGTTGTCCAATCCGCACGTGTCGGTCGTCATACCCGGCATGGCAAATCAAAAAGAGGTGGACGAAAACACGTCGCAGCCCGCCGAGCTTTCCGACGCGGACAGGGAAAAATGCGCGTTGCTTGCGGGCGAGCTGGGTTCCGAGTTCTGTCGGAGATGCAGCTATTGCGCGCCCTGCCCCGCAGGGCTTGACATACCCACCATTTTCACTTTCGAGGGGTATCTCAAACGCTACAACCTTGCCGAATGGGCAAAGGACAGATACATGAATCTGAAAAAACGTGCCAAAGACTGTCTTGGATGCGGTGAGTGCGAAAAGAGATGTCCTTACGAGCTGAAAATCAGGGAGAGACTTAAAAACGTCGCACGTGAGTTCGAGGACGCCGAAAAGGCGTTTTCCGACTCCGAAAGGAGTTGAAAATATGGCGTTGTTCGAGTGCAAGCTTTATTCCCATGTACTGCACGAGCCGTCGCAGGTAGCCGTTTACGCGCCGGACCGAAAAAACGCTGGGATGTCCGACTTTAACGTCGTGCTTTTGCTGCACGGGATGTGCTGCGACGGAAAGGATTTTTTCATGCGCACGGGCGTAGCCGCTTATGCCGACGCTGCGGACGCCGTGCTTATTGCGCCATCCTGCGGCAACAACTATTTCGCCGACGGGCAGAACGGACTTAAATACGAAACGTATCTGTTCCGCGAGCTGATTCCTTTTTTGCAAAAACCCTTTTCTTTAAACACCTCCCGTGAAAAAAATTTCATTCTCGGCACGTCTATGGGAGCCTTCGCCGCGGTGCGGCTGGGGCTGACTTATCCCGACAGGTTTAAAGCCGTTTGTTCTTTGTCCGCGCCGTTGGACCTGAAAACCGCGGTGGAAACGCTGCGCGACAATATCAGGGACTGCCGCCGCCGCGCTTTTTGCTCGGTCTACGGCTCCTGCGAGCAGTTCGGCGGCTCGTCGGCGGACATACTGCATCTGATTGAGCGGACTCCTCCCGCAACGGCTCCGTTTCTTTGGCTGTATGTGGGGAGAAACGACCCTCTTTTGCAAATCAATAAACAAACTGCGGAAAAAATCAGAGAAAAAGGCTTTGCCCTTTCGCTTGAAACGGACGACGGCGCCCACGACTGGGCAAGCTGGGACAGGCAGGCGAAAAGATTTTTCGACTTGTACGTGGGAAAATAATATTCCGTAATATAACGAGACTTAAAAGGACGCGGAAGCGTCCTTTTTGCCGTATGCGTTTGATGTCGAATTTGGGCGAAAACGCGCCAAATCGCTTGACAAACCGCCCCGAAACTCTCATAATAATTGTATAAACAAAGTTTTGCCGCCGCACAACAGGGGAAACAAAGGAGGAGACAATTGAAGGAGAATTTATTTGAAGCGGCGCGTTCCGACGAGAAGCTCAGGAGCGCTGCGTTTGATACAAGCTGCGCAATGGATGAAATTTTGTGGAGGCTCAAGGATTTGAGTTTGATTCACAACGACATTTCCGAGCTGATAAGCGTGGGCTGCGGCTTCGGCGACGTTGCGGGCGACCTTAAAAACGTCTCCGACAAGACGCGCGACAGAATACGCGAGGCTTTCAGATACAGAGAGATGAACGACGCTTTGAACCGCGTTTTGGGATACGAGCTTGAGAGAGTGTGCGAAAGCATAGAAAATCTGATTTATCCCGCGCCCGACGCGCCTGAGGAATAATATTGCGTCCCGCTTTGACAAAGCGGGATATTTTTTTGTCGGCACGTCTAAAACGATTGACAAACCCGATTGAGGCTGATAAGATAACACTCGAAGAAACCTATCGAGAGTGTCGGAGGGACGGACCCGTCGATGACACAGCAACCGGACGAAAAGTCGTCACAGGTGCTAAATTCCGCAGGGCGAGGCTCTGGAAGATAGGACGGCGTCAAAAGCTGTTTCGTCAACCCCGCGCTGTCCGCGGGGTTGTTTTGATTTAGAGGTTTTAACAATCGCAGACGAAGGAGAAAATTAAGGGAATGACAGGAAAGAGATTTTTTACAAGCGAGAGCGTGACGGAGGGGCACCCCGACAAAATGTGCGACCAGATTTCCGACGCGATTTTGGACGCGATACTCAAAGAAGACAAAAACGCGCGCGTTGCTTGCGAAACGCTTGCTTACACGGGGGGCGTTGTGGTTGCGGGAGAAATCAGCACCCGCTGCTATGTGGACATAAAGAGCATTGTCCGCAATACCGTCAGGGAAATCGGCTACACGCGCGCCAAATACGGATTTGACGGCAACACTTGCAGCGTTTTGACGTCTATTGACGAGCAGTCTCCCGACATCGCGCTCGGAGTGGACAAAAGTCTCGAAAGCAAGGAAGGTTTCGGCGGCGAGGCGGAGCTTGGCGCGGGAGACCAGGGCATGATGTTCGGCTATGCCTGCGACGAAACACCCGAGCTTATGCCTGCGGCGCACGTTTACGCCAATATGCTTACAAAGCGCCTTGCCGAGGCTCGCAAAAGCGAGGAAATAGAGCTGTTGCGGCCTGACGGAAAAGCGCAGGTGACTGTCGAATACGACGGCGACAAGGTCAAACGTATAGATACCGTCGTGGTTTCCTCCCAGCACGCGGCGGAAGCGGATATGGAAACGCTGCGGGAGGAAATTCTCAAAAAGGTTATTCTCGCCACGCTGCCGGCGGAGCTGGTTGACCGAAGGACGAGGTATCTGATAAACCCTACGGGAAAATTCGTCATAGGCGGACCTATGGGCGACTCGGGACTGACGGGCAGGAAAATAATAGTCGACACCTACGGCGGCTATTGCCCGCACGGCGGCGGCGCGTTTTCGGGAAAGGACCCGACAAAGGTTGACAGAAGCGCGGCTTACATGGCGCGTTATATATGCAAAAACATCGTGGCTGCGGGCGCGGCGCGCAGAGTTCAGCTTCAACTGTCTTACGCCATAGGGGTGGCGAGACCCGTTTCGGTTTGCGTGGACACCTTCGGCACGGGAGCCGTTCCGGACGAAAGCATGACGGAGCTGGTAAAGCGTTTGTTCGACCTTCGTCCGCAGGCAATAATAGAAAAGCTGGATTTGCAAAAACCCGTGTACAGACAGATTGCGAGCTACGGGCATTTCGGCAGGGACGGCATGACGTGGGAAAATACGGATTCGGCGCAAATGATTGCCGCCGCCGTCGAGGAATATAAATCGGGCAGATGACTTTAAAGGGAGCAATAGGCAACATAGTTTTTTTCAACGCGGAAAACGGCTACACCGTTTTTCAGTTGATTTCCGACAGCGACGGCGGGGAAACGACCTGCGTGGGGTATCTTCCGCAGCTCAACGTCGGACAGCAAATCGAGGTTTCGGGCAAAATAGTTACTCATCAGAGGTTCGGCGAGCAGTTTTCCGTTGAAAAATTTTCCCTTGCCGCGCCGACAGGCTCGGATGGGCTTGTCAGATATCTTGCAAGCGGACTGATAAAGGGCGTGGGAGAGGCTACGGCGCGTCTTATAGTAAATTCATTCGGCGACGATACTCTTTCCGTGCTGGAAAATTCTCCCGAAAGGCTTGCCGAGCTGCGCGGAATCAGTCTGAAAAAAGCGCGCGCCATAGGAGAGGAGTTCAATGAGCACAGAGCCATGCAGGAGCAGATTATGTTTCTGCAAAGCTACGATATTACCCTCAACACGGCAATAAAGATATATCGCGTTTACAAGGACAAGACGGAAAGCGTATTGAAAAGCAATCCTTATAGGCTTATAGACGACGTGGACGGAATCGGTTTTTTGTCGGCGGACAGAATCGCAGGCAGCATGGGCATAGGCAAGGACAGCGAGTTCCGTCTGCGCGCGGGCATAGTTTATTGTCTCAAAGACGGGGCGGAAAAGTCGGGCAATACCGTTATTGAGGAGCAGACTCTCAAAAAATCGGTGGGCGAGCTTTTGGGGTACGACATATCCGAAAGGGCGGAGCTTTACGAGGAAACGGTAGACAACCTGATATTCGACCTTATGGCGCGCCGTTTCGAGGACGGAGAGAAAGCGGGACTGGCTCTTACGAGGTATTACAATATAGAAAAAAACATTGCGGGCGCGCTGGTCAGGCTGGACGAGGAGGCGCCCGCCATTTCCGCGTCGTTTAAGACGCTCATAGAGGATTTTCAGTCGGCGAACGGAGTCAAGCTGCACTCCAATCAGCGGCGGGCGGTGGAGGCGGCGTTTGAAAACGGAGTCACGGTGATAACGGGCGGACCGGGCACGGGCAAGACCACAATCGTCAGGTGCGTTTCGTATATATGCGACGCTTGATGTGCGTTTCGTATATATGCGCCGCTCTTGACATAAAGGCGGAGTATTGCTGCCCTACAGGACGCGCAGCAAAGAGGCTGGGAGCCTCGACGGGCAAAAACGCAAAGACCATACACCGTCTGCTCGGCATGGAGGCGAGGGAGGACAGGCTGGTTTTCGCTTACGACGCCTCCAACCCTCTCGAAGCCGACCTCGTTGTGGTGGACGAAGCGTCCATGGCGGACGCCGTCATTTTCAACAGTCTTTTGAAGGCTTTGCGGCGCGGCTGCCGTCTGGTTCTTGTGGGCGACAAGGATCAGCTTCCCTCCGTAGGCGCGGGAAACGTGCTTGCCGACGTAATCAAGAGCCGTCTGTTTTCAGTAAACGAGCTTACCCACATTTACAGGCAGTCGGAGGACAGCTATATAGTTACCAACGCGCACCTGATAAACAGCGGAAAAATGCCCGTCATAGAAAAGGACAGCAAGGATTTTTTCTTTATCGCGAGGGACAATCAGGAGGATATCCTAAACGAGGTTACGGGACTTGTGACGACGCGTCTGCCGAAGTTTACTTCCCTTTCTCCCGCGGAGATTCAGGTGCTTGCGCCAATGAAGAGCGGGCTTGCGGGCGTCGCCAACTTAAACCGCACGCTGCAAGCCAAAATAAATCCCTTTGAGCGTTCAAAAAGCGAAATCAACGTCGGAGGCGTGGTTTTCCGCACGGGAGACAAGGTCATGCAGACGGTCAACGACTACAATATGGAGTGGGAAATCAACGACTCGGAGGGCGTGAGGTCGGGCAAGGGCGTTTTCAACGGCGACATAGGTTATATTACGCGAATAGACCGCACAGAAAATCTTGCTGAAATTCTGTTCGACGACGGCAGGCGGGCGGTTTACACCTCGGCGGATATGCCCGACCTGACTCTCGCCTACGCGGTTACCGTGCACAAAAGTCAGGGGAGCGAGTTCGACGCGCTGGTCGTGGCGGTGACAAACGGACCGCCCACGATTTTAAACCGCAATCTGCTTTATACGGCGGTCACGCGCGCAAAAAAAACCGTGGTTTTGGTATGCAGCAAAAGGATGCTGGGAATGATGGTCAAAAACAATTATATCGAGGAGCGCGCCACCATGCTCAAAGCGTTTTTGAAGGAAGAAAAACAGAAGCGCTCGGCGCTTTACCTGTGAGAAGCGCAAAAAAGTCGGAAGCGGCCGCGGCAAAGGGATTGTCGCGCTTTTTCGGCGCGCACGGATATACCTGCGTATGCTGCGGCGCGGACGTTTTCGACGAGACGGGCGTTTGCGGATTCTGCCTGCCCAAGCTTAAATTCAACAACGGCAACGTCTGCCGACGCTGCGGGGCTGCTCTCGGCGACGTGGACAACCGTTTCTGCGCCGCCTGCGAAAGGTTCGACGGCGTGTTTTTCGACGGCGCGGCTTCGGCTTTTGTGTATACGGGGGAAGTAAGCCGCCTGCTGCTCAAAATGAAATACGGCGGAGCCAAATATCTATCCGAGTTTTTCGCAAGGCAGATGGCAAACAAATTTCTGACGCTGTCCGTCGGGTTCGACGTTGCGGTTCCCGTTCCCATGACAAAATCCGCCAAGAAAAAACGCGGATACAATCAAGCGGAGTTGCTAACCGCGGATTTTTGTGATATAATAGGCGCGGATTTTCGTTTTGATTTGATTGAAAAGGCGCGCGAGACTCCGCAGCAGGAAACGCTCGGCTTCAAGGCGCGGAGGGAAAATCTCCAAGGCGCCTTCAAGGCAAAACGGGACGACGCCGTTTGCGGCAAACGGATTTTGCTCATAGACGACGTAAAAACCACCGGCGCGACAATCAATATGTGCGCAAAAGCTCTTAAAAAAGCGGGCGCCGCGTATGTTTTCGGACTTACCGCGGCAAGCTCCCGCGACATTTCTGCTACTGAAAGGGATTGAAGATGAACAACAAAAAACAATTGAAATTATTGGAAAAGATTGCGGTTAAGGTAGAGGCTCTTGCCGACACGTATGCGGCAATGACGGACGCGCGGCTCAAAGAGTGCACTTCCCTGTTCAAAGCCCGTCTGGAAAGCGGGGAAAGCCTCGATTCCGTTCTGCCCGAGGCCTTCGCCGTCGTGAGAGAGGCGGCAAAGCGCGTGCTCAATATGTATCACTTCCACGTGCAGGTTTTGGGCGGCATAGCGCTGCATCAGGGGCGCATATGTCAGATGAGTACGGGCGAAGGCAAGACGCTTGTGTCAACCATGCCCGCTTATCTAAACGCGCTTACGGGACGCGGCGTTCACATAGTGACGGTAAACGAATACCTTGCCCGACGCGACTCCGAGTGGATGGGAAAAATATTTAAATTTCTCGGGCTTTCGGTAGGCGTGATTTACAACGATATGCCTTTGAAGGAAAAACAGAGGGCTTACGCCTGCGACATAACCTACGGCACCAACAACGAATTCGGCTTCGACTATCTGAGAGACAACATGGCGGTTTCCAAGTCGCAGCTTGTGCAGCGCGGACTCAATTTCGCCATTGTCGACGAGGTTGACAGCATACTTATCGACGAAGCGCGCACGCCTTTGATTATCAGCGGCAGGAGCGGAAAGTCCAACGAGATGTATATAACCGCCAATCGTTTTGTCAAGACGCTTACCTGCGGGATAGAAAAGTCGGACGAGGGCAAGGGAAAGCTTGCCTCCATTATGGGCGAGGGCTACTCCGAGGAGGACGAGGAGAAGTATGACGCCATGAAAAACGAAAAGGACAAGGCTGTGCGTCTCACCGCGCGCGGCGTTGTCAAGGCGGAAAGGTTTTTCAAGGTGGACAATCTCGGCGACGTGGAAAGCACCGAGCTTAACCACTATATAAATCAGGCGCTCAAAGCAGTTTTCGTCATGAAGCGCGACGACGACTATATCGTGGACAAGGGCGAGGTCAAAATAGTGGACGAGTTCACGGGGCGCATCATGGAGGGCAGGCGTTACAATCAGGGGCTGCACCAGGCAATCGAGGCAAAGGAAAACGTCCGCATACAGGAGGAAAACAAAACTCTTGCCACAATCACCTTCCAAAATCTGTTCCGTATGTACAAAAAACTGAGCGGCATGACGGGTACGGCAAAGACAGAGGAGGCGGAGTTCAACGATATTTACAATCTCGACGTAGTGGAAATTCCCACCAACAAGCCGATGATAAGAAAGGACTACGACGACGTGCTTTATTCCACGCGCGAAGCAAAGCTGAGAAATCTCGTCGCGGATATAGTTGAACGCCACAAGAGCGGACAGCCCATGCTTATCGGCACCGTTTCGGTGGAAAAAAGCGAGGAGCTTTCCGCAATGCTGAAAAAGAAGGGCGTTCCGCACAACGTGCTCAACGCCAAAAACAACGCGCGCGAAGCTGAAATCGTCGCGCAGGCGGGCAGGCTCAACGCAGTCACCATCGCCACCAACATGGCGGGGCGCGGCACGGATATTCTGCTCGGAGGAAATCCGGAGTACCTTGCAAAGCAGGAAATGGAGCGCAACAATTATACCCACGAGCAAATAGAGGCTGCAACCTCTTACGCGGACGGCGACGGGGAAACGGAAAGGCTCAAAGCGGTTTACCGCGCCCTTTTCGACAAGTACAAGGCTGTTTGCGACGCCGAAAAGGAAAAGGTGCTGGAAACGGGCGGTCTGCATATCATAGGCACCGAGCGTCACGAGAGCCGCCGCATAGACAATCAGCTGCGGGGCAGAAGCGGACGACAGGGAGACCCCGGCAGCAGCGTTTTCTTTCTTTCCACCGAGGACGACCTTGCGAGAGTGTTCGGAGGCGAAAGAATGCAGGCGGTCATGCAGTTTTTCAAGCTGGAAGAGGACGTGCCCATAGAAGCAAAGATAATAACAAGACAAATCGAGCGGGCGCAAAAAAGCATAGAGGGCATACATTACTCGCAGCGCAAGCATGTGCTGCAATACGACGAGGTCAACAACAAGCAGCGTCAGGTCATATACGGCGACCGCAACAAGGTGCTTAACGGCGAGGACGTGCACGAAATGATTCTCGATATGGCGGCGGGTTTTGCGAGAAAAGCGCTGGAAGACGCCTGCGACGGAACGGAAAACTCCCGCCTGTGGAATCTTGACGCCGTAAACGGAATACTCAAAAACAAATATCTGCCTCAGTTGGAGGACTTCGTGACGCGGGATATGGCGATTCGCGGCGCGAAGCACGTGCTTGACGAGCTTTCCAAAGAGGTCAGAAGTTTGATAGAGGAGCGCGCGGCGGAGGAGGACGAAAACGAGTTCAAACAGATAGAGCGTTATGTGCTTCTCAAAATCATAGACGAAAAGTGGATGGAGCACATCGACGACCTCGAAGAGCTGCGCAAGGGAATCGGCCTCATGGCTTACGGGCAGCAGGACCCCGTTATGGTGTACAGAAAGCGCGCCACGGAGATGTTCGAGCAGATGGAGGAGGATATAGAGTTCACCACTATTCGCTGTCTGTTATTCGCAAAATTCAGGCGCGTCGAAGCGGAAGAGGTGCAGAACGCCGAAGAGCTTAATCCCAATCTCGTGCTCAACAAGCCCTGCCCTTGCGGCAGCGGACTTAAATACAAAAACTGCTGCGGCAAGGAAAAGGCGGAGGAGCTGAAAAGGCAATACCGCGAAAACAAGAAAAACAAGCAAAAACAGTAAAAGTCGAAAAATCATAAAATTTTAACCAAAAGGGGTGATTTCAGTTGATTCAGGTAGAGGATTTGAAACAGACTTTGCGTGAAATATCGACAAAATTGAAAGGGGTAGGTGAGTCCCTTTGACTTGCCCAAGCAAAGGGCGGAGTTAGAGGAGCTTAAACAGCTTCAACAAAAAGAAGATTTCTGGAACGACGTTGCCACGGCTCAAAAGGTCAGCCGTCAGGCAAAGCACATCGAGGACAGGCTGGATTTTCTTGCGGCTCTTGAAAAAGACGCGGAAAATCTGAGCGAGCTTATTGCTTTGACCGACGATCAAAACGACCTTATGGAAGTTGAGACGGAGTTGAAGGCGCTTGCGGAAAAGGCGGAAACGCTGCATATAGAAACGCTGTTGTCCGGCAAATACGACGGCTACGACGCTATTTTGACGCTGCACGCGGGCGCGGGCGGCACGGAAGCTCAGGACTGGGTGAGTATGCTTTTCAGGATGTACACCCGTTACGCCGAGCGCCGCGGCTACAAAACGGAAGTCACCGACCGGTTGGACGGAGACGAGGCGGGCATAAAAAGCGTTACGTTCAATGTTTTCGGCGACAACGCTTACGGGTATCTCAAAGCCGAAAAGGGGGTGCACCGCCTGGTGCGCATTTCGCCCTTTGACGCAAACAAACGCCGACACACAAGCTTTGCCTCCTTGGAGGTTATGCCCGTCATCGACAACGATACCGACATAGTCGTAGAGGACAAGGATTTGAAGGTGGACACCTACCGCAGCAGCGGCGCGGGAGGTCAGCACATCAACAAAACGGAAAGCGCAATCAGAATCACGCACATTCCCACGGGCATCGTTGTTTCCTGTCAGACGCAGCGCAGTCAGATTCAAAACCGCGAGCAGGCGATGCTTATGCTCAAAAGCAAGCTTGCCGAGCTGCGCGAGCGGGAGCAGATGGAGGAGGCTCAGTCGCTCAAGGGGGACGTCAAAAAGATAGAGTGGGGCAGTCAAATCAGGTCCTACGTTTTTTGTCCGTATACTCTCGTCAAGGACCACCGCACAGGTTTTGAAAACTCCAATATAAACGACGTCATGGACGGAAACGTGCAGCCCTTTATCGAGGACTATCTTACCAAGGTGTACTGATATGCCGCAAGGTTTGAAAAAAGGCTTTGTCGTCTTGGGCATAGAGTCGTCCTGCGACGAAACGGCGTGCGCTCTCGTCGAGGACGGGAGAAAAGTTTTATCCAACGTCATAGATTCTCAAATTGAGCTGCACAGGCTTTACGGCGGAGTGGTTCCCGAGCTGGCCGGCCGCAACCATGTGGTTGCCATAGACAGAGCGGCAAAACAGGCCGTCAAGGACGCGGGCGCGGATTTTTCGGACGTGGACGCGGTGGCGGTGACTCGCGGCGCGGGGCTTGTAGGGTGTCTGCTCGTAGGCGTGTCCTATGCCAAAGCATTGGCTTATTCTCTTGGCGTGCCTCTTGTCGCCGTCAATCATATAGAAGCGCATATGTGCGCCAATTATCTCGATACGGACGCCGAGCCGCCCTACCTCTGCCTGTTGGCGAGCGGAGGGCACACGGCGCTGGTGCACGTTGTGGGCTACAACGATTATCGCGTCGTTTCCTCCACGGTGGACGACGCCGCGGGCGAAGCCTTCGACAAGGTTGCTCGCACTCTCGGATTGCCTTATCCCGGCGGACCGCAGATAGACAGGCTTTCGACGTCCGGCAAGCCGGTGTTCGATTTGCCCTCTCCGTTGCTTAAAAACGGCAACCTCTCTTACAGCGGGCTGAAAACCGCCGCCGTCAATCTTATGCACAACGCCGCGCAGCGCGGCGAAAAGTTGCCTGCGGAGGACGTTTGCGCGTCCTTTTCGCGCGCGGCGCTGGAACCGCTGCTGTCGCTTGCGGAAAAGCATTTGAAAAGGCTGGGACTCAAAACCCTTGCTCTCGCGGGAGGAGTAGCCGCAAACGGCTATCTGCGCGGCAGAGCGGAGTCGCTCGCCCGAAAAAACGGTTTCAAACTGCTTCTTCCCGAGAAAAAGCTATGTACGGACAACGGAGCCATGGTCGCTTCGCAGGGGTATTTCCTGCTTGCGGAAAAAGGCGTCAACTGCGACCTTACCCTAAACGCCGAACCTACGTTGAGACTCAGAGGGGACAGACCGTCGAGACGCTGAAACACTTTTGAGGTAAATTATTCATATTTAAGAGCGGGTCGACAAACCCGCTCTTTCATTAACTTACGGTAAATTTCAAGCCCGCATAGTTTTCTGTATGCGTATTCACGAATTTTTGCGAATTTTATACAAAATGCGGGGATTTTATTATTTTCGTCGCATAATTATAAAAACGATTGAATAAGATATGAATAAATTTCATAATTTTTTACATAAAAAACTTTTAAAACTCACTGCTGCGCTTGACAATCCGCTTAAAGTCGAATATGATAATTATCGGTAGAAAAGGAACATATTTTCATTGTTTTCCCGAAATTTGAAATGTGTTCCGGAGGAAGGAAAAGATGAAATTTATCAAGAGAGAAGTTCTCAAACAGAAGCCCGATTTTTCCAATCTCGTATTCGGCAAGAACATTTCGGACTATATGCTCGAATGCGATTATGCGGACGGCAAATGGGGCGAGCCTGTCATCAAGCCGGTGGAAGATTTTGCTTTGAGTCCCGCAACGATGATATTCCATTACGGTCAGGGTATTTTCGAGGGATGCAAGTGCTTCAAAAACGAGAAGGGCGAAATCACGCTTTTCCGTATCCGCGACAACCTCAACCGCATGAACCGCAGCGCCGAGCGCATGAGCATGCCCAAAATCGACGTCGAGGAGATGCTCAAAGGACTCAAAGAGCTGATAAAAATCGAAAAGGATTGGATACCCGACAAGGAAGGTCAGTCTCTTTACATACGTCCCACGATGATAGCCACGGAGTCCAGCATAGGCGTCAAAACGTGCGGAAATTTCAAATTCTACATAATTTTAAGTCCCGCCGCGGCATATCTTACGGGCATCAACAGTCTCGTGAAAATCAAGGTGGAGGACAAATACGTGCGCGCCTGCGTCGGCGGCACGGGCGAAGCCAAGTGCATAGGCAACTATGCGGGCAGCTTTCTTGCCATGAACATAGCCAAATCGGAGGGCTACGCGCAGGTTTTGTGGCTTGACTCCATAGAGCGCAAATATATCGAGGAAGTCGGGACGATGAACGTCATGTTCGTCATAAACGGCGAAGTGCTCACTCCCGCGCTTTCGGGAAGCATTCTTCCCGGCATAACGCGCGACAGCGCAATCAAGCTGCTGCGCGACGAAGGATATACCGTCACCGAAAAGCGCATTACCGTAGACGAGGTGATGAAAGCGGCAAAGGACGGAAGCCTCACGGAAATGTTCGGCGTGGGTACCGCGGCAATCGTATCCCCCGTCGGTACGCTCGGCTACAAGGGCGAGGACGTGGTTATCAACGGCAACAAGGTGGGCGAGGTGTCCAAACTGCTCTACGAGAAGATGATGGGCATACAGCGCGGCCGCATTGCCGACAAGTTCGGTTGGGTGGAAAAGGTCGATTGATTTTTCGCCCGCATTAAATCAGAAAATTTAAACAAGGAGAAACAAAGATGGCAAAGGTTACTGTTGATTTCCAGAACTGCAAAGGCTGCGGGCTGTGCGTCGCCGCTTGCCCCAAAAAAATCCTGCGTCTGGGAAGCGTAAGCAACAACAAGGGTTATTACGTTGTGGAGTGCACCGACCCCGAAGCCTGCGTGGGCTGCGCGGCGTGCGCGCACATGTGTCCCGACAGCATTCTGGAGGTGGAGAGATAATGAGCGAGAAAAAATTGATGAAGGGCAACGAGGCTATTGCCGAAGCCGCAATCAGAGGCGGATGCAGATACTTTTTCGGTTATCCCATCACCCCGCAGAATGAAATTCCCGAATATATGAGCTGGAGAATCCGCGAGGTCGGCGGCGACTTTGTGCAGGCGGAAAGCGAGGTCGCGGCAATAAACATGGTTTACGGCGCGGCGGGAGCCGGCGCGAGAGCCATGACAAGCAGCTCCAGCCCCGGTATCAGCCTTAAACAGGAGGGCATTTCCTACATAGCCTGCGCCGAGCTGCCCTGCGTTATAGTAAACATGGTGCGCAGCGGTCCCGGACTGGGCGGCATACTTGCTTCTCAATGCGACTATTTCCAGACGGTAAAGGGCGGCGGCCACGGCGACTACAAGCTGCTTACCTATGCTCCCTCTACCGTTCAGGAGGCTGTGGATATACTCTATTACGCGTTTGACAAGGCGGACGAATACCGCACTCCCGTCTGCATTTTGGGCGACGGTCTGCTCGGACAGATTATGGAGCCGGTAACCTTCCCCGAAATGAAGGAAATGCCCGACCCCTCCACAAAATCGTGGGCTGTGACGGGCACGCATCACGGCAAGGACAAGACGCTTGCCAGCTCCATTTACATCGACCCTAATCTGGGCGAGGCGCAGAACAACCATTTGGTGGAAAAGTTTGAAAGAATCGCTCAAAAAGAGACGCAGTGCGAGGAGTTCATGTGCGACGACGCCGAAATCATATTGACCGGCTACGGCAGCGTGGGCAGAATTATCAAATCGGCGATTTATATGTTGAGAGAAAAGGGAATCAAGGCGGGACTTGTGAGACCTATCACGCTTATGCCTTTCCCTACAAAGGTATATGAAAAATACGCCGCCAAAGCGTCGGTAAAGCGTTTCCTCACCGTCGAGCTGAGCATGGGACAGTTTGTCGAAGACGTGAAGCTGTCCGTCATGGGCAAAAAACCGGTTGACCTGTTCACGAGATGCGGCGGCAACATCATGACGCCGGAAGACGTTGTCGAAAAGGTTATGGAGGTGAAATAATTATGGCGACGACAGTATACAAAAAGTCTGCGATGCTTACAGACAAACCCATGCACTATTGTCCCGGCTGCGCGCACGGTTTGGTTCACAAGCTGGTTGCCGAAGCCACGGAAGAATTGGGGCTTATGGACAACCTTATAGGCGTTGCCAGCGTGGGCTGTTCCGTATTTTCGTATGACTATTTCAACTGCGACATGGAGCAGGCGGCTCACGGCAGAGCGCCAGCGGTTGCGACGGGCATAAAGAGAGTTCACCCGGACAAGGCGGTTTTCACCTATCAGGGCGACGGCGACCTTGCAAGCATAGGCATGGCGGAAATCGTACACGCGGCGACGCGCGGCGAAAACATTACGGTTATTTTCATCAACAACGCCATTTACGGCATGACGGGCGGTCAGATGGCGCCTACCACCCTTGTGGGACAAAAGGCGACCACCTGCATTTACGGCAGAGACCCGAAAATCAACGGCAACCCCATCAATGTGTGCGAGCTGCTTTCCTCTCTTACCGGTCCCGCTTATCTTGAAAGAGTTATGGTTACCGACGTCGCCAACGTGATGAAAGCCAAAAAAGCCATCAAAAAGGCGTTTGAATATCAGATGCAGAAAAAGGGCTTTACTCTTATCGAAGTGCTGTGCACCTGCCCGACCAACTGGGGACTCAGCCCCGTGGACGCCATGACTTTCGTCAAGGAAAAGATGCAGGCAAAGTATCCTTTGGGAGTTTATAAAGATATCGAAAAGGAGACTAAGTAATGGAAAATAAAATAATAATGGCCGGTTTCGGAGGACAGGGCGTTCTGAGTATCGGCAAATTTCTTGCTTACGCCGGAATGGAAGAAAATCTCGAAGTCACCTGGATGCCTTCTTACGGTCCCGAAATGCGCGGCGGCACTGCCAATTGCAGCGTTGTCATGAGCGACCGCCCCGTAGGCTCTCCGGTGATTGCTACCGCCGACTGTCTCATCGTCATGAACAAGCCCTCTGTGGCGAAGTTTATCGGCATGGTCAAAAAGGACGGCGTGGTGCTGGTCAACAGCTCTCTTATCGAGGACAAAATCGAGCGCACGGACGTTAAGGTCTATTACATACCCGCAAACGAGCTTGCCCACAAGGCGGGCAGCGACCGCTCCGCAAACGTGACTATGTTCGGAGCTTACGTTGCGGCGACCAAAGCGATTGCCAAGGAGTCGGCGCTTAAAGTCATCAACAAGCAATTCGGCAAAAAGCCCGCCGTGTTGGAATCGGCGCTCAAAGCTTTTGAAGCCGGTTTTGAAGCCGCGTCGAAATGACGGTAAAGCAAACCTAAATCACAAAAAAGCGTTCACCCCGAAAATTTTTTCGGGGTGAATTGAAGTGAGGACATATATGGATTACAAAAACAAAATTATTACCGTCGGGCAAGCGCTCGACATGGTAAAGTCAGGTATGAGAATAGCGCTCGGCGACGCGACGGTGGAGCCGCAGGCTTTTTTGGAAAATATTCATACCATAGCGGACAGAGTAAAGGATGTGGAGCTGACAAATTGTCTGGGACTCAGAAGCTATCCTTTTATGGAAAACTCCGCTTACCACGACAGCTTTATCCTGCGCTCTTTGTTTTTTTCCAAGCCCACGCGCGAGGCGGAAAAGTATTTGAGAGTTTCGTATGTGCCCTGCCACCTGCGCCACACGGCGCGCGCCATTCTGGCGCAGGGCAAGCCCGATTTGTTCGTCACCACCTGCACGCCTCCCGACGAGGAGGGCAACATGAGCATAGGTCTTTCCAACATATATTCGTCCGACGTGGTGAAACACGCGAAAAAGGTCATAGTCGAGATTAACGACAAAATGCCCTATACTTACGGCAACAACATAATCAACGTAAAGGACGTGGATTACATAGTGCCCGTGTCCTATCCTCTGCCTCAGGACGTGCCTCCCGCGCCCAACGAAAAGGACCGTATGATTGCGGGACATATCGCCGAGTATCTCAAAGACGGCGACTGCGTGCAGATTGGCATAGGCGGGATTCCCAACTCCGTTACCGAGTTTCTCGCGGAGAAAAAGGATTTGGGCATTCACACCGAGCTGCTCGGAGACGGATTGGCAAAGCTTGCCATGCGCGGAGTTGTCAACGGCAGCAAAAAACAGTTTATGAAGGGCAAGATAGTCACAAGCATCGTTATGGGGACGGACGTGGTTTACGACTTTGTAAACAAAAATCCCGACGTATACGTCATGAGCTGTTCCAAATGCAACGACCCTTACACGGTACGCAAAAACAAAAATCAGGTGTCAATCAACACCACGCTCGAAGTTGACCTGACGGGACAGGCGTGCAGCGAGGCAATAGGTTCAAGACAGTTTTCCGGCACGGGCGGGCAGGCGGACACAACGATAGGCACTCAGATGTCCAAGGGCGGAAGGAGCTTTTTGGCGCTCTATTCCACAGCGAGAGTTCTCAACAAGGAAACGGGCGAAAGAGAGGAAATCAGCAAAATCGTGCCTCAATTGAAGCCGGGCGCGACGGTCTCCCTCCAACGCAACGACGCGATGTACATAGTTACGGAATACGGCGCCGTAAACCTCATGGGACTGTCCGTTTCAGACCGCGCAAAAAAACTGATTTCCATAGCGCACCCCAAATTCCGCGAAGGTCTTACTTTGCAGGCTAAGGCGCTCGGACTGATAAAAGAATAATTTAAATTCAAAAAACCCTCCTCAAACGAGAAGGGTTTTTTATCTTTTTAAAAGGAAGAACCACACTATGTTGAGTATTTGCAGGGGAATGCCTATTATGAACAGCAGCCAGGCGTTGTCGGTAACGAAAATTATGCTGACGAAAAGCGTCAGGCACATTGTCCATATGAGCAAAGACACCGCGCAGAATACAAACAGCCGCATTTTCCACACTACGCTGAAAACCGTGAGCACTATCATTGTTGCGGGCAGCGCGTAAATAAACGCAAGCCAGGCTTTGTCGGGCGGCTCCGGCAGCAGACGGAGCACCACAAAAACGATTGTGGCAACCACCCACACAAGCAGCGATGCCGCGGCAGCGATGAGCGCGCGCTTTTTGTTGGCGGGGGACAAAGGTTTTTTTGTTTTTCCGTCCACAAGCTCGGCAAGCGTAACGTCGAAAATCTCCGCCATTTTGCTAAGCACCAGCACGTCGGGCAGCCCCTCGCCGCGCTCCCATTTACTCACCGCCTTGTCGGAATAATTCAGACGCTCGGCAAGTTCAAGCTGCGTGAGTCCTTTTGACTTGCGCAGCTGCGCTATGTTGTTTGCCACAGTCTGTTTTAATTGCTCCTGTTCTTCCATGCGTTCATTATAGAAAAAAACGGCGGTTTTGTCAAGATTTTAAAGGATTCTACCGTGAGTAGAGAGCCGAAAAACAAACTCTACCGCAAAAAAGGCAACAGTATACCGCATTTTTTGAGCAATAGATAGAAAATCGTTCTTAAAAGTGGTACACTGAACGTAAATTTAAAATAGGAGTTTTTGAGCTATGAGCTATGAAATATTTACCGACAGCACGGCAAACCTTCCGAATCAAATAATAGAGCGTTTTAAGTTAAACGTAATTCCCGTTCCCGTCATTGTCAACGGAGAAATAACCTATTCCTATGAAAAGGACGGCAAGAACGACCTGAAAGTTTTTTACGACAGGCTGCGCAAAAAGGAGAGCATTTCCACCTCCTGCATAAACGAGGAAGCGTTTGCCGAAGCCTTTGAAAAGACGCTTGAAAAAGGCAGCGATATTCTGTACGTGGCTTTCAGCTCCGCGCTTAGCGTCACCTGCGCCAACGGAAAAGCCGTAGCCCAAAGGCTTGCGGAAAAATATCCAGAGCGAAAAATATTTGTAGTGGACAGTCTCGGCGCGTCTATGGGGGAGGGGCTTATGGTTTATCATGCGTGCACCCTCAAAGAAAACGGTAAGTCCATAGAGGAGGTCAGGGACTGGCTTGAAAAAAACAAGCTGCGTCTGGCGCATTGGTTTACCGTTGAGGACCTGTATTGGCTTTTCAAGGGCGGCAGAGTCAAGTCCACAAGCTATTTGCTTGCAAGCATACTCAACATCAAGCCGGTCATGCACTGCGACGACGAGGGGCGTCTGACTGCGACGGGCAAGGTGCTCGGTCGCAAAAAATCCATAGCGGCAATGGTGGACAAAATGGCGGAAACCGTTGAAAATCCCGAAGAACAGGTTGTATTTATCGGTCACGGCGACTGCATAGAGGATGCGGAGTTTCTTAAAAACAAAATTTCCGAAAAGATGAAGGTAAAGGAGTTTGTGACGCATTACATCGACCCTGTAATAGGGGCGCACAGCGGTCCCGGCACGCTGGCGCTGTTCTTTCTCGGCAAAAACAGATAATCGTTTATTAAAAACGGGCGAACTTGTATGTTCGCCCGTTTTGTTTTCAGCTGTTTTTTGTTTTAACTGTACGGCTTTACGGGTGAAAAACAGTGGGGACACATACCCATACCGTTGACCGCGCACTCCGGACACATATATATGTTGCAGGAATGACACTCCCAAATTTGCGCGCTGGCGATTTCCCTTCCGCAATTGCTGCATTTCATAAGGCTTTTTACCTCCTCGTCTTTTTTATTGTGCCCGTTTTTCTGTCTGTTAATCCGCCAAGCGGCTTGTCGCCGCAACATTTTGAAATTTTTTAAATAAAATATATTAAATCGCTTGACAGTTGAGCAGGCATTCAACTATAATACGCTTGACAGTTGAGCAGGCATTCAACTGAAAGGAGATTGACGTATGTTTGAAAGCTTACCCGTATGCGATTGCAGCGAGCTGCACCCTTCGGCTGTGGAGAGGGCGCGCCGCTCTATGCCTGACGCGGAGCTGCTTGACGGGCTTACAAATTTTTTTAAGGTGCTGGGCGACAAAACCCGCACGGGAATAGTGTGCGCTTTGGACGGCAACGAGCTGTGCGTCTGCGACCTTGCCGCACTGCTGGGTATGACAAAATCAGCCATATCCCATCAGCTGGCATATCTCAAAAACGCCAAGCTGGTCAAATTCAGGAGAGAAGGCAAAAACGTGTTTTATTCTCTGGACGACGACCACGTGCAGTCCGTTGTGGAAATGGCTGTGGAGCATTTGAATCATAGGTAAAAGGAGCGAAAAAATGGAAAAGGCATTCAGAATAGACGGTATAGACTGCGCCAACTGCGCGGCAAAAATCGAAAGGGCGCTGTCAAAGCTAAGCAATGTGGAAAAGGTCAACATCAATTTTATGACGGGCAAAATGCTGCTTGCGGCGGACGAGCAGGCTTTCGACGAGGTTTATGCAAACGCGGTGAGAACAATAAAGAAATTCGAGCCGTCCGCAACCGTCAGACGCGTCTGAAAAGGGCTTGATTATGAGAAAGAGACGAATCAAATTCGCAAGAATTTGCGTGTCCGCCGCTTTGTTTGCCGTGGCTATGGTTTTTGAACATGCGTTTAAGGCAAAATGGGCGGAAATTGCGGCTGTTGCGTTGTTTTCGGTTTCCTTCCTGATTGTGGGCTACGACATTCTGTGGCGCGCTTTGACCAATATTCTGCACGGACGGGTGTTCGACGAAAATTTTTTGATGACCGTCGCCACGGTAGGCGCGGTGGCTTTGGGCGAGTTGGGCGAAGCCGCGGCGGTTATGCTTTTCTATCAGGTCGGAGAGTTGTTTCAGGAAATCGCCGTCGACAGGAGCAGGAAGTCGATTGCCGAGCTTATGGACATAAGACCGGATTACGCTTACGTATTGAGAGATGGCGAAGCCGTAAAGGTTGCTCCTTACGACGTCGCGGTGGGAGATACGCTCGTCGTCAAGCCGGGAGACAGAGTGCCGCTTGACTGCGTTGTTACGGAGGGAGCTTCGTCGCTGGATACCTCGGCTCTTACGGGCGAATCGCTGCCCCGCGAGGTTGCCTGCGGAAGCGAGGTCATGAGCGGCTGTATCAACATGACGGGCGTTTTTTACGCGCGCGTCGAAAAGCCCTTCGGGGAGAGCACGGCGAGCAGAATTCTGGAGCTTGTGGAAAACGCCTCCGACAAAAAATCTTCAAGTGAAAATTTTATTACCAAATTTGCGCGCGTTTACACGCCTGTCGTGGTGGGCGTCGCACTGCTTCTTGCCGTGCTGCCGCCGTTGATAACGGGCGGCGGCTGGAATGATTGGGTGTACAGAGCGCTGTCCTTTCTGGTGGTGTCCTGTCCCTGCGCCCTTGTCATTTCGGTGCCGCTGAGCTTTTTCGGCGGTATCGGCGGAGCGGGAAAAATGGGTATTCTGGTCAAGGGCGGCAACTATCTCGAAGCTCTCGCAAAGACCGAAACGGTTGTGTTCGACAAAACGGGCACGCTGACGGAAGGGCGGTTCGAGGTGGCGGAGCTTAACGCCGAAAACGGATTCGACAAGGAGAGCGTATTGTTTTACGCCGCGTGCGCGGAGAGTCTTTCAACGCACCCGATAGCCCTTTCGATAGTAAACGGGTACGGTCGCGAAACGGACGGACATGCGCAAAACGTCTCGGAAACGGCGGGCAAGGGCGTAAGCGCAACGGTTGACGGGCACGCTGTTCTTGCGGGAAACGCGCTGCTCATGCGTGAGTCATGCATAGAGTTCAAAGAAACGGTAACGTCGGGCACCACGGTGTACGTGGCGGTTGACGGCAAATTTGCGGGCAGCATTGTCATAAAGGACAAAATCAAACGGGACAGCGCGCAGGCAATAGCCCGATTGAAAAACACGGGAGTCAAAAACACGGTTATGCTTTCGGGGGACAACGAGGCGATTGCGCGCGAGGTTGCGGAAAAAACGGGACTGGACGCGGTTTACGCTCGGCTTTTGCCCGCGGACAAGGTGGAAAGACTCGAAGAACTGTTGAGAAAAAAAACGTCGGGCAAAACCCTTGTTTACGTCGGAGACGGCTTGAACGACGCGCCGGTGCTGGCGCGGGCGGACGTGGGCATAGCCATGGGCGGAGTCGGCTCGGACTCGGCGATAGAGGCGGCTGACGTGGTAATTATGACCGACGAGCCCATGCGCGTCGCCGACGCCGTTTGGCTTAGCAAAAAAGTGCGGCGCATAGTTTATGAAAACATATGGTTTGCGATAACGGTAAAGGTTGCCGTTTTGTTGCTGTCCGCGCTGGGCTTGGCAACCATGTGGTGGGCGGTGTTTGCGGACGTAGGAGTGGCGTTCATCGCAATTCTAAACGCACTGCGCGCGCTTTCAACCGAAAAGCGGGAGAGGAAAAAAGCGTTTAAACGTAAATAAAGGAATCTTTCGCGGAAATGTTTTCAGATATTCGCGCCGAAACGAAAAATGCAGTATAATATAAAAAAAGAAGCATTGCGCGTCGGAGTTTTTTATGAGCAGAGCAAACGAATTTCTGGATAAATACAACCGCCTTGAAAACCTCACGGAGGAAAAATTCGACTGCGGCAGATACAGCCCTCTGATTTTTCTTGCCAACACGCGGGAGTTCGGAAAATACGCGACGGAACTGAATTATTGCCGCGAGGTGCGCAACGTCATATCGCACAATCCGCGTCTTGACGGCAGTTATATCGTCGAGCCAAGCGCCAAAATGCTTGAATTTCTGGATTTCATGCTCAACGAGCTGGAACATCCCAAGCGTTGTCTGCAAATCGCGGTCAGGATTGAAAGAGTGCTGACCGCTTCTCCCCAAACCCGTGTGCTGCCCGTAATGCGCGAAATGTTTGAAAAAGGTTTTTCCCACGTTCCCGTGCTTTCGGAAGGGAGGGTGGCGGGCGTTTTCAGCGCCAACGCGGTTTTTAAGGCAGTCATGAGGAAAAACAGAATAAAAATAAGCGAGGAAACGGTTTTCGACGATTTGAAGGAGCTGATTTCTCTTGACGACGACGTGTTCGGAAGCTACGCCTTCGTGCCTAAAAACGCCAAGCTTTTCGACGTCAGACTTTTGTTCAGACGGCGCGGAGACAATTCCAAGCTGCGCATGATATTTCTGACCGACAACGGCAGGAGGGACGAAAGACTGCTGG
Organism: Subdoligranulum sp. CAG:314; assembly: GCA_000437915.1. Classification (GTDB taxonomy): domain Bacteria; phylum Bacillota; class Clostridia; order Christensenellales; family CAG-314; genus CAG-314. The sequence goes on along the minus strand of FR900987.1, from coordinate 74,750 downwards.
CGATACTTACGCCGTGGGATATACTCGGAGACCCCGCCGAATAAAATAAAACAAGCCCCCGCCGTCAGGCGGGGGCTTTTGAATTGCTTAAATTTTCAGGAGGCGGTTTCCTCGGCGGCGTTAAGGGTTTCCTCGGTTTCCGACTCGGGCGGAGCCTCCGCAAGGTCGGACATATGCGACGGAGTATCCTCTCCGCGCTTTCTTCTGCGCAGGTGCACGCCCGTGCCCATGACTTCGCTCACCTCGGAAATGGTGACGAATGCCGTGTCGTCCACCTGATTTACAAGTTTTTTCAGTCTGCCGATTTCAAAACGGTTTACGACGCAGTACATCATCGTTCTTGTTTCTTTGGAATAAAAGCCCTTCGAGTCGAGAAGGGTGATGCCTCTGCCCATTTCACGGCATATTACGGAAGCCATTTCGTCGCCTTTTTGCGTTATTATTATGCACGCCTTTCCCTTGTCGAAGCCGTCAACCACAAAGTCCACGGCTTTCAGTCCGATTGCGTAGGTGACAATGGAGTACAGTCCGACGCTGAAATTGCCGAGCAAAAAGCACGCCAAGGTGTAGATGACTATGTTGTAAATCATGACGAACTGACCGACGGTTACGCCTATTTTTTTGGCGAACAGCACCGCCATGACCTCGACGCCGTCCATTGCGCCGCCGAAACGGATAGTCAGCCCCGAACCGAGTCCCGATATTATGCCGCCGAATATGGAACAGAGAAAAACGTCCTGACCGACAAGCTCCCACATTTTGGCTGTCAGCCCCAACCCCGTCTGAAACACCCACGTCATGCCCGAATAGGAGAGGATGGCGACCAAAGAACAGGCGGCTATTGCAGGGCCCTGTTTGAAAATGGCAAAAAGGAAAAACGGGACGTTCAAAATCACGAGAAACAAGCTTACGTGCAGCGGCGTGATTTTAGACAGCAGAATGGCGGTACCCGACAAGCCCCCGTCCAGCACTCCCGAGGGCAGCAGAAACAGCGCCACTCCCGTCGCGTTGACAATGCCCGCGACAATCAGCATGGGAAACTGCCACCATTTGACCGTATTGAAATCGTTTTTTATTTTAAGCATTGCGCGCTCCCTTCAAAGCTCCGTTATCGGCGTTTCTTCCCTATCAAACGGCGCTCGACGACTTTTAGATTATTATATTTAAAAAAAATGTATATTGGCGACACGGAAGCGGGATTATTTATGAAAAATCATCGGGACTGCACTCCGCGACAACGAGATAAACGCCTTTTTCGACGATTATTTCCGCCGTCTGCCCGATAAATTCGTTTGAAACTCCTATCGGAAATTCGTTTGTCAGCGTGTATCCGGAAAGAGGATATTTGAGTCCTTTGAGAGTTACTCCTTCGCATTTGGTGTCGAGCGAAAACACCGAAACGTATCCGCTTTTGCGCGCGGCGATTTTCGTCGTTCCGCCGTCGGAAACAAACAAGGTGCGTCCGTCGTCCGCGAGAAAGCCCTTGACTCCGCGTTTTGCGAGAGCCGCGAGCAGCTGCACGTTGGCGAAGGTGTGTTCCGTGCGTCCTCCCGTGCCGCCGAATATAATTATGCGCTCAAACCCCTCGTCCGCCGCCGCCATGGCGGCGGCATAGGAGTCGGTTACGTCCTTTTCGACGGGCAGACAGAGCAATTTCCCCGTTTCGGGCTTAAATCCCAAAGAATCGAAGTCTCCCGCAATCAGGTCGGGGACTATACCCGCCTGTCTGAGTTTTTTCAAGCCGCCGTCCACCGCAATGATTTTGTCGAAAGGTTTTTTTTCTATGTTTAGAGGCGTTTTCATTTCGCCGGCGCATACGAGGTAACAACATTTAACGCTTTTTTCCATGCTCTTATTTTAAATTATGAGCCGTAGTTTGTAAAGCGTTGCGGCTTATCCGAAAATATAATGCGGCCATTGATTTTTTTTATAAAGCCCGAAAAAACATTGCTTTATTTATAAATTTTTGTTATAATATTCATGCCCGAATTTGAAGGCGTGAGGTTAAGATGAAAATTTCGCAGCTTCGATATTTCATGACGGTGTGCAGGTACAACAATATTACCAAAGCGGCGGAGGAGTTGTATGTTTCGCAGCCTGCGATTTCCTCCTCAATCAAGGATTTGGAAACCGAATTCGGCGTGAAATTGTTTTACCGTCAGAACAACAAGCTGCTTTTAACCGACGAGGGGGAGTATTTTCTCGACAAGGTCACGGATATTCTGGGCGCGGTGGACATTCTTTCCACGCAGATGAAGGACCTCGGAAACAATCTCAACCACATCAAAATAGGCGTTCCGTCCATGGTGGGCACCTTTCTGTTTCCCGCTATGTTCAGCGCTTACAAGGAGAAATATCCCGAAACAGAGGTGGAAATGCAGGAGTCAGGTTCCTTGCAGGTTGCAAAGAGCGTGGAAAACAACACGCTTGACCTGGGGATTGCAATCATTGACGAGATGCCGTCGGAAAAATTCAACACGCTGCATATCTGCGACACGCAGCTTTGCTTCTGCGTCGGCGCGGGGCACAGGCTGGCAAAAAGGGACAGCGTTGATTTCGCCGATTTGAAGGACGAAAAAATCATACTTTTCAAGTCGGATTCTTATCAGCATATTTACGTGAAAAAGGCGTTTGCCTGCGCGGGAGTGGAGCCGCAGGTCATGATTTGCTCCAATCAGCTCTACACGATAAAAAAATTTCTGGAATTTAACAACGTGGGCGCGTTTTTGTTCAATCAGGTGGCGGAGAACGACCCCGAAATTATTGCAATACCGCTCAAAAAGCCCATAAATCTGAGCATAGGACTTATCTGGAACAAAAAAGGCAATCTCTACCACGACGCGGAAAATTTTATCCGTTTTACAAAAAATTTTAAACACAGGTTTGACAGGTTATGAAAAGGGAATTTATACCGATGAGCGGTTTGTACGACATGAATATCGGCGCGCTGAGGATGTATTACGCCCAACGCCCGACGCCTAAGCCCGAAAACGAGGTCAAAAACGTCGTTTTCAGGTGCGACGTTGTCAAGGACAAGGATATTTTGGAAGCCTTGAAGGATGTAAAGAACAAGAGCGATTACATAAAGTCGCTTTTGAGGCGCGCTTTGCAGGAGGAAAACGCCGAAAAAGAGCGGACGGAAAAGGAGGAGCTGTCTTGCGCTGCCGAAAGCGCCGCGCAGGAGGCGGCAACGGAGTAATTCTCGGTTGTCCGTTTTTGTATGGAAAAATCAAAGCCGCGTTGTACAACGCGGCTTTTTGTTTTCAGGAACGCGCCTGCGAGGAAAAATCCTCTTCGGAAAAATCCGAAAGCTCGTCCAACGTTTCCTTGATTAGCTTTGCTGCGAGAGCCATTTGCTGCTTCGTATGCGTTGCGGTGTAGCTTGTCCTCAGCAGTCCCTCTCCTACGGGAGTGGCGGGACTGACCACGGGATTTACGTACACGCCTTTTTCGAGCAGCAGCTTGCAGGCGTAAAAGGTTTTGGCGTCGCCGTAGGTGTATATAGGTATAATGGGCGTGGAGCTTTCTTTTATTGCGATTCCGTAGCCTTTGAGCAGTCCTCTCATGTAGTCGCTTATTTCCGACAGCATACTTACTCTCTCCGGCTCGCGTTTGAGCACTCCGAGCGCAGCGCGCGCGCATTCCACGTTTGCGGGAGTCATGCTCGCGCTGAAAATGAACGGACGGCTTGCGTGGCGGATATATTCGCAGACGACGGCGTCCGCAGCCATGTAACCTCCCAGACTCGCAAGCGACTTGGAAAAGGTGCCCATGATTATGTCGACCTGCTCCGTCAAGCCGAAGTATTCCGCAGTGCCCTTTCCGTACCGTCCCAGCACTCCCAACCCGTGCGCGTCGTCCACCATGACGCGTGCGCCGTATTTTTTTGCAAGCGCTACGATTTCGGGCAGCTTGCATATGTCGCCGCTCATGCTGAAAACTCCGTCGGTGACTATGAGCTTGCCGTAGGAATCCGCCGCGGCGGACAGCTTTGCTTCAAGGTCCGCCATGTTGCTGTGGGCGTATCTTACAAACTTGGCGTAGCTGAGTCTGCTGCCGTCATAAATGCTGGCATGGTTTTCGCGGTCGCAGAAAACTATGTCGTTGCGTCCCGCTATGCCGGAAATAATGCCGAGATTGCTCTGAAAGCCCGTGCCGAAAGTGACGGAATCCTCCTTGCCCAAAAAGTCGGAAAGCTCGCGTTCGAGCGCAATATGAATATCCATGGTGCCGTTGAGAAAACGGCTGCCGCTGCATCCCGAGCCGTATTTGTCAAGCGCTCTTTTCCCCGCTTCCGTCACCTCGGGGTGGGAGGTCAGCCCGAGATAGTTGTTGGAGCCCAACATTATTACCTGTCTCCCGCTCATCTGAACGGAGGTGTCCTGTCTGCTTGTAAGACTGTGGAAATAGGGGTATATTCCCGCCGCTTTGGCTTCGTCCGCGATGGGAATACGCTTGCATTTTTCAAAAATATCCAATTTCTACTCTCCTTAGATTGACCGCAAAGGTAAATGCGGTTTTTTTATTTTAGCACAAAATCAAGATTTTGACAAGCGATTGTTAAAAAAGAACGCTGTTTTTTATAGACGCGCCGACGAATATAATTCGGGAAAAAACAATACGATAAGCGTCGGGTTCGGGGACTTTTCGCGGCAAGACGCACGCCTTGACCCGCCCGACGCGGGCGGCGTCAAATTTAATGCGCGGCTGCGCGAAAGGTTGCCCGAAAACGATTGATTTTTGAGCCTGCCTTTGATATAATCTATTGCGGAATATTTCTCTGATTTCAGAGTCCAAAGGAGCATATAAATTTATGGCTAAAAGAACACCGTTGTATCAGAATCATTTAAATCACGGCGGCAAGGTTGTGGAGTTCGGCGGCTTTGAGCTGCCCGTGCAGTACGGGGCGGGACTCATTGCAGAGCACAACGCCGTGCGCAACGCGGCAGGCTTGTTCGACGTCAGTCACATGGGCGAGTTTCTGCTTGAAGGAAAAAGCGCTTTCGACACAATTCAGAGGCTTATGTCCAACGACATGACGGGGCTTTGCGACGGACAAATCAGGTACACCATGATGCTCAACGAGAGGGGCGGCGAGGTGGACGACCTGTTGGTTTACAGGCTTTCGGAGGAGAAATACCTGCTGGTAGTCAACGCGGGCAACTGCGACAAGGACGCGGCTTGGGTGTCAAACCGTCTGCTTGACGGCACCCGCTTTGAAAATCTGTCGGAAAAAACCGGTCAGGTGGCGCTGCAAGGACCCAAATCGGAGGAGATTTTGCGCAAAATTTTGCCCGAAAGCGAAATACCCGAAAAATACTATACTTTCAAGGTCAGCGACAGGGTTACCGACGGCAGATGTATTGTTTCCCGCACGGGTTACACGGGCGAGGACGGCTTTGAAATTTACTGCCCCGCGGAAAGGACTCCAGAAATTTTTGAAAAAATACTCGACGCAGGCAAGGAATACGGCATTCTGCCCTGCGGTCTGGGAGCGAGAGACACTCTGAGATTCGAGGCGTGCATGCCTCTATACGGCCACGAGCTGAACGAGGACTATCTCGGCCACGAGGTCGGGCTGGGATTCGCTTTGAAAATGGGCAAGCCGGACTTTATCGGCAAAAGGGCGTTGGAGGAGCGCCCCGCGCAGTTCAAGCGCAAGGGCGTGAAGCTTATCGACAAGGGGATTGCCAGAGAGGGCTGCGAGGTGTTCGCCGCGTCCGACGGCAGAAAAATCGGCGTAGTTACGACGGGCACCTACTCTCCCACGTTTCAGCACGCGCTTGCCATGGTGAGAATCGAAAAAAGCTATGAGGAGCCAGAGGTCGTCATAGACGTGAGAGGCAAAAAACTCAGAGCCGAAGTCGTAAAAATGCCTTTTTATAAAAGAGGTTGAAATAAAAATTTATTCAGGAGACAGATAAATGGAAAAATTGTTCAGCAAATCCCACGAGTGGGTAAAAATCGAAGGCAGCAAGGCGCAGATAGGACTTTCCGACTATGCGCAGCAGGAGCTTGGCGACATAGTTTACGTCAATCTTCCCGAATTGGGCAGCGACGTCGAGTGCGGCAAGGCTTTTACCGACATCGAGTCGGTCAAGGCGGTCAGCGAGGTTTTGAGCCCCGTCTGCGGCAAGGTTGTGGCGGTGAACGAAGAGCTTGCCGACGCGCCCGAAAAAATCAACGAAGCTTCCGACGACGCATGGATTGTCGAAGTGGAAATGACCGGCAGGGAAGACGGGCTTATGAACGCCGAGCAGTACGCCGAATTTATCAAGACGCTTTAATTTTTATTTGAAAAGACAGATTCCGTCGGGGAAAGGACGGATTCTGTTTTTTAAAGGAGTGAAAAATGAGTAAATATACTCCGCACACCTCGGCGGACGTAAAAGCCATGCTTGACGCAGTGGGCTTGGACAGTCTGGACGCTCTCTACGCCGACGTGCCCGAAAAGCTTATGCTCAAAAAGCTCGGGCTGGGGCAGGGCATGAGTCAGGCGGCTGTCGAGCGCAAATACGAGAAAACGGCGTCCGAAAACAAGGTGTTCGACACCGTTTTGAGAGGCTGCGGCGCTTACGACCATTTTATACCCGCTGCGGTCAGGTCGCTGGCGGCAAGGAGCGAGTTCGTAACCGCATATACGCCATATCAGCCCGAAATAAGTCAGGGTATTCTTCAAACCATATTCGAATATCAGACGCTCATGTGCGAACTTACCGGCATGGATGTTTCCAATGCTTCGGTTTACGACGTGGGCACCGCCGTCGGCGAAGCCATGATTATGGCTTGCGAAAAGAAAAGCAAGGTTTTGGTTCTCGGCGCGGTCAATCCCGAAACCGTTGCCGTGGCAAAAACTTACGCCTACGCTTCGGGCTTCGAATTGGTGGAAATTCCCCACAAAAACGGCCTTGCCGACCTTGACGCGCTGGAAAAAGCCTTGGACGACAACACCGCGTGCGTGGTGGCGCAGTCGCCCAATTTCTTCGGATTGATAGAGGACATGAAGGCGGTGGGAGACAAGGCGCACGAAAAGGGAGCCAAGTTTGTTTACATATTCAATCCCGTTTCCGCAACGGTGCTTGTTACGCCAAAGGAGTGCGGCGCGGATATTGCCGTGGGCGACGGTCAGCCTTTGGGTATGCCGCTTGCCTTCGGAGGTCCTTATCTGGGAATCCTCACCTGCGACTCCAAGATGAGCAGACGAATGCCCGGCAGAGTGGTGGGACAGACCGTCGACAAAAACGGAAAAACCGCTTACGTACTCACGCTTCAAGCGCGGGAGCAGCACATCAGGCGCGAAAAGGCGTTGAGCAGCATTTGCTCCAACCAAGCGCTGTGCGCCCTGACGGCGGTCGTTTACCTTGCCGTTATGGGACGCGAGGGCATGAGACAGGTTGCGGAGCAGTGCGTTTCCAAAGCGCATTATCTTGCAAAACGTCTGACCGAGGTCAAAGGCGTGAAGCTTAAATTCGACGGCGAGTTTTTCCATGAATTTGCCATCGAAACGGACAAATACGACGAAAGGCTGGAAAAGGCGCTTGCCGCAAAGGGCATACTCGGCGGTTTGCGTCTTGACGACGGCACGTCGGTGTGGTGCGCGACGGAAAAAGCGTCCAAGTGCGCACTCGACGCGGTTGCGGACGCTTTCGCGGAGGTGAAATGAAATGTTGATTTTTGAAAAATCCGTAAAGGGCAGGACGGGAGTGCTTTTGGACGAGTGCGACGTGCCCGCGGTCGCTTTAAACGCGCCCCGCCGCGCGCAGGAGGCGAGACTGCCCGAAGTGTCCGAAATAGACGTTATCCGTCACTACACCGCTCTCAGCAAAAAGGCTCACGGCGTGGACGACGGCTTTTATCCGCTCGGCAGCTGCACGATGAAGTACAATCCCCGCGTCAACGACGCCGTGGCGGCATTGTCGGGCTTTACGCGCGTACATCCTTTGCAGGGCTTTGAAAACGCCGAGGGCTGCGTCGAGGTTTTGGACGGGCTTTCCGACAAGCTGTGCGAAATCACGGGTATGGACGCCATTACGCTTCAACCCGCCGCAGGCGCTCACGGCGAATTTACCGGCATGATGCTAGTCAAAAAATATCACGAGCACAGAAACGACCTGAAACGCAAAAAGATTCTGGTGCCCGATTCGGCGCACGGCACAAACCCCGCAAGCGCGCATATGTGCGGTTTTGAAATAGTTTCCGTGCCAAGCAACGCGGAAGGCGGCGTGGATATAGACGCGCTAAAATCCCTTGTTGGAGAGGACACTGCGGGGCTTATGCTGACAAACCCCAACACGCTTGGCTTGTTTGACAAAAACATACTGGAAATAACCGAAATCGTGCACAATGCGGGAGGGCTGTGCTACTACGACGGAGCCAATCTCAACGCCGTTATGGGAGTGGTGCGTCCGGGAGACATGGGGTTTGACGTAATACACCTCAATCTGCACAAAACATTCAGTACGCCCCATGGCGGCGGCGGTCCGGGAAGCGGTCCCGTCGGCTGCAAAAAGATTCTTGCGTCCTTCCTGCCCGCGCCCGTGTTCGGGAAAAAGCCCGAGGGCTACGACGAGTCCTTGTCGATAGGCAAGGTAAAGTGCTTTTACGGCAATTTTCTTGTCGCGCTGCGCGCCGCGGTTTATATCGACACGTTGGGCGCGGAGGGCATAAAGGACGCCGCGCAGAAAGCCGTGCTCAACGCAAATTATCTCATGGAGGGACTCAAAGAGTTTTATCCCGTTGCTTACGACAGAGTGTGTATGCACGAATTCGTGCTGACTTTGGAAAATCTTAAACACGAAAAGGGAGTTTCCGCCATGGACGTTGCAAAGGCGATGCTTGACTACGGCATACATCCGCCCACAATGTACTTCCCGCTGATAGTGCACGAGGATTTGATGTTCGAGCCTACCGAAACGGAAACCAAGGAAACTCTCGACGAAGCAATCAGAGTGTTGGGAGAAATCAGGCAAATTGCGGAAAAAGACGCTCAGAGCCTGCACGAAGCTCCCCACAGAACGATTATCGGCAGAGTGGACGAGGTCAGAGCGGCGAGACAGCCTGTTTTGAAATACGCTTTCAACGATTGACGTTGTTTAAGGACGCGGTTACCGCGTCCTTTTTCGTGTTCAAAAAAGCATTTTGACAATGAAAAAGCCGCCCTTGGCGGGCGGCTTGTCGTCGGAAAAATTATTTGCAGAGCTCTTTGAGTTCGTCCAAAGTTTCTTTAAAAATTTTGGCTACCGTCTCGAAGGGCGTGGAGGTTTCCAAATCCACACCCGCGATTCTCAACTCGTTCACGGGGTCGAGACTGCAACCGGTGGAAAGAAATTCCTTGTAGCGTTTTACCGCCGGCTCGCCCTCTTTGAGTATTTTGTCGGCTATGCAGATGGCGCTTGTTATGCCGGTGGCGTACTTGTAGACGTAAAAGCCTCTGTAAAAATGGGGGATACGGCACCATTCGTATCTTATCTGTCTGTTGTGCTCCACCGCGGGACCGTAGTATTTTTTGTTGAGTCCGTAGTATATGTCGGACAGGCTTTCGTAGTTGAACGGTTTGTCCGTTTCAATCAGCTCGTGCGCCTTTGCCTCGAACTCCGCGAACATGGTCTGACGGAACATGGTCGTGCGTATCGTGTCCAGCAGATAACTTAACAGATATTTGCGCATATCCTTGTCCGTTTCCTTTTTGAGCAGGTGGCGGAGCAGCAGTATTTCGTTGCAGGTGCTTGCCACTTCCGCGACGAAAATGGTGTAGTTGTTCTGTTCTCTTCCCTGAGCCTGACAGCTGTAATAGCTGTGCATGGAGTGCCCGAGCTCGTGCGCGATGGTGAAAACGTCGTGCGTCGTCTTTTCGTAGTTGAGCAAAACGTAAGGGTGAACGCCGTACACGCCCATGGAATAAGCGCCGCTGCGCTTTCCGGGCGTTTCGTACACGTCCATCCAACGCTCGTCGTAAGCTCTTTGCAGCAGCCCCTGATATTCCTCGCCCAAAGGCTTCAAGCCTTCCTTGACCAAAGCGAAAGCCTCGTCGAATTCAAGCGCGAGGTTTGCCGCGGGAATCATGGGATAATTCAAGTCGTACATATTGAGAGTTTCAAGCCCCATGACCTTTTTTCTCAAAGCCATGTATTCGTGCAGCATGGGAAGCGTTTTGTTTACGCTGTCGATGAGGTTGTCGTAAACTTTTCTGTCAACCTCCTCGTAGAACAGCGCTTTTTCTATGGCGCTGCCGAATTTGCGCGCCTTTGCAAAGAAGCAGTCCTGTCTTACGCTGCCGCAGTAAAGACCTGCAATGGTGTTTATTTTCCCTTCGTAGGCTTTGTACCAGGCTTCAAACGCCTGTTTTCTGACCTCCTGCGAGGGGTTTTGCATGAGCATACTGTAACTTCCGTGAGAGAGCGCAACAGGCTCGCCGTCCACCTTGACGGTTCCCCAATCCATTTCGCCGTTGTCCAGCCTGCCGAAGGTTTCGCGGAAATATCCCGTCACTTCGCCCGCGTTTGTGAGCAGCTCTTCCGCCTCGGCGGAAAGCACGTGCGCTTTTCCCGCTTTGATTCTGCGCAGGGTATAATTGTGTTTTTTGAACTGCGGCTTTGCCATGATTTCGTCCAGAGTCTTTTCGTCAAGCCTGCTAAGCTCGGGCTGCACGAACGAGGTGGCGACGGAATACTTGTTGTAATTGCTCAAAACCTTGTCTCGCATGGCCTGAACGTCGGTGTTTTTGCTGTCCTCGTCCATTTTCATGTGGGTGTAGCATATCGCTTTTTCAAAAAGCTCCTCGATGTCTCCGGTCAGCTCGAAAAACTCGTAAATGCTTTTTTCGTTGTTCAGCTTTCCCTCGTAATTCTTGATTTTGCCGATAAGCTCGCCCGCCGCCGCGCAGTCCTTTTCGAGCAGCGTCTCGTTTGGATAAATAGCGGACAAATCCCACGTGTATTTAACCGGTATGTCCTGTCTGTTTTCGTAACCCATTGTCTGATTGTCTCCTTGTCTGTCGGTTAGTCCCGAATATTTCCGAGCATTATTTTAACATACCGTCGCGGTTTTTGGTGTGACAAAACAATGAAATAGCTTTTCACCCGACGTCTCACAAAACAATAGCCGAAAAACGAGAGTATATTCGAGGAGGAAATTTGCTTTTGTGAGTAAACGAAAAAAATAAAATGAGATTAATTGTCAAGTCGGGCAAAGGAAAAAACAGGAACCGCCCAAACGCGGTTTTTTTGTTGACCTTAAAGACGATTTCGTTTATAATGGTTGCACCGTAACAGTCGAGAGACTTAAAAGGGAGGAAAATCGATGAAATCAAAGACAAGGCTTTTGTTGGTCGTTTTGCTGCTTGCGCTGACGTTTACGTTTGCTCTAGCGGCGTGCGAAGGCAAGGAGGCGACGCCGGTTTCGGTAGAGGTCGTGAAAAATCCGGACAAGTCCGTTTATCTCGTGGACGACTATCTTGATGTTACCGGAGGCATACTCAAGGTTACTTACAGCAACGGCAAAGCCAAGGAAACGCCCATGACTGCGGATATGGTTCTGTCCGACAAGCTGACAGTAGGCGAAAAGGTAATCACCGTTACATATACGGAAGGGGAAACCAAGCTGACCACGACTTGGAACGTAAAGGTTTACACCAAGTTTGTCACGGAGCTTGTTCTTGTGAGCAAACCCGCGAAGCTTTCTTACGTCGAGGGGCAGCGGTTTGAATCCGCCGGCATTTCCGTCAAAGCCGTTTACAGAGACGGTTCGGAGGAGGACGTAACGGCAAACGTGTCGTACAGCAAAACCACTCTGTCCGTTGACGACGAGTTCGTGGTCGTATCCTACGGCGAGAGAGCCGTCAAGGTTGAAGTAACCGTCGTTGCCAAAACTCTGACTTCTTTGACCGTCAAGCAGGCTCCCGAAAAGACGGTTTACGTTGCGGGAGAAAAATTCGACGCGACGGGACTGGTGCTCACTGCCGAGTACAACGACGGCACGAGCTTTGACGCGACGTCGCAGTTTTCTTTTGAAGACAGAGCGCTGACTTTGGAGGATACCTTTGTCGTCGTGACCTACAAGGATTATGCCGACGTGACGGCAAATGTTCCCGTTCAGGTCAACTCGGCTCTTACGATAAACGGACAAATCGACACGCAGGCTGTCGCCGCCGTGGAAAGCGCGAAAGAGATTTACAACAAGTTTACCGGCGGGGACGAAAAAACCTACAAGACCTTCGACCAGGTAAAAGCCGAATACGTGAATTTCGTTTTTTACGTAAAGGTTGCTGATATGGATTTTGCGCCGCAGACCTTTACCGTGGGCGGTACGGAATACGACAATCAGGAGCTTGTGACTTTGTCTGTGGGCAACAACGTTTTCGTGAGAGATTTGGTCTGGTACTGGGACAGCAACGACAAAGCGCTTTACGCCTCGGCGATTATCGTGCTGTTTGAAGCGGGCGACGGCGCCGTCAAAATCAACGACACCGACTACCAAATCAACGTGAGCGCTTTGAGCGGCAGTCTTACCGTTTCCAATGTTGCCATGAGCGGCGAAAGCACGGTGGCGCAGAACGAAGGCGAGTATGACGTTGTGCTCAAAAACGGCAGCGATATGCTTAAAATCGCCTATGACGGCGCTGCGGCAACCGATTTGATTATTACGAAAAAGGTTATCGTCAAGGGAGACGAAACCTCCGTTACATACGGTCTGACCACGCCCGAAAGCGATTTGGCTCTCGGATATTATCCCAAGTGGGGCGCGACCGCGGAGGACAACGAGAGCGGCGACTACGAGCTTACTTACAGCGTTTACGTTTTCGGCAAGGGACTTGTCGAGCTTAAATTCAACGTGGATATAGACATAGCGCAAGAAACGGGCGCAGAGCAAGCCTGAAACATTGTTGACTGTCAAACGGACCGGTTAAACCGGTCCGTTGTATTTTCTGCGGCAAAAACAAGCGTCAAAACAACTTTTACCGCCGTCGTTGCTTTACTTTTCGTTGACTTTGAAACTGGGATATGCTACAATAAACAGGTATTTTACGTTGCGTATGACTGACGGAAATTCGGCAGGTTACTGCGGGGGAGTACGCAAACGGTTCAAGCCGTCCGTCTGGGCAATTTCTGCTTGCTTTGTCATGCGAAATTGCCTTTTTTGATTTATTTCAGGAGGTAACAAAGGAATCTATGGCGGTTGTCACTATTGTCATGGGAAGCAAAAGCGATTACGAAACGGTGCTTCCCGCTTATGAAATTTTAAGGAAGCTGGGCGTGGACGCGGAGATGAAGGTCATGAGCGCCCACCGCACTCCCGACGAGGTGGCGGAGTTTGCCAAAAACGCGGCGGAGAGCGGAGTCAAGGTGATTGTCGCTGCCGCGGGAAAGGCGGCTCATCTTGCGGGATTTATTGCCGCACACACCGTGCTGCCCGTCATCGGTCTGCCTGTCAAAAGCTCCACGTTGGACGGATTGGACAGCCTGCTGTCCGTCGTTCAGATGCCGAACGGCGTGCCCGTGGCAACCGTGGCGATAAACGGCGCGCAGAATGCGGGTATTCTGGCGGCGCAGATGCTTGCGTTGTCCGACGCGGCTCTTGCAAAACGGCTTGTCGCCCACAGGGAAAGGATGCGCTTGGACGTGCTTGAAACGGTTTTGCCGCAGGGCAAGGACTGAAAGAATTATCGACGAACTAAAAGGAGTCTTAAAAAAATGGAAAAAAGAGAATTGATGTACGAGGGCAAAGCCAAAAAGGTATTCAAAACGGACGATGCGGACGCGGTTATAGTCAGCTACAAGGACGACGCGACCGCGTTCAACGGGCAGAAAAAGGGGCAAATAGCCGGCAAGGGCACGGTAAACAACAAATGCTCCAATTTCATGTTCGCGCAGCTTGAAAAGCACGGCATCGAAACTCATTTGATTAGGGAACTTTCCGACACGGACGCACTGGTAAAAAAGGTTGAAATCGTGCCGTTGGAGGTCATAGTGAGAAACATAGCGGCGGGCAGTCTGAGCAAAAGGCTCGGACTGAAAGAGGGCACGCCGTTGAAAAGCGCCGTTTTGGAATTTTGCTACAAGGACGACGCGCTGGGAGACCCTTTGGTAAACGATTATCACATATTCGCACTGGGGCTTGCCGAAAAACGGGAGCTGGACGAAATCAAGGAAAAAGCCTTTAAAATCAACGATTTTATGCGCGCTTATTTCAAAGACATAAACATCGACCTCGTCGATTTTAAAATCGAATTCGGTCGTTTTCACGGCAAAATTCTGCTTGCCGACGAAATTTCACCCGACACCTGCCGTTTCTGGGACACCGTTACGCACGAAAAGCTTGACAAGGACCGTTTCAGACGCGATTTGGGAAAAGTGGAGGAGGCGTACAGAGAGGTGCTTGCGAGACTTATGGGAGAAAAGGCGTAATGGCGGAAAAAATTCTGCTTGAAAGAAACATAAAGGAAGCTTGCGGCATTTTCGGAATAATCTCCCGCGACAGCTCGGAGCTTGCGCGAAAGGTGTATTTCGGACTTTTCGCGTTGCAGCACAGAGGGCAGGAAAGCGCGGGAATCGCCGTTTCCTACCAAAAAGACAAGGCGGTTTATTACAAAAACATGGGGCTTGTCAACGACGTGTTCAAGGAGGCGGAGCTTGAGCTTTTGCCGCCTACCACCGTAGCTGTCGGTCACGTGAGATATTCCACCACAGGCTCGAGCAACGTAGTCAACGCTCAGCCGGTGGTTTTTTACGGAAAAAAGGGCAGAATGGCGGTAGCCCACAACGGAAACGTGGTAAACGCCAATCAAATCAAGGCGCAGATGCTGGACAAGGGGCATATTTTTCAAAGCTCGATAGACAGCGAGGTGATTGCCGCGAGAATAAACTACCACATCAAGGACGACCTTGTGGGCGGAATAGTCGCCGCCTGCGAGGAGTTTCTCGGCGCGTTTTCGCTGCTTGTCATGGCGGAGGGCAAGCTTGTAGCCGTGCGCGACAGGCACGGTCTCAAACCGCTGATTATAGGCAAAACGCCCGAGGGCGAGATTGTGGCGGCGAGCGAGTCCTGCGCTCTGGACGCAATCGGCGCGGAGATTGTGCGGGACGTCAAGCCCGGAGAGGTTTTGGTAATCGACGAAAACCTTGAAATGCAGAGCAGGTTTTTAAAAAACATCGAGCCGAAGTTTTGTATTTTCGAATACGTGTACATCAGCAGGAGCGACTCGGTTTTAAACGGCGTGTCCGTATACGAAGCGCGCTACAAGTGCGGCAGAATGCTTGCGGAGCTTTTCAAAATCGACGCGGACCTTGTGGCGGGAGTGCCGGACAGCGCGCTGGTGTGCGCAAAGGGTTATTCGGACGTGAGCGGCATACCCATGGTGGACGCAATAAGCAAAAACCGCTATGTAGGCAGAACCTTTATTCAGCCCTCGCAGAGCGTAAGGGAAAACTCCGTCAGCTTGAAGCTCAACGCGTTCCGCAGCAACATAGAGGGCAAAAGAATTATACTCATCGACGACTCGATAGTGCGCGGCACAACAAGCAAAAAAATAATCAGCCTGCTGCGCAAAAACGGCGCAAAGGAAATTCATATGCTTGTCGGTTCTCCCATTGTCGGTCATCCGTGCTATTTCGGAGTGGATATGCAGACAAGAGAGGAGCTTGTAGGCGGCAAAATCACAAAGGACGACATATGCAAAAAAATCGGCGCGGACAGTCTCAACTATATTCCGCTCGAATGTCTTAAAACAGCCTGCGGAGGCGGCGGTTTCTGCGCGGCGTGCTTCGACGGGAATTATCCCGACAGCGTGACGGACGACGAGACGGGAAAATTTATTTTTGAATAAACGGAAAAAAGACAGGAGTTGATTATGGCGATTGATTACAAAAGCGCGGGCGTAGACGTGGAAAGAGGCTACGAAGCGGTCAGACTCATGAAGAAATACGTCAAGGAAACCTACACCGACGGCGTGCTGGGCGATTTGGGCTCCTTCGGCGGTTTTTACGCTCTTGACGACAAGCCGGACGGAGACGTTCTGGTGGCGGGCACCGACGGCGTGGGAACAAAGCTCAAATACGCCTTTGTGCTGGACAGGCACGATACGGTGGGCATAGACTGCGTTGCCATGTGCGTGAACGACATTGTGTGTCAGGGAGCAAAGCCGCTGATTTTTCTCGACTACATTGCGCTGTCAAGGCTCGTGCCGCAAAAGGTGGCCATGATTGTCAAGGGAGTAAGCGAGGGGTGCAGGCAGGCGGGCTGCGCTCTTATCGGCGGAGAGACAGCCGAAATGCCGGGCTTTTACGCCGACGACGACTACGACATGGCGGGGTTCGCGGTGGGCGTCGCCAAGAAAAACAAAATCATCAACGGCAGCGGGATAAAAGAGGGAGACAGACTTGTGGGTTTGAAATCCAGCGGAGTGCACAGCAACGGCTATTCTCTTGTGAGAAAGCTTTTCCCTCCCGTAAAAGAGGATTTGGAAAGGTTCGACGCGGAGCTTGGAGAGTCCCCCGCTCAGGCGCTTTTGAGACCTACGAGGATATATGTCAAAACGATACTTTCTCTGATTGAAAAGCATCCGATTAAGGGCATTGCCCATATCACGGGCGGCGGCTTTGTCGAAAACATACCGAGAATTTTGCCCGAAGGGCTTGCCGCAAAAATCGACAGGTCGTCTTATGAAATACCCGCGCTGTTTAAGGCGCTTCAAAGACGCTCGGGCATCTCGGACGAAAAAATGTACAACACCTTCAATATGGGTATAGGCATGGTGCTGTGCTTGGACGGTGCGGAGGAGGAAAAGGCGCTTGAAACCTTGCGTTCTCTCAACGAGGAGCCTGTCCGTCTTGGCGAAGTCGTCAGAGGTCGGGGCGTAATTCTATGAAAAACATAGCCGTATTCGCGTCGGGAGGCGGCAGCGATTTTCAAAGCGTCGTGGACGGAGTGGAAAGCGGGCTTATTGACGGCAAAATCGTGCTGCTGGTGGCGTCAAGGGAGGGCATAGGCGCGCTGGAAAGAGCGAAAAAGCACGGGATAGACAGCGCCGTGTTCGACAAAAAGAAATTTGCGTCCGACGAGGAAATGTTTTCCGCAATCGGCGACGAGCTTGTTCGACGCGGAACGGAGCTGATTGTGCTCGCGGGCTATCTCAATATCCTGCCGCCCCGCTTTGTGGAGAGATTCGCAAAAAAAATCATCAACATTCATCCGTCGCTTATTCCCAAATACTGCGGAGACGGATTTTACGGCATGAGAGTGCACCGCGCCGTCGTGGAAAACGGCGAAAGAGAGAGCGGCTGCACCGTGCATTACGTTGACGAGGGCACCGACACGGGAGAAATTATTGCACAGGCGCGCGTAAAGCTGGACGCGGACGACACTGCGGAGAGCGTCGCCGCCAAGGTGCTGGAAAAGGAGCACGAGCTGCTGCCGAGAGTGGTGGCGGCGTTGTGCAAAAACCAATGAAAATACAACGAGAGGAAAAATCATGAAAAAAAGAGCGTTGATAAGCGTAAGCGACAAAAACGGCGTCGTGGACGCGGCGAAAAGGCTCGCCGCAATGGGATATGAGATTATCAGCACGGGAGGCACTCAAAAATGTCTTGAAGACGCCGGCTTGAAAACTCTCAACATAAGCGACGTTACCGGCTTTCCCGAGTGTCTCGACGGCAGGGTAAAGACGCTTCATCCCGCAGTTCACGCGGGGCTGCTTGCAAAAAGAGACAATGCCGAACACATGCGGCGTTTGAAGGAGCTTAAAATCCAAACGATAGACGTGGTTATAGTCAACCTTTACCCGTTTAAGCAAACGGTTATGTCGGGCAAGGGCTTCGACGAGGTTGTGGAAAACATAGACATAGGCGGGCCGACGATGCTCAGAAGCGCCGCCAAAAACAGCGGCGACGTGGTCGTGCTGACCGACCCCGCGGATTACGAAAAGGCGCTTTCCGAGCTGGAAGCGGGAGAAGTGAGCCGTGAGACGAGGCTTTACCTCATGTACAAGGTTTACGCGCATACCGCAGCCTACGACAGTATGATTTCCGCTTATCTTGCCAAAAAGCTCGGGATTGATTTCCCCGACAGCTTAACGCTTGCTTTCGAGAAAAAGGAGCAGCTGCGCTACGGAGAAAATCCTTTTCAGCAGGCTGCGCTTTATACGGATATGTTTCCCGTTTCAAATTCCATAGTCAACGCAAGACAGGAAAACGGAAAGCAGCTGTCCTACAACAATCTCAACGACTCTAACGGAGCGATAGAGCTTTTGAAGGAGTTTGACGAGCCTACCGTGGTTGCCGTCAAGCACTCCAATCCCTGCGGCGTTGCGAGCGGGGCGACGATTGCGGAAGCATACAGAAAGGCTTACGCCTGCGACCCCGTGTCTATTTTCGGCGGAATCATCGCCGCCAACCGCGAAATCGATTTGGAAACTGCGGAGGAAATTTCCAAAATCTTCGTCGAAATAGTCATAGCGCCTTCCTTTTCCGAAGCCGCGCTCGAAGCGTTGGAAAAAAAGCATAATCTGCGCGTGCTGGCTCTCCCCGACGTAGCGGTGAAAAACAAGCCGACCGTCGAGTTCAAACGCGTGTACGGCGGACTGTTGGTTCAAAATTCCGACGACAAGGTTTTCGACGACGTGCAGGTCGTCACCAAAAAGCGTCCCACTGCGGAGCAAACGGAAACCATGCGTTTTGCCATGAAGGTTGTCAAGCATTGCAAGTCAAACGCCATTGTGCTTGCAAAGGGCAGCGCGACCATAGGTATAGGCGTGGGGCAGACAAACCGTATTTGGGCTGCGGAGCAGGCAATCGAGCACTCCAATGTTCCGACGGAGGGCGCGGTGCTTGCGTCCGACGCTTTCTTCCCCTTCGACGATTGCGTGACGCGCGCGGCGCAGGCGGGAATTTCCGCCATAGTTCAGCCCGGCGGCAGCATAAGGGACAAGGACAGTATTTTAAAGGCGGACGAGCACGGCATAGCCATGGTGTTCACCGGTTTGAGACATTTCAAGCATTGACGGGTACAAAATGAAAAAGATAAACGTAGCTATTATCGGAGGCGGCGGCAGGGAGCACGCTATTGCGCTTAAACTGAAAGAAAGTCCGCTGCTTGACAAATTGTTCTGCCTGCCGGGAAACGCGGGGATTGCCGAATGCGCGACCTGCGCGCCCGTTTCTCCTATGGATTTTGAGGGAATTTTCGATTTCTGTATCAAAAACGGCGTCGATTTGGTATTTGTCGCGCCTGACGACCCGCTGGCGGGCGGACTTGTGGACTTTCTGACGGAAAGGGGAGTCAAGGCTTTCGGTCCTGTCAAAAAAGCCGCTATGTTGGAGGCAAGCAAGGCTTTCGCAAAAGAATTTATGGCAAGACACGGCATACCGACGGCGGCATACAGGGCTTTCGACGACTTTGAAGACGCGGAGGAATACGCAAAGAACTGCGATTTGCCCGTTGTGGTCAAAGCGGACGGACTTGCGTTGGGCAAGGGAGTTGTCATCTGCCGAACCCGTCAAGAGGTTTTTGACGCTTTGAAAAGCGTTATGGTTGACTTAAAATTCGGCGAAAATGCGGGAAGAAAAGTGGTTATGGAGGAGTTTATGACGGGCAGAGAGGTCACTGTGCTGGCTTTCTGCGACGGAAAAACCCTTCTGCCCATGCCCGCGTCGCAGGATCACAAAAAAGCGTTTGACGGGGACAAAGGCGCCAACACGGGAGGTATGGGAGCGTTTGCGCCCACGCCGTATTTTTTGGAGCAGGACAAAAATGAGTTTCTGCAAAATATCGCGCTGCCTACTCTCAAAGGTCTTGAAAAGGATGGAATCGTTTTCAAGGGCGTGCTTTACTTCGGACTCATGAAAACAAGCGGAGGGCTGAAAGTGGTGGAGTACAACGCTCGTTTCGGCGACCCCGAAACGCAGGTCGTGCTTACGCTTTTAAAAAGCGATTTGCTTGAAATAGTCAACGCCGTGATTGAGGGCAGGCTGGACTGTACGGAAGTTTTGTGGAGCGACGAAACGGCGCTTACCGTTGTGGTAGCCGACGGTGGTTATCCCGACAACGTGGTCAAGGGCAAGGAAATCCGTATAGGCGACCTTGACGGCGTCAGACTCCTACACGCCGGCACCAAGCTTGACGGCGGGCGGCTGAAAACAAACGGCGGTCGGGTATTTAACGTCGTGGGCGTTGACGAAAGCCTCGACAAGGCTCGGAAAAAGGTTTACGGACAGATTGACAAGGTTGGATTCGAGGGCGCAAGATACCGCGCCGACATAGGATTGGTTTAAGGTTTTTATGATATACAGAGTTTTCGTTGAAAAAAAGGAGCAATTCGACGTGCCCGCGGCAAAAATCCGCTCGTCGATCGAAAGAACGCTGGGTATAAGCCCCTCTGGTGTGCGCCGACTTTTGCGATACGACGTCGAGGGATTGACGGAACGTCAGATGAGAGACAGCGTAGAGTCGGTTTTTTCCGAGCCTAATACGGACAGGGTGTTTTACGATGTGCGCGTAGGGCGGGACGAAAAAATGCTCGTCGTGCAGTTTCTCGACGGACAGTACGACCAGCGCGCCGATTCGGCAATGCAGTGCGTGCAGTTTTTGACGGGGGGCGTCAGACCTGTCGTGAAATGCGCGGAGGTTTACGTTTTCAAGGGCGTGACGGATGCGCAGTTTGAAAAAATCAAGCGGTTTCTCGTCAATCCGGTGGACAGCCGCGAAGGGACGACGGAGATGCCGCAAACCTTGAAGGACGCAGCCAAGCCCGTGGGGAAAATGCGGGTGGAGCTTGACGGTTTCAACGAAATGGACGAGGACGGCTTGAAACGCTTCCATGCGGAAACGGGGCTTGCCATGACGGTGGACGATTTGAGGTTTGTCAGAGACTATTTCGTCAAAAAAGGCAGGCAGCCCACTCTGACCGAGCTTAAAGTCGTGGACACCTATTGGAGCGACCATTGCCGTCACACTACCTTTTCCACAAGGCTCGGGGAGGTTAAAATTCTTTCCGACAATCCGGAAATACACAACGCTTGGGAGCAGTACAAAAAGCTGTTTGAAAAGCACAATGTCAACGGGGACAAGGTTCCATGTCTTATGAGCATTGCCACAATCGCAGCAAAGGAGTTGAAGTCGAGAGGCTTGCTTAACAATCTTGACGAGAGCGACGAAATCAACGCGTGTTCTGTTGTGGTGGACGTGGACGTGGACGGCAAGGACGAGCAATGGCTCATCATGTTCAAAAACGAAACTCACAACCACCCCACCGAAATAGAACCCTTCGGCGGCGCGGCGACCTGTCTCGGCGGCGCCATCAGAGACCCGTTGAGCGGCAGAACATACGTTTATCAGGCTATGCGCGTCAGCGGCTGCGGCACGCCCGACGAGCCTGTGGAAAAAACTTTGCCGGGCAAGCTGCCTCAGCGTGTGCTCACGACGACGGCTCTTGCGGGTTTTTCGGGCTACGGCAATCAGATAGGGCTTGCTACGGGTATAGTCGCCGAGATTTACAACGACAGATACAAAGCCAAGCGTCTTGAAACGGGCTATGTCATAGGCGGCAACAGACGCGAAAACGTCGTCAGGCGCAAGCCGCGCGCAGGCGACGCGGTTATTATGGTGGGCGGCGACACGGGGCGCGACGGCTGCGGCGGAGCTACCGGCAGCAGCAAGTCGCACGACGTAAAAAGCGTCGAAACGTGCGGCGCGGAGGTTCAGAAGGGGAACCCTCCCGAGGAGAGAAAGCTGCAAAGATTGTTCCGCAATCCCCGCGCGTCACGGCTTGTGCTCAAATGCAACGATTTCGGCGCGGGCGGAGTGTGCGTGGCAATAGGCGAGCTTGCCGACGGTCTGCACATTTATCTTGACAGAATAAACAAAAAGTATGAAGGGCTTACCGCCACGGAGCTTGCCATAAGCGAATCGCAGGAGAGAATGGCTGTGGTGGTAAGCGAAAGCGACGCGGAAGAATTTATGAGACTTGCTTCCGACGAAAACTTAAAGTGCGTCAAGGTTGCGGAAGTTACGGAGGAACCCCGTCTCGTCATGACCTACGGAGAAGAGACGATAACGGACATCGACAGGGCTTTTCTGGATACAAACGGAGTCAGACAAAGCACCGACGCGGAAATTTGCGAAAGCTTGCGCGATTATTTTTCGACAGACGACGACGTTACGGTAAAATTGCTTGAAAAAAGCGCCGAGTCGGCTTTGAAAGAAAGAATTTCGCGTCTTGACGTTTGTTCGCGCAAGGGCATGGGCGAGGTTTTCGACTCCACCATAGGCGCTGCTAGCGTTCTCATGCCTTTCGGCGGAAAAAATCAGCTCACGCCTGCGGCGGTGATGGCTTCAAAGCCCCCCGTAGGCTCGGGCTACACCTCTACGATAACCTGTTCGTCTTTCGCGCTTTATACGGATTTGATGGAAAAATCTCCCTTTACGGGAGCCGTTTATTCCGTTGTGGGAGCCGTTTCCAAGCTGGTCTCCTGCGGCGTAAATCCCTTGACAATCAGGCTTACTCTGCAAGAGTTTTTCAAAAAACCCGGCAACGCGCCCGACCGCTGGGGAGAGCCTTTGTCCGCGCTGCTTGGCGCGCTTGACGCGCAGCTCGGGCTGGAAACTGCGGCAATAGGCGGCAAGGACAGCATGAGCGGAACCTTTGAAAATTTGGACGTGCCCCCCACTCTCATAGCTTTCGGCATGGGTATAGCAAAGGAAAACGCTTTTGTTCACAACGCATTCGAGCGTGCGGGAAAAGTAGTTCGTTTCAGAGTGCCGAAAAACTCTTGGGGACGCCCCGACTATGCCGCGCTGAAAGCAATTTACGGAGAAGTTTACGAGGGAATTCTCAACGGCAAAATTTTGCATACCGCCGTCGTAGAGGAGGGCGGCGCAATCACCGCGCTTGTCAAGTCTCTCTTTGCCAACGATTTGGGGGCTAAGCTCGACCGTCTCGAAGCCGAGCATTTCCGCCCCGCCTACGGCGACATACTTGCGGTGGTTGCGGAGGATTTCGACAGCCGCCGCGCAGAATATTTCGCGGAGCTGGACGAAAGCGGAGTTCTTGTCTGCGGCGGGGAGGAAATTGCTCTCGACGCGCTCAAAACCGCTTTTTGCGGGAGGCTCGAACAGGTGTTTCCGACAACCGCTCCGGCATACGGGCAGGCGGAGGAAGAAAATTTCGTATCCAAAAAAATTTACGTTTCCCGTTTCAAAACCGCAAAACCGCGCGTGTTTATTCCCGTTTTTCCGGGCACCAACTGCGAATACGACATGCAGAAGGCTTTTGAAAACGCAGGCGCGGAGTGCGACGTTTTCGTGGTTAAAAACGTGAGCGCCTCTGACGTCGAGTTTTCGGTTGCGGAAATGGGCAAAAGGCTGTCCGCAGCGCAGATACTTGCTTTTCCCGGCGGCTTTTCGGGCGGCGACGAACCTGACGGCAGCGGCAAATTTATCGTAAATATGTTCCGCAATCCCTCTTTGAGAGACGCTGCGGAGGAACTGCTTGAAAAGCGCGACGGGCTTGCAATCGGTATCTGCAACGGATTTCAGGCGTTGATAAAGCTGGGACTGTTGCCTTTCGGCAAAATAAAAGCGTTGGAGGAAAACGCTCCCACGCTCACTTTCAACAATATCGGTCGGCACGTGTCCGCAATAAGCCGCGTCAGAGTTGCGAGCAACGCCTCGGCATGGCTTAATCGCGTCAAAACGGGCGACGTTTTCAGCGTTCCGGTAAGTCACGGCGAGGGCAGATTCGTGTGCGACTCGGCTACGCTCCAAAGGTTGAGGGAAAACGGGCAGATTTTTACCCAATACGTCGACCTCGACGGCAAGCCAACAATGCAGAGTCCGTTCAATCCCAACGGCAGCGTAAACGCGGTGGAGGGTATTATATCCCCCGACGGCAGGGTGCTTGGAAAAATGGGGCACGCGGAGCGCATAGGCAAGGGGCTGTACAGAAACGTGGCGGGAAATTGGGATATGGGACTTTTCCGCTCCGGAGTGGAATATTTTAAATAGAAAGATACTGGGAGGACTGATTATGTATAAAAGCGACATAGAAATAGCGCAGTCGGTAAAAATGCTGCCCATCGGCGAAATCGCGGAAAAAGCGGGGATTGACGACAGATTTATCGAGCCTTACGGCAGATACAAAGCAAAGGTAGACTACAATTTTCTGAACGAAACAAAGGGAAAGGACGGCAAGCTGATTCTTGTTACCGCAATCAACCCCACTCCCGCGGGAGAGGGCAAGACGACGACGACAATAGGTCTTGCGGACGGGTTGAAGCGGCTTGGCAAAAGCGTGGCGGTCGCGCTGCGCGAGCCGTCGCTGGGACCCGTGTTCGGCGTCAAGGGCGGCGCGGCGGGCGGAGGTTACGCTCAGGTCGTGCCCATGGAGGACATAAATCTGCACTTTACGGGCGACTTCCATGCCATAGGCGCCGCAAACAATCTGCTTGCGGCGATGATTGACAACCATATTTATCAGGGCAATTCGTTAAATATAGACCCCCGTCAGATAACGTGGCGCAGATGCGTGGACATGAACGACAGACAGCTGCGGTTCGTGACCGACGGTCTGGGCGGCAAGGCAAACGGCACGCCGCGCGAGGACGGCTTCGACATCACGGCGGCAAGCGAAATTATGGCGATTCTTTGCCTTGCATACGACATGTCGGATTTGAAGCGGAGACTTGCCGACATAACGGTAGGCTACACCTACGGGGGCGAGCCTGTCAAAGCGGGACAGCTCAACGCGCAGGGAGCTATGGCAGCCCTCTTGAAGGACGCGTTGAAGCCCAATCTCGTGCAGACTTTGGAGCACACTCCCGCCTTTGTGCACGGCGGTCCCTTTGCAAACATCGCTCACGGCTGCAATTCCATTATGGCGACAAGGCTTGCCATGCGGCTTGCCGATTACGCCGTGACGGAGGCGGGCTTCGGCGCCGATTTGGGTGCGGAAAAATTCTTCGACATAAAATGCCGTATGGCGGGGTTAAAGCCCTCCGCGGTAGTGATAGTGGCGACAGTCCGCGCTTTGAAGCATCACGGCGGAGTTGCAAAAGCGGCTCTCGACGAGGAAAATCTTGACGCGCTCCAAAAGGGTTTGCCCAATCTTTTAAGGCATATAGACAACGTGACAAACGTTTTCGGACTGCCCTGCGTGGTGGCGATAAACCGTTTCCCCGCCGACACGGAAAGAGAGCTTGAATTTATCGAAAAACAATGCCGCGCGCTCAACGTAAACGTGGCTTTGTCCGAGGTGTGGGCAAAGGGCGGCGAGGGCGGCGAGGCTCTTGCGAGAGAGGTTGTGAGTCTGTGCGAAAAGAAAAACGATTTTCGTTTTGCTTACGAAACGGACGACTCCATTGAAACCAAGCTGGAAAAAATCGTAACCAAAGTGTACAGAGGGAGCGGAGCGGTGTTTACGCCTCAGGCGAAAAAACAGATTGCCAATCTGACAAGGCTGGGCTTTGACAAGCTGCCCGTGTGCGTGGCAAAAACTCAGTACAGCTTTTCGGACGAGCAGACGCGACTCGGCGCGCCGGACGGCTTTGCGGTTACCGTGAGAAACGTCAAGGTGTCAAGCGGCGCGGGTTTTCTCGTTGCGCTGACAGGGGACATTATGACCATGCCCGGTCTCGGCAAGGTGCCGAGCGCGGAAAAGATTGACGTGGACGCTTCCGGGAAAATAAGCGGGTTGTTTTAACGAAATTTTGTCCTGCGGGTTGACGGCAATCCGCGGGACAAAAATCACATATTTTTCATGTCAAAACAGTTGACAAAAACGCGCGTTTCTATCAAAATAAGCAACGGCGTAAAAGAGACAAGGAGACGGCTTTTGAACAGATTGTTTAAAAACGCATGGGTTTTTCACGACGGCGGCTTTTCGCGGGAAAATCTCGCGGTGAGCGGCAGCCGCATTGTTTCGTTTGACGGCGGAGACATTTTCGAGGAGTCGGATTTCACCGATTGTATTATCGTTCCCGGTTTTGCTGATGTGCACGTTCATTTCAGAGAGCCGGGATTTTTTTATAAGGAAAGCATTTCAAGCGGATCGATGGCTGCGGCAAGGGGAGGCTACACCGCGGTGTGCGCCATGCCCAATCTGCTCCCTCCGCCCGACAGCTTGGAAAATCTGAAACGGGAGCTTGAAATTATAGAACGCGACGCGGTCATAGAGGTTGTGCCTTACGGCTGTATCACAAAAGGAAGGCGGGGCTTGGAGCTTGCCGACCTCAAAGCCATGGCTCCCTTTGTCTCCGCTTTTTCGGACGACGGCAGCGGTGTGGACGACGCGCGGCTTTTAAAAGAGGCAATGC
The DNA here is from genome assembly GCA_000437915.1 of Subdoligranulum sp. CAG:314. Lineage (GTDB taxonomy): Bacteria > Bacillota > Clostridia > Christensenellales > CAG-314 > CAG-314. The sequence goes on along the minus strand of FR900987.1, from coordinate 48,453 downwards.
TTCAAGCAAAAGCGCTGGGCAAGGTGATTGCGGCGCACTGCGAGGTAAGAGAGCTGGCAGCGGGCGGTTACGTAAACGAATGTGAATTTCAGCGGCTTAACGGACACAAAGGTATAAGCAGCGCAAGCGAATATAAAATGATTGAACGCGACCTCGAGCTTGCCAAGCAAACCGGCGTGAAATACCACGTTTGCCACGTTTCCGCAAAGGAGTCTGTCGCTCTTATCCGACAGGCGAAGGCTGACGGCATAGACGTGACGTGCGAAACGGCTCCGCATTATCTGTGTCTTGACGACGGCTGTCTTCAAGACGACGGCAGATTCAAGATGAATCCTCCTTTGAGGGGGATTAAGGACAGAGAGGCGCTTGTCGAAGGTCTTTTTGACGGAACGGTGGACATGATTGCCACCGACCACGCGCCGCATTCCGCGGAGGAAAAGTCCAAGGGCTTGAAGGACAGCGCTATGGGCGTCGTGGGGCTTGAAACGGCTTTTCCGGTGCTGTACACGGAATTGGTAAAGAAAAAAAATCTTCCTCTCAAAAGGCTGATTGAAGCGATGTGCGTGAGTCCGCGCAGGCGTTTCGGGCTGCAAGGAGGACTGCTCGCGGCGGGAAGTCCGGCGGATTTGACCGTCATAGACCTCAACGCGTCGTTTGAAATAAATCCCGAAAACTTTTTGTCCAAGGGCAAAAGCACGCCCTTTGCGGGTAAAAAGGTGTTCGGAAGGGTTTTGCTTACGTTAAAGAACGGGAGAACGGTATGGAAAGAAAATACGACAAAAAATTAGTGCTCGGCGACGGCACGGTATTCGAGGGCTATGGCTTCGGCGCAGACAGGGAGGCGGTGTGCGAGCTGGTCTTCAATACCTCTCCCGTCGGCTATCAGGAAATAGTGAGCGACCCGAGCTACACGTTTCAGGCTGTGGTTATGACTTATCCTTTAATCGGCAATTACGGCGTGTGCGACGAGGATTACGAAACCCGCGTGCCCTCAATCGGCGGGCTTGTCGTGCGTGACTACAACGGCAGGCCGAGCAATTTCCGATATACCAAAACTCTGGACGAAATTATGAGTGAGTACGGTATAGTCGGCATTTCCGGCATAGACACTAGGTGTCTTGCCCGAAAACTGAGAAACGAGGGCAGTCAGAAAGGAATCATAACTTCTTCGGACGTTTCTACGCAGGGGGCGCTTAAACGTCTTGAACGTCCTCTGCCGCGCAACGCAGTCAGCTGCGTTTCCACGCGGAAAAAGTGGTTTTCGCGCACGGCGCACGCCAAATTCGACGTTGTCGCCGTGGATTGCGGCATAAAGCTCAATATAGTCAGATGTCTCAACGCGCGCGGCTGCAACGTGACGGTGGTGCCGTTCGACACTGCTACGGAGGAAATTGCGGCTTTGTCTCCCGACGGCGTGTTTTTCTCCAACGGTCCCGGGGACCCGTCCGACGTGCCCGAAACGGCGGAGCTGCTCAAAAAAATCCGCGGCAGATATCCCGTTTTCGGCATTTGTCTGGGACATCAGCTTGCAGGGCTTGCTTACGGCGCAAAGACCTTCAAGCTCAAATTCGGTCATCGCGGCGGCAACCACCCCGTCAGAAACCTTGAAACGGGCAGGCTGGAAATCACAAGCCAAAACCACAGCTACGCCATAGACAGGGACAGTCTGTCGGGCACGGGACTCAAAGTCACTCACGAAAATTTGCTGGACGGCACGGTCGAGGGCATGGAGTGCGTAAAAGACAGGTTGTTTACGGTGCAGTTTCATCCCGAGAGCGCGCCGGGACCGCAGGACAGCGGATACCTGTTCGACAAATTCGTGCGCCTTATGGCGGCGAACAAAAAGGATTGAGGAGATTGTTATGCCCAAAAGAAAGGATATTAAGAAAATAATGGTCATAGGCAGCGGTCCCATAGTCATAGGACAGGCGGCGGAGTTCGATTACGCTGGCACACAGGCGTGTCTGGCGCTCAAAGAGGAGGGCTACGAGGTCATACTGGTAAACTCCAACCCCGCGACAATCATGACCGACACAACCGTGGCGGACAAGGTTTATATGGAGCCTCTCACGCTGGAATACGTTGCCAAAATACTTCGTTTCGAGCGTCCCGACGCGCTTATACCGGGGCTTGGCGGGCAGACCGGACTCAATCTTGCCATGCAGCTTGAGAAAAAAGGAGTATTAAGCGAGTGTCAGGTGGAGCTTTTGGGCACCTCCGCGCAGAGCATAGAGTGCGCCGAGGACAGAGAAAAGTTCAAGGAGCTGTGCGAGAGTCTGGGCGAGCCTGTGCTGCCAAGCATGATTACGCACTCCGCGGAAGAGGCTGTTTCCGCTGCGGAAAAAATAGGGTATCCCGTCGTGCTGCGTCCCGCATTCACCCTTGGGGGCACGGGCGGCGGCTTTGCGGACAACGAGGAGCAGCTGAGAGAAATTATGAAAAACGCGCTGCGCCTTTCTCCCGTCAGACAGGTGCTTGTGGAAAAGAGCATTAGAGGCTTCAAGGAAATAGAGTACGAGGTTGTCCGCGACGCGAACGACACGGCGATAGCCGTCTGCAATATGGAAAACCTCGACCCTGTGGGAATACACACGGGCGACAGCATAGTGGTCGCGCCAAGTCAGACGCTTACAAACAAGGAATATCAGCTTTTGAGAGACAGCGCGCTCAAAATCATACGGGCGTTGAAAATAGAGGGCGGCTGCAACGTACAGTTCGCGCTGGACCCGCAGTCCTTCGACTATTTTTTGATAGAGGTAAATCCGAGAGTTTCCCGTTCGTCGGCTTTGGCAAGCAAGGCGAGCGGATACCCCATTGCGCGCGTGTCCGCAAAAATAGCGGTGGGTATGCGTCTCGACGAAATAATGCTTGCAAACACTCCCGCGTGCTTCGAGCCGGCTCTTGACTATGTGGTAACCAAAATAGCGAGATTTCCCTTTGACAAATTCGCCACCGCGCCCAACGTGCTGAGCACGCAGATGAAGGCTACGGGAGAAGTTATGAGTATCGGGCGCACCATGGAGGAAAGCCTCTTGAAAGCCGTGCGTTCTCTGGAAATAGGGGCGAGTCATTTGGAGCTTAAAAAGTTTGACGCCCAAACCGCGGAAGAGCTTGCAGAATACATAAAAACGGGGCGCGACGACAGAATTTTCGCTATGGCGCAGCTTATGCGGCTGGGCTGTCCCTTGAAACGTCTGTATGAGCTTACAAAAATAGATATGTTCTTTTTGGACAAAATCAAAAACATTGTGGACTTTGAGGGCGCAATCAAGAGCGGAAAGCGCGACCTTGCCGTTTTAAGAGAAGCCAAGCGCATGGGTTTCTGCGACGAGTACATTGCCAAATGCTGGGATATGACCTTGAAGGAGGTCTTTGAGCTGCGCAAATCAATCGGGCTGTTTCCCGTTTACAAAATGATAGATACCTGCGCAAGCGAGTTTGAAAGCTATGTGCCTTACTTTTACTCCACATACGAAAGAGAAAACGAGACGCGGGACGACGGCAAAACCAAAATCGTGGTTTTGGGAAGCGGACCTATCAGAATCGGTCAGGGCGTCGAGTTCGATTACAGCACGGTGCACGCAATCAAGACCATACGCGACTTCGGCTATGAAGCGATAATAATCAACAACAACCCCGAAACGGTGTCAACCGACTATACGACGGCGGACAAGCTGTATTTCGAGCCGTTGACGACAGAGGACGTTCTCAATGTTTTGGAGCTTGAAAAGCCGCTGGGGGTTATTGCGTCTTTGGGCGGTCAGACGGCAATCAATCTTGCGGACAAGCTAAAAGAGTTCGACGTCAACATAATCGGCACGGGAGTCGAAGCAATCGAGCGCGCCGAGAACAGGGATTCGTTTGAAAAAATCCTCAAAAAGCTGAATATTCCGCAGCCCGAGGGATATGCCGTTACCAAAATCGAGGACGGCGTGAGAGCCGCAAACGAAATAGGCTATCCCGTGCTTGTCAGACCGAGCTTTGTTTTGGGCGGGCGCGCGATGCAGATTGTGGGCAGCGACGACACGCTCAGGCACTATCTCGAAAACGCCGTCAGAATCGACGAAAAACAGCCCGTGCTTGTAGACAAATACATAGTGGGCAAGGAGTGCGAGGTGGACGCCGTGTGCGACGGAACGGACGTGTTCGTGCCGGGAATCATGGAGTTGATTGAACGCACGGGCATACACTCGGGCGACAGCATAAGCGTTTATCCTTCGTTCAGCCTGAGTCGGAAGGTAAAGGAAACCATTTTGGACTACACCTTGAAGCTGGGAAAGGGTATAGGCATAGTGGGGCTTTACAACATTCAGTTCATTGTGGACAAGGACGACAATGTTTTTGTCATAGAAGTCAATCCGCGCTCGTCGCGGACGGTGCCCTTCCTTTCAAAGGCGACTGGTTTTTCGCTTGCCGACATCGCCACGTTGGTTATGCTGGGCAAAAGCCTGAAAGAACAGGGACTGACGGAGCTGTATCCCGAGGAAAAGAAAAAGTGGTACGTCAAGGTGCCCGTATTCTCGTTCAGCAAAATCCACGGTCTGGACGCATACCTTTCCCCCGAAATGAAGTCCACGGGCGAGGCGATAGGCTACGACGAAAAGTTTACCCGCGCGCTGTACAAGGCGTTGCAGGCTTCGGGCATGAACGTGGTCAATTACGGAACGGTGTTCGTCACCATTGCAGACAAGGACAAGGACGAGGCTTTTCCTCTCATAGAGAGGTTTTACAGGCTCGGCTTCAACATCGAGGCAACGACAGGCACCGCGAAATACCTCAAAAGCAGGGGGATAAAGACGCGCGCAAAAAAGAAAATAAGCGACGGCAGCGAAGAAATACTCGACTCCATACGCAAGGGGTACGTAAATTACGTAATCAACACGCGCGACATAGATTCGGTTGACCAACAAACGGACGGCTTTCAGATAAGACGGTGCGCGGTGGAAAACAACGTAACCATGTTCACCGCTCTCGAAACGGTGCGCGCCCTGCTTGACGTGCTTGAAGAAATCACCATTACCGTCAGCACGATAGATTCTTGAAAAGGCAAATGAAAAAGGAAGTTATTTTTGAAACGGCAAGCAACGAAAAAATTGCCGCCGACGTGTATGATTTGAGACTCAAAGGCGATTGCCGCGCGGGCATAAGGGCGGGGCAATTCGTCGAAGTGGCGCTTGACGGCTTTTTTCTGCGTCGTCCCATATCCGTGTGCGACGTTTACGGCGACGGTATACGCCTTGTCTACAAGGTGACGGGCAAAGGTACGGAATATATGTCCTCGTTGAAAAAGGGGGACAGAGTCAGGGCCTTGACGGGGCTTGGAAACGGTTTCAGTTTGGACAAATGCAAAAAAACCGCGCTGATTTGCGGCGGCGGCGTAGGCGCTCCTCCTCTGTTGCTTTTGGCAAAAAGGCTGATTGAAAGCGGGAAAAATGCCTATGTCGCGCTGGGCTTCAATTCGGCTGCGGACGTCATGCTTGCGGACGAGTTCAAAGCCGTCGGCGCCCAAGTGGAAATTGCGACATTGGACGGCTCCGCAGGCTTAAAGGGAACAGTCGCGGCGGCTCTGCCGCGTCAGACGGACTGCGACTTCTTTTTCGCGTGCGGTCCCAAGGCAATGCTTAAAGTGCTGAGCGCTTCTCTCGAAATCAGGGGAGAGGTTAGTCTCGAAGAGCGCATGGGCTGCGGCTTCGGCGCCTGCATGGGCTGTGCGGTCAACACTACGCAAGGAGTAAGGCGGGTGTGCGCCGACGGTCCCGTGTTCAGCTCGGAGGAGGTAATATGGTAGACACCAAGGTCAGTTTGAGCGGTCTTGTTCTGGACAATCCCGTTATTCCCGCAAGCGGAACCTTCGGTTACGGCAGCGTCTTTTCGGAGTTTTACGACATAAACATACTCGGCTCGTTCAGCTTCAAGGGGACGACCTTAAACCCGCGCGACGGCAACCCTTGTCCGCGCATAGCGGAAACCAAAAGCGGTATGTTGAACTCCGTCGGCTTGCAGAACCCCGGTGCGGAAAAGGTGGCAAAAGAGGAGCTTGGAGAGCTTTCAAAAATTTACGGGAAAAAGGTCATTGCCAACGTGGGCGGCTTTTCGGTTGAAGAATACGTGCGCTGCGCCGAAATCTTCGACGGCTGCGAACAGGTGGGGCTGATAGAGCTAAACATAAGCTGCCCCAACGTCCACAACGGCGGTATGTCTTTCGGAACCGACGCGAAAAACGCGGCTCGCGTCACGAGCGCCGTCAAAGCCGCCGTGAAAAAGCCCGTTTACGTAAAACTCAGCCCCAACGTCACCGATATAACGGAAATTGCCAAAGCGTGCGAGGACGCGGGCGCGGACGGGCTGAGCCTGATTAACACGCTTTTGGGCATGAGGATAGATTTAAAGACCTTTAAACCCGTTCTTGCAAACAAAAGGGGCGGACTGTCGGGGGGCGCGTTGTTTCCCGTTGCCTTGCGCATGGTCTACGACGTGTACGAAGCGGTGAAAATTCCCATTATGGGCATGGGAGGAGTGGAGAGCGCCGAGGACGTTGCGGAAATGATGCTTGCGGGCGCGACTGCCGTGCAGGTGGGCGCGGCAAACCTCGTCAATCCCTTCGCCTGCAAGGAAATAATCGAAGACTTGCCCCGAGTCATGAAAAAATACGGCATAAAAAAAATAAGCGATATTATCGGAGGAGCGCACAGGTGAACAAAAGAAAGGACGTTATCGTTGCTTGCGATTTCCCGTCGGAGGCGGAGCTTGACAATTTTGTAGGGCTGTTTAAGCGTTACGAAAAAAAGCCTTTTTTGAAAGTGGGAATGGAGCTGTTTTACTCTGCGGGACCGGACGTGGTCAGGCGTTTGAAGGGCGAGGGCTTCGATGTATTTCTCGACCTAAAACTGCACGACATACCCAACACCGTGGGACGCGCCATGAGCGTGCTTGCAAATCTCGGAGCGGATATGGTAAACCTGCACGCCGCAGGCGGCTCCGAAATGATGAAACGCGCGGCGGAGGGGCTTGTGCGGCATGACGGCGCGCGTCCTCTGCTGATTGCGGTAACCCAACTCACGTCTACAAGCGAAAATATGTTGAAAAACGAGCTGCTGATAAATTGCGATATGGAGACGACTGTCGCCTCCTATGCGCAGAATGCGGCAAGGTGCGGGCTGGACGGCGTTGTGTGCAGTCCGCTCGAAGCGCGTCTTGTAAAGGAAGCGTGCGGAAAGGATTTTCTTACCGTCACGCCCGGCATAAGATTTGCCGACGGCGAAAAGGGCGACCAAGTGCGCGTAACCACACCGCAAAGGGCGAAAGAAATCGGAAGTGACTTCATAGTGGTAGGCAGACCGATTACCGCCGTCGAGAGCCCCGCGGAGGCTTATTTCCGCTGCGTAAAGGAATTTTTGGGATAGGAGGCAGATATGAAAGAAATAGCGGGTTATCTTTTGAAAATAGGTGCGGTTTTTCTGCGCCCGGAGCAGCCGTTTACTTGGGCAAGCGGCATAAAAAGCCCCATTTATTGCGACAACAGGTTGGTTTTGACCGACGTGGAGGCGCGCGACGCGGTTGAAAACGCCATTGCGGAAACGGTAAGGCGGCGTTATCCTCAAGCTCAGGCTCTGTTCGGTACAAGCACGGCGGGCATAGCGCACTGCGCAATCGCGGCGCATATCCTGCGCCTGCCTGCGGGTTACGTCAGGAGCGGCGCAAAGGAGCACGGCAGAACCAACCGCATTGAGGGCAAACTCGAAAAGGGCGAAAAGGTTGTGGTCATAGAGGACCTTATCAGCACGGGCGGAAGCGTAATAGAAGTGGTGGAGGCTTTGCGCGAGGCGGGTGCGGAGGTGCTTGGCATTGTCAGCATCTTTTCCTACAACATGAGTAAGAGCGCGGAAAAGCTTTCCGGAGCAAACGTGGAAAACGTGAGTCTTTCCAATCTTGACGAGCTGTGCGAGGTGGCTGAGGAGAAAAAAATAATCGGTCCGGAGAACGTCCGACGTGTGCTTGCGTTCCGCGACAATCCGTCCGACGAGAGCTGGATAAAAAACTGACGGAGAAAAAATGAAACATTTGCTGGATATAACCGATATGAGCGTTTCGGAAATCGACGCGCTTGTAAATCAGGCTGAAAACATTATGAAAAACAGAGAGGCTTACGCCCATGCCCTTGACGGCAAAACGCTTGCCACGCTGTTTTTTGAACCGAGCACGCGCACGAGACTTAGCTTCGAGGCGGCTATGCTTGAATTGGGAGGCAGAGTTCTGGGATTTTCTTCCGCAGACAGTTCGAGCGCCGCAAAGGGCGAAACGGTCGGCGACACGGCGCGCGTCGTGAGCTGCTTTTCCGACGTGATTGCCATGCGTCATCCCAAGGACGGCGCGGCGAGGGCGGCTGCCGCTTGGGCGCGGGTGCCCTTAATTAACGCGGGAGACGGCGGTCACTGCCATCCCACGCAGACGCTTACCGACCTTGTCACCGTTCACGCGGAGAAAGGGCGGCTTTTCGGCTTGAAGGTGGGGGTTGTAGGCGACCTGAAATACGGCCGCACGGTGCATTCTCTTTTAAACGCGCTTTTGAGATACGAGGGAAACAGCTTCGTGCTGATTTCTCCGCGCGAGCTAAGACTGCCCGAATATATGCTCCAAGCAATCAAGCAAAAGGGCGGCAAGGCGGTTGAAACTGCCGATTTGCAGGAATATATGTCGGAGCTTGACGTGCTTTACATGACGCGTATTCAGCGGGAAAGATTTTCCGACGCAGACGAATACGAGCGTCTTAAAGACAGCTACGTTCTCACAAGGGACAAACTTGGCTCTGCAAAGGAGGATATGATAGTCATGCACCCGCTGCCGAGGGTAAACGAGATTGCCGCAGACGTTGACAAAGACAGCCGCGCCAAATATTTCGAGCAGGTCAATTACGGCAAATTCGCGCGTATGTCGCTGCTGCTTACGCTTTTAAAGGACGGCGGTGCTTCGGGCGAAACAAAACTCGGCGGCACGCTTACGCAAAAGAGCTGCCCCAATCCAAGATGCATAACCAATGCCGAGCCGTCGCTCGAAAAGCTGTCAATCTTTGACGGCGGCACGGAAAGGTGCGCCTATTGCGAAACCTCTCTTGACTGAAAAAGCTCCTTTGACAGGAGTATTCCATAGAAAAGAGCGCAAGCGTAAAATCATTTACATTTGCGCGGAGCAGTCGGAAAAAATTTAAAGCGTAACCGAATGGTTACGCTTTTTTAAAAATCTTTACTTACACCCGTCAAGGCGTTTTTTTGTTTTTGCGATTGGCAAACGGCGAAGTTTTGCTTGACAGGACGTGCTGCGTCAGGTCGTAGGAAAAATGCACGTGCGCAGGCTGAACGGGTTTGTTGTCCGTGTCGGCAAAAGCGCAACATTTTTCAAAAATATTAAGCAGCGTTTCCGTCGCCGTGAGCATCTGCATTCTCTCGTTTTCGCTTAACGCGCCGTTGAAAATGCTTTGCATAATTTCCTGCGAATTTTCGCTGTGCGTTTTCATATCTTTTTTGGCAGATTCCGTCAGCGAAATATATTGCGTTTTTTTGTTGCCCTCCTGTTTGGAGCGTTCTATCAGACCTTTTTCTTCGAGTTTTTTCAAGGTTCGATGAATACATTTGGGTGAAATGTGCGCTTTCTCCGCAAGAACATGCGTGGGCAGGGGGCTTTGCCGGTCGAGTATTGCAGAGACCTTTCTCATGTAAATATCGTCCAAAAAACCCGAATAAGCTCCGCGCCGAAACAGCTCCCACTCCATGGTAGCGACCAGATTGGTGTATGCCACCTGCATTTTATCCATCAGTTTTCCGTATTCTTTTACGCCGTTTATATCCATTCTTGTTCTTCCATTTTGTATTTTAAAATTTAATTGTTTGTTTGTCAAATAGAGATGCAAAATTTTTTGGCAAAATTGTGTTAAATCATTTGACAATTGCCGCACTATGCGGTTATAATTACCGCAGAGTGCGGCAATTTTAAGTTGTTGTGCCGCGCGGAAAATTTTTGCGGAGGTAAATTATGAAACGATTGAGACTATTATTGCTGCTTTTTGCGGCGGCTGCGGCTTGCCTGCTTGTATTGTGCGCCTGCGCGCCTTCAAAAGCGTCGGTGACGTTTAAATTGGACGAAACCTGATAGAGAAGGTGGAAGTGCCTTACAACGGCTCGGTGGCGCCAAACGACGTGCTCGTACAGGAGTCCAATGAAAACAGCTGGTGCTTTGACGTAATCGGTTGGGACAAATCCATAACCAACGTAAAAGAGGATATGACTGCGAGCGCGATTTACAAATATGTGCCGACGGACGATTTTTATTTCAAATTTTCCCTCAACGAGGATAAGGTTTCATACTCCCTTGCGGGCTTAACAACGGGTTCTGTTCCCGCAAAGACGGCTTTACCCGACACGTATCGCGGACTTCCCGTCACGAGGTTGAAGAAAAACGCTTTTTCTTCAAATATGACGCTGACGGATTTGTATATACCGTCAAGCTACGAAACGATAGAGTCGGGAGCCTGCCGAAATTGTTATATGCTCAAAAATGTTACGTTGGAAAACGGAGTAAAAAAACTTGGACTTGCGAGTTTTTCCGGTTACAATCTGAGCAAAGTGACTCTGCCCGACACGCTGCTCGATTGGGGAATCATGCCTTTCGGAACTACGACGGCGATTGAGTACGTTTTGAAGGGCGACAACGTCAATTACGTGCAGGAGGACGGAATAATTTACGACGTCGACAAGACCGCGGTTTACGTCGGCAGTTCGACCGCGTCCGGCGACATTGTTTTCCCTGAAACCGTCACGCGGGTCAAGGCATACGCTTTTGTCAGAAACAAGTCAATCACGGGGCTAACCTTCAAGGGGCATATAGACGCGATAGAGTGGGGCGCTTTTTTTCAATGTCCTTACATAACCGATTTGGTTTTTGAAAAGGGCGTAAAAGAAATTTCAGGCGTCGATTCAGAGCAGGGAAAAATATTTGCGGAAAAATACGACTACGAGGACGGAGGCGATTTCAACCTTAACGGAGCGTTTTTCCGCTCGTGCTGCGGCTCTTTGTGGGACGAAGAAACATTCGAGTCCTTGGGCTTTGCGACTTTGGAAAATCTTGTGCTGAAAGGAATCGAAAAAATAGGCGACTGCGCGTTTCAGGACTGCAACATACGCAATTTGAAAATCGACAAGACAGTGCGTTACATAGGGGAAGCGGCTTTTACCAATTCGGGAAGTGATTATATTTTTACGTCTGTGTCCATGCTCGGCGCGGATGAAAACGATTTTTACGCAATCAAGGACGACTGCATTGTCGAAAAGGGGAGCGGGCCGCAATATCTCGGCAAAAACGGCGACAGACTGCTTGTTTACGCTCAAAACTCATCCGCAGTTAAATTCGACGTGCCTGAGGGCGTGACGTATATTTCGCCCTTTGCCTTTGCAGAACTGAAAAATCTGGAAACCGTAACCCTGCCCGAGGGGATCACCGAGCTTTACGGCTGGACGTTCAGCGCCGTTCTCGGCAGCTCCTTAAAATCCGTGCTTTTGCCCTCGACTCTTGTATCCTTGCGCAGCGATACTTACGTTTTCGGAGAAGTGCAGCTTATGGGTATCACGGGTGGGGTGTTTACCGGCTGCGAAAATCTGAGCGATGTTGAGTTCAGGGGGACGCCCTCGCTCGAATACATAGGCGCAAACACTTTTTACGTTACCGCGCTTTCTGAGTTTGAAATTCCCGCTTCGGTCGCGTACGTGGGTTTTTCGGCGTTCCTTAACGAATATTTGGTTTCTCTGTCGGTCGAAGACGGAAACGAGGTCTATGTTGCGGATGAGGGAGTGCTTTACACAAAGGATATGACCACGCTTGTGTGCTATCCGTCGCGGAAAGCGGCAACTTCCTATACCGTGCCGGAGGGAGTTGCGGCAATAGAGGGTTACTCCTGCGAAGCAACCGCGTTTCTTGAAACGCTTGTAATCGGCGGCGATGTAAAAAAGGTGGGACAGTCGGCGTTTTACAACGCGCACGCGTTGAAGGAAATTACATTTAAGGGCAACGTCGAAATGCTTGGTCAATCCGCTTTTTTCGGCGCGCCCAATCTCAAAAAGGTTATTTTCGAGGGGGAAAAAGCTCCGTTTCTTGGCGGCAGCCACAACGGTACATACAGCGTTTTTGCTTCGGGCTACGACAGTATGACGTGGGAGGCTATTCTTCTGTGCGAATTCGTCGTGCCGCAAAATGCAATCGCCTCGTATTACTCCGAATTTTATCTTTACGCTCCCGCGTATGCGGAGGCAATTGACTTATCGGAGATTTCCGACACTGCCTATACCCTTAAAAAAGACGGCGAAACCGTTGCCGTATTTACCGACTCATTGGTTAAAACCGAGCCGACGTGCGAGGGTTCGGGATATTTTCAGGGCTGGTATCTCAGCGACGGAAGCGCGGACGGCGACTGGGGCGAAAGAGTGGAGTTCCCCGCTTATTTCGAGCAAGATACAATAACCCTCTACGCGCGCTTCGGCGAGCAAAGGGTGCAGGACGGCAAGGCATGGGGCAGAGACTTCGAGCTTGACGCAAACGGCGAAGCTCTCGACGTGACGTTTAAAAACGGCAGGGCGGTCTATTTCCGCTTTACCGCGCCGCGAAGCGGCAGTCTCAATCTGTTGTACGACGGTTTGACAGGCGACGAATTTTATTTGCAGACAGACGACGTGTCAGGCGTAGAATACGTTGTGCTCTCCGATTACGAAAATCCGCAAAGCTGGTGCTATGAGATAGAGGAGGGCAAGACTTATTTCGTGAGCATAAAAATTTATCTTTTCGACGGCATAAACATAGACTGCTCCGTATCTTTTGAAATAGTCTGAGCAAATTTAAAGCCTCTTCCCGACGGGAGGAGGCTTTTTCTTTCAAAGATTTCAGGAAATCACGCGGGCGAGCAGCACGCCCATGACGGACGCCATCATCAGTCCGCGCGTCCAACCCGAGCTGTCTCCAAGGCAGTGCAGGTTTTTAACCGACGTTTCCAACCTTTCGTTCATATCGATTTTGTTTGAATAAAATTTCAATTCGGGAGAATACAGCAGCGTTTCGTTGCTGGCAAAGCCGGGCACTACGATATCCGCGTCTTTAATAAAATTCAATATCGAAATCATGGCTCGATAGGGCATTGCTGCCGTTATGTCGCCCGCCACCGCGTCCGCGAGGGTGGGGCGCACGTTGCTGCGTTCAAGCTCCTTTTGCCATGTGCGTTTTCCGTCCATTATGTCGCCGTACCGCTGAACCAAAATTTTGCCGCTGCCGAGCATATTGGTCAGCTCTCCTATTTTTTTCGCGTATTCTATGGGTTGGTTGAATGGCTCGGAAAAATTGTGCGAGCAAAGGATTGCAAGATTGGTGTTGCCGCTCTTTTTTTCCTTGAAGGAGTGGCCGTTGACCACCGCGAGGTTGTCGTCGTAGTTTTCCTGCGCGACAAAGCCGCCCGGGTTTTGGCAGAAGGTGCGCACCTTGTTTTTGAACGGCTTGGGATAACCTATGAGCTTGGATTCGTAGAGAATGTTGTTTACCTCCTCCATAATCTCGTTTCTCACCTCTACCCGCACGCCTATATCCACCGTGCCCGGTCTATGGGGGATTCCGTGTTTTTCGCACGTCTTTGACAGCCAGTCCGCGCCGCGCCTGCCCGTTGCGACGACGGTTGTCCCCGCTTGGATAAGAAACCGCTCTCCGTTTTGACGGACATACGCTCCTTTGCACACGCCGTCGTCGATAAAAAGGTCGTCGCAGTCTGTGCCGAAAAACAGCTCCACGCCGTTTTTTAACAGATGCTTTTCGATTGCAAGATAAATCTCCTGCGCCTTTTCCGTGCCGAGATGACGTATCGGGCAGTCCACCAGCTTTAAATTCGCCTGAATGGCTTTTTTCCTGATTTCCTTTATTTTGTCGTTGTCGCCCACTCCCTCTACCTTGCAGTCCGCGCCGAAGTCGAGGTAAATTTTGTCCACATATCGGATTGCCTCTTTTACCGCGTCGTGTCCGACAAGCTCGGGCAGGTCTCCGCCCACGTCTTCGGACAAAGAGAGTTTTCCGTCCGAAAAGGCGCCCGCGCCCGAAAAGCCCGTCGTTATGCTGCAATTTTTGCAGCCCGCGCACAAGCCCGTTTTGTTTTTGGGGCAGACGCGGTTTTCTATGGCTGCGCCCTTTTCGACGACGGTGATTTTTCTTTTGTCTCCTCGTTTAAGCAGCTCTATGGCGGTGAAAATCCCCGCGGGACCTGCTCCCACAATCAAAATATCCGTTTTCATAATGCAATTCCTTTAAAGTTATTTTCGTCCTTTTTGCCCGCTTTCAATCGGGGCGCAAAAAATGCCCGCTCCGACGGTATGCGGAAAAACCGCATATAGTCGACGGGCAGGCTCGTCGGTAGAAACTCTCCGCCCTTTGCGCGGAGACTATATATGCTCTGCTTTTTTGCGGCGTCGCCGCACGCTGAACAGTTTAGCACGGAGCCTGTTCTTTGTCAAGAAAATTTTGAAAAACGCTTGACACAAGCGAAGCGTTTGAGTATGATTAGCAAAGTAAATTCCGACGGCAAATAGGAAATTTACCGGCGGTAAAATCGTTCGGAGGTATGTTGTGACCGCTAAAAAAATGCTGCACGGCAGGGAGTTCAAAATCAGCTGCGGCAGGTTTGACAGGAAAATAAGCGTGGAGGTTGACGGAAAGCCCGCCGAAAAAGTCGACGGCGCGCTTTTCAGGGTTGCTCTCGCCGACGGAAAATATCTGCAATTCAGAGTGGAAGGCAGCTACATGACGGGGATGAACCTGATTGAGGGAGATGTTACCTTGGAGGTTTTCAGGCATATAAGCTGGTACGAATATCTGTTCATCTTCGGACCGCTGCTGTTTTTGGGCTTCGGCGCGGCTTTCGGGCTTGACGCGGCGGAAATAAGCAACGCTGCGGCGGTTGTCGGCGGCGTGGCGGGGCTGGTTTTCGCTTTGGCGGGCTTTTTTGCCTGCAACGCCGTTGTGCACAGCGGCAGACTGAAAAAATGGCTCAAAATACTTTTGAACCTTTTGGTACTTGCCGCGCTTGCGGGACTGTTCGTCTGGTTTTTCCTCAGCATTGCGGTGGTTCTTGCTCTTATCGGTCTTGGGGAAGCTCTTGCAAATGCCGCGTTTTTGCCTTGAACGCGTCTTAAATCGAATAAAAAACGGCGGCATTTTGCCGCCGTTTATTTTTTCCCAAATTCAGAAAGACGCTTTGTCAGATGTCGAGAGAGTTTCTGCCTTCCTCGTTGAGGTCGAAAACAAGATAACCCTGCTGCGCGCGCAGCATTCTCTGTTTGCGGCCTATGCTCAGGCTTTCCTGATTGTCGAAAACAGTCATTATGTTGAGACCTGCTGCGGGTGCAATGTACAGCATATACACCTCGCGGCTCAGTACGTTTATCGGATTGCCGTCAAGGTCGACGAAATTTTCCCCGTCGTTGAGGTAACGGCAGATTTCGTTTTTGTCGTTGAATTTGTCTTTGGCGTCGGCGGCGTCCTTTGAGGAGTCGTAGTCGCCCGCCCAAACGGCTCCCACCTTGAAGTCGTCGAGCGAAGAAATATTCTGCGTTGTGTAAACGGTAACCGTTGTCGGCTCTTTTGAAAAGCTTCCCTCCACGAGGTTTACGTAGGTGGTGGAGTTGGAAACAAGCGCGTCCTTGTCAAAGCATCTCAAAAGAAGAAAGAGCATTTCGTTGTCGTATGTTTTGACTTTGTCAGTTCTTTTCAGCTTGAAGGAGAGCGCGTCCTCGCTTAGAGAGCTTTCGATTGTCACGACGGGCCTTTTTGCGGAGTAGTCGTAAGAAACGGACGTTTCAAAGTCGTTGAGCTCGCAGCCCGCTTTGCCCACGTAAACGCTTTTTACGCTGCGGCTGCTTGCGTCCGGCAATAGATTTGTGCCGTTGAAGGTCGCGCGGGCGGTTACCCTGACGCTTACCTTAAACGAGCCGTTTTCCGTTTTTTCTATTATGGGTTGTCTTGACCCGTCCGCCGCCGCTTTTTCGGTCTCTTCTTCCGCTATTGCGGACAGCCTGCTCTTGACGTCCGAAAGGTCGGATATACCCGCCTTGACAAACGCCGCGTCGTCGTAAATTTCGGTAAAAGTCAATTCTGTTTCAAGCGAGTACCGATTGTCGGCAAGGGGTTGTACGGTTGACGTATATACGCCGTTTTCCACCTTTGACGGCGCGACCTGGTCGAGATTTGACGTGTAGACGTACTCTCCGTCGCTGTTTTTTGCGCGGCTGTAATAGTTAGAGTAGGTCAGCTCGTAGTCGCTGGCAAGACGCACGTCGTAAACGAGAGTTTCGGAAGAAGAGCCTGACCAACGCACCTTGACTTCGGGGACAACCGCGCTTGAACCGCAGCCCGTCAAAGCAAAGCACGCCATGATGAACAAAATTGTAAGCGAAAGTAATTTTTTCATTTTTTCTCCGATTGGCGCTGTGGGCGCATTTAACAAATAATATCATCAAACAAAAAAAAAGTCAATTGACATCGGGCAAATTGAGTCTTATAATTATTTCATGAATTTCGTTGTTTATAAGACGAACACCTTAAAAGCCGCGAAAAACCGCATAGAGGAGCTGCTCAAAGCGGTCAGTCGCAGCGACATTGACAGTCCGCACATAGTTATTGTGCCGGACAGAGCTTCCCTTGCCGCCGAGAGAAGTATGCTTGCCGCAGTGGGAGGAAGCTTCAATATACAGGTTTTTACCTTCAACAGATATGCGGGGCTTATCGCGCCCGAGACCTTGAAGCCTTTGAGCGGACAGATGGCGGTGCTTGAAATGATGAAGGTAATCGAGCAGAACGCCGACAGGCTGGTCTGTTTTTCCGGAGCGGGAAACACGGAAGGCTTTGCGCGGAAAATTTACGACGTAATCAGCCTGTTGAAGTACAACAGAATCAGTCCTGAAAAGCTGCTTTGCGCCTGCGACGACAAGGCGCTTTCTTTGAAATTGAAGGATATAGCGCTCGTTTACTCCGCGTTTCAGGCGTCGGTGGAAAACAGGTATCTTGACTCCGCCGACAAGCTGGAAACGCTTTTAAACGCCGTCGGCAGTTCGGAACAAGTGAAAAAGAGCGTTTATTACATCTATGATTTTGACGGATTGAGCGTACAGGAGGAGGCAATAGTCGAAAGCCTTGTGCGTTATTCGCGCGGGGTGTACGCCGCCTGCGCGGCGGGCGCGGGGTATATGTATTCCAACGGGTTTTACGCGTCGCTCAACCGTATTGCCGCCAAAACGGGCGGGTGCAGGGAAATAAACGTCCGGGAGGACGGCTCCGAAGTCTTGTCGGCGCGCGAAAAGGCTTTGCTTTTCGGCACGGTGGACAAGCCCGCGCCCTTGCCGCGCGAAAAGTTTACGCTTGTCAGCGCGGCGGACGCCGAGGAGGAGGTTTTTTTTCTTGCGTCCTACATAGACGGTTACGTGAGAAAGGGCGGCAGATACCGCGACGTAAAGGTTGTGGTAAGCGACGTTGACGAGTACCGCAACGCGATAAGACGGTATTTTTCCCTTTTCGACATTCCGTTTTATCTCGACGAGAAATACAGTCTCGACAGTCACGCATTGTGTCGTTTCGTTTCGGACTTTTTCAGAATGAAGCGCGCCGATATGAGGCTGGATTACGTTCTGCCCGTCGTCAAAAACTATTTTTTCGGCGCGGAGGAAAAGGACGTTTTTCTTTTCGAGAATTTTTGTCTCAAATACAATTTCGGTTACGATTTTTCCCGCTTCGATTTGGGCGGGGACGAGCCTGAGGAGACGCGGGAGGCAGCCGAGCGCGTGAGGGAAAGACTGTTCCGTCTGTCGCAGACCGAGGTGCCCGCCAAAGCGACGGTGGCGCAGTACGTAAACGTCGTGCGCGAGCTTGTGCGCCGCAACGACCTTTACGGCAGGCTGGAAGAGTTGGCTGCGCGTCTGGAAAAGAATGCGCCCGATTATTACGCGAAATTTTCGGTTCAGGTTGACGAAAAGCTGGATTCCGTACTCGAAGAGCTGGTTCAGACGGCGGGCGGACTCTTTGCGGACGTCGAAAAATTTCTCGGCTTTTTCTCGGCGGCGGCAAGCGACGTGAGCGTGAGTATACTGCCTCTATACGCGGATTGCGTAGAGCTTTCAAATTTGGACAAGTCGTTGAGACACGACATAAAAGCGCTTGCGGTGTTGGGAGCCAACGAGGGCAAGCTGCCCGCAAAAAGGAGCGACACCGCGCTTTTGAACGACGCCAATTTAGCCGCGCTTATGAAAAACGGCATGCGCGTCGCTCCCGACGCCGCGACGCTGGGCAAAAACGACAGACAGTCCGTCGCAATGCTGCTGTTGGAGCCCGAGGACAGGCTTTACGTATCTTATCGTAACACGGATTCGGACGGCGGAGGACTGAAACCGTCGTCCTTTGTCAGGACGCTGCAAAAAGTCCACACGAGGCCTGACGGCAGCGTGGCGGAAGCGGAGCGTCGGCCTGATTTCGGAGTCCATTCTAGGCGTTGCGCGGTTTACGGCGCGCTGGAACGGGGCGCGTGCGGTTTGCCGACGGCGGACGAAATCGCGGCGGCGGGGCTTGCCGACGAGCTGAAAAAATTTCTGTGCGCGTATACTCCCGACATAACGCTTGACAACGGCAGACGGTTGTTTTTCAGGTCGGGAGCGGCGAGCGTCACGCGTATAGAGGAGTTTTACAAATGTCCGTTCAGACATTTTCTTTCCAAGGGAGGACTTATGCTGAAAGAGCGCGAGGAAGCCCGCCTCAAACCGACCGACCTCGGCAGCATAATTCACGACTGTCTGGAAAAATTCGTCCGATTTATCATGGTTCACGGCGCGGAAAGCGCGGACGAAAGCGTCATGCGCCGCATATTCGACGGCGTTACGGACGGAGACAGGTACAAAGCCGTGCAAAGAGACAGGCTGTCGAGGCACAATCTGAGCCGCCTAAGGGAGGAATCGGTAAAGACGGGCATGGAAATAAAGGCGCAGCTGCTTGACAGCGAATTTTTCCCCGTCGAGTGCGAGGCGGAGTTCGGTCCCCACGCCGCCTTTCCCGCGCCGTCGTTCAACGTCGGAGAGGGCGCGGAAATACGTTTCAGGGGCAAAATAGACCGCATAGACAGATGCCGCAACAAATTTATAATAATCGACTACAAGCGCGGTCAGTCGGTGTTTAAAGAAAAGGAGCTTTACGCGGGAGTCAAGCTGCAACTGCCCGTATATCTAAAGGTGGTGCGCGACGCGCTGGGACTTGAACCTGCGGGTTTCTTTTATAAAAAACTGAGCAACGATTTTGTAAAAAGCGATTTCAAAGAGTTCGGAGGACGCGTCGTGGACGACACGGAAACACTGTGCGAGCTTGACGCCGCGTTCAGACGTAGCGGGGCGAGCAGTCGGCTCAACGTGCGACTCAACAAAAACGGAACAGTGAGCAGACAGAGCAAAACCGCGCTGACAAGGGCGCAGCTTGACGCTTATGTAAATTACGCATGGCGCATGATAGAGCAGGCGGGCAGAGAAATGGCAGACGGCAACGCCTGTCAGTCGCCTTACGAGGACGCCTGCGAGTATTGCGAATTTTCGGCCGTTTGCGACTTCGGAGATTTGTCGGGCAGGCAAGTCAGATGCGTGAACGGCGCGGTAACTGCGGAAACTCTCGAAAACGAGGGGGTAAACGGGCAATGAACAGAAACTTTACGCGCAATCAGCTGATTGCGCTGGATATTTCCCAAGAAAAAAACGTCGCCGTTTCCGCTTCCGCGGGCACGGGCAAGACCACCGTTCTCGTGGAGAGAATTTTCAGGCTGCTGGAAGCAAAGCGGACGAGCGTGGACAGACTGCTTGTCGTGACGTTCACAAAGCTTGCGGCGGCGGAGATGAAGGAACGCTTGAAGGAAAGCTTGTCCGAGCGCCTTTCCGAGCCGTTTTTTGCCGAACAGGCGCAAAAGCTGGAAATGGCGGACATTTCCACGCTGCACGCCTTTTGCGCGGACGCGTTGAGAAGCTATTTTTACGTTCTCGGCTTGGAGCCGAACTTTTCCGTTGCGGAGGACAGCGTCGCGCAGGAGCTGAAAAACGACGCCTTCGACAGAGTAGCCGAAAGCGAACTGAACGCAGAGGACGAGGTTTATCTTCGGCTTGTGGAGATGCTGGGCAAAAAGAGCGAACAGACGTCGTTCAAGCAGACCGTTTTCCGTCTGTACGACTTTTTTGTGTGCAGACCTGATTTCGACGGATGGTTTGAAGAAAAAAGGAAATATTATTTTGCGGAGGGCGAGGGCAATCCTTTTCTGTCCGCGCTTGACGAGGAGCTGAAAAAAGGGGCGTTTGCCTTTGAGAGCGCGGCGGAAATGCTTGCGCGCGAGGCGTTTGAATGCAAAGCGGCGGCAGCCGCTCAATATGCGCAGACGCTTGCCTCCTGTGCCCGTCTGCCGGAGGGAGAGGGTTTTTTCTCTCATCTCAAAAGACTGTCGGAGGCGGAGTTTCCCGTCTTTTCAAAAAAGGTAAAGGCGGAGCTTGAAGCGTTTCCCGATTTGCTTTTCAGGCTTGACAAGCTTACGAACAGACTTAAACGGTTCGTTTGGACGCAGACGGAGAAATTCGGCGGCGAAAGCGCGGAAACGCTGCTTGCGCGCTGTCGGAAAAACGTCGTCTATATCGATAAGCTGTCGGAACTTCTGAAAAAGCTGGACAGGGAGTTTTTTAAACTCAAACGCGAAAAAAATCTGCTGGACTACAACGATTTGGAGCACCTTACTTTGACCTTGCTTGACGACGAACAGGCGCGTCGGGAGCTTTGCGGCAGATACGATATGATTTTCGTGGACGAGTTTCAGGACGTAAACAGGGTGCAGAACGCAATCGTGGAAAAGCTGCGCCGCGAAAACAATCTGTTTTTGGTGGGGGATATAAAACAAAGCATTTACGGATTCAGGCAGTGCGAGCCGCGTATTTTTGCGGAAAAGACGGAGAGGTTCAAGGCGACGGGCGAGGGAAGCGTAGTGTATATGAACGACAATTTCCGTTCACACGCGGCTATACTCGACTTTGTCAACACGGTTTTTTCGGGAGTAATGACGCATGAATTCGGAACTGCCGATTACGCCGCCGACGGTATGTTCTGCGGAGAGGGCGACGAAAGCATCGACGGCGTTTGCCCCGTGGTTTTAAATTGCGTTACCGAGGAAAAAGCCGCTCCGAAAAAGGCGGAGGGACTGTTCAACGTACGCCGAGCCGAAATTCGAGACGACGTTTGCCGCGCGCAGGCGCGTCTGGTTGCCGCGCATATAAAAGAAATCGCGGGAAAGCTCACTTCGAGCGGCAGGCGGATTGGTTACGGCGACATAGTGGTTTTGATGAGAAGTCTGACGAATAGGGCGCGGGTTTTCTGCGACGTGCTTTCGGGCTGCGGCATACCCGTCGCGGCTTCGCTCAAAAACGACGTTCTCGGCAAGGAAATAAAGGATTTGCTCAATTTTTTGCGCGTGCTGGACAACCCGCTTAACGATATTCCCTTTGCGGGAGCGCTTTTGGGCTGGTTCGGAGGGCTTGACGCGCGGGAGCTTGCCGTCGTTGCGGAAAAAACAAATCCCGATTATCTTGCCAAACGCACGGAGGAATACTGCGCGAAATTCAAGGACGGTTTGTCGGACAAGCTGGCACGCTTCAACGAACTGCGGGTGAAATACGGCTTTCTTGCCAAATGCGTCAAGGCGGACAGACTTGTGGCGCAGCTGGCTTATTCCACAGGCTACGATATGTTTGTTTCGGGACTTCCCAACGGAAGGGTGAGACGAACAGTGCTCAACCGCTTTGTCAGACGCGCGGAGAACTCGGACGGAATGCTATGCGATTTTCTTTCGTATTTCGACAAGAGCGGAGCCGTCGGGGAAAGCGGGGCGGCGGAGGGCGGAAACGCGGTAAGAATCATGAGTATGCACGCCGCCAAAGGGCTGGAATTCCCCGTTGTCGTTCTGCCCTGCCTCGAAGCCGATTTCGTCGTCGAAAATCCCGCGGTTTCTGCGGGAGGGGAGCTTGGCATTACGCTGGATTATTATGATTTTGACAAAAAGGAAATTTTCCCCGACGTTGCGCACGCGGCGAATTGCCTTGTCAACCGCCGAAAACAGACGGAGGAAGAGCTGCGCCTGCTTTACGTGGCTTTGACGCGGGCTAAAAATCATCTTTTCGTCGTCGGCGCGGGCAAGGAGTATCTTTTCCGCAACGATGCGTTCAGACCGACTGCCGCGACAAATTCCTTTTCCTGGATTATGGACGCGGTTACGAGAAAATTCGGTTCGCAGGATTTTCACGGCACGCGCAAACTCGGGAGTATTGAGCTAAACGCGGTTGCAAAGGAAGCCGTACCTTCCGTTTCCGAAAATATTGCGGAGGAATTGGACAGGACAAAAGACATAGCGTGGGAGGACTTCGTTTATCCCTATGCCGAAGCTACGACGCTTGGTACAAAGGTGGCGGCGAGCGGGCTTGACAAAATGAATTCGCCCGTGTTTTCAAACGATTTTTCTTCCGATTTGTTTTCGCCCGTTTTGGAGTACGCGGGCGGAGCAACCCGCACGGAGCTGGGCACCGCTTATCACAGACTGCTTGAAAAATCGGATTTTGCGCACAGCGACGCCGAAAGCGTGCGGCATACTCTCGAAAGCTGCGTGACCGACGGGCTTATCGAGGAAAGAGTTGCAAGAGAGCTTGATTTGAAAAAAATAACGGCTTGTTTAAACAATCCGGAGCTTAAAGCGCTGGCGGCGGACGGAAAAATCTATCACGAGCTGCCCTTCCTTGCAACGGCGAGCTTTAAGGAATTGGGACTCAACGCTTCGACGGAGCAGACAATATTGCAGGGCGTCGCGGATATGTTGATTTTAAAAGAAAACGGGGCTGTGGTGGTGGACTTCAAGTTTACCAAAAGACCGGATATGCTCGAAAAAAACTATGCTTTGCAGCTTAAAGCCTACGGGCTTGCGGTGAACAAAATTCTCGGTCTCTCCGTCGAAACCTACGTGCTTTCAATCGACGACAACAAATTGATAAAAATTGTATAAAACCTTTCGGGTTGGAAAAACTCCTTGTAGAAAAATCAAGGAGTTTTGTTTATGAAATTTATTTTGGACAATTTCGAGCTGCTCGTCAGGTACGCGCCCGTTGCGTTGGGCGTAAGTCTTTTTCTTATCGTATTGTTTTTCGCCGTCAACTCCCGCAGCGTGTACGCTTCCCTGAACAAGCGCACCGCGAGATGCGCGCGCAGACTCAAAAAACCCGCAAAAAAAAGAGACGTCTTTCAAGAAGCGTCTCCCGTGCCCCGCGAATACTACTCGCAATTTGAGTGCTACAAAAAAAGCGTGGACAGCTATCCTTCGGAATTTTTGAAATTTTCGGTAAAAAAACAGCGTTTGCCGCTGTTCGTTCTCAATATAATCGTGCTTGCGCTGCTGCTTGCTTTCGCAGGTCTCAATGTTTTTTACGGCGGAAATCTGCTGATTATCCTTGCGCCCGTCGGGCTTGCGGTGCTTTTCGTTTTGCTGTCGGTGGGGGTGCGTTTTATACGCAAGGGAAACAGGGCGAAAGCTCAGAAGGTGTTTTTCAATTTCTGCAAGCTTCTGGATTTTTACTACGGCAAGGATTTTTTTCTGGACGCCGCGCTTCCCGATGAAGTGCGCAACGACAAGGTGGACAGAGCGGTGTCCAAAATCGACTTTTTGACGCGAAACGGGCTGGACAAGGACATGGCAAGGAAGCTCGCGCGTCTGCTCGACGACGAGGAACTCAAACATCCGCGCACCGTAGAACAGCAAAAAAAGCTGAACGCGGCGCTAAACAGATTGGTGCAGAACCTTTCGTCAAAAAACGAAAAGCTTGCGGCACAATCCTGAAATGATTTTAAAGCTCCGACAGACGGACGCGGCTCGGCGTTTGCAGTCGGAGTTTTTTTCAGATTGCCGCAAGTCCAAGCAGAAAATCCGACGTCACCTCGAAAAATTTCGCCAGATTGTAAATATTCGTGGCGGTAGGCTCGCTCTGATTGTTCAGCCATTTGGAGATAGCGCGTTGGGATACTCCGATTTTCTGCGCTACATAGGTTTGATTTTAGCCGTACTGCGTCATAAGACTGCGCAGCGATTCGCTGAATTTCGTTTTCATTCCGTTGCTTCTCATATCGAGAATTATTTTAGAATAAAAGCGCGCCTTATTTTTATTTAAGAACTTTTGTTTTCGATATTTTTTAAATGCGTTTGATTTTCGATAAATTTTTTAAAAAACCATATAACGCGACATTAAAAAGGCTTCCCGACTTAAAATCGGTTTACTTGCGGGCGCGTTTGTATTAAAATTAAAATATTCAAAGGAGAAAAAGCAATGAAGCTTGGCGTTGCGCTTGCCGGCGGAGCATTCAAGGGCATTTGTCACCTCGGCGCGCTTGAAGTGCTTGAAAAAAACGGAATAAAAATAGATATGGTCAGCGGCTGCTCTATGGGGGCGGTGGTAGGCGGGCTGTACGCCGCGGGCGTACCCGTCGAAAAGCTAAAAGAGGAGCTTAAAGACCTCAAAAGAGGCAGGCTCATGGATTTTTATCCCAAGGCGCTGCGCAATATGGGACTTATGAGCGGGGACAAAATCGTGCGATATCTCAAAGGACTTTGCGGAGACGTTTTGATTGAGGATTTGAAAACGCCGTTTGTCGCCACCGCGGTGGATATCGTCACGGGAAAAACCGTTTACATCGACAAAGGTCCGCTTCTTGACGCAATCAGGGCAAGCATATCAATACCCGGACTGTTCGCGGCGGTAAAAAAGGACGATATGCTTCTTGTGGACGGAGGCGTAAAGGAGCGCATACCCGTAAGTATCCTAAAAGAAAAGGGTATGGACAAGACGCTTGCAATCAACACGAGCACCGACCCGGGCGTCATGCGCCCTAAAAATATGGTGATGATGCTTTCCCGCGCGTTTGACCTCATGGATTGGGAAAGCTGCCGCCGCGGCTGTTTCTGCGAGGCGGACTACACGGTTCCTATGGAAAGGGGCTGCGAAATAGTCTATTACAAGCCGAGCGAAGCGGTAAAGGCATATGAAATGGGAGTTGAGGCGATGACCGCGCACCTGGAACGCGCAAAAGCCGCGTTAGGGCTTTGAGGTTGAAAAACAGGGGACTGCAAATGCAGTCCCCTTGCTTTTAAATATTTGAAACGCTTTTTGCGTGTCTTTCCGTTATTCTTTCAAGTATGCTTTCCGTCCTTATTTTGAGCAGAATCATTTTGGCTATTTCCTCCAACTCGCTGCCCTCGGAGTAATCCGCCTTGACGTAAAAATTTACCCTGTCGTCGGTCATGAGATAGCTGTTGCCTATACGGTTTCCCTCTTTGGTCGGGTCATAAACGCCTATCGAATAGCCTCCGTTCTGCCGCGTCAGCTTCATGCACGGAACGTCCGTCAGCCCGTCTCCGACGTAAATCATATTGGAAAAGGGCACCGGTCTGTCTTCTTCGTCCATGTGGGCGTTGAGCCTTTTGTTGTCCCATATATCCCAAATACCTTTGTTTATGCGATAAAGAAACTGCAATTTGCTTGTATAGTTGACGGCGATTGCGGGCCACTCGGGTTTTCCCGATTCGTCGTAAACGAAATCGCATGCGAAAATCTGCTTGAAGTGTCTCGCTATGCTCGTGCCTTCTATTATCGGCTTTATGCCGCTGCTGATTATGTAATGCTCGACCTCCACGCCGTTTGCGCGCCCGAATTCGTTTATCCTGTCAAACCAACTGTCCACCCCCTTGTGAAACTCCACGGTCTTTCCCTGTTCTATGAGGTTGGAGCGCGAGGCGTTTGCCGTTCCGCGCGATTTGACGGTCATGAGATACATTGCGGCAAGAATGGAATCCATGTTATATTTTTTCGCGTACATATTGGACTCCGCCCAAAAATCCTTTGCGTCCATGTTTATGCTTGGAATAAAGGCGTACTCCTGCATGTCCTTTGTGGACAGAGTATTGTCGAAGTCGTACATAAAAGCCGCCACCGTCTTTTTTTCTCTCATCTTTTTGCTCCTTGCCTCCTATTTTAGCATATTTTACCCGTTTGTGTCTATATGAATTTCCTTTAACCTTTCGGGAACAAAGTCTTAAAGGCTCTAACGGCGCGTTGGTCGTCCGACGAGGAGGAAATCACTCTGAAATCTTCCTTTTTTATTTCCGCAAGAACGGCTATATCTTTGCCGTTTACGGGATTGAAAAAATCTGCAAGTATGATGTTGTAAGTTTTAATGAGATTGTCTACAACCACGCCTATAAATCCCTTTTTAAGTCCCGAATTTGCATAGTTGTCATTGAGCAGTATAACCGCATCCATAGGCTCGACGAGACTGTTGTCCGAATATTTGTCCATACTCATATCATACCACACTCCTCCCGAAAAATAAAAACAAATAACGTATACGGACGAATCGGGGAGCCGATTCGTCCGTAGTTCGATTTTATATCGGTATTGAGTTTTGTCAAGAGCGCAGTCCGAATATTTTTATTATTTTTTTAATTACGCCTTGTCAATCAAGCGCATTATCAGTTCCGTGCAGTTGTGCAAATCCTCGACGTAAATCCATTCCTTGGTGGTGTGAATGTTCTGCATACCGCAGCTCAACACAAGCGTAGGCACGCCCTCTTTGACGTAAACGCTTGCGTCGTGTCCGCCGAGTCCCGTTCTTCCGCGCTTAAATTCGATTCCCATTTCCTCGAAAATCTTTTGCGCGTTGCCCAACATAAGATTGCCTATTTCCGTCTTGGAGTGGTCGTAGCCCATTGTTTTGAGAGAACCGAGCTTGTAGGTGACGGTGAGGTTTTCTCTTTTGAAGCGCTTGATAATCGCCTCGTACTGTTTTCTCAACGTCAGCGCCTCTTCGGGAATAAAGCTTCTTATCGTGCCCTTTATTTCCGCCTTGTCGGGCACCATATATCCCGGCTCGTTTGTGGTTTTGAGGGAGGTTATTTGGCTGAAAGTGTAGTCCTCCTCGTTTATCACGCCTTTGGGCAATTCGTTGATTAGTTCGCAGGCGTATGTCAGAGCGTTGGGCTTGAGCGCGCCGTTTGCATGATTGGCGATGTCGGCAACCTGCAAATTGATTGTTACTCCGTAGGAGTGCTGTACGCGCTCCACAGCCAGACCGACGCTGCCGACCGTGTCGAAAACAAAGCCGTATTTTACGCCCAAGTCCTTTATGGGGACAAAGCGCGCGCCGAGCAGTCCCTTTTCTTCCAACGCGGTAAAAACCAACACGATTTTTCCGTGAGGCTTGCCGGATTTAAGCGTTTCGTCAACGGCAGCCATGATGGCGGCAACTCCCGATTTGTCGTCGCTTCCGAGCACGGTAGTGCCGTCGGAGGTGATTTTGCCGTCGTCGGTAAAGACGGGCTTTATTCCTTTGCCGGGTTCCACCGTGTCGATGTGCGCGGCAAAGAAAACGGGAGCTTTGTCTTTGCCCGCTTCGTCGGCTTCTATGACAATCTGTATTTGCTCCGTTTCCTTTTCAAGCTCGTCGGCGGGCAGACGTTCCTTCACGTCCTCTTCGAGGTCGCGCATATTTATGCGTTGGCGCAAAATCTTGCAGTCCCAACCCAATGTTTTGACCTCGTTTTCGATAAAATCGACCATTGCCGATTCCGAAAAAGACGGACTGTCTACCTGAACCATTCTAACAAACAAGTCAACCGCGTTCTGATGTGAATATTTAGTCATTGCAGAAATTCTCCTTGCTTCAATTTTAGCACAGTGCAAAAAGTTTTACAACTTTATTGACGTGCAAAAGGGCAGAACGATTGACAAACGAAGAGTTTTGTGAAAAGATATTAAGGCTTGAAAAGAAACAGGAGATTTATGGCGGAAAGAATCGAGTTTTTTGTCGGCGACAGTCTCGACGTATACGAAAACATAGCCTTCGAGTACGGGTTGCTCAAATCGTGTCCCGACGACGCTTTGAGGATTTTTCTTTGGAGCAACGACAGGACGGTAGTTATAGGCAAAAATCAAAACGCTTTTTCCGAGGTCAACCTCGACGCGCTCAAAAGCATAGACGGTCGTCTCGCGCGCAGACTTACCGGGGGCGGCGCGGTTTATCACG
Organism: Subdoligranulum sp. CAG:314; assembly: GCA_000437915.1. Taxonomy (GTDB): domain Bacteria; phylum Bacillota; class Clostridia; order Christensenellales; family CAG-314; genus CAG-314. The sequence continues at coordinate 20,280 of FR900987.1, read as the reverse complement.
ACAGGAACAATCTCAATTTTACTTTCGTGGCAAAAGAGGGCGTTTACGACGTAAAAAAACAGTTGTCCGTTATTGTCCGCTCTCTCGAAAGATGGGGTATACGCGCCGTGGTGAGCGGAAGAAACGATATTCTCGCGGAGGGCAGAAAATTTTCAGGCAACGCGTTTTTGCGGGAAAACGGCTTCGGACTCCATCACGGCACCGTTCTGATAAACACGGATATCGAAGTCATGACGCGTGTTCTCAACGTGGACAAGGTCAAGCTCGACTCCAAGGGGGTAAAATCCGTTTCGGCGCGGGTGCTCAACCTTTCCGAGTTGAACGGAAATATCGAAAAACGCGCGCTTATAGAGGAAATCAGGAGCGCGGCGGAGGAAATTTACGGCGTGCCCGCGCAGGAGATTAAGGCGGCGTTCAACGCGGAAAATGCGCGCATGAAAGCCATGCTTTCGTCAAAGGAGTGGCTGCTCAACAGGGTGCGCGACCAAAGCGACGGATATATCGTCAGGAGGGCGCGTTTCGACTGGGGCGGAGTGGAGCTGATTTACAAACAGGAGGCAGGCAGAGTAAAGGAGCTGTTTATTTTCAGCGACGCTATGGACGCGGAGGAAATAGTCAGGATAAACAAACGGCTTGAAGGCGCGTTTATTGCGGATTTCAAGCCGGACGGCGCGATGTCGCGCGACATAATAAGATTATTCGAGGAGACGGAAAAATGAGTAAGCATTTTCGGGTTATGATTCTCGGCGGAGGTCCCGCCGGATACACCGCAGCAATCAGGTGCGCGCAAAACGGTCTGGAAACTGTTTTGTTTGAAAGCCGACAGGTGGGCGGCACCTGTCTCAACAGAGGCTGTATTCCCACCAAGTCGCTTCTTCACGGCGCGGAGACGCTGTGTACGGTGCGCGAAGCCGCGTCTGTCGGCGTAAACGCCGAGTTTTGCGGCTACGACCTTGACAAAATGTACGCGCGGCGCGACGAGGTGGTTGCCAAACTCAGGGGAGGAGTGGAAAAGCTGCTTAAAGCGCGCAAGGTCACCGTCGTCAACGCTTTCGCGAGCTTCAAGGACGCAAAAACCGTCGTCGCCGACGGCGAAGAATATACTGCCGACGACATAATCATCGCGGCAGGGAGCGTGCCCACCGCGCTTAAAGCGGAGGGAAGCGAGCTGTGCGTAAACAGCGATTATCTTCTTGAAGGAAGCAACGAAATCCCCGAGTCCGTGGCGATAGTGGGCGGCGGAGTAATCGGAGTTGAATTTGCCGAGTTTCTTTCGTCGCTTGGCAAAAAGGTTTTCGTCATAGAGTATTTTGACAGACTTTTGCTCAATATGGACAAGGACGTGAGTCAGTATCTCGCGCTTGCGCTCAAAAAAAAGGGCGTGTCCGTCAACTGCGGCGCGGCTGTGACAAGGGTTGAAAAAACCTCCGACGGTTTCAGAGTAATTTTCAACACCGCAAAGGGGGAAAACGCCGTCGAGGCGGGACTTGTCGTGGTATGCACGGGCAGACGCGCCTTTACCGAATCTCTCGCGCTTGACAAGGCAGGCGTAAAAACCGAGCGCGGAGTTGTCTTGACCGACGGAAATTTCAGAACAAACGTCGAAAATATTTGGGCAATCGGCGATTGCGTCGGCGGCATGATGCTTGCGCACAACGCGGCGGCGCAGGGCGAATACGTCGCCGATTTGATTGCGGGGCGGCACAACGGCGTCAATTTAAAGGTCGTGCCCTCCTGCATTTATACCGTGCCCGAAATCGCCGCGATAGGGCTGACGGAGCAGAAGGCGACGGAGGCGGGCTACGAGGTGAGCGTAGGCAAATTTCCTTTGGGCGCAAACGGCAAAAGCCTGATTGCCGGCAGGGAAAGGGGCTTTGTCAAGCTGGTGTTCGACAAAAAAACTCAAAAGCTGCTGGGGGCGACACTTTACTGCGACAGAGCGACGGACATGATAGGCGAGCTTGCTTTGGCGCTTGCAAACGGAATGGGCAAGGAGGAGCTTGAAAGAGTTATCCGCCCGCACCCGACCGTTGAAGAAAGCATAGGCGAAGCCGTGCTTGCAAGCGAGGGCAGGGCGATTCATTCGCTTTGACGGTTTAAAACAAAAAGGAGCTTTTTAAGCTCCTTTTTTTGGTTTAAAGAAATTTTTTAACGGGCGTTTTAACGGAAAAATTCAGCTTTGAAACTTCTCCTCCGTTAAAAAGATTTTCGTTTTGACAAGAGGGCGGCGACGCTAAAAAGGCTTTCGCTTTTTTGAGGAGCGGAGGATTCCTTTGAAAAATGCACCGTTACGCTTGAAAGCTCCTCGCCGCAGTTTGCGGCTATCTCGCTCCATTGTTTTTCGCTGCCGTTATAATAAATGTCGCTCAATGCAGTGCAGCCCTCAAACGCGTCGTCGTACAAATATACGTTCTCCGGCAAGGTTATCGATTTGAGGTTTTTACAGTATGCAAAAGCCGTTTGATATATTATCACAGTTTGCCGGGCGTCCTCAATTACCACGCTTTCAAGACTTTCGCAATATCGAAAAGAGTCGCAGTGCAACAGCGTTACGCTTGACGGGATTGTTACGCTTTTGAGAGAAATACAGTTGGCGAACGCCCGCACGTCAATGAAAATCAGTCCCTCGGGCAAATGCAGGCTCTCCAACTGTCGGGAGTTTTCAAACCCCGAAAAAGCAATGGAAACAACCGGTTTTTCGTTGAAAACCGCGGGAATATAAATTTCCGAAGCGAGCGCGCTCCCTTTCGATACGGCATAACCCGTTACAGGCTTATTTGCCGAGATATAAGTCGACGTTTCGGAGAAATGCAGTCCTTCCGAACCCGACGGAAAAATCTTTCTCCGTTCAATGTGGTCGGAACAGTTTTTGCAGATTCTTGTTTCCTCTCCGTATTCGTCCGCCTTTGCGGGTACGCTCACAGCCCAGTCCGCCCAGTCGTGCGCGTCATTGACGGCAATAGGGCGTTTCTCAAAATGCGACGGCTCTTTCTTGCAGAACCTGACCTCTTGACCTGCCGAAACGCAAGTTGCAGGTTGAGTCACAATCCAGTCGCCCCAGTCGTGGCGGCAACCGGAGTAAAACGCGGCAAATACGTTTAGGGACAGCGAAACCAAAGCAGTCGCCAAAAGCCATACAATCTGCGAAACGGGAATAATGATTTTGACGCGCTTGGGATTTGAGGCTTCAAGCTGTTTTTCCGTATCGCTGCGCTGCATTTCTGCAAGCGTCGTTTGCTCGTCGGCAAGCTCGAGCATTGTGACAACTCGCTCCTGCAAGCCCGATTTGTCCAACCTGTTCGCCATTTGCATTGTTTTCGGGCGAAATTTTGCGTAGTAAAACAAGGGGATTCCTACTGCGTCGGCGGCTAAAAACAAGAGCGCCGACAGCCAAATCAGTTTTGTTCCCGTCGACAGGGAAACTATTGCCGAAATCAGACTGAGTGCAAAGCCGAGCGTAGAAGCGCACAGCGCGGATTTTATCAATCCCTCCGCCACAAATCGGGAACAGTATTTGTCCGACAGTTCTTTGTTTTTCATTTTTCCCTCCCTAGTTTAAATTTAAAATTATTTCAATATCAATCTGAATAATTATAATGGGGCAGTATATTGTATTTTGTCGTTCAAAATTTTGCTCCCCAAATTACAGTATGATAAGAATAAATGACGTCGGGAGGGTCAAACGAATAAGTGACTTTGGAAACATTCCATGTTTCGTCCCAACCTGTTGCGGGAGCGCTTGATAGCTCCACATATATTGTCAGCTTTGAACAAAATATAAATGGTGCCCAACTGATATTCGTGACACTGGAAGGTATATTGATTTTTGTTAAATTGGTACATTGCTGAAAAGCATAAGCTTCAATGCTTGACAAGTGGCTCGGCAATTCGACAACTGTCAATCCCGTGCAATTAAAAAACGCTGAGTTGCCTATGCTTGTCAAAAGTTTGGGTAAAGTAATATTTTTCAATTCGGTATTGCCTGCAAATGCGGAATCTTCGATACGAACCACTGCCTGCGCGTCTATTACGTCGGGGATAACCAAATTGCTTTTGTTTTCGTCAATTAACCCGCTTACTGATAGGCTAGAAAAAATATATACGGGAGAACTTGGATGCGTTTCTAAACTATCATAATACAAATCGCCTTTTGCCAATCTTACTTTATAGCAATCGGTGCATCTGTCCCATTGCTTGTCTGTGACGGAAACCATTGACTGATAGGAGTGCGACGAGCATATGTAAGGGCTTTGTACCAACAGTTCGGCGCCTGACGCTATACTGCTTTTGTCTTCATATCCGTCGCAATAAAAGCAAATATGTCTGTATCGTTTTTCTATGCCTTCGCCCAAGTCTATGTATCTGTAAAAAGTATGCGAAGTGTGCCTCAAATTGAAAAGCGCCGCCCCTTGAATGTCCTGATATTGCATGCCGTAGCTTTTGTATCCCATGAGGACATTGTGTGTTGGCAAATCCGACAGTCCCAACAGATGACCTAACTCGTGCGCTATTATATTTACGTCTTTACCTGTGTCAAAAATCAAAATCCGGAAATTTCCGGCGGAATTCGGTAAAAAATGTCCTTCATTCGCTCTGTAACCGTATTGGAACACTGCGTTAGTATCAGAGCTTATACCGGCAGGTCTTTCTGACATATACATCAAGTTGCAGACAGGGCGTTCTCCCGTAGATGTACCGTTTCTCTGCAAATTGACAATAGGAGTTGCCGTATCATATATTGTTGCGCTGTTCCATAAATTGACGGCTTCCATAATCATTTCTTCCAACCCCTCGTTTATAGCGGATTGGTCGATGGTGAAAGGAATTGTATTTGCTCCGTAATGAGCCCCGCTGTACTTATAGCCGTTGCAGGTATCCTCTGTACACCCCGAAATACAACTGCTGATAACGGCGGGAATTGAAATGTGGGGCGAATTGCAGTCTATCAATTCATTTGATTCTTCTTGTTCTGTTTTTGCCGAATTTTTACAGTCATGAGAAAAAGGTTGTTCGTAGGCTTTGATTATATTTTTCGGGCTTGTATCGATAATTGGCGATAAGGTTGAAAAAACTGATAACAACAAAATTGTTACAATGCACACAACATTTAAAATTTTAAATGCTTTTTTCATAAATTTCTCTCCTTTGCTTTTTTTTGATAAATTAAATAAAGAAAATGTTGATTAAAAATTTCGATAATTGAAAATTAAATCATAATTAAAACCCTCCTTTTTTAATTATTAAAATCATATGTGAAATAGCGTTTGAAGAAAAAATTTCATTGGGTTACCGATAAAAAAATTATACTTTACGGAAAATATATTTGTCAATAGCAGGCGATTATTAAATTGTGAAATATTTTGCCGTAATTCGATTGTAAATTCACATTTTCGATAAATTTTTTTTATAAATGTCAATATCAACCATATATTGCGTCGCAAAAAATCAGGGGATGTTAAAAAGATAGTTAAATCTCCATTCGGTAAATAAAAAAACAGGGAGCTTTTTGGCTCCCTGTGATTAGTCGATTTTGCCTGCCGGAAGTCTTTTTGTCATTTCCAACAGACGTGATATGGTGTCAAGCATTTCTTCGCCCTCCTCTAAGGAAAAAGCGGCGTCAAAAAGTTTCTTTATATTCTGAACCGAAAACTCCCAATGCTCCTCTTTGAGTCTGATACCCTTTTCCGTAGCTCTGACGTAGACTGTTTTGCGGTTGTTGTTGAGATAATATCTTTCCGCAAGCCCGTTTTGGACAAGCTTTTCCACACTGCGGCAGGTGGTTGCCATGGAAACGCGCGGAGGTATGTACTGATTGAGTATGTTCATGTCTATATCCTTGAAATCGTGTTGCGGTTTGACCTTTTTGTCCACGCATGAGTTTAGGAAAAACAGCATATCGACCTCGTTGCGGGTAAATTTATACTTGTCCATAGGACCTACCACCTCGCCGACGGGATAAAAACGGCGGTTGCTTTCGTAAGCGAGCATGGTAAAGGTCAAATAAAACTTTTCGATAAATTCTCCGTCAAATTGATAAGACATTTTTAATCTCCGATGTACTAAGAAAATATAACAAAAATAACCGAAATTGTCAAGCGGAGAAAAGATTTTGCCGCATAATGTTATTTTTTGCGCAAGAAAAAAGAGCGAATTTTCGTCCGCTCTTTTTATTTAAGCTTTTTGTCTGTTTTCAGTCGTCGTCGGGATTCATAAGCTCCCACGCGATTTCAAACAGGTCTTCGATTCTGTCTTTCAAATCGTCCTCATGCCCCTCGTCGATTTCTTCCAGCGCGTCGGCTAAGTCTTCCTTTACGTCGTCGATTTCTTCCATCAACTCTTCAAGGTCTTCAAATTTTGCCTTTTCCGAAAGCAGGCTGATTTCGCTCGGGAACTCGAAAAGAAAGTCTTTGAGCGCGCCGTTTATATCCGCAATCACAGTTTCGGGGATTCTTTCTTTTCTGTCCGTAACGCCGCAGGCGGAAATTTGTTCGGTTACAAGGTCTTTTAGCTCGTCAAGCCCGTTCATTTTCGTCCGTATGACCTGCGCGAGCTTTTCGCGGAACTCCGCAAGCTGCCGCTCTTGAAAACCGTTAAGCGCCTTTTCGTCGTAGCTGTCTATTATGTCCTCCAATTCGTCCTCGGTAAGAAGGGCGAGAGAAGCTCCTCTGAGATTTGCTGAAAGGAAATCCGTGATGAGCGCGGACAACTCCCGATACTCCTTTTCCGCTCTTTTGCCGTTGCTGTAATTTACCGCAAGTTTCACCGTGCGGTTGTCCTTTAAAAAGCCAAGAGATTTGGCGCGTCCCAAAAGCTTATCCACAGCCTGATTTATGTTCATGCCCACGTAATTGTCGTTGAGAAGCAAGGTGACGCCGTCCTCGTTCAGTCCCTTTTGAGAAACTATCGTATCGTCGTCAAGCACAAATTCCACACGCGGGTTTATGCTCACGACTACGGTTGTGCCTCCCGGAGGAGGAGTGAGCAGAGCGGCGGTTATTATTATCGCCGCGAGGGCTACCACTATACAGACGGAGTAAATTGCGCGTCTCAAAGCAAACGGCGCGCTTTTTCCGCGAGGCTGCCGCACGGCGGATTCGGGGAACGCTTCCGCCATGATTTTTTCCTTTAAGTCGGGCACTTTGGCGTCCATTTCGCGTTTTAATTTTTTTTCAATCTCGGACATCGTACACCTCCTTAAAAGATTTGCCAAGTTTTTTCAGTATGTTGTTATACTGCCAATTCACTGTGGAAACGGGCGCGCCGAGCAATTTTGCGGCTTCCACTCTTTTATACCCGAAAACCACGCATAATTCCAACAGCTCCCATTCTTTTTCGGAAAGAATTTTTTTCGCGTGTTTGAGCAAGGGCATATCGTCGGGGATTTCTTGCTTTAAATCGGCGAAATCGCGCGTTTCGTCAAGCGCAAGCAGGCGCTTCTTTTGCCTGAGCGCGTTAAGCGCCTTGTTTTTTGCCGAGGCGACGAGATACGCATACGCGTTGCCGTTTTCGTCTATATCGTCAAGACGGTTAAGAAAGGACACGTATACGTCCTGCATAACGTCGTTGCTTTCGGCGGCTGTGCCGAGAATTTTGAAAACGGTGAAATACACCGCTTTTTTTGTAAGGTCGTAAAATTCGTCGAAATATCGGGTTTTACCCTTTTTCAGCCGTTTTACGAGCGCGTTTATTTTTTCGTTCATTTATTTCGTTCCGTAATCAATTATATATGAAAAGCAAGTTTTTAGCAAATAAAGACGCTGCTTTTCTTTTGAGTTGACAACCCGCTTCGAGAAAGGGTAAAATATCGATATCGGAGTTTTTTATGAATCTTTTTCGAGAGGCAGAGGGCTTTAAAAGCGTCTGCATTGCCGGCATGAGCAAAAACGCGGGAAAAACAACCGTTCTCAATGCGTTTCTCGACGCTTTTCACGCGCACGGCGTCGGCGTCGCCGTAACCAGCATAGGCAGAGACGGCGAAAGCAACGACGTGGTGTTCGATGTGGCAAAGCCCGAGGTTTTTCTTAAAAAAGGGGATATTGCGGCTACTGCCAAGGGGCTTTTGCCGCTTTGTACCGTCACGAGGGAAATACTGTGCGCGACGGGCTTTCCCACGCCTCTCGGCGAGGTTGTCGTGTTCCGCGCTCTTTCGGACGGCTTTGTGCAGATAGCGGGACCGTCCATTGTGGCGCAGCTTGCGGAGCTTAAAAAAATTTTTTTCGGACTTGGCGCGCGCATTGTGTTTTTCGACGGCGCGTTGGGGCGCAAGTCTCTCTGTTCGCCCGAGGTGGCGGACGCCGCGGTGCTTGCTTCGGGCGCAAGTCTGTCTGCGGACATGGATTTTACCGTCGCCGAAACCGCGTTTGCCGTACGTTTGCTGCAATCGGACGCTTTAAACCCCGACACGGCGGCGCGGCTTGAAAAAGCGGAGGCGGCGTGCGCTTTGACGGAAAACGGGATTGTGCCGCTTGACAAGTCGGTTAAGCCCGCCGAAAACACACGGTTGATTTTCGTGCCCGGCGCTCTTACAAACGAGCGCAAATGGGCGATGGATACGGCGGCGGAGCTGTCCGTGCCCCTTGTCGTGGAAAACGGCGCAAACGTGCTTGCGGACAGGAGCGCGGCGGAAAAATTCTTTGCCGACGGCGGAAAGCTGCTGCAACTGAAAAAGGTCGCATTGCTTGCCGTCGCGGTAAATCCCTTTTCCGCTTTCGGCTACGAATACGACGCCGCGACTTTTGAAAAAAAGATGAGAGACGCCGTGAACGTACCTGTTCTAAACGTAAAAAACATTAAGGTGACAAAATGATTAAGCTGAGTTTTTCCCAAAAGAGCGCTTGCGGATTCAAATATATTCTGGACAAAGCGGAGCCTTACTCGGCGCCGGGCAAAAACGCACTCAAAAAAGCGGAGTTTTTTGCGCCGGACAAAAAAGCGGAGCTGTTGACCGAGCTGGAAAACGTGGAAAGACTGAAAAAAGCGGTCGCCTGCCGCTCAAAGGAGGTTTCACGTCTGGAAAGCGTGTTTTTTCATCTTAAGGATTTGCACAATACGTTTGCGAGACTGTCCCATACGACGCTTGACGAGGTGGAGCTTTTCGAGCTCAAAGCCTTTTTGCGGCTTGTCAGACAGGCGGCGGAAATTGCCGCAAATCTGTCGGCGGAATACGGGCTTGAAGATTTTGTTTTCAGAAATACCGACGAGGCGTTCGATTTGCTCAAAGCGGACAAGGGCGAGGGATTTTTTGTGGAGGACGGGCTTTCGGACAAGCTGTTTGCCGCGCGCAGGGACAAGGAGGCGGCAAACGCCGCGCTTGCGCGCGCGGAAAACGAAGAGCGACTCGCAGCCGCAAAGCAAGCTCATCTCGAAGCGGCGGCGCGGGAGGAAGCCGCGCTTGAAGAGGCGCGCGCAAAGCTGTGTTCTTTGCTCAGACCTTTTGCGGAGGATTTTTCCTACAACAGCTCTCTTGCGGGCAGATTGGATTTGACGCTTGCCAAAGCGAGGCTTGCTTACGCCACAAACGCCGTCAAACCGTCCGTTTCGGGAGACAAACTGCGTTTGAAGGAGCTGACAAATCCCGAAATGGCGGAAAAGCTCGGCTTGAGAGGAGCGGCGTTCACGCCTGTGTCCATAGAAGCGGATAGGGGAGTTACGCTGATAACCGGCGCCAACATGGGCGGCAAAAGCGTGGCGTTGAAGACCGTCGCGCTCAACGTGCTTCTGGCGCTTGCGGGCTTTTTCGTCTACGCGTCGGAGGCGACAGTGCCGCTTTTCGGGTTTGTGGAAATTCTGAATGAAAATATGCAGTCGGTGGACAGAGGACTGTCAACCTTCGGCGGTGAAATCGTCAGGCTCAATTCAGTTATGCAAAAGCTGAAAAGCGGAGAGTACGGTCTCTGCCTTATGGACGAATTTGCGGGCGGCACCAATTTCGAGGAGGGAAGCCGTATTTTCCGCGCGGCGGAGCGTGCGCTAAACGAAATGAACGGTATTTTTATATTGACAACCCATTTTGACGGCGTGTCGGCGGACGCCAACGCGCTTTATCAGGTCAAAGGACTGTCGGGAGCGGATTTGGCGAGTCTTGACAGAGAAATCGAATGCGGCGCGGACGGGGCGGAGCTTGTGGCGCGGTATATGGATTACGGCTTGGTAAAAGTGGAGGACAAAACCAAAGGAGTGCCTAAGGACGCAGTTGCAGTTTGCAAATTGCTGCGGTTGGACTCCGACGTGCTTAAATATATTTAAAGAGAAGTTTTTTACGGAGGGCGAAGCGCTCTCCGAATTTTTTTAAATTTTTCCGCATTTAAGTAGTAATAATTTTTAAAAGGGAAAAAATTATTAAAAAGTTCCTTTAAAACGCTTGACATCGATTTTTAAAGGATTATAATAAAGTTAGCAATCAAGCGTAGAGAGTGCTAACAAGCCCCATACGAGATTGCCAAAATAAAAATCAAAAAGGAGATTGAATTATGAAGTATTATTTGAATAACAGAGACAACAGAGCAAATTTGGCGGCAAATGATTTTGACGAGTTTTTCCGTCCGTTTTGGAGTATGGGAGAGTTTTCGCCCAAGACGGATATACGCGAAAAGGACGGCAGCGTAATCATCGAGACGGATATGCCGGGCTTTGACAAAAACGATATTTCCGTGGAGTTGAGCGAAGGATACCTTACGGTGAGCGCGAAACGCGACGAAAGCAAGGAAAGCGAAGAAAAGGGACGCTTTATACGCAGAGAGAGGAGAAGCGGCAGCTTTTCGAGGAGCTTTTACGTAGGCAGCGGCGTTGAAGAGACGGATATTTCCGCGTCGTATGAAAACGGAACTCTCAAGGTGACTTTTCCGACCGAAGCGCAGGCGCGCAAAAACTCCGCAAGAAGCATCGAAATAAAGTAAGAAGCTTGAAAAAATTTCCGAAAGAGACTTAAAGTCCCTTTCGGATTTTTTATTTCAAAAAATTTTGAGCTTTGTTGGAATTTTTACCGCGCAGCGTTGTAAGATAAGTGTTCGAACAAAACAAAATTTTTTTAGGAGACATATATGAAGAAATTTATGCTTGTTCTTACCGTCGCAGCCGTGCTTTTCGGCGCTTTCGCCTTGACAGGCTGCAACGGTAAGAATGCTACGGAAAGTTACAGAAACGTATATCTTGTTTCGGCAATTGCGGGAGCCAACTATCTACAACAAAGCGCGGACGCGTCCGACATTTATGCAGGCGTGTCGGCAGACGGCAGTTATTTCGCTTCGGCACGCGTGGGCGCGTCGGGACTGTACGTTGCGGAGACGGAAAACGATTCCGGCGAAACGGCGGGCAGACCTGAGGAAATCGCGCGGGACATGGATTCTTTCAATCGTTACGTCAATATGTTCGACGGGCTGATTTCCGGAAATGCTCTTAACGCCGAGCTTGAAAAGCCCGACGAATCGAAGGACGGCGAATTTGCGGTTTATCAGAAAAAGCTGATTGCTTACGTCGCGGGCGAGCAGTACGTAATGTATTTTGACGAAACAGATACAAAAACGGAAACGGAAATAGACGACGGCGTGGAGGAAGTGGAAATCAGTTCCAAAGTGACGGGCGTGCTTGTAAAGGGCGAATATGTTTTTGAGGTCAGCGGAAAGTACGAAACCGAGAGAGAAGGGACGGAAATCGAGACGGAAATGGAATTTGTTACGCGTTCTTTTGACACACCCGACAATTACGTAAAGGTAGAGCAAGCCGTCGAAAGCGATGAAATAGAGTACGAATATTCCATTTACGAAAACGGACGCCTGGTGTCAAAAACAAAGGTAGAGTGGGAAGACCCCGAGTTTGAGGATGACGACGACGACAAAGGACTGACAATGCAATTTAAGTCCGACAGCGGAGACGGATATTCAAAAACCAAATATCATGTAATAAAGGACAAAAACAATCGGCTCAGAGTGACTTACAAAACCGACAGTGAAAGAGGGAGCTTTTTCATTCAACAGACGGAAACCGAAAATATATATACCTATGAAAACGGCTACGAGGAAACCTTGGCCCGTTGAATCAACGCACACACGCGCGCCCGAATTGTTTTCCCCGAATTTGCTTTGAAGGCGCGGAAGCCCCCTTTGCAGGGGGCTTTTTTTCGGGCCGATTTCGCTTCTCAAACGATTTTGTCGTCGCCGCGAAAGTCGGAGCGGTAGAAATTTTTTGCGGACAGGGATTTTAGGCCGGTTAGACGCAGCTTGCTGTGCAGACAATATTCCGAATGCGGCAGACGGGACGCAGCTTAAACAATTTTCAAATATATCAATAAATAACTTGACATTTTTTATTGATTTGGCTATAATTCAATAGCTTTAAATTTGTTTGCTTATCTTTGCGGCATAGTCGGACTTTTTCAGCTCTGTGCGGGCAAAATCACGGCAGCAAAACGGGGCAGCCGAAACCCCTCAAAAATCGGCGGAAAATTCAATATGCTGCTATGGCTCAGCAGGTAGAGCACGTCCTTGGTAAGGAACAAATAGCAACAAAACGGGGCAGCCGAACCCCCTCAAAAATCGGCGGAAAATTCAATATGCTGTTATGGCTCAGTAGGTAGAGCACGTCCTTGGTAAGGACGAGGTCGCGGGTTCAAATCCCGCTAACAGCTCCAAGCGAAAACCACAAGATATTGTGGTTTTTTCTTTATTTTCTGCACTGTTTTACACAATCGAGGAAAAACACAAAATCAATAGCAAACACGGTAGCAAACACTTTTTGCAATTTTTATCAGTTCGTTATTCGCCATTCAGCAAAATTTGAAAAGCCATTTTTCAGACGGTCAAAATCGCTCTGAAACTGCCTTTTTCGGGTTCGGTAGCAAACAATAGCAAACAACTTTCTTGAATGTCAGTCAAAAAATAAAATTTCTTTAAAATAGTTTAAAAATCTTATGAATTATACTTGCAATTATTATAATTTTGAGTATAATATTAGATAAGAACCTTTCGGAGGTACGAAATGCAAAAATTCGTCAACCGTGCAAAAGAGTTAGATGCGTTGGAAAAACAATATCATTCAAACGAATCCTCCCTCGTCATTGTCTATGGAAGGCGGCGTGTCGGAAAAACGGCGCTTATCGCAGAGTTTTTGAAAAGACATTCGGATTCCCTGTATTTTCTTGCGACCGAAGAATCCGAAATGCAGAATTTAAATTACTTCAAAACGCAGGTTACCGAGTTTACGGGCAACGAACTTTTGAAGTCCGCCGCCGTTGACTGGTTTACTGTTTTCAAAACGCTGGTCGAATATAAGACGGAAACGAAAAAAATAATCGTGTTCGACGAGTTCCAATATATCGGACAGTCCAATTCGGCATTTCCGTCCGTTATGCAAAAGGTATGGGATACGCTGCTTAAAGACGCGAATGTTATGTTGATTTTGTGCGGCTCGCTCGTATCGCTCATGAAGTCGCAGACGCTCGATTATAGTTCTCCTCTCTATGGCAGACGCACGGCACAAATCAAACTCAAACAAATACCGTTCAGCCATTATCATGAATTTTTTGAAGGACGGGAAAATAACGAACTGCTCCCGTTTTATGCGGTGACGGGCGGCGTTCCGAAGTATATTGAAACTTTCTGTAATTATACTGATATTTTCGAAGCAATCGAAGAAAACGTGCTTAATTCGCAGAGTTTTCTCTATGAAGAGCCTTACTTCCTCTTACAAAAAGAGGTAAGCGAAATCGGCAGCTATTTTTCACTCATTAAGGCGATTGCCATGGGCAACCGCAAACTTTCTGATATAGCAACAAATCTCGGTTTGAAACAGACGGGGCTTACAAAGTATTTGAAAGTTTTGATGGACTTGGATCTTGTTGAACGCGAAGTTCCCATAACGGAGACGGCGCCCGAAAAGAGCAAAAGCGGGCTTTACCGCATAGCCGATAACTTTATTGCGTTCTGGTTTAAGTTTGTTTATCCCTATCGCGCCTATCTTGAAAAGGGTGAAACCGCGTTCGTTCTGTCACAGATCAAAAAAAGTTTTGCGCAGAACTATGCGTCTTTTGTCTATGAGGACGTCTGCCGTGAAAAAATGTGGGAGCTTTCCGCCGCGAATACATGGAACTTCCACTTTGATAAAGTCGGCAGGTATTGGGGAGCGAAGGCTGGTGAAATCGACATCGTCGGCATTGATACCGCGAACGGAAATCTCGTGCTTGGCGAATGTAAATACACCACCTCGCCCAAAGGGTTATCCGTTTTGCACACTTTGCAGGAAAAATCCGAAGCCATGCTCAAACTCACGCAGACGAAAAACGTACAGTATATTCTTTTCAGTACGGCAGGCTATACGCAGGGGTTAATTGACGAGGCGGGAAAGAATGCGAATATTAAGCTTATAGAACGGATTTAACTCTTTGTGCCATTGATTCAGATTATAAAATATGGTATTTATAATGTACGAAAAATCACTATCAGATATTTTTATGCAGAGGAATAAAAATGATAAGCAAAAAACTTGAAATTATTTATCATAACGGTCAACCGGACGGCATTCGCTCTATAAGACGTCACCTTTCAACCATGACGACTTATGTCATTCCGCGTCCACTTCTTATAGAGGCGAAGAAAATTACGGACGTCAACCGTCCCGGAATTTATTATCTAATCAATGAAAATGACGAAAACAAGATTGCGCAACTTTACATTGGTCAAACGCGCAACGGTGTAATACGTTTGGACGACCATAACCGTTCTAAAGATTTTTGGAATAAAGCCATCATGTTCCTTGCTGATAGCAAAACTTTTTCGCTTGATATTATCAGCGGGCTTGAAGAATATGCAATTATTAAAGCGCATGAATCCAACCGCTATAAGGTAGAAAATTCCGTCAAACCTAAATATGAAATTGACGAATATGACTTTCCCTCTATTGAAGAAGTTTATGAGGAAATCAAGTTTATCATGGCGACGCAAGGCTATAAAATGGATAATGCACGGACAAACTTGAATGAATCAGACATTTTTCATACAACCCGAAATGGCATAAAAGCATTTGGAGTATATGACGGAGATAAATTTCAAGTACTAGAAGGCTCCGAAGTTAATTTTACAAAATCGGCAAACCTTCAAAAGTATAATAGACAACGTGAATATCTCCTTGGGAAAGGCGATATCACAATACAAGCTGATAAGTATATTCTTAAAGTCACGCTTGAATTTAATACACCAAGTGGAGCAAGCGACTTCATCATCGGTGGTTCTACTAACGGTTGGATAGAATGGAAAAATAAAGACAACAAAACTTTGGATGAAATATATAGAAAATAATCTTATAGTATTGTTCGGTATAAGCAAAGTGCCGATTATGATGCAGAATTATATTTTGTTTCTATTAACTTCCTATAATTTAAAATTATGAGAAGTTGCACAGGAGATAAATCATGGCAGAAAAAAGAAATGAATTAACAAGAGTACAATTGCCTGCTATTATACACTTAACTAGACTTGGTTTTAAATATTTTGGAAAAATTTCGGAAGATTCAGCCGGAACTATTTTCGATGCGGATACGAATATACTTCGTCAAATTTTTATTGAGCAATTTGTAAAACTTAACCCAGGTTATGCTGGCGAAGCTGAACAAGTGCTTTTGTCCATTAAGCAGGAACTTGATAATGATGACTTAGGTAGAAGTTTTTACAAGCGACTGACCATGGTATCCCCTGTCCGTCTAATCGATTTTGAACATCCTGAAAATAATGTATATCATTGTACAGGTGAATTTACTTGCAAAAGAGACCAAGATGAATTTCGGCCAGATATAACGGTGTTTATCAATGGAATACCGTTAGCATTTATTGAGGTGAAAAAGCCTAATAATCAAGGCGGAATGGTCGCGGAAATGGAACGTATGAATAGTTTGCGTTTTCCCAATAAAAAGTTCCGTAGATTTATAAACATTACGCAGTTAATGATTTTTTCCAACAACATGGAGTATGACGCTGAGGGTGGTATAGTACCTATACAAGGCGTGTTTTACTGTACTGCGGCAAGAGATAAAGCAGCTTTCAGTTGTTTTAGAGAGGAGAACCCTTTAAATCGAACAATTGCACCTTATAACGAAAATTATCCATATTTGGATATAGATGAAGCGACAGAAAAACAGGTTTTATCCGATTTTAATTGTCAGGTTTTACATCATCAGCCCGACTATGTTACCAATAAAGGCATAAATACACCGACCAATAGAACACTTACATCTATGTGTAGTCCTGAGAGGCTGCTTTATTTAATCAAATATGGTATTGCTTATGTAAGTATTGACCGTGAAATAGACGGTAAAGTAGAAAAGCTGGATCAAAAACACATTATGCGTTATCAGCAACTTTTTGCATCCCTTATAATTAGGGATAAGCTTGTGCAAGGAGTAAAGTCTGGGATTATTTGGCATACACAAGGCAGTGGTAAAACGGCACTGGCATATTACCTTAATCAAGTTTTATCAGATGAGTTTGCAAAGAAGAATGTTGTTACAAAATTCTATTTTATTGTTGACCGACTTGATTTATTAAAGCAAGCAAAACAAGAATTTGAAGCTCGTGGGTTGGTTGTTAAAACGGCGAACAGCCGTGCTGAACTAATGGAGCAATTTCGCACCAATCAGGCACTTGAAGGTAACGGTGGACAAAAAGAAATTACGGTCGTAAATATACAGCGTTTCGAAGAAGACAGAGAAAGAGTTACATTGCCGGCTTATTCTACTAATTTGCAACGAATTTTTATTATTGATGAAGCGCATCGAGGATATAAGCCAGAAGGCTCATTCCTTGCAAATTTGTTAGATGCGGATAGGAATTCTATAAAATTGGCTTTGACTGGAACTCCTCTATTGAAAGAGGAGAGGGAGTCTTGGCGTGTTTTCGGCGATTATATCCATACATACTATTATGACAAGTCTATACAAGACGGATATACATTAAAGATTATCCGTGAGGATATAGAAACTTCTTATAGAGAAAAGTTATCTCAGATATATGAAAAGCTTGAGCAGTTGGTTCAGAAGAAAGATGTAAAAAAGAGCCAGATTATTGAACACGAGAACTATGTAAGAGAGCTGTTAAGATACATCATTAATGACTTAAACCGTTTTCGTATAATGAGAGGCGATAATACATTGGGCGGCATGATCATTTGCGAAACAAGCAATCAGGCCCGTCTTATGTATTCTTTGTTTGATGAAGTTCAAAACAAAATCAATGCCGATTCTTCCGTGCAAGGGCATTTGAAAGCTGGACTGATTTTATACGATAGCGACGATAAGGAAACCCGCGAGAAAATTGTCGATGATTTTAAACGGAACTTTAAGATCGATATTCTCATCGTATTTAATATGCTACTTACGGGTTTTGATGCGCTGAGATTAAAACGGCTGTATCTTGGACGAAAGCTAAAAGATCATGGCTTGCTGCAAGCGATAACAAGAGTAAATCGACCGTATAAGTCTAATAAATATGGATATATTGTCGATTTTGCTGATATCAAGAAAAATTTCGAAGAAACGAATGCAGCATATCTTAGAGAGTTAAATAGGTTTAGTGATCCTAAGGAAACAGGACTTGATAATATACCAAATACATATGCTCAAGTAATTGAAGATAAAGATGCTTTGATTGCTCAGATGAAGGCTGTGAGACAAACTTTATTTGAGTTCACAACTGATAATATGGAGGAGTTTAGTTCGGAAATATCTACTATTGAGGATAAGGAAGAGCTTCTTCGCTTAAAGAAAGCACTTATGTCTGCACGCGATACCTATAATATCGTGCGCACTTTTGGCGATGATAAATTGAAGGAAGAGTTTTCCCATTTGGAGATTGAGAATTTGTCCTTTATGATTTCTGAAGTACAAAGGCACATTAACAACATCAATTTAAAAGAATCGTTTGATACGGATGACTCCACAAAGCAATTAGTTAACGAGGCGATGCTGGATATAACTTTTAACTTCCAGAAAATCGGTGAAGAAGAAATGCGCTTGATTTCTGGTGGAAATGAACTGAATGATAAATGGCGGAACGTCATTATGAAATTTACCGAAAATATGGATCCGGATGATCCTGAATATATAACCCTGCAAGAGGCGTTTCGTCAGCGTTTTCACGAACACGGGTTTGTAATCGATAACATTGATCAATTCTATGAACGTTCAAAAGAATTGGATGAAATTCTTAAAAAGCTGAATGAGTTGCAGCGAAAGAATAATGCATTATTAAAGAAGTATCGTGGAGATACAAAGTTTGCTCGTGTTCATAAGCGTATTAGAGAAGAAAATGAACGTAGGCAATCAGAACACAAAAAGCCCATTGTGTCATTACTGGATGAGCAAATAATGGAATTTTTGTTGGTGATCAAGACCGAAATAGATCAAAAGGTTTATGATAAAAATGATATTCTTAAAAAAGATGCATTTTTTGAGCAGACCGTAATGTCGCAAATTACGCTTGGAATGGATAAGCTGAATTTCACGTGCGAACGTGAGGATAGGTTGTTTATTCGTTCAAGAATAGCCCGCCAATATTTGTCGCAATATAATGCCACCTATGCGGCATAAGGAGAACAAATGGAAAATATTAAGGAAAAAACAATAGCTCTAATTGACAATTTGAAGTCGGTTTGTCAAATATACGGTTTGGGAAATGATGGTAATGAATATAAAATTATCACGCAAGTATTCCTGTATAAGTTTTTGAACGATAAGTTCGGATATGAAATCAAAAAGCTTAGCCCTGTTCTTGCAAATGCCGATAAATGGGATGCCGCTTATTCTGCTATGTCGGAAAGTGAGCGCCTTGATTTATTGGATAAGCTGTCGCCCGATGTTCCCAGATTGTATCCGCAACACTTGATAGCAAATCTTTGGAATCAGTCAAACAAAGGGGATTTTGAGCTGATCTTTGACAGCACAATGACAGATATTGCTGATCTGAATATTGATATATTCTCGACGCAAACTACGCAAAACACAAAAATCCCTCTGTTTGAAAAGCTCACTCAATATGTCACTGATGATTCGCAGCGTTCATCTTTTGCAAAGGCGTTGGTTGACAAGTTAGTCAATTTCTCATTTGAGGAAGCTTTTTCAAAGCACTACGATTTCTTTGCTACAATTTTTGAGTATCTTATAAAAGATTACAATACAAATGGCGGTGGAAAGTATGCCGAGTATTATACTCCTCACGCTATTGCTACAATCATGGCAAAATTACTTGTGCCTAGCAACGAGGGATTACATAGTATCGAGTGTTACGATCCGTCTGCCGGCACGGGAACATTGTTAATGGCATTGGCACACGAAATCGGAGAGGATAAATGTACTATCTTCTCTCAAGATATCTCGCAGCGCAGCAATAAAATGCTGAAGTTGAATTTGATATTGAACGGGTTGGTATCTTCGCTTGACCACGCAATTCAAGGTGATACGCTTGTTTCGCCATACCATAAATCTGATAACGGGCAAGGGTTGAGACAGTTTGATTATGTTGTGTCCAATCCGCCGTTCAAAATGGATTTTTCAGATACAAGGGAATCCATTGCTGCAATGCCTGCGCGTTTTTGGGCTGGGGTACCTACAGTCCCTGCTAAGAAGAAAGAAAGTATGGCGATTTATACGTGCTTTATTCAGCATGTTATAAACTCACTAAAGGATAAAACCGGTAAGGGGGCTATTGTTGTTCCCACTGGTTTTTTAACGGCTCAAAGTGGTATAGAATTTAATATCAGGAAGTATTTAGTGGATAAAAGATATTTGCGCGGTGTGATTTCAATGCCGTCAAATATTTTTGCGAATACAGGGACAAATGTGTCTATTCTTTTCATTGATAAATCTAGGACATCAGATTATGCGTTTTTTATGGATGCATCTAAACTGGGTGAGAAGAAAAAGGAAGACGGAAAAAATCAAAAGACTGTCCTTTCGCAAGAAGAAGAAAAGAAGATCATAGATACATTTAATAATGAAATAGAAGAACAAGATTTTTCTATTAAAGTGGACTATGAAAAGATAGCGGAAAAGAAATATTCTTTCAGTGCCGGGCAGTATTTTGAAATCGTAATAGAGCATATAGACATAACTCCTGAAGAGTTTCAAGCAAAACTCGACGCATTTGAGGCTGAGTATTTAGCTTTAACACAAGAGGGCGCAGAACTCGACAGGCAGATTATAGAAAATTTAAGGAGGTTAAAGATCGACTAAGGTATAGTGTTAGTTATGGAATGTTGCTGATCGATGGAAGGCAAGTCAATTTCATAGTTTTTCAGTGAGTC
>FR900986.1:61919-77266 GCA_000437915.1 Subdoligranulum sp. CAG:314 | reverse complement strand
CGACAAGCATAGGCAACTACGCGTTCAACGGCTGTTCTGAGTTGACGACGGTTAAGCTGCCCGCAGTGACCACGCTGGGAACAAACTCTTTCCGCGATTGCGTCAAGCTCAGCAACGTCCAGCTCAATATGTCGCTGAAAACGATTTCCAATTCGGCTTTCAGGGGCTGCAAGGCGCTCGAACTGATTCAGTTGCCGAACGAGCTGGAAAAAATAGACACCTACGCATTCAGAGAAAGCGGTCTGACGCTTATCGAATTTCCCGTTTCGTTGACAGACGTTGACTTTTCCGCATTCGGTTATTGCTACAATTTGGAGGAGATAACCGTAAAGGATACGGAAAGCGGATTTTATATCGACGAGGAAAGCGGCTGGCTTATGTATCGGGACGGCGAAAGTCTGGCGCTGCTCATGACTCTCGGCAATTTGCAGGGAGAGGTGATTGTTCCCGAAGGCGTGACGGCAATCGGCGCAAGCGCGTTTGAAGGACGTCGCAGCATGACGGGCGTGCAGCTGCCTTCCACTCTTGAAAGCATCGGCAGACTCGCCTTCTGGCAGACGGGAATTACGAAGATTGTCATTCCCGCAGGCGTAAAAGAAATAGGCGACCAGGCGTTTGCGTACAGCAGCGTTCAGTCTGCGGAGCTGAATTGCAAGGATGCGTTTATTGACGCGTCGGTGTTTGCAAACTGCTCGTCTTTGATTTCCGTATCTTTCTGCGACGGCTTCAAGGCGCTGGGAGACAAGATGTTCTACAATTGTTCTTCTCTCGAAACGGTGGTTCTTCCCGCAGGCGTGACTTGGCTGGGAGTAGAAACCTTCCGCAACAGCGGACTTATCAGCATAGTCATACCCGACAGTGTCGAGCATATCGGCGAAGAAGCCGGAGTTGCCGCGGAAGTGGGTACGAAAAACTATCTGTTTGCGGATTGCGCAAGGCTGACAAGCGTTGTTCTCTCCTCCAATCTGGTCACGATGTCCGCGTACTGCTTCTACAACTGCGCGGCGCTCGAAAGCATAACCTACAACGGCTACGAGGGAGAGGGCAACTCTCTGCCTAAGACTCTGACGGTTGTCGGCAGCTATGCGTTTACCAACACCCAAAGCTTGTTGCAGCTCGATATGCCCGCAGTCAAGGACGTCGGACAATACGTTTTCGGCGACACCGACAAGAAAGAGGGCGAGACCTCGCTGGCAAGCGGTATAGTAACCGTATCGATGCCTTCGTTGGAAACGGTCGGAGTCGGACTGTTCCGCAACTGCACCGCTCTTGAAAGCGTGACGCTAAACAACAATCTCAAAGCGCTCGGCTCGTACATGTTTGCAAACTGCACGGCATTGAAGAATATAACTCTGCCCGAAGAGCTGACCTATATGAACACCTACACCTTCCAAAACAGCGGTCTTACAAGCATTGTCATTCCGTCCAAGGTCGAGCATATGGGCAAAACCGCCGATACTGCGGCGACAACCTCGGAAGTCGTCAATTTGTTCGACGGTTGCGAAAGTCTGACAAGCGTGACGCTGCCCGCGGGACTGCTTACTATGGGTTCATATGTTTTCAGAAATTGTACTTCGCTTGTAAAAGTGACTTACAGCGGCTATGAAGGGGAATACAATGCTCTGCCCGAAACGCTGTCGATTCTAGGCTCCAACTCCTTTGAAAGCTGCGCGATTGAAAACATAATTATCCCCGAGGCGTTGGAAAAGTCAAGCAGTTCGGTATTTAAAGGTTGCAGCTTGACAACGGTTGTTTTCAACGCAATAAACATGACTACGACAAGCGTGTTCAAAGATATGGAAAGTCTTACTACAGTCATATTCGGCGATAAAGTCGCGTATCTGGCGGGTCAGACATTCTACGGCTGTACAAATCTGCAAAACGTCACGTTGCCCGATTCAATCGAGACGATAGGTTACGACGCTTTCAGAGATTGCAACGCCATGACGGAAATCGTCCTCGGCAAAAATGTCATACTCGACGGAGGACGCGTTTTCTGGGGATGGACGGAGGAACAGACTATTTACGTCAAGCAATCCGCATATATGTCGTTCAGACTGTGGTCTAGAAGCTGGATGGAGGAGTGCAACGCTACGATAGTCTGGGATTACGTCGGGACGCAGGAGTCGGACAGTTGATTGCAGGTCAGGCTTAAAAATGATGTTTTAAAAGAACAAAAAGCGTCCCCGAAGCGAAAGCTTCGGGGACGCTTTGATTTTGATTGAAAATAAAACAGTCAGCCGCGTCCTTTAAAATGATTTAACGCAATTGTTTTTGTACGCGTGGGTTTGCGGCTTTAACGGAATTTTTCCCGCCCGTGTCAGAGTCGCTCGTTTTCCTCCTGTTTTTTCAGCTCGCGCTTTTTGCGTATTCTCAGTACGACAATCAGCGCGGTTGCCAAAACTACCACAATCAAAAGGGCAAGACCGAGCGCCTGCGCGTTTGTCATGCGTCCGCGATAAGGCATGAGTCCCTCCGACGAAACATAGCCGCGATAATATGTTCCCTCTATTTCCACGCATACCTTTGCAGCCGTGTCCGTCAACTCGTAAACGCGCACCTCCTGATTGGCGCGCAGCCTCAGCTCGTTGCCCTGTTCGTCCGTCAAAGCAGCGGTAAGAGACTCGTCGGAGTATACCGCAAGCGTTTTGCCTGCTTTGGGATTTGCCGAGTAGCGCGTGTAGGAAACGTATTCCTGCGGGGCGCGGCTTAAACCGAGCGAGGTTTTGAGCATAAAGCCGTAAATGGTTTCGCCCTCCTTTTCGCAGCTTACGAAATACCAATCGTCGTCAAAATCGTTGAGCAGGGCGACATTGTCTGCGCGTTTAAGCGACGCTTTGCTTTCAAACACGGCTTCGCCGTCAGCCGCGCAGGGGAACGGATAAACAAAAGCCGAAAAGGGCAGTACGGACGCAGTTTCGTTCAATTCGCGCTTATCGACGCTCTTTACTCTTTCGCTCTTTTTTATCCAACCGAATTTACCCTTTCCGTTTTCGTCGGTGTCGAAAATGTAGTAATAGTCGCCGTCGCCGTCATAGTTGAGTATGACTATTTCGTCTGTTTTGTCGAGCATACCCGACAGCATGAGATTTTCGTTTTCCAATGCCTGAGCAGTATAGATTATGTTGGACGGATAACCCTCAACCGTCGCCGTAACGTAGTTTTCGATAGAGAAAACGGGCAGCGGAGCATTGTTTTCGGTTGTGCCTATTTCGACGGACATATCCTTTTCGATGTAATACGCGCCCGATTCGGTAGAAAAGCCGAGCTTAAAGCGCAGCACAAGTCTTTGGTCGGTCAGCAGATAGATTGTGCCGGAGTCTGCGGCGTCGCCTTTGACAAAGCAGAGGTCTGCGGCGGTTTCTTCCGTTTCCAACCCGTCAAAGCGCGCGTCGAGCGCGTAGACGGCGTTTGAGTCGAACAGCATAACCGTGTCAAGGCAGGGAACCGCACCGAGAAAATCGGGCAGATTGTATCCGATTTGTTCGTCGCTTTTCAGTTGCGCGTTCGTGCCGTTTATTTCGTACAGGGCGCGGCAATTGTTGCCGTTGGAGGTGTAAAACAGGTTTATGCCGCCGTCGGGCGCCGCGCAAATAAGGCGCAGCTGCATATTGTGCAGCGCGTTGTTGTAGGTGCAGACCTCAACCGCAAGGGAGTTTATGTCGTCAAGCTTTTTGAAATGAACTCTGTCCATGTCTCCCGTCCTGAACCAAAAATAAAGACATTCTCCGTCCACGTCGAAGTCGCACACTCCCTCCTGAACGACAAAGTCCTTGCATTGTCCGTCGTCGGGGGTGCAGACGATGATTTTATTCTTTTGAAGCAGATAAATTTTTCCGCCCGAAATACGGATTTTTTGCGTTTCGCCCGACACATTGAGACTTTTCAATCCGTCGGAGGAAAACAAATGCAGGATAGTGCCGCCGTCCACGTTGTCGGCGACAGCCAATATGTCCCCGTCGGAGCAGACGGATGACGGCGCGAGCAGAACCGTGTTGCTGTCGCCGTCAAGAACGTCGGCGTATGCCGTTCCGCGTCCCGCAATCAGGCACATCACGGCAAGAGCAAGCGTTATTGTCAATAGTAAAAGCTTTTTCATTTGAACCAACCTTTGTATTTCAGGATTTTTTCCGCAGCAGCTTTCAGTTAAAATTCTCTTACCGTACATTTTACCAAATACGAAATTTTTTTTCAACATATTTCGCATACTTAAAGCTCCGATTTGAGCCGCGCGGAAAGGCTGTCGGCGGCGGCTGTTGTTCCAATGTGCCTTCCGCGCGACCTGCCGTGGCTTGTTTTTGCGCGTTTTTTGACGTTTTAAGACGTTTGAGCGCGCATTTTGACGACCCGAAAAAATCCTTTCAAATCTATGAACCAAATAAAAATATATGACGCACTGTTGTCATGGTTTGTTTGATAAAGTTAAATTGTAAACAACCGAAGCGGTTTTGCGGTCGATGCCCCGTGACCTTTGCCTTTGCCTTGTTTCGGGCTGTGAACGAAAAAATATTTAAAGGAGGACGGCAAATGAATAAATATCCGTATCCCGCCGTGCTGCTTATGGGATATCAGCGGCTCGGCGGATTGATAGAACGGCTGGAATGGACGGTTTACAACCGAGCTTTGGCAACCCACGGTTTCAGCGGCGCGTTTCCGTTGAGCACTCTCGAACAGGTGTCCGAAATAATAAAGCTGATAGACAGAAAAACTCTGCTTTCCGAGTTGAAAAAGACCGTTGTGCGGTGTCTTAACCGCATGGAAAAGCAGGAGCGAGTCATACTCGTCAGACATTTTGTCAAGGGTTATGCGCCCGCCAAGGTTGCGGAGTCGCTCGGACTCGGCAAAAGCGGCTATTACTACCGCCTCAACGGAGCCGTCGAGCGTTTGGGAGCCGCGCTTGCGGCGGAGGGGTACGACGAAAGGTGGTTTTCCGTTACCTACGGCGCAAATCTGTGGTTCCGCAAGCTGTTCAGGCTGCCTGTAGGCTCGGTTTGGGAGGAAAAGAAAAAAGCGGCTTGAAAACCGCTTTGAAAAAAAAGATTTTTACAGATAGTCGTCGAAATAACGCGGCCGCGCCTTTTTCTCTTTTGGTGCGGGCGCGGGCAGATTTGCCGCAGCCGTTTCGTTTCTGTACGGCTCGGAAACCGCGCTTTTGGGCTTTGAACGGGTGGGAATGAAGAGGATTACCACAATTATTACCGCGGGTATGCAGATGAGGATAATCAAAGCAATCTGCATGTCGAAGGACTGCGACGGCTGCTCGGTCTGTTCGGAATCGGTATTCGGTTGGACCGGTTCTGGCTCGGGCGTTTCCTCGCCCGGCAGCGGAGTGGGGTGCGGATTTATCAGCGGCGCGCTGGCGTAAGCGCTGTTGATGTAAGCGAAGGTTTCGCCCGTTTTTACAAAGTACCATTTGCTGTTGGCTACCGTCATGCTGCCGTAATAGTTGAGCTGCTGACCGTAGAAAACCGAGCACAGCGGCTGAGACGCCGTGCTGCAGGCGCTGTACAATATGGCGTTGCTGCCCGTGACGGAAATGTAAACCGCGGGATATAAAGGAAGCTCGGGCACCGTATCGCAGGGCGTGACGTCGGTCTTTTTTACGTAGCCGTAAATTTTTACGAAGCCGTTGTCGTTGTCCATCAGTTCAACCTGATAGAAATAACTCTGTTCGCTTACGACTTTGAGATAATAGCTTTTTTCAAGCTCGAACATGATGTCCGCGTCCATATTTGTGGGGTTGCGGTAAAAGCGTGTGTTGTCCTGCGTGATTCTTACCCAGCTTACCGTGTCGGCAAGCGCGGGCGAGACGGGCAGCAGGCTTGCGCAAAGCGCAAGGATTAGGATACAAAGATACTTTTTCATAATTTTTCTCCGTTTAAACGTCTGACGGACGGTTCTGTGGGCAGAGGCAAAAGGGTGGGTAGGGACCGTCCCCGACGGATTGGTTTGAGTTTTTAAAGCAACGGCTTCGACGCTTTAAACGACCTTGTGCGGACGAAAGCCGTTTGCTTACAACGCATTATAACTCATTCTATCCTGAAAGTTTTGACGGAAAATGGATTTTTATGAAGGAGATTATCAAAGAAATTGCCCGCATAGACAAGGAGCTTGAAAAAAGAGATAAAAGCGCGCTTTCCCGATACAACAAGGGGGAAAAGGTTCACTTGAAGCAGCTAGCCTTTCACAGATGCCAAAAACGCAACAAATGGGTGTTCGGCGGCAATCGCAGCGGCAAAACGGAGTGCGGAGCGGTGGAGGCTGTGTGGCTTGCGCGAGGCATTCATCCTTACCTGAAAAACAAAGACGACGTTTGCGGGTGGGTGGTGTCTCTTTCGGCACAGGTGCAGCGGGACGTCGCGCAGCAGAAAATACTCAAATATCTCGACAAAAGCTGGATAAAGGAAGTGGTTATGTCAAGCGGACGCAGGTCTGACGCGGAGTACGGAGTCATCGATTACATAGTTGTCAAAAACGTATTCGGCGGACTTAGCCGCATAGGCTTCAGAAACTGCGAGGCGGGTCGGGACAAATTTCAGGGGACGAGTCTGGATTTCGTCTGGTTCGACGAGGAGCCGCCCTATGAGATTTACCGCGAGTGCAGAATGCGAGTTATGGACAGAAAAGGCAGAATTTTCGGCACCATGACGCCGCTTTCGGGACTGACTTGGGTGTACGACGAAATTTATCTCAACGCTGCGGGGGACGACGAGGTTTGGTGCCTGTTTATGGAGTGGGCGGACAACCCGTGGCTTGACGGGGAGGAAATAAGGCTGCTCGCCGAATATATGCCTGAGGACGAGCTTGAAAGCAGACGTTACGGCAGGTTTGTGTCGGAGAGCGGTCCCGTTTACTCCGAGTTCGACCCGTCGGTGCACGTTATCGACCCCTTCGACGTGCCGCAAGAGTGGCAGGACGCGCTTTCCATAGACCCCGGACTCAACAATCCGTTAAGCTGTCATTGGTACGCGATAGACGGCGACGGAGTGGTTTATGTGGTTGCCGAGCACTACGCGGCGAAAAAGGACGTCGCCTGGCACGCCGAAAGGATAAAAGAAATTTCGGCGCGGCTCAATTGGCACACCGACGGAAAGGGAAGACTCGACGCTTTTATCGATTCGGCGGCAAATCAACGCACTCTAGCCGCCTCCAAATCGGTGTCGGAGCTGTTTTCGGAACAGGGAATAAACGTCAATTCGCGCGTGAACAAGGATTTGTATTCGGGTATAAACAGAGTCAAACAATATCTTAAAATCTCTCCCTTAGGACCGCGGCTTTATATCTTCCGCAGCTGCGTGAATTTAATCCGCGAGCTTAAAAGCTACCGATGGGGAAGCAATGATTTGCCCGCAAAAAAAGACGACCACGCGCTGGACGAGTTGAGATACTATCTTTGCTCCCGTCCCGAACCTAGAAAGCCGCCGGAGGAAAAATCCGTAATCGCCCGCGACAAAGAAAAACTAATCAGGAGGCTTAGGGCAAACAGATGAAGGAGAAGGATTTCAAATCCTCCGTCGAAAAAATGCTGCTCAAAAAGGCTATGGGCTACAAGGTCAAGGAGAACGTAGACGAATACGCAAGCGTGGGAGAGGAAATGAAGCTTGTCAAAAGGCGCATAACCACAAAATACGTTTCTCCCGACCTTGCCGCCGCCAAAACCCTGCTGGAACTCAACGGAAGGGAGGAGCAAAACGATTTGTCGTATTTGAGCGACGAACAGCTCTTGCGCGAAAGGACGAGGCTACTGCTCGCGCTCGAAAGCGCATCGGGCGAAGAAAAGGACGGAGAAAAGGAGAGTTGAATGAAAAAGAAAGGTAACGAAAAAATCGGAAAGGAAAGGGAGAAAAGCATTGCGGAGCGTTTTGCCGAGGAGCTGGTGGAGGAGATAAAGGAGGATTTTAAGGAACGACAGCAGGCGCGCAGACCGTATGAACTGAGCTGGCAGCTCAATATGAATTTTCTTGCGGGAAATCAATACTGCTCCGTTGCGGGCGACAGCCTTGTAGAGGACGAAAAGACCTTTGAATGGCAGGAAAAACAGGTGTTCAATCATATTGCGCCCGTATACGAAACGCGGCTTGCCAAGCTGTCGCGGGTGCGTCCCAAAATGACGGTAAGACCCTTTACCGACGAGGACAAGGACGTAAATTCCGCAAAGCTGGCAAAAAAAATTCTTGAAAGCTGCTCCGAAAAGCTGTCCGTAAACGGAATTATCGACAAGGGCACTATGTGGAGCGAAGCGTGCGGAACGGTGTTTTACAAAATCGTGTGGGACAAGGAAAAGGGCGTCAAAATCAAAAGCGACGACAAGGTTTACACGTGCGGAGACGTATCGGTCAGCGTGGTGCCTCCTTTCGAGATTTATCCCGACAGCAGCGTGTGCGCCGATTTGGACGAGTGCAAGAGCATTATTCACGCAAAGGCTTATTCTTCGGCGGAGGTCAAGGAGATTTGGGGCGCGGACGTTAAGGGAGAGGAACTGAAAGTATTTTCCCTTGACGGAGGAGTGTCCATGGGCGGGCGCAGTTACAACAAGACGGCGCCGGGCGTGACCGAGCAGGTCAAAAAGGACGCCGTGCTGGTCATAGAACGATATACGCGCCCCACAAAGCAAAATCCTGACGGAGAGCTGACGGTGGTTGCGGGAGACGTTCTCGTGTATTCGGGTCCGCTGCCTTACAGAAACGGCACGGACGGCGAAAGGGATTTTCCTTTCGTACGGCAGGTTTCCATTCTTTGGGCGGGATGCTTCTGGGGCGTTTCCATGATAGAACGTCTGGTGCCGCTGCAAAGAGCTTACAACGCCGTCAAGTGCCGCAAGCACGAGTTTCTCAACAGAATATCCATGGGCGTGCTGGCGGTGGAGGACGGCTCGATAGACACCGATTTGGTGGACGGCGAGTGGCTCACGCCCGGCAAGGTGCTGGTTTACAGGCAGGGCGCAAATCTGCCCCGTCTGCTCAGCTCGGGCAGCGTGCCCGACGACTTCAACCTCGAAGAGCAGAGGCTGCTTGCGGAGTTTTTGCAGGTGTCGGGAGTGTCGGAGTTTATGCGAAACAGCAAAACTCAGACGGGGCTTACTAGCGGAGTGGCGCTGCAGCTGCTCATAGAGCAGGACGACACGAGGCTTGCCGTCAGCGCGGAACAGATACGGGGCGCAATCAAAACCGTAGGGCAGCATATTCTCAGGCTGTACAAGCAGTTTGCCACCGCCGCGCGGCTTGAAAAGGTTGTGGGCGACAACGGCAGCATAGAAGTCTTTTATTTCAGCGGCAGCGACATAAGCAGCGACGACGTCGTGTTTGAAACGGAAAACGACCTGAACGAAACTCCCGCTTCACGCAAGAGCATGGTTATGGATTTGCTCAACGCGGGACTTTTAAGCGACGAGACGGGTCGTGTTTCCCCAACAAACAAGGTAAAGATTTTGGAAATGATGGGCTTCGGCAATTGGGAAACCGCGCAGAATCTCAATCAGCTGCACGTGAAAAAAGCCGAGCGCGAAAACCTGCGCATGACGGAGGACGTCGTGCCCCTCGATATAGACAATCACGAGATTCACATCGACGAGCACGTGCGTTTTGTAATCAGCGGACAGGCCGCGCAGACAGGCAGGGAAACGGAGGAGGCGGTGTTAAAACACATTCGGCTGCACAAGGCTATGCTTTCCGACCTGCCGCTTAAAACGGAGGAGGGCGCCTGATGGAAAACGAAAGGGAAATAAAAAAATTCAAGGACAAGCAGGCTCTGGAAAGGGCGTACGGCGCTCTGGAAAGAGAGTTTACGCGGAAATGTCAGAGACTGAGGGAGCTTGAAAGGCTGCTCGGTACAATGGAAGAAAAATCCACACCGAGCTCGGGGCGCAATTGCGTCGGGAACGGCAGCGTTCTTCCGCAAACGGAGCAATCTGCACCCCCTCTCTCAAAGGGAACGGACGACCCCGACCTTAAGGTCGGTTCCCGCGGGGAAATTTTAAGCGGGAGGCAGGAGGAAAACGAGTCTCTTCTTCTCGGACGTATTTTAAACGACAGCGTTCTTACCGCTAAAATCGTTGCGGAGTACGTCAGGAGACAAAATTATTACCGTCTGCCTACCGTTATGGGCGGCGGAGGCGCGTTTTGCCGCGCGCCCGAGCGCCGTCCGAAATCTTTGGAGGAGGCTTCGGAAATGGCGAAAAGCATTCTTTTCCGCAATTGACGAGCCTCCCCGAAATAAAGAAAAGGAGAAATGAATTATGGTAACGATAGCAAGCGCCGAAAACGCGCTTAAAACACTGTATCTGGGAGTGGTTTCCGAACAACTCAACACTCAGGTCAATCCTCTTCTTGCGAAAATAAAGCAGAGCACGACGGACGTGTGGGGCAAGGAGGTTCGCAAGCTGGTGCCTTACGGCGCAAACGGCGGCATAGGCGCGGGAACGGAGGACGGTCTTTTGCCCGCTCCCGCTGGAAACAATTACGAGCAGTTTCAGCTGACTCTCAAAAACCTTTACGGCACAATAGAAATTTCCGACAAGGCGATGAGGGCGTCGGCAAACAACAGCGGCGCGTTCGTCAATCTTCTGAACGCGGAAATGGAGGGGCTTGTAAAGGCGAGCAAATTCAATTTCGGCAGAATGCTTTTCGGAGACGGCAGCGGCGTTCTGGCGACGGTGTCTTCGGCAACCGGCAACGTGCTTACGCTCGACAGCGTAAAAAACGTAATGGAGGGCATGGTTGTGGACGTTCTGGACAGCGACGGCGTTTCAAAGGTGACTTCGAGACGAATAACAATCGTCGACAGAACGGCAAAGAGCATCACTCTGTCGGGCGCGGCTATTGCCGCTTCGACGATAGCGGAGGACGACGTAATCACCGTTCAGGGCAGCTTCAACAAGGAAATAACGGGACTCGGCGCAATTTTTTCCGATTCCGACTACCTTTACGGGCTTAAACGCAGCGACAACAAATGGCTGTCGCCCAAGAGCTACGCCGCGACAAGCGGAGCAATAGACGATGCGACCATACAAAAGGTCATTGACGAAATGGAGGACGTTTCCGGCTCGTCCGCGGACTTTATCGTTTGCAGCAGCGGGGTTAGGAGGGCTTATCAGAAATATCTTGCCCAAAACCGCACCAATGTCGACGTGATGAATCTGGAAGGCGGGTTCAAAGCAATTTCCTACAACGGCATACCCGTCGTGACCGACCGTTTCGCTCCCGAAGGAAATATGTACATACTCAACACGTCCGAGTTCACGCTGCACCAACTGTGCGATTGGAGATGGCTCGAAGGGGACGACGGCAGAGTTTTGAAGCAGGTGGCAAACAAGCCGGTTTTCACCGCGACTCTTGTCAAATACGCCGACCTGCTGTGCGAAAAGCCCATGGGACAGGGGCTGATTACGGGCATAAAGGAAGCCTGATTCTGTTCCGTCCGTCCGCGTTTAAACGCGGACGGAGCTTCCCGCCCGCAAAGGAGGTCGAAACAGGGGCGGAAAAAATTTTAAGGAGGTCGGATATGCAAGGTTTTTATACCCGCATAGAAAACGACGCGCTGGATATTGCGGCGCGTCTCAAGGAAATCGACGACGGCTATTTCATAGTGTACAACGGTTATTTCAAGCGTCTTGAAGTGCACAACAAAAAGCAGGGCAAAAACACCTTTTGTCTGGTTGTGCCGAGCAACCGTCTCAACGCGCGCACCGTGGAGCTTGTCAGAAGGACGAGAGCGGAAAACGCCGACAGACTTCTGGCGGAGATAGACTTTCACAACGCACGCGTCGAGGAGGAAGCGCTGCGCCGTGCCGCATCGGTATGAAGTCCGGCTTTAAGGAGGCTCAATGAAAATAAAAGATATAGTGCGTCTTGCGGCTTTGTTTTTGCAGCTGGACGTAAACGAGGAGGTATTCAAAAAAGACGCGGACACGGCTTTCGTCGAGGCCGAGTTCAACTCGGACAAGCGGTTGAAGCTGCTCAAAGACTGCACGGATTTCGTTCTCAATCAGCTTGCAACGGATTATCTTCCGCTTAAAAAGACCGAAAGAGTGTTTTCGGAGGACGGCACGATACCTTACGGCGAGTTTTCGCGGGATATGCTCGAAGCCGTGGAGGTAAAGGACAAATTCGGCAACAGCGTGCGCTTTTCCCACCTGCCCGACGGACTGTTTGTCAAGGTCAAAGGAGAAACGGAGGTAACTTATTTTTACCGTCCCGAGGAAAAGTCCTTTTTCGACGAGGCGGAAACGGGAAACTGCCGCGTTTCGGCGAGAGTTACGGCGCTCGGAGTCGCCGCCGAATACTGCTTTGTGTGCGGGCTTTTCGAGGAAGCGCAGCTGTGGGACGGCAGGTACAAGGACAGTCTGAAAATCGCATTGCGCAAAAAGGGCGCAATGTCCGTCAAAGCGCGGAGGTGGTTCTGATGTTTTATCGCAACGCCTTGAAGGGCTTGAGAGGCAGCGACAGGGTTTATTCGGTTAAGAGCTTCGGCGGAGGCATGAACACGGTATCGGAGGATTTTCTTCTGGAACAGGGCGTTGCCAAAATCAGCTACAATCTTTCGGGAAAGACGGGCGCGCTGAGGGAGTGCGGCGGGTTTTCGGCGTTTACGCTGCCCTTTGACGGCAAGGAAACCGAGGTTACGATAGGAAACAAGGCAATAACAAAGGTTTGGTATTACAGACGTTTTGACCTTCCTACGCGGAAAAACGACGACAGAATTTTGTTGCTTTCGGAGGACAAACGACTTTACAACATATATATCAACGGTCTCGACCTGGGCGTGTCCCTTGTTGACGAAAGGCAGTTCGAGGAAACGCCCGAAGCGCTCAATTACCGCCTCAACGGAGAGGACGTTATGATTTTCTGCTCGGGCAAGGATAAAATGCGCGTGTACAACGGCGTAGACACGCCGACGGTTATCGACGACGCTCCCGCGCTTTCAAGCATTTGCGTGCACGGCGAGAGGTTGTTCGCCACCTCTCCCGACACTTTGAATACGCTGTGGTTTTCGGACGACCTAGACCCTACCAACTGGAACATATCCCTCGACGAGGCGGGCTTTGTGGAAATGGCGGACGAGAACGGCGCGCTGCTCAAGGTGCTCAGCTTTTTCAATTACGTTTACGTTTTCAGAAGCTACGGAATAACGCGCTTTTACGCGACGGGCGAACAGTCGCGTTTTTCGCTCATGCACCTGTTTGTTTCGAGCGACAGAATCATAGGCGACACCGTGTGCGTTTGCGGCGACAGAATCCTTTTTTTGACTCAGCGCGGGCTGTTCGACTTCGACGGCAGCGGGACGGTGAAAATTTTGGACAGGCTTTCGGGGCTGTTCGAGGGGGAGGACAACTCTCAGGCGCGGGCGGCATATTTCGGCGGAAAATATTTTCTCGCCTGCCGCCTCAATTTCAACGACGGACGCAGAGTGATGTGCGAAAAGGGAGATTACGTAAACAACGCGCTTGTAGAGGTGGATTTGGCAAGCGGCAGCGTTGCCGTAGTGCGCGGCGTGGACGTCGCTTCGCTTGCGGCAGTCAATGCGCCCGACAAAAATTTTTTGCTTGCCTGTTTCCGCAACGAAAAGAGAGTGGCGATTTTCGACGACGGCGGAAGCGTTTTCGGCGAGGCGATGCCCAAGCGCTGGGTTTGTCCCAAGACGGATTTGGACGGAGCGGACAGAAGAAAGCTTCTGCGTTACGCGCTTATAGAAACGGAGCACGATTTGACGCTGTGCGTGGAGGCCGACGGACAGGAGCACACAAGATTTGTCAGAGGCTCCGACAGGCAGCAAAAGGTGCCCTTCAACGTGACGGGCAGCGTTTTCAGGCTGTCCGTTGACGCGGACACGGACAAAATGCGCGTGTCCCGTCCGCAGCTGATTTTCAGGGAGTATTGATTTATGAGCAGTGAAAAAAGCCTTGCGCTGAAAATTTCGGAAATAGAGGAGCGATTGGAAAACAAGAGCGTGTACTCGGAAACAAAGCGGACGTTGAACAGGAATTTCGGAAGCGTAACCGTACCGTCGGGAGAGTCGAGGCTTGCTTTAAAGTTTTTCGCCGAGCAAAGCGGCCCGGTGGCGCTTGATTTGTTTCTTAACGCGGGAGCGGAAAGGTCGTGCGAGATGAGCCTTGTTGCCGACGACGCGGTGCTTGAGAGAATGTGTCCGTCGATAAAATACTCCGAACGCGCGCGAAAAAATTTTTACTGCGCGGCAGGGGAGCACACGCTTGAAATATGCTTTGTCAACAGGGAGGCGGCGTTCTCGCTTTTTTCCGCCTCCGCCGCGCTCACGGGAAGCCTTGCCGCGGACGCAAGTCCCGCTGCGGCCTTTTGCGTGTCGGGAGGGGGAGAGTATTACGCCGTTTCGGACGACGGCGCCGTCAGGATTTTCGACGCAACGCTTGGCGAGCTGAAAAGCTTTTCGGTCAAGGCGGACAGAATAGCGCTTTCAGACGCGGGCGCTCCCGTGCTGTTTTACGTTTACGACGGCAAAATTCTTTGTCGGAGCGTATTCGGTCAGACTCAGGCGGCAACGCTTGCCTTAAACGCAGCGGATTTTGCATATATGCGTATATCCGCAAGCGCGGGCGCAATTTATTTCATTCGCGACAAAAAGCTTTTCAGGACGATAATAAATTTTTCAAACGGCGAGGCGACTGCTTCGCAGGAAACCGCCGTTGACGCGTCCTTTTCAGACAAGGCGACAAGGGTACGCGTGCCGACTGACGAAAACGGCGATTCTGTTCTTGTTGTTCAGGGGCAGAGCGGTTTGTACGTCAACGGCGCGCGACTCAGACTGAGCGGACTTACCGACGCGGTTTTTGAGAGCGGCGTTATCAAGCTGCTGTTGGAAGAAAACGGCTTGGCAAGCGTGGCATACGTCGACGGAGCGTCCCTCCGTCTGACGGAAAAACAAAAGGTGTGCTTCTGCGACGCGGCGTGCTTTGCGGGCGGCAGCAGTCTGTTAGTCGTCAGGGATAAAGCAGTCGGGACGGAAAACTTTTGAGGAGAATATTATGACGGATAAGGATAACGTAAAAAAGCAGTACGAGAACTATAAAAAGCAGTTGGACAAAATAAACGACAGGTATTCGGAAACCTACGTAAAACCCGAGACGGACATGCCCGATTCGTTGGGCTTAAAGACCGTGGATTACAAAATGCCGTCCGAGGACGAGCTGAGAAAAAAGGCGGAAACGGCGCTTGAAGCGGACAGACAGTCCGCAATAAGCAAAATAGGAAAGGAAACGGAAGAAAAAATTAAAAAACAGTCGGCTTTGAAAGAGCAAGCCTTCGCCGAGGCGGCAAAGCGTTTGCTTGACATAGACAGCGAAAGGGAGCAAGCCGTCCGCGAGGTCAAAAACGACG
>FR900986.1:43222-61884 GCA_000437915.1 Subdoligranulum sp. CAG:314 | reverse complement strand
GACGCTCTCGCAAGGAATATTGCCCGCAGCTCCATCGCGTCGGAGGGCGTGAGGGAGACGGAGGAAAGAGCGGCTGCCCTGCGCCGCGACGCTCAAGCGGAACGGGACGGAACTGCGGAGGCAATAGACAGAGAAATAGAAGCCTTGAAAAAGCAAGCCTCCGATTCCCTTTCCCAAACGGAAAAAAACTTTCTTTCAAGGCTCGAAGCGGAGACGGAAAAACTGAGAGAAAAGGCGTTGGAAGAAAAAACGGAAGCGGAAAAATACAACAACACCGTAGCGGAAAAGGAAGCGGAGTACGAAAAGGCGCTTGAAGAACGTCGGGAGGAGCTTGAACGGCGCGAGTGGGAAAGACTTGCGCGCCTTGCGGAAATAAAAAACCGGCAGGGCGAAAGCGCTTTAAAAAGCATGAAGCAAAAGGAAATTCTTTCCGCAACCAAAGAGTTTTTCGACGGTTTGAGTCCGGCAGACGCTCTAGCTCTGTTTTTGTCGGACACGGGTATGCAAAGCGTGCTCGGAGAGGATTACGTTTGGTTTCTCAACTATCTGCAAACAAGAAAAAACGGTTAAAGACGAATAATTCGGGTTTCTTTCGCAAAAAATAATAAACGGATAAACACCGCTCTAAAAAATTAAAAAAGTTGCTCAAAACATGGAAAAAATGCTTGACACTTTTTTAAAGCGGTGTTATCTTATTAGCAGTTGTTAGCACTCGCATTATATGAGTGCTAACACTCTCGAAAAAACGCTGCAAAAGGAGAGGATGAAGATGATTTTGTCCGAGCGAAAGCGAAAAATCCTGCTTGCCGTAGTGGAGGACTACATCCAGGACGCGGCGCCCGTGTCGAGCAAGGACATACAGGAAAAATATCTGCCCGATTGCTCGTCCGCGACAATCAGGAACGAGCTTTCCGCATTGGAAAGCATGGGCTATCTCGTTCAGCCGCATGTGAGCAGCGGTCGCATTCCGTCGGAAAAGGCGTTCAGGCTGTACGTTGACGAGCTGATGGAAACCGAGCCTTTGACCGGCGCGGAAACGGCGCTTATAGACAGGTATTTCGAGAGTTACGCGGACAGGATGGGCAGCGTCGAAGGCGTTGTCGCAAACGTCGCCAAGCTGATTTCCGACATAACAAACTACACGTCGGTTGCCGTCAAATCGTTTGCCAAAAGCGAATGTATAAAGAGCATAACCGTTCTGCCCATTTCGGACGACAGCGCGCTTGTCGTCATTGTGACGGACACGCAGGTTTTAAAGGACAACGTCATCCGCACGGAAAATCTGGACGACAAAAGCGCGTCGAAGGCGAGCGAGTGGCTCAACCGTATGTTTGCGGGAAAAAGTCTCGACGAGCTGAAAAACAGACAGGGGCCTATGGAAATCGTGGCGAAGGAATTTCGTTCGTTCAGAAGCCTTTACGAGCAGGTGCTCAATCTGCTCGTGCGGCTTGCCGACCACAGGGAAAACGAGGTTTTCACCGAGGGCAGAGCAAAGATTTTCGATTATCCGGAGTACAGCGACGTAGACCGCGCAAAGCACTTTCTCACAAGCCTCGAAAACAACAACGGTTTGGCGGAAGCCGTTTCGCAGCCCCGCGAGGGCATAGATTTTTCTATCAAAATCGGCGAGGAAACGGGCATAGAGGAGGGCTGCTCGATAGTTTCGGCGCGGCTGTCGGTAAACGAGAAAACACTGGGCAGCGCGGGAGTCATAGGCCCCGTGCGTATGGACTACCGAAAGGTAATAAAGGTGTTGGAGCACATAAACACTCTGGTGGCAAAGGTTTTGAGCGACGACGGAGAGGAGTAAAAAATGACAGACAAAAACGATATGGGAACGGAAAAGGAACAGGAAAAAAACGGGACGCCCGAAAACTGCGGCGAAGAAAAGACAGAGGCTGCGCCCGAAACGGAAGCGGAGTCTGACAAGACTTTAACGCAAAACGCCGAAGAAATGGACGCTATGGACGAGCCGCGTCTTAGGGAATACGCAAAAGCTTTGATTGACGGGTTGACCAAGGAAAACGAGATTCTGATAAAGGAGCAGGCGGAGCTTAAAAAGCAGATAGAAAAGGGAAACTCTTATCTGGATATGCTTGCCGCTTTGAAAAGCGATTTTGAAAATTATCGCAGGCGCACCAACGCTCAGGCGGAAAACAGCGAAAAGGAGGGCAGGCTGTTCGTAATAAAAAAGCTTTTGCCCGTGCTCGACACCTTCGACAGGGCGAGGGAAATGCTTGACGAGGTCACCATGACGACGTTCAACCTGATAGTCAGGCAGTTCGACAAGGTGCTTGCCGACTGCGGCGTGGAGGTAATCGACGTGCTGGGGCAGCCCTTTGACCCCGCCACAGCAAACGCGGTGCACAGTCTGGAAACGGACAAGGAAGAGGAAAAAAACGTCGTGCTGGAAGTTTATGCAAACGGCTATCGCTACGGCGACAAGGTTTTGAGATACGCGCAGGTTTGCGTCGGAGTCTGAAAACCGCAATAAATCAGTAAATTCATGAAATAAAAGGAGTTAAACGATTATGGGAAAAATTATTGGTATCGATTTGGGAACGACAAACAGCTGCGTTGCGGTGCTTGAAGGCGGCGAGCCGGTGGTGGTGCCCAACAGCGAGGGCGGCAGAACCACCCCTTCGGTTGTGGCTTTTACCAAGGACGGCGAAAGGCTTGTCGGTCAGGTTGCAAAAAGACAGGCGGTAGTAAACGGCGACAGAACGGTTATGTCAATAAAAAGACATATGGGCACAAATTATACCGTAGATATAGACGGGAAGAAATATTCCCCTCAGGAAATATCCGCTATGGTGCTGTCAAAGCTTAAAGCGGACGCCGAGGCTTATCTGGGACAGAAGGTGACTCAGGCGGTAATCACCGTTCCCGCTTATTTCTCGGACAGTCAGAGACAGGCGACAAAGGACGCGGGCAAGATTGCGGGGCTGGAAGTGCTCCGTATCATAAACGAGCCTACTGCGGCGAGCCTTGCTTACGGTCTGGACAAGGGCGAAAACAAAAATCAGAAAATTTTGATTTACGACCTGGGCGGCGGTACGTTCGACGTTTCCATACTTGAAATAGGCGACGGCGTTTTCGAGGTTCTGTCCACAAACGGCGACACGAAGCTCGGCGGCGACGACTTCGACAACATTGTTATAGATTGGCTTGTAGACGAGTTCAAAAAGAGCAACGGCATAGATTTGTCCAAAGACAAGCAGGCAATGCAGAGACTCAAAGACGCGGCGGAAAAAGCCAAAATCGAGCTGTCGAGCACGACCAAGACAAACATCAACCTGCCCTTTATCACCGCGGACGCGACGGGACCCAAGCACCTTGACGTTGACCTGACAAGAGCCAAATTCGACGCTCTGACCGAGTCGTTGGTCAAGAAAACGCTCAAACCCATGGAGCAGGCGATGAAGGACGCGCAGGTTTCCTCCTCGGATATAAACAGAGTTATTCTCGTAGGCGGTTCGACGCGTATACCCGCGGTAGTGGAGGCGGTCAAAAAATATACGGGAAAGGAGCCTTACAAGGGCATCAACCCCGACGAGTGCGTGGCAATCGGCGCGGCAATACAGGGCGGCGTGCTCGGCGGCGAGGTCAAAGACGTGCTTTTGCTGGACGTAACTCCTCTGTCGCTCGGCATAGAAACGCTTGGCGGAGTGTTTACCAAGCTTATTGAACGCAACACGACGATACCCGCAAGCAAATCGCAGGTGTTCTCCACCGCGGCGGACAATCAGCCAAGCGTGGACATACACGTTTTGCAGGGCGAAAGACCTATGGCGGCGGACAACAAGACGCTCGGACAGTTCAGCCTTTCGGGCATTGCTCCCGCCCCTCGCGGAATCCCTCAGATAGAGGTCAAATTCGACATCGACGCAAACGGCATCGTCCATGTCACCGCAAAGGACCTCGGGACGCAGAAGGAACAGAGCGTGACAATCACCTCCTCCACCAATCTGTCGGAGGAGGACATCGACAAGGCGGTCAAGGACGCCGAAAAGTACGCCGAGGAGGACAAGAAGCGCAAGGAAGCGGTGGACGTCAAGAACAGTCTCGACCAGCTTTTGTTCTCCATCGAGAGCTTTATCCGCGAGAGCGGCGACAAGCTGGAGCCTGCCGACAAGGAAAAGCTTGAAGCCGAGGTCAAGGCGGGCAGAGAGGTGCTTGAAAAAGGCGATATCGAGGAAATAAAAAAGGAAACCGAGCGTATTGCCAAGTCCAACGCCGAAATTTTCCAAAAATTCTATCAGCAGAACGCCAATGCGGCGCAGAACGGCGGCGACGCGGGACAGAACGGCGGAGGAGATTCCAACAGCGGCAATCCCGATTTCGACATCAAGGACGCCGAATGAGCTTTCTTAGCGGACGGGAAACCGTCCGCATCGGCGGTTTAACGGCATTTTACAATAAACAGAAAAAGAGATAACATGGCAAAAAAAGATTATTATGCGATTTTAGGCGTATCCAAAACCGCTTCGCAGGACGAAATCAAGTCGGCATACCGCAAGATGGCAAAGCAATACCATCCCGACCTGCATCCCGACGACAAGCAGTGCGCGGAAAAATTCAAGGAATGCAACGAAGCGTATGAAATTTTGGGAGACCCTGAGCGCCGCCGCAAGTACGACAGCGGCGAAATGGATTTTGAAAATTTCAACTTCGGAGGTCCGGGCAGAGGTTTTTCGACAGCCGGCTTCGAGGATATTTTCGATATTTTCAGCAGCTTTATGGGCGGCGGTTCGCGTTCTTCCGCGGGTGCGCAGCGTCAGACGCCGCGCGGCAGCGACGTAACGTGCAGCGTGAACGTGAGCTTTTTGGAGGCGGCTCTCGGCGCAAGCAAGGAAATCAAGCTCAACAGGCTTGAGCGCTGTCCTGACTGCAACGGCACGGGCGCAAAGGACAGTTCGAGCGTAAAGGAGTGCGACGAATGTCACGGCACGGGGCGCGTGCAGTACGTGCGCGACAGCTTTTTCGGCAGACAGGTAACGGTGGGCACGTGCCGCAAGTGCGGCGGCGCGGGCAAAATCGTCACCGAGCGCTGCAAAAAATGCAGCGGCGCGGGCGTGGTCAGCAAGAAAAAGATTCTAACCATACACATTCCCGCCGGCACGGAAAACGGCGCAATCATGTCTATCAACGGATACGGCAACGCAAGCGCAGCCGCGGGCGGCGTAAACGGAAATCTGCTGGTAATAATAAACGTCGAGCAGAGCAAGCTTTTCAAGCGGGACGACTGCAACCTTTACGTGGACGTGCCTATACCCTTTTCCGTAGCGGTGAACGGGGGCGACGTGGAAATACCCACGCTGTCCGGCTCGGTCACGCACAGATTGGAGGAGGGGACGGCAAACGGCGAAACGCTGCGCATACGCGGCAAGGGCATCAAAAACGGTCGCAGGACGGGCGATTTGTTCGTGCGGCTTTTGGTGGAAGTGCCCTCCAACGTGGACAAGACGAACAAAAAGCAGCTTGCGGAATTCGAGAATCAGCTTTCCCTAAAAAACTATCCGAAACGCAAGCAATATCTTGCCGAGCTTGACGAACTTAACGAAAAAATAAAAAACGGCAAAACGCAATAAAAAAAAACGGAGTCTCAAACGGCTCCGTTTTTTCTATAATTGTGCCTGACGAAAATTTTTCTCAGTTTTTCTGTAACCCAACGCGTACAGAAACGCCTCCTTGAAAACAACTCCGTGAATGTTGTTGTCGCGTACGACAAGTCTGCCGTTGACTCTTTCCACAAGCTTTCCCATAAGGAAGTCGGGCGGCTTGCACATGGTTACAAAGTGCCTTTCGACGCAGGAGCCTACCTTCAACACTCCGCGGAAAAAAGCGAAGAAAAATTTTTCTATATGCTCTCTGCCCGGCAAAAACGCGTCCGACTGAAAAGTGAAACCGTTCCCGAAACAAAAATATCTCAAATCCCTGAAATAGTCGCTTAATCTGCCGACGTAGCTTCCGTCCTTGCGGAAATTTTTTGCCGGCTCGTTGTGTTCCAGCAAAAACCACATGATTCGCGTATCGAAAAGCTCTTCGCGGGATTTGCAGTCTTCGAGCTTCAAAGGGTTTCTCGGTCGCATTTTCACCTCCTTATATTATTATGACAATGATAACACAATTTGTGGAGTTTTAGAACTCAATTAAACGCAAAATATAAAATTTTTTCCGTTTGTTCACAATACTGTCGCCGTTGCACTGCACGTTTAGTAACAAACAGTGTGCACCTTTTTGCAAATTTTTACGTCTTTCTGTCGTATTTTTGTTGCAAATATAAAATTGATATGTTAATCTATCTGTGACATAACATTTTAGGGAAAAATGTAAACGGAGGCAAAAAATATGGCAATTTTGAGCAGCGACGTTTTGCGCGGCCATGTGGAAGCGATTATACTCAATTCTCTGTCGGACGGAAAAAAGTACGGCTATGAAATCAGGGGCTTTATCGAGAGCAAAAGCAAGGGACTCTACAAGCCCAACG
This sequence comes from Subdoligranulum sp. CAG:314, assembly GCA_000437915.1. Classification (GTDB taxonomy): domain Bacteria; phylum Bacillota; class Clostridia; order Christensenellales; family CAG-314; genus CAG-314. The sequence goes on along the minus strand of FR900986.1, from coordinate 55,394 downwards.
AGCAGTCCGTCTATTCGGCGCTGCACCGAATGGAGGGCTGCGGTTACATCAAAGGGAATTGGGGCGACGAAAGAATGGGCGCAACGCGCAAGTATTACGAAATGACGGAAGAAGGGAAAGCCATGCTTGAAAACAAGCGCACCGAGTGGGAAGCCGCAAAAATGGTAATCGACGCGCTTTTGAGTCGGGATTGACGCGATGGAATACGGTGAAATTTGCGTTATGACGACGACGGCGGCTTCGGAGGCGGTGGCGGAAATTCTCTACGAGGTCACGGGCGAGTCGGTGAGCATAACCGACAGAAACGACCTGCTTGTCGGCGGCTGGGACTATGTGGAAGAGGGGCTTCTTGAAAGCTATCCCGACGAAGCGGCGGTCAGGGGCTTTTTTCCGCCGCAAAACAAAGAGCGCGTTGAAAAGGAAACGAAGAAAAGGCTTGCGGAGCTTAAAAAATATTTTCCCGACTGCGGCTCGCTGAAAATATCCTTTTCCTGCGGAGACGACGGAGAGTGGCTTGAAAATTGGAGAAAAAACTTCAAACCGATTGAATTGGACGGCTTGGTTGTGTGTCCCGTCTGGCTCGAATCCGACTCGAAAAAGCCGATTCTCAAACTCAACAGCGGCGTTGCTTTCGGAACAGGCTCTCACGAGACGACGGCGATGTGCCTCAAACTGCTTCAAAAAGTAAATCTGAAAGGGAAAACCGTCATCGACGTAGGCTGCGGGAGCGGTATTCTGGGGCTTTCCGCGCTGCTTCTCGGCGCCAAGCGCGCCGTGCTTGTAGACTTTGACGCGCAGGCTGTCGCGGCTGCAAGGGAAAACGCCGCGCTCAACGGGCTGGAAAGCAGCTGCGTTTTTTTAAACGGCAACCTTTGCGACGACGTCAAGGAAAGAGGCGTGGTCGCGGCAAACCTGACCGCCGATATACTTGCCCGGCTTGCACCGAGTCTAACCCGCGTGACTTTGCCTTCGGGGGAGGTCGTTTTAAGCGGCATTCTGCGCGGGCGGCTTGACGAAACTCTGAGGCTGTTTGTTGCAAACGGCTTTGAAGCAAAGGAGACTATGACGGAGGGAGAGTGGAGCGCGGCGCTTCTTGTCGCGCCCGAAAAGCCGTTATGACGAGACTGAGAAGATTTTTCGCGGGAGACGGGGATTGCCTTGACGGAGACAAAATCGTTTTGTACGAGGAGTTTGCGCACATAAGCAGAGTTCTGCGCATGAAGGCGGGGGACAGGCTTATCGTGTGCTTCAACGACGGCAGGGACTGCGAGTGTGAAATAGAGAGCTTTGACAAGGACTGCGTGAGGCTCAAAATCCTTTCCGTCTCCTGCTGCGCCGCCGAAAACGACGTGGGAGTCACGCTGTTTCAGGGGCTTATCAAGGGGGAGAGAATGGACTGGTGTCTGCAAAAGGCTGTGGAGCTTGGCGCGGACGAGATACGTCCGTTTGTCGGCAGAAACACCGTCGCCGAGGCGGATTTCAAAAAAATCGAACGGTTCAACAGAATTGCAAAGGAAGCCTCGAAGCAATGCGGCAGAGCTTTCGTCACGGAGGTTAAGGAAGCTGTCCGTTTGCGCGAGCTGCCGCGTTTTTTCGGAGATTTCGACCTTGTGCTGCTGTGCAACGAGCATGAAAGTCAAAAGACGCTTTCCGACGCGCTCGACGGGCGTTTGCAGCTGACGAGGGTGGCCGTCATAGTAGGCAGCGAGGGCGGCTTTGAAACGGAGGAAATAAATTTGCTTGTTGACGCGGGCGCCGTATCCGTCAGTCTTGGTCGCCGCGTGCTGCGCGCAGAGACGGCGGGGCTGTACGCGCTGAGCGTTTTGAACGAGCGTCTCAACAATCGGAAAATATGAAAGAAAAAGTCAGCGTCTTTACATTGGGCTGCAAAACCAATCTTTACGAAAGCAGACAGCTTGTCGCAGGTTTGAAAAACGCGGGCTATCGGGCTTGCGAGGGGCTTGAAAAGGCGGATATTTATATCATCAATACCTGTGCCGTGACCAACGAGGCGGAACGCAAATCGCGTCAGGCAATTTCGCGCTGCAAAAAACTCAATCCCGACGCTAAAATACTCGTGTGCGGCTGCGCCGCTCAGCACGACGGCGGACAGTTTTCGGAAAACGTGAATTTTGTCGCGGGGACAGCCGACAAGCTCAGGCTCATAGAGCAACTCAATTCGACGGGCTGCCTGCGCGACGAGCTGCCGACGGAGTACCGAAAGGGGGAAATATTTGCCGCGCATTGCAAAACGCGCGATTTTATCAAGATTCAGGACGGCTGCGACAATTTCTGTTCCTACTGTATTGTTCCTTATCTTCGCGGCAGGAGCCGCAGCCGCTCAATCGGAGACGTGACGGCGGAGGCGGAAAACAGCGGCGCAAAGGAAATAGTTTTGACGGGAGTGGACATAAGCTCTTACGGCAAAAATACGGGGACGAGCCTTGCCGCGCTTTGCCGCGCCTTGAAGGACGTGCCCGCGCGCAAGAGGCTGGGCAGTCTGGAAGTAAGCGTCGTGTCCGACGAGCTGCTTGACGCAATGGAGGAGGGCGGCTTCTGCCCGCATTTTCATCTGTCTCTCCAAAGCGGCAGCGCGGAGGTGCTGAGAGCAATGAACAGACATTACACGCCGGACGAATATATGCGCGCGGTGGAAAAAATCCGCGCCGTATTTCCGCTTGCGGGCATTACGACGGACGTAATCGCGGCTTTCCCTTCCGAAACGGATAAAAACTTCGAGGAGAGCCTCGCGTTTTGTCTTGACGCGGGCTTTTCGGATATACACGTGTTTCCCTTTTCTCCGCGCGAGGGCACCGCTGCCGCAAGGCTCAAAAGGGTGGACTCGGACGTTGCCGCCGAGCGTGTAAAAAGGCTTGCCGCCGCCAAAAGCAGACTCAAAGCCGATTTTCTGTCCAAAAACGTCGGGAGAATTGACGACGTTCTCACGGAAGAAAGGACGTCGGGATACGTTTGTGGATACACCCCCAATTACGTCAGGGTTTTCATCAAAGAGCCGTGCAAAACGGACGAGATTGTTTCCGTGCGGCTCGGAAAAGCCGTGCGCGACGGGCTTGCGGGAGAGGCGGACGCCGCCCTCCGAAAGGTTTAAAAAAATTTTCACGCAAAAACTTTTTTACGCGGTGAAAAGGAGAGTATAATATAGACAGATACAGCCGCAAGGTTGAAGCGGCTTGAATTTCGACAAGGAGACTATGAATTATGATGAAGTACATTCCCGAGCCTTTCAGAATCAAAAGCGTGGAGCCGTTGAAAATTCTCACGAGAAAAGAGCGTGAGGAGAGACTGAAAAAAGCGGATTACAACGTGTTCGCGTTGAAGTCCGAGGACGTTTATATCGACCTTTTGACGGACAGCGGCACCAACGCCATGAGCAGCGCGCAGTGGGCGGGCGTCATGATGGGCGACGAATCCTACGCGGGCGCGAGCAGCTATCAGCACCTGATAGAAAACGCAAAAGAAATTTTCGGTTTCGAGTACATACAGCCAGTTCATCAGGGAAGAGCGGCGGAAAAGGTTTTGCTGCCCATTCTGCTCAAAGGCAAAAAATATTCGATATCCAATATGCACTTCGACACCACGCGCGCCCATGTGGCGTTGACGGGAGCAATCCCCGTGGACTGCGTCGTGCCCGAGGCTTTGGACACCACGCTGCGCGCCGATTTCAAGGGCAATATGGACGTCGAGCGTCTTGAAAAGCTGATTAAGGAATACGGTCCTGAAAACGTCGGCGTTATAGTTCAGACCATCACAAACAACTCTGCGGGCGGACAGCCCGTGTCTGTCGCAAATATACGCGCAACTGCGGCGGTCGCAAAAAAATACAACATTCCTTTCATGATTGACGCGGCGCGTTACGCGGAAAACTCTTATTTCGTAAAACAGCGCGAGCCGGAGTTCAAAAACAGCTCCATTCAGGAGATTGTGCTCGAAAGCTTCAAATATGCCGACGTGTTCACCATGAGCGCGAAAAAGGACGCCATTGTCAATATGGGCGGTCTTGTGGGTGCGCGCGACAAAAAGCTGTTTGAAAAAATCAAGCAGAACTGCATTTCCTTTGAAGGCTTCGTGACTTACGGCGGCATGAGCGGCAGAGACCTTGAAGCGTTGGCCATAGGTCTTAAAGAGGGAATAGACGAAAATTATCTCAGATACCGCATCGGTCAGATGGAGTATCTTGCGGCAAGGCTGGACGACGCGGGCATAGCTTATCAATCGCCCGTAGGCGGTCACGGCGTGTTTGTCGACGCCAAAAAGCTGCTGCCCCATATACCCTGGTACGAGTATCCCGGACAGGCGCTGGCGTTGGAGCTTTATCTCGAAGCGGGCATACGCGGCTGCGACATAGGCTCCTACATGCTCGACCGCGATCCCGTCACGGGAAAGGAGCAGGAGGCGGAGTTCGAGTTCACCCGTCTTGCCATACCGAGAAGGGTTTACACGCAGGCGCATCTGGACGTAATCGCCGACGCGCTGATAAGCATAAAGGAGCACGCAAACAAAGTCAAGGGCTACAAGATTGTAGAGGAAGCGCCTATACTCAGACACTTCACGGCAAAGCTTGTTCCGCTTAAATGAAACTGCGGCAAACACGCCGCGCTTTGTTTGAAAAACCTTTCGGATGAAAATTTGAGAAAATCCCTTAAAAAACGTTGACAAAAATCCGGTTATGGGATATGATAACACGGTCGGGATATTTCCGAAAATCTTACCGCCGTTGCGGAAAGGAGGCGAAATCACATATGTCCACAATCAGAGTAGGCGAAAACGAAACTTTGGACAGCGCTTTGAGAAGATTCAAAAGAAAGTGCGCCAGAGACGGGATTATCGGAGACCTGAGAAAGAAGGAGCATTACGAAAAGCCTTCCGTCCGCCGCAAGAAAAAGGCGGAGGCGGCGAGAAAACGCAACTCCAAAGGTTGAAAACAAAACAAATTCTTACTTTTTACACATGATAAAGCCGCATAACGAGTTTATGCGGCTTTTCAAAATTTTTTTCCCAACGAAAAATCTCAAAAACGCTTTAAGAAACATTTTTAATTTGCTGCAGAAAACTTTTTAACCGCAAAAGCCGAAAAATTCAAGTGTACGCAAGCAGTCGCAAAATTTTTGTTTTGCGTCGTTTTTCATGTCGTTTAAAAAACGCCGTGCGCTTTTTTCGCGCGGCAAAAAAATCAAACAGATAGAGGAGAAAGTTTTTTATGGCAAATTCATTGTTCAAAGCTTATGCTAAACAGGCAAAAAAGAGATTGAAGGAAGGCTTTTGGTCTGACGTCAAAAATCAGAGAAACTATTTTGAACTTGTCGCCGCGACAAACGGCGGCAGCGCGGATTTTGCGGTCAACAGACAAAAGCAGGCCTTGAAAAATCAGCTTTACAACAGGGAGCACAGCGCGGAGGAGGAGTTTTACAGAAGGGTGTGCGGCATTCTGTCGGGAGACGAGGTGGTAACAAATCCGATTGCGCGGCTCATGGACAGCGAAGCGGCGGCGCAGATGAGTCCGCAGCAGAAAAATACATATATGCTGCAACTGTCCGCCAAGTATCAACGGGCTGTGGAGCGTTACGAAAACGAAAAGAGGCAGGGATTTTTTATATACGAAAACAAACTCAACGGCGATAAAATAAGCTGAGCGAAATAAAAAAGCCCGACTTTAAGTCGGGCTTTTAAATAAAATTTTTCAGAGCGCAAGCACTCTTGTGACTCCGTTTATGCCTTTGAGCTTTTGGAGAGCGGATTCGTCCGCTTTGACGTTCAGATTGAACAGGGCGGCTCCGAAAGCTTTTTTGGTTTTGACGACAAAGCCTACGACCTTGAAAGGCGCGAGGATTTTCTGCGCTTCTTCACCCGTGCTTTCGTCGCCCTTGAACAGCACGACCACTCTCTGCGCGCCTTTGGCGTCGAGATGCACCGCGGGATAGTTGACCGAGTTGACGATATTTCCTTTTTCCACAAAGTTCACGATTTGCTTTGCCGCCATGATTGCGCAGTTGTCTTCGGCTTCCGCCGTGCTTGCGCCGAGGTGGGGCGTGCAGATTATGTTTTTGCGGTTAAGCAGCTCCGTTGCGGGAAAATCGGTGACGTATCTGTTGACCTTGCCGCTTTCGCAGGCTTGTATAATGCTTTCGTTGTCTACGAGCTCTCCTCTCGAACAGTTGATTATGTTCACTCCGTCTTTCATTTTGGCGATGCTCTCGCGGTTGATGAAGCCGCGCGTTTCGTTGGTGAGCGGAACGTGGAACGTCAGATAGTCTGAAAGCGCGAACATATCGTCGATGTTGTCGAGTATTCTCACGTCCTCGGGGAGAGTGGACGCCGCCTCCTTTGTCAGGTAGGGGTCGACCGCGAGCACCTTCATGCCGAGCGCGAGAGCAGCCTCCGCGACAAGGCGTCCGATTGCGCCGAGTCCCATGATGCCGAGCGTTTTGTCTTTGATTTCGCTGCCGGCAAAAGCCTTTTTGCCGCTTTCGACCTGTTCGGCAACCGTTTTTTCGCCGTCGGTCAAACCGTTTGTCCAGGCAATGCCTTCCGCAATGCGTCTGCCGCACATAAGCATATCTGACAGCACCAGCTCTTTGACGGCGTTCGCGTTTGCTCCCGGAGTATTGAAAACGACTACTCCCTCCTCGGCGTAACGGTCGAGAGGGATGTTGTTTGTGCCCGCGCCCGCGCGTCCCACGCAAAGCACGGAGGGGGCGAGCTTGTATTCGTGCATATTGAAGCTGCGCACGAGTATGCCCACAGGCTCCTTAGCGTCTTTTGTCATGATGTACTTGTCCTGAAAAACGCTGTTTACCAACGGGCTGATTTCGTTGAGTCTCAAAACTTCTTTCATTTTTCGTCTCCTTAAATTCGGGCGTCAGCCGTTTTCCCTTTCAAACTTCGCCATAAACTCGACAAGCGCTTTGATACCCTCGACAGGCATCGCGTTGTAGATGCTTGCTCTCATACCGCCCACAAGCTTGTGGCCTTTGAGCGTGCACAGACCGTGCTCTGTCGCTTCCTTGACAAACTTGGCGTCCAGCTCGGCGTTGCCGGTGACGAAAGGCACGTTCATGATGGAACGGTCTTCCTTTCTCACGTAGTTTTTGAACAGCTTGCTGTTGTCGATAAAGTCGTAAAGCAAGGCGGCTTTCTTGTTGTTGATTTCTTCCATGGCCTTTACGCCGCCGATTTTTTTGAGGTGGCGGAAAACAAGCATTGCAACATACATGGAGAAGCAGGGAGGAGTGTTGTAAAGGCTCTTGTTTGCCGCCTGAACGCTCCATTTGAGCATGGTGGGGCAGCAGGAAAGCTGATTGTCCTTGTCGTCAACCAAGTCTTTGCGAGCGATTACTATTGTCACGCCTGCGGGGGCGACGTTTTTCTGCGCGCCCGCGTAAATCACCGCGTAGTCGGACACGTTTATCACTCTGCTGAGAATTTCGCTGGACATATCCGCGACTATGGGCACGTCGGTTTTGGGCAGAAAGTTGTAGCGCGTGCCGAAAATGGTATTGTTCGTGCAGATATGGAGATACTGCGCGTCGGGGCGTATATCGAACTTGCGGGGAATATAGGTGAAGTTTTCGTCCTTGCTGCTTGCCGCGACGTGTATGTCGCCGAAGCGGGAGGCCTCTTCGTAGGATTTGGTGGAGAAATTGCCCGTCAGCACATAATCGGCTTTGTTGTTTTTGCCGAGCAGGTTCAGAGGAACTGCGGCAAACTGCTGGCTTGCGCCGCCCTGAACGAACAGTATGTAATAATTGTCGGGCACGTTGAGCAATTCTCTCAGGCTGGCCTCGATTTCGTCGTTGACTGCTTCAAAAGCCTTGGAGCGGTGGCTCATTTCCGTTATGCTCATGCCGGTGTCTGCATAGTCGAGCATATCGCGTTGGACTTCCTGCAACACTTCGAGAGGAAGAGCGGAGGGGCCTGCTGAAAAATTGTAAACTCTTTTCATGATTTTTCTCCTAAAAAATTATTTGCAAAATCTAAAAGGCAAGGTCATTTTCCGACCGCGCCGTACCGCTAATATTATACATAGTCGCGCGGAAAAAAGCAAACATAAAATTCCAAATAAAAAGAAAATTTGTTTGTGTTTGTGCGACATTTGGGTTATAATGTATATATGACAAACGAATTGACGGAAAACAAGGCGGAGGGGAAAAATTTCCCTGTCCGCAGCAACAATAAAAACGCCCGCAAGCCCGCCAAAAACGGCGCGCAGGGCAAAAGGACGACGGACAGACAGCAGACAAAGCCCGACAAACGCGCCCCCGGTTTCGACAGGAGCGCAAAGAGCAAGTCGGACAAGCGTCTTGCCGTCGGACGCGCGCCTGAGACGGCTTATCCTTTGGCTTACGCGCCGGACGAAACGCGCGGCGCAAGGCAGAAAAAGCCGGACAAAAACGAAAAGGTAAAGATAATTTTTCTCGGCGGCGTGGGTGAAATAGGCAAAAATCTGACAGCTTTTGAATACGCCGACGAAATCGTCGTTATCGACGCGGGACTGACGTTTCCCACCGACGAAATGCCGGGCATAGACACGGTGATTCCCGATATAACCTATCTCAAAGAAAACCGAGAGAAGGTCAAAGCCGTGTTTCTCACACACGGGCACGAGGACCATATAGGCGCGGTGCCTTATCTTTTGCGTCAAATCGACGCTCCCGTTTACGGCTCGAAGCTGACGTTGGGACTTTTGTCCAACAAGCTGACGGAGCGCAGAGTAGAGGGTGATTTGCGCGAAATCCGCGACGGGCAGACAGTGCGCACCAAATATTTTTCGGCGGAATTCATCCACGTGTGCCACTCTGTGGCGGGCAGCATGGCAATCGCGTTGAGAACGCCCGTCGGCACAATCTTCCATACGGGCGATTTCAAAATAGACTACACTCCGATAGGCGGCGAGTCGATGAATCTCAACCGCTTTGCGGAAATAGGCAACGAGGGAGTTTTGCTTTTGCTTGCCGAGTCCACCAACGTGGAAAGGCCGGGTTACACGATGAGCGAGGTGGTTGTCACCTCCACGCTGCGCAAGCTGTTTGTGGAAAACGCCGACCGCAGAATCATCATCGCCACCTTTGCCTCCAACGTGGACAGAGTTCAGCAGATTTTGGAGCTTGCAAGCGAGTTTAAGCGAAAGGTTGCGCTTGGCGGCAGAAGTATGCTGAAAGTCATCGAAACGGCAATCAAAGCGGGTATTCTGCATTGCGACCCGAGACTGTTTATTGACGTCGAAAAGGCTGAAAAGCTCAAAGACGAAGAGGTGGTTATTTTGGCTACGGGCACGCAGGGCGAGCCGATGAGCGCCTTGACGCGTATGTCCAGCAACGATTTCAACAAAATCCGCGTGGGCGCCAACGACACGATAATAATAAGCGCCTCTCCCATACCGGGAAACGAAAAGGACATAACCAAAGTCATAAACAATCTTTACCGCATGGGCGCGGTGGTCATTTACAGCTCGCTTGCCGACGTCCACGTTTCGGGACACGCCTGTCAGGAGGAGTTGAAGCTTATTCACTCACTCTTGAAGCCCAAATTTTTCATGCCCGTGCACGGAGAGTACAGGCATCAGAAGCAGCACGCGCGGCTTGCCGCCAATCTCGGTATGCCCGAGGACAACATAATCATTCCGGAAATAGGCAACGTGGTGCTTTTGTCGGACAAAAAAATGGCGGTCAAGGGCAACGTGACGAGCGGCATAGTTTTAATCGACGGATTGGGAATAGGCGATGTGGGCGACGTGCTGTTGCGAGACAGAATCGCGCTGTCCGAGGAGGGTATACTTATAGTGTTGGTCGGAGTGGACACGACTCAGGGGGTTGTTTCGAGCGGTCCCGAGGTGATAAGCCGCGGCTGTATCTATACGGGGGACGACTCCAACAATTATATAATCGAGGAAATAAAGACGCTGTCTTTGGAAGCGTTGGAAAAGCTTGATTTAAAAGAGCTTAACATTTCCGACGCGAAGCAGCTCATACAGCGCGCCGTAAAGGGCTTTCTCAAAAGAAACCTTCAACGCTATCCGATGATAATTCCCATTATTCTTGAAACCTGACAATTACGACAATTCTTTCGTTCAAATTCAAATTATGAACAAGCAAAAAACGCGCCGTCCCGAGCTGCTTGCTCCCGCCGGCAATATGGAAAAATTTTTCACGGCGCTGCACTTCGGAGCGGACGCGTTGTATCTGGCGGGCAAAAATTTCGGCTTGCGCGCCTTTGCCGACAATTTTACTCTTGACGAAATCAAGTTCTGCTGCGGCTATGCGCACGAAAAAGGGAAAAAGGTTTACGTAACCGTCAATATTTTTGCGGACGGCAGAGATTTGGAAAAGCTTCCCGATTATATTTCCGCGCTTGACAACTGCGGCGCGGACGCTCTCATAGTCAGCGACGCCGGGGTTATGCAAGTTGCCAAAAGCGTTGCGCCCCGCCTGCCGCTGCACCTGTCGACGCAGGCAAACTGCACCAATGCCCGCGCCGCCGAATTCTGGCGGGACGCGGGAGTTTCGCGCATTGTCGCCGCGCGCGAGTGCGGGTTTGACGACCTTGTGCAGATGGCTGCTCTCAAAAACTGCGAGTTGGAAATTTTCGTGCACGGAGCAATGTGTATGGCTTATTCCGGGCGGTGTCTTTTGAGCAGCTGGCTGTCGGGGCGGGGCGGCAACAAGGGCGAGTGCGTGCAGGCTTGCCGCTGGGAGTGGCAGGTGAGCCTGACCGAAAGAGAGCATCCCGACAAACCTTTGTTTCTCAACGAGGACGAAAGAGGGGTTTACATAATGAACAGCAAAGATTTGTGCCTTATGCCTTATCTCGACAGAGCGCTTGAAACGGGCGCCGTGAGCCTCAAAATCGAGGGGCGTATGAAGAGCGCGCACTATGTCGGCACGGTTGTAAACGCGTACAGAAGGGCTTTGGACGCGTGCCTAGCCGGCAGCTTCTCAAAAAGCGTGTCGGACGGGCTTTTAAACGAGCTGAAAAAGACTTCCCACAGGGCTTTTACGTCGGGCTTCTTATTCGGAAAGGATTTCGACGAAACGGAAAACTTTTTTACCTCCAAGGCGGTTGCCGACGGAAATTTTGTCGCCTCTGTCTTGGACTGGTCGGACGGGGTTGCCGCGGTCGAAATGCGCAACAGATTTTTCGAGGGCGACACTTTGGAAATTCTGTCCGCAAACGACAGCTTCGGAAAAACTTTTGCCGTCGCCGATATGCGGGACGAAAACGGAACGCCCGTAGTCGATGCCAAGCTGGTTCGACAGATTCTTAAACTTCCCTGTCCCTATCCGCTTGAAAAATTCGACATTCTGCGAAAGGTCTGAAACGAAACTGCAAACGCATCTTTCCGACGAAAACAAGACAAAAAATCCGATTAAAAAACAGCAGGCTGTCTCGAGCCTGCTGTTGTCTTTTTGAAAATTTAAGGTATAAATATGATTTTTGCTTCCCGCAGACACTCGTTTCTCTCCCCGATAATTAAACTTTTAAATTCTTGTGACGTACCCCTGAAATAAACCGTTTCCAAAGCATAACAAGCCAGAAAAGCATAGTCTTCGATTTTTGATAAAGAACTTGGCAAAGTTACTTTTTTTAAGGATAAACAATCGTGAAAAATATATTCGGGGAGAACCAAAACGTTTTCAGGTATGACAATTTCTTCAAGACTTGTGCACCTTGCAAAACAGGATGGACCGAAATAAGCCTTTTTTCCCAAAAGGTGTTCTATACTTTTCAGCGCACGCGGTAAATTTACTTTTTTCAATGATTTGCAGTCGTCAAAAGCAAATCCGCCTATGCTGTCGATTGTATTCGGTATAGTGACCTTTTTTAAATTTTCGTCGCCTGAAAAAGCCCAGGCTGAAATGGTGCGCACAGCCACTCCGTTGTTTTTTTTCGGAATTTTGACTGTACTGTCGCCGTAACTTCCCGAAACACTCCACCAATATGAGTCGTCCCCATACATCGCTTCATATTTGAGATTAGACGAAGCGCAGGCGGCAAAGGACAAAAGCACAAAAGCCAACAGACAGATTGCAATCAGCAACGAGCACAATTTTTTCTTCATTTCCTTTCTCCCGAGTAAAATCCGAAACAAATTATAGTGCAAAATTATTTAAATTCAATGACAATCAAGCGGGGGGGGGGGGGGGAAAATATTTTTTTT
>FR900986.1:38380-43215 GCA_000437915.1 Subdoligranulum sp. CAG:314 | reverse complement strand
TGGGGGGGGGGGTGAAAATACTTATTTTTGTTTTTAATAAAATTGCCGCTTATGCAGGATACACAAGCGGCTTTGTTTTTCAGTCGGGGAGAAAATCCTCCCTGTTGAGCTTGGCGCGGATTTTGCTCAGCGCTTTGGTTTCTATTCTTGAAACGTAGGAGCGGCTTATGCCCAACGCCTTTGCCGTTTGCAGCTGCGTCAACTGCGTGCCGCCCTTCAAGCCGAATCGCATGACGAGTATGGAATACTCCCGTTTTGACAGGCACTCCTGCATGATTTTGTCTAGCTTGTCGCTGACTATGGACATTTCCACCTGCTTGAAAATGGAATCCTCCTTTACCGACAGCACGTCCATAAGAGTCAGCTCGTTGCCGTCGCTGTCCACGTTCATCTGCTCCTGCAAATAGACGGTGTTTTTGTATCTTTTGTTTGTTCTCAGCGTCATAAGAATTTCGTTTTCGATACAACGCGCGAGATATGTCGCAAGCGTGGTGCCTTTGGCGGCGGAGAAGGTGCTTATGCCTTTGACAAGACCTATGGAGCCTATGGAAATCAGGTCGTCCATATCCTGTCCCGCGGCATATTTTTTTGCTATGTGCGCGACGAGGCGCAGGTTGTGTTTAATCAGCTTTTCGCGCGCCGCATTGTCTCCCGCCGCCGCCTTTTCAAGCTCCCGAGCTTCCTCGTCGGGGGGCAGTGGCTTGGGATACGAGCCGGAATTGGAGAAATAACCTGTGAAAAAGAAAATTTTGCCGAACAGCTGCAAAAAACCGAGCATTTTGTCACCTCGATAAATTTTATTGGAAAAAACCGTCGAATATTACGCGACTGCTTGTACTCATTTTCGCCTTTTGCGGCTGCGCGGCGGGCGTCTTTTCGTCCGCGGTTTTCAAATTTGCGGGCGGGAGGCGTTTGCGCGTTTGACAAAACGCTTCAAACGGTGTAAAATAATTCAGAGTCAGCCGGACGGTCGCGGGGAGCAAGCTCCACGAGGAAAGTCCGAGCACCGCAGGGCAGAGCGCCGGCTAATTACCGGTGAAGGCGACTTCAAGGAAAGTGCAACAGAAATATACCGCACGTTTTTGCGTGCAAGGGTGGAAATGTGAGGTAAGAGCTCACAAACGTCTTGGCGACTTGACGTTCCTGTAAACCCCGCTCGGTGCAAGAAATGAGAACAAGCGTTTGCCCGACGCCTCGATATGATTCGCTCGAGCGTGCCGGAAACGGTACGCCTAGACAGATGACCGTCTAATACAGAACTCGGCTTACAGACTGGCTCGCAAAAGGCGCAGGCGTAAAAATGCCCGACGCCTTTTTTGTTTTGAGCAAATTCTTGCAAACGCCGCCTTTTTGTGGTATAATAAAAAAATGCAAAATTCTTTTTTCGACACGTTGAATACGGGCGCGGCTCCTTTGGCGGAGCGTATGCGCGCGCAGGTGATGAACGAGTTTATCGGACAGCGGCACGTTGTCGGAGAAAATTCTCTTTTGCGGCGCAGCATACGCGCGGACAAATTGGGAAGCTGCATCTTTTGGGGACCTCCCGGCTGCGGCAAGACCACGCTTGCCCACATAATAGCAAACGCCACCCAATGTCCCTTTGAAAAGCTGAACGCCGTGTCAAGCGGAGTAGCCGACGCAAAGCGCATTATCGAACAGGCGGAAAAGCATTTTGCCCTTACCGGCAAAAGCACGTTCCTGCTGCTTGACGAGTGTCATAGGTGGAGCAAGGCGCAAAGCGACAGCGTGCTTTCCGCGATAGAAAAAGGGTATATACGTCTGATTGGTTCCACAACCGAAAATCCGTATTATTCCATGACGCCGGCAATAGTGTCGCGCTGTCTCGTGTTCGAGTTTCGCGCGCTTTCAGAGGAGGATATTGCCGAGGGACTGGAAAGGGCGCTCAAAAGCCCCAAGGGGCTGGGAAACCTCAACGTTGAGCTAACCGAAGGCGCTTTGAATCAGCTTGTAAGGCTTTCGGGAGGAGATTTGCGCAAGGCGTACAACGGTTTGGAGCTTGCCGTGCTGACGACGCCGAGAAACGCCGACGGCAAAATACTCATAGACGAAAAAATTGCCGCGGAGTCGGTGCAGAAAAAGCCTTTGAGCGTGGACACTCAAAGCTATTATGACATGATTTCGGCGTTTATCAAGAGTATGCGCGGCAGCGACTGCGACGCGGCGTGCTTTTGGTTCAACCGACTGATAGAAAGCGGCTGCGAGCCCATGCTGCTTGCGCGCAGGATTGTCATACACGCTTCGGAGGACGTGGGGCTTGCCGACCCGCAGGCGCTTGTAGTGGCTGTGTCGGCTATGACCGCGTTTCAGAACATAGGGCTGCCGGAGGGGAGAATACCCTTGACGCAGGCGATTTTGTACATCTGCCGCGCGCCCAAGTCGAACAGCGTGGTGACGGCGTTGAACGCGGCAAAGAGCGCTGCTGAAAAGCACGCCGACGCGGCGGTGCCGCTTCATTTATCGGAAACCTATAAACGCGCCTCGCACGAGGAAAAGCATGAGTATTTGTATCCGCACGACTTCGGCGGCTGGGTAAAACAGCAGTATCTGCCCGACGCGGCAAAGGGAGAGAAGTATTATTTCCCCACGGGACGGGGACAGGATGTGGAAAAAAATCCCGAAACTAAAAACTGAAAAACGGAGAAAAAAATGCTGAATTTGACCAACGTATCCAAAACTTACCCGAAAAGCTCCGCAAAGGCGGTGGACAGCCTCAATCTTGATGTAAAGGACGGCGAAATTTTCGGTTTTCTCGGCCCCAACGGGGCGGGAAAGAGCACTACAATCAAACTGATAACGGGTATTCTCAATCCCGACGAGGGCGCTATTTCCGTGGACGGGATGAACATTGCCGACAACCGTGTGGCGGCGAAAAAATCCATAGGCTACGTTTCCGACAACCATGCCGTTTACGAAAAGCTGACGGGCAGGGAGTATCTCGACTTCATGGGCACGATGTTCGAGGTTCCGCTCGAATTGAGACGGGAGCGCGCTGAAAAGCTGCTGGAGGAGTTCGGTCTGACTAAGGCTGCAAACGACCAGATAGGCACGTATTCGCACGGCATGAAACAGAAAATAGTGGTGGTCGGCTCTCTTTTGCACGACCCCAAGCTGTGGCTCCTCGACGAGCCGTTGACGGGGCTTGACCCCGCGTCGGCTTATCAGCTGAAAACCATCATGCGCAAGCGCGCCGACGAGGGCAAAACCGTGTTCTTTTCCTCTCATGTAATAGACGTGGTGGAAAAGGTGTGCGACAGGGTGGGCATCATCAACAACGGCAGACTTGTAGCCGTTGACACTCTGGATTCGATAAAATCCAATCCCGATATTTCTTTGGAAAAGGTGTTCCTCGACATAACCAATTTCGGAGGTGAACTCAATCCGTGACTAAATTCGGTACGCTTTTGAAGGTAAATCTCAGACAGCTGTTCCGCGCGAGAAAAAATACCTCCAAAAAAACAATGCCCGTGTGGGGCATTTACATTGTGCTGGGAGTTGTCCTGCTGCCTTTGCTAGCCATGCTGTTTTCGGCATTCATGTTAGCAGGCGAGCTTCTTTTGGAGCCGCAGTATGCGCCCTATCTGAACGCAGCCGTCACTTTTGCAATCACCGCAATCGAGCTTGTCAACGTGTTTTTCGGGCTGAAAAGTATGCTGGGAACGGTTTATATGTCAAACGATTCCGATATGCTGCTTGCGTTGCCGCTCAAAACCGTTACGATATTTTTGTCCAAGCTGGCTGTTTGCTATATAGTTGAATTTTTTTCGACGCTCGTCATGCTTGCGGCGACGCTGCTGCCGCTTGGGATAGGGCTGTCCGCAGGCGCGGGCTATTTTGCCGCCCTGATTTTCGGAGCCTTTCTCATACCCTTGATTTCGCTGCTTGCGGTGGCGATTTTGTCCGTACCTCTGCTGCTTGTTTCCAACCTGTTCCGCAACAAAGGGGCTGTGGGCACAATAATTTACGTATTGCTGTTCGGCGCGCTTATGGCGCTTTATATGTGGTTTGTCATAAGTTTGAACTCGGGTGCGGGCGAGGCGGTCGGAGGCGCCGACGTCGATGAAATGCTCGGCGGCATTTTGGAAAGCATAAGCTCCGCCGCCGCATATCTGTACCCCAACGTGTGGCTTTCCGGCGCGTTCACTGCCGCAACCTTCGGCGGCTGGATAGCAAATTTCGCTCTTTTTCTGCTTTCCGCATTGGTTTTGCTTGGGCTTACCGTGCTGCTTTCGGGGAAAATTTTTCTTTGGAATATGCGCAAAAGTCAGGAAAACGCGGGAAAGGGCGCGAAAAAAACAACGTACAAATTTGCGGGCGGAAACAAAATTTCGTCGCTTCTTGCAGCCGATTTCAAAAATATGCTGCGTACAAGCTCGCTCGGATTTTACTGCCTGACGCAGGTCGTTATTATTCCCGTTTGCGTCGTCATCTACTGTCTGGCGTTAAAGGACGTCGGCGGAGAGGGAGAAATAAAAAATTTACTTTCGATGGTTTCCCGAGTCATGCTGATTGTCATGGGACCCATGACCTGCGTCACCGCGTCGAGCGCGGTCAGCCGCGAGGGGGAAAACTTTTATCTGATAAAAACTCTGCCCGTCAAGCCCTCGCAGTACGCCTGGGCAAAGCTGATTATATCCTTAATCTTCAACGGCGCGGCGTTTGCGCTGTCCGTTGTTTTTGAATGTATCTTTGTCAAAATCGGCATAGTTGTCGGGCTGCTGGATTTCTTGACGGTATTTTGCGCGTCTGCGGGCGTGTCGGCGGTGTTGGTCTTAATCGACATGAAAAATCCCCGCCTCAAATGGACAACCGTTCAG
>FR900986.1:14980-38354 GCA_000437915.1 Subdoligranulum sp. CAG:314 | reverse complement strand
CGTTCAGCAGGGGTTAAAAAACAACCCGTCAAGCCTGTGGGGAATGCTGGTCGGATTCGTGGCGGGAGGAGTGTTGACCGTAGTCGTTGTTCTTTCCGCGCTGGACGGCTGGACTTTTGTCGGACAGCTTGTAAACCTGCTTTTGGGCGCGGGAATGGCGGCAGGCGGAGTTGCGATACTTCTTAACAACTGTGAAAAATATTTTTACGCCGTGGAGTAGACGGCAAAGAGGCGGTTTCGTATGAAAAACGTAATGGATATTCTGAGAGAAAGGGGCTTTGTCAAGCAGACTGTGTTCGAGGACGAGCTTTACAGGCTTCTCGGCGAAAAGAGCGTGACATTTTACATCGGTTTCGACCCTACCGCGGACAGTCTGCACGTGGGGCATTTCGTTCAGCTTATGGCTATGGCGCATATGCAGCGGGCGGGGCACCGTCCGATTGCGCTTATAGGCGGGGGCACTGGCATGATAGGCGACCCGTCGGGGCGCACTGACTTAAGAAGCGTCATGACAGGCGAGACGATTGCGCACAACTGCCTGTGCTTCAAAAAACAGATGGAAAGATTTATTGATTTTTCCGACGGAAAGGCGCTTGTGTTGAACAATGCGGATTGGCTGTGCGGCTTGAATTACATCGATTTTCTGCGCAGCGTGGGCACTCATTTTTCGGTAAACAAAATGCTTACGGCGGAGTGCTACAAAAAGCGTTTGGAAAAGGGGCTTACCTTCCTCGAATTCAATTATATGCTGATGCAGGCATACGATTTTCTCGTGCTCAACGAGAATTACGGCTGCCAATTGCAGCTTGGCGGGGACGACCAATGGAGCAATATGCTTGCCGGCGCAGACTTAATCAGGCGCAAGCTTTCAAAGCCCGCTTTTGCCATGACCTTTTCTCTGCTTACCACGTCGGAGGGCACGAAAATGGGCAAAACCGCCAAGGGCGCGGTGTGGCTTGACGAAAACAAGACGCCTCCTTACGATTTTTATCAGTATTGGCGCAACGTAGACGACGCCGACGTGGAAAAGTGTCTTAAACTGCTTACCTTTTTGCCCGTGGCGGAAATCGAGGAGATGTGCCGTTTCAAGGACCAAAGAATAAACGACGCCAAGGTAAGGCTGGCTTACGAGCTTACGAAAATCGTACACGGAGCGGACGCCGCCGACAAGGCGCGGGCGCAGGCGGAAGCTGCGTTTTCCGACGACGCGGGCAATATGCCCTGCAAGGAAATACCCTTTTCCGCAAACATAATAGACATTCTGACGCTGTCTGAGGTTGCCAAGTCTCGCGGCGACGCGCGCAGGCTCATAGACGGCGGCGGCGTGTCCGTCAACGAGCTCAAAATTACCGATTACGGCGACTTGCCGTCGGAAATAACGGAAAAAAGAGAGTTTGTTCTGCACAAGGGAAAGAAGGTGCATCTGAGGATAGTTCTCAAATGAACCGATTTACCGTTTGCGGCGAATCAAAAGCCGAAATCACGGTTGAAAGGTCCCGTTTTCTCGCCGTTGCCGCAGGCGTGACGGATGAAAAACAGGCGGCGGAGTTCGTCGCGGGCGTCGCAAAGAGGTTTTATGACGCGACGCACAACTGCTATGCGTTTTCCGCGGGCGGAGCGAAACGCTTTTCCGACGACGGCGAACCGTCGGGCACGGCGGGCAAGCCCATACTGAACGTAATCGAGCAAAAGAAGCTTGTCAACACCGCGGTGGTTGTGACCCGTTACTTCGGCGGCGTAAAGCTGGGCGCGGGCGGACTTGTGCGGGCTTATTCCAACGCGGCGGCGGCTGCGCTGGACAGAGCCGAGCTGGCGCGCTGCGTGAAAGCGCGTGAAATTTTCCTTTCCATGCCCTTCAATCTGTTCAGACAGGCGGAAAGGCTGTGCGATAGGTACGCGCTGCAAAAGAATACGGTTTTTTCCACTCAAGCCTGTTTGAACCTGCTTGTGGAAAAAGAAAAGACGCAGGCTTTTTTGGACGAGCTGTCGGCGCTTAACTATCTCATTGCGGCGCAGTGCGGGGCAGAGCGGGATTTTATCATACCCGTCGGAGGCGGCGAAAACAAATGATAACTGCGATAGAAGTGCAAAAGCGCAACAAGGACAAGGTCAATCTTTATCTTGACGGAGAGTTTGCCTGCTCGCTGACCGCCGAAAGCGTCGTCAGGGCGCGGCTGAAAATCGGTCAGGAGCTTTCGGAGGAAAAGCTGAGAGAAATTCTCGCCACGTCGGAAACCGAGCTTGCCTTCAAAAAGGCGCTGGACTACATCTCCCGCGCGATGAAAACGGAAAAGCAGGTCAAAGATTATCTTTGCTTAAAGGGCTTTGACGCGCTTGCGGCGGAGCGCGCGGTAGAAAAGCTTAAAGAATACAAATACGCAGACGACTTGCAGTTTGCCGCGCTTTACGTGGAAATGAACGGCAGGCAGAAGGGAGCGAGAAGAATAAAAGCCGAGCTTTTGCAAAAGGGGATTGACGAGACAAAAGCGGAGCAGGCGCTGCTTATGCTTTCGGAGGAAAGGTCGAGTGAGAGCGCGGCGGCGCTTGCGGATAAATTTATGCGCGGCAAGGCAAACGACTTCAAAAATCTCGTCAGGCTGTCGAGGTTTCTGGCGGCTCGCGGCTTTGACTATGAAACGATAAATCAAATTGTAGACGGGAGAAAAAACGAACATGACAGGGATTGACGTTGCGGACGTAAACAGGATTGAAAGGCTTTTGAAATACAATCCGACTTTTCTCGACAGCCTTTTCTGCGCGGAAGAAAAGGAGTATCTTGCTTTAAGGGGCAACAATCCCGAAACGATAGCGGAGTTTTTGAGCCTTAAAGAAGCGGCGCTCAAAGCGCTTGACGCAAGGGAAAAAAGCGACGGCTACTCGTTGGTAGAGGTGCGCGTTTTGCCAAACGGCAGGCACGGGCTTGTCTTAAAGGGCGAGTTTAAAGACAAAAAGGTTTCCGCAAGCATTTTTCATACGGAAAACAATGCCGTTGCCGTCGCGGAAACTGCGGAAAATTAAAATTTCGATATAAAAAAACGGAGACGAAATTTCGTCTCCGTTTTTGTTTTGGATTAATACATGTCTCCGCCCATCTGGGGTGCGGGAGCGGGTGCAGGCTCCGGAATATCCGCGACCGCACTTTCCGTGGTGAGCAGGGTGCTTGCGACGCTTGCCGCATTCTGCAACGCGCTTCTGGACACCTTTGCGGGGTCGATGATGCCGAATTTTATCATGTCGCCGTAGCGGTCGTTAAGAGCGTCGTAGCCGTAGTTGGCTTTGTTGCTGTTGACGACGTTGTAAACTATTACGCTGCCGTCCACGCCCGCGTTGGAGGCGATTTGCTTCATGGGGGACTGAATTGCCTGCGCGATAATCAGCGCGCCGGTCTTTTCGTCGCCCTCAAGGGTTGCGGCAAGCTCCTTGACGTCGTTGACCGCGCTCAAAAGAGCAACTCCGCCGCCCGCGACAATGCCTTCTTCCACAGCGGCGCGCGTTGCATTGAGAGCGTCCTCGATACGCAGCTTCTTTTCCTTCATTTCTATTTCGGTAGCCGCGCCCACGTTGATGACGGCGACGCCGCCCGCAAGCTTTGCAAGGCGCTCCTGATATTTTTCCTTGTCGTATTCGCTTGTGGTTTCGGCGGCAAGAGCCTTTATCTGTTTGATTCTTTGGGCAATTTCCTCGCTTGCGCCCGCGCCTTCGACGATAATGGTGTTTTCCTTGTCAACCTTTACCTGCTTTGCGCGTCCGAGCATATCCACCGTAGCGTCTTTGAGTTCGAGTCCCAGCTCGCTTGTGATTACCTTTCCGCCCGTAAGTATGGCTATATCTTCAAGCATAGCCTTTCTTCTGTCGCCGAATCCGGGCGCTTTGACGGCAACGCAGTTGAAGGAGCCGCGCAGCTTGTTGAGAATAAGAGTCGTGAGAGCCTCGCCCTCGACGTCCTCGGCGATTATCAAAAGCTTCTGACCCGTCTTGACGATTTGCTCCAAAAGGGGCAGCAGCTCCTGAATGGAGGAGATTTTCTTGTCGGTGATGAGAATATAGGGGTTGTCCAACACGGCTTCCATTTTTTCCATGTTGGTCGCCATGTAAGGAGAGCAGTAGCCGCGGTCGAACTGCATGCCTTCGACGATATTCAGCTCCGTTTTCATGGTCTTGCTTTCCTCGACGGTGATAACTCCGTCGTTTCCTACCTTTTCCATAGCGGTGCTGATCAACTCGCCTATGACGGCGTCGCCCGCGGAAATGCTTGCCACCTGAGCGATGCTTTCTTTATTGGTAATGGGCTTGCTGATTTTCCTGAGCTTTTCGACGCAGACGTCGACGGCCTTGTCGATACCTCTTTTGAGGATAATGGGATTTGCGCCCGCAGCCACGTTTTTGCTGCCTTCTTTGATTATTGCCTGCGCCAAAACAACTGCGGTTGTGGTGCCGTCGCCGGCAACGTCGTTGGTTTTGGTGGACACTTCCTTGATGATTTGCGCGCCCATGTTTTCAAACTCGTCTTTGAGTTCGATTTCCTTGGCGATTGTCACGCCGTCGTTGGTGATGAGGGGGCTGCCGTATTTGCGGTCTATGACCACGTTTCTGCCCTTGGGGCCGAGTGTGATTTTAACGGTGTCGGCGAGCTGATTTACGCCGGATTCAAGAGCGGTTCTCGCGTCCGTTCCGTATTTGATTTGTTTTGCCATAATTTTTTTTGCTCCTTATTTCAGATTGTAATTGTTTATTCGACTATCGCCAAAATGTCGCTCTGTCTTATAATAACGACTTCCTTGCCTTCTACCTTGAATTCGCTGCCGCTGTACTTGGCAAACAGAATTTTGTCGCCGGGCTTGACCTGCATGACGACTTCCTTGCCGTCCAGATTTCCGCCGGGACCTACGGCTATGACCTCGGCTATTTCGCTCTTTTCCTGAGCGGTGCTCGGCAGGAAAAAGCTGCCTCTCTTTTCTTCCTTCTCTTCGATAATCTTAACGACTACCTTGTCGAACAACGGTTTTAATTTCATATATAAAGTCTCCTTTTCTTCGTATTTTTAGCACTCAAACGTGTTGACTGCTAATTTCTATATATATTATAAACGCCGAAAACTATTTGTCAAGAAAAAAATACGAAAAAGTTTTGATTTTTTTGTAATTTTTCCGATTGTGCGCGCGCAAAAGCTTTTTCGGGATTTTTCAATCCTGAAAAAGCAATTTTTTGTGCGGTTCAAGGCTGGAAAGAGCCGTTTTTGCGGCGGTTATTTGCAAAAACCGATTGACAGAGGCGGCGGCGTGGTTTAAAATAAACTTGCTTGTTGATTTCAATCCAAAAAGGAGAAGGATACCAATGAGAGACTATGCACAGCTTTTTTCGCAAAAGCTGACAAAAAGCTCCATACTCATCAACAATAAAATTTCCCATCCCGAGATACCCGAGGAAAAGTTGAAGGAATACGGCGAGGCGGCTGTCGGCGTGGATATTTCCCAAAAGGAAATGAACATACTCGTTATGCTGCGGGAGGTCGGCAAGCTTACCATGACGGAGGTTTCGCGGGAAATAGGGGCGAAAAAACCCAACACCACCCGTTTTGTGGACAAGATGATTGAAAAAAATCTTATACGCCGCCGCTACGGAGAAAACAGGGACAAGCGATACATTTATCTTGAAATGACCGATTTCGCCAAATCACTGCTGGAAACGCGGCAGAAAATCAAGCTTGACTATCTGACGGAGCAGATGGAAAAAAACACGACGCAAGACGACAGAGAGGAGATTTTAAAGGCTTTTGACAGCATAATATCGGTTTTATCCAAATTCGATTGATTCAAAAAGGACGCTCGGCAATGCAAGCGTCCTTTTTTATGAACTTTTTTTAAAAAATATTTTGGAATTTTATTGACAGGTTAAAAATCGCGTGTTATAATTCAAAATAGTTATCAACAAGCAAACTGTTCAACCAAATGAATTATCGGAGGAAAAATTATGAGAAAAACCAAAAAGCTTTTGCTTGTCGCTCTTGCGCTTGTCATTGTCGCTCTTGCGGCTCTTGCTGCGTGCGAGCCTAAGCCGGAAACATTTTCCCTGACTTTCGATTTCGGTTACGACAATTTGAAAGAAGTCGTGGAGATAAAGGAGGGCGAAAAAGCGCAACCGCGGACGGCTTCGCGCGACGGCTATGTTTTTAAGGGGTGGTACAAGGACGCCGCCTTTTCGGAGCCGTGGGATTTTGAAAACGCTTCGGTAAGCGGCAACGTCACGCTTTACGCCAAATGGGCGAAGCTTTTCACGGTGAGATTCGTTCACAACTATCCCGACGCGCCTGCCGACAAGGTAATACAGGCGGAAGAGGGACAGAAGGTTCAAAATTACGTCCCCCAAAGGGAGGACGGCTACTTGTTCGACGGGTGGTCGTTAAATTCCGCAACGCTTACGGACGAGTTTGTTCCCGACGAAACGCCGATTTACTCCGACCTTACGGTTTACGCCTTTTGGACGCGGAGCTACAACGTCAGCTTTTTCGACGGGTTCGGAAACCTGATAGAGGTTGTGCCCGTAGCGGAGGGACAGGCGGCAAGCCAACCGCGCAACGTGTTGTACCCCGACGAAAATCTGGATACGGTTTTCATTTTCGACAGCTGGGACAGGGACGTGAGCTGCGTGACGGAGGACATGAGCGTAAACGCAACCTGGTTTTATTCGCCGACCGCGGGAACCGATTTTTACACATATACTCTCAACGAGAGTATGACGGGCTACATACTGTCGATAAACACGGAAAACGCCTGGATGTGCTCGGTGCTTGCCCTGCCCGAGTCCTACAACGGCTTGCCCGTCGTTGAAATCGCCCAGGGAGGCATACCGAGCGGAGTGGGCACCGACGTGCTTTACATACCCGGCACAATCAAGGTGATTGACAACGGCATGATTGCGGGCGCGTCCGCAACTCACGTGTATCTGGGCGAGGGTGTGGAAAAGATACTCATGCACGCTTTCGTGCAGGCAAGCGCGAAGGATTTTCATTTGCCCGCGTCGGTTAGGCTCATTGAGCCGTTTGCGTTCAGATGGACGAGGAATCTGTCGGATTTTATTATAGCGCAGGGCAGTCCCTTTTCCTTTGACAAGGAAAGGCAGATGCTGTTTTCCGAAAACGGCGAAAGGCTGGTTTTCGCAAACCACAACGGCAAGACGGAGATAGTCATAGACGACGGCATAAAGTACGTCGGTATCGGCGTATTCGACTGGGCGTCGTCGGTAGAAAAGGTGATAATAAAAGCCAAGGGATTGATTGCGGAGCCAAGCTCTTTCTCCAATATGCAGAATCTGAAAGAAATAGTTTTCGAGGACGGCGGCTGGATAAAGGAAGCGCGCGGCATAGAAAGTCCGTTTGTCGGAGAGGGCACGGCGGACACGTCGGTGCAGGGTTCTTTTTACCGCGCGGCGATAGAAAAATTCGAGTTTCCCCACGGACTGACGCATCTGGGGAGAGCGTCCTTTATTTACTGCCGGCTTCTTACCGAAATTATAGTGCCCGACACACTGATTTACTGGGGATACGGCGCTTTCAACAACAACGAAAACGGTACGCTGTCTTTAATCAAAATGGTGGACGAAAACGGGCGTACCGTCACTGAAAATCAATATTACAGGGTAGAAAACGGAGCCGTTGTCGAAAAAGGTACGGGACTCGACGGCGGCGACACCTTTGTGCTTTACGCGCAGGCGGCGGGAGAAAAGGGTGCGACCTATACCGTGCCGTCCGGCGTAACGTCGCTGCAAGGCTATGCCTTTACGGGACTAATCAACGTCAGGCACGTTATTTTCCCCGAAGGCATAGAGGAACTGCCCGGCGGCTTGTTCTGCGGAATAGCGGAAAATGTCTATCGCGACGGTCAAATACTGTACTCCTCTCTCGAAGAGGTGACATTGCCCTCGACGCTTAAAAGAATAAGGTCGAATTCAGACGAGTATTCGACGCTCGGTGCCTTCTATACCGTAGAGGGAACCTTCCGCTACGCAAGAAATCTCAAAAAAATCAACTGGCCGACCGACTGCCAAATAGAGGAATTTGAAAATTCGGCCTTTCTTGCAACGGGCTTCGAGGAGTTTTACATACCCGCTTCCGTCAAAATCATAGCTCCTGCGGTATTTTCGGGAGCAGACGCCTTGGCGCGCTTTACCGTGTCGCCCGACAATACGGCTTACGCCGCTTTCGACGGCGCGCTGTACGACAAAAATCTCCAAACGCTGCTCATATATCCCGAAGGCAAGACGGACGAAATCTTTGTGGGGCTGACTGCTTTAAAAACAGTTTCGGAAAGCGTTTTTGCCTACAACAAATATATAAAAGAATTTCGTCCTCAAAGTCTCGAAAGGATTGAAACAAGCGCGTTTTACGCCGCTTATGCGCTTGAAACCGTCGTCTTTCCCGAAAATTTCGCTTTTCTCGGCTGCGGAGCGTTCCATTCGGTCATGACGCTCGAAGCCGTGTTCTTCACGGGAGAAACGGCTCCGCACGTGGAGGAGGGCGCAAGCGGTCCCTTTGACTACGTGTACAGAATCAATCTGCATCCTTACATCGCCATTATCGACGGGCTTGCGCTGTTCGTGCCCGAAAATTCTTTCGGCGAATATTACGGTGCGTTTTACAACCATACGTCGGACTCGTACGACCTCGACTATTCCAAAATTATAGGAGGCTATTCCGCTTTTTCCTTTGACCAATCGGCGCAGGAGTGGACGGTGACGGTGACGGAGGGCGTTTTCAGACGGGTGAACGAGACGACGGGAGCCGTCGAGCTTGTGCCCGTAGAGACGGAGCACACCTATATATTTATGGACGGCGGCGTCGAATACGATGTGGAAATTCCCTTAGGCGCGATTGCCGTTGACGAAATGCCGGTACCAAGGTCAAGGCAAGGCTCTTATTTTCAGGGTTGGTACTACTCAGACGGAAGCGACGCGGATTGGGAGGGGATGTCCCCGATAGTGTTCCCGCTTTACGGAAAAGGTGAAATAACCGTTTACGCGCGTTGGGAAAGCGAGAGACTGATTCAGAACGGAGAAAGCCCTGTTTTCGGCTATGAAATCAGCGAAACGCCCGAGACGTTTGTCATGACGGACAGCCTGCTCTATTTCGTTATGGACGCAGGCGTTTCAGGCACTTACATTTTCAATGTTCCCGAAAGCAGCACACTGTTCATACTTGATTACGACGTATTTTATTCGGGCGTGTTCAACGATCTTATGGACTACGATATGTACGGCAACCCGCTCAATCGGGCTTATCTGAGAGAGGGGAAAACCTACATAATCGTAGTTGTGGACGCGACGGTGTTCAACGACGACGCTCGGATTGAAATATCATATACTGCTCCCGCGGGAGGCGCTGCCGCTTCCGCGCTTGCGCAAAACGGCTCCGCCGCGCCGCAAAGCGCGACGGCAGGCAAAGAGAATATTTAAACGGAGGTTAAAAATATGAAATTCAAAAGGCAAAAACTGTTGACGGTTGTAGTATTCCTTTTTCTGTTGACTACGCTTGCGTTGGCGGCGTGCGGCGCGAAGGCGCACGTCTTTTCCGACGGCGAGTGGGAGGTGACGAAAGAGGCCACCTGCACGGAGTCGGGGAGCAAGCGGCGCGTCTGCACGGTCGAAGGCTGCGGACACACAGAGGTCGTGACCGTCCCCGCGCTTGGACACGACCTGATTCCCGAACAAATCACGGAAAGACCTCTGTGCGAAACGGGCGGAACAATGACGATGAAATGCAGCCGCTGCGATTTTAAGGATGAAATAACCTTGCAGCCCTTTAACCATGTTTACCCCCAAGCGCCCGATTGCGCCGAAGGCGTAAAGTGCATGGTTTGCGGAAAGGAACGGATTCCTTTAAAAGAGCACGCCTACAAAACGGAGGCGGGGCATGAGCACGAGTGTGCCGACTGCGGCTATGCCTATACTTCGGATTTGGTTTTCACCGCAATCAACGACGGGAAGGAGTGGCAGGTCTCCGAGCCTGACGGAAACGCTTTTTGGTCCGTGAAAGAGCTTGTGGTGCCCGCTTATAAAGAGGGCAAGCCCGTGACGGAGCTTGCGGAGGGCAGCTTCAACAACGATTATTCCTTGCAGGCCGTCAGGCTGCCTTATACGCTGAAAAAGCTCAACGGCAATTTCATTTCCTGCAATTCCCTGATTTCGCTCAACGTGCCCGACAGCGTTGATTATATGGGCGGCTCCTTTGCAGGTTCAAAAATACTCGACGTTATGAAGTACAACACCGACGGCGACGGTCTGGCAGTGTTGGGCGGCTGGGTGTTCGGGATCAGCGACTCGGTTGAACGCTTTGTCTTGCCGGAGGGTTTGAAGGGCGCAGTGTCTGGGATTTTCAAAAGCCCCGCTTTGAAACACGTGGAGCTTCCCGACAATTACGTCATGAGCAACGGCGAGTTTCAGCCCGCCTACAACTCTACGACGTCGCTTGAAAGCGTCGTTTTGCCCGATACGCTCGCGTTTCTTCCCGACAACGCGTTCAGAAGCTGCGTCGCTCTCGAACAAATAACAATTCCCGCTTCCGTCACGTCTGTGGGAAATTATGTCTTTTCGGGCTGCACGTCTTTGAAAAGCGTAGAGTTTGAAGGCGCGCTGAACGGAATGGGTTTGTCCGTATTCGACAACACGCCCTTGCGAAACGGTCTGCAAGCGGAGGGCAACGTGTATTATTGGAAAAGCTATGCGATAGGCTTCAACGCGTTGAACATGAGCGACGTGGTTTTAAAGGACGGGACGAGAGGAATAGCGGGCGGCGCTTTCGACGGCTGCGCCATGATGACCTCCGTCGAATTTCCCGAAACGGTTGTTTTTATCGGAGCTCAGGCTTTCAACGGCTGCGCGGGACTTACTTATGTCGACCTTTCGAAAACGGGGATAACCTCTGTTTCGGATTCCGCATTCAAGGGCTGTTCGATGCTTGCCGGCGTCAGCTTGCCCGACGCGGTAAACACCATAGGCATGAACGCTTTTCAGAACTGCGCTCTGACCGCTTTCGTTGCGCCGTCGGACTTAAAGACCGTTTTGAGCACGGCCTTCGGAAACAACTCGGCTTTGGCTTCCGTCACGCTCAACGAAGGGCTTGAAGTGATTGGCGCCAACGCGTTTCAGTATTGCCCGCAGATAAAGACGATTTCCATTCCGTCCACCGTCACGAAAATAGATATAAACGTTTTTTGGGGACACGGACTTGAAAGCGTGTATTTTCTCGGCGACACGCCTTGCGAAATGGGCACCAACATCTTTACGGCTTACGGGCAGGGAACAATCCCCGCGCTGTACGTGCCGCAGGGCAGGGCGGACGTTTACAAATCGGCTGCGAGCTGGGCTTCGTATGCCGATTACGTGCAGGAAGCTTCTTCAAACTGAACGATAACAAACAAGACAAAAAACAAAGCTCCTTTTCGGGAGCTTTGTTTTTTGCGTTTGACCGCGCTTGAAGTTTGTGCTAAAATAATTTTATGGACAAGTGGGACAAAAGATTTATGGAGCTTGCCTACACGGTTGCGGGGTGGTCGAGCTGCTTTCAGGAAAACAGACAAATCGGCGCGGTAATAGTCAGAGACAAGCGCATTCTTACGACGGGCTACAACGGCGCGCCGGGAAACGTAACGAGCTGCAAGGAAAGGGGAGAGTGTTTGAGACGCAGGCTTAACATTCCGTCGGGCACAAGGCAGGAGCTTTGCTACGCGGTGCACGCGGAGCAAAACGCAGTCATACAGGCGGCGCGCATAGGAGTCGCGTTGTCCGGCGCAACGCTTTACTGCACGCACCAACCGTGCGTCATCTGCGCCAAGATAATCATAAACGCGGGCATAATCCGCGTGGTTTTCGCCGAAGGATATCCGGACGAATTTGCTCTGTCTCTGTTCAAGGAGGCGGGAGTGCAGATAGAGAGGGTGGAAGCAAGCGTCGGCGACAAGTGAATCGGCTGCACAAAAAAGGGCGTTTTTTGCGCCCTTTTGTTATTTGCGGAAAAAACGCGGCATAAGTTGTATTATGCAGAGAAAGGTTTACGACTATTCGGCATATTCCTACGCGAGGAAAAAACGGAACAACGTGAAAAAGCGAACCCGCTACGAAACCATGCGGTTTATTGCCGTTGCGCTCATTTGCCTGCTTGTAGGCGTTCTGCTGTATACCAACCTGCACAAATCGTCCAAAATCACGCTTGTGGCGAAAAAATACTACGCCGTAGAGGTTGGCAGCTACGCTTCGGAGTCCACGGCGCTGTATTTCGCGTCCACAATCAAAAAACGCGGCGGAGCGGGAGGTATCTTTTACGACGGAAGCTACAGGGTGTTCGCGTCGGTTTATCTGTCCAAGGAGGATGCGCAGAGCGTCGCGCAAAAGATGCTCGACTCCGACCTCAACGGCAAGATGTACGTGTTCGAGTTCAAAAAGACAAAAATAGATTTTTCGGACGGCAAAACGCTGTTTCTCAAAGAGCTTGCCAACAGCTTTACCGCGTTTTTGGAGCTTTTGCTTGCCGCAAGTCTCGACTATGACATGGATTCGATAAGCGGCAGCGAAATCATGCAGATGATGGACAATACCCTCAACGACATAGAGGCTTATTACGAAAAGCTGACAAAGCTTGTGGACGACGAGGCAAAGGACACGGCGCTGCACAAAATGCAGGATTTTCTGTTGGAGCAGAAAACCGTGGCAAGTCAGCTCAAAGGCGGCACGCTGGACGGCTCGGACGTGAAACCAGCCTGTTTCGATATGCTGCTTGTTTGCGAGAGGCTGTACTCCTACTACGGCGGGGAGGAGTAAACCGCCTGACGTAACTCCGTTTGCGGCAGGCAGTGCGAAACTTCCTTAATTTACCAATTCGCGCGCTCGAAAAATGTGTTATTATTCATCAAAGCCTATTATTATGAATTGTCGGCTTTGGGCGCGGCGGCGTCGCGGAACGCGGAAAAATTACGTATTTCAATACATACTAATTTAATAGGGTATATTTTTTCCTCCACAAACTGAATATTGTTCATAAAATACTTTCGGTTTAAGGAAAAAAAATATATTTTAGCGTTGACAAAAATGTATGAAAATGCGATAATCTTGCTTGAACGGGCGTTTGTCCGAACTCAAAACGACAAAATAGAAAAAATTTACCAGAGGAGAACAAAATGAGTAAAATTTGTCAGATTCCTTTTCAGGAAACAGAGCAGCAGGCAAAGAAACTTGCCGAAGTCATCGCCAAGCACAAAAAGGTGCCCGGAGCGGTTATGCCCGTGCTGCAACAGGCGCAGGACATTTACGGCTATCTGCCTTACGAGGTCATGCAGCGCATAGCCGAGGGTCTCGACACTTCCATGGAAGAAATTTACGGCGTTGCGACCTTTTACGCTCAGTTTTCGCTTTATCCGAAAGGACAGTACAACGTCAGCGTTTGTTTGGGCACGGCGTGTTACGTCAAATCGAGCGGCGAGGTCATGGACAAGCTCAAGAGCCTGCTCGGCGTCAAGGAAGGCGAAATCACTCCCGACGGCAGATTTTCCATTCAGGCTACCCGCTGCATCGGCTGCTGCGGTTTGGCTCCCGTTCTCACGGTCAACGAGGAGGTTTACGGCAAAGTGACCGTAGCCGACGTCGAAGGCATTATCAATACATACAGAAACAAATAAGGAAAACCCGAAAATGACATTGAAGGAAATTTCGCAGGTTTTAAGCGCCCGCGTGCTGTGCGGCGACGACGATGCTTTAAACGCCGAGGTCACCTCGGCTTGCGGCAGCGACATGATGTCGGACGTTTTGGCTTATGTCAAGGACCAGGGCATATTGCTCACCGGTCTGATAAATCCGCAGGTGGTGCGCACGGCTCTGATGATGGATATGAAATGTATCTGCTTTGTCAGAGGCAAGCAGCCCGACGAAAAAATTCTGGAAATCGCCCGCGAAAACGGCATAGTGGTGCTTTCCACGGACGAAAGGATGTATTCGGCTTGCGGCAAGCTGTACGCTATGGGGTTGAACGGAGACGACAGATGACCGATTTAGTCTGGGACTTCGAGGTGGACGGCGGCAATTTCGAGCTTGCCGGCTCCGCGTCGCAGACCACCAAATCGAGACTTAAACAGCTGGGGTTGCCGAACGAAACGGTGAGGAAGGTGATTATCGCCATGTACGAGGGCGAAATCAATATGGTTATTCACGCCGACGGCGGAGTGGCCACCGTGACGGTGGGACCGAAGGAAATCAAGGTCGTTCTCAAAGATACGGGCAAGGGGATAGAGAACATTCCTTTGGCAATGAAGGAGGGCTATTCCACCGCATCGAGCGAAATCCGTGATTTGGGCTTCGGTGCGGGCATGGGCTTGCCCAACATGAAAAAATATTCCGACGAAATGGATATACAGTCGACGGTGGGCGTAGGCACCACCATCACCATGAAGTTCGCCATTTGACACAGGCGGACGAAGCGGGCGAAAATGGCAGAAACTTTCAGGGCGGTCACGTTGGACGCCGACAAATGCAAGGGCTGCATAAATTGCATGCGCAAATGCCCCGTGCAGGCGATAAGGGTGCGCAACGGCAAGGCTTCGATTGACTACGACAAGTGCATAAGCTGCGGAAACTGCATCAGGTCCTGTCCAAACAGGGCGATTTCCGCGCGTTACGACTCGTATGATATTTTAAACGGGTACAGTTATCGCGTTGCGCTTTTGCCAAGCTGTATGTACGGTCAGTTTCCCCATATTTACGACGCAAAACTGATACTCAATTCGCTTAAAAACATAGGCTTCGACCATGTTTTCGAGGTGGCGCGCGCATCCGACATACTTTCCCTTCTCAAAAGAGAGCTGTTTATCATGAAGGATTACAAGGAGGCGCCCGTCATATCCAACGTGTGTCCCGCCTGTGTGGAGCTTATTTGTTCGAGATATCATTCTCTTGCGGACAATCTGCTCGACTTTCTGCCTCCGCTGGGCGTCGCTGCAAAGCTGGCGCGGGAGGAGGCAAGGGGAAAAAGCGGTTTGCCCGACGGGGACATAGGCGTGTTTTATCTTTCGCCCTGCCCCGCAAAGGTGCAGCAAATAAAAAGCGGCTACTATTCCAACATAAAAGAGCTTTCGGGCGTTTTGTCGATAGGCGAAACCTGCAAAAAGCTTAACCTTGTGGACGTGGCGGACGTGAGAACGGACGACGACATCAAGGCGTCCAACATGGGCATAGCGTGGTCAACCTGCGGCGGCGAAGCGTCAAACATACCCAACACCAAGCAGCTTGCCGTTGACGGCATAGAAAGCGTCGTCGGCGTGTTGAAGGAGCTTGAGGACGGAAAGCTGAAAGACATAGATTTTGTCGAAATGCGGGCATGTCAGGCGGGGTGCGTGGGCGGCGTGCTCAACATCACCAACACCTTTGTCGCAAAAAGCAAGATTCACACGCTGCGCAAAACGGTGCTGCTCAACAAAAACAACGTGACGGACAAAGTGGACAAACCGCAGGAGTTTTACAAAAACAACTGGAAATGGGAAACAAAGGATGTTTTCAAACTGGACGGAAACGTGCTTAAAGCCATGGAAAAGATGTCTAAAATCGAGACCATTCTCAAAGCCCTTCCCGGTCTGGACTGCGGCGTGTGCGGCTCTCCCACCTGCCGGACCTTTGCCGAGGACATAGTCAACGGCACGGCGGGGGACAGCAAATGCGTCGGGAGGATAAATGAAAGTTTCAGAGCTGGCAAAAACGCTCGGCTTTAAGGTTTTCTCATCGGGAGAGGACAGAGACGCCGGCGGAGTATACATAGGAGACCTTTTGAGCTGGGTTATGGGACGCGCGGAGGCGGACGACGTGTGGCTCACCATTATGAGCAATCTCAACGTGAGCGCCGTAGCCAAACTCGCGGACGTTGCGTGCGTGGTGCTTTGCGAGGGGGTTGTCCCCGACGGGGCGCTGCTGAAAAAGGCGGAGGCGGAGAAAATCTGGCTGCTCGGCTCGGATAAGCCCCTTTACGGAACGGCGTTGGCTTTGGCGACGCATTTGTGATATGCGCGTAAGAGTAGATTTGCACGTGCACTCGGTTTTAAGCGCCTGCTGCTCGCGCGACAACACGGTGACAAACATCGTCAACATGAGCAAGCTTTTGGGAACAAAGTTTTTGGGGGTTGCCGACCACAATTCATGCCTCAATTTTCCCGCCGTAAACGAACTGTGTCTGAAAGAGGGAATAGTGGCGGTTCCCGCAATGGAGGTTACGACGGCGGAAGAAATCCACGTCCTTTGCCTGTTCAGGGATTTTCTGTCGGCGAAGGCTCTGTCGGACGAAATCGCGGCAAACCTGCCCGCTTATCCCGTAGACGAGAGGTTTTATCACCCGCAGTGCGTCACAGACGGCGGCGACAACCTGAAATTCGTCGTGCCCGACCTTTTAAATCTCGCCTGCCACCTCGACCTTTACGCATTGGAGGCGAGGACGGAGGAGCTTGACGGCATAATCGTGCCCGCGCACGTAGACAAGCAGAGCGCAAGCCTTTTGAGCGTTCTCGGGTGCGTGCCGGACGACCTTAAAACGGGCTGTCTGGAAATATCGCGCGCCTGTCCCGAAGAACTCAGGCTCGGGCTGTCCCGAAAATATCTTCTTTTGGAGAGCAGCGACGCTCATTGTCTAGAAGATATGTGCGCTTCGGATTTTTATCTGGAGCTTGAACGAAACGATATCGAAGGGCTGTTTGAAAGACTGAAAAATCCCGTCTTATGAAAGAAATTTCGCTTAATATACTCGATGTGGCGCAAAATTCGCTTAGGGCAAACGCGACGGAAATAAATATACTCGTCTTTTTCGACACCGCGGCGGACAGACTTACTGTTTCAATCAAGGACAACGGCTGCGGTATGAGTCAAGAGTTTGTCAGTCGCGTGCTTGACCCTTTTACCACGACGCGCACCACGCGCAGAGTGGGGCTGGGGCTGCCGCTGTTTCGTCAGAGCGCGCTGGAAGCGGGCGGCGATTTAAGCATCGAAAGCCGCGAAGGAAAGGGGACGGAGGTTGCGGCTTGGTTCAGAACGAGCCACATAGACCGCATGCCCCTCGGAGACCTTGCGGGAACAGTGACGACGTTGTTGAACGCAAACGACTCGGTCAGATATATTCTTGTCTATCGGGTTGACGACAGAGAGTTTGTGTTCGATACGGAACAGGCAAAAAAAATACTCCAAGACGTGCCTCTCTCCGCTCCGGAGGTGGCTGCGTTTTTGGAGGACTATATAAAACAAGGCATAAATTCAACCAACGGAGGAAATGAAATCTTATGAAGTCGTTACAAGAACTCAACGCAATCAGAGAGAGAATGCAAAAACAGACGCTCAACAGAGACGCCGCGACGGAAAATTCCACGCGCGTGGTGGTGGGCATGGCTACCTGCGGTATAGCCGCCGGCGCCAAGCCGGTTATGAGCGCGTTTCTCGAAGAGGTTTCCAAACGCAATTTAAAGCACGTCGTTGTGAGCCAAACGGGCTGCATAGGCATGTGCAAGCTGGAACCGATTGTAGAAGTGTTCGTACCGGGACAGGAAAAGGTGACTTACGTCAAGGTCACGCCCGAAAAGGTGTCGAGAATAGTCGCCGAGCATATTGTCAACAATCAGCCTGTAAAAGAATTTACAGTAGATGAGAAATAAGGGAGAATCACAAACATGATAAGAAGTCACATTTTGGTCTGCGGAGGCACCGGCTGCACCTCCAACAAGTCGCACGACATAATAGACGCCTTGAACTCCGAACTCAGAGCGCAAGGTCTGGAAAACGAAGTCAAGGTCGTTATGACGGGCTGTTTCGGTCTCTGCGCCAACGGACCCATTATGGTCGTATATCCCGAGGGCGCCTGCTACAACCACGTTACCGTAGACGACGTCAAAGAAATCATTTCCGAACACATAATAAAGGGCAGAATAGTTACAAGACTGCTGCACGTAGAGGGCGACACTCACGAAAGAGTTATGTCCCTTTCCCAGACGGAATTCATGCAGAAACAGGTCAGAGTAGCGCTGCGCAACTGCGGCGTAATCGACCCCGAAAACATTGACGAATACATAGGTCACGACGGCTATCAGGCGTTGGCGAAGGTTCTTACCACCATGACGCCCGACGACGTAATAAAAATCATCTCCGACTCCGGTTTGAGAGGCAGAGGCGGCGCCGGCTTCCCTACGGGAACAAAATGGAAGTTTGCCAAAGCGTCTAAAAACGACGTCAAATACGTCTGCTGCAACGCCGACGAGGGCGACCCCGGCGCGTTTATGGACAGGTCGGTGCTAGAAGGCGACCCGCACGTTGTCATCGAGG
Organism: Subdoligranulum sp. CAG:314; assembly: GCA_000437915.1. Lineage (GTDB taxonomy): Bacteria > Bacillota > Clostridia > Christensenellales > CAG-314 > CAG-314. The sequence continues at coordinate 20,033 of FR900986.1, read as the reverse complement.
CAATGGCGATAGCCGCTTACGCCATAGGTAGCAATCAGGGCTACGTTTACATAAGGGCGGAGTATCCGATAGCCGTTCAGCGTCTGAGAAAGGCAATCGAGCAGGCAAGAGCCTACGGACTTCTCGGCAAAAACATTTTCGGCACGGATTTCTCCTTTGACCTTGACATACGTCTCGGCGCGGGCGCGTTTGTGTGCGGCGAGGAAACGGCGCTTATGACCAGCATAGAGGGCAAGCGCGGCGAGCCCCGTCCCAGACCTCCGTTCCCTGCGGTAAAAGGTCTTTTCGCAAAGCCCACGATACTCAACAACGTCGAAACCTATGCCAACGTGCCTAGAATCATACTCAACGGCGCGGATTGGTTTGCAAGCATGGGTACGGAAAAGAGCAAGGGCACCAAGGTTTTCGCCGTGGGCGGCAAAATCATCAACACCGGTCTTGTGGAGGTGCCTATGGGCACGACGCTGCGCGAGGTCGTATACGATATCGGCGGCGGCATACCCAACGGCAAAAAATTCAAGGCGGCTCAGACGGGCGGTCCGAGCGGCGGCTGCATACCTGCCGAGCACCTCGACGTCCCCATAGATTACGACAATCTGATTGCCATAGGCTCCATGATGGGCAGCGGCGGACTTATCGTTATGGACGAGGACAACTGCATGGTCGACATTGCCAAGTTCTTCCTCGAATTTACCGTTGACGAGTCCTGCGGAAAGTGCACTCCCTGCCGCGTAGGCTGCAAGCGCCTGCTCGAGCTTTTGACAAAGGTCACCGACGGCACCGCGACTATGGACGACCTCGACGAGATGGAAAAGCTGTGCTACTACATCAAGGACAACGCTCTTTGCGGTCTCGGACAGACGGCTCCCAATCCCGTGCTCAGTACTCTCAAATATTTCCGTCACGAATACGAGGAGCACATACTCGAAAAGAAGTGCAGCGCCGGCGTCTGCAAGCACCTGCTTCATTTTGAAATCGACAAGGAAAAATGTATCGGCTGCACGCTGTGCGCGCGCAACTGTCCCGTCAACGCGATTTCAGGCTCCGTCAAGCAGCCTCACGAAATCGACCAGACAAAGTGCATAAAATGCGGCGTATGTATGCAGAACTGCAAGTTCAAAGCTATATCGAAGAAGTAAGAGGTGAAACATGGCTGATTTAGTTAGAGTAAAAATCAACGGAAAGGAATATTCCGTGGAAAGAAATACGACCATACTCGATGCGTGCAGACAGGTGGGCATCAAAATTCCCACGCTTTGTTACCTGAGAGAAATCAACGAAATAGGCGCCTGCCGCGTCTGCGTGGTGGAAGTCGTCGGCGCGCGCAACCTTGTCGCCTCCTGCGTTTATCCCATAGACCGCGACGGCATGGAAATAAAGACAAACACCAAGCGTGTTTTGGAGTCCCGCAAGACAACCGTCGAGCTTTTGCTTTCCAACCACAACAACAGCTGCAACAGCTGCGTGAGAAGCAACAACTGCGAGCTGCAAAAGCTGTCTCACGAGCTCGGCTGCGACGAAAACAGATACAAGGGAGTCAAACAGTCCTTTGAGGAGGACGTCACGCCTTATCTTGTCAGAGACAACAGCAAGTGTATTCTCTGCCGCAGGTGCGTGGCGGCGTGCAGCAAATTGCAGCATGTGCACGTAATAGGTCCCAACGACCGCGGTTTCAACACCAATATCGGCAGCGAGTTCGACCTGTCGCTCAACGACGTCAAATGCGTGGCTTGCGGTCAGTGTATTACAGTCTGTCCTACCGGCGCGCTGAGAGAAAGGGACAACATCGACGACGTTATGGCGGTCATGAACGACAAATCCAAGCATGTTTTCGCAATGACCGCACCGGCGGTGCGCGCTGCTATCGGAGAGGAATTCGGTTATCCGATCGGCACCAACACCGAGGGCAAAATGGTCGCCGCTTTGAAGATGCTCGGCTTTGAAAAGGTCATGGACGTGGATTTTGCCGCGGACGTTACCATTATGGAGGAGGGCACCGAGCTTTTGAATCGCATAAAGAACAACGGCGTTCTTCCCATGATTACAAGCTGCTCGCCCGGATGGATAAATTATATCGAACAGTATTATCCCGAGCTTCTGCCTCATCTGTCTACGACAAAGAGTCCTCAGCAGATTCACGGAGCGCTTATCAAGAGCTATTACGCCAAAAAGCACAATCTCGACCCCAAGGACATCGTCGTTGTCTCGATTATGCCCTGCGTAGCCAAGAAGGTTGAGATTAACCGTCCCCACATCAACGCCGTGGAAGAGGGCAAGGACGTCGATTTCGTGCTTACCACGAGAGAAGCGGCTCGCTTTATCCGCCGCGCGGGCATAGATTTCAGAGCCTTGCCCGACGAGCAGTTCGACACGTTCAGCGGCACGTCCGCAGGTCTGCTGTTCGGCGCGACGGGCGGCGTCATGGAGGCGGCATTGAGAACCGTCAAGGAAATACTCGACGGCAAAGAGCTTGACAATCTCGATTTCAAATCGGTCAGAGGCGTGAAGGGAGTCAAGAAAGCCACCGTAGAGCTTGGCGGAAAGCCCGTGAAGGTTGTCGTCGCTCACGGCGTGGAAAACGCCCACACCGTTATGGAGCAGCTCAAAGCGGGCAAACTCAACGACGTGGCGTTTATAGAAATCATGTGCTGTCCCGGCGGTTGCGTGACGGGCGGCGGACAGCCCATACAGCCCGCAGAGGTGAGAAACAACATAGACCTCAAAGCGGAAAGAGCCAAAGCGCTTTACAACGCCGACAAAAAAGCGCCGCTCAGAAAGAGCCACGACAATCCCGAGGTCAAGGAGCTTTACGCGGACTTTTTGGGAGAACCCAACGGTCACCTTGCCCACGAGCTGCTGCACACCCACTACGTGGACAGAAGCAAAAAGCGCATAGACTGAACGATTTAAACAGATTTTTGAGTAACGCCGAAATTTTTCGGCGTTACTTTTCTGTTTGCGTTTACTTTTTTCGTCGAAATTCCGTCAAAGACTTTAAAAGCGTTTGCCTTTTCAAAGGGATTTGTTGTATTATTAAAGGGCAAAATAAATTTACCTTCGGGAGCGACAGATGACATTCTGGGAATATATCAAGCAGGCGTTTAACGGCTTCGGCTGGTCGGACGTATTGGAATTGGTAATAATCGCATCGGTGGTTTTGTTCGTGTTTTTGTATTCCGCACGGCACAACTCGCTGTTCTATACCTATGTTCTTGCGGCAATGGGGCTGATTGTGTTTGCCGTCACCTTTGCGGATCTTGGCAGCTTCAACGTCATTCTGCTCCTGCTTCTGCTGATTCTTTACACCTTCGGCACAATCCTTCTGTTCAACGCCGAACTCAAACGCGACGTATTCAAGCGCTCGTGGAAGAGTCTGCTGCATACGTTCAGTATGTCGGGCGAGGGCTATGACCTGAGCGAGGAGGAGGTGGACGCCAACATCGCCAACATAGTAAAGGCTTGTCAAAATATGTCAAAGGCGGACGTGGGCGCGCTTATCGTGGTTGTGCGCGAAAGCATTTCGGACTCCGTCCTCGAAAGCGGAACAATGATAAACGCCGTTATTTCGAGCGAGCTTTTGGAAACCATTTTCTTTCCCAAATCTCCGCTGCACGACGGCGCGGTTATCGTCAAGGGCAACAAAATCATTGCCGCGGGCTGTTATCTGCCTCTGAGTCAGGAGCAGACGCTTGCAAAAGAGCTTGGTACGCGGCACAGGGCGGCGCTCGGCATAACGGAGCTTAATCCTACGGTGACGGCGATTGTCGTTTCGGAGGAGACGGGTATAATAACAGCTGTTTACGACAGGCAAATCAAAAGATATCTCGACGGACAAAACCTGACAAAGGCGCTGCAATACGCTTACAACATGGAGCTGCCTTCGTCGCGCGACACTTTCTGGGGGGTTGACGGACATGCGGAATAACAAAAAAGAAAAAAACGGTACCGATGCAAAAACCAAAGTCGTCAGGATTTTAAAACGCATTTTCGTTGACAATGCGTTTGTAAAGGTTCTTGCCCTTGTCGTGTCCGTGGGACTGTGGCTTGTCATAGGTTATCTGTTTTGAAACGCCGAAAAAGATAAAAACAAGATTTTCACAAGGAGAAAATTAAGATGAGTATAGTTAAAGCGCCTGATTTGCTCATGCCCAAGGAGGGCACGGATATGCGGAAGTGGGCTGTTGTCGCCTGCGACCAGTTTACAAGCCAGCCCGAATATTGGGACAAGCTGGACAAGCTTGTAGGGCAGGAGCCAAGCACGCTGAGAATAGTTTTTCCCGAGGCGTATCTCTCCAAGGACAACGCTCCCGTTATCGAGAGAATCAACAAGATGATGCGCGAATATCTCGACAACGGAGTGCTTTGCGACGTCGGGCAGTGCATGGTGCTTGTAGAGCGCAGCACGGAATACGCCGAACGTCGTCTCGGGCTTGTGCTTGCCGTGGACTTGGAGGCTTACAGCTTCAAGAGAGAGGACAAGGCGTTGATACGCGCGACCGAGGGCACCGTCGTCGAGCGCATACCTCCGAGAGTAAAAATCAGGGAAAACGCTCCCGTAGAGCTACCTCACATAATGCTTTTAATCGACGACAGAGAGCAGCATATAATAGAAAACCTTTACGCAAACCGCGAAAGCTACCCCAAGCTGTATGATTTTGAACTGAATATGTCGGGCGGGCACGTGACGGGATACCGCATAGACGACACAAAGCCCGTTGTAAAAGCGCTTGACAGACTCAAAAGTCGCGGCTATCTCAAAAGACTTTACGGCTCCGCAAAGGAAGCCATGCAGTTTGCCGTCGGCGACGGCAATCACTCGCTTGCTACGGCAAAGGCGTGTTGGGACAATCTGAAAAAGACGCTTTCTCCCCGCGAAAGGAAAAACCATCCCGCAAGATACGCGCTTGTGGAGGTCATGAATCTCCACGACGAAGGGCTCAAATTCGAACCGATTCACAGAGTTGTGTTCAATGCGGGCGAGGATTTCGTTGTCGGATTTGAAAAGATTTGCAAAGGAGAAGCCAACTGCGTACTTTACACGACGCAAGGCGGC
>FR900986.1:0-14953 GCA_000437915.1 Subdoligranulum sp. CAG:314 | reverse complement strand
CGGCGACCGCGCAATCAAGCTCCCCAAAAACGCGGCTGTCGCGGTGGGTATGGTGCAGGACTACATAGACGCCTACATTGCGTCTCATCCCGACGCCAAGGTGGATTACGTGCACGGCTACGCCGACCTCAAACAGGTTGTGGACGGAAGCAAAGACAGCGTCGGCATAACTCTGCCGCCGCTTGACAAAAACGACCTTTTCGATTACGTGTTGAAGGTGGGCGCCTTCCCCCGAAAGACGTTCAGTATGGGTGAAGCCACGGAAAAACGCTATTACATCGAAAGCAAAAAAATAAAATAACCGTTTTGAACTTTTCGGGCAAGCCGTAGGTCTTGCCCGTTTTATTTTTCAAAATACCTGTTGACATATTCTTTCGCGCGGGGTATACTGCATATAGTATCTTAGGATACAATACAGACAAGGAGACAGAAAAATGAAGAGAATCAGAGTGGTTCAGTACGGCTGCGGAAAGATGTCAAAGTACATACTGCGTTATCTGCACGAGAAAGGCGCCGAAATCGTGGGTGCAATCGACGTAAATCCCGAAGTTGTCGGTATGGACGTAGGCGATTTTGCAGAGCTGGGCTTAAAAACCGGCGTCGTTATTTCCAAGGACGCCGACGCCGTGCTTGACTCCTGCGACGCCGACGTTGCAATCGTTACCTTGTTCAGCTTTATGGGGGATATATACGAGCACGTCGAGCGCTGCGTAAAGCGGGGCATAAACGTCATTACAACCTGCGAGGAGGCAATTTATCCCTGGACGACCGCCGCGTCGTTCACAAACAAGCTGGACAGACTTGCAAAGGAATACAACTGCACTGTTACCGGCAGCGGAATGCAGGATATTTTCTGGATAAACATGGTTGCTCTTGCGGCTGCCGGCTGCCACAAAATCACCAAAATCAAGGGCGCATACAGCTACAACGTAGAGGATTACGGTCTGGCGCTTGCCAAGGCTCACGGCTGCGACCTTACCAAAGAGCAATTTGAAAAGGAGCTTGCACATCCCAAAGAGGTCGTGCCTTCTTACGCATGGAATGCGGCGGAGGCAATCTGCAACAAGCTCGGTCTGACAATCAAATCCATAAAACAGGAAAACGTGCCTTACACGATAGACAAAAATCTTTACAGCGAGACGCTCGGCAAGGAAATCAAAGCGGGACGCTGCATAGGAATGTCTGCCGTTGTGACAATCGAGACTTATCAGGGCATAGTAGTCGAGGAGGAAACCATAGGCAAGGTTTACGGACCGGGCGACGGCGACATGTGCGATTGGAGGATAGAGGGCGAGCCAAATGTGGAATACCACGTTGTAAAGCCCGCCACAGTCGAGCACACCTGCGCTACGATAGTCAACAGGATACCTTCGCTGTTGAACGCGCCTGCGGGCTATGTGACGGCGGACGAGCTGGACGAAATTCATTATCTTGCCAATCCTATGCACTATGAACTGTGAAGGACGGTTTTCGCGTTGACTGATTGAGTTCTTTCGGCAAAAAACAACAGGCAAAAGCGCGCTGCCTAAAAGGCAGCGCGCTTATTTATTTTACTTTCCGGGTAATCGGATATATAATAACAAACAAAAACAAGCAATTCAGCGAGGTGAATTATGTCAGAGTTACTCGATAAAATCAAAAGCCGCAGAAGCATAAGAAAATTCAAAAGCGACGCCGTGCCGGAAGATATTTTGGATAAAATTATCGAGGCGGGCACTTATGCCGCAACGGGAATGAATAAACAGTCTCCTATAATCGTTGCCGTCACAAACAGGGAAACAAGAGACAAGCTATCCCGTGTCAACTGCAAAATAGGCGGTTGGAACGAAGATTTCGACCCGTTTTACGGCGCGCCCGCCGTCCTTATCGTATTGGCGGACAAAAGTTGCGAAAACGGTATTTACGACGGCTCGCTTGTGATGGGAAATCTTATGCTTGCCGCACACGACCTCGGTATAGGCAGCTGTTGGGTGCACAGAGCCAAAGAAGAATTTGAAATGCCCGAATGGAAGCAATGGCTGAAAAATTTAGGCGTCGAGGGCGAATATATCGGAATAGGGCATTGCGTTCTCGGTTATGTAGACGGGGATTATCCCGATACGCCGAAAAGAAAGCCCGACTGGGTTTATCGCGTGAGGTAAAACAAAACAAGATTTGATTCCGACAAATTTCGGAAAAAGAGCGGGCATTTTTTAGTCCGCTCTTTAATTTTGAATTGTTCTTACGCAACCGATTTTCATCACACCAAATCGTTGAGCGCGCGGACGGCTTCCACTCTGTCGGAGCTGTCCGTCAGCAAAAGCAGCAGAGTCCTGTCGCAGCTTAAAATTTCGTAGCCTATGTTTTTTTGAGACAGCGCGCGGGAGGCTTTTTCCGCCATGTCGGCGCATTGATGAAAGACCGCTCCCACAAGACATTTTTGCTCCGCTTTGAAGCCGCAGGAGGCGCTGCCCGCGGGCAGTCTTTGTTTTGTGACGCAGATTCTGCCTTTGGGGGAGACGCTCTGAAAAAGCACGGACGCTTTGGGAGGGAGGTAAAAGCTTCCCGAAAAAGAATACTTGTATACCGTTTCGGAAACTATCCCGCATATCCGTCTCCCCGAGGCGGAAACGGGCACAATCATGCTTCCGTCAAGGTGGGGCTTATAAAAATTCCTTATGTTAATCGGAATATTTTTTGCGCAGACGGGCAAAACTGAATCACTGTGCAAAACTCTTGCGCCGAGCGAAGAAAGTATGCGCAGCTGTTCGTAGGAAAGGCACGGAACAAGGCGGGGCGAAAAAACCATAGAGGGGTCGGCGGCGAAAAAGCCGTCCACGTCCGTCCAGTTTTCGTATATTTCCGCGTTCAGCGCGGCAGCCGCCACCGCTCCCGAAATGTCGCTTCCTCCGCGCGGAAAAGTAACCGTTCTCATGCCGTCGCTGCCGTAAAAGCCTCCCATAACGCAGCCTTTTGAGCAGTTTTTTGCCGATTCCGCCAGCAGTCTTTCGCTTTCCGCCAAATTAAGTGCGCCGTCGGGGAAAAAGCGCACGACCTCCGCAGCCTCGATGTAGCGGAAGCCGAGCGCTGCCGACAAAAGCTTTGCGGACAGATATTCTCCGCGCGACACGACGAAATCCCTGTATGGAGCGGCAAGGATTTGCTCTCTTACGTTTTTTAGCAGCGCCCGCATATCGACGGGGGCGTCGAGTTTTTCGGCGAGCGACAGATATTTATTCGCCACAAAGTCCCAGCTTTTCATACTTCCCGTTTCGTTCAGCTCGAAAAAACAGTCGCAAAGCACGTCGGTAACCTTTCTGTCCTTAACATAGGCTTTTCCCATTGCGGAAACGACAACGAAACGTCTTGCCTTGTCGCTTTTGATTATTTTAATGACTTTTTTTACATTTTGCGCATCAGACAGTGCCGTGCCGCCGAATTTACATACAAACATCACAAACATTCCGTGTACGGTGAAATATGAATAAAAAAACATGAACAAAATTCATATTTTTTGGTCAAAACCCTTGACAAACCGTATCCGATACAATATATTATAGAAAACGAGGTTTTATTATGGTTGCGATTGACAGTATAAGAAAGGAGAGAATAACGCCCAACGATTTCATCGTGCTGATTGAGATAACAAAGGGCAGCAAGATGAAATACGAGCTTGACAAGGAAACGGGTTATATTCTGCTTGACAGAGTTCTTTATACGTCCACTCATTATCCCGCAAACTACGGTCTTATTCCGCGTACATTGGCGGCGGACGGAGACCATCTCGACGTGCTTGTGCTGTGCAGCGAGCCGATAGACACAAACTGCACGGTGCGCTGTTATCCGATTGGCATGATTACCATGGTAGACCAGAATTATCTGGACGAAAAAATTATCGCGGTGCCTTTCGGCGACCCTACTTACAGCAGCTACAAATCCATATACGAGCTGCCCAGCCACAAGGCGGATGAAATGATGCACTTTTTCACCGTCTACAAATCCCTCGAGGGAAAGAATACGGCGGTCAACAAAATCTGCGACGCCGACGAGGCAAAACAAAAAATTGCCGATTACCTCGAATTTTACGAGAAAGTTCACAAACAGGCTTGAAGTGTTTTGTTTTTGAATTTATATGTCTTCCTTGGAAAGTCCCCGTATCGCCTGTATCGGCGGTGCGGGGATTTTTCCGTTTGACAAAAAATGAAAAACCGTTTACAATTTTCCTGCGGGAGAGTATAATAAAGGCGATGAAAACTGCGGTTGTCGGCGGCGGCGCGTCCGGTATGGTTTTTGCAATAGAATGCGCGAGAAGAGGCGGCGAGGTCACCTTGTACGAAAGACACGGCCGCGTGGGAAAAAAGCTGTGCGCGACAGGAGGCGGCAGATGCAATCTTTTGAACGCGGAGCTTTCCTTTTCCGTCTACAACGACGCGCGTTTTGCGGAAAAAATTTTCACGCTTGTGCCCAAAAGCCGCATCGAAAGCTTTCTCAAAAGCACGGGCTTGTTTCTAACCGAGCCTGACGAGAGAGGGAGGATTTATCCCGTCACGGAAACGGCGTCCACGGTGGTGGACTGCCTGCGCTTCGCTCTTTTGCGCGAGGGTGTGAAAAGCCGTTTCGCCGCCGTAGAAAGAATAGAAAAAACAAGAGGGAAATTTACCGTCGTTTGCTCCGACGGCGACGGCGGGGAGTTCGACAAGGTCGTTTTAGCCTGCGGAAGCGGTTCTCAGACCGAAAACCCCCGTCTCGACAGATTTGTCGACGGCAAATATCTGACGCGCACGGAGCCTTCTCTGACGCCTCTGAAAGTGGACAATCCGTTGAAGGGCATAGGAGGTGTCCGCGTCAAGGCAAGGGGGGCGTTGCTGTCGGGAAGCAGGCGGCTTGGCGTGCAGGAGGGAGAAATTCAGTTCAGGGATTTCGGTTTAAGCGGCATTATGATGTTCGATTTGTCCGCGTTGATAGCGCGCGAACGCGTTGCGGGCATTTCCGAAAAGTATGATTTGGAAGTGGATTTTCTGCCGTTTTTGGATTTTTGCCGCCTTAACGAGGAATTGGAATACCGTCTAAGCTGCGGCGCAGGCAGGGACGGAGTTTTCCGCGGACTGCTGCAAGGCAAGCTTGCCGACCAAATAGCGCGCCGCGCGCGCTGTTTCACCGCCGCGGAGCTTGCACGCTCCGCAAAAAAACATATTTTTTCCAATGCCGTCACCATGTCTTACGAGATGTCTCAGGTCACGTGCGGCGGCGTAGACGTAAATTGTCTCGACGAGGGACTTGCGCTTCCCGACGGGACGGTTGTTGTGGGCGAGGCTCTCAACATGGACGGATTGTGCGGCGGCTACAATCTGGCTTTTGCCTTTGCGTCGGCGCTTGCGGCTGCCGACAGGATTTGAAAATATTTCTCACAGAGGTATACATAAATGAAAATGGACGCGATTATCAAGCCGGCGCCTCAAAAGGGGCTGGAGCTGGTTCGCAAGGACGTGCCTGTGCTGAGCGACGGCGACGCTCTTGTGAAGATTCACAAAACCGCGATTTGCGGCACGGACGTGCATATTTACAATTGGGACGAGTGGTCGCAGAACACAATCAAACCGCCCATGACAATCGGGCACGAATTTGTGGGAGAGATTGTGGAAATGAAAGGGGCGCACAACAAGGCTTTCAAGGTCGGCGATTTGGTCAGCGCCGAAGGGCACGTCGTATGCGGCTCCTGCCGCAACTGCCGCGCCGGACGCAGACATCTTTGTCCCAACACAATGGGCATAGGCGTCAACCGCGACGGAATTTTTGCCGAATATGCGTCAATTCCTATAAGCAACCTGTGGCTTTGCGACAAATCAATCGACGAAAGAATGTACGCAATCTTCGACCCTTACGGCAACGCCACTCATACCGCGCTGTCCTATGACCTCGTAGGCGAGGACGTGCTGATAACGGGCGCCGGTCCTATAGGAATCATGGCGGCGGCAATCTGCAAGCACGTCGGAGCAAAGAACGTCGTTTTGACCGACATTTCAGATTACAGACTCGAGCTTGCGAAAAACGTCGTGCCGGGAGTGGTGACGGTCAACACCAAAACCGTCGATTTGAAGCAGGTGCAGCGCGAGCTGGACATGACGGAGGGCTTTGACGTAGGCTATGAAATGAGCGGAAGCGGCATTGCTTTCAATCAGATGCTGGACAATATGATTACGGGCGGCAAAATCGCTCTGCTTGGTCTTTTGTCGAACTCCGTTCAGATAGATTGGAACAAGGTTATTTTCGGCAGTATGCAAATCAAGGGCATTTACGGCAGGGAAATGTTTGAAACCTGGCACAAAATGACCGCCATGCTCAAAAGCGGACTTGATATTTCGAGGATAATAACGGACGAATTCGATTATCACGATTTTGAAAAGGGCTTTGAAAAGATGAACGGCGGCAAAAGCGGCAAGATTATACTGAATTGGGCTTAAAAGGGGAAATAAAAATGATTGACAGACAAAGATACCAAAAAATTCTGGACGAAATAAAAGATGCGGGACTGTGGAAGGAGGAGCGCGTAATTACGACGCAGCAGAGCGCGTTAATCGACACCACCAAGGCTAAGGGAGTGCTCAATTTCTGCGCCAACAATTACCTCGGGCTTGCCAACAACCCCGAGCTGATGAAAGCGGCGCGCGACTCTTACGGGAAATACGGCTACGGTATGTCAAGCGTGCGTTTTATCTGCGGCACGCAGACGGTGCACAAGGAGTTGGAGCACGCGTTGTCCGAATTTCTCGGCACGGAGGACACAATCCTTTACAGCAGCTGTTTCGACGCAAACGGCGGTCTGTTTGAAACCATAACGACGGAAAAAGACGCGATTATTTCCGACGCGCTTAACCACGCGAGCATCATCGACGGAGTGCGTCTTGCCAAGGCGAAAAAATACCGTTACGCCAACAACGACATGGCAGACCTTGAAGTGCAGCTTAAAAAAGCCGACGCGGAAGGCGCGGAGCAGAAAGTCATCGTCACAGACGGTGTGTTTTCCATGGACGGCATAATTGCCGACTTGCAGGGAATCTGCTCTCTTGCGGAAAAATACAATGCCATTGTCGTTGTGGACGACAGCCACGCTACCGGATTTGTGGGCGCAAAGGGACGCGGCACGCACGAATATTGCGGCGTCGAGGGACGCGTTGACATAATCACGGGCACGTTCGGAAAGGCTCTTGGCGGCGCGAGCGGCGGTTTTACAAGCGGCAGAAAAGAAATAATCGACCTTTTGAGACAGCGCAGCCGTCCTTATCTGTTTTCCAATACCGTGGCTCCCGCGATTTGCGCCACGACGCTCAAAGTTATCGAAATGCTCACGCGCGACACGTCTCTGCGCGACAAGGTTATGGAAAACGCGGCGTATTTCCGCAGCGAAATGAGCAAGAGGGGCTTTGAGCTTGCAGGCAAAGACCACGCCATCATCCCCGTTATGCTTTACGACGCGGTGCTCAGTCAAAAGGTTGCGGACAGAATGCTGCAAAAGGGTATTTACGTCATAGGCTTCTACTATCCCGTCGTGCCAAAAGACAAGGCGCGTATAAGAACTCAGATGTCCGCCGCCCACAGCAAAGCGGACATAGACAAATGCGTAAAGGCGTTTGCCGACGTGAGAGAGGAATTGAAATTTTAACAATAAACGACAAGCGAAAACGGAGCCGCGCGGCTCCGTTTTTTTTTGCAATTTTTTTTATTTTACCCGTTGAGTTTGCCCCCGCAAAAGCATTCTTTAAAACTTGCCGAAACAAGCGTGTCGCCGTCCTGTCGCAGCCGTTGAATTAAATTCTTCCTTTTTTCCTGCAAAAGAAACTTACAAAGAATACAGCTCCGAAATGTTTTTTGCGATTTTCCTGATTTCCGAAACAAGCTTTGCGGGACGCAGCACCTTGACGTTGGAACCGAAGCCCATAATTTTGCTCACGAGCATTTTGTCGTAGGGGAAGCTTCCGAAGCCCCAATAGCCGTTGCCGTCCTTGCTTTTTACCACGTTTTCGACGCCCAGCCACTCTTCCACCTCGGCAAGGACGTTTGGCTTGAACGCAATGGTGACATCCGTTCTAGGCGACTTTCTTTCGTTGAAATCGGCGAGCCTGCCGTCAAAGGGGCGGGGCGAAAATTTTTCCTGCGTTTTCGTACAGCCGAAAATGCGGTTGAGCTTGAAAAATCTGAAATCCTCTCTGAGCCTGCAAAAGGCGTAGACGTACCACTGCCCGTCTCTCAAATAGAGACACAGAGGCTCAATCCTGCGTTTTCCGATATTGCCCTCCGCCGCGTGATAATCTATGTCGAGAACGAGATTTTTTTTGAGCGCGTCCTTTACCGTTTGCAGCTTTCCGAGCAGGCTTTTGTTGTCGGAGTTGAAAACAACAAGCTTGTCCGACGCGAGAAAAAAGTCGTCGGAAACGGATTTGGAAAGGCTTTTGAGTTTTTCTTCGAGTTTTTGCGCCATTTCGTCTCCCGAAAAGCCTTTGACCGATTCAATCAGACGCTCGTATTCTCCCGCCGTGAAATAAGCCGCTTCCAGACGGAAGCTGTCCATAATTTCAAAGCCGCCGTGCCTGCCCGACACGGAAACGATGGGAATGCCCGCTTCGCCGAGCGCGTCTATATATCTGTTGATTGTGCGCGGCGAAAGCTCGTATTTGGCTGCAAGCTCCGTCGCCGAGGCCCGCTTCTGATTGAGCAATGTCATTAAAATACCGAACAAAACGCCGTTTTGCATAAAACTTTCCCCTTGACCATAAAATAGAACGTATTTTTCAGAAGAAATTATAAAACTATGACAGACGGTTGTCAAGTTTTGTTTTGTATAATTCAAGAAAAACCACTCCAAAGAGGTTATTACTATGAAAAACATAAGCCTTAAAAAAATTGCGGACAAGCTTTTCGACGACAGCATACCGGACAGATTCATTGACTTTCTTGTGGCGGAAATGACAAGCTGCGGCCGTCTTATCGCCGCCCCGTCCGAAAGGACGACGTGGGCCGCGCGGACAGAATTTTCGTCTGCCGAATGAATATACTATATATATGAAAATCGTTTTTACCGGCGGGGGAACCGCAGGACACGTGGTGCCCAACATAGCTTTGATAGAGGAGCTGAAAAACAAGCATACACTGTTTTACATCGGCGCGGACGGGCTGGAAAAGCAGCTTTTGAAGCCTTATATAGAGGACAAAACACTGAGTTTTTTTGCCATAGAGGCGCACAAGCTGGTGCGCAGCATGACGCCGAAAAATCTGCTGCTGCCGTTTAAGCTTATCAAGAGTGTTTCTCAGGCAAAAAAGCTGCTTAAAGAAATAAAACCCGACCTGGTGTTTTCAAAGGGCGGTTACGTGGCGCTGCCCGTGGTGATTGCCGCCAAAGGTCTTAAAATCCGCTGCATACTGCACGAAAGCGATATGACTCTCGGATTGTCCAACAAAATAGGCTCGCTGTACGCCGACAAGGTGCTTACCACCTTCGAGCCTCCCGCGCACAGCAAAAAGGCAATAAAATGCGGCGCTCCAATCAGGCAAAGCCTTTACGAGGGGGAGCGCGCGCGCGGACTTAAACTCATGGGCTTTGACGGAACCCGTCCCGTCGTGCTGGTCATGGGAGGCAGTCTCGGGGCGGCGCGTCTCAACCAAACCGTGAGAGAGCTTAAAAACACGCTTTCGGGCGCGGATATTTTCGTTATTTGCGGCAAGGGCAAGGTTGACGTAAGTCTTAACGACAGACATTTCAGACAGGTTGAATTTGTAACCCGCATGAAGGATATATTTGCCGCCTCCGACGTGTGCGTAAGCAGAGGGGGAGCCAATTCCCTGTGCGAGCTTGCGAGCTTGCAGATTCCTTTCGTCGCGGTGCCTTTGAGCAAAAATTCGAGAGGCGAGCAACTTGAAAACGCGCGTTTTTTTCAACGGGCGGGCTGCGGGCTTGTTCTCGAAGAGGACAGCCTCAACGAAAAAACGCTCAACGAAAAAATAGGCTTTCTGCTTGACAACAAGCTGCATTTCAAACACAATCAAAGCAAGCTCAGGCTCGACGGGACGTCGCGCATTGTCGGCGAAATAAATTCGTTCGCCCATTGATGCGCGCGACTCGCGTAAAAATACTTTTTCTCCATATCTCGAAAAAAGCTCTCCGACTTTTGTCGGAGAGCTTTTTTATCAAAAACGCAAGTTGCAGCGGCAAGGACAGAAGCACACGCAAACGCAGCAGCCGCAATCGGTTCTGTCGTTGCGGCAGACCCGGTTTGTTTCGCAGCCGTCGCGCAAGAAGCTTCTGTTGTCGCAGCCGCAGCCGTTGCGCCGACAGTTTTCGCGCGCGCGGCAATTGTCGTGAAAATCCTCCTCGCGGCGGAAAATATCGCACGCGCTGCGACAGCAGCGGCAGCTTTGCCTGTCGGGACAGTGGGGGATGACGGTCGGTTGGTTCAAATAAGTTCTTACGTTGTTGCTGACCACCGTCACGGGCGTTTCGCCCGAAAAATCGATTACTTCCGAAACATTGTCAATATATCTCATATCAGTTCACCGTTACGTCAAATTCTACATTTACGGCTGCTCCCGGCGCTATATCGGGCAGGGCAAAGCCGTTTTGAGGGTTGTAAGAGGGATAAGAAACTCCGTTTATGCGGACGCTGCCGGCGACAAACGTTGTTCCTAAGGGTATCTGGTCGGTAAACACAAGGTTGATTTTGTTGAGCGTGCCCGTATTCGTGATGACGCTGGTATAATGCAGATTGTCTCCCTTTGCCGCCACGGTTTTATCCACGCTTTTCACTACCGTTATTCTGTTGGAGACGACGGGCAGCGAAATTGTGTTGGTGTCCTCGCTGAAATTGACGGGACCTCTTGCGGGGTCGTTGACGGTGTAAGCGAGAGTGGCGAAGTTTGTCACGGGAGACACGGTCATGGGGTCGTTGGCGCGTATGGTATACGACACCGAGATTGCCTGACCGACTGCAAGGTCGGGCAGAGGAAATCCCGCCACAAGGTCGTAGGAGGGTTGGGAAACGCCGTTTACCGCCACGCTGCCCGCAACGTATGAAGCGCCCTGCGAAAGCGTGTCTTTGAAAAACAGATTGTAGAGAGCCACCTGCGAGTTGTTGGTTATGGTAACGGTCTGTCTTGCGGTTTCGCCCTCCTGCAAAAAGGTTTTGTCCGAGCTTTTCACCTTGGGTATGGATTATGTGAGAATTTCGGTAGTGACGATGTTGCTGTCCACCGACGCGGCGAGAGTGCTGCCGTCGGGCAAAACATAATCGAATGTTACGTTAAATTGATTGGGTATTATCATTTCCGAATTATCTCCTTGATTGACTCTGACTTGAAAAAGGATTGTCGCGCTTTCCTGCGGCGTCAGATTTACCGCGAAAAAGCCGTTTTCGGGGTTGTAGGTCGGAAAGCTTATTCCGTTGATTAGAACCGAGCCGTCCACGAAGGCGGTGCCGTCGGGGATAGGGTCCTTGAAAAACAGGTTGACCATGGGCACGCTTCCCGCGTTGGTGATTTGCGCAGTGTAATTGAGCACGTCTCCCGCAACGGCAAAATTTTTGTCCACGCTTTTAAGCGCCTGCGTGTTTTCCCGAATAATGGCAACGGATGTTTGGTTGGAATCCGCGAAACCCGAAGCCTGATAACCCGCAAAGGGGAAGAATTGATAGTCGGCACGCGCCGTATTCAGCACGGGATTTTGGGCGGGCAAAGAGTTTACTTTTACGGTAAAGACCACCTCTGAGGAGCCTCCCGCCGCAATTTCCGCTATGGAAACGGGCAGTCCGCCGGCATACGGGCTTCCGTCGAGAAAAACGGAGCCGTCTACAAGCGACGTTTCGGGTGGCAGAAAGTCGTTTACCACGACGTTGAGAGCGGAAACCTCGCCCGAATTGTCTATTTTGACGGAATAAGTGATTTCGTCGCCCACCGAAGCAAATGTTTTGTCCGCCGTTTTGAGCACAGCCAAATCCGCGCCCTTGCTGTCTATCTGCAAGCCGAGCGCATTGGGCACGTAAAGGTCGCCGTCGCTTGTAAACCTGATAACCGCGCTTGTCTGTGCGGGCGCAAGCGTTGCGGAAACATCCACCGCGGTGGTGTCCCATCCCTGTCGGCAGGCAACGGTGTTTGTGCCTGCGGCGGCGTTGGCGTTTCTTGTGCCGAAGGTGCCCGTCGTGTCGAGCAGACCGTTTTGGTCGTTGATTTGCGACGCAAAAAAGTTGCCTGCGGGATTGTTGGGGCCAGACAGCGTGCCGAGCGTTGCCACGGTTTGACCGAAAAGCATTCTGTCTCCCGTGAGCACCGCGTCTCCCTCCTGCGCGGAAACGAAGACCTTGCCCGTTATCGGAAGGACGCCGGGAGTAAGAAAATTCGTGACGGTGACGGTGGTGCTGCCGGTAGAGGGCGAAACCACATTGCCGCCGCTCCACAGCGTCAGATTTCTCAGGTCGAGAGTCTGATTTTCGTAAACTACCGCAAGCGTCCAGCCCGCATGGTTTGTCTGCGAGGTGCGCGAGTCTATGGCTTCGATTAGCGCCGGCACTCTCTGTACGGAATAAGCTCCCGAAAGCGCCGCCGCAACGAGCGCCGTCACGTTTGCCGACCTCACGTAAAAACCGACGGTAACATTGTCCACCGTGATGACGAAATCCTGAGAGGTTGCCGCGTCGGGCGCGATTTGCACGTTTGCCGACAGCGGCGTTGAAAAAACAACAGGGTTGTTAATCAGATTGGAAATGTTGTTTACTGTCGAACGATAAAGGCCGCCCCAGACCAGCTCGGCGTACAAAACGCTTGAACCGGCAGGCAAGGACAGCTGTGCGCGCGAGCCGTTAAGCGTGTAGTCGAGCGTAGTTCCGGCGGGGAAATTTCCCACCTGCAAGCTTGTGTTCAAGCTGGTGAAAGCGCCTATTGAGCCTTCCGTGCCCGGACTGTTGCTGTTTGCCGCTTTGCTCAGACCCAACGTGTTGCTGCAAAAATAATTGCGCCTTTTTTGACGTCCGAGTATCTTTGTACAAAAGGCATGTTTTTTTCCTCAACAAAAAAATACTACATACCCGCGCCTTGAAAAAGGTCGCCGGATATGTAGCTTAAATGAAAAAACCCTCTGTTTAAATATATGTTTCAAGCGGCTCGTAGTGTGTCTTTTGCCGAACGTCGGGAAACGTAAAATGCCGCGCTTTTGCGCGTCGTAAAAAAGCTGAAACTTACTTTTTCGGCGACAAAAACGAATGGTTTTTTGCTCGGTTTTTTATTTTATTGGCGAAATATAAAAACTTAAATATAAGTCCCTCGGGGACGGACACATTTTACGTTTCTGCATATAAATTTGAAAAAAATGTGTAGGGATTTTGACTGATTATAAATCAAATTTAACCGTCACTGTTTATTGAAACCTTGATTTAACCCATTGATGACGTAAAAAGAAATAATTTGTCGAAAAAATAAGTGCAATATTCAAACATATTTTTATCTTTCAAGTACGGTATATAGGCAAATACAAATACAAATGTGAAAAAATCGCTCGTTTAAACTACGGGAGGAGAGGTTAAAACAAATAGTTTATACATTGCCGACATGTTTTATATAAAATAAAAAATATTGAGATAATGGGTTGACACAGAGAATATACTTTGCTATAATTTTCACGATGCAATACATATATTGTCAATAAAATCGGTTTAATGAATTAAATCGGTTCAATGTATGAAAAACATCAAAAAAATTCGTCGGGCATATAATTTAATATAGGTAATTGGCGGTTTTGTTTGTCAGACAATATAAATACCTTGAAAATTGTATTCCCGTGAATAAAATAAAAAAATTTTTATATGGAGGTAAAAACTATGGAACCGAAAAAACTGCTTGAAAAGTATTATTCCCGCTTAGCGCAGGAAAGCTTTTTGAAGTCGCTCCTTTGGGGGCTGGTGGTGGGATTTTCCGCACTTCTGCTGTCGGCGATTGTTTGCTGGTATGTAGGATTCAAGGGGATCTGGGTTTGCATCGTGCTCTTTGCGGCGGCGACGGCAATCTCGACGCCTTTGTTCTACTTCTGCCGTTTCCGCCCGACAATAAAGCAGACCGCAAGGCGCGTGGACTCGCTCGGACTTGAAGAAAGACTGCTCACCATGACCGAGCTGGAAGGGGACAACTCCTACATTGCCGTAAAGCAGAGAGAAGACGCCGTTCAGGCGTTGAAAAAGGTGAACGCGAGACTGATAAAATTCGTCTTTTCCGTTTCGCTTGTCGTTACGTTGGCGATTGTCGGCGTTTTCGGCACGGGTATGACGACATACGCCGCGCTTAGTGAAGTTTCGGGCAGAGACTTAATCAGACAAGCGCTCGAAGGACCTGCGGCGCAGTACGAAGTCATTTATCAGGTAAAAGGCGACGGCAGGATTATCGGCGAGGAAAGGCAAGTGGTCACGGCCGGCGAAAAAGCTCAGCCCGTTATGGCTGTTGCGGATAGCGATTGGGTTTTTGTCGGATGGGACGACGGCAACGGCAATCCTTTGAGATTGGATACGGAAATCAACGACGATATGGTTGTTTACGCCGTTTTCGAAGAGATGGACGGAGTGGATTATATTAATATTGACGACAATGCGGAAATCGACGGCAAGGGCAATCAGAGCGGAAACAACGGCAACAATAATTCGCCTTCCGACATGCTGCCTCCCGAGGACGAAGATAGCAACGGCCCCGGCGACGACCAAGACGGCTCCGGAGGAAGATATGAAGGCAACGGTCAGATTATCGACGGCGGTCAGTATTACGGCGACCATTACGAGGCTGCTTTGGAAGAGGCTAAGCAGGATTTGATGAACAACGAAAACATTTCCGAAGAAGACAAACAAATAATCATGGATTATTTTGAAACAATTAAAAAATAAAGGAAAAGGCTTTAAAACATGGTAACAGAGAAAGAAGTAGTAAAATTCGGGGAGCAGTGTGCGAATATATTTGC
>FR900985.1 GCA_000437915.1 Subdoligranulum sp. CAG:314 | reverse complement strand
TCTGTGCGTCGGTTTACACCGACGTTTTTTTTATGGCATAAGTAAATGACAAAAAATTTTATTATTGTCAAACGCAAACAAAGCCGGGTTTAAAGCCCGGCTTTGTTTACTTTTCTTTAAGCAATCAGGTGGATTCCTTCAACTGAATTACAAGCTCGTTGAGTTTTTCTCTCTGAGCGGGACTCAGCATGGGCGACACCGTTTTGGCAAATTGTTCTATTTGTGCGTTTGTCAGCTTTCCGCTTTCTTTCTGTGCTTTTACGTTGTTGTAGATGTCCTTGATTAACTGCTCCTCGCCCTTGCCCTCATAGTATTTGGCAAGATTTTTTATGTAATTGATTTGCTGCGCCGTAGGCGGCACCGCGTTGTTTTCCGTTTTTTCTTTGTTGCCCGTCGTTTTGGCGTTTTTTTGAGCGCCTGCCCCGTTGGGATTGAAATCTTTGCGCTGGTCGAAAAACATATTTCTCGGGTCGTTGTTGTTGCGTGCGTCCATATAAACCTCCTAAAAATTAGTACACTAACATTTATATGCTTGCATACAATATATTGACCACAAAAAAGAAGCGAAAGGGAGGGGTGAAGGTGAACTTTTTACCCGTAATTATAGGAGTCCTGCTGTTTTCCCTGTTTTCCGACAAGGGCGGCGGAAAACAGAGCGGCGGCTCGGGCAACGCCATAGACATGGAAAATATACAGAACGCCGTAGGCGCAATCAACTCGTTCAACAAGCTGGGCGGAAAGGATACGGACAAAATGAGCGTCGTGATGGAGCTTATGTCCAATCCCGTCGTGGCGGAGCTGGTTGGCAAGTTTTTAGGCAATCAGCCGACGAGCGGAGCAGGCGAAGAAATACATAACGACGGCGCGACGGAAACGGAACAGGATTATTCCGTTTCTTCGGGACAGGATTTCAATGCTCGTGACACGTCAGCGTCGGATGCTACGGAGGAGTCGGAGGAGTTTTTCAGACCGGTGGAAAATATCGCGGGCGTGGAGGTGTCGGAAAAGCTGAGGCACCTTTACGACAACTGGTACACCAAAAAATGAAGCGCAAAGGCAAACAGAAAACGAGGTCTATTCGACCTCGTTTTTTTGAAACTTTTATTGGCTCCGCAGATTTTTTGCGATATGCTCGATTGCGTTGAGAAAAATATAAGCCTCTTTGAGAGTGTTCTGCCCGCTGACGCTCACGCGCACAAGACCCGTTTTTTCCGTGCCGAGAAATTTGTGGCACAAAGGCGCGCAATGCAGTCCGCTTCTTACGGCGATTCCGTATTGCTCGCTCAAAATATCGCTTATTTTGTCGCTGGAGCTGTCTCCGATTCTGAAACTGACTATGCCGCTGGGATTTTTCAGGCTCATGATATGTACGTCGGGGATTTCCTTCAAGCCTTCTTTTACGGTGTTTGCGACAAGCTCTATTTGCGCATGATTGTTTTTTCCGTTTTCGGAGTGCCATTCTATCGCCTCGCCCAACGCGAGTATGGCGGGCGTGTTGAGCGTGCCCGCTTCAAAACAGTCCGGGCTGTCCTTTGGTTGGAGGAGCAGATTGCTTTGCGAGCCGGTTCCGCCGAAAATAATGGGCTTGGGCTTGCTTTCTTCATTGAAGCAAAGGCAGCCGCAGCCCTGAATGCCGTGCAGTCCCTTGTGCGCCGGGAAAGCCAACAGGTCGATTTTCATCCGCTGCATATCTATTTCGGTGTAGCCTGCGGATTGCGCCGCGTCCACGATAAAAGTTACGCCCGCCCGCCTGCACAGGTCTCCGATTGAAGCGACGTCGTTTACGAAACCGACCACGTTGCTTACGTGGCTTAAAACAACCAACCGCGTATCCTTGTTGAAGGCATTTTGAACGGCCTGCGCCGTCAGACGGTTTTCTCTGTCGGGCGCAAGCACGGAAAGGGAAATTATGCCGCGCTGCCTCAACTCGAAAAGAGGACGCAGCACGGAATTGTGTTCGTGTACGCTCGTGATTACGTGAAAGCCGCGTCGTTTTACGCTCCCCAAAATGGCGAGATTCAAAGCCGATGTGCAGTTCTGACTGAAAGCGACGTTGAGCGGGTCGGAGAGGTTGACCATGCGCGCCACCTTGTTGCGTACTTCGGTTATTTTCGCGGTTGCCGCGACCGAGAGACTGTGCCCGCCTCTGTTTGCGTTTGCCGGATTTTTCAGACTGTCGAGAACGCAGTCTATAACCTGCGGCGGCTTGAAAAAGGTTGTTGCGGCGTTGTCGAAATAAATCATGCCAAAAAGCTCCTTTCACATTTTCGGCGGCGGAAAAGTATATTATTATACGGATGTTTTTTCCGCCCGACCGCTATAAGAAATTATATTAAGCGCGATTTGAATTTAATCCTTACATAATGAAAAAGGAGAGGTTTTTATGACATACTTGATAGCAACCTTCAGGTCGCGCAGCGCAACGACGAGCGCATACAACAGACTAATCGAAAGAGGAGTAAACTGCGCCATAACAAGCACGCCTCAGGCGGCAAACGTGGGCTGCGGTCTGAGTATAAAATTTTTGCCGCAGGATAAAAATATCGTTGCGGCAACGGCTAAAAGCTACTCAAGCTTTTCGGGCTTTTTTGCTGTGACGGAAATAAACGGAAGAACGGTGGTCGTGCGCGCCTGAATGCTTCGAGAGCGGCGCGCGCCGTCTGAGTTCGGGCAGTGAAAGTCAAAAACGCTTGTTAAATACAACGCTTTGATATATAATTGTCGTATGGAACAGAAAACCAAAGAAATTCTCGATATACTTGCGGAAGAATTTCCTTCACCCAAAAGCGAACTCGTATTCAAAAATCCGTATCAGCTGCTGGTGGCTGTGATTTTGTCTGCACAATGCACCGACAAAAGAGTCAATCAGGTGACGCCTTTGTTGTTCGCCGAAGCGGATACGCCTCAAAAAATGGCAGATTTGCCCGACGAAAAGCTTGAAAAACTTATATATTCCTGCGGATTTTACAAAAACAAAGCAAGATTTATCAAGGAAATGTCGCGGGATTTGATTGAAAGATTCGGCGGACAGGTGCCCGACAATCTCGAACAATTGAGGACTCTTTCGGGCGTCGGGCGCAAGACCGCCAACGTAGTTTATGCCGTAGGCTTCGGCGGACAAGCCATAGCGGTGGACACGCACGTTTTCAGAGTTGCCAACAGGCTCGGGCTGGCTCATGCCAAAAACGTGCTCGACACCGAAAAACAGCTTTGCCAAGCAATAGACAAAGAGCTGTGGTCGGACAGTCACCATTACTTGCTTTTGCACGGAAGATATGTATGCAAGTCGCAGCGTCCCGACTGCGCCCGTTGCAGGCTGAAAGCTCTGTGCGAATATTTTCAATCGGGCTGTTTAGAAAAATCCAAGGAGAAAAATTGAATTGTTTGCGGATAAGGTAAGGATATTCATAAAATCCGGCGACGGCGGCAACGGCGCCGTGTCTTTTCACACCGAAAAATACGTGCCAAACGGCGGTCCCGACGGCGGCGACGGCGGCAAGGGCGGCGACGTGGTTTTTGTGGCGAGTTCAAGCGTAAACACGCTGAGCGAATTTTATTACAAAAAACATTACCGCGCGCAGAACGGCGAAAACGGCGCGGGGCAGAACTGCTATGGCAAGCAGGGGCAGGACCTTAAAATTTTCGTGCCCGTGGGCACGGTTGTGCGCGACAGGGAAACGGGCAGAATCATGGCGGATATGTTCGAGGACGGACAGACTTTCGTCGTTATGCGCGGGGGCGAAGGCGGCAGGGGAAACAGAAAATTTGCGACAAGCCGCCGTCAGGCGCCGTCATTTAGCCAACACGGGGGCAAAACGGAGGAAAAGGAAATCGAGCTGGAGCTTAAAACCATTGCCGACGTGGGACTGGTGGGCTTCCCGAATGTGGGAAAAAGCACCTTGCTGTCGGTGATTTCGGCGGCACGTCCGAAAATTGCCAATTATCATTTCACGACGTTAAACCCCAATCTCGGCGTGGTCAACGTGTTTGAGGACAGCTTTGTGGTTGCCGACATACCCGGACTGATTGAGGGCGCGGGCAGCGGAGCGGGACTGGGCTTCGAGTTTTTGAGACACATAGAACGCACCCGAATGCTTGTGCACGTCGTCGATATGAGCGGAAGCGAGGGCAGAAATCCCGAGGAGGATTTTTTGCTTATAAACAAGGAGCTTGAAATTTACAGCAAGGATTTGACCAAGCTTAAACAGGTTGTTGCGGCAAACAAAATGGATTTGCCCTGCGCGGAAGAAAATTTGCAGTCTTTCAAACGGAGATTCAAGGACGTTTGCGAGGTTTTTCCCGTATCGGCAATGAGTCGGGAGGGCGTCAGGTCGCTTCTCGAATACGTTTCGCGCGCCCTGAAAGAAATTCCTCCCGTCGCTCCGTTGGAATTCGAGCCTTTTGTATATGAAAGAAACGACGGGGACAGCTTCGAGATTGTTGTCAACGACGACGGAAGCTTCGAGGTTGTCGGAGCTCTTGTTGACAGTCTCGCCCGCAAGGTGCTGCTCGACGACTACGACAGTTTGCGCTATATGCAGAAAACTTTGAAGAACAAAGGGGTTTTCGCCGCACTCAAAAAGGCGGGAATGAAGGACGGCGACACCGTCGTCATCGGCGGAGTGGAGTTTGACAACGTGGAGTGACAACCGCATCGAGCTTGCGGCGTAAAAAGCGTTCGCGATTCAAATCAAAAAAAGTTATTTAGAATTATTTCAATTGCTGTTTTAAATTGATTTCAAATGTAAAAAAATGCGGAAAAACATAAATGTCTGTCGAATAATGTCCGACAGACATTTGTTGTTTTGGGGAAAGTATTGTGGCTGAAAACTTGACTTTTAAGCTTTAAAATGGGATAATAGTTCTAATTAAATTTAAAGAATATTTTGCGCAAATAAAAAACTCTTTCATAAAGAAAGAGTCGAACGCACCTCGTGCGTAACCGTAAAAACGGCGTCTTGGAAAAACTTTATTTGAACTAATGGTGCAACTTCAAAGGGTAGTCAAGCCTTTGATTGATATTATTATATACCGAAAGACAAGGAGTGTCAAGCAATATGAAACAAGATTATTACATAGGTTTGGATATGGGAACGGAATCTGTAGGTTGGGCGGTTACCGACGTCGATTACAATCTCATTAAAAAACGCGGACAGGATTATTGGGGCGTTTATTTATTCGACGAAGCGCAAACCGCGCAAGGTCGCCGCGCTTTTAGAACGAATCGCAGACGCCTTGCAAGAGTAAGGCACCGTCTTAACCTTTTGCAGGAATTGTTTGACAGCGAAATAAGCGCAAAGGATTTCGGATTTTTTTACAGACTTGAAAACAGCAAATATTTTGATGAGGACAAGCCTGAAATTGCGCGGGGAAAATTTCTTTTGTTCAATGACAAGGACTTCGGAGACAAGGAGTACTATAAAAATTATCCTACGATTTTTCATTTGAGAAACGCTTTGAGAACGCAGGAAATAAAAGACGTACGCCTGCTTTATCTTGCCGTGCATCACATTTTGAAAAACAGAGGTCATTTTTTATTCGGGGAACAGGATTTTAATGTCAACGACGCGTCGGACGTCAGCGGCGAATTTGAAAAAATAAACCGTTTTCTGAGCGAGAACGACGGAGCGGGATTTGATAGAGAAAAAATACCCGAAATATTCGAGACGCTTTGCAATGAGAATTTGGCAAAAAGAGAAAGAAAAGAAAAAATACTCGAATTGGCGGGAAATTCAAAAAACAAGCTGCTTGGCGAAGCCGTGAACGCCGTTGTCGGGCTTAATTTTTCGCTGTCAAAGATGTTTGGAGAAGACAGAGATTTTCAGGGTGAGAATAAAATGTCGTTTACAGACAGTTCTTTTGAAGAAAAGCTTGCAAAGGCGAGAATGGCGCTCGACGACGACGAAGCGGATTTTTTAGAGACTCTTAAAAAAGTACAGTCAGTTGCAAGCCTGCACAATATCCTGCACGGAAAGGAGTTTATTTCCGAAGCAAAAACGGAAGCTTACGAAACCCACCGCAGAGATTTGTCCGAGCTGAAAAAATATGTCCGTGAAAATTGTCCGGAAAAGTACGCGCTTGTTTTTCGCCGTCAGGTCAAAAAGGGCAAGAAAAATACGTCGGGCGCGGACGAGAATGAAAAAGACGACAAAAAAGTCAACAATTATGCCGCTTACATAGGCATGGACAAGGGAAAAGGGTTTGAAAAATGCAAAAAAGAAGATTTTTACGCTTTTCTTAAAAAAGAGATTGGTATTAATGACGAAAGTTTACTCGCAAAGATAGACGAGGGAATATTTTTGCCCAAACAGATTTCTGCGGAAAACTGCGACATACCTTATCAGGTGCATCTGGCGGAGTTGAAAGCGATACTTGCCAACGCCGAAAATTATTTTCCTTTTTTAAAACAAAAGGACGAAAACTGCGAGATGACGGTGAGTGAAAAAATAATTTCGCTCATGAAATTCCGCGTGCCTTATTATGTGGGACCGTTCACCGATAAAGAAACCCGTTTCAGCTGGATGATAAAAAAGGAGGGGTTAAGTACGCAAAAAATTACGCCTTGGAACTTTGACGACGTCGTGGACAGGGACGCCTCCGAAAAGAAATTTATCGAGCGTATGACAAATTTCTGCACTTACCTGACCGGTGAAAAGGTGCTGCCCGCGTCGTCTTTTTTGTACAGCGAATATGCGTTTCTGAACGAATTGAACAATCTGAAAGTCAACGGAACAAAGGATTTGCGCGTAAAAAATATTCTTTTTGATTTTGCAAAAACAAACAAAAAGCTTACGCTCAAAAAGTGCTGCGAGCAGCTTGTAAAAAATGGTTTGCTGCCCGAGGGTAGCAAGGCTCGGGACGTTTTTTCCGGTACGGACGGAGATTTCAAAAACTCTTTGTCTTCTTACATAGATTTCAAAAGGATTATCGGAGACAAAGCCGACCTTTACAGGGATATGTGCGAGAAAATCATTTTATGGATAACCGTAATATCCGATAAAGAAAGATTGGTAAAAATAATCAAAGACAAATACGGAACCGTTTTGAGCGACGAGGAAATCAAAGGTTTAAAGGCGCTCAATTATACGAAATGGGGCAGGCTTTCCGAAAAACTGCTTGACGGAATATTTGAAACCGACTCAGAAGGCGAGGTCGGAAACGTATCTATTATCGAAAAAATGCGGACAGATACGGAAAACTTTATGGAGCTGCTTTCAAATAAACACAATTACAAAAGAGCGATAGAACTTGCAAATTCCGAAAGTATTGTAGATGAAAGGGTGACTTACCGCGCGGTGGAGGAGCTGTATTGTTCGCCCGCAGTCAAGCGGTCGATTTGGAGCGCGTTGAAAATCGTCCGTGAAATCGTGAAAGTGCAGGGGCATTCTCCCAAAAAGATATTTGTAGAGACGACGCGCGAAAAGCCCGACGTAACGCGCAAGGGGCAACGCACGGTATCTCGAAAACAGCAGTTGCTGGATAAATATAGAGAAAATCTGCGCAATGAAACAGAGTTGATTAAAAAAATTGAGGAAACAGAGGATTCAAAGTTCAACAGCGACAAATTGTTTTTCTATTTCACGCAAATGGGCAAAGACGCTTATACGGGTGAAAAAATAGAATTCGACGATGTGTTCAAGACAGAAAAATATGATATAGACCATATTTATCCGCGCTCCAAAATCAAAGACGACAGCTTGGACAATCGCGTCCTCGTCAGAAGGAAAATCAATCAAAGCGTGAAAAAGGACTCCTATCCTTTGTCTGCCGAAATCAGGAACAGGATGGAGGGGTTATGGCGTCAACTCAGAGACAAGAAACTCATAAGCGATGAGAAATTTTACAGACTTACGCGAAGCACGCCTTTGACGGAAAAAGAATGCGGCGATTTTATCAACGCTCAGCTTATCGCCACAAGTCAAAGCGCCAAAGCCGCAATTCAGCTTTTGAAAAGGATGCTGCCCGAATCGGAAATAGTTTATTCCAAAGCCGGCAATGTAAACGAATTCAAAAAAAGGCTGGAATTCGTGAAGATAAGAGAACTGAACGATTTGCACCACGCAAAGGACGCTTATTTCAATATCGTGGTGGGCAATGTGTTCAATACCAAATTCAACCATAATCCCGCAGTTTTTCAACGGAGTAACGGTACAGGCAATTATGATTTTGAACGCCTTTATGATTTTGATATTACAAATGCATGGAAAAAGGGAGACGAAAACAGGATACGTTCTGTTGCCGAGAAAAACACTTGCCGTGTAGTAAGATTTTCCAAAACGGAAAAAGGGCAGTTTTACGACGCTACCATTTATCCCGCAGGAAAAAACGACAAGCTTGCGCCCGTAAAGGGGAAGGCGCCGCTTAATGACACGTCGAAATACGGCGGATACGACAAAGAGACAACAGCCTATTTTATGCTGGTAAAGAGCAGGGACAAAAAGAAAAAGGACAAGACTTTGCTTTCTCTGGAATGCGTGACTGTGCTTGCGGATAAAAATTTCCGCACTGCGGAAGATAAGTTGAAGTATTGCGAAAAAGAGTTGGGACTCAAAGAGCCTGAAATACTCATAGAAAAAATAAAATTGAACACATTATTCAAAATTAACGGCTCTTACGCCTGGATTCGCGGAAGAACAAACGACAGATTGGTACTTTGCAATGCCAATCAGCTTTGGCTGGACAACGGGAGCGCAAAGGAGCTCAAAAAAATCTCAAATCATTTTCGGGACGTTAAAAAATACAATAATAAAGATTTACCCGTCAGAGAAGAAGAATTCAGCAAAGAGCAAAATCTTGCTTTGTACGATTTGTTTACTGAAAAGTTGGGCGGAAAAATATATGCGGGACTGCCTGTACAGGGACAGATAAAAAATCTTGAAAAAGGCAGAGACAAATTCGAGGCTTTGGAATTGAAAGACCAATTGTTTGTGCTGATGGAAATATTGAAATTTATGCAATGCAACAGTATGACGAGTAATATCAAGCTTATCGGCGGCGCTGAAAATGCCGGGAAGAATCGTATCAGTAAATTAATACAAGACTCCGACGTTAAAATGATATTCTGTTCGCCTACCGGCTATTTTTGCAAAGTCGTGGACTTCAAGCGGTTCCTATGAGCTGGCGGGTTGTAGTGGTAAGGGGACGTTGCAAGCTGGAATACAAGCTGGGATATCTCGTCTGTCGCGGCGAAGAAGTCAAAAAGTTGTTTCTTAACGAGATATCCTCGCTTGTGGTGGAGTCTACCGCGGTTTCTTTGACGGCTGCTTTGTTGAGCGAGTTAATCAAAAACAAAGTCAACATTTTGTTTTGCGACGAAAATCACAATCCGGTTTCACAGCTGTTGCCGCTTTACGGAAGACACGATTGCAGCGGAGTTTTGCGGCGGCAGCTCAATTGGAAAGAAGAACATAAAAGCGCGGTGTGGACGGCGATTGTCCGTATGAAAATAAAAAAGCAGATGGAATTTCTTTCCGAACTTTGCTGTCCTCAGAGCGAGCTTTTGAAAAGTTATGTCGACGGTACCGAATTGAATGACAGAACAAACCGTGAAGGACACGCGGCAAAGGTATACTTCGACGCATTGTTCGGATTGAGCTTTAAAAGAGGAGACAAAACCTTTCTGAACGGGGCGTTGAACTATGGATATACCATTTTGCTGTCTGCGTTCAACAGGGAAATCGCGGGATTGGGTTTCAATACACAGCTCGGATTGGCGCACAAAAGCGAGTTCAATCAATTCAATCTGAGCTGTGATTTGGTGGAGCCTTTCAGGGTGATTGTGGACAAAGCGGTGTTCGGAAAGGATAATTGCCAATTTACGCCGGATTTCAAACGATACCTTTGCGATATTCTCAACAGAGAAATAAAGATAGACGACAAATATTTTGTTGTAAACGATGCAATCGGTATATACGCCAAGAGCGTTTTCAACGCGTTGGAAGACGGGGATACGTCAAAAATAAAGGAATATGAGTTTTAGGTTTATGCGGGTAGTGGTTTTTTTTGATTTGCCTACGGAAACGGCAGAGGAACGACGCGATTACAGAAGGTTTCGCGCCGCGCTTTTGAAAAACGGTTTTTTCATGATGCAGGAATCCGTTTATTCCAAAATAATACTGAACAACACCGCCGCAAACGTGATAAAAGAAACAGTAAGAAAACTCAAAACGGGCAAAGGGCTGATTCAGATGCTTACCGTTACCGAAAGACAATTTGAAAATATGGAATTTGTTCTCGGAAAGAAACAATCGACGGTTGTAGACACCGCCGAAAGGTTGGTGGTTCTGTGATTCTGTCTCATTTTGACTTGGAAAAGCCGTTGGAGCTGACGCCTGCCGTAGTAAATGTTCTTGTAGTGGAAAACGAAAACAAGTTTTTCGATTTTTGCAAAGAATTTGCACTGCAATCCAAAGGCAATTCGGGGAACTTTGTTCTTTTTGACGGCGATACCAAACTATCCTTAGTCAAGGACGTAAAATTGCTGTATGATTTTTTCAATTTTGATTTGGGAGACAAACGCGCGCGGGACGGATTGTTAAATTGTTTGGTGCAAATTGCCGAAAACAACTTTGCCGTCGAGTATTCGGAACTTGTTGAGAAGATTTATGCTTTTTTTGAAAAACTGAACGGAGAAACGGATTTTCCGATAGATTTTGATACGGAAAGCAGTTTGACTCAGCTTTTAAAAGCATACGGAGTGCGCTGGAAGGATGAAAAGGACTGTTTGTTGGAGTCTATAGTTTCTTTTATTCATTTTAATGCGCGGATTTTGGGGATAAAATGTTTTGCGTTCTTTAATCTAAAAAACTTTTTAAACGAAAAGGATTTGAAAAGTCTTTACTATGAGGCGCAGCTGGAGGATGTTTGTCTCTTTCTTTTGGAAAATACTTTGAAAAATAAAACAGACGAAGAATTTGTCACTTTGATTGACAAAGATTTGTGCGAAATCATTGTCTGAATAAGATTTTATGCTATAATATAAATAATTGCATTCTGTCCTTTGAATTGATGCGTGTGGTGCGTAAAAATACTCTGATTTGAGGTTTGAGGTTTGAGTATGGTGCAATTTTAAAGGGTAGTCAAACAATAGTGCTTCGTGTGACGTCGTCTTTTATGTTTGAGTATGGTGCAATTTTAAAGGGTAGTCAAACTATTCATGGGATTTATCAAGTTTTCGTCACGTTTGAGTATGG
>FR900984.1 GCA_000437915.1 Subdoligranulum sp. CAG:314 | reverse complement strand
CCCCAGCCTATTTAGTCTAGCATATCTTTCAGACGATGTCAAACATTTTTTTTAATTATTTATATTTTTTTATTGAGCGCCGAAAAACCTTTCGTTGAACAGGACGGACGGATGAGAGGGACGCAGACTTTTTGCCTTTTCATGAAACATCAAAGCCTTTTTTTTGTCCCCCAGATAAAAATAACAGCACGACAACTCGACAAACGGTATAAACGTCCTGAATTCCGCCCTGTCGAACTCGCCTCTTGCGGACATATCGCCGCATTTCGTCGCCGCGTCGTACCAGAATGCCGCAGTCTCGAAGTCGCGCCGCGCTTTGAAAACGCTTGCAATCCGACACAGAATGTCCGCGCGGGGAGGTCCCTTTTCCAGACTCCTGCACAGCGAAAGAAACGCTTTCTGCTTTTCGTCCATCGCGTTGTAGCAGTCGTATAAAAACAGGCACGCTTCGTTGCGGTTGTTTTTCAAATCCATATCCAGCGCTCTTTCCAGCACCGCCGCTCCCTCCGCGTACATTTTGTTGTAACACAGCTCCCTGCCGTAATAAAAGGTGTTGCGCGCGTCAAGCTTAACGCCCTGCGAAATTTTTTTCTGAAAGATTCTGAGATTTCGGTCGCCTGCGCCTCTCTCTTTTTTGTGGTGGACGGTAAAATCCGAATAGATAATGTTACCGCGCGGGGAAATGCACTCGTGAATAAACCCCTCCCATTTGAAATTTGCCGTTCGTTTGAGAAGTCTTTCTCTGAAAAAGCTGAAAAGCGGCGTTCCGTTTTCGTCGAAAGAAGTGACGTATCTGCACATCACCACATCGGGATTTTTCTGCGCCAGCGTTTTTTTCAGCTCCTTTAAAAGCCCGATATTTTCGGAAGAAACAACGTCGTCGGCGTCCAGCCACATCAAATAGTCCCCCGTCGCCTTGGAAAAAGAGAAATTTCTTGCGGCGGAAAAATCGTCCGTCCACTCGAAGTCGAAAATCTTGTCGGTAAAATCCCTGCAAATTTCCTTTGTCCTGTCGGAAGAGCCGGTGTCCGCTATTATTATTTCGTCAACGCAGCGGGACACCGAATCCAGACAACGGGCGATTACGTCCTCTTCGTTTTTCACTATCATGCAAAGCGAAATTTTTACGTTCATATCCATATTTTATATTATGTACCTGCAAAAAAATTCGTCTTTGATTAGCAGTGAAAAGCTTCCCGACGTAATGACCGAAACTAAATTACCCCCTTGCTTACGTCAATCCAGCCCAAACTGCCCGAATATTTTTCCAGCTCGCAAGGGGTAAGTTCTATTGCGCTGTTGGAGCTGCCGCACGCGGGAAAAACCGTGCGAAATCGTCTTAACGAAACGTCGAGATACACCTCCACCCCCTCGTTCAAGGCGAAAGGACAAACTCCTCCGACGGCGTAACCGACAAGTCTTTCCGTCTCTTCGGGAGGCAGCATTTTGGCTTTAGTCCCGAAATATGCCTTGAATTTGGCATTGTCCGCTTTTACGTCCCCGGCAAAAACAACGACAATGACCTTTTCTCCCGCAAAAAAAGACAGCGTCTTTGCAATCCTTCCCCTTTCGCAATTCAACGCCGCCGCAGCCAACTCGACAGTCGCGCTTGACACGGGAAACTCCATAATCCTTTCCGAAAGACCGAAAGCCGCAAAATATTTCTTTACTTTTTCTACCGACATAACCTGCCCCTTGTCAAGCGGCCGTTTGAAGCGTCAAGTCGCAGACAAACGGCAGCCGCCGAATTTCTTAAATATTACAACGGTTTTGTGTCGGCAAGGGTTTTTTCCTGTGCTTTGAAAAGCAAAAATAATAAAACTGTCCGACTTTTGCCTTTTGGTTGACGGTTTTGCACAAAAACAAAATATAGTTTAGAGTTTTGTTAAAATATAAACGGCAAACAATGCATTCTACATATATTTTGATTATACGTCCCTCCACCTTACGCGTCTGCGGACTTTTCGTCTGCCCGTTTCATCGATTTAGGAAAAACAATGAAAAATTTTTTCGACAAGTTAGAATTGCTGATTGACGACTTGTTTTACGAAACAAAAGAAACCGTCAAAAACAAAGAATTTTACTTCTTGCGCGAAAACTCAAAAAATTCAGGAAAACAGGAGCCTCGCTCGAAACCATGCTTGACGTCGCTCATTGTCTTGACCGCTCGGCAAGCTTCGTTCTCGGACTTGACGATTTTCCGGACAGCTATGAACAAGACCTGAACTGCAAAAATATAGCGCCAAACCTCCGTCGATTCGTATCAAAAAACGCGCCTAAAATGTTTTACCTCAAAAAACACGGTTTTCTTCAAACTTTTCCTTCTTTCAAAAATTGGCTCAACGGCAAAACCATACCGAACTCCTTGAATTTTGTCAGATTGTCAAAAGCGCTCGGGCTGAGCGCGGAAGACTTGCTTCGTCCCGTATTCAGTCAGCCACGGCCGACCGACACTGACAAAACCGAATAATTCTTTTCTTTAAAACAAAAGCGTAAGCACCTCTCTCCCTTGCCTTGCACACAAACTATTTCGCAGTTTCCGCCCGTATTTCTTGCTGCTCCGCCTCTACATGTCACCTCCGCCCGCACCACTTAACTTTTAAACAACTGTCTTTTAGATTATTAAGCAATCAATAAATTTATCATACAATACTAAAAAAACAAAACGCCCCAAAGGGCGTTTTGTTTTGAAATAAAAAGTTTTTTCCTATTTCTAGGCAAATAAAATGTAATAAAAGTTTAACATACTTATTTTCATTAGTCAACCGTCTTAGATTAGTTTTTAGATTTATTTCCTTATTATTTGTGCGTTTTTAAACACCTTTTCACTTCTTAGTTTCTTAATAAAATACTCTGAATTGATTATATAATTACTTATTATTATCTTTTCTCTGCCTACATAAATATGATAAACGGAATAAGCATTGTTATAAATCTTTACTTTTTTTATATCTGAGTATCTATATTTTTTTGTTACTAAGAAAATTCTTCTATATGAAAAGTATTCTTCTTCAATCACAATTTTCCAAAAACTTGTATAAAAAATAGTTCCTATGCTCATTAAACAGATTGGCGAACAACCGATTAAAAACATATAATCATCTACAAAAAAAAGAACAACTGAAATACAAATTAAAGGAATTATAGAAATTATCGACCATATAAATGAGTATCTCAGTTCATTTTCTTTCTTAGATTTTCTTGGTACAGCCAAAAAAGAAATTATTAAAGGGCATAAATAAAGACACTGATATGGCTAAAAACGCATATTTTATAATATCACCTCATTATTTATTAAATTTGAGTATTAAATTGGTTAAAGAACTCCCCAAAACAAATCTAAATGAAGAAACCAACACTGATATTAAATGCTTATCCCGCACTGCGGTTTGCCGTGCAATATGGCGCACTGTATTGTTTTTTATAGTACTGTTCAGTATTTTATTACTATGTTGTAACTTTAATATATCTTTTTTTGCTCCGGCTCCGGAAATCAACCCTGATACAGCTCCGCCCAATACACTCCATCCAAAGTTATCCCATTGAATTTCTCCGTCATTGAATAGAATATCACTTCCTATACTAGACAGCCCGCCGGATACAGCTCCCAAAGTAACCGAACCTATAAGACCGATTCCCGTAGTTGCTATTGCACCGTTAACTGCACCAATCATTCCGTCATAAGCCGCCATTTTAAAGTTAACTTTCAACCAATCCTTGCCGTTCGCATGATATTGTCCGACGACAGATGAAGTAAAACCAACGCTAAAACCGATAACTGTTGCACCTACTGCAACACCAATCCCAACAGTTGCAATACTTACAGCAACTGCCGCAACCACTGCGAGTCCTGTTAATGCCCATGCCAACCATTTAGGAATAGTGCCATCTTCATCAACACCCATTATAGGATTGTTGAAACAATAGGCATATAAATTTAAGCCATTTAATTGCTGTAACTGTTCAAGAGCGTATTCAATACCGTCCGCATTTATGAATCTGCCTGTCTCTGGGTCGTAGTATCGGGTTTGGAGATAGTAGAGGTTTAGTTCCTTGTCCCAGTAGTACCCGCGGTAGCGGAACGGGTTGATTTCCATTATCTCTATGTTGTCCGCTCCCGCAGCCTCTATCGTGCAGTTGCCCCATGCGTCGTAGACGTACTCCCCGATTAAATTCATGTCGGTGTCGAAGATTCCGTCTATGTCGCCCAAAGCGTTTTTGCGGTAGATATAGTCCGCCTTTACTGCGTCCGCAATCCCCGTCTGCCTTGACAAAGTAAATCCCGCCAAGCCGCTGTTTAGGTGGAAAAATCCTATCTTGGTTATCTGATTCGTCCACAGCTGTATGCCGAAGTTGCCTTGCAAAACCTTTTCGCTCTTCGTCTCGCCCCAAAGCTTGCCGTCCTCGTCGTAATAGAAGCTCCACGTTTTGTCGTGTCCGTCGGCGTCCTTGGTCTTTTTGCTCTTTCTTACTCCGCGGCAGTCAAAGGTAAACTCATATGCGTTGGCGTCTCCCGCTTTTTTGTAGCTTTTGAGCCGTCTCCCTGCTTCAAATCCGAGCGTAGCTCCTCTGTACGTCGTCGGATTGCCGCTTGCGTCGTAGACTATGCTTTCTCCGTCATAGCTCAATAGTTGGTCTTTCCAGCCGCTTGTGCGGTAGACGTATTCCTTTGTCGCCGTTGCCGTTTCGTTGTCAAGCTGCTCAGCCGTGGTGTAGGCGTATTCCTTCCTTTCCGTTA
>FR900983.1 GCA_000437915.1 Subdoligranulum sp. CAG:314 | reverse complement strand
GTTGTATATCTCCGAAAAAACCCGCAGACAATTTGTCTGCGGGTTTTTTCTTTCTCCGACCGCTGCGGACGATTTAACTGATATATATTATTATAGATAGGGATTTTGGGCGGATATTTTTTTAAGGCTTTGCCCGACGTTGAAAAAGCCTTTCCACGGGTCGGGCGCTTTCAGCCTTTTCAAGGCGTCAAAAACCGTCACTCCCGACGGAAGCACGCTGTCAAGCTCCTTCCAGGTAATGGGCATGGATACCCTTGCTCCCGCCCGCGCGCGCAGCGAGTAGGGGGCGACGCCGGTGGAGCCGCGGCCGTTTCTTGCCCAGTCAATAAAAATTTTCCCCTTTCGTTTTTCCTTGCGTATGTTGGAGGTGTATCTGTCGGGCCATTTTTTTTCGGCGGTCTCGGCGACGCGTCTCGCAAACTCGGAGGCGGTTTCCCAGTCCGCTTCGGGGAGCAAGGGCACGACGATGTGATAGCCCTTGCCGCCGCTCACTTTGAGAAAGGATTTTAAGCCGAGCGCGTCAAGCACCTTTTTTACGTCGCGCGCGCCCTGCCTGACCTTTTCCGCGGGAAGTCCCTCGTCGGGGTCCAAATCAAAAACAAGCATATCGGGCTTTTCCAAATCCGAAACCCGACTTCCCCACACGTGAAACTCCACCGTACCAAGCT
Source organism: Subdoligranulum sp. CAG:314 (assembly GCA_000437915.1). Taxonomy (GTDB): domain Bacteria; phylum Bacillota; class Clostridia; order Christensenellales; family CAG-314; genus CAG-314. The sequence goes on along the minus strand of FR900983.1, from coordinate 1,961 downwards.
GCACTTCGGAAATCAAGCCGATTTCGTTTTTCAGATAAAAATATTCCGACGCTTTGCCGTCCGAGCTTTTGATTGTTGCAGTTCCCGTTCCGCGTACGTCGGAGGTCGGGTGTTTTTTGAAAAAGCAGGCGTCGGAAACGCCGCCGTGGCAGCGCACCACGCTGACAATTCGTCCTCCCGCGTATTTCAGCATTCTTTCCGCCGCTGCGGCGTAGTACTCCGCCACCTCTTTTTTTGTCAGAGGAGGTGAGGCGAAAACAAGTCTTTGAGGGTTGCTGATTTTTACTCCGAGCACCGAGTCCTTGTCCGACTTGGACGTTTTTTTTGCGCCGCCGTCGGTTTGCGCTAAGGTGCGGGCGGTTTCCCGCACGACCGAACGCGCTTCCTTGTCGGCGCGCAGTCCCTTGTAGCTCGCCTGACGCAGTACGTTTTCGTCCGTCCACTCCGCAAACTGAATTTCCGCGACGGCGCGCGGTTTGAGCCAAAAAATGTGCTCTCCTTTTGTGTCGGGCGGCTGCGAAAAGGGGCATTTGTCGGTTTTAAGCGCTCGGAAAATTTCGAGCAGTCTCCGCGCCTCCGCCGCGCCGAAGCCTGTTCCCGCACGTCCCGCATATACAAAGCTGCCGTCCTCGAAGTATCCCAAAAGAAGCGCACTCACTCCGTCGGACCTTTTTGCGGTGCGAGTGAAGCCGCCTATTACAAATTCCTGTCGGTTGTAGCATTTGATTTTTATCCAGTCGCCGTTGCGGCTGCCCGAATAGGGGGAGTCGGCGCGTTTGCCGACAATTCCCTCCAATCCAAGCTTTCGGGCTGCGGCAAAGCACTCCTCCCCTTTGCCCTCGACGTGGGCGGAATATCGGATTGCGTCGTTGCCGTCGCCAATCAGCGTTTTCAGCCTTTTTTTTCTTTCTTCGAGAGGAAGTTCGCGTAGGTCTTTGCCGTCGAGTGACAAAAGGTCAAACACCATGTAAACGGGTTTTCTCCCGTCTTTGAGTCTTAAATGGTTTTGCAGCGCCTGAAAATCGCTTCTGCCCTCGTCGTCGGAGATAATCGCTTCGCCGTCAAGCACGAGCGCGCGCCCGTTTGACAGCCTTCCGATTGCCTGCGCCAATTCGGGCAGCTTGTCCGAAAAGTCTTTTCCGTTGCGCGTCAAAAGCCGTACCCCGTCCTTTTGCGAATACGCCGCGATACGGTAGCCGTCGTATTTTATTTCGTAAACCCAGCCTTTTTCCGACGGCGGCGCGGCAACCTGTCGGCACAGCATGACGGGGGCGCGGTTAAAGGGAATTTCAGCTGCCGCCACAGCGGCTTTTTCCGCAATTTTTTTGGCAGAAAGCCCGCTTTTGACGCTTCTTTCTCTGCCTGTCAAGCCGCTTGTGTCCTTGGCAAAGGAGTCTTTTTCCTTGAACAGCAGCCAGTTCTCCTTTTCGTCTTCGGCTTTGTCTTTGTCGTTAAGCCGTACAAGCGCCCAGCCTCCCTTTAATCTTTTTCCGTCAAGTCGCAATTTGAGAGAGCCTTTTTCAAGTCCCCGCGCAAAATCCTCCGTCTCCGTCCAGTATCCTTTGTCCCACAGCAAAACAGTGCCGCCGCCGTATTCGCCTTTGGGGATGACTCCCTCGAAGTCGGCGTAATCCAACGGGTGCTCCTCGACGCGCACGGCAAGACGCTTGTCCTTGGGGTTGAAGGAGGGACCTTTTGGTACCGCCCAGCTTAAAAGAACCCCGTCCCATTCAAGTCGGAAATCAAAGTGAGTCGTTCTCGCGTAGTGCAGCTGAACGGCAAATATTTTTCGCTTCTTGACGCCGACCGCTTTTTCTTCTTTGCCCGACGGCTCGGAGGTTTTAAGAAAATTTCGTTTTCGGCGATATGCTTCCAGTTTTTGTTCCATCGGGCGAATTATGAACGCTCGGAGCGATAATTATTCGTTTACCCGCGGCGAGAGCGTCTTTGCCTCGCCCCTC
>FR900982.1:6577-28652 GCA_000437915.1 Subdoligranulum sp. CAG:314 | reverse complement strand
TGTAAGCGTATGGTTTCAGATTCTATTTCACTCCCCTCCCGGGGTTCTTTTCACCTTTCCCTCACGGTACTATACTCTATAGGTCATTAGGTCGTATTTAGCCTTAGGAGATGGTCCTCCTTGTATTCCCACCGGATTCCACGTGTCCTGTGGTACTCTGGAACTCTGCCGCGACCATTTTGATTTCGCCTACGAGGCTGTCACTCTCTATGGCACACCTTTCCAAGTGCTTCGACTATCAAAATCGGTCGGTTACGCAGTTCTCAACCCCGTTTATATTTCTACAAACGGTTTGGGCTCCTTCCCTTTCGCTCGCCACTACTCAGGAAATCGAATATTTTCTTTCTTTTCCTCCGGATAATGAGATGTTTCAGTTCTCCGGGTTCCCCTCGATACACTATTTTATTCGTGTAAAGATACTATGTCTTCAACATAGTGAGTTTCCTCATTCGGAAATCTGCGGGTCAAAGTGTATTTGCCACTCACCGCAGCTTATCGCAGCTTGTCACGTCCTTCATCGGCGCCTAATGCCAAGGCATCCACCATACGCTCTTTGTAGCTTGATCGTATTTCTACGAAATATTTTAAGATTGTCCTTGATTACTCTTTCTTGTTACTCGCAAATTCGCAATTTGTAATTGTAATTTGCATATTAACACTGAAAATATTTTTGCCTACTTTTACTTGTTCTATGCAGTTGTCAATGTTCTTTGCGCTCACGTCAGTGAGGTGTTTTGCGTCGGTCGCAACCGACAGCCTAAACATCTTACCACAACCCAAAAGGTTTGTCAACGATTTTTTTGCATTTTCCAAAAAAAATTTTCGACTTTTTTCGGAGTCCTTTTTCGGCTTTGTTCCGCCCTTTTTTAACGCAAAAAAACCTGTCCGAGATGTAAAACGCCCGCCCTTCGACCGACCTGCACAATTATATAGAATACCTTTAAAAAAATCAAGCGATTTCGACAATGTTTTTGAAAAAGTTCTTGGCTTGCTTTTTTAGGTTTTCCGCTTGACACTCAAAGCCCAGCTGTTTTATAATGTGTCGGGAGTTAGCGTATGCTAATTTATTTGAAGAAAGGGGCATATAAGGCGCCTGTTCTTATCTATAATATATAGAAAGAAAAATACTTCCTACGGAGCTATATGAAAAGCGACAATTCCATCACCACGCTCGACCGTATAAAGGCGGAGAGCTACTGCGTCATAAAAACCGTATCCCTGCGCGACGACATAAAGGCGCGTTTTTCCGAGATGGGGCTCGTCCCCGAAACTCTCGTTTACGTAAAAAAACGCGCGCCGTTGGGAGACCCCATGGAAATCTGCGTCAGAGGCTACTCGCTGTGCATAAGAAACACCGACGCGGAGCATATAAGCGTTGACAGGCTGAAAGGCACGACAGCCGCAAAGACGGAGGCAAAGCGCAAGTGAAAAACAAAAAAGAAAAAAGCCCCGTCAGAAAGACAATCGCTCTGGCAGGAAATCCCAACAGCGGCAAAACCACGCTTTTCAACCTGCTGACCAAATCCCACCAACACATCGGCAACTGGCCGGGCGTTACGGTGGAAAGAAAGGAGGGTCGCTATTTTAAGGACACCTCCTTAAAAATCGTGGATTTGCCGGGCATCTACTCTCTTACTCCCCTATCTGTCGACGAAGAGGTTGCCCACAACTACATAAACAACGACCGCCCCGACCTGATTATCAACGTCGTGGACTCCACAAATCTCGAAAGAAATCTTTTCCTGACAAGTCAGCTCCTTGAACTCGACATACCCGTCGTGGTGGCGCTCAACATGGAGGACGAGGCGCGGGCAAAGGGCATAGGCATAGACGGCGCCGCGCTGGAAAAGGTTTTCGGTTGTCCGTTTTTTTCCGTTTCCGCCTCCAAAAACACGGGCGTAGACGAGCTTATGAGCTTTTGCGGCAAAGAGGTAATAAAAAAAGAGTCTGCGCTCACCTATTTTGCCGACGTGGAAAGCGCGCTGGACAAAATTTCAAAAGCCGTGAAAATTCCCGTCAACAAGCGTTGGATTTCGCTTAAGCTTTTGGAAAAAGACAGTCTCGTAACCGACGCCGCCTGTCTCAGTCCGTCGCAAACCGAACTGATAAACGGCCTCAATGCCGAATTGGAAAACAAATACAAAAATTCGCTTTCGTCGGAAATAGCCAAACAAAGATACGACCAATTAAACGTGATTGCCTGCAAAGCGACAAAGAGCGTCGCGCGGCGTGCTTGCCTGAAAAGCGACAACGAGCGTCGCGCGGCAGACGGCAGAAGACTCGGACAAAAAACAAAGCAAAAGAAAAAAGTCCCAAAAAAACGACGGCTTGTCTCTTTCCGACAAAATAGACAGAGTAGTGACCAACAAATGGCTCGCCTTCCCGATATTCGCCGTCGTGATGTTTCTCGTCTTCATGATTTCCATTCAGACCATAGGCGGATGGATTACCTCTCTGATAAACGACGATTTCACCCCTTGGTTTCAGGAATGGGTAAGAAGCGGACTTGATTCCGTATCTTCGCCGCAATGGCTGTCCTCTCTCGTTTGCGACGGCGTGATTGCCGGCGTTCTTGCAGTCGTCGGCTTTGTGCCGCAAATCATGATTCTTTTCGGACTGATTGCCATACTCGAAGCTTCAGGCTATATGTCGAGGGTGGCGTTCATTATGGACCGCCTGTGCAACGCAATCGGCTTGTCGGGCAAGTCCTTTGTGTCGATGGTAGTCGGCTGCGGCTGCTCGGTTCCCGCCATTATGTCCGCGCGCACCATAAAAAACGTAAACGAAAGAAACAACACCATTATACTCACGCCTTTTATTCCGTGCAGCGCAAAGCTGCCTTTGTTTGCGTTTTTTACCACTGCCGTGTTCAACGGCAGCGCGCTTGCCGCCACCTCCATGTACTTCGTGGGCATTTTTTCGGTGGTTGCGGGAGGACTGATTCTCAAAGTGTTCAAGCGCAGAAAAACAACGGTAAGAGACACCTTCATCATGGAGCTTCCCTCCTACCGCCTGCCCAAAGCCTCCAACGTGCTCAAAGAAATGTGGGAGCGCGGCAAAGCGTTTCTTTTGCGCGCGTCAACGGTAATCCTAGCCGCAAGCATCGTTCTTTGGTTTTTGCAGAGCTTTGATTACAAATTCGCCTACGGCGTTTCCCCCGACCGCAGTATTCTCGCGGAAATGGGACGCCTGCTCGCGCCCGTGTTCAAGCCGCTGGGTTGGGGAAACTGGCAGACGGCTGTCGCAACGCTGACAGGCCTTGCGGCAAAGGAAACGGTTGTCACGACGCTCAACATTTTAGGCGTGGACGGAACAATGTTCACTCCGTTGTCCGCTTATTCCTTTATGACCTTCAATCTGCTTGCGGCCCCCTGCATTTCGGCAATCGCCGCTTCTTTCAGAGAACTGCACAGCGCGAAAACGGGTTGGTTTGCAATCGCTTTTCAGATTTGCTTTGCCTACGTCGTGTCTCTTGTCATATATCAGGCGGGCATACTTTACGCAAAAAACAATATGGTGTTTTGGAGCGTTGTCGGCACGCTTGCCGCCGCCGTATTCCTCTATACGGGAATAAAGCTGCTGATAAAGCATCGCGGCTGCAACATGGAGTGCGACCACTGCCCCAAAAACAAAAACTGTAAACGGTGAGTAGGAGACGCTTATCAACGACAAAATGGCAAAAATTCTGCTTGACGAAGGACGCGCCCCGACGGCGCAGACAGCCCGACGCGGCACACAGAATAATCCTGCCCCTGCGGACAAGGGCGGATTGTCCGAGAGCTTGTTGCGGGTTTTGAAGACTTTTTTGTTTGGACAGAATGCGAAAATTGCAGTCGAAACTCCCTTGCAGCACAGGCTGCGGACACATTTGGGAATTGAAATAAAATAAGAAAGACACGGAGCCCCTCTTTTAGTATAAAAAATAAGTTTAAAACCCGATTTTTTCAGTCGGGTTTTCTTTTATTCATTAAAACTGATTGAAAAAACAAGAAAATTGTATTATACTGAATACGCTACACAAATAAATATATTTTAGAAATGAACAAACAAGGGGTTATCATACTCTTTTTTGGTCATACTCCCATTAAAGTAATTTGACAAAAATGCAAATTCCAAATGGGAGTGTTTGTTCATTTCTGTTTATTTGTGTAGCGACAAGAAGTTTGCGTTTTATGTGCGTAACTCCGGTTGCGCACTTTTTTATTATAAACGGTGCGACTAAAATTTCAGGAGCATCAAATTAATGTCTAAAAATTCAAGTTTAAGAAAAGCCGACAAAGCCAAAAACGACGAATTTTACACACAGCTTGCAGATATCGAAAAAGAATTAAAACATTACAAAACGGATTTTTTCGGCAAAACGGTTTTTTGTAATTGCGACGACCCTTTTGAAAGTAATTTTTTTAAATATTTTGCCATGAATTTTATAAATATTTTGCCATGAATTTTAATTTTTTAGGGCTGAAAAAATTGATATGTACTTGTTACGCAACTTCGCCTGTCGCGTGGTTACAACTTTCGCTTTTAGATAATGAAAATATAGTATTAGAAACCGAAAACGGGAAACAACCCTATAAAATCGAAATTTCCGAGGTTCTTGATTATAACGGCGACGGTGCGATTGATTTATCAGACGTCGAATATCTTTTGAAAAATAAGAAAAATACTCTCGACATATTGCAAGGCGACGGAGATTTTCGTTCTCAAGAGTGTATTGACCTTTTGAAAGCATCCGATATAGTAGTAACCAACCCGCCGTTTTCATTATTCCGCGAATACGTTGCCCAACTCATATTATACGAAAAAAAATTTATCATAATAGGCAATCAAAACGCCATAACATACAAAGAAATTTTTCCATTGATTAAGAATAATTTGATTTGGTTGGGAGCAAGTATTCATAGCGGCGACAGGGAGTTTCAAGTGCCCGATTCATATCCTTTGAATGCGGCAGCTTGCAGAATTGACGAAAAAGGTAAAAAATATATAAGAGTTAAAGGCATAAGGTGGTTTACGAATCTAGATTATAGACAGCGCCACGAAGAGTTGTTGCTATATAAATCTTACTCACTTGAAGATTATCAAAAATACGATAACTATGATGCAATAAACGTAGATAAAACCGCTGATATTCCCGCAGATTACGATGGTTTAATGGGCGTACCTATTACATTTTTAGACAAATACAATCCGTCGCAGTTTGAAATAATAGACGGCATAGGCAGATATAGTATATTGGACAATGAATCCACGAGAAAAGAAGGTAAATATTTGTCCATGATAAACGGAAATGCCAAATATTTCAGAATTATCATAAGAAAAAGGGGCAAAAATGAAAATAGAACTACATGAAATAAAAATCAGAGACATTGTCAAAGGTTATGAGGACAGTCGGGAAAACGGCGTTGTCGGCTATGGAGGAAAATTAAATATCCGTCCTGCGTTTCAGCGTGAATTTGTTTACAAGGAAAAACAACGTGACGCCGTTATAGAAACAGTCATAAAAGGCTTTCCCCTTAATGTTATGTATTGGGTTGAAGATGAAAAAGGCAATTACGAACTGTTAGACGGTCAACAACGCACTATTTCTTTGTGTCAATATGTAAACGGCGATTTCTCGCTTAACAGTCGTGCTTTTCATAATCTCACGGAAACGGAAAAAAATCAAATTTTAGAGTATCCCCTCATGATTTATATTTGCAAGGGCAACGACAAAGAAAAACTTGATTGGTTTAAGATAATCAATATTGCGGGAATACAGTTAAAGGAGCAAGAGCTGCGCAACGCCGTATATGCGGGCGAGTGGCTTTCGGACGCCAAAAGATATTTTTCCAAAAACGGTTGTGTGGCTTACCTTTTGGCAAATAAATATCTTAACGGCGAAGTCAACAGACAAGACTATTTGGAAACGGTTTTAGCGTGGATTTCCGCAAGAGAAAATATAAAAATCGAAGATTATATGTCAATACACCAACACGACAACCACGCAACGCCGTTGTGGCAATATTTTCAATCTGTTATATCTTGGGTGCAGACGATATTCCCCCGATACCGAAAAGAAATGAAAGGTCTTAAATGGGGTATTCTTTTTAATACATACGGAACTAAGGTCTACAATCCGCAAGAATTGGAAGAAAAAATTGTTTCTTTAATGCAGGACGACGATGTGACAAAGCATTCGGGAATTTATGAATATCTGCTTTCCGACGACGAAAAACACCTTAATATACGTTCTTTTACAGATAACGAAAAACGAAAAGTTTATGAACGTCAAAAAGGAAATTGCCCTTATTGCGTTGCCGAAAACAGCAAAAAAACACACTATGAACTTGAAGAAATGGAAGCCGACCACATAAAACCGTGGTGTGAAGGCGGTAAAACAAATATTGACAATTGTCAACTTTTATGTAAAGAACACAACAGAAGAAAGTCAAGCAAATAAATCATCAAAACGAGTTGGCCATACTCATCGAAAGTAAAGAATTTTCAAATCAAAATAAAAGGATAACGAAAAATCGTTATCCTTTTATACTATTCAAAATGTTCCCTATGTAGAAAACATTTCCGCGCCTCTCTGACTTTCAATATTTGATGTGCACTCCCGTTTCGGAGTATTTTGTCCATTCACAGACATTTACGGCGTGGTCTCCTATTCTTTCAAGATATTTGGCTATCATCATAAACATTATTGCTTGGTCGGCGTTTGAGCTGTCCTTTTTTATCAGTTCTACAAGTTCGTTTTTTACCGTCAAAAACAGCGCGTCCATCTCGTCGTCGCGGGCAATCGTTTCGTCCGCCAGCGCTTCGTCGCCGTTGATAAAGGACGCAACTCCGTCGTGCACCATCCTGACTGCAAGCCTGCCCATCCTGACAGTGTGCGTGAGCCTTTTGATATACGCTTCATCCTTAAAATTGGAAACGATTTCGGCTATATCCGCCGCCTGATCGCCTATGCGTTCTATGTCGGTAATCAGTTTAAGCGCGGTTGAAACCTCGCGGAAGTCGCGCGCAACAGGCTGCTCTATGAGTAAAAGCCGCATACAGCGCTTTTCTATGTCAAGCTCCGTTTCGTCCACCCGCTTGTCCCGCGCGACAACGGAGCGCGCAAGCTCCCCGTCCTGCTCCACAAGCGCCTTTATGCTGTCCTCTATCATGCGCTCGACCGCAAGACACATCGATGTCAAGCTTTGTTTGAGCTCGCAAAGCTCCTCTTCGTAAAATTTTCTCGTCGTCATACAAGCCTCCGTCAACCGAAACGTCCGGTAATGTATTTTTCCGTTTCGGGGTTTTGCGGCGCGGAAAAAATTTGCTCCGTGTCGCCGTACTCCACAAGGTCGCCCAGCAGGAAAAAGCCCGTTTTGTCGGATATGCGCGCAGCCTGCTGCATATTGTGCGTAACGATTAAAATTGTTACGTTTTCTTTAAGCTCCATGCAAAGCTCCTCTATTTTTCCCGTGGAAATGGGGTCCAGCGCGCTTGTCGGTTCGTCCATCAGCAAAATCTTCGGGCTGACCGCAAGCGCCCGCGCAATGCACAGCCGCTGCTGCTGCCCGCCCGAAATGCCGAGCGCGCTTTTTCCCAGTCTGTCCTTCAATTCGTCCCACATAGCAGCCTGTTTGAGCGACGTTTCCACTATGAAGTCCAGCTCCGCCTTGTTTTTTATACCGAAGTTGCGGGGACCGAAAGCCACGTTGTCGTAAATACTCATGGGAAAGGGATTGGGCTTTTGAAATACCATGCCCACGTTTTTGCGCAGCGCGGTGAGATTTACGTTTGTTTGATAAACGTCCGTGCCTCCGATTTTCACGGAGCCCGAAACTTTGCAGCCCTCTACAAGGTCGTTCATGCGATTGAAAGTGCGCAGAAGCGTGGACTTGCCGCAGCCCGACGGTCCGATAAGCGCAGTGACCTTTCTTGTAGGCACGGTCATGTCGATATGCTTCAATGCCTGCATTTCGCCGTAAAACAAGTCCAGGTTTTCCGTTTTCACTGCAACGTCTCCGTCAAAAGCAAAGTCCGAAATACTCCGCGCCTTTGAGCCTGTCGTTTTTTCTTTTGTTTTCGTTTCGGCGTCTGTATACGCTTTTTTCTTCCCGAACAAATATCTTATACTCATTTTGCAATTCCCTGTTTTTTTCTGAATTTTCTTTCGCAAAGCGTCACCAGCAGATTCAAGAGCGCCACGAAAATCATAAGTATACACGCGGTTGCGTAAGCGCTGTCCACATACATCCCCTCTCCCGCGAACATCCACATCATCACGGCAAAAGAGCTGCCTTGGTCGAGATAACCCGACGGAGTGTAGGGCACGGCGCCCGCAGTATATATCAGCGCGGCAGATTCTCCCACAATCCTTCCTATACTCAAAATTATGGAAGTCACTATTCCGCTCATCGCCGCAGGCAGCACAACCTTGAAAATAGTGCGCGCCTTGCCGGCGCCGAGAGCAAGCCCCGCCTCCCTGAGACTGTCGGGAACGGCAAGAATACTCTCCTCCGTGGCTCTTATGATTGTGGGCAGAATAATAAGCGCGAGTGTGAGACCGCCTGCAAGCAGGCTGTAATCCATTCCCATAAGTCCGCCGAACACCAGCGCGCCGAAAAGTCCGAAAACAATGCTCGGTATGCTTGCGAGCGTGTCCACAAACAGCCTGACGGTCTTGACCGCCCTGCTGCCGCGTTTGGAATACTCCGCAAGATACACGGCGGTCGCCACTCCTATGGGCAGCGCCACGACGAGTGCCAGCGCGATAAGCATACCCGTGCTGACAAACGCGGGCCTCAAAGTCATTTTGTCGTTGCCCGACTCTCCGAAAAGCAAATCAAAGCTTATGTGTCCCACTCCCTTTACAAATACAAAGCCAATAAGAAAAACCAGACATAAAGCCACGATGCAGGCGACGACAACTGCGGCGTATTTCAAACCCCTGCAAAGCGCGCCCGTGCTTTTGAAAACGGGCGCTGCTCCCGACTGCCCGCCGCCGTCGCGGGGTTTTAATGCCGTCTTTTTGTCAAGGGGCTTTTTTCTGCGGTTGATTGCGGCAATCAGGGCGTTTAAAAGCAACACGAGCACAAGCAGCACGAACCCCGTAGCAATCAGAGCCTGCAAATGCAGTCCTTCGGCATAATTCATGTCCATGACGATATTTACAGTAAGCGTCCTTATGCTTGTAAACGGCCCTTCGATAAACTGCGGCGTGTTTCCCGCAACCATCATGACCGCCATTGTTTCGCCCACTGCCCTGCCTATGCCCATAATCACTCCCGTCACCGTACCGCTTTTCGCGGCGGGCAAAACAGCCTTGAAAACCGCCTGCTCCCTGCTGCAACCGAGCGCCAACGCTCCCTCGAAATAAGCCTCGGGCACGGACTCTATGCTGTTGCGCACTATGCTTGCAACGGTAGGCAAAATCATTATTCCGAGTATTAAAGAGCCGGCAAGCGCACCCTGCCCCGAATTCGTCGGGGATACTTCGGCAAGCAGCGGCACCAGAACGACAAGCCCGAAATATCCGTAAACGATTGACGGAATGCCCGCAAGCAGATTTATCACCTGATTGAAGACGGCTTTTAATCTCTTGGGGCAAAAATAAGCGAGAAATACGGCGGTAAACACTCCCATGGTTCCGCCGACAAGCGTCGCTCCCGCGGTAACGACCAGACTCCCGACTATCATGGGCAGGATTCCGAATCTCTCGGACACGGGCAAAAAATCCTTCGTAGGCGCCCACGTAGTCCCGAAAATAAAATTCAGCACTCCTATTTCCGAAAAAGCGGGCAGGCTTTCCAGCATAATAAAAAACACGATTCCCGCAACCGCCACAACGGAAAAGAAAGCGGAGGCGGTAAAAACCGCCCTTGCCGCTTTATCTCTTGCAGATGATTGATTAAGTTCCTTTACGTTTGCAATATGTTCCATTTCAGTACGCCGCAACTCTTACATAGCCACATAGCCTTCTTCCGCCACTATCTTCTGTCCTGCTTCCGAAAGAATAAAATCGATGAAGTCCTTTGCCGCCTGCGACAGCTCCGCACCCGATTTGGTCACTATCAAAAAAGGTCTCGCAAGCTTGTAGGTGCCGTTTTTGACATTTTCGACTGTGGGCTCCACTCCGTTGTACTTAACAGCCTTGACGGTGTCGTTGAGCGAACCCATGGAAATATATCCCAGCTTGGCGACGTTTCCCGCAACGTCCGTCATGACAATGTTTGTGCCGTTGGCAATCTGTATTCCCGACGTAAATTTCGTCAGGTCAATGAGCTTGTTTCCTTCCGCGTCGGTAATCTTTTCGTCAAAAGCCTCGCGTGTTCCGCTGCCGTCCTCGCGGCTGACGGGAAGTGAGATTCCGCCTATCGGAGTGCCGTAAGCATACAGCGCGTAAAGCTGCTCGTTGGTTACGTTGTTGCCTTCGATTGAAGCCTCTTTGTTGATGATTACCGCCACGCCATCGTAAGCTATTTGGATTTTGTCCAGCCCCGTTTCGGTGTACTCTCCCGTTACGGAGTCTTTTTTAAGGTCGCGGCTTGCCATGCCTATGTCGTTTTTGCCATCCTGCGTATCCTTAATTCCTTGGGAGCTTCCGCCTTCGCCGACCTCGATGCGCACGTTTTTGTTCTCCTTTTCGTAAGCTGCGGCGAGCACCTTCATGAGAGGCGCAACAGACGTCGAACCTGTGATTTTAACCTTTTCCGTTTTGCCGCAGCCGACGAATACAGCCGACAACGCCACAACGAGCACAAGCGCGATTGCCAAAATACTCATCATTCTTGTTTTTGATTTCATTTCTTTTTTCTCCTTTTTGTCTGCTTTGTTTTACGCCTTGATTTTACTCCCCGTCGCACGGTCAATTCCACCAAATCCTGCAAACACTTTGTAAACAATTTGTAAAACGACAGAAAGAATTTTTGCCCTACAAAACGCAAAGCGACGCGGCAAATGCCGCGTCGCTTTGCTTTTTGTTTTTCAATTTGTTCAATTTATATCATTTTTGCAAGCTCGGGGAAAATTTCCAAACTGCGCTTCAAAATACCGTTGATATGCGCAATGGCTATTCCGTAGTTGCAGAAGGGCACTCCGTCCCTTACCGCCGTTTCCCGACGGCGCGCCATTTCCTTTTCGTTGAGCATACAGCCGCCGCAATGCACGGCGAGAGCCGTCCCCGACAGGCTTTCGGGAAAGCTGTTTCCCGACGTAAAGCGGAAATTCAGCTTTCTGCCCGAAAACTCCTCTATCCATTTGGGCAGCTTGACGGTTCCTATATCCTCGCACTGTCTGTGGTGGGTGCACCCCTCGGCAATGAGCACCGTATCCCCGTCTTTAAGCTCCGAAAGCGCGGCGGCGCCCTTTACCGCCTCTGAAAGTATTCCGTTGACGTATGCCAAAAGAATGGAAAACGACGTCAGCCTTTGGGATTCGGGCAGCATTTTTTTAACCGCCCCGAAAGCCTGACTGTCGGTCACTACAAGCTTCGGACTGTTTTTTAAAGAAGAAAGCGCGGCGGGCAGCTGCTCCGTCTGACAAAACACGCATACCGCTTTTTTGTCGAGCACGTCTCTCAAAGCCCGCACCTGCGGCAATATCATGCGTCCTTTGGGCGCGGACGCGTCTATCGGCGTGACGAAAAGCACGACGTCCTCTTTGTCGAGTATGCCGTCGAACAGTCCGACGCTTGACGACGCCGTCTTTGCCAGAGCCGCAACCGCCTCCCTCAGTCTGTTTATATTTTCGCCCGTTTTGGCGCTCACTCTGACAGCGCCGGGTTCGTCGCCTGTTTCACGCGTCAGGTCGCATTTGTTGAAAACGACAAGAAACGGGATTTTTTTCAGTCGGATTTTTTCAAGAAGCTCTTTGTCGCCAAGAGTCAAGCCTTTCGTCGCGTCTGCGACAAGCAGCGCCACGTCGCATCTGTCAAGCTCGACGTCGGTTCTCTTGACTCTCATAGAGCCCAGCTCGCCCCCGTCGTCCGCGCCCGCCGTATCCACAAGCGTGACCGCTCCGACGGGCAAAAGCTCCATTGCCTTGACCACGGGGTCGGTGGTTGTGCCCGGGGTATCGCTGACGATTGACACCTCCTGCCCCGCAAAAGCGTTGACCAGACTCGACTTGCCCGCGTTGCGGCTGCCGAAAAAGCCTATGCGCACCCTGTTTGCGTTGGGGGCGGAATTTAAATTGCCCATAAATCCTCCCTTAAAACCTGAAATCTCTTTTTCCGTTTTCTATCTGCGCGATGTAATCCGCCGCGATTCTTCTAACCTTTTGGTCTGGAATTTTCTTTAATTCGTCTTCGATTAGCTTTTCCCCCGCGGCGCGCGTCTCTTGACTCGCATAGTCAGTAAGAAACTCTTTAAGCGTCATGAGCGCGTTGGGATGACAGCAATTTTGTATTTGTCCGCTTTTGAGCAGACTCATAAATCTGTCGCCCGTGCGCCCCTCTCTGTAACATGCGGTGCAGAAAGACGGAATATATCCGCTTTCAATCAGCCATCTCACCACCTCGTCCAGAGTTCTCCTGTCCGAAACGTCGAACTGCTCGGTGTCCTCGGGTCTTTCCTCCTCGGTGTAGCCGCCTACGCTTGTGCGGCTGCCTCCGCTTATCTGGGAAACGCCGAGTTTAATTACCCTTGCGCGCAGCTCGGCGCTTTCTCTCGTGGATATTATCATTCCCGTATAAGGAACGCTGATTCTTATCAAAGCGCACAGCTTGGCGAAAATGTCGTCGCTTATCCCGTTGTCGAACGACGACGGGTCTATGTCGTCGGCGCGTTTTATGCGGGGCATACTGATTGTATGCGGTCCCACGCCGTGCACGGCTTCCAGATGCTCGGCGTGCATTAGCAGCGCCGCGAACTCGTATCTGTAAAGCTCCAAGCCGTAAAGCACTCCAAGCCCTACGTCGTCTATACCTCCCTGCATAGCCCTGTCCATCGCTTCCGTATGCCAGTTGTAATCGTGCTTGGGGCCCGTCGGGTGCAGCTTTTCGTAACTGCTCTTGTGATAAGTTTCCTGAAACAGTATGTAGGTGCCTATTCCCGCTTCTTTAAGCCTGCGGTAGTTTTCAACCGTCGTCGCCGCAATATTGACGTTGACGCGCCTTATCGCGCCGTTTTTGTGCTTCAAAGAATAAATCGTTTTAATCGATTCGAGCACGTACTCTATGGGGTTGTTTACGGGGTCCTCGCCGCACTCCAACGCAAGACGCTTGTGTCCCATGTCCTGAAGCGCCGTGACCTCGGCGGCTATTTCCTCCTGCGACAGTTTTTTGCGCGGGATATGCTTGTTTTTGGCGTGATAAGGACAGTAAACGCAGCCGTTTACGCAATAGTTGGACAGGTAAAGCGGCGCGAACATAACTATTCTGTTGCCGTAAAAATCCTTCTTGATTTTTTCCGCCAGCCTGAAAAGCTCCTCGTTGACGCGGCTGTCGTCGCAGGCAAGCAGCACGGAGGCTTCTCTGTGGTCGAGCCCTTTTTCCCGTCTTGCTTTTTCGAGGATTTTTCCAATCAGCTCCGTGTCGTCCTTGTGTTCGTCGGCGTATTTCAACGTCGCTTCCACTTCTTCGTGGCAGATAAATTCCTCCGCCTTCATAGATTTGGGATTGTACATATTTGTCTCCTTTGCCTTCGGGTCGGGAAAAGCCTTCCCGTCGGAATAATTTTCCGTCAATTTTTTACCAGACTGTCTCCCCTGCAAGTCGCAAGAACGCGACCGATTTTCTTCATGCGCGCCGCAAGCTCCGCCAAGCCCTCCGAGGACTCTGCGCCCATGTTCAGCTTGTTGTCGTAAATGCTGTATTTTTCCCGACAGGATGCGGGAGAAAGATTGGGCATAACCACGTTTGCGCCGGCAAGGATACCTCTTTCGCGTCCGCCGGCTGCGGCAGTGCCCAGCGCGGTTGTGGCGGGCAGCAAGATTTCGGGACACAGCAGTCGGCTCAACGCAAGCATTTTTAGCGTTGTCTGCACGGAGCCTCCGCCGAAATCTTTGAACGGAGTGTCTCTGTGCGGCAGAAAGGGACCTATCCCCGCCATATGCGGCTTGAACTGCGTCAAAAACGCCAGCTCGTCGGCGAGCATTTCCGTCGTCTGAAAGGGCGTGCCCACCATAAAGCCGCATCCCGTCTGAAAGCCGATTGCTTTTAACGCGTAAAGACAGTCAATACGCGCGGCGTAACTCATCTCGGGCGGGTGCAGCAAGGCGTAATGCCTTGCGGAAACGGTTTCGTGCCTTAAAAGATACCTGTCCGCTCCCGCGTCGAAAAAGGCCTTGAAGCTGTCGGTTGGTCTTTCGCCCAACGACAGGGTGACCGCGCAGCCCCCGCAGCGTCTTTTTATTTCGCGCACAATGCGGCAGATACTTTCGTCGTCGAAATACCCGTCCTCTCCCCCCTGCAAAACAAAGGTGCGGAAGCCGAGAGCGTATCCCGACTCGCAGCGCTCGAGAATTTCCTCGAACGAAAGACGGTATCTTTGAGCCTTTGAGTTGGAGCGTCTCAGTCCGCAGTAAAAACAGTCATTTTTGCAGTAGGAGGTAAATTCAATCAGCCCTCTTGCGAACACCTCGTTGCCGTAGTGTTTTTCGCAGACGGCGCGCGCCGCGCCGAAAAGCTTTTCCCACACCTCGCCGTCGTCGCACTCCAACAGAGCAATCAACTCTTTTTTTTCGGGAAGGACGGAATTTAAAAGCTTTTCAATCGCGTCCATCGCAAACTGCGGAATACGCCGTTTTGGCGTTTACTCCGTTCAATCGTCCGACCTTGCCGGACAGAGCGTTGATTACGTCCTCCGGAGCGTCCGCCGCAATGGCTATTATGTTTATGCCGCGCTTGGGATAAGGCAGCCCCATGCGCCCGATTATGTAACTGCCGTATTCGTGCAGCAGAGCGTTCAAAGGCTCCACCGAATCGGGATTTTCCACTATTATGCTGATTACCGCAACTCTGTCGGCCATATTTACCTCCGAATAAATTATATGAAAAAATGCGCCCGAAAGGCGCATTCAAAATACGTTTTCAAATCGCCTTCCGCCTCAAAATGTTTCGGCGTCAGTTTAAATTTACTTTCCTTACCGAAAGAAAGCTCTCGCGGCTCGGAACAATCTTACTATACCACTCCGCCGCCCGAAACGCAAGCGTTTAACGCGCGGTTTTGATAAATTTATAAATCTGTTTGGTGTTTTCGCAGACGGCGACGGGATTGTATTCCTCAAAATCCTCCGCCCTGCCGAAGCCGTAGGTCACTCCGAGCACGTCCATGCCGCAGGCTGCCGCTCCGCGCATATCGTAAAGGGTGTCCCCCACAAGCAGACAGCTTTTCACGTCCAGATTTTTGCCCTCGACAGCCGCCCGCAGAACGTCGGCTTTTTCGTTCCTGTCGCCGACGCTTCCGAACACGAAACCGAAATACTCCAAAACGCCCAGCTCTTTGAGCACCTTGACGGCGTAAGGCTCGTATTTGGAGGTGGCGACGCCCAGCGCCAAACCGTCGGCGGCCAGCTTTTCCAGCAGCTCCTTAACCCCGTCGTAAAGGGTGTTGTCCGTCATGAAATCGAGGTAGACTCCTCTGAAATAGTCCAACGCCTTGAACAGCCGCATATCGTCGCCGAAAATCTGATAAAAGCTCCATTGTATGGGCGGACCGATAAATTTTTTCAAATCGAATTTCGACTCGTCCACGCCGAACTCCTTCATCATTTTTCTGAACGCTTTGAATATGCCGCTTTCAGTATTGGAAATGGTTCCGTCGAGGTCGAAAATAATGGTATTGTATTTCATCTGCGGTTATTCCTTCGCAAAACGTCGCTTACGCCGAAATTGCCGACATACTGTCGGCAATTTCCGTGTTTTGCAATCAATAATTGTTGGCTTTTACCTCGAAATAAGCTTTCGGGTGGTCGCAGGAGGGACACTTCTCAGGCGCGAATTTTCCTACGTGTATATGACCGCAGTTGCGGCACACCCACACGGTATTTTCTCCCTTGTCGAACACCTTGCCGGACTTTACGTTGTCCGCCAGCGCGCGGTATCTTTCCTCGTGGGACTTTTCGATTGCCGCAACCAGACGGAATTTCGCCGCTATGTCCTTGAAGCCCTCTTTTTCGGCAACCTCGGCAAACTCCCTATACATTTCCGTCCACTCGGCGTTTTCGCCGGCGGCTGCGTCCAGAAGATTGTCGTAGGTGTCGCCAATCCCGTGAAAGATTTTGAACCAGAGCTTGGCGTGCTCCTTTTCGTTGAGCGCCGTTTCCGCAAAAATGGCGGAAATCTGTTCAAAGCCGTCTTTTTTGGCTTTGCTCGCGTAAAAATCGTATTTTGTTCTCGCCTGACTTTCGCCCGAAAAAGCGTACATCAAATTCTGTTCCGTTTTGCTTCCTTTAAATTCCATGGTATTTCCTCCGATTGAAATTATATCATTTTCCGCGCCCGCTGTCAACGCCGCTTTGAAAATTTTGCCGTAACTCTCTTTTTTCAAACAAATAACGACGGAAAATTTCACCCGCCCGAAAAAAACTCCGGTACGTAATTTTTTTCGCTCTCCGCGTCGGAGGGCGGCTGCTCGAAACCGTTTTCAAGTCCGACGTTAAAAAAATACTCCCTCACCCTGTCGTACTCGCTCGTCCGCACGGCGCGTTTCAGCTCGGGGAATTTTTCGGCGTTGCCCGCGGGGAAATACTGTCCCATAAGGCTGACGTACAGTTTCCTGTCAAGACGCGCGACAAAGTCCAGCGCCGACTTGCTGTTTTCGACGTTTGCCGGCAGTACCAAATGCCTGACAATCATTCCCTGTTTCATAATGCCGTCTTTATCGAAAACGTCGCGGGGACGCTGTCTGCGCATTTCGGCGAGCGCCGACGACGCAACCGAGAAATAATCTCCGACTCCAGAATATTTTTCGCCCGTTCGGTCGGAGCCGTACTTCATATCGGGCAGGTAAATATCCACAAGCCCGTCGAGACGCTTCAAGGCTTCTACGCTGTCGTAGCCCCCGCTGTTGTAAACTACGGGCAGCGAGCTTGACGCCTTGAATTTTTCAAGCAAAGGCGCAAGCCTTGTTGCGTAATGTGACGGAGTTACCAGATTTATGTTGTGCGCGCCCTCGCTTTCAAGCTCGAACAGCTTGTCCAAAAGCCGCCCGTCGGAATAAGTTTCTCCCCTGCCCGACGACGAAATGACGTAATTCTGACAATAAACGCAGTTGAGATTGCAGCCCGAAAAAAACACCGCGCCGCTGCCGCGCGTACCGCTTAAAGGCGGCTCCTCCCAAAAGTGCAGCGCGATTCTTGCGACGGAAAAAGCCTCCTTGGTCTTGCACCTGCCCGTTGAAACAGCTCTGTCCGCGCCGCAGCGGCGCGGACAGGCGTTGCAAATCATTTCACTGCTCCGAGCATTTTTCCGATATTGGCATTTTCGTCTACAAACGCCGACAAACGCTCGGTTTTGCAGCTCAAAACGGTAGTCACCCCGGGGCCGTGTCCGGAAATAAGGCAGTCGCTGTGTATGACCACTCCGACGGTTCCGCTTCCTTTGAGATACTCTCTGCCGAACACCGTGTCGCAGTCTTGAAGAAACACCAAATCTCCGAAGCACAGTTTGTCTATTCCGTACTCATTAAGCTCGCCCTTGCTCGCCGTCATTATGTCGTAATCCCCCGAAAACGCCTGACTTCCTATGCCGCTGCCCATAAATCTCGCGGGAATAACGGCTCTTACGCCCACGCTAAGCCTGCCGTCCACGATTTTTATATTCAGCTTTTCAAAGAGGTCGGGGTCGATGTTCATAACCCTTATGTCCTCGAAGCCCTCTATCTCAAGCCCCTGACCGAAGGATTTGACCAATATCTTGTCGTCGGGCGCAAGCAGCTCCTTGGTCTCTCTGTCAAACCACACGATGACGTGCTCTATGCCTCCGTGAGTGCCCGTCACAAAGCCCTCTCTGCCCTTTGCGTCGCCCGAAATTACACGCGCTCTGTTGCCTATGCAGGAGAGAAAATTGTACGCGCCGTTCTCGGCGCTGTCGGCGTTCTGCGTGGAAACGTCCGGCTCTATGTGGTCGCCTACCCAGCCGAACACGCTGTCCCCCAAGGTGACGTTGTAGCAAATCGCGCCTACTGTGGGATACGCCACGGGCTTCCCCTCCGTCGTAACTCTGTAAACTCCGCCTCTGACGGTAGGATTGTGCACCTTCCCCGTCACGGATTGCATGACAAGTCTGTCTCTGTTTGTTTTTAGCATAAACGAAATCTCCTTTATTTCTAACCCGCCGCAAGGTATCCCGGCGCCACTGCGGGTATAAGCAGCCCGAAAACAAGGTAGCCGACCACCCCGCCTCCGACTATCAATATGACGGGATTAATTTTTTTGTTCTTTATTTTGATACGGCTTGCGCCGAATGCCGCCGCAACGAGAATGAGCGAAACCCAGTCGAATTTGTCAAACCAGCTGTCCGCAGAGGAAAAATCCTTGAGATTCATCAAAGGTAAAATTACCTGCAAGGCTATGGACACGCCCGCCGCGGAAATAAGCCCCGTCACAACGGGCTTGATTCCGTTGAAAGCGCCTCTCAAAAATCTGTTTTTGCTGATTTTCGAGTAGATTGCCGCGAAAATAAGGATTATGATTAACGAAGGCAGCACCACCGAAAAGGTCGCCACGACGCCGCCCAGAACGCCCCCCTGACTCGTGCCGACAAAGGTGGCGATGTTGATTGCAAAGGGACCGGGAGTCGACTCGGATATGCCTATGTAGTTGAGCAGCTGCGTATCGGTGAGCCATCCCCTTTCGTCCACGATTTCCTGCGTTATCATGGGAATCATGGCATAGCCGCCGCCGATTGTGAACAGTCCGATACGGAAAAAAATCCAGAAAAGTTCGAGGTAAATCATTGTTTGTCCTCCCCGCTTTCCTCCGCGCCGCCGCAGGCTTGGTCAACCAGCTCCCCGCCGTCCTCCTCCGCCGCCGCGTTTTCGCCGCCGTCGAAATTTTTTTCGAGAAGCTTCTTTTTTCGCGCGTCTCTTGCAAGAGTGTATGCTATGCCGTAAATCCCTCCCGCCAAAATCAGGAATATGACGTTGAAATCCGTGAGGAGCGTGACAATAAGCGCAGCCGCGGCAATCAGGTAGGACTGCCAGTTTTTGTCAAGCTGTTTGAAAAACTTGACCATTGCGTTGACGATAAGCACCACAACGACCGCCTGAATCCCCTTGAACGCGGCTGCAAGCCATGCGACCTCTTCGAGGTAATGCACAAAAAAGGAAAGCACGGTTATGATAATCAGCGAAGGCAGAACAACGCCTAGAGTGCCCAGAATGCCGCCAAGCACGCCCGACACTCTGTAACCGACAAAGGTTGCGGAATTTACCGCGATTGCACCCGGAGTCATTTCGGAAATAATAAGCATATCCGTCATATCCTCCTGCGTTATCCACTTTCTGCGCTCCACAAGCTCGGCGGAAATGACGCTTATCATGGCGTAGCCGCCGCCGAACGTAAACAGTCCGATTTTGAAAAAGCTCCAAAAAACCAGCAAGGCTTTTTTAAATTTGTTCATAGCACGCAAATTATACAGCAAACCCTTTTCGCTTTCAAGCAAAAAACGGGCGCGGAAAAAATTTTATTTTCGTCGCCAAAAGACTTGAAAAAAAAGTGTGTTTGTTTTAAAGTATATATGAAGTTCACAACAACGGAGAAAATTATTATGACGCAGCAGAATCTGGTTATATTCGACCACCCCCTAATCAGTCACAAAATCGCTCTTTTGAGAAGCGTGGAAACAGGAGCAAAGCAATTCCGCGAGCTGGTTGAGGAAATAACAACGCTCATGGCGTTTGAAGCGTTGAAGGACGTGCCCACAAAGCTTGTGGAGATTACCACTCCTCTTGAAAGGTGCACCCAAAATGTGGTCGTTGAAAACTCCGTCGTCATAGTGCCCGTGCTGCGCGCGGGGCTCGGCATGGTCAACGGCATACACACTCTTTTGCCCACGGCAAAGGTGGGACACATAGGAATGTACCGCGACCACGACACGCTCGAACCGAGGGAGTACTACTGCAAGCTGCCCGACGGCATAGCGGACAAGACGGTAATCGTCATAGACCCCATGCTTGCAACGGGCGGAAGTCTTGTCGCCGCAATAGATTTACTCAAAAAGCGCGGCGTAAAAAAAATAAAGGCTATGAACATAATCGCCGCGCCCGCAGGTATAGAAGCGGTGCAAAAGGCGCACCCCGACGTTCAGCTTTACATAGCGCAGCTTGACCGCTGCCTCAACGATATGGGTTATATTCTCCCCGGTCTGGGCGACGCGGGCGACAGAATTTTCGGCACGAAATAACAAAAATCCGTTCTCGTGCGTTTGTTCAAACGCCGTAGATTTTCTATAAGACTTTTTCAACAAATTCTCCTTATAAACAAAGCCCGCGCCTTTTAGGCGCGGGCTTTGTTTGCTTTCAGGCTATTTCCTGTCTGCGCTCCTCATCTATTTTGGAACCGGACAGTTTTTCCGTTTTCCGCGTCGCCGACGCGTTTGTTTCCGCGCCTATTATGTCGGCGCTTACCTCGCAATCGACCTCGACGCGGTAGTTTTTGCTGTCGCTTCCTACAAGAGTTACGTTGTATATTTCAACCTTTATATCCTTGCCAGGCTTTGCCGCCGTAAACGCGGCGGTTATCTCTCCTACCGCGACCGAGTCCTTTTCCGCAACTCCGTCGGGCATTCCTACCTGTGCGAAGGTGACGTTTGTCGTTCCGTCGAACATTTTGTCGTTGGCGACCAAATCTTTGAGCACAACCGTTTTGGGCGTTATGTCGCCCGACAAAGCGACTTTTCCCAAAGTATAGTTTTCGGCGTTGCCCCCCTTTATGCTGACGTTTTCAAGCGTAACGCTCTTTTTTTCTCCCGCGTTTTTGTCTGAAAATCTTGCTGTTGCGTCCATTTTGAGCACATCGCCGTTTACGCTTCCGTTAAGCGGAATGTCTTTCAAAAGAACGGTATCCGTTCCGTCATACTCTTTGACAAGTCTTTCCGTCGCGTCGAACGTCACCTCGCGCGGCAGAACTCTTATTGTTCCCGTTTCCGTTTCTACGTCGTACTTTTGGCAAACAAACTCACGAAAACCGATTTCATATTCTCCCGCCGCGTCCCCCGTTTTGACTTGGGTTTGAGCAAGCCCGACAAGCCCGAGGGATTCGGCGGTGTCGCCGTCCACAAGACCGTTGACGGTATACGTCGGCGCGGGGATTTCTTCCCCGTACACAGCGCTCGTATCGTTTGCCTTGATTTTAAGCAGCGGTTTGTTTACCGTCATGGAAAACTCAGCGATTTCCTTTCCGTTAAGCTCCGCCTTTATGCTGTGGCTTCCGACACTTGCCGAAGCGGTGTTGAGCACAAATGCCGACTTGTCGGAGGCGTCCTTTTTCTGCACCTCTTTGCCGTCCATTTTCCAAACTACCGTGTCGCCCTTGCGGTATCTGTAATCCTCGAGATTGAGATTGACGGAATTGCTTTCGCCGTATCTGTAATCCTTCGCGCCCTTTATTATGCCCTTGCTTGTGCCTGTATTGGACAAAATTATGATTAGAACAATGATTGCAGCAAGCGCAACAAGCGTCCAGGCAACAAACTTGACGCTGCCGTCGGAGCGTTTTTTGGCTTTTGCGGCCGCGCCGCCGTTTTTGCCGCCGCGTTTTGTGCCGTCCGCCGCCGCGCCCCTTGCGCGGGCGTCCGAGCCGTCGGCGCTGTCGGCGTCCGAAACGCTCTCAAAGCTGTAAGAATATTTTTTCCCCGTTTCCGTAGGAGCGTTTCCCGCCGCGTTGCTTTTTTCCGCCGCTACGTCTGTTTTTTGACGTCCGTCCGCTTTTGAAGAAAGCCCCTCTTTGTCTGCGGAAGCTTGCCGACTCTCGACTTTAAGCCCGCGTTCCTCTTTGTCGTTGTATTTTTTGGTTTCGGAATTCTTATCTTTTCCGTCCTGCATATTCGCCACCTCTTTTGCATTTAGTATCTGCAAGGCGGCGCGATTTATGCGTAAAGACAAAGAAAAAGGCGGCAAACGCCGCCCGAATTTAGCTTCAGAAATTTTCAAAACGC
>FR900982.1:0-6545 GCA_000437915.1 Subdoligranulum sp. CAG:314 | reverse complement strand
CGCTCTTCCATCCGCTCAAAGAAAAACACAACCAGCTCCTTTACGTTGCGTTTCTGAGTTTCGTAATCCTCGCCGTTTAGGGCGACCATGTTAAGACAGTGCAGAAACCCTGCGGCTATGGTAGAAAAAAAGTTGGGATTTTTTATCTTGGTGAGCAAGGTGGGATAACGGTTTATTATCAGCTTGTTTAAGCTGAGCTTTACCATATCGACGAGCATTTTTCTGAAGCTCTCGAAAAAAGCCGTGTTGCCCTGATTTATGATTTCCAGCTTGTCCCTGTTTTCCCAGATAAAATCGACGGTCGCGTCGGACACGTCCTTTGCCTCCACGTTTCCGTGCTCGAACTCCGAATCTATTTTCCTGACTATTTCCTCCATAAGAGGCTCGACCACTGCGCAGTAAAGCGCCTCCTTGTTTGTAAAATAGCGATAGATGTTGCCGAGAGATATATGCGCGTTTACCGCTATGTTTCTTATCGAAGCGTTTGCGTATCCGTTTTCCTTAAATTCGGCTATCGCCGCTTTCAAAATCTTTTCCCTTACGTCGTTTTTTAGGTATTGCATACGAAATTTTCCTTGCCGTCATTGTACTATATCCGCTCAAAAAAGACAAGCAAAAACGAACAAGAAGTAAAATTATTTGCTTTATTTTCATTTTTATCCCGCACAAACAAACGTTTGACATAAAGAAAAATTTGATATACAATGATTGACGGCGCGAAAACGGCGCCTTTTTACGGAGGAAAAATGCAGAATATTCTTGAAGTGGATATAAAGGGCTACAAAGCCGAACTTCCCGTTTTGCCGCTGCCGAGCGGAGTGAAAATAGCTTTTTTCAACCTGCACGGAAACACCAAAATGACAAAGCACTGCGCCGACGAGCTTGCAAAATTGCTTGACGGCTGCGAGGTGCTGCTCACCGCCGAATCCAAAGGCTTGCAGCTCACCCACTGCATAGCCGACAAACTCGGTCAAGATTTTTACGCCGTTGCGCGCAAATCGCAGAAGCTGTATATGCAGGACGGAATAAGCGTAACCATTTCCTCGTCAATCACAACCGGCAGGGAACAGCGTCTTTATCTGTCCAAGCACGACGCAGAGCTTCTGCGCGGAAAAAAGGTAGGCATTGTTGACGACGTTGTTTCCACGGGCAACAGCCTCGAAGGGTTGGAAAAGCTCGTCGCCATGTGCGGAGGCTCCGTCTTTAAAAAAGCCTTCGTGCTCGCGGAGGGAAACGCCGCGGAGCGCAAGGACATAATTTATTTGGCAAAGATTCCGTTGCTTTGATTGCAGCGAAAAAGCCGCCTCTCAGGCGGCTTTTTCTTTTTCATTTCGGTCGGCTTGCTTTACCCCGCTTCTTTCGTCTGCCTTTTTCTTTTCGCCGTCAAAAAGTCAAGAATTCTGTCAAAACCGTCCGCAAGCAAAGTTCCTATTTCCTTTCCCAATTGCAAAAGCGTTTCTCCTTTGTTTTCGTTCAGTTTGTCCTCGCTCCCGGGCGCGACATAGAAATAAAATGCGGGGATTGAATCCGTTTCCTTTTCCAACACGCTTTTTATTTCCGAAATTTCCTCGATTGCATAAGTAGCGTCATTGCCGTAAAAATAAATTTTCTTGTTTGCGTCACTGGAAAGTCCGTCGCCAAGCGTCTTGAACACCACCTTGACGTAAGCGTCGCCCGAAAATTTCCTGCACGCATTTCTGACGATTTCTTTAACATATTCGGAGTCAAACATAAATTTATTCTGCCGCAGATTTTTGAACAGCATATTGAGAATATTGAAAGAATTTTCGTCTTTCGTCAAGGAATCCAGCAATATCAAGGTATTGGGTATTTTCTCGTTGAGCCGTCTCAACTGTTTCATCCTGTTAATCGTCTCTTTAAGCTTTTGACGCATCAAGTCCCGACGTTCTTTCAAAATGCAGGCTATGCCCATGTTGACAAAGTTGTAATCCTCCCTCCTCTTTATCATGGAATTAAACTGTCTTACGTTTCGCAGCAGCTCGGTCAGCTCGATATATATTATTTTGTCTTCTTCCGCCAAATCCGACAAATCTTTGCCGAACAAATCCCTGTAATAAATCCGCCTCAAAAGCACCATGAGCCAGGAATCGTTCCATTGAGTAAGCTTTTCGGCTCTCTCCTGCCGCGTGGCTCCCGTGAGCGGCGTCCAAAGACCGCTTATATCGTCTGGCGTCGCAACCGTTATGCGTCTGTCGAAGCCGCTGCTTTCCTCCCGTGCCTTCTCCTTTAAATATTTTAAAATCAGCCTGTAAACGACGTCTTCCAAAAGCATATCGGTTTTTATCACGCGGTGATGGTAAATTACGTCCATGTAGAGATTGCATCTTTTTTTCAAAAAATTTTCCACCGCGCCGATTGCTTTTGCGGGAATGCAAAATCTCGGTTTTCCGCTCTCGCTCTTTTCCGCCTTGTAAATCAATTTAAGCTCGTTGAAAATACGTTTGTAATCAAGGTCGCCTGCATTGATTCCGCTTCCGCGGTAGTCCCTTACCACATAGTCCAGTCTGTCGCAGTCGAGGGAGGCGTCGATTACCGCGTGCACATATTTGAAATAACCCTCGTCGGACAAAATCTTCAACGTGCAGAGCATAACCGTCTGCTCGAAAAACGACGTGCACGCATATTCCTTATTGTTGGAATTTCTGTTGTCCGTCACTATTTCGCTGAGAACGTTGCGACTGATTGCAAAACCCATTTTCTCGTGGAGCTGACTGCCGGGCTTGATGCTGTTCAGCGCGTTTTCAAACACATTCAGTCTTTCAGGGTTGAAAGTCTTTTCAAATTCCTCCCCGCGCAACAACCGCCTCGCATCGGAAACGTCATTTTTTGCTTTGTCGATAGCGCTTTCCACTATGTGGCTGAACGGAGGATGCCCCACGTCGTGCAAAAGAGCCGCCGCCCTCAGCGATTGGATAAGTATGAGATAAACAATACGGTATTTTTCTTTCAGGTTGTAAGGTATGAGACTGCCGTCCGTATACCCTACCGAGACATCAAGCAAATCTTTCCAATCGGGCGTATCCACGTAAGCGTCGTCGCAAAGACAGACGTCTTGGTTAATAATCACCGACTCTATGACGTTGGCAATCTTTTCCTTGTCAAGGCTTTTCTGAATTTCCTGCATTTCCTTGCCGAATTCTGAAAAAAACGTGTCCAACGTACCGTCGTCCGAATTGAGAACCGCGCGATAAAACATTTCGGAAGCAAGATACATACATCCTATCGAATGCTCGAAGCGCTTGGTCCTGTTGGCGGGAAAAGTCATGAAAACAGTGGAATTCTGATAAACGTCGTGCAATCTGTTAAATTCCGGACTGCACAAAATTTTCTTCTCGTAGGCAGTCAGCCTGACAAGTCCGTGAACCGAATCGTTGATGTTCATACCCTTCTTCATTTAAATACTTCCCGTATTTTTTAAAATAAAAATGCAGCCCCCTTATGCGGTCGGCTGCTTTTTTTCGAGGTGAGTTGATTTACTATGCTGTCGGCAAATGTCTTGAAGCGTGACAATGACCGTTTTCGATATAATCATATCCTACAATTTTTCAGTCGTCAACGGGTTTAAAAAAATATTCATCCAACCTTTTTTCAGTTTTTCAGTTAGGGCGAAAAAGCGCCGTAAAAAGTCTGTTTTTGTCGGACTTGCGCCCGACAAAACAGAGAGAAAACCGTCGAATTTTGCAACAAACGGAAAACGCTTTTCAACTGCGGTCGAGTTTGCCGAAAAAATGAAAAAACAGTGATTAAGTTGATGTAAAAGCGTTGACTAAATCAAACTCAGGCTATATAATAAACATATCTTATTTTTAAGGTTCCTGCAGATGAAAGTGTCAAAGGACGCTAGAAACAACCGCAAATTTTTCGGAAACGCCGCGCTTCGCGCGTTTTTTCCGCTACCCTTTTGATAAAAAGCCCCGAACAAACCAAGTCGGGGCTTAAAATTTTGCAAAATTTTATACGGAGGTATAATTATGGAACAAAACAACACCCCCACGCCAAACAATGTCGCTCCCGAAGCAATGGGAAAGCGCAGTTGGCTCGACCGCAAATTCAAACTGAAAGAGCACGGAACGTCCGTCAAAATCGAAATCATGGCAGGCATCACCACCTTTATGGCAATGGTTTACATTCTCATGGTCAACGCCGGTATGTTCAGCGATTTGCAGGGCACCGTCTTTAACGGTCCCAGCTACGGCGCAATGTACATAACGACGGCAATCTCCGCCATTATCGGCACGGTGCTCATTGGTCTTTTGTCGGGTCTCCCTTTGGCGCAGGCTCCCGGCATGGGACTCAACGCTTTTTTCGTCTACACAATCTGCATGGGCTTCGGCTTGACCTACGCCAACGCATTGGTGCTTGTGCTTATCGACGGAATAGTCTTTATTATACTTACCGTTACGGGTCTGCGCAAGGCTATTTTCACCGCCATTCCCGATTGCGTAAAGAAAGCCATACCTGCGGGTATCGGTCTGTTCATCGCGTTTATCGGTCTGCAAAACGCGGGTATAGTAGTGGCTAACAGCTCTACGCTCGTCAATCTCGTTTCTCTCAACCTGCTCGGCAGCGCGACGTGGGCAAGCGTTATGCCCATACTCGTCACCCTCGCGGGCTTTATCGCCATTGCCGTTTTGTCCAAAAAGAACGTCAAGGGCGCAATCCTTTGGGGAATTCTCGGCGCGGCGGCGCTCTATTTCCTGCTCGGTCTCACTGTTCCCAATTTCTACAACGGAATCGGCTATCAGGAAACCTACACGTGGGACGCTCTTACCAACAGTTGGGTTATGACGGAAACAACTATCGGAAGCACGGCGGGGAACTATTTCCTCGGTTACTTCACCTCCGACGCGCTTCCCGTCGTCGGAGAAGTCGGTCATACCTTCACTCTCAACTACCTGCCCAATTCCCTCAATCTGAGCATTGCCCAGCCCTTTAAGGATTTCGGAACAATGTCCTTCGGAAAGGTGTTTACCGAAGGCTTCGATTTCAGCGGCTATCTTGCAAACAACAGCGTGGGAAGCCTTGTTCTCGTTATCATCACCTCCTCCCTCGCCTTCTGCCTCGTCGATATGTTCGACACTCTGGGCACCCTTTACGGGGCGTGCGCAAGAGGCAACCTGCTTGACGAAAAGGGCGACGTCCCCAACATGAACAAAGCCATGCTCGCCGACGCGATTGCCACCGCCACCGGCGCAATGCTCGGCACAAGCACCGTCACGACATTCGTGGAGTCCTCCTCCGGCGTTGCCGAGGGCGGCAGAACGGGACTGACTTCCATTGTCGTCGCTATCGGCTTTTTCGTCGCTATGTTCCTCTCTCCCATAGCCCAACTCATCCCCTCCGCAGCGACGGCCACCGCTCTCGTTTACGTGGGCGTGCTCATGATGAACGGCGTAAGAGAAATTGATTGGCTCGACCCCTCAGTCGCCGTCCCCTCTTTCCTGACCATCGCAATCATGGCTTTCACCTACAACATCAGCTACGGCATAGGCATAGGCATCATTTCTTATGTGCTTATCAAACTGTGCACGGGAAAGGTAAAGGAAATCAATGTAGTCACGGCAATTCTCGGACTGCTTTTTGCGGCTATGTTCTTCCTGACCCACTGATAATTTTAACTCAAATAAAAAAAGCGCGACTGTTGTCGCGCTTTTTTTATTTGAATATTTACGATTTCTCCATTTTGATTGGTTTCATTGTCCGTGCGTATTACCGGTTGAGGATATTTCCCCGTTTTGAGAAGAAACGTCCTCTGCCGCCGTTTTATCCGTTCCGACGTTTACGCCCTGCTTTTTTAGCAGCGAGGGAAGCTTCACGATGTAAACCGCCACGACCGCCAAAACGACGGACAAGCCCGCCTGAATCAGATTGCGGGGCAGACTTACCAGCGCGCTTGCCCATGTGCCGTAAAACAGCCATTTTGCAAGAAAATACATTCCCGCCATAAACAAGCCGCACAACGCCATAGCCGCCCCGCCCAACAGCGGTTCGAGCTTTGAGTTGCGGCATTTGGAGTGTATTAGCTTCAACAGCAGCCCGCAGAACAAGCCTTCAAGCCCGTGTATGACCAAAGAATAAAACATTGTCGCCGGATAAACGTACAAATCGGCGAAAAACGTGCCGAGACCTCCTGCAAGCATGGCGGGAACAGGTCCGAGCAAAGCCGCCGTAAGAAAAATTATCGCGTCCGACAGGTTGGTGTAGCCTCCGTCAACGGAGGGCACCTGAATAAACACCGTTGCAACAAAGGTCAGCGCGGCGGCAACAGCCGAAAAAGTGATTTTGAGCGTTAAATTTCTGCCCATAAAAAAAGCCTCCTTTCTTCGGCGGCAGGAAAAATTGCGCGGGACGACGAATTTCCGCTCCGCAAACGCGTTTCCGACCGACGGAAAGGCGTAAAAAAACGCTCTCCCCAATCGGAAAGAACGCGCTAAAAAAACGCAAAGCAAAAAGCCGTTGCCTGCCCTTCTTTCCCATTCAGACTTTGACTGGCGGTTGCGGAATCTCACCGCATCGGCTGTTGG
>FR900981.1 GCA_000437915.1 Subdoligranulum sp. CAG:314 | reverse complement strand
TGACAAAGAAAGACTTGCTTGTGTTCATTGAAGAACTGCTTAAAGGCGACGTAAACGACAAAGATTACCAAAAGCAAATTATAGACCACCTTGTGAGCCAAGTTTTTGTTTCCGATGATAATACCGTCGTTTATTTCAATATCCGCGGTGGTAAAGATATTGAAAAATTGAACATTGACGATACGAAAGAAGTAGTGGAAAAAGTTCAAACGCAATCACCACTTGCCCGCCAAATAACAAAGAAAAGGGCGCAAAGTTGCGCCCTTTTTGCATGTCTCGGAATTCGTCAATTACGTATCCGTAAACTAATTCGTTCTCGCAGGTTAAAGTGCGCAATCTGAGAACCTTGCCTGTTTTGGGAAGTGTTTTATTCGCTAAACAACATTGCACGCGGTGAATTTTTATTTTTTCGTAAATTTTGAAATGCCGATTTATGTTTTTAGATATTATTGGCTTGCAGTTCATTTCGAATTATAGTATCATAAACGATGCTGGTTGTGGAGGATTATCAATGGCAAACATAACCGATTTTCGCAAAGCTCTATATGTAAAGTATTTGGTTTGGAACCGTAAAATATTTTCAAACCCCGTTTTATCTGAAGATAATATTTCATTGCCCTATTATATTTATTTGCCGGACGATTGGGCTGATAGCAAAATGCGTATTCTTATAGTCGGAGAAGAGGGGTACGGGCAAAAAGGCTGTGACAGAGATAAAAGTATTGTTACAGAGAACATAATTGAAACTGTACAGACATTCAACAAGAAATGTATGTTTGAATGGAAAATGAACAATCGACCGTTTTGGAGAAGGTTCAACAAAATACGAGAAAATTTACAAGGTGCTAGTTTTTGCTGGACAGACCTCGACAAAGTTCACCGATTGATTGACCGTTCCCGAAACATAAAAAGCTGTAAACTAACTTCTGTACAACGCAGTGAGTTGCATAAATATCCTATATTGCAAGCTGAAATTAATATTATAAAGCCCACTCATATTATTTTCTTCGGTTGGTACGGAGTTTCTTTGCAACTGGAATTGCCGGAAATATATTTAAAATTATATGAATACGGCGACGAGCAGTGGAAACGGGACGGTTACTGTACAACTCTGACTGACGGCAATGGGATAAAATATCTGTTTACCTATCATCCTAACTGGTGTGTTAGAAACAAACATGAAAATAATGTGCTTAATAAAATATTAGCGGAATTAAATTAAAGTCAGTTCGCCGCAAGCGATAAAACTTTGTTTGTTGCCTGCGAAAAAATTCGGTTTGGCGTCACTTAATTCGTTATTCTTTTATCTCAAAAAAACCGTCCGTTGAAAAGGGCGGTTTTTTATTTGGAGGAAGGGGATACGAGTTTTTCGGTTTTTAAGGTTATGTAACGCGGAAACGCGCTGTCCGTTTTGCTTTCCAGGAGCGAGATTTTGTCCGCCGTGAAGGAAACGGATTGAAAGTCCGCTTGGTTTTTCAACTCGGCAAAGGACGGCTTGAAGCCGGGGCGGCGGATAAGCGTCACGTGCGGAGTAAAGCGCTTTTCGACATTGAAGCCCTTTTGCGCGAGCAGCCGCGTCAAGTCCGAATTGATTTTGAAGAGCGCGTCGTCCGCCTTGATTTTGCTGCAAATCAAGTCCGCGCCGCGCAGCCGTGTGGGCGGGCAGGTCGAAAGCGTCGAAGCCGTGTTGTTTGCCGCGACCTCCCGAAGTATTTGGCTCAAAATATCTGTTTTTATTTCATTCACGTTGCCCACAAAAGCCGCCGTTATGTGCAGATTTTCTTTCGGGGTGACCTTTCCTCCCGCAAGCTTTTCCCGCAGGGCGAGCGAAATTTTGTAAAGCCAATCCGCAACTTCTTCCGGCAGCGGAAATGCGTAAAAAATCCTCATATTTCAATCTCCGTTTAAATCATTATAGAGCAAAAGTCCCCGTTTGACAATACAAAAATCATTCATATAAAAATATATCGGGGCATATAGTTAAACAAACGGAGAATCATATTATGCGGAAAAACAAAAAAGCGTTAATTTTCATGGGTTTGATTGTCGCGCTTATGCTATGCGTTTGTCTTGCGGCGTGCGGCGGGGGCGACTACATAGAGAAAAACGCCAAAAAGCTGAGCGCCTACACGATAGAGGCGGGTTTTGACGACAGCTCCAAAATTCTGTCGGCGGTCATGGTTTTCGATTTTTACAACAACACGGACAACAGCTTTACCGAGTTGAAGTTTCATTTGTACCCCAACGCATACAGAAAGGATGCGTCTCTGCCCGTAGTGGACGAGCTGACGCGCTCGAAGGCTTATAAAAACGGATTCAGCTACGGCGATATAAAAATCGACAGCGCCAAAAGCGGCGAAAAGGCGGTCGCTTACGTGGTCGAGGGCACAGATTGCGATATTCTCACGGTGCCGCTTGACGCGGAGGTTTTTCCGCAGCAAAACGCAAGGGTTGAAATTGTTTTCGAGGTCAGCCTTGCAAATATCTGGCATAGGCTGGGATACGGCAACAACACGATAAATATCGGCAACTGGTATCCTCAGCTTTGCGTATTCAAAGACGGCGCGTGGCTGACCGACCCTTATTATTCCAACGGTGACCCGTTTGTGAGCGAAATGGCCAATTACAGCGTGGCGCTGACCGCGCACAAGGATTTCATGATTGCGTCGAGCGGCGTTCCGTCCTCGACCGAGAATAAGGAAAACGACAACGTAAGGACTGTTTACACGGCTCAAAGCGTGCGCGACTTTGCCTTTGTCATGTCGCCCAAATTCAAAAAAGCGAGTGCGACGGTCGGTTCGACTACTGTCAATTACTTTTATTTTTCCGATGCGGAGTATGAGCAAAGCGTCTCGACTGCCGCCAAGGCTTTGGAGTATTTCAACTCGACCTTCGGGAAATATCCCTATTCCAAGCTGGACGTTGCGGAAACGGATTTCTGCTACGGCGGCATGGAGTACCCTTGTCTTGTCATGATAACGTCGGGTATGGAAAAGCGCTCTTACGAGACGGCGATTATACACGAAATCGCCCATCAGTGGTGGTACGGTCTTGTGGGCAACGACCAAGTGCGGGAGGCGTATCTCGACGAAGGGCTTGCGGAGTATTCGACGCTTATGTTTTACCGCGCGCATCCCGACTATCAGGTGGACGCGGCGCAGATGCTTGCCGATACGACCAAGCAGTTCAATACGTTTATCAAAATCGTCGGCAACTACAACAACGACACGGACACGTCGATGAACCGCGCGCTAAACGAGTTTGAAAGTCAACAGCAGTATACTTACATGACGTACTTGAAAGGCATGATTATGTTCGGGCAGGTGAACGAGGTGATGGGAGACAAAAAGTTCGAGGCGGCGCTCAGAAAATATTTCGATACCTGTAAGCTCAAACTTGCGACAAAAGACGATATGCTTGCCTGCTTTGAAAAAAGCTACGGCGCCAATATTTCCAATCTGTTCAATACCTTTATCAACGGAGAGGATAAAACCATAAAATAAGCTTGACTGCCGCCCGCGTTGAAAAACGCGGGCGTTTTTATGTATTGATTTTTTGCCCGAATATTTAAAAATCTTATTATTTTATGTGAAAATATGCTTGATTATCCTTGCAGAATTGTGAAAAACATGCTATTATACAAATATAAGGTCAAAAATTCATGTATTTAGTCGAAGTCGTGCCGAATTTTTCGACGGGCGACCCCGTCAAGGCGAAACTCATTGCCGATTGTTTTAGAAACAGAAAAAATGTGGCATTATTAAACTGCACTGCCGACGCCGACCACAACAGATGCGTCGTTACCGCGGCGGGCGCTCCGCAGGAAATACGCTCGGCTTTAATCGACAGCGCGCGGGTGGCGGCGGAGGAGATAGACCTAAATGCGCACAGAGGAGTTCATCCGAGAATAGGCGCGCTGGACGTGCTGCCCGTCGTGCCGCTTGAAGAAACTCCCGAAAGCGTGGCTGACGAGCTGGTTCGGCAAGTGGGGCAAGACCTGTTCGACAAGCTGGGACTGCCCGTATATTTTTACGAAAAAAGCGCTTCCGCACCTTTTCGCCGCAATCTTGCGGACGTGAGGCGGGGCGGCTTCGAGGGGCTGGCAAAAAAAACGTCCGAGCCTCTTTGGCGGTTTGACATAGGAGAAAAGCCTCATCCCACCGCGGGAGCCGTTGCCGTCGGAGTGAGGAAAATTCTCGTGGCTTTCAATATGTTTCTCAAAGAGGGCACGCCCTTGAACGTCGCCGTGAGAGTTGCCGAGAGAGTGCGCTTTTCGGGCGGAGGGCTTAAATGCGTCAAGGCGCTGGGGCTGTTTCTCGAAAGGGAAAACCGCGCGCAGGTATCGATGAATCTTACGGATTTTACCTGTACGCGCGTTCATACGGTCGCAGAGCTTGTGAAGGCCGAGCTTAAACCCTTCGGCGCGGAGGCGGAACGCGGCGAGCTGATCGGGCTTGCGCCTTACGCCGCGATTTACGACGCGGCGGAATATCTGCTTATGTGTCAAGGAGCGGGCGCGGAGCAATGCCGCACTCTGAGCGTCGAAGACGTGTTGGACGCTGCGGGCAGAGAGCTTTTTCTTGAACTGGAACGCGGGCAAATCCTCGATTTCGCGTTAAGCGACGCCTTCGGTCGTGAAATAAAAATCTGAAATGGACAACGAAAAAAACGAAAAAAAACGGTTTCGCTCGGTTGAGAAGGAAGTCGTAAAAGAGGTTATTCAAAACGACGACGGAACGGAGACTGTTATTTACGGAACGGAAATTGTCGAGGAGGAAGTTCCCGACACCGCCGACCCCGACGCTTTCGGGGCGGACAGAGTGTGGGAGGACGACGGGACGGCTTTTGCCAACATGGATATTACAAGACGCCCCAAGCACCGAAAACGCAGGCATTCCGACGAAATAAAGCTTACAAAAAAGGAAAGGCGCGCGATAATCGGCGCAGCCTATCTCAAATATCTGCCGGCGCTGCTTTTGGTAATCGGCGCTTTCGCACTGGTTTTCTTTCTCGGCTGGCTTTGGCTGACGAGATAAAGAACAGTTCTTTCGGCGCCGGTCGCTTAAACAAATGGAAGTGGAAAACAAACAAGAAAAGACCGACGAGACGACCGCCGCGTGCTCATCGGCGCCTGCGGCGGCAAAAAAGAAAAAATCCGTCAAAGAGGTTCTGCTGTTTTTTCTGGTCAGCGCGGGTACGGGGCTTATCGGCATCGGGACGTTTACGCTGCTGTCAAAGCTAAATCCCTTCGTGCAGGACGCGGGGATTGCTTTCGACCTCTGGCTGTTTTTTTCCGAGATGCTTTCGGTGGTTTTGACCTGTACTTTTAGTTTTTTGCTCAACAAGCGTTATACTTTCAGTTTCAGGAGCGTCAAGGGAGGTCTGCTGCTTTATCTGCTTTATTACGCAGTCACCACTCCGCTAGGGGGAGTCATGATAGTCGCGCTGATAAAGAGAGGATGGCAGCCGATATTGGCAAAGCTGCTGAAAATGGTAATAAATTTTGTGCTTGACTATCTGTACTGCAAGCTGATTATTTTCAAAGGCAAAAAAATAAAAGAGGGTTAATGCGTCAGATACGCCGCAAGGCGGTTTGAAATATATAAAAGGAATAAAATTTTCAAAGGCAGGTGGCAAATGAAGAGAATTTTAATAGTCGATGACGAACAAAACATCAGAGAGGTTCTCAAAGAGTATCTCGAATTCAACGGTTTTGAAGTTATCACGGCGGACGACGGTTACGAAGCCGTCGATATGTGCAAGCGCGAGGACTACGATTTTATCGTCATGGATATCATGATGCCCAAAATGGACGGTCTTTCCGCAGTCAGGGAAATCCGCAAGACCAAGAATATTCCCGTTATGGTGCTTTCGGCGCGCGGAGAAGAGTACGACAAGCTGTTCGGCTTCGAAGCGGGAATAGACGACTACGTGACCAAGCCCTTCTCGCCCAAAGAGGTGGTCGCAAGAATCAAGGCTATACTCGGGAGGACGGCGCCGGAGCATCCGGTCAACAAACGCAACGTAAAAAAGTTCGGAGGCCTTATCGTTGACTTTGACGGCAGAAACGTCATAGTGGACGGTAAAAAGGCCGACCTTACGCCCAAAGAATACGAAGTGCTGTTCTTCCTCGTCAAAAACGAAGGTCTTGCAATCAGCCGCGAAAAGCTGCTGTCCAATGTCTGGGGCTTTGATTTTTACGGCGACGACCGCACGGTGGACACACATATAAAGATGTTGAGAAGCAATCTCGGACCTTACAGAGACTGCATAGTCACCCTGAGAGGGTTGGGCTACAAGTTCGAGTATGACGAGAACATCGAATACTGAGAAAAGACGTAAAAAGTTAGTAGACAGCAACGGTTTAAGGTTCAATATCTGGTTTTACTTCATTTTGTTCTGTGTCTGCATAATCGCAGTCATGTGGTTTTTCGAGTTCGTTTTTCTCAAAGGCTATTACGGAACGATGAAGCGCAACGACGTGCGCAAAATCTGCCGCGAAATCGTTGCGGGTTATCAGAGACTCGGTTCGGCTTACGAGACCGACATAGACGAATATGCAAGGCTCAACGGTATGTACGTAAGCCTATACAACGGAAGCGGTACGTTGCTGTTTACTTATCCCAATTATTCCGGCAGCGGAGTCAAGCAGAATCTGCTTACCGAAAGTCAACGCAAGGAGCTTTTGTCCCGTCTTAAAGGCGACGAGGACAACGAGGTGTGCGAAATCGCCGCGAATGCGGAAAACGAGGAGGACACCTTCGTGACGTACGGCGCGGTTTTCGATTTCGACGGCGCGGAGTATATGCTTTACGCGCAGGCTTCGCTTGGTTCGATAAACGCTACGACGGTCATACTTGCCTCGCAGCTTTTGCTTACCACAATCATTGCGCTGGCTCTGGCGTTTGTGCTGAGTGCGTTTTTGTCGAGGCAGCTCTCAAAGCCGATAGTCCTGATGAGTCAGAGCGCGCAGCATCTAGCCTCCGGCGACTATACCGTGCGTTTCGAGGGAAGCGGATACACCGAGCTTGACGAGCTGAGCGACACGCTCAATTTCGCAACGGAGGAAATGCAGCGCGTGGAAACGCTGCGTCAGGATTTGCTTGCAAACATTTCCCACGACCTGAAAACTCCGCTGACGATAATAAAATCTTATGCCGAGCTGATAAAGGACATAACGGGGGACAACAAAGCCAAGCGCGAGGAGCAGCTTGACGTTATTATCGACGAGGCCAAGCGTCTGACCGAGCTGGTGAACGAAATTCTCGTCGTGTCGCAGCAAAACAGCACCTCCAAGCTCAACAAGACGGACTTCGATTTTTCCGAGCTGGTGGAAAGCGTCGTCAAAAAGTTCGACTTTGACAACAGCGGCTACAATTTCCGCCGCGACGTCAAAAAGGGGCTGTGGGTAAACGCCGACAGACACAAAATAGAGCAGGTGCTTTTCAATTTTATCAGCAACGCCGTCAAATATTGCGGCAAGGATAAGGAGATTATCATTGTCGTCAAGGAGGCGGGCGGCAGCGCGCGCTTCGACGTGTTCGACCACGGCAACGGCATAAGCAAGCAGGAGCAAAAATATATCTGGGACAGATTTTCGAGAGCGTCCCAAAAATACAAGCGCGGCGACAGCACGGGACTCGGACTGTCGATAGTGCGGAGCATTCTCAAAAGCCACGACGCGGTGTTCGGCGTGAACAGCGCCGTCGGCAAGGGCAGCGATTTTTACTTTGAACTGCCGCTTGTCGAGCCGCCCCAAAACTGAATTGATTAATGAAAAAACGGGAGCCGTCGGCTCCCGTTTGATTGTTTCAGGCTTTATGCTTTTTCGGCTTTAAGACTGCCTTCCGCAAGGTTTTCTTTAAGACGCTCGGATAAAGTGACTTTGCCGCCGCGCCGTTTCAGGTCTTCCGTAAAAACAGATGTTATCAGCAGGAATATAATATAAATCAGCGGCATGCCGAGATTGGTCTCCAACAACGAATTGACAAGCAATACCGTCAGCTTGTCTGCCGCAGACTCTATTCCCGCGCTGCGTATGCCGCCGATCAGCAGAGAAAGCTCCCAACCGAATTGGACGAAAACTCCAATCAGAAACAGGCGGAGGAGAGGAAAACGTAGGCTTTTGTCTTTTCGGAAAATATTGAACAGGATTAACGCCGCATAGGACAGGAAAAGTATTGTAGCCATCCACCCGTGATATGCGCCCGTAGTTCTCTGAATTTTTATGACGTCTCCGTTTCCCAAGGCGTCTGTCAACAGCGGGCAGACAAACCACCACAGCAAAATGAACAGCGTCCACTCGCGGGCGTTTTCGTCCTTGGAAATCCATGTCCATATAAGCACGAAATTTGTTACTCCGTAGCTTAAAGACATCCACAGCAGCACCCAAAAAAGACTGCCGCCCTCGATTGAACGCGTCCCGAGCCACAGATGAAAAATTCCGTAATCGACGACGAAGTACAAAATACCGCCGAAAAGTCCGAACAGCAGCGTCAGGTAT
Source organism: Subdoligranulum sp. CAG:314 (assembly GCA_000437915.1). Lineage (GTDB taxonomy): Bacteria > Bacillota > Clostridia > Christensenellales > CAG-314 > CAG-314. The sequence continues at coordinate 42,922 of FR900981.1, read as the reverse complement.
CTGCGTCTGAAAAAGAGCATCGCGCACAGTGCGACTAGAAATACGGAGTCAAGCAATATGTAGATTGGTTGGAACATCCTTTGCGCGACGATTTCCGGCATGAATTTTCTCCTTTGCGAACAGCCCTGAGCTTTCTGAAATTATTTTGAAACAAATGCGGGAAAAAGTCAATGAAAAACGCGGAGAAACCCTTCTCCGCGCCGAACGTTTTTCCTTTCAGTTGTAGCGGTCGTATTTTTTTGCAGCCACCTCTTTGTCCATGATTGTGAGATTCCCGTCGTAATCCGACGTGGCAAGCAAAATGTCCTTGTGGTTTTTGTTGCGCTTTTTCAGTTCTTCGAGCAGCCACTCCCTGCTTTTTCTCACCGATTTGAGATTGTTTGTCATTATCTTCCCGTCGATAATCACGTCGGATTGGGGCAGAGTGGGCTTGGCGTCCGTTATTTTAAGGTCTTCGCAGGTGGCGGGACGCGCGGAGGGACGGGGGATTATGCTGACGCGACCGTCCGTTTCTTCGAGGGCATACTGCACGTCCTCGATGTTGAAATAGCCCGCGTATCGCAGCTCGGTCAAAAGGTCGTTTACGTCAAAGCCTGCTTTGACAAGATTTTTTTCTATGATTTTTCCGTTTTCGATGAGAGGTACGGGAGTGCCGTTGAAAAATCTCCGCATTGCAATGCTCTTGCGCGCAATATAGGTTATCAGCACGGTAATAATCGTGTAAATCACCATTGCAAGCACGAAAAAGTGATGGGGTTTGTCCGTCGTCGTAGCCATTTCGGCGGCAATGGAGCCGATTGATATTCCTATAATATAATCGAAAAAGTTGAGTTGGCTTATCTGTTTGTTGCCCATGAGCTTGGTCAAGATAAACAGAACGACGATGGACAGAAAGGCTCGGAGGGCAACGTCTCCGAAGTCCGTCCAAAACTCTCCCGCACTCAGCCCGTCAAAATAGTCCCACATAAATATTTTCTCCTTTTTTCATGATTGTTGACTTAATATGCGGGTTTAAACTCAAAAAATTCGGAAAACTTGCAGAAAATCGTTTGACACCTTGTTTGACGTGTGCTAATATAGTAAGGCTCGTACTGTGGATAGTAGGGCAAAGTCTCTTGTTGCGCCCAAAAGCGCGACACACACGGTAGAGTTGTTAATCTAAAAGGAGAAAAGAGAAACAAATGGCAAGTCAGAAAATCAGAATCAAGTTGAAAGCTTACGACCACAACCTTGTTGATTTAGCTGCCGAAAAAATCGTCGAGACGGCCAAGAAAATGGGCTCCAAAGTGAGCGGTCCCATTCCTCTGCCTACCGAAAAGGAAATCGTCACGGTTTTGCGCGCAACTCACAAATACAAGGACGCGAGAGAGCAGTTTGAGTCAAGGACGCACAAGAGGCTCATAGACATTTACAGCCCCAACGCCAAAACGGTGGACAGTCTTACCAAATTGGAGCTGCCCGCAGGCATCGACATCAAAATCAAGCTGTAAACGTAAGAAAATTTTACTATCTATATAATAAGGAGTGAACTTTATCAATGAATAAAGCAATCATAGGAAAGAAATTGGGCATGACCCAAGTGTTTTTGAAAGACGGAACAATGGTTCCCGTTACGGTCGTTAAGGCGGGGCCCTGCACGGTGGTGCAGAAAAAAACGGTTGAAAGAGACGGCTACAACAGCGTTCAGCTCGGTTTTGAAGAAGTCGCCGAGAAAAAGCTCAACAAGCCGGAGCTCGGTCACCTCAAAGCGGCGGGCGTTCAACCTCTGAAAATTCTGAAAGAATTCGATTTGTCAAACGCGGACAGTCTGGAAGTGGGACAAGTCATCGGCTGCGACGTGTTCGCGGCGGACGACTTTGTGGACGTTACGGGCACAACCAAGGGCAGAGGCTTTTCCGGCGTCATCAAGCGTTGGAATTTCCGCCGCTTGAAGGAAACGCACGGCGTGGGTCCCGTGCACAGAGAGGTAGGCTCTCTGGGCGCCAACTCTACTCCCAGCAGAGTTTTCCCCGGCAGAAAGCTGCCCGGTCAGTACGGCGTGGAGCAGGTGACTGTCTTAAATCTCAAAGTGGTAAAAGTCGACAAGGAAAAGGGCGTGCTCCTGATTAAGGGCGCGATACCCGGACCTAAGGGCAGCGTCGTATATGTCCGTGACGCCGTCAAAAAGTCTTAAAGGATTGAATAGGAGTAAAACAAATGCAGGTTAAAGTATTCAACACCGAAGCCAAAGAGGTTGGCGAGATAAACTTAAAGGACGAAGTATTTGCTTGTGACTACAACGAGGCTCTTATTCATCAGGTGGTTGTTGCGCAGATGGCAAACGCTCGTCAGGGAACCAAAAGCACTCTGACAAGAAGCGAGGTCAGAGGCGGCGGCATCAAGCCGTGGAGGCAAAAGGGCACGGGGCGCGCCAGACAGGGCAGTATCCGCGCCGTGCAATGGATAAAGGGCGGCGTGGCTTTCGCGCCCAAGCCCAGAGATTTTTCCAAAAAAATCAACAAAAAGATGAAATCCGCCGCGTTCAGGAGCGCAATCAGCTACAAGGTGCGCAACAACGAGCTTTTGGTGCTTGACAAGGTGGCGCTCGAAGCCGCAAAGACCAAGTACGTCGCAAAAATCCTTTCCAATTTCAACTTCGACAGAAAAACTCTGCTTGTCGTGGGAGAAAAGGACGACGCAGTTCTGCTTGCGGGCAGAAACATAGAAAGGCTGACCATAAGCACCGCCGATCTTGTCAACGTATATGAGCTTGTTGCCAATACCAACGTGCTTGCGACCGAGTCGGCTATGAGAAAAATCGAGGAGGCTTACGCGGAATAATGAACGCCTACGACATTATATTGAAGCCCGTCATGAGCGAAAAGGCTTACGACGGAATCCACAAAAAGATTTACACCTTCAAGGTGGCGAGAAACGCCAACAAAATAGAAATCAAGCAGGCGGTCGAGCAGATTTTCGGCGTCAAGGTCGAAAGCGTCAATACCGTCAACGTCAGAGGCAAGCTCAAAAGACAGGGGAGAAGCGAGGGTTACACCTCCAAATCCAAAAAAGCGGTCGTAAAGCTTACCAGCGACAGCAAGGCAATCGAGTTCTTCGAGAGTCTGGCTTAATCGGGAGGAAAAGGAATTATGGCTATCAGAAGATACAAACCCACGAGTCCGGCGCGTCGTTTCATGTCCGTTTCCATGTTCGAGGAAATCACGACGACCAAACCGGAAAAAAGCCTGCTTGCACCCAAGCAGAAAACGGGCGGAAGAAATTTCAGCGGCAGAATCACCGTCAGACATATCGGCGGCGGAAACCGCAACAAATACAGAATTATCGATTTCAAGCGCAACAAGTACGACATACCCGCAAAAGTGGCTTCAATCGAATATGACCCCAACCGCACCTCCAACATCGCGCTTCTGCACTATGCCGACGGCGAAAAGAGATATATTCTGGCTCCCGTCGGTCTCACCGTCGGCGACACCGTCATCAGCTCGGACAAAGCCGACATCAAGACGGGCAACAGTTTGAGTCTCGAAGCAATCCCCGTGGGTACCGTTATTCACAACATAGAGCAGAATCCCGGCAAGGGCGGTCAGATTGCGAGAGCGGCGGGCATATCCGCACAGCTTATGGCAAAGGAAGGCAAGTACGCCATTATCCGTATGCCGAGCGGCGAAATGAGATATATACTGCTCAAATGCCATGCGACAATCGGACAGGTGGGCAATCTGGACCATGAGATTATCAACATCGGCAAGGCGGGCAAAAAGCGCCACATGGGCATCAAGCCGACAGTGCGCGGCAGCGTCATGAACCCTTGCGACCACCCTCACGGCGGCGGCGAAGGCAAATCGCCTATCGGACGTCCCGGTCCCGTCACTCCTTGGGGCAAGCCCGCTCTGGGTTACAAGACAAGGAAGAAGAAAAACGCGTCGAACAAGCTTATCATCAAGCGCGTGAACTAATCGGAGGATTGAGTTTTAATGAGCAGATCGATTAAAAAGGGGCCTTTCGTAAACGAAAAGCTTTTGAAAAGAATACAGGAAATGAACGACAAGGGCGAAAAGAAAGTTTTGAAAACCTGGTCGAGAGCTTCTACGATATTTCCCGATTTCGTAGGTCACACGATTGCCGTTCATGACGGCAAAAAGCACGTTCCCGTCTATGTGACGGAGGAAATGGTGGGTATGAAGCTGGGCGAATTCGCCCCTACCCGCACGTTCAGAGGGCACGCCGGCGGAAAATCCAGCGGAGCGAAATAGGAGGAAATATGGCAACAAGAAGCAAGGCAAAGGCGGAAAACCGCCGCCAGAACCGCGACGCAAGACCTTTCGCGGTTGCAAAATATATCCGTATCGCCCCCTCCAAGGTTCACGTAGTGCTGGACGTGATTAGAGGCAAAGGTTACAATGAGGCGGTTGCGATACTTATGAACACGCCCAAGGCGGCGAGCGAGCCCGTGCTTAAAGTGCTTAACAGCGCGGCAGCCAACGCCGAGGTCAACAAAGGACTCAACAGAGACAACCTGTTCGTCGCCGAGTGCTACGCCGACCAGGGCCCCACGCTCAAGAGAGTTCAGCCCGTTTCCAAGGGCAGGGCTTACCGCATTTTGAAGCGCACAAGCCACATCACCGTCGTGCTCGACGAGAGAGCTTGAAGGAGGACAGCATGGGTCAGAAAGTTAATCCCAACGGATTGAGAATAGGTATCATAAAAGATTGGAATTCCAAGTGGTACGCCGACAAAAAAGACATCGCCAAATTCATCAAAGAGGACGAGGTCGTCAGGACGTTTATCAAAAAGAAATATTACCAATCCGCCATTTCCTCGATTAAAATCGAGAGAAGCGAAGGCAAAATCGTCATCTTTATATATACCGGTCGTCCCGGCACGCTGATTGGCAAGCAGGGCGCGGGCATAGAGCAGATGAAGGCGGAGGTTCAGAAGCTGGTGGGCGACAAATTTGTCGTCATCAACATCATGGAAGTGAAAAATCCCGACATGGACGCGCAGCTGGTTGCCGAAAACATAGCCGCTCAGCTGGAAAAGAGAATCGCGTTCAGGAGAGCCATGCGCTCCGCAATGCAGAGAGCGACGCGAGCGGGCGCCAAAGGTATCAAAACCTGCGTTTCCGGTCGTCTCGACGGAGCGGAAATAGCCAGAAACGAGCACTATCACGAGGGCAGTATACCCCTGCACACTTTGAGAGCCGACATCGACTACGGTTTTGCGGAAGCGCGCACGACCTTCGGGATTATAGGCGTCAAGGTGTGGGTTTACAAGGGAGAAATTCTGGGCAAGCCCGCGAGGAAGGAAGGAGGAAACAGAAATGTTAATGCCTAAAAGAGTCAAGAGACGCCGCCAATTCAGAGGAAGAATGAAGGGCGCGGCGCACAAGGGCACCGAGCTTGCTTACGGACAGTACGGTCTCGTGGCGTTGGAGCCTTGTTGGATAAAGAGCAATCAGATAGAAGCCGCCCGTGTCGCCATGACGAGATTTATCAAGCGCGGCGGCAAGGTCTGGACGGACATATTCCCTCACAAGCCGGTTACCAAAAAGCCTGCGGAAACACGCATGGGCTCCGGTAAGGGCTCTCCCGAATATTGGGTGGCGGTGGTAAAGCCCGGCAGAGTCATGTTTGAGATGTCCGGCATATCGGAGGATTTGGCGAGAGAGGCTTTGAGACTTGCGAGTCACAAGCTGCCCGTCAAGTGCAAGATAGTTGTCAAGGCGGAGGAGCAGACTGATGAAAGCAAATAAAGTACACGATATGTCTAACGAAGAGTTGGTGGCAAAGCTGGAAGAGCTCAAAAAAGAGCTTTTCAACCTCAGGCTCAATCATGCCACCGGTCAGCTCAACAACCCGCTTGCCTTGTCCGTCTGCAAAAAGGACATCGCGAGAGTTAAGACCGTTCTCAGAGAGAGAGAGCTGTCCAAAAAGGCTTAAAGGGGACGCGACAAATGGAAAGAACAAGCAGAAAAACGAGAATAGGGACGGTTGTTTCGGACAAAATGGACAAAACCATCGTGGTTGCCGTCGTAGAAAAGTTCAAACATCCGTTGTATAAGAAAACGGTCAGCAAGACCAAAAAATTCAAGGCTCACGACGAGCAGAACCAATGCGGAATCGGCGACACCGTGCTGATTGCGGAGACGAGAAAGCTGTCCAAGGACAAAAACTGGCGTCTCGTGCAGATCGTCGAGAAGGCAAAATAAGGAGATTGACTCATGATACAACCGTTTACCAGATTAAAAGCTGCCGACAATTCGGGAGCCAAAGAAATTATGTGTATCAAGGTGTTGGGCGGTTCCTTCAGAAAGTTCGGCAACATCGGCGACGTAATCGTTGCCAGCGTCAAGAGCGCCAACCCCGGCGGCGTGGTGAAAAAGGGCGAGGTCGTAAAGGCGGTTATCGTCCGCACATCATCCGGACTCAACAGAAAAGACGGAACGCACATCAGATTCGATGACAACGCCGCAGTGATAATCGACAATCAGAAGCAACCCAGAGGCACTCGTATATTCGGGCCTGTCGCCAGAGAACTCAGAGAAAAGGATTATATGAAAATCGTTTCTTTGGCTCCGGAAGTGCTTTGATGGAGGAAGTTTTATGGCTAGCATGAATATAAGGAAAAACGACACCGTAGAGGTCATCGTCGGTCCTACCGAGGGCGACCGCGCGGTCAAAGGAAAAAGAGGCAAGGTTATACTTGTAGACAGGGAAAACGGCAAGGTGATGGTGCAGGGACTCAACGTGGTCAAGCGTCATACCCGCCCCCGCAGCGCGCAGGAAAAGGGCGGTATCGTCGAAAAACCCCGCATGATAGACGTGTCTAACGTAATGGTGGTGTGCCCTACATGCAACAAGCCTACGCGCATAGGCAAAAAGGCAGTGGAAAAGGACGGAAAAATCAAGTATGTCCGCTGCTGCAAGAAAGAGGGCTGCGGAGCCGTTATCGAATTTAAGGCTGAAAAGGCGAAGAAAAAGACAACCGCGAGAAGGTCGAGCAAAAAGACTGCCGACAAAGAAGCGGCTGCCGAATAAAGGAGGACAACTATGGCTGAGAAAAAAGCCGCAAAAGCGGCTGAAAACAAAGAGGTTGGCGTCAAAGAAGTCAACAGACTCAAAAAGCGCTATATAGAAGAAGTTGTTCCCGCGCTTAAAAAGCATTTCGATTACAAAAACGTAAATCGCATACCCAAGCTGGAAAAGATTGTCGTCAACGCCGGTATCGGCGACGCGAAGGACAACAGCAAGAGCTTTCAGATTGCAGTGGAAGAGCTTAAAAGCATCACCGGACAAAAGCCGCTTGTGACTCACGCGAAAAAGTCCGTCGCCAACTTCAAGCTCAGAGAAGGACAGCCGGTAGGCGCGAAAGTGACGTTGAGAAACGACAGAATGTACGAGTTTATGGATAAGCTCATTTCCATAGCGCTTCCCCGAGTCAGAGACTTCCGCGGGATTAACGGCAATTCCTTCGACGGAAGAGGCAACTACACGATGGGCGTCAAGGAACAACTCATTTTCCCCGAAATCGTTTACGACCAGGTGGAAAAGACCAGAGGCTTTGACATAACTTTCGTGACGAGCGCGCACACCGACGAAGAAGCCAAAGAGCTGTTGAAGCTCATGGGAATGCCTTTCAAGGCTTGAGCGAGGTAAAAAAATGGCAAAAAAATCGATGATAAACAAACAGCAGAAACCGGCTAAATATTCTACCCGTGCCTACACCCGCTGCTCCGTCTGCGGCAGACCGCACTCCGTGTTGCGCAAGTACGGCATTTGCAGAATTTGTTTCAGGGAAAAGGCTTACAAGGGAGAAATTCCCGGAGTAAAGAAGTCGAGCTGGTAAGCATCAGGGAGGTAACAAATGGTAGTAACGGATCCTATCGCCGATATGCTGACAAGAATCAGGAACGCGCTTATCGCCAAGCACGACGAGGTTGATATTCCCGCGTCCAAAACCAAAAAGGCGATTGCCGACATCCTTTTGGAGGAAGGCTACATCGCCGGCGTTGAAAATTCGGACGAAGGCACAATAAAGAGCAAAATAAAAATCACTTTGAAGTACAGCAAGCACGGCAAGGTCATTTCCGGTCTGAGAAGAATATCCAAGCCCGGATTGCGCGTGTATGCCAAGAGCGAGGATATGCCCAAGGTTCTCAACGGGTTGGGCATAGCCATCGTATCCACCTCGAAGGGGATTATGACGGACAAGCAGGCGCGCAGAGAAAATCTCGGCGGCGAAGTGCTGGCGTACGTTTGGTAATGGGAGGTATACGGAATTGTCAAGAATAGGAAGAGCGCCCATAACCATACCGTCGGGCGTGGAAGTCAAAATAGACGGCTCCGTCGTGAGCGTCAAAGGTCCCAAAGGTCAGCTTTCGCAGGATATCGGCAAAAGCATCAAATGCGAAATGAACGACGGCAAACTTGTTTTCACGCGTCCCGACGACATGAAGGAAAACAGAGCCAAGCACGGTCTTTACAGAGCTCTCGTAAACAACATGGTAATCGGCGTTACCGCCGGCTTCAAGAGAGAGCTTGTCATCAACGGCGTCGGTTACAAGGCGGCGGTCAACGGCAACAAGCTTGTGCTTAACATAGGATATTCCCATCCGATAGAAATGGAGGCTCCCAAAGGCATCACCTTCGAGTGCCCCTCCATTACGGAAATAGTAGTAAAGGGAATAGACAAAAATCTCGTCGGTCAGACGGCGGCAAACATCAAAGCAAAACGTGAAGTCGAGCCTTATCACGGTTACGGCGTCAGATACAAGGAAGACGTCGTGATACTCAAGGAAGGCAAGAAGGCGGGTAAATAAGGAGTAAATCATGATTTCTAAGAAAGATAAAAACGCGGACAGAAAAGTCCGTCACGCAAGAGTTAGAAAGAATTTGTCCGGAACCAGCCTGAGACCGAGACTCGACGTGTATCGCAGCACCAAATACATTTACGCTCAGATTATCGACGACGTGGCGGGCAGAACTCTCGTCTCCGCGAGCAGTCTCGCGATGAAAGAAGAGCTTGCCGGCAAAAACAAGTGCGAGGAAGCCAAGGCGGTAGGTCTTGCGGTAGGCAAAAAAGCGCTTGAAGCGGGCATAACGGAGGTTGTGTTCGACCGCGGCGGTTACATCTATACGGGCAGAGTCCAAAAGCTGGCCGAGGGCGCGCGCGAAGCGGGCTTGAAGTTTTAAGAGGAGAGAGAATGATGATGAATGACGAAGTTGTAAAAACTCAGGAAACTGCCGCGACCGAGGTCGTGGCGGAGGTCAATCCCGCTCCCGCAGAGAAAAGAGCCGGCGGATTCAACCGCGAGGGAAGAGAGGGCGGCCGCGACGGTCATGACAGACGTCCCGGCGGCAAAAGACCTTTCAACAAAAACAAGAGACACGACGAGGACGACGGTCTCATCAAAAAGACCGTTTCCATAAACCGCGTCACCAAGGTTGTTAAGGGCGGCAGAACCATGCGTTTCTCCGCGCTGGTGGTTGTCGGCGACGGCAAAGGAAAGGTTGGCGTCGGTATGGGCAAGGCAGGCGAGGTTCCTCAGGCAATCGAAAAGGCGACTCAGCAGGCAAAGAGGAGCATGAGCGAAATTTCTTTGCTCGGTTCCACCATTCCCCACGAGATTATCGGCAAATTCGGCAAAGGTCACGTGCTGCTGCTCCCTGCGGAAGCCGGTACCGGAGTTATTGCGGGCGGTCCCGTGAGAAGCGTGCTCGAAGCCTGCGGAGTCAAGGACATCCGCACAAAGAGCTACGGCAGCAACAACCCCATCAACTGTGTCAAGGCTACCTACGAGGGACTCAAAAGCCTGCGCACCGCTCAGCAGATAGCGGCTCTCCGCGGCAAGGCAGTTGACGAGCTATAAGGAGAAAACCAATGGCAAAAGCTAAAAAAACTCAGAAGGCGGCCGAACCGAGAATTATGAACGGTCACCTTGTGAAGGAAGCCAAAGCTCCTCTTTACAAGGTCAAGCACGCCAAAGGCGACAAGCCTTACCAACTCAGCGACAAAAAAATCAAGGTCACGCTTGTAAAAAGCACTATCGGCTGTTTGAAGGTGCAGCAGAGGACGGTTGAAGCGTTGGGACTCAAAAAGATTCGCTCTTTTAAAATTCTCAACGACAACGACGCCGTTCGCGGCATGATTTTCCGCGTGAAGCATCTTGTGACCGTCGAGGAGCTTAAATAGGAGGCAACCGAAATGAGAATTCACACTTTAAGACCCGCCGAAGGCGCGGTCACTCCCGCCAAGAGACTCGGCAGGGGCACCGGCAGCGGACTGGGCAAGACCAGCGGCAAGGGGCACAAGGGACAATGGGCGCGCAGCGGCGGCGGAGTACGTCCCGGTTTCGAGGGCGGCACGATGCCTTTGACAAGACGTCTGCCCAAGCGCGGTTTCTACAACAAATTTCAGAAAACCTACGCGGTGGTCAACCTTTCGGTTTTTGAAAGATTTGAGGACAACGCGGTGGTTACACCCGAGCTTCTGCTGGATATGGGCTTGGTCAACAACAAATCCAACGCCGGACTCAAGGTGTTGGGCGGCGGTCAGTTAAGCAAGCCTTTGACCGTCCATGCGCACAAATTTTCGGTTTCCGCAAAGGAAGCAATCGAAAAAGCGGGCGGTAAAGCAGAGGTAATCGAATAATGATTCAGACTTTAAAGAACGCCTTTAAAATAAAAGAAATCCGCAACAAAATCCTTCTGACGATTTTGCTTGTAATTATTTACAGAATCGGCTGTTATATTCCCGTTCCGGGAATCGAAGCGTCGGTGTTCAGCAACGCCGTCGAAGGCAACAGCTTTATGGGAATAATGAGCGCGATTACCGGCGGCGCTTTAAGTCAGGGTACGTTGTTTGCGATAGGAATATCGCCTTATATCAACGCGTCCATCATTATGCAATTGTTGACAGTGGCTATCCCCGCCCTGGAAAGACTTTCCAAAGAGGGAGAAGAAGGAAAACACAAGATTGCGGTGATTACGAGATATGTTACGCTCGGTCTTGCCGTAGTCAACGCGGTAGGTATTCTGCTTGCTTTCAACAACGAAAGTCTGTTCGACAACGCAATGTTCGGAGCGCAGTTCACCGTTCCCACGTGGGTATTGTTCATCATTGTTACGATAATTTTCGTCGCAGGCAGCATGCTTACCATGTGGATAGGCGAGAGAATTACCGAATACGGCGTTTCAAACGGCATATCCATGTTGATTTTTATCGGAATCATAGCATCGGCGGGACAAGCGATTCTCGAAGTTTTTGTGAACATAGCCGAAACCGGCGATTTTACGAGTGCAGGCGGTTGGGATTTGATAGTCTTTGTCCTGCTTGTCGTGGTTATTTTCGCCTTTATCACGTGGGTTGACGGCGCCGAGAGAAAAATCAAGGTGCAGTACGCCAAGCAAATCAAGGGCAACAAAATGTACGGCGGACAGTCCACCTTTATTCCCATAAAGGTCAACGGAAGCGGCGTTTTGCCTTTGATATTCGCGTTTGCGCTGCTCAGCTTCCCCACCATGATATTGAGCTTTTTCCCCAACTGGTCGTTTACGGCATGGTGGACTAAGTACATGACGGCGGAAGGCGGACATTGGGTAGGCAACGTGGTTTATCTGTTCTTCCTCACTTTGTTCATTTTCCTGTTCGCGTTCTTCTATTCGCAGATTCAGTTCAATCCTGCGGAGGTGAGCAAAAACATACAGCAGAACGGAGGCTTTGTTCCCGGGATTAGACCGGGTAAGGAAACGGCGGACTTTCTTGCGAGAACAGTCAGAAGAATCACCTTCTGGGGAGCCGTGTTCCTTGCCATTATGGCGCTTTTGCCTTCGACGGTGTTTCAGATTATCAATTCGGGCGCGACAGACCTTTTGAACGCGTTTTCCGCGACGGGAATGCTCATCGTAGTGTCGGTTGCATTGGAGTTTAACAAAGCTCTGGAAAATCAGATTATGATGAGACACTACAAGGGCTTTTTGAAGTAAAGGCAGAGAAATGATTGCTGACGGTTTGAGAATAGTTATGCTGGGTGCGCCGGGAGCGGGAAAAGGCACTCAGGCGCAGCGGATGGTCTCCCATTTCGGTATTCCGCAGATTTCCACGGGCGAAATTTTCCGCGAAAATCTCAAACGGAACACGCCGCTCGGAAGAGAAATAAAAGAATTTATGGAGAAGGGAGAGCTTGTCCCCGACGACATTGTTCTTAAAATCGTCGAGGAGCGCCTCAGTCACGGAGACTGTGCCAAGGGCTTTATTCTGGACGGTTTTCCGAGAACTCTCGGTCAGGCAAAGGCCTTTGACGGGGATGTGGACGTCAGTTGCGTTATAAATCTGTCGGTTGACGACAAGGTTCTGCTTGAAAGGCTGGCAGGCAGACGCACGTGCAGAAACTGCTCCGCCGTGCATCACATAAGCGTTCTCAAAGACCGAAAGGTCTGCCCGCTGTGCGGAGGAGAGCTGTTTACAAGACAGGACGACGCCGAAGCGACCATAACCAACCGAATGAAGGTTTACTACAAAAACACCCATCCGCTAATCGAATATTATCGCAAAAAGGGCAAACTGATTGACGTAAATTCGGCGCAGCCGCCGCAAGCGGTGTTTGAGGAAATAAAGGAACGTATAGCGGAATTATGATAAGCGTAAAGACCAACGAACAGCTTGAACTTATGCGTCGCGCGGGCGCAATCACCCGCGACACGCTCAGGCTGCTCGAAGACAAGGCGCGCGCGGGCGTTTCCACAGCCGAGCTTGACAAGGCTGCGTATGAATTTATTTTGAAATGCGGAGCAAAACCGAGCTTTCTCCGCTATCACGGTTATCCCGCTTCCGTGTGCATTTCCATAGACGAGGAAGTAGTGCACGGCATTCCCTCCAAAAAGCGTTTTCTCGAAGAAGGACAGATTGTTTCCTTTGACGTTGGCGCCTTCAAGGACGGCTATCACGGCGACGCGGCTCGCACCGTTGCAATCGGGAAAATTTCTCCGGAAAAACGGAGGCTTGTCGAGGTGACGGAGCAGTGCTTTTTCGAGGCGCTGAAAGTCATAAAAGACGGCGTGCGCTTAGGCGACGTCGGCTGGGCGATTTGCAGCTATGCAAGAAGCTTCGGCTACGGCGTCGTGGAAGAGCTGGTGGGACACGGGATAGGCCGCGAGATGCACGAGGAGCCAAACGTACCCAACTTCGGCGTAAAGGGCAGGGGCATAAGGCTTGCAGCCAACATGACCATTGCCGTCGAGCCGATGATAAATATGGGAACGGGCGCGGTCGATTTCTGCGAGGACGGCTGGACGGTCAAGACCGGCGACAGACTGCCCTCGGCACACTATGAAAATACGGTTGCCGTAACCTATGACGGCGCCGAAATTCTGACGATTTAGGAGAGGCAATGGAAAACGTCATCAGAATCGGAAGCGTTGTGTATTCCAAGAGAGGCAGAGATGCCGGCGGATATTTCATGGTGTCGGAAATAAGGGACGCCGATTTCGTTTTTATCGCGGACGGACATACCCACAAGCTTGCCCGTCCCAAAAAGAAAAATATAAAACATCTGAAAAACAGCGGACACGTTTTGGAAGGCATTGCCGAAAAGCTGATTGCCGGAAAAAAAGTGTTCGACAGCGAGGTAAGGAGCGCATTAAGAAGCTTTAATGAGCCGTCCGCCCCACAAAGTCTAAATAATTAAAAGGAGGAAAGTATGTCGAAAGATGACGTCATAGAGGTAGAAGGCAAGGTGGTTGAAGTGCTGCCCAACACGAAATTCATCGTCGAGCTGGCAAACAGCCACAAAATCACAGCCCACATATCCGGAAAGCTTAGAATGAACTATATCAGAATCATGAAAGGCGACAACGTGACAGTCGAAATGAGCCCTTACGACCTTACAAAGGGACGCATTATCTGGCGCTCGAAATAACTTGACAATACTCAATCCGTAAAAAAATTTAAGTAATTCAGGAGGACTTTAAAATGAAAGTCAGACCCTCAGTAAAGCCCATGTGCGACAAATGCAAAATCATCAAAAGAAACGGCAGAGTTATGGTGATATGCTCCAAGTATCCCAATCACAAGCAAAGACAGGGTTAGGCAACAATTTCAGTCAGGAAACGCCGCCAACATTCCGATTTTCTGCGGCAGACCTGCCTGTGTAGAGATATAAAAAAATAATATCTTAATAGGAGTAAAAATTTAATGGCACGTATTTCCGGTGTAGATTTACCAAGAGAAAAACGCATCCAAATCGGCTTGACTTATATATACGGCATCGGTCTGCCCACGGCGGACAAAATTCTTGCCGAAACAGGAGTCAATCCCGACACGCGCGTAAAAGACCTGACAGAAGAGGACGTCTCCAAGCTGCGTGATTATATCGAAAAGAATATCCACGTGGAAGGCGATTTGAGAAGAGAAGTCTCCATGAACATAAAGAGACTTATCGAAATCGGCTGCTATCGCGGCGTAAGACACAGAAAGAATCTTCCTGTGCGCGGACAATCGTCCAAGCAGAATGCCCGCACGAGAAAGGGACCCAAACGCACGGTTTCCAGAAGCAAAAAGGCGGCTAAATAAGGAGGCTTGACATGGCAGTTAAAAAAGTAACGAGAAAAAAGAGAGATATACGCAAGGTTGACAAAGGTCAGGCGCATATTCACGCTTCCTTTAACAACACCATAGTCACGATAACCGACACCAACGGCAACGCTTTGGCGGCTTGCAGCTCCGGCGCGTTGGGATTCAAGGGTTCGAGAAAGAGCACTGCCTATGCGGCGCAGCAGGCGAGCGAAGCGGCGGCGCGCGGCGCGAAGGAATACGGACTTCGTTCCGTAGAGGTTTTCGTCAAGGGACCCGGACAAGGCAGAGAAGCGGCAATCAGAGCGCTTCAGGTAGCGGATTTGGAAGTCACGATGATAAAAGACGTGTCTCCCATACCCCACAACGGCTGTCGCCCTCCCAAGCGCAGAAGAATTTGAATTAAAGGAGTTTTAAGAATATGGCAAGATATACAGAGGCGGATTGCCGTCAGTGCAGAAGAGAAAATCAAAAGCTTTTTCTTAAAGGCGACAGATGCTATTCTCAGAAATGCGCTTTGACCCGCAGAGCCAAAATTCCCGGACAGCAGTGGGCGGGCAGGAAAAAGGTGACCGAATACGGCTCGCAGCTGCGCGAGAAACAGAAAACAAAGAGAGCTTACGGATTGCAGGAAAAGCAGTTCCACAAATATTATCTCAAAGCGGACAGCATGAAGGGAATCACAGGTACCAATATGCTGGTCATGCTCGAGGAAAGACTTGACAACGTCGTTTACCGTATGGGCATCGGCGTGTCCCGCAGTCAGAGCAGACAGCTCGTCAATCACGGACACATCACCGTCAACGGCAAAACGCTCAACATTCCTTCCTATCAGGTGAAGGTGGGCGACGTGATAGGAGTTAAGGAGAACAAGCAGGACAACAAATTTTTCTCCGAGTTAAAGCAGATGAAAAAACCGACAAATCTTCCAAAATGGTTAGACTTCGACACTGCAACCCTTTCGGGCAAAATTATTTCTAAACCTCAACGTGAAGATATCGATATGAATATCCAGGAACACATGATTGTCGAGTTGTATTCCAAATAACACGGCTTTTTGAAGTCGTAAACCCGACAAAAAAATTTAAAGGAGATAATCGATATGATGGAAATAGAAAAACCAAGAATGAATGTCGAAGAAAACTCCGACGGCACTTATATAAAAATTGTCGTTGAGCCGTTGGAAAGAGGTTTCGGCATCACGCTTGGAAACGCTTTGAGAAGAGTTTTGCTTTCTGCCCTTCCCGGAGTTGCCGCCGTAGGCGTAAAAATCGACGGCGTACAGCACGAATTCTCCACAATAAACGGCGTCAAAGAGGACGTTACAGAAATTATTCTCAATCTCAAACAAATAGCGATGAAGTCCGACAATACCGCACGCGATTTCAGAAAAACCCTGACAATCAGCAAGGTCGGTCCCTGCGAGGTGACGGCGGCGGACATTTCCACCGACGCCGAAGTGGAAATTCTTAACCCCTCGCTCCATATCTGCACGATAGACCAGGGCGGTCAGCTGAACTGCGAAATCACGGTCGGGCGGGGCAGAGGATACGTTTCGGCGGAGAAGAATAAGGAAGTCAACAGAGAGCTAAAGCTTGCGTATCCCTTGGGATATATACCAATCGATTCCATTTACGCCCCCGTCAAAAAGGTAAATTACAATGTTGACGCGGCGCGCGTGGGACAGAATATAGGCTTTGACAAGCTTACGCTCGAAGCGGAGACAAACGGCGCTTTTTCGGGGCGCGAAATAGTGGGGCTTGCGGCGAAAATCCTTTGCGAGCACGTTCAGATGTTTGTGGACCTGTCCGAGTCTATGGGCGAATTGGGCATTCTAATCAGCCGCGAGGAAGACAAGCAGCAGAAGATTCTCGACATGAACATAGACGACATGGATTTGTCGGTCAGAAGCTACAACTGCTTGAAGCGCGCCAATATTCAGACGGTAGGCGACCTTACCAGAAAGACGGAAGAGGATATGCTCAAAGTCAGAAATCTTGGCAGGAAATCTCTGGACGAAGTTATTGCACGGCTTGAAAGCTTCGGTCTCGGACTCAAATTGAAAGAAGATTAGGAGGAAAAACCACAAATGCAAAGAAAACTAGGAAAAGCCACGGATCAAAGGCTTGCTTTATTGAAAAATCAGGTTTCCTACCTATTGTGGAACGGCAAAATAGAGACCACTCTGGCAAGAGCCAAAGAGGTGCAGAAGCTGGCTGAGAAAAATCTCACGCTTGCAATAAATACGTATCAGGACGTCGTGAAGGTACAGAAAACCAAAGTAGTCAACGGCAAGGAAACAAAGGTTGACGTCATCAACGACGGTCCCAAAAAGCTTGCGGCAAGAAGAAAGCTCATCTCCAATCTTGTCGACATTCAGGAAACCAAAGGACAAAAGGAGAGCAAGAGCGCTTACAATCTGAGAACAAAGGACATCAAGATGCCTTTGATAGAAAAGATTTTCAACGTTTACGCTCCCAAATTCGCAGAGCGCTCCGAACAAATCGGTCAGAAGGGCGGCTATACCACCATTCACAAGCTGGGTATGCGTCGCGGCGACGCTGCGGAAATGGCAATCATCGAAGTATTGCCCATCTGAATTATTGCATGAAAAAACAGCGCGTTCGCCGCGCTGTTTTTATTTTCAGAGAAACGATGGAAAAATAAGGTCAATCACAAGTCCAAGCGCTGTTGAAAGCAAATAAAGGGAAACGACTATAAGCAAATTTTGTTTAAGGTTTTTGTTTTGCTTGAAAAGTACCGTCAGGGCGATTCCCGCGTTTACCGAAAGTCCCGCAAACGCGCTGCCGAAGGTCAGTCCTTCGGTTATGTACAGCTCGGTCAGCACCACGCTGCTCGCGCAGTTGGGTATGAGCCCCACAAGCCCGGCAATAAAAGGCTGAAAATATCCCGTGCCCGCAAGCACGTTGTGCAGCCATTGCTCTCCCGTATAGAACAGAAGCAGTCCGAAAAGCACGTTGACAATCAAAATAAAAGCAAATATTTTCAGAGAATGCACCATCGGATGAAAGACGTAATTCTGCCAGAAATTGTGCCGTTTTTCTATGTGATGATGACAACAGCCTATGTCGTCGCTTTCTTTTTCCGCTTGTTCGTCGTCGATGTCTTTCTTGTCTAAGGACGCATCGGCAATTGTTGCAGTTTCTTCGAGCGTCTTTTTTCCGCCGCAGACGAGGTAGGCGCCGTAACCGACTGCCACCGCGGCTGCGAATTTCGCCAGCAGAAGCGGCCACAGCTTGCTCCATCCTGCGGGATTTGCCAGCAGAATAGGGATTGCCTCGTCGCTCGTGCTGATGTAAACGGCAAGAAGCGTACCCACGGACAAATATCCTTTGGCAAACAGATTGGTCGCCATTACCGAAAAGCCGCATTGCGGCACGAGCCCTATACCCGCGCCCAACAAAGGAGCAAATCCACCCCGCAAAGCTCTGCCGGATTTCAGTTTTGCCGAAGTTTTCGTTTCCAGAATTTCGATAAGCACGTATACGAGAAACAAAAAAGGCAGTATTTTCAGACTGTCCAGCAGAGCGTCCAACAATACTTCACCCATGCCGCTATTATACATCAAAATTATTTTTCGGGCAATCGAATAGGCGGGCAAAAGGCGCGAACAGTTTGTTGAGATATAAGCGTGTTTGTCGAAAGGCGATTGTGTAAATATTTTTTGTAATTGAATAAATATGCAAACTGTGCATATTGACGCCGACAAAAGTTTTTATATACAATACACAAAATCGATATGTTTTTCGTGAAATTTCCAACATAAATGTACGTTTATATAGACAAAATTGAAACTTTCATAACTATATCACTCAAAAACCATTGGAGACGAGTAGTATATAAGAAATTAATTAAAGCTATAATTAGTGAAAAAAATTCATAAAAATCAATTGAGGCAGGGGCGTCGGGAGGTGAAAATATGAATAAATTTCATATTTTTACCCGTTTTACATCAAGGAAGAAGATATTGACTTAAAAGCGAAAAGGCGGCGGGGGTTTCCATTATTTGGTAGCTTTATGCGGTCGGCAAGGATTGACTTTTTAAGGGCGACGGAGATATAATAGGCTCTAAACTTATCCGATTCGTCCTTTGGGTACAGGATAAATTTTTTCAGGAGGTTCCACAATGAAAAACAAAAAAGTGTTGACTTTGTTGTTGGTCATGCTGATGGTGTGCACCACCGCCGTTGCGGCGTACGTGCCCGCTTTCAACGCAGGATACAACGCATCGAAAAACACAGGGACGACGACTGGCGGCTCCGGTCTCAACGACGGCGTCACCGTAACCGACGTTACGGGCAAATACGACACCGGTGCGCTTGAAGCGGCTCTCAACACGGACGCAATGCTTACCATGTCCGACGTTGCCGAGCTGACGGGAGACCAATCGCCCGTATTTTCGTCTGAGGACGAGGTATGGGTTATTGTGCAGCTTTCGGACGATTCGCTCGTGAGCAGATACAACAACGGAGAAAACGAAAAATATTCTTCCATAGACAAATATCTGGAAAGCTCGTCCGCAAAAGGTCAGGCTGCCGTGCTTGAAGCAAAGCAGACTGCTCTCATGACAAAGCTTTTGAAGGCGGGCATCGCAATCGAGTTCAAATACAATTATACATCGGTTATGAACGCTTTTGCGGCAAACGTCAGATACGGTGATATTGCCAAGATAAAGGCGTATAACGACGTCGAGAACGTTATCGTGTCCGAGCTTTACGCCGAGCCTACGGTAGACGTTACGGAAAACTTTGTCAATGTGTATGAATCTACCGGTATTTTCAACAGCTCCGACTGCGGCTACGCGGGAGAGGGCATGGTTGTTGCCGTGCTGGATACGGGTATTAACAGAATGCACGAGGCCTTCCAGCATCAGCCCGATTCCGACACAATGGCAATGGACAGGTCTTATATTTCCTCTATGCTTGCGTCCGGCAAGCTCAAAGCCAGCTCCATTTACAACGGACTGAGCGTTGACGACGTATATTACAGCGACAAAATCCCTTATGCTTTCGACTATGCCGACGACGACCCCGACGCTTATCCCGGCAGCAACCCTCACGGCGTTCACGTTTCTGGCGTTATCGTGGGAAAATCCGACGTGATTACCGGCGTTGCTCCCGAGGCGCAGCTCGCTACCATGAAGGTTTTCAGCGAGGAGCACTCCGGAGCATATCAGATGGACATTCTCGCCGCCCTCGAGGACAGCGTTGCTTTGGGCGTTGACGCGATTAACATGAGTCTTGGCTCGACTTCCGGCTTTGCTACGGCAGGAGAGTCCGGCATCATCGACGGCGTGTTCAATGCCGTCAGAGAAGCGGGAATTACCCTTTGCGTTGCGGCGGGCAACGAATACAACTCTTATATGAACAGCGCCTACGGCAGCTCCGCTTTGACTAGCAACCCCGACACGGGTACAATCGGCAGCCCCGGCAGCTACTATGCTTCCTTCACGGTTGCTTCTATAAGCGGCGTCAAGACTCCTTACATAGTCGCCAACGGCGAAACTGCGGCTTACTTTGACAATGCGGTCAACCCTCAGAGCGTAGAGTACGATTTCTTCGACATGCTTCTCGGCGAGCAGCAGAGCAGAGTGTTTGAATATGTGACCGTACCCGGCATAGGCTATCCTTCGGACTATGACGCGTTGAGGAGCAGCGGAATAGACATCAGCGGAAAGATTGCTCTTGTCAAGCGCGGCACCTCCAGCTTCGAGGATAAGGCATCTGCGGCTTACGCTGCGGGCGCGGCAGGTATAATTATTTACAACAACACGACGGGTATGATAAGGATGTCCATAGGTAAGAACCTCGACATCGCAGCCTGCTCGATTAACAAGGAAGTGGGCGACATTCTTGCAAGTCGCCAGACGGGAACCATGGAGGTCAACAGAGCCAACCTCGCAGGTCCTTTCATGTCCGATTTCAGCTCCTGGGGACCTTTGCCCAGCCTGACGCTCGAACCGGATATCACCGCACACGGCGGCGACATTCTGTCTGCCGTTACGGGTTACGACCAATACGCCATTCAGAGCGGAACCAGTATGGCTACGCCCAACCTCGCAGGCGTCGTTCTGCTTGTGAGACAGTATTTGCAGGAAAAATATCCCGACATCACGGCTTCGCAGCTGTGGTCCATGACTCAGCAGCTCATCATGAGCACGGCTACAATCGCTTACAACGAAGAGGGCAATCCTTATTCGCCCCGCAAGCAGGGCGCGGGACTTGCCAACCTTGACGGCGCGCTCGCGACGCAGGGATATCTGACGGTGGACGGCAGCGATTACGCCAAGCTGTCTCTTTACGACGACCCCGAGCGCACGGGCAAATACGAGCTTGAATTCAACGTGGTCAATATGGGTACCACTGCTCTTAACTACACGCTCAACACCAAGGTCATGACCGAGCAGTGCACCTACGTCAGGGACTACAAGGTTTGGACGATTCTTGAAAAGGCGTATATGTTCACCGACAGCAAGATAGAGGTCAGTGTGACAAACGGCACGTACACCGATTCCACCAACACGGTTTCGGTTCCCGCAGGTCAGACCGCAAAGCTCAAGGTGACTATCACTCTTGCCGAAAACGAAATAAAATATCTCGAAGACAATTTTGAAAACGGAATGTATGTGGAAGGCTTCGTGGAGCTGCTTGCCGGAGAGGGCGGCGTAGATTTGTCTATACCTTATCTCGCGTTCTACGGAAGCTGGCTTGACCAGAAAATGTTCTGGGAGGACTACTACGAGGTGGAGGAGTCCGCAAACGATGCGTCGGTGCTGGACGAAGACAAAGTGCAGGCCTTGATTTATCCCACCACTCCGCTTGCGGCGCTTGAACCCTTCCTCGACGAAGAAGGCGAGTGGAACGCTTATTTGCTTCCTCTCGGCATGTATCCCTACACGTTGCCCGACACCGAAAAGGCAATCAACCCCGACACCGAAAAGGCGGCTCTCACCTATGACGAGGACGGACTTTTTGCCCTGTATCAGGTTTATATGAACATGGTTCGCGGCGGCAAAAAGGTGGACTTCACCATTACCAACAAGCTGACGGGAGAGGTCATACACGAGGAATCCTTTGAAAACGTGAGAAAAGCGGGTCTCGGAAGTCCCACGTTCCTTTACAACGGAAACAGTCTCGAAGAGGACGTCGATTTCTATGACCAGCTGCTGCTCACGCCCAGCAGACTTTCTCTTGCCAACAACACGCAGTACACGGCTACCATTACGGGATACGTGGACTACAAGGACGGAATAGTGCCCAACAACACCTATTCCTTCGATTTCAGAATAGACAACGAGAATCCCGTTCTTACCAAAGTCGAGTATCGTACCGAGATTGAGAGGGACGACAAAAAGAATCCCATACATACGTACATGGATTTGTACGTCTATGACAATCAGTATGCGGCGGCGGTTCTTCCCTGCTTTATAACCGGAGAAAACCAAAACGCAACTCTTCAGATGCTGAGCAGCCACGCCATTCCCGTAAGAGGAGAGAGAAGAAGCGTAACCAAAGTGTCTTGGGACATAACCGAGTATTTGGATTATGCCGACGAGAATTACGATTTCTTCTTCATACAGCTTACAGACTATGCGCTCAACACCAGTATATTTGCCGTTACGCTGCCCAGAGACGTGACAGACGTTCAGCTGAAGGAAACCGAGCTGACTCTTAGCGTAGGGGAGCTGTACGAGGTGACTCCCATTGTCACTCCCGACGACCAGTGGACGGACGGCTTTGTTTGGAGCAGCAGCAACGAAGATGTAGTCAAGGTGCAGGACGGTGAAATTTACGCCGTCGGAAAGGGTACCGCTACGGTGACGGTCGTGGACAAAGACACGCTTCTGAGCAACGATCCCCGTTGGGAGGGCGCGGCTACAATCAGGGTAACCGTGCTCGGCGAAGGCGACGACGGCTATGTCGCGCAAAAAGCTCCCGCATTGGAGGATATAGAAACCACTTTCTATGAATATCTCTATGCGCACAACAGAGTAAACGACGACGATTGGAATCCCAATTATCCTCGATTCATAACCGGTACGGTAAAGATTTATCCGGGCGAGAAAATCAAAATAGATTATGTCGTGAAGCCTTGGTACATAGATTTGTCCAACTATGACATAGAATGGAAATCCAGCAACACGCGCTATGTTACTTACAGTCAGGACCAGTACGGAAACGACGAAATAACTGCCGTCAAGGAGGGAAGCGCTACCGTTTCCATAACGCTTCGTCCCAAAGCAGGTTCGGGCATATCCGGCGTGCCTTTCTCCGCATACGTAAACATAGAGGTTCTTGACCCGTACATAATATCCAACTATGTTCTGACACGTTATTACGGAGTGGGCGAGCTTATCGACGGCGTTATGACTGCGGAGCTGCCCGACGACGAAATGTACAACGCAATCGGCGACGACGCATTTGTGGGGAACACTTCAATTGAGAAGGTGATTATTCCTCAAGGCGTGGGCAGTATAGGCAAGCGTGCATTTAAAGATTGCAAAAACCTCAAAGAGGTTGTATTGCCCGAGCACGAGACGGCAGGCAAGACGGAAGCTCTTACTACCATAGGCGAAGATGCATTCAGGGATTGTCTCCTGCTTTCGAAAATCAATATAGGCTCCGGCGAAGGCTGCGCGCCCGTCAACACGATTTTCCACAGAGCGTTCATGAACTGCAAGCACCTGACAGACGTTGATTTCAGCACCATGAGCTGGCTGGGCGACAGTGTGTTTGAGGGCTGTACGGCAATCAAGACTGCCAACATTCCTTATCTTGCGACGGCAGGCTCCAACGTGTTCGGCGGATGCAGCTCTCTGACCTCTGTCGAGATGAGCGTCAACACGGCTATGGGCGAGGGAATGTTCAGGAATACTTCTATAACACGTGTTACCATTCCTCAGAGCAAAGTTGCCGCAATGGCTTTCTACGGCTGTGCGAGACTGTCCGAAGTCAACTTTACGGGCGCGGTTACGGAAATAGGCGACAGCGCGTTCAACGGCTGCTCGGGTCTTTCCAAAGTGTCCTTTACTGCGGACGCGACGCTTGAAAAAATCGGCGTGAGTGTGTTTGCGGGAGCAAGCAAGCTCAAATCTTTCAACGTGGCAAGCGGAAACACCAATTTCGTGCTTTCCGAAGACAAGGCGGTTGTCTACAATGCCGACCAAACGGAAATCGTCATGATAGCGCCCGGATATAACTTCAACAACTATACCTTTGCTTCGACGTTAAAATCGCTCGGACGCGGCATTTTCAGCGGCAGAACCGATATAATCGACCTTGATTTGAGCGATACCGATATTGAAGTTATCGGCGACTACGCTTTCTACGGCAACACCGTGTTGCAGACAATCACTTTCCCCGACAGTTTGAAGAGAATCGGCGAAGGGGCGTTCGGAGTCTGTTATGCTCTGGATGAAATCGTCATTCCCGCAGGCGTTGAGGTCGGCGCGCGCGCTTACTACAACTGTGTGGCGAGCAACAGCCAAAGTCAGATTGTGGACGGTCCTCAGAAGATTACGATAGGCGACGGCGCCGTTATCGGACAGGAAGCGTTTGCTGTTTGCGAGGGAGTTTTCTCGCTCGAACTCGGCAATGACGTTACGCTCGGCGCAGGTGCGTTCTACCTGTGCAGCAATCTGGGCAGGGGAACGGTTGAGCTCGGAAATCTGACGGAAATCCCCGAAGCCTGTTTCGGATTGAACCTGTCGCTTGAAAATATCGACCTGTCCGGCGTCAAGAAAATAGGCGCAAACGCATTTTCCACCAACTACAACGGTCAGGTGGCCGGCGGCTCCCTGACAAGGATTGACCTCTCTTCCGTTGAAGAACTTGGCGATTACGCTTTCTTCGGACAGACGTCGCTGGAAGACGTGACGTTGGGTTCGGAACTCAAAGAAATCAACAAATACGCTTTTGCTTATTGCGTTACGTTGAGCGAAATCAATCTCGACAGTGTTGAGATAATCAGAGAGGGCGCATTCTTCTACAATATAGGTTCAACCAATTTGACGGATACCTATCCCGGCGCGGGACTGACGGAGCTTAATATGCCCGAAGTGCGTATTGTGGAAGCCGGTGCATTTGAGTATGCGTTATGGGTTGAAAAGGTCAACATGCCCAAGGTGGAGGAAGTCGGTGAAATGGCATTCTCGGGATTGCTTGCCACCGCAACCGACAGCAGCGGAAATCAGTGGAACGTAATCCTCAGCTCTTTGAAAGAGGTTACGCTGCCTACGGATTCCGAAATAGACGTGGTTCTGAATAACGGCGCGTTCTATTTGTCGGGCAGCCTTGAAACGATTAACTGCGAGAGAGTTGTTTCCATGGGCGACGCTGTGTTTATGTATTGCATGAGCGTCAAGGAAATCAATGCTCCCGAGTGCACGGAAATCGGTCAAATGTGCTTCTATCAAGCGGAGAGCGCTACGAAAATCTATGTTCCTTTGATTGAAGAAGTGCCTGACGGCGCGTTCTTGGGAACGGAAGCTCTCACCTCAGTCGACTTGCCCAATGTTGTTCGTTTCGGCGTCGGAGCGTTCAACGGAACCGGTCTCGAAAGCTTTACTTTCACTCAGAAAGAAATTGAGTCGATAGGCGACGGCGTGTTCGCTCATGCCAAAAACCTGCACGAGTTTACCAGAACCGTCAACGGCAAGACGACCGACAGCTTCAATCTCGGCTCCGGATACTTTGTGGAAGACGGCGTACTTTACGGCACGCTGCCCAACGGAGGATATCAGCTGCTTTCCTATCCCGCCCAGAAGGAGGACAGGGTTTACACCGTTCTCGACAATACTGTGAGAATAGGCACCGGCGCAGGCGCGGGAAGCGATTATCTCGAAGTTCTCGTGCTGCCCAGAACACTCAAAACCATAGGCGACTCTGCCTTCTATGATTGCGAAAAGCTTAAAACCATAGAGTTCAGGTCGTATATCATGCCCGAGCTTGAAGGCATTACAACCAACGACTATAACAAGGTAGCAAACAATGTCGGAGAAATTTTCCAACCCGGAGAAAACATCGTTTACTACAATATGGCGTATGAAGCCGTTTGGTATCTGTACTTCAACCTCGGCGGACAGCTGGGAGTAGCCGAAGACATCGTGGCTATCGTGCCCGAAAACGGAGTTGGCTATGATAATTGGTTGACAAATTTGTATTTTGACTATATTATTAAAGGTGCGAATGCAAAAGCCGACGAAACCGTTGCTGCCGAAGAGCTGATAAATGAACTGCCCGACGTCAGAAGTATTACTCTTAAAGACGAGACCGCAATTGCTGCGGCGAGAGCGGCTTACAACCTGATACCCAACGCGCAGCAGAGGTCGATGATTACTTCGGCATACAACACTCTGGTTGCCGCCGAAGAGAGGATTCAGCAGCTTAAGTCAAGTTCTAAGGATCCAGGCGAGCCTACCGACCCCGAGACTCCCGTCGTAGACGAAAAGGACGAGACAATCAAAAAGCTGAAGACCACGGTTATCGTACTTGCAATCGTTGCCGGCGTGATTGCGCTTGGTTTCGTGGCTTACGTCGTATTCGACATTGTCAGAAAGAACAAAGCCGTATGCGCAGAGGCTGAACAACAGGTCGACGACAAGAAAGAAGAATAAGCTTTCCTTAACTCGACGGTGCTTTGGAATTTCTCCCCCGCAGGACCGAAAAGTCCTGCGGCGGGAAAGAGGAGAAATAGATGAAAAGCAAAAAATTTCTAATTGTTATTCTGATTATAGGCGTTTGCCTGCTGTTTGCGGGTTGCAAGCTTGTCGACCACAAGCAAAGGGAAGAAATTACCGATGCAGGCTATGTGTACGAAGCGGTGCTGGACTTCAACGGAGGCAGAGCGAGCAATTACGATTATATAAAGTATGCATGCAAGAGCGGCACGAAAATTAAAGAACCGGACACTATGTATCCCACTTTGACCGGCTATGAAATCATAGGCTGGTATGTAAAGCCTTCCGCGGACAGCGACGTTGCGGATATAGACAGCTGGGAAACATGGGATTTCTCTACGGATACGGTGACTGACAACATAACCCTGGTTGCCAGATGGAGAAGATTGCGCAGCTTTTCTTTTGGATATTATGACAATATTGTACCCGAAGGCGGCGGCGACGCTGTAAAAACTTGGGTGGAGCTTAGGAGTGTAAACAAGAGCATAGACGGGACTGAATTTATTTGCGGAAATATAACCGAAAGCAATTATTCCAATATGAATTCCAAGCTCACCGACAAAACGCTTCTTAGCGGATTTAACTCCGAGCAACCTTTTTATGCCGACGAAGCATTGACTCAAGAAATAGCGCTGAGCAGTCTTGTTCATCCCGTTACGTCGGAGGAGGACCTCGACAGCAATCAGGAGAATGCTACTTACAGAATTTACTGCGAATATCTTGAAGGAATCTGGACTATTCTGGATTCGTCCAAACAAGTTACGCTTGGCAACGCCAATTATTATCTTTTAGGCGACATTACACTCCAGACCAGTCAGATGTATGTGGATTCTGATTTTAACAGAGAGGAGTGCACGGTTTCCAATCCTACGCTCAGATTTACGGGTACGATTAAAGGCAACGGTCACAAAATCATATTTGAAAAGCGTTTGCAGCCCATTTATCAGCGTCAGAGCACGTTGTTTATAGGATTTTTCGGAGTTCTGGACGGAGCAACGATTGAAGATGTGACGTTTGAAGGAATCGATTTCAGTTTGGCTTTGCCTTCGGGAACAAACCCGAGTATCAGATTCGGTTTTCTTGCCGGAAACATAATCAACTCCACACTCAAAAATGTTACGGTCAACGGTTCGCTGACTATCGAGAACACGGAAGGCAACAACAACGTGAACCAGCTGATAAGCGACGAACTATGGTTCGGTCAGAAGGACGATGCGACGGTTGTTGACGGATGCAATTTCAACATTGACGTCGACGACAAACGTCCGAGCAATTCTTAAATCTTTAAGCTATGCGCTTTTAGAATAAAATCAAACGGAGGTTTCAAAATGAAAAAACTCAGACTCACAAGACTTCTTGCTGTGATTCTTGCGGTTATTATGGTACTTCCTCTATTTGCGGCTTGCAATAAGAACAGGAAGTACGATAATGAAAAGGACCAGCTGGTTGTCGGACTTGAAGAGCCGGACGGCGTTTTCAACAGTTTCTTCGCAACGTCGGGAAACGACACCACGGTTGCCGGTACGGTTGCCGCCAGCATGATAAGCATGGACAAAAACGCTAAAATCGTCTGCGGTCCCGAGTATCCCAGCGTTGCGTTGGATTTCATGCAGAAGGTTACTTACGACCCCAGCAATCCCAATGCGACGGAGGTAATTGACGGCGTAACCTACACGGATTATTATTTCGTGCTGAAAAACAAGGTTAAATACAGCGACGGAACGCCTTTGACTATCAAGGACGTGCTGTTCACCTATTATGTCTATCTCGACACCTCTTACATAGGTTCCAGCACGATGTATTCGACGGATATTATAGGGCTTCAGGCTTACAGAACGCAGACCGATGACGAAAACGCGCAGGAAAACCTCGATTATCAAATGCTGCAATCTGCTGTTTCAAGACGTAACAGCCTTGTTGAAGCTTACAAGGATATCAAAAAGAACGAATACAATGACAATCTTGTCGCTGCCAATCTCAGGGATGAATTGAGCTATACCGTAGACGATGACGGTGTGAGACACTATACTCTCAAGAGCACCATGCGCGACAAAATCAGAGAAGAGTATCCCGCTACGCAAGGTTCCGAAACCGAAATGGGCGTGGATTTGGCTGCCGACTATGAATATGTTGCCCAGACCTTCTATGAGGAATTGGAGACGGATTACAGCAACAACATGGGCGCCTGGGATACAGACGACCTTCGCGACCTCATACTCAACGACACGCAGATGTTCCTCTATGCCGAGGGCTTCATTGCTGACGAGCTGAACGATCAGGGACAATGGAGACCTCCTGCGAATCATCAGTACAGAGATTGGACGGATGACGACAAGGAAAGAGCAATAAACCTTGTTTTCCAAAACAAGATGCCCAACGAGTTTGAAAGCATCATCACCGCGTGGGGAACTGCCATGACGGTTTTGGACCAGTTCAAGGCGGAAGCATATACGTTCTATCTGGAAGCCAACAAAGGCAATGTGCCCAATATCAGCGGCATAACCTGGAACAAGCAGTGGCTTGCAGATGACCCCGCTTCAGTATATCTCGATGAAAGCATGGTTCCCGGTTCCGAAATATTCAACAAGGAAGCAAAGACCATAACAATCACAAACGACAACGGCGTGACCACCACCTATCCTTTGGCGGAGTACGACGCAAACGGAAATATTGTCAGCGGCTACGAGGTCATAAAAATCCGTATAAACGAGGTTGACCCCAAGGCGGTGTACAACTTCTCCATTTCTCCCATGCCCATGCACATCTATTCGCAGCAGGAGCAAATCGACGCGTGGGACGGCTTGACCAATTTCGGCGTAGCTATGGGAAGCATTGACTTTATGACCGATATGAGAGGGATTACCATACCCGTAGGCGCAGGTCCTTATCAGGCTTCCAATGCTGCCGGTACTGTCACCGGTTCCAGCCTGAAATATAAGGATTTCTTCACCGGTACGTCGGTTTATTTTGTGAGAAACGAGTATTTCTACACTCTGTTCAGCGGATGGGATTCTACAACTCAGACCGAAATATACAAGAAGAGAGATATGTCCAAGCCCGACGAGTTTGCTTATGTAATCTGCTCGGAGGAGGACGCAAAGTCCAACAATGCCAAAATCAAGCGTTATCATTACTATGTAATCAACTCCATGAGGATGTATTCCTCATTGCAGGCGGGAGATATTCATTACGCTACTCCCTCCGCCAAGCAGGATACCGTAAACGACCTTAACGTAAACAAAAAGAGCAGAGAGCAATTCGATTACGTATTGGTGGACAATCTCGGTTACGGTTACATCGGTATCAACGCCGGACAGAAGGGGCTTGAAAATGTCCACGTGAGAAGAGCAATTGCTCACTCTATCGATTTGCAGCTGTTCCTCAATTATTATCCCGGAGGACTTGCGGAAATTATTTATCGCAGCATGTCGTCTGTGAGCTGGGCTTATCCCGAGGGACTGACGGAGGCTTATTATCCTTACGACAATACGGCAAACAGAGATAAAATAAGGGCCGAGCTTGACCTTGCGGTGGCGGACGGCTACCTCACGAGTGTGGGCAATGCATATTATTACAACGGCAAACCGCTCAAACTGACCTTTACTATATCCGGCGACACTCAGGACCACCCGGCTTATCAGGTGCTTTACAACGCTGCCGAGGTTCTCAACAACAACTTCGGTACCGATATCACCGTCAAAACGGATATTTCCGCACTGAAAAAGCTTGCAACGGGCAGTCTGCAAGTGTGGGCGGCGGCGTGGAGCTCCACGGTTGACCCCGATATGTATCAGGTTTACCACGAGGATTCCAAAGCCACCAGCGTGTGGAACTGGGGCTACAGAGAAATTTTGGATGACTCCAATGCAACTCTGTTCTCTTATGAAAGAGGAATAATAGACGTTCTCTCGAGATATATAGAAGAAGCGCGTACAACGCTTGACCAAAACTCCAGAGCCGAGACCTACGAGCTGGCGCTTGAGGAAGTAATGAAGCTTTGCGTTGAAATCCCGACATATCAGAGAAAGAATCTGTTCGTCTTTAATAAGAATGTTATTGACGCAGACAGCCTGCTTACATCCAACGATTCCGAATCCGTAAAACAGGTCACTCCTTATCAGGACCCTATGAGCAGAGTCTGGGAAGTAAGTTTTGTAAATCAAGACTGAACGATGCCTGATTTATAAAATTATTCGGGGGAGGGATACCTTCCCTCCCCCTGTAATATTTTAAGGAGCATATATGTTCAAATACATAGTCAAAAGATTGCTGCTTTCCATATTGATATTGCTGGGTATCTCTATCATACTTTACGTATTGATAAGATTGATGCCTGACGATTTCGTCAGCAAGCAGATACAGAATATTATCGCGGGAGGAAGCGAAGTCACCCAGGATATGATTGACGCCCTTTACGAGGCTTACGGACTTAACGGTACGTGGGCTGAAGGCTATATCAAATGGTTGGGAAACTTTGTTACCGGAAACTGGGGTGATTCCTTTGTTTATGCCCGTCCCGTTGCCGAGGTTATCGGTCAGTATATGTGGATATCCTTCGGTATTTCCGTCGTGTCCCTTATTTTCCAGTTCCTTATTGCAATTCCTTTGGGCGTGACTGCCGCTACGCACCAGTACGGCGTGGTTGACTATACTGTTACCGTACTTGTGATTATAGGCATATCGCTGCCGGCCTTCTTCTTCGGCAAATTTTTGCTGACTATTTTCGGCAAGGGCTACGGCGGTCTGGAAATTTTGCCTTCCAGCGGACTGACAGATCCGAGTCAGACGTTGACGGGCTTTGCCAAATTCGTGGATTTGATTTATCACTTGATACTTCCTATGTTTGTTTTGACCATTCTTTCGGTCGGCGGACTTATGAGACATACGAGAACCAATATGCTCGAGGTTTTAAATTCCGACTACATAAGAACGGCGAGAGCCAAAGGTCTGTCCGAAAAGAAGGTCGTCTACAAGCATGCTTTCAGAAACACCATGATTCCGTTGGTCACAATGCTTGCGGGTACTCTTCCCGGATTGTTCGGCGGCGCCATGATTACGGAGCAGGTGTTCAATATACCCGGTATCGGAAACAAGGCTTACAGAGCCATGATTGACGGCGACATACCTTTCACTATGTCGTACAATATGTTTATTTCCATTATGACAGTTGTGGGCGTTTTGCTTTCCGACTTGGCATACGGCTTGGTTGACCCCCGTGTCAAGATTGGAAAATAGGAGGAATGAAATGGAAGAAAAAGATAAAAATTTAGTTCAGGAAACCTCCGAAAACGCTACTTTGACGGAACAAATGGAGGAGGAAAGGGAGTTTCTTTCCGACAAGGCAAAAATCATGTCGCCGGGCAGACTTGTGGCAAAAAGGTTTTTCCGCTCCAAGCTGTCGGTAATCGGTTTGGTAATACTTATCGCGCTCTACGTATTGAGTTTTGTCGGACCGTGGTTTACGGGATATCATTACAGCGAAATAGACCAGAATCCCGGCAATATAAAATATACGATGGAATATGTTGAGGACGGAGATTACTGGCAGATTCTGGAGGATATTCCGACTCAAAATCTCAACGACCCTCCCAGCTCAAGACATTGGCTGGGCACAGACGGCAAAGGCCGCGACGTGCTGACCAGAACGTTCTGGGGAGGAAGAATTTCCATGACGCTGGGCTTTGTCGTTATTTTGCTAGAAGGCCTTATCGGTATCGTGCTCGGCGGTATTGCCGGCTATTTCGGAAAATGGGTTGACCAGCTCATCATGCGTATAGTGGATATATTCATGTGCGTCCCGACATTCCCGATTATGCTGATTGCCGGTACCTTGCTCGACGCTTATGAAATAAACGGTATGTCGCGTATTTACTGGCTGATGCTTGTTCTGACGATTTTCGGCTGGTCGGGTATTGCCCGTTTGGTGCGCGGTCAGATACTCATGTTGAGAGAGCAGGAGTACATGATTGCGGCGGAGGCGACGGGACTGTCTACGTCAAGAAAAATATTCAAGCACCTGATTCCCAACGTCATGCCGCAGCTTATTGTTTCCATGACGATGGGACTGGGCGGAATTATCATTTCGGAAGCCACGCTCAGCTATCTGGGACTCGGCGTTCAGGAGCCTTACGCTTCCTGGGGAACAATGATAAACGCCATCAAGGATATGGAAAGCGAGGTTTATCAGATTGCATATCAATGGATTCCGCCCGGAATCTGTATCATACTCGCTGTGCTGGGCTTCAACTTTGTAGGCGACGGCTTGCGCGACGCTTTTGACCCGAAAATGAAGAGGTAACGGTTATGGATGAAAAGAACAATAAAAATAATCTGGAAGTAACTGAGACCGCGGAGGAAAAGGTAGACAAGGCGGGCGAACAGACTGAGCAGGATGAAAACTTCTTCAAAAAGACCTGGAACAGGGTACGTAAGCTGTTCAAAAAGGACGAGGAAGTCAGCAAGCATTACATTTCCGCCAAGGAATCCCGCCGCATATCCAAAGAGAACCTCAAAATCACTTTGGAGTTTGAAAAGAAAAAACGCAGAAAAAACGTGCCCGAAAGCGAGTATCTCACAGTAATGAAGGACCCGCAGAATGTCGTTGAGTTTGACGACCTTCACACCTACTTCTTTACGGACGTGGGTGTGGTCAAGGCGGTTGACGGCGTTTCCTTCAATATACCCAAAGGGAAAATCGTCGGCGTTGTCGGCGAATCGGGCTGCGGCAAGAGCGTGACTTCGCTTTCGCTCATGCAGCTTGTTCAGGCGCCGCAGGGACAAATAGTTTCCGGCTCCATTCGTTTTGAAGGAACGGATTATTCTTACGACGAAAAACGCAACAAGATTCCCATTTACAAGCTGGATGAAAACGGAAATCAGGTTTTTGACGAAAAGGGTAAGCCTGTGATTGAAACAAACGAGTTCGGCGTACCGCAGTACAAAACCGAGCGCAAGGTTTTCGACATAGCCAAAATGCCCAAATACGAAATGCACCGTATCAGGGGCAACTTGGTCGCCATGATTTTCCAAGAGCCTATGACAAGCTTAAATCCCGTTTTCACAATCGGAAATCAGCTGGATGAGGTGACTCTGCTGCACGTTGAAGGCGCGACGAAGGAATACGCCAAAAAGCGCAGTATAGAAATGCTTGAGCTTGTCGGCATAGCCATGCCGGAAAACATCTACAAGCGTTATCCGCACGAGCTCAGCGGCGGTATGCGGCAGCGTGTTATGATAGCCATGGCGCTTATCTGCAATCCCGAGCTTATCATTGCGGACGAGCCCACGACGGCTCTGGACGTCACCATTCAGGCTCAGATTCTCGACCTGCTGCGCGAAATCAAGAACAAAATAAACGGCAGCATCATGCTGATAACTCACGACCTGGGCGTTATTGCCGAAATGGCGGATTACGTAGTTGTCATGTATGCGGGCAAGGTGATTGAGCGCGGCACCGCTCTGGAAATTTTCCAAAATCCTTTGCACCCTTACACGATGGGACTGCAAAAGAGCAAGCCTGCCGTAAACAAAAAAGTGGAAAGGCTTTACAATATTCCCGGACAGGTGCCTAACCCTGTCAATATGCCGTCCTATTGTTATTTCAAAGACAGGTGCGACAAGTGCATAGGCAAGTGCAACGGCGAATATCCTCCCATGATACAGGTTACGCCTACGCACAGCGTTTCGTGCTATCTCTACAACGAGAACAAAAAGGAGGGTGAATAAGATTATGGAAGAAAAGAAAAATCAAGCCCTCAACGACGCTGTTGAGAATGAAGAAAATGTGGCGGTCGCCGCCCAAAGCGCCCCTGCCTCCGACGACCTGTGTCTGACAGATGAGGAAAAGGGAAAGCTGCTCGTTGTAAGACATCTCAAAAAATATTTTCCGCTTAAAACGGACTTTTTCGGCAGACCTCTGACTTACGTGCGCGCTGTGGACGACGTTTCGTTCACCGTTGATGCCGGCAAAACAATAGGTATAGTCGGCGAATCCGGCTGCGGCAAGACGACTATGGGACGCACGATTCTGCGCCTGCACAGCGTCACCGACGGTCAGGTTATTTTTGACGGAAAAGACATAAGCAAGCTAAAACCCAAAGAGCTGCGTGCGATGCGTCCTCAGATTCAGATGATTTTTCAGGACCCGTATTCCAGTCTTTCGCCCCGTATGCCGGTCGGCGAAATCATAGGAGAAGCGGTGAGGCAGCACAATATAGTGCCAAGAGAGCAGTACAGGCAGCACATTCTCGACACGATGAAGAAGTGCGGCTTGCAGACTCACTACTTTGAAAGATATCCGCACGAGTTCAGCGGCGGTCAGCGTCAGCGTATCTGTATTGCGCGCGCGCTTGCCTTAAAGCCCCGTCTTGTCATCTGCGACGAGCCTGTTTCGGCGCTCGACGTGTCCATTCAGGCACAGATAATAAATCTGCTGGAAGATTTGCAGCGCGACATGAATCTCACTTATATATTCATTTCGCACGACTTGTCCGTCGTGGAGCATATAAGCGATTATGTCGGCGTCATGTATCTGGGCAGCATGGTGGAGTACGGACCGAAGGAAAAGATTTTTTCAAATCCTATGCATCCTTACACAAAGGCTCTGTTCTCGGCTGTGCCCGTGCCCGACCCGACCGTCAAAATGAACCGTATCATACTCAAAGGCGACATTCCGTCACCCGCGAATCCGCCTTCGGGCTGCAAGTTCCATACCCGTTGTTCGGAATGTATGGATATCTGTTCCAAGGTTGCGCCCAATTACATCGAGTACGAAAACGGTCACAAGGTTGCCTGCCATCTGTATTCACAGAATATCGGCGGCGTTGAGTCGGACCAAACGACCGCTGCCGAAACGAGCGAAAACGCTTAATAAAACTTACTTTAAAGCCCCGTGTTCAGCGGGGTTTTTTATTTCCAGGAATCGTTTTGTAAACAATAAAATCTGTTGATTATTTGAAAATCCTAACGGTTTATTTTCGCGACGTCTGAGACTGAATACGTAGCTGTGGTCGAAATCCGGAAAGTTAGTTGGTTGTTTCGTAAAATAAGTTCGCGTCTTGAAAAATTCGATATTTAAGGGGCGCTCCCGATAGGGGAGCGCCCCTTTCAGCCTGCCCTGAAAAAATTCCGCATGAGAAAAAACAAAATCGGATTAAACCTGAAAAAAATTTTGCTGCAAGGATTGTTTTAGGGAAAATATGTAACGGTTGATGTTTAAGCTAATCGAGCAGGCTAATGAAATTATTTTACAATTATTATTGGACAATTGTACAAATACATTTGAGTATGTTTGAAAAAATATTGGTGTAGAATATGCACGGACTTTAACTTGATTTTGATTGAATATAATTGTTTATGCTTCGGAGAGTTTGGGCAGGGCTATGTCGTATCTCTATTGGGCTTCTGATTCCAAACGCCTGTCTGCTGCTTTAAAGCGCAAACAGGCGTTTGCTTTTTTTGTTTATACTTTTTGACATTGCGAAAATATTTGTTTTTAAATTTTTTTCAAATTTATGAGTGTGTTGAAAAGCAAAAACCATAACTGTACGAAATAATAGATTTTCCGCTTTGATTTGAGTGACGGCGTTTTTTCGGCGCACAAGCATTGCAAGCCTTGAAGGCTGCACGGTATGGGAGTGGGTGTCAAATATCGCTTAATTGACGGGTGTCAAAGCGTTCAATCGTCTCTGTTTTCAAGTCCAAGCAAATATCCCGCCTTGACGTTGAAGGCGAGCGCAAGGTTTTTGAGATACGTTGCTTTGGGCTCGTTTTGACCTTTTTCCCAAAAATCGATTGCTTTTTGAGTTACGCCTACTCTTTGCGCGAGCGCCTTTTGCGAAAGAAAATTTTCTTCTTTGAGTTCTTTAATCCTGCTGCTTAAAATTTCCATCCCGAATATTTTAGTAGAAACCTACTTGAAAAGTCTTGACAAAGTAGAATTCTACTATTATTATAAGTTTATCTTGATTTTTTCATAGACTGAGAATAATCGACAAAATCATGAATAATACCCGAATAAATGATTAAGTCATTTATTGCATATAAGTCATAATATATTAAAACAGCATATTTTTTCTTATGGATATGTCGCGGATTGGCGTAATGTGAAATCCTGACGAAAGCGACTCCTATTGATGTAAATCAAACGCCGAAGGCGTTTAAATATCGAGGAGGTAATCCTATGGCTAAAAAGAAACGGTTTTTGTTGCTGCTACTCGTTTGCGTGGCGGTGGCTGTGCTGCTCGCGCTGGGCGGCTGCAAGCCGAAACCTATCGAGGAAGGTCCGGAAACGGGCGTTTACTATTGCGACGCCGACGGAGAGGAGTATCAAATTGTCTTAAACAGCGGCAACAGATTCTCCTTTGTTGTTTTGGGCGACAACAAGTCGGGTACTTACGTTCTTGAAAACGGAGTTCTTACCCTGACTTTTCTCAAAGAAGAGGACGGGCAGCTCACCGCGTCATATTCCGACGGCGGGATTGAGCTGACGTACAAGGGAGAGCTGTTTGTATTCCTGCCCAAAATTACCTATACGGTGACCTTCGACACCGACGGAGGAAGCACGGTTGAAGCCGTGTCCGTGGTAAACGGAAGGACTGTTGACAGACCTGTCGCGGAGCCGCAAAAGACGGATTGTGTTTTTGTCGGTTGGTATAGCGACAAAAACTTTACCCGACCTTATGATTTCGGTTCCGCAATCGTCTCCGACACAACCGTTTACGCAAGATTTGCCGCGGTAGTTCACGGACAGTCGGAGTACGCCGTGACTTTTGATTTGAATTACGACGGCAGCAAGCCGAGCGAAGCGGAGACTGTCGGCGGCAAGCTGCTTGAAGTTCCGTCGCCCGAGCGCGAGGGATATATATTCAAGGGCTGGTGGATAAGTATGTACGAGGACAGGGACAGACTGTCCTATATGTACGCGGACGGAATGGTTTTTTGCGAGGATACCACGCTTTTCGCCCTCTGGCAGGAAAAGGGAAGCGCGGCTTTGCCTTTGGTTTACGTCAGCGCGGAGGGTGTTTCCTGGGACGGCGTAAGCACGGCGGTCAGGCTTAAAGTAGTCAACCCGCTGGGCGCAGTCATTGTGGACGAAACTATCGGCGCGACGGCGGGCAGCTCCAAAAAGCTGGATTTTGCCAACGGCATTGCAGGCGACTATGAAATCACGCTCACCGCGGGCGACGTCACGGTTTCAAGATACTACAAAAACAAGGCGCTCAACAGAGTGTCCGATTTTTCCGTTGCGGACAACGGATTGCTTGTTTGGCGTCCCGTGCCCAATGCTGCGAGATATTACGTCGACGTCGTGTGTGGTGACGAAAATCACGTTCACACTCATTTTGACAACGGCGCTTCCGTATATTTCGATTTTTCAAACTGCAAAATGCGTTCCGAAGGCATTGTGTTTGTTGTTACCGCTACTGCGGAGGGCTATGCTTCGTCCGTTTCGAGAGCGTTTGTCTATCTGCGCAAGCTGCCCGTCGTAAGCGGTCTGCATCTCGACACGGAGAGCGACCTCTTGGTGTGGGACGCGCTTGACGACGCTTCGGATTATACCGTGTCGGTAAACGGAGGCGCGCCCGTATCCACGGGAGGCAGAAACAGTTTCAGCCTCAAAGAGTATTCCGGCGAAATTTCCGTCGTCGTGCGCGCGTATACGCCGGGTTTCGTTCCTTCGGACGAGGCGACGTTTGTCTTTGAAAAAAATCAGCTTGCCACTCCGTCGGGGATAGTCGTATCCGCCGACAGGATAAGCTGGAACGCCGTTGCCGACGCTACGTCGTACATAGTCAATATTGACGGCAAAAACTTCGAGACTGACGAGAACTATCTGCCGTTTTCGGACACCGACGTTGCATGGTCGAAGGGCGGATATTATTCCCTCAAAATCAAGGCTGCGGGAGAATCCGAATCCAAGTGGAGCGACGAAACGGTTTTCGGCTGGCAGACGCAGGCGACAAACCTGCGCTATTTCAGAAACGTAATTTCCTGGGACTATGTCGCGGGCGTTTCCTCCTATGAGGTGAGGATAAACGGCGGTTCCGCATTCGGAGTTGCGGGCGGAGTCAACTTCGCCGAGATAAAACTGACAAAAGCGGGCGAAAACCTGATAGAGGTCAGATGCGCGGACGAAAACACCGAGGACGAAAGCGAGCCGGTTTGGACTTCTCTCAAGGTGTGGGCGCATACGTTGAGCTTGGACGCTATGGGAGGCGAAGCGGTCGCCCCGCTTTATCTGGCGGTGGGCGACAAGGCGGAGCTTGCCGAAACAAGCAAAACGGGCTACGACTTCGGCGGCTGGTACAACAAAGAGGGCGGAGCGGCGGCAAACGGCGCGGAGTTTTCCGAAGAATATTTCCCGTTCAACGCCGACGTTGTTCTCTATGCAAACTGGGTTGCCCACGTTTATACGATAACTCTCGACTGCGGCGAGTTCGGCACTCTCGACGGACAGCGCACGCTTACCGCAGAGGTGGCTTACGGCAGTGATTTCGTTCTGCCTGTGCCCGACGTAAATTACGAAATAAAGGTGTTTACGTATTGGTGCGCGAGCGCCGACGGTTACGGCGTCGCGTACACGGACTCCGAAGGCCGCAGCAGAATAAAATGGCCGCACACCTCGGAAGACATCGTTCTTTACGCTTATTACGTCGACGCAATCGATTACGTCAGGGACGGCGACGGTTACGCCGTCAAAGCGGGACCGAAAATATCTCAGGTGACCCACCTGATAATACCCGCGACGTACACTCCCGCGCCGACGGACGAAAATCCCAATCCCGAAACGCTAAAAGTGGTTTCCATTCAGGACTATGCGTTTCTCAACTGCACCAAGCTTGTGAGCGTAAGCATTCCCAACACGGTAAGGACAATTTCTTTGACAGCGTTTGACGGATGCAGATATATTGAGCGTTATGAAGTGCGTGAAATCGAGGGGGAAACAGACCC
The DNA here is from genome assembly GCA_000437915.1 of Subdoligranulum sp. CAG:314. Taxonomy (GTDB): domain Bacteria; phylum Bacillota; class Clostridia; order Christensenellales; family CAG-314; genus CAG-314. The sequence continues at coordinate 3,705 of FR900981.1, read as the reverse complement.
CGTTTACTTTGCGCAGGAGGGCACGCTTCTTTACAAAAACATCGTCATGCAGGGAGAGGTGGAAATAGCTCTCGTGCCCGCGACGTTTACCGGAAGCTACCGCATACCCGACGCGGTGACAAAAATAACGCAGAACGCTTTTGCCAAAACCAAGCTGGAAGAAATCATCGTTCCCGCTTCCGTCAAGACGGTTGCCCGCGCATCGTTTTCAAACAGCACGACGCTTAAATCCATTGTTTTCGAGCAGTCGATAACGGAGGAAATTCCGCTTACCATGAGCGACGGAGCAATCGTTTCCTGCACCGCGCTTGTAAATCTCACGCTGCCCGCAAGACTTAAAAAGTTTGAAAAGGCAGAGCACGAGATTTTTTCGCTGTTCGGAAAACTTGAAAATATAAACATCGTCGGCTCCTTCGACAACGCAGCCTATTCGTCAATCGACGGAGTGCTGTTCAACGCGGCAAAGGACACCCTGCTTTATTATCCCGCCGCGCACAACAAGGACAGCGGCGTTTACACGCTGCCGACGGCGGCGCTCAACATTGCCGAAAGGGCGTTTTATACCAACCCGTCTTCAACCAAAATCAAGAGTACGGTCAAAGAGGTGTATTTACACGCCAACGTCCGCACGATAGGGGCGGAAGCGTTTGCGGAGTGCGACAGTCTGACAAAGGTTGTTTTTGTCGCGAGCGAGCGCCCCGCAGGCACAATGGTTATCGGCAGAAGGGCTTTCGCCGATTGTTCCAAGCTTGCCGAGCTGGTTTTTGAAGAAAGCGGGACAATGACAAGAGTTACGGAAACGACGGAACAAGGAGAAAAGGTCAGCTTTAAATTCGAATATACCAAAAGCTGCGGCGTTGCCCAAATCGGCGAGGAGGCGTTTGAGGGTTGCTCTTTGCAATCTCTGCTGCTGCCGTCCACGCTCACGGCGATAGGCAAAAACGCCTTTGCCGACAACTCGAAACTTAACGACATAGATTTAAGCCACGTGCGTTCAGACCTGCAATTCGGCGAATACGTGTTCAGAAACTGCCGTATGCTGGAAAGCGTGGAAATCCCCGACAATGTGGGGTATATACCCTTCAATTCGGTGTTTTACAACTGCACCAAGCTTAAAAGCTTTGTTGTAAGCCCCGACAATCCAAACTATTACGCGGACGAACAGGGGGTGCTTTACAACGCCGACGTGACCGAAATCGCTTATTATCCCGAAGGACTGACGGGCGACTACGTTATACCTGATACTATCAAGGTTATCGGCGGCGGCGTGTTTATCGGCAAAGCCAATATGGTTAAAATTACCATACCCGCAAGCGTTGTCAACATAGGCAACGGCGCGTTTGAAAGCTGCGTCAATCTTTCGGAGGTGTTGTTCGTTGAGGGAGAGGAGCTTCTCACCATAGGCGACAAGGCGTTTTACCGCTGTACGGCGTTAAAGAGCATCAAATTGCCCGAGCGTACGCTGTCATTGGGCAAAAACTGCTTCGACGGAAGCGGCCTGTCCGATATAGATTTCGGCGGAGTCCGCACAATAGCGGCAAACGCTTTCGGCAACACCAAGAGCTTGTCCGTCCTCACAATACCCGCGTCGGTGACGGAAATAGGCAAATACGCCTTCCGCAGCTCTGCAATTTCCGAAATCAAATTCGCTCCGAGGGCGACGGGGAAGGAAGAAACGCCTTTTGAACCTCTCAAATTGGGCGAAAGCGTATTCACATACTGCGCGTCGCTCAAAAAAGCGACTTTTCCCGACGGACTGACGAGCATACCAGACTCCACGTTCTACAACTGCGCCGCGCTCACTTATGTTTACGTACCCAAAACCGTTGCCAACGGCGACGACGTGGTTGCGGGGGTAAGCGGCTTTGCGCGCGCAATCGGTCCGCATGCCTTCTATCACTGCGAAAGCCTTGCCGAAATCGAGTTCGGGCTTGGCGGCACGGGCGACCTTTCCTTTGCGGAAAGAGCTTTCTGGGGCTGCACGTCGCTCAAAACTCTCAATCTGCCCAACAGACTGCGCGGAGTGGAAAACGACTACGACGCTTTTCAGTTCGGGCTTAAACTCGCGGGAGGTTTAAGCAATCCCAACGCCGTCATGTGTTTCAGCGAATACGACGGACGCGACTGCGCCGCGGTAGAAAGCATAAACGTGGAGGAGGGAGGTCTTTACTTCTCCTCTTACGACGGAGCGCTGTATACGGCAGGCAGAAAGATGCTTGTGTTCTGCCCGCAGCAAAAGTCCGGCACGATAACAATCGCCAAAGAAGCGGAGACTTTCAGAGTCGGCTGCTTCTGGAACTGTCAGATTCTCTCCGCAATAGAGTTCGAGGAGGGAGGAACGGCGGATTTCGAGTTGCCGTCGGTAAGCGGCAGCTTCACCTATACGACGGACGCGCTGTTCTACAATTGCTGCAAGCTGTCCTCCATAGCTTTCCCCGCGCGTCTCGTTAAAATAGGCGACAACGCGCTTTATTGGGGCGAGGCGATTGCGGGACGCTCGAACCACAACATTTCCGTCGTGACGTTTGCACCGGACTGCCGACTGAACGAAATAGGAAAAAGCGCGTTCAAGAATTGCAAAATTAAGGAAATAGAGCTGCCCGCAAGCGTGACGACATTGGGGCAAAAGCCCTTTGAGGGATGCAGCATAGCGCGGCTTGTGGTGCCCGACAGCCTTGCGTCGGACGGTTTTACCGACCTTGTGGCGGGCATATCGGGACTCAAAAACATCGAGTGCCGTTCTACCTGCAAAAATTTCACGACAATTGACGGAGCGCTTTTCTCTAAAGACGGAACGGAGCTGGTTTTCTGTCCCGCCGACAAGGTCGCGGAGGTTTACACCGTGCCTGCCGACGTGCGGAAGATAAGCGATTACAGCTTCAAGGACAACGTCGGCGTCAAAGCCGTGGAATTTGAAAGCGCGGAAAGCAGTCTGACGATAGGCGCTTACGCTTTCCAAAATTCGTCAATAGAGTCCGTGACTCTGCCCGACAGACTTGTTTCGATTGCGCTGTACGCGTTTTCGGGCTGCGCGTCTCTCAAAACCGTGACTTTCGGAGACTCGTGCAAATTGTCGACGATAGGAGACAGGGCGTTTGAAAAGTGCGCGTCTCTCACGGAAATATCGCTTCCCGACCTGACGACAAGCATAGGCGCTTATGCGTTTGCCGAGTGCTCGTCGCTTAAAAACGTCAATTTCAGCGAAAACAGCCAGCTAATCAACATCGGTCAAAACGCGTTCAGAAGCTGTGCGGCTCTTGTCGAATTTACCGCGCCCAAGACGCTGGTAAACCTCGGCAAGCCTTCGACGACGGACACGGTGCTCGTGACCACGTCGTCCTACACGTTCTACAACTGCAAGTCGCTTAAAAAAGCGGATTTGTCCTCCTGCGCTGTTGAAAACATTGCGATGTATACTTTTGAATCGTGCGACGCGCTTGAAACGGTTTTGCTGCCGCAGGGGCTCAAAGGCATAGGACAGTATGCGTTCAGAAATTGCGTCAAACTCAGCGAAATATCGTTGCCCGAAGGGCTTGTTACGTTGAACGCTCAGGCATTTTCGGGGTGCGGTCAGTATTTTGAAAAGACGGGACTCAAAACGGGACTTAAATCGATAACCGTTCCGTCTACGGTGACGACAATAGGAAAATCCGTCTTTGAAAATTGCGCCGCCCTCGAAGAAGCGACAATCAAGAGCGTCGTTGT
>FR900980.1 GCA_000437915.1 Subdoligranulum sp. CAG:314 | reverse complement strand
CTGAACCGCTCGGCGACCGCCCCGTTATTCCCGCTTCTGCATTGCCGTTTTTATGCCGTATTTTATCATTCGGAGTTTTTCGTTCAGATGCGGTGGGCGAACACTCAACCGTCTATTTCGCGACAAATCTCATCCAAATTCCGCTTGCCGTAAACAATGCGAACGATATAAATTATCTTTTCGCTGTCATTCGGCTTATAGTACAAGATATAATTGTCAACTACAAGCCTTCTTACCGTTTTATCCGTTAAAAAGGAATTTTCAACAATCAATCCGGATTGCGGAAAGTTTCGGATATTGTCTATGCTGTCGAAAATTCTTCTTCCGAGCTCCTGCGCCGCCAAAGGATTTGACAGGTCGGCGGTTATGTAGCGCAGAATCTCCGTTAAATCGGCTTCTGCTTTCTCCGTAAAACGATAATCGTATTCAAATGCCATACTTTTCCGTCATCCTTTTTCTTACGTCGCTGCCGTCTACCGTTTTTCCACTTGCCAAATCGGACAGTCCTTCACTGATTTGCTTTGCTTCATAAACTTTCCGCATCGTCTGTTCGTAATACTCGATGTCCATTACAACCAATTTGCCATAACCGTTCTTGGTTACGAACACCGGACCGTTTGCCTCTGCACAGTGCCTTTCTACCGCCACGGTGTCTTTTAAGTCTCTCATCGGAATAATCGTCATAGATTTTCACCTCCTGTTTGTGCCTTTATTATATACTATATTTAGCCACAAGTCAAGATGTTATACACGTTTTCAAGATTTAACTGCTCTTGCGCATCTGCGCTATCACCTCTTTACTCACCTTACCAATAAGACAGCCCTCGTCCCAGCAACGAAAATCGTCGTAAAGCAGCAGCTTCTTATCTTCCGAACCGTAGCGGCAGACAATATCCTCGTCCATAACGTCCGAAATGAAATATTGCGGCAGCCCTTTTGAGTAAACTATTTTTTCACCCGTTTTCTCCAAGTATTTGACGAGATACGCTATGGCGCTGCCGAGTTTGCCTTTATCGTCCAGCGGCTCGAAATCGCTCCGCCCGAAGCGCTCGTTAAAATATGTGTTCTTGTGCGTTGTCTACCGCCTGTACGTCTTGAAACTGTAATCCTTCTTCTCTACAATCGAGACTTTTTCAGTAAGACGAACCCGCCGCACAACAAGATTTCGTTTTTCTCTGTAAAAATTGGAAACGGCGGAAACGCATCATATCCGCCATGCTCCCTTATTTTGAGGACGAAGTCGCTGCGGCGGAATATGGCGCAGCCTGTGCGTTTTAAAAGATTTCGACAAAAACTACATTTTTCGACCGAAAAGACGCAAAATTTACATAACGGACAATTTTTCCGAGTTCTGTTGCATAATACCGTCAAACATGATATAATCTTTTAAAAGACAGCCGCAAATTTGTTTCGGTTTTTCAAGGAGGCACAAATGGAATTTTGGTGGAACAACATGTTAACGCTGCAAAAGGTGCTTTTTATCGTCGCCTGCGCCACAACTCTGATTATGGTTATCCAAATTATACTTATGCTTGTAGGCGCCGGCTCCAACGGCTTCGAGGCTGCCGATGGCGACCTTGTAGGCGGCGCGGATTTTGACGGAGACGCCGATTTCGACGGAGGCAGCGACATAGCTCAGAGCGACTTGGGCGCTTTCGGCATGAAGCTGCTCGGCATAAGAAGCATAATGGCGTTTCTGTGTATTTTTTCGTGGGTGGGCTACACCTGCGTTTATCTCATGGATTGGTGGTGGGCTTTGCTCATCGGGGTGGGCGCCGGCGTCGCGGCGTCGCTGCTTGTTGCGTTGCTCATGACTCTCGTCGAAAGGACTCAGACCGACGGCACGACAAACATACGCCGTGCAATCGGTTGCAGCGCGGAAGTTTATCTGCGCATACCCGCCGAGCGCAGCGGTACGGGAAAAATCAATGTTATCGTGCAGGAAAAAATGGTTGAGGTCAACGCCGTAACCGACGAAAACGAGGATATTCCCACCGGCGCGGCGGTCGTCGTGGACAGCGTTGTGTCGGACGGTCTCGTTGTAGTCAAAAAACAATAAAATTAAAGAAAGTTTTTTAGGAGGAAATCAAAAATGCTCAATTTACTTTTTGCCGACGGAGGAGCAACCGTTGGCATAATCATGTCTGTGGTTGCGGCAGTCATTATTCTGCTTGTCATACTCATCGCTTTGGCAACGCGCTACAAAAAATGTCCGTCGGACAAAATCATGGTTATATTCGGCTCAGGCTTGGGGAAAACAAAGGACGGGAAAAAGCGTTCCTCGCTGTGTATGCACGGCGGCGCGCGCCTGGTGTGGCCTTTTTTCCAAAATTTCAGCTACATGGACCTCACCCCCATTTCCATAAGCGTGGATCTCAAAAACGCGCTGTCCAAGCAGAATATACGTATTGACGTCCCCTCGATTTTCACCGTGGGCATATCCACAGAACCGGGCATTATGCAAAACGCGGCGGAAAGATTGAGAAGTCTCAAACTGCCCGCAATTCAGGAGCTTGCAAAGGACATCATATTCGGTCAGCTGCGTCTGGTTATCGCCACAATGGACATTGAGGAAATCAACACCAACCGTGACAAATTTCTCGACGCCGTCAGCCTCAACGTGGAAAGCGAGTTGAAAAAGGTCGGTCTGCGTCTGATAAACGTCAACGTCACGGACATAAACGACGAATCGGGTTACATTGCCGCTCTCGGGAAAGAGGCGGCAGCAAAGGCAATCAACGACGCCAAAAAGAGCGTTGCGGAAAAGAACCGCGACGGCGCCATCGGCGAAGCAATGGCAGTCAAGGAAGAAAGAATCGAGCTGGCACAGGCAAACTCAATCGCCGTAGAGGGCGAAAACGAGTCAAAGGCTAAAATCAGCCAATCCAACGCAAAGCGCCGCGAGATAGAAGCGGAAGCCGAAAGACTTGCTACCGTAGCGGAAAAAATCGCCGCAGCCAAAGCCAAAGAAGAAGCCTACAAAGCGGAACAGCAGGCGGAAATCGAAAGAGCCAAAAAAGAAAAATCCACGCTCGAAGCGGACGTTATCACCAAAGCCCTCATAGAAAAACAAAAAATCGAGCTGGAAGCCGAAGCGGAAGCGGAAAAGCAGAGAAGGCAGGCTCAGGGCGAGGCGGACGCCCTGCTCGCGATGAAAGAGGCGGAAGCGCGCGGAACGCTGGAAGTCCTCTCCAAGCAGGCGGAAGGCTTCAAAAAAATCATTGAAGCGGCAGGCGGCGACACAAACGAAGCGGTCAAAATGATGCTCAGCGACAAAATGGAACAGCTTATTGCCCTTCAGGTTGAAGCGATTAAGAATATCAAGATTGACAAGGTGACGGTTTGGGACAGCATGAACAACGGCAACGGCGGCAGCACCACCGCAAACTTTATGTCAAGTATGATGAAGGCTGTGCCTCCGCTCAACGATTTGTTCAAGCTCAACAACATGGAGCTGCCCGAATATCTCGGAAAAATCAAGGACGGCGAGGAAAATACCGCCAAGGAAGAAAAGACGGCTTCTGAAAAAAACTAATCCGAAACCGAAATTAAAACAAAAAAACGCTCCCTTTAAGGGAGCGTTTTTTGTTTAACGCTTTATGCGTCGCTTTAAACGACTCACTTTTGACAAGTGACTTTTTCTCAAATCAGGAAAGACATAATGTTTTTTAAGCCTGAAACATTTATTTCGACTTGGACAGAGTATAGCCGTCCGCTCCGTCTTTGACCTCGTAGCCTAGCTCCGCAAGTTTAAGGCGCAGACTGTCGCTCTTTACCCAATCCTTAGCCTTGCGCGCGGCAAAACGCTCCTCCGCCACCGCTTTCACGTCGTCGGGTATATTTTCCTCCCTGTCTTTCGGCAGCGCGTCCAGACTCAGTCCGAAAACGGAGTCCATTTTCAGCGCAAGCCTGTAAACGTCTTTGCTTTTGGGAAGCTTAAGCATTTTCCACAGCACTCCGATTGCCATAGGCACGTTAAGGTCGTCGTTGACGGCTGCGTGAAAATCCTTTTCAAAGCCTTCAAGCGTTTTCGCATCCGTTTCCGTCGGAGAATCACTGTGCGCTTTGAGCAGCGCGAGCAGTCTGTCGTAAGCCGTGCCCGCGGCAGACAGCGCGTCAAACGTGAAGTTCAGCTTTTGCCTGTAATGCGTGTTGAGGCAGAAATATCTGAACTGCATAGGCGAATATCCCATTTTCTCCAAATCGCTCAAAAGATAGCAATTGCCGAGCGATTTGCTCATCTTGCCGCCGTCGAAAAGCATAAACTCTCCGTGCATCCAGTAATTGACGCACCTGTGTCCGAGCCACGCCTCGCTCTGCGCGATTTCGTTTTCGTGATGTATGGGAATATGGTCGATGCCGCCCGTGTGGATATCGAAGGTCTCGCCCAGAAACTTTTTACTCATTGCAGTGCACTCTATGTGCCAGCCGGGGAAACCCATCCCCCACGGGCTGTCCCACTGCATAATGTGGTTTGCGGGCGCTTTTTTCCACAGCGCGAAGTCGGCGGGATGCCTTTTTTGCTCGTTTACCTCCACGCGCGCGCCGCTTTTCTGCTCGTCGAGATTTATGCCGGACAGCTTTCCGTATTCGGGGAACTTTTCAACGGAAAAATAAATGCCGTCGTCCGTTTCGTAGGCGAATCCCTTTTCCAGCAACGCTTTGACAATTTCTATCATTTCGGGAATATTGTCCGTTGCCTTGGGCGTGACGGTAGGTCTTGAAATATTGAGCGATTTTAAATCCGCAAAAAACTGCGCCGCAATGGTTTCGGCGATTTCGTAGGGCGACTTTTTTTGTTCGCGCGCGGATTTTTCCATTTTGTCCTCGCCCGTGTCGCCGTCGGACAAAAGATGCCCCACGTCCGTGATGTTCATGACGGACTTTACCTTAAACCCGTTGTAATTCAGCGCGCGGCGCAGCGTATCCATAAAAATATAAGCGCGCATATTGCCTATATGCGCATAATTGTAAACAGTCGGTCCGCAGGAATACATACCCACCGTTTTGCCTATGGGTGTAAACGTCTCTTTCTTTCTTGTAAGCGTGTTGTAAACTTTTAATTCCATAGTATATATAATAACATATTTTCGGATTTTGACAACATTTAAAATGCAAAAAATCTCTCCGCCCTAAAATTATTTGTCCAACCCGTTCAAATGAATTGTCAAAAGCTTTTTTTTGCTATAAACTATTAAAAAACAAAAACAGGAAAAACTTTCAGACAGATAAGAGGTCATTATTATGCTTGATATAAAATACGTCGTAGAAAACACCCAAGCGGTAAAGCAGGCGCTTGCGGGGCGCAACGGTGAGTTTCCCGTAGACAAAGCCGTCGAATTGGAACTCAAACGCCGCGAAACAATAAAAGAAGTCGAAACGCTCAAAGCGCGCCGCAACAGCGAAAGCGCCAAGGTCGCGCAGCTCAAAAGAGAAAAGAAGAACGCCGACGACATCATCGCCGATATGCAGAAGACAGGCGTTCGCATAAAGGAGCTTGACGACATACTGTCCTCGACGGAAGCGGAGCTTAAAGAGCTAATGCTTTCCATACCGAACATCCCCCACAGCACCACGCCGTTTGGCAAAAGCGACGCGGACAACGTGGAGGTCAGAAAATGGGGAGAGCCTACGAGTTTCGATTTTTCGCCCAAGCCGCATTGGGAGCTTGGCGAGACGCTCAATCTGTTGGATTGGCCTCGCGCCGCAAAGATATCCGGTGCGAGATTCACTGTCTGCCGCGGCGCCGCCGCAAGGCTTGAAAGAAGCGTTATTTCCCTGATGCTCGACCTGCACACTTCAAACGGCTACACCGAAATTCTGCCCCCTTACATCGTCAACAGAGCCAGCATGACCGCGACAGGGCAGCTGCCCAAGTTCGAGGAGGACGCTTTTGCGCTAAAAAACACGGATTATTTCCTTATCCCTACGGCGGAGGTGCCCGTAACAAACCTGCACAGAGACGAAATTCTATCGGAAGACGCCCTCCCGATAAAATACTGCGCTTACACCGCCTGTTTCCGCGCCGAAGCGGGCAGCGCGGGCAGAGATACGAGAGGACTCATACGCCAGCACCAATTCGACAAGGTGGAGCTTGTCAAATTTACGCGCCCGTCGGAAAGCTACGAAGAACTTGAAAAGCTGACTGCCGACGCGGAGTCCGTCTTGCGCAGGCTGAAACTGCCCTATCGCGTCATGGCGCTTTCTACCGGCGATATAGGCTTTTCGTCGGCAAAGACCTACGACCTCGAAGTGTGGATGCCAAGCTACGGCAGATATGTGGAAATTTCAAGCTGCTCCAATTTCGAGGATTATCAGGCGCGGCGGGGCAACATCAAATACAGACAGGCGGAAACAGGCAAGCCCGCTTTTGTCCATACCTTGAACGGCAGCGGTTTGGCGGTCGGAAGAACGGTCGCCGCCATCATGGAAAACTACCAGAACCCCGACGGCACAATCACCGTACCGGAAGCGTTGAGAAGCTACATGGGCTGCGACACGATAAAAAAACAATAATTTTGCGACGCTTAATTTAAGCGTCGCTTTTGTTTACATCTCCTCAAAAAAATGTTAGAATAAACCCACGAGGTAAAAATTATGTTGTGTTTTTTCGCACTCACCAAAGGCGCATGGGTAGGTATCGGCATAGGTATTTTCGCAATCATCGTCATTGTTGCGGCTGTCATAGTCAATCGCAGAGACAAAATCAAAGCCCGCCGAAAGCAGGCGGGTATAACCGAGGAAAAGGATGTCAGATATTCCTCCTCCGCAGAGGTCTCAAAGCATGACGACACTCCCAAGGCGGCGTTTGTTCAAGGGGATTTGGTTGCAAGCAGAAACGTCACACTCACGGCGGGCAAGGATTTGAAGGTCGGAAAATACACCGTGCTCACCGCCGACGGGAGCGATTCGTTCAACATAAGAGTCAACGGCTTGGTGCGTGAAATCAAGCACGGAGACGTCTTGATTTTAGGAGAAGGCGACACCTTTTGCCCCGTGTCGCACACGGTGGTTTTAAGATAACGATTTCAAGCGGCTGCTGCAATTCAGCCGCTTTAATAATTCGGGATATAACTCCAACTGTTTCCGCTCGAAATTTGCAGACAAAAAACGGACGCAGCAAAGCTGCGTCCGTTTAAAAATCCGTTTAAATCAGGCAAGCGTCAGGTTGGACAGCTCCACTCCGTCCTTGTTGAGGCGTGCGTTCCAGAGATAACGCAATCCCACAAGGTCGTTGAGCTCCGTTCTCGTAATGTCGCCGAAGGCTTTGCCGCCTATTGTCATGGAATATGTAAATTCCTTTGTATCCGCATCGTAAGCAAAGGTAAAGGAAGCGCTGATTTTGCTCGCGGTAAAGCTCTGAGAGCCTTCGCCCTTAATCGCCGCCACGTTGGCAGCGTCGTCGGCAGCGCCGTCCATTCTGTTCACAACGAAACCGTCGTCGGTTTTCACTATGCCGAAACGGATTTCGTCCGCGTGCGTGTATTCGTCACCGTTTTTGTAGTTGAAAGCAAGCACAAACATTGTGTAATCGTCCGTTGCGGAAAGAGCCGAAAGGTCCAGCTCGAAAGCAAGAGTCATCTCGCTGCCGTCCCAATCGTAGTTTTTGTCCGTCTCTCCGAAGTAAGTCGAAGCGCCCGTTCCGTTGGCAGTGTCTTTGTTAAGAATTATGCCGTTGTCTCCCTGCTTGCTTGCGTCGGCGTAAACGGTAAACGAGTCAAACACTTTAGCCGTGCTTCCGATTGCCGCGATGTCGCGCGATTCCGTATGAGACGCGTCGTTTGCGCAAACGCGCTTTTCTACTCCCTTTCCGAAGAAAGTAGCGGCTTTTTCAACCGTCCATTCGCCGTAGCTGTGTCCCTTTGCGGCGATAACCCACGAATCCTTTTCAATCTCTTCCGTCCCCTCGGCGTCGGAAAAGAATTTTCCGCAATCCGCGTCGGTGCACTTGTAATACTCGCTGTTGCCGGTCGCCGTGCAAGTAGCGTCAACTGCGTCGACCTTGGTAAGGGTATGCTTGTGAGAGCAGGCAGTCAGGCAGGCTGCAAGCGAAAGCGTGAGAACGCATACCAGTGTGAGAATGAGAAACTTTTTTTTCATAAAAAATACTCCTTTGTGTTTTTTCCCGCATTTGTGCAGGTACTTATATTGTAGCACCCCCCCCCCCC
>FR900979.1 GCA_000437915.1 Subdoligranulum sp. CAG:314 | reverse complement strand
GTAGTAAAATTCGGGGAGCAGTGTGCGAATATATTTGCGCAGGTATCGAGGGACGTAATCGGGCAGAAGGAGGTCGTGGAAGGGACTATCATAGCGATGATAGCCGGCGGAAACGTACTTTTGGAGGGCGTGCCGGGAGTCGGGAAGACGAGGCTTGTGAGGAGTCTCGGGCGGGTATTCGACCTGCCGTTCAAGAGGATTCAGTTTACGCCTGACCTGATGCCTGCTGACGTAACGGGAACGAATATAATAGTGAAGGACGCAAGCGGCAATTCGACGTTTCAATTTCAGCCGGGGCCAATATTCAGCAACATAATATTGGCGGACGAAATAAACAGAGCGACGCCCAAGACGCAGTCGGCATTGCTGGAAGCGATGCAGGAGCACACGGTTACGGTTATGGGCGAGTCGAGGAAGCTGAACGAGCCGTTTTTCGTGCTGGCGACACAGAACCCGATAGAGCAGGACGGAACGTATCCGTTGCCAGAGGCGCAGATGGACAGATTTATGTTCAAGCTGGTGGTGCCCAATCCGAGCTTAAACGAGCTGATGGAAATCGTGGACATGACGCAGAAGACGATGGAGGAGGTAGCAGACGCGGCGTGCACGGGGGAGGAGCTGTTGGAGATGAGAGCGACGGCGAATCAGATACCCGTAGCAACGGAGGTAATGAGATACGCGATGTATCTGACGTCTGCGACGCATCCGGACAGCGAGTGCGCGACGGAGACGGCGAAGAAGTACATCAGAGTGGGAGCGAGCCCGAGAGCGGGACAGGCATTAATCTCTGCTGCCAAGGTGAAAGCGTTAATCAAAGGCAGGTTCAACGTGGCGTACAACGATATAAACGAGCTGGCGTATCCGGTACTGAGACACAGGATAAAGATGAACTTCGAAGCGATAGCAGAGAGAGTTGCGCCGGACAACGCGATAGAGAAGATATTGGAAGAGATAGCGAAGACGGCGAAATAAGACGGAGAATGGGAGAAAAAGATGAAAATATCTCATTTGGACGACAAGTTTTTCAGTCGGCTGGAGACGTTGGCGTTGAATCTAAGGAGCAGCCTTGCGGGATATTTCGGAGGTAAGCATCTGGTAAACACCTACGGACAGACGGTGGAGTTTGCGGATTACCGAGAGTATCAGCTTGGGGACGACATCCGAAGAATCGACTGGAATTTGTACTCGCGCTTCGAGAAGCATTATCTGAAGCTGTTTACCGACGAGAGGCAGATGCAGGTGCAGGTATTTCTGGACTGCTCTGCCTCGATGGGTAAGGACAATCCGAAGAAGGGCTCGTATGCGGTGGCGACGGCGGCGGCGCTGGGATATCTGGCGGTGCACAACATGGACAAGGTGTCGTTTCACCTGATAAAGGGAGACAGGTCGGAGAATCCGTTCGGTACGATAATAGGAAAGAACGCGTTTTTCCGTGCAATAAGCACGATAGGAGAGATGGGTTTCGACGAAGAGGCGGACATAGAGAAAGGAATAGCGAGCTGTCAGGAGATAGGAACGAACAACGGACTGTCTGTAATAATCTCGGACTTTTTCACGGAAAGCGACTGGAAGAAGGCGGTGGACTACCTGTGCTACAAAAAGCGTCAGGTGCTGCTGGTGCAGGTGCTGTCGCCGGAGGAAACAGACCCTACGTACGACGGAAGAGTGAACCTGATAGACTCTGAGTCGGTGGATATGTCCGACCAAAAGAATATGAAAATCCGAATCACGCGTAGTATGCAGAAGGCGTACGAGGAGGCGTTGAGAGACTTTAAGCAGGATATAAAGACGTTCTGCTCCAAACGCAACGTGGACTTTATATCCGTGCGCACCGATAAGCCTATCGAAAGAATGCTCTTCGGCGAATTGTTGAATGTAGGTATCATGGCATGAAA
>FR900978.1 GCA_000437915.1 Subdoligranulum sp. CAG:314 | reverse complement strand
ACAGGGGCTGTTCAAAAACTGCACGTCGCTGGAAAAGGTGACATTTGCCGCCAATACGCTCGGTTTTATCGCATCCAATGCGTTTTTCGGCTGTTCGTCGCTTGAAGAGTTTGTTTTCCCCGCCAATGTGGAGTCAAATTTCACTTTGGGCGCAAGCGCGTTTTCGGGTTGTTCGTCGCTTGCGGGCATCGTTCTGCCCGACTACGTAAAGACAATACCCGACAACGCGTTTCTCGACTGCGTTTCCCTTGAAACGGTGCTTATGCAGTCCGATGCGGCGGGCACGGTAGGGGCAAGCGCGTTTGCAGGCTGCGTCAAACTTAAAAACGTGACGCTTTCCGACGGAATCACCCAAATCAAGCAAAAAGCTTTCCTGAACTGCGCCGCGCTTGAACAAATAACTCTGCCGCAAAGCCTGACCAAGCTTGGCAACGGCTCGACGACAAGCAACGCCGGTTACGGCAATGTATTTGAAAACTGCGTCTCCTTAAAGGAGATAACGCTGCCCGAGGGCGTGAGCATTATAGACGTCGCCACCTTCAAAAACTGCGAGTCGCTTTCAAAAGTGACGGTAAGCGGCGCTCTTACTCTGATAAGGGAGGACGCCTTCGAGGGGTGCGGCAACGTCGAATTTTGTCTTGCCGACGGCAACGTCAAAACCGAGATAGAGGACAACGCCATATATGCCGAATATACGGATTCCTTCTATACGATAAACGCCAACGGCAACAACACGACCTCCGTCAAGATTACCGGAACGGCTCTCGTGCATTATTTCGGCAAAGAGTCGACGCTGACGGTAAGGGACGGCACGGAAATCATCGCAAGGGCTGCGTTGAGGAACAATTCCGTTGTTGAGGAAGTGGTTTTGCCCGCGTCGGTGAAGTATATCGACGACTTTGCGTTTGCCGGCTCCGCCGTCGGAAAAATCAATCTCGAAAACGTGGATTATATCGACGGAAACGCTTTTGAGGGGTGCGCGCGGCTGACTACCGTGACGCTCACTGCGGAGGTTGTTTATTCCAAAGCGTTCCTCAATTGCACGGGGCTTGAAGAAATCAAGCTTGACGGCACAAAATTTATCAATATGTATGTATTTCAGGGGTGCACATCCCTTAAACACGTGACCGTGCCTGCAAGCGTAATAGCTTTGAAAAACGAAGCATTCAGGGACTGCACCGCACTTGAAACGGCGGAAGTAAATGTGGGAAATCTAAACGGAACGGTGTCAAGCAGCGGTACGGCGGGGAACGGTTGGTTCAAAGGCTGTACGTCCCTTAAAACGGTGACGTTTGCCGACGGATTGCTGAGACTTGAAAATTATCTGTTCGAGGGCTGCACGTCCTTGACGACAATCAAATTGCCTGCGACGTTGCAGCGTCTTTCGGCGGGCTACGGCGCGTTCAAAAACTGCACCTCTCTTGTAAGTCTTACAATCCCCGCAGGTGTGACGGCAATAGAAAACAACGAATTTGTCGGCTGCGCCTCACTCAAAGAAATCATTTTCGAGGGCAGCGTAACAAAGATTGGAAACGCTTCGTTCGACGGCTGCGCCGCGCTGGACACAATCGACCTGTCGCAGGTGAGCTCCGTCGGCAACAATGCGTTCAGGGGCTGCGCCGCGCTGGAATACGTCAATCTGCCGCAGGCGGCGACGCTCGGCGCAAACAGCTTTGAAAGCTGCTCGGCTTTGAAGGAAGCGAGCATTCCCAAAGTGGCGAAAATAAGCAATTACGCGTTTTCAAACTGCGGCAAACTCGTCTCCGTGTCGGCGGCTGCCGCAACGGAAGCAGGGGACTTTGCCTTCTTTGGCTGTGCTTCGCTCGAAAGCATAAGCCTGCCCGAATTGAAAACTTTGGGCAAAAGCGCGTTTGCGGGCTGCTCGTCCCTCAAAGAATTTGTCGCACCCAACCTGAGCTCAATAGGAGATTACGCTTTTTGCGAGGTTTCAGAGTCGGAGGACGGAACGAGCGTTTACAACGGCTGTCCGTTGACGGGCTTGGATTTGACAAACGTCACGTCCGTCGGCAAATATGCACTTGCCGGTTTGACTCAAATAAAGGAGCTTGTCATACCGTCGGGCGCAATGAGCGTGGGCGAAGGCGCGTTTGCCGGCTGGACGGAGGAGCAGGTGATTCGCATTGACATGTCGGAGGAGGACTGCGACTGGACGGAGGGTTGGAACAGAGATATGAAAGCAACGATTTACTGGAAATCTGCCGAAACGGAGGCAGAGGCTTAAAGGGGAAAGGCGGGGCGGACTGCTTGCTTGCCCGTTCCGCCTAAGCCGCTTGCTACGGGCGGCTTGACTTGAAATAAAGGAGATAAAAAAATGTCGGTAAAAAATTTATTGTCCGAATATCGCAAAAGATTATCCAAAGAAGCATGGTTGAAATCGATTGTCTGGGGCGCGGTTTTTGCGTTTGGCGCAAACGCCGTCGCCGCGCTTGCGACCTGGTGTCTGGGAGTAAAGAGTTTGAAACTCGTTTTGTGCGTGTCCCTCGGCGTTTTCGTCGCGGTTTGGGCGGCTTCGTCGGCTTTGCTGTATTTTCTTAAATTCCGCCCCACGTTTAAGGACGTCGCGCGGCGCGTAGACGGGCTGGGACTTGAAGAAAGAGTTATCACCATGACGGAATATGAGAAAAAGGAGGACTTTTTCGCCAAAAAGCAAAGACAGGACGCTGCGGCAAAGCTTAAAAGCGTCAAATCGGGAAGCTTAAAAATAGTCGTATCCGCGGCAAGCATAATCGTTGCCTGCGTGATGCTGTTGACTGCCGGAGCCGCGACCACCGCGAGCGCGCTCAGCGCAAAGGGCATTATCAAAGATTTGCCCGGCATAGTGGAGCCTATTTTCAATCCCGAGGTTTTTTATACGATTGTTTACGAAGTCGAGGGAGAGGGAGAAATCGAGGGCAACGCGGATCAGCTTGTGCTAAAAGGCGGAGACGCGGAGCCTGTGCTGGCTGTTGCCGAAGACGGTTGGGCTTTTCTGTGCTGGTCGGACGGCAGCGAGGAGCCTTACAGACATGATAAGGAGGTAATGCCCGACGGAGAGTTTTCCGAGGTGGACGAGGACGGCAATGTAATAATAACCTATTTTGCCGTGTTCATGGAGCTTGAAGAGTCCGAGCAGGACGGAAGCGGCGGCGAAGGAGACGAGCAGGAACAGGAGCAGGATCAGGCTCAGGACCAACCCTCCGACGGCGAGGAGCAGGAGCAAGAGCAGCAGCAAACGGACGGCGACGGCGAAAGCAAAGACGGTGACGGCAAGGGCGGAGAGTATCAGGACTCCAACAAGGTCATAGACGGCGACCAGTACTACGGCGACAGATTGGAAGAATATCTGGCGTTGGCAGAGGAAATTCTGGAAAACGACGGCGAAATACCCGACGATTTGAGGGAATTTATCGAGTCGTACTACGGAACAATCGAATAAAAGAGGTCTGCTTCTCATTAAGATTGAAAGATTCTTGCGGCGGGGAGCGCGAAACGCTCCCCGCTTTAAACGCGAAAAAAGCTGAGACTTTGAAAATAAAACGGACAAGGTGAGACATTATGGATTTATTGGTTCCAATAGGCTTGCTGGGCTTAATCGGGCTGTTGATTTTGTTGATTATTTACATATTGAAGCCCAATTATCAGCAGAAATTTGTTTCAAGCACTTATATATGGAAATTAAGCCTTAAATACAGAAAGAAAAAAATCCCGATAAACAAGCTGAGAAATCTGCTTATTCTGCTTTGTCAGGTGCTGATTTGCATAGCCGCCGCTTTGATTTTGTCAAAGCCCGCGGTCGTTGCCGAGACAAGCGTCGGACAGAACGAAAAAATAATAATCGTGGACGCTTCCGCGAGCATGCTCGCTTCCTGCGAGAGCTCCGACGACACGCGCTTTGACAGGGCGTTGAAAAAAACGCGCGAAATCGCGGACGAAACCTTAAAAGACAACGGAACGGTAACCGTTATTCTTGCGGGAGAAAAAGCGTCGTACGTGGTTAGGCGCGCGGGCGCGGGAGAGCTGTCGGAAATAGACGCATACATAAACGGAATGCAGTGTTCTCTGTGCGAGGGAGACGTGGACGGAGCCATGCTTTTGGCGGAGGAAACGCTGCGCTACAACGCCGATTCCGAAATTCTGCTTTTGACGGGCACGACCTACGTCAACGACGCCGAAAACGTGACAATCGTGGACGTTTCCGACCGATACGAGTGGAACGTAGCCGTGCTGAGCGCGTCGGCGAGACTCGAAGACAACTTTTATACCTTTGAAATAGAGGTTGCGTGTTACGGCTTGGACAAGGCTTTCGAGGTGTTCTGCGAGGTGGGCAACGTAAACGGAAAGGGAGAAAAAATAACTCTCCCCGTGCAGACGGTAAACGGACTGGACGGCATTCCGACCAAAATAGTTTACACCTCCGCCGCGCGCAATCTCGGACAGGACGTGATTCCCGTGCTTCTCACCGAAAACGAAAGAATTTACTCTTTCGACGAGGCGTATATACATATTGACGAAGCGGATTCGCTTTTGCTGGACAACGAGTTTTTCATTTACGGCGGATTAAGGCCGACGGTAAAGATTCAGTATTACAGCACGGCGTCAAACGTCTTTTTCGGCGGCGTGTTGAGGACGCTCAAGGAAAAGACTTTCGGCAGCTGGAATATAGAAATAACCGAGGTCAAGGGCAAGGATACGCCTGCAACCGAGGGATTTGATTTTTACATATTCGAGCACACCGTGCCCAAAGTTCTGCCAAAGGACGGAATAATTTTTTTGGTCAATCCCGACAGCTCGGCGGACGCGGGCTTCTCGATTGTGAGAAGAAACGTGCAGGTGAACGATTACGACGGAGACGGCGCGTCTCTTGCTATCGGAGACGGCGAGCATCCTCTGGTGCGCTACATGGACGTCGAGGGAATAAAGGTAACCCAATATTCTCAGGTGGACGAAGCAAGTCTGGAAAGATACGACGTGCTGATGTATTACGAGGGCAATCCCGTGTTCTTTGCAAGAAACGAAGCCGATTCAAAAATCGCCGTGATGACTTTCAGTCTCAACATGTCCACTTTGGCGCTCAGCGTGTATTATCCCATTCTCATTTACAATATGTTCAATTATTACCTGCCGTCTACCTTGACGGAGGATTTGTGCGACGTTTACGACACGATAGAGGTAAACGCGAGGGGCAGCGATTTGATTGTTACCGCCCCTGACGGCACGGAGCTGCTCTTCGGGGAGTTTCCCGCAAAGCTGTACGTTGAAAGCTTCGGAACCTACACCCTGCGTCAACAGCTCATTTCGGGAGAAATCGTGGAAGAAAAATTTTACGCCAAGGTCGCCGCGTCGCAAAGCGACATAACGCGGGAGGACGTTTTGAGCGTTCCCTTTGCCGCAAACGGCGCGCAAAAAATCATAGAGGATTTGCTTGTCTGGTTTGCCGCGGCAATCGTCGCGCTTATGTTTTTGGAGTGGGCGCTGCACTCGATTGAAGGGCTGTGACCGTGGAGGCTGAAAAATGTTGAATTTACAAGTGAATTTTTCCTGCGCATGGCTGCTGTTGCTTATTGTGCCCGCCGTGCTTCTTACGCTTCTGCCTTACTTCAAGCTGTCGAAAAAATTCAGAAAAACAAGAAACAGAATTTCCTCCGTCGTGCTGCACCTGACTGCGCTTGTCCTGTGTATTTTCGTGCTGTCGGGCATGACATTCGATTACGAGGTGCACAACTCGGAAAACGAGCTTGTGCTGGTGGTGGACGCTTCTTACAGCACCGCCGAAGAAAAACAGGCGAAGGACGATTTCGTGCGCAGCGTCATAGAAATGACCAACACCGACGTTTACAGCCTCGGCATAGTCACCTTCGGCTTGAAGCCCGTGTGCGCGGTGCCTCTTACCGACGACTTGCGCAACGCTTTCAATCTGTATCAAAACTCCTTGCAGCCGGACGTCACTGCGACGGACATTTCGTCGGCGTTGGTTTTTGCAAGGGATATGCTTACCCATCCCGAATCCGCAAAGATAGTGCTTTTGAGCGACGGCGTGGAAACGGACGGAAAAGCCTCCTCCGTTGTCAAATCGATTGTTGCGGAGGGCACGCGCATTGACAGCGTTCTGTGCGGCTCCCTGTCGGGAGAGGACGAGGTTCAGGCGCTCTCGGTGGGGCTGCCCGACAGCAATATTTTGAGAGGCGAGCAGTTTGAAATTACTCTTTCCGTTGCAAGCTCGAGAAAAGGCGAAACGCCCGTCACGGTGACGTTGTTCGACAACGGGGAGGAGTGTCAAAGCGTGTCCGCATCCGTCAGGGAGGGCGTGCAGGATATCGCAATTCCCCATTCGCTTGAAGAGGAGGGACTGCACGCGCTGCGGTTCAGGGTAGACGCCGACGCAGATGCCGTTTCGCAAAACAACGAGCTTTATTCCTATATGTATCTAAATCTTTTCGACAAGGTGCTCATTGTGGAGAGCAGCGAGGGTATTTCCCAAGAGATTTGCGCGCTGTTGGAGGGCTATGAGGTGACGACGGTTCGTCCCGACGAAAGCAGCTTGCCCAAGACGCTTGACGAGCTGTGCGCCTTTGACGAGGTAATCCTCAACAACATAGCCAACTCCGACCTGCCCGAGGGCTTTGACGAGATACTCAACCGTTACGTTTACGAGGCTGGCGGCGGACTGTTCACCGTGGGCGGAAGCGAGGGCGGCGACTCCGAAAAGGCGCACGCCTACAACAGAGAGGATATGGCGGGCACGCTTTTGCAGCGTATGCTGCCCGTCGAGGCGATAGACTATACGCCGCCTCTCGGCATGATGATAGTCATAGACGTTTCGGGCAGTATGTCTTCGGGTACGGACGTCGGCACGGTTCAGAAAATCGACGCCGCAAAAAACGCGGCGGTCAGCATGGTCAGAGATTACACCTGTTTAAACGAAAGAGATTACTGCGGGGTTATGACTTTGAGCGACGACTATACCGAGGACGCATCGCTTTTGCCCATGACGCGGCAGGACGAAATCATAGAAGCCATTTACGGCGTGGAAAAGGGCGGCGGAACGCTGTTTACGCCGGCGGTCAATCATGCGGGCATGGCTTTAAGAGCCTTGTACACGAGCGGCAGAATCGAAAAAATGCACGTCGTCATGATAACCGACGGAGGGGCGGCGGACTATGAGGACTACGTAAGCAGAGTGGAGCATTTCAACAATCTTGGAGTTACATATTCCTTTATCGCGATAAAGGCGACAAGCGCGTCTATGGAGCAGCTCAACGAAGCGGCGAAGGTTGGCGGCGGCAAAGCGTACAATGCGGACGCGACGGATTTGACGGGCGTGCTTAAAGACGACATACGCATACCCGAAATAAAAGAGGTGGAATTCAGGGAGTTTGTACCGAATATAAACCCCGATTCCTATTACGCGACAGTCATATCGCAGGAGGAAATGCCGGCGCTTTACGGCTTTTACGGAACAAAGAAAAAAGACGATGCGGAGCTGGTGCTTTCGGGAGAGTACAACGTGCCCGTTTATGCGCAGTGGAAATACGGCAACGGGACGGTTGGCAGCTTTATGTGCGACCTTGACGGCACTTGGTCGGCGGATTTTCTGAGTGCGGAAGGCAAGGGCTCGGAATTTCTGCTGAGCGTAATAAACAAGCTGTTTCCGACTGAGGACATTCGCCCGAAAAATCTCGACGTGGTTTTAAGAGAGGAAAACTATACCACTCAGTTAAGCATTTACCCCAAAATCGAGCTTAAAGAGGGGGAAAGCGTGGAGGTGTTGCTGGAAAACCTGACCTCCTCGGACGCGTCCGCGCAGCTTACCGCGCCTTTGGCGGAGGAAAAATACAGCCGCGCAACTTTGTTTGCCGCGGAGGCGGGCGTGTACAGAATAACGGTGCAGAAAAAAGGCGCCGACAACGCGCCTTCGGGCAATCCGTGCGTGGTCTACAAAACCTTTTCCTATTCGGAGGAATTTAATTTGCTTGCAAGCGACACGGACGGAGCCGAGGTGATGGAAGCAATTGCCGTATCGGGAAACGGCAAATACGAGCCTTTGTCGGAAAAGGACGCGGTAACGGTCTTTCAGGGGTTTAAGGAAACTCTGGAAAAAAGCTTCGACCCGCGCTTCCTGTTTATAATAACGGCTCTTTGCCTGTTCCTGCTTGACATAGCGGCAAGAAAATTCAAATGGAAATGGCCGCACGAGCTGATAAGAGAGCGCAGAGAAAAACTGCGGGACGCAAACGACTCTTCAAATCGAAACGAAGCGAGGAAAAAATGATGAAAAAACTTAGAGCGCCTTATCTTTTGATTTTGATTTTTTGTATGCTTGCGCTGGCGGGCTGTTCGGGAGGGCTTGGCAGACCGTCGGATTTGAAGGTAAACGAAACCGATTGGGTATTGTCCTGGTCTCCCGTCGAAAACGCAACGGCGTCCACGACATACATAGTGGAAATAGACGGCAGGGAATACGTAAGCAGCAAAACCTCTTATTCGCTCGAAGGACTCGAAGAGGGCAGCTACAAAATCAGAGTGAAAGCAACCGACGCGTTGGGACAGACGGGAGACTCCAAATGGTCGGACGCCTTTGTGTTTACCAAGCCTTACGAAAACGGGCTTGTCTACACGTTGACAAACGCCAACACCGAATACGAGGTTACCCGTGTGGGAAGCGCGAGAGGAGATATAGAAATAGGCGACGTTTATCGGGGCAAGCCTGTGACGAGCATAGCGGAAAAGGCGTTTTACTCGTCAAGCGGAGTCAAAAGCATAGTCGTCGGCAAAAACGTCAGGGAAATCGGAGACTACGCTTTCACCAACTGCTCCAATCTCCAATCCGTGACGCTGCCCGACGGGTTAAGCGAGCTTGGAGAGCACGCTTTTCAGGGCTGCCGCGCGTTGCAGAGCATAAAATTGCCCGACAGTCTCAAAGAAGTGAAAAAGAGTTCTTTTCAGTATTGCAGAAACATGACGTCCGTCGATTTGGGCGGCGGTATCCTTTCTGTGGCGGCGTCTGCGTTTTCCGATTGCGACAAGCTTTCCGAGCTTAAGGTGCCGGACAGCGTGCGCACGCTGGGCGAAAAGTCCTTTTACGGCTGCGATCTGCTTGAAAGCGTGACGCTCGGCGCCGCAGTCGACAGCATAGGAGAGGGAGCGTTTGCCTCCTGCGTGTCTTTAAAAAGCTTTGCCTTAAACCAAAGACTGTCCGCTATCGGAGCAAACGCCTTCAACGGCTGCGTCAAGCTGGCTTGTTTCGAAACGCCCGACAGCGTCGTTTCAATCGGCGAACAGGCGTTTTTCGGGTGTCAGTCCCTGTCGGACGTGGTTATCGGCTCGGGCGTTAAGCAAATAGGGGCGTTGGCTTTCGATTCTACCGCTTTGAGTCAAAGCGCAAGCGGCATAGTTTACGCCGACGGGTGGGCTGTTTCTTGCAGCGCGACGCTTTCGGAGCTTAATCTTTTGGCGGGCACGCGCGGAATCGCCGACATGACATTTGCGGGGCGCGCAATCACGGAAGCCGTGATTCCCGATTCCGTCAGGTTTATCGGAGACTACGCCTTTTACAGATGCACAGAGCTTATGTCCCTTGACGCTGGGAACGGCGTGGAGCGCATAGGCAGATACGCTTTCGACGGCTGCAAGGTGCTGGGCAGGGGCTATTTTTCTCTCGGCAGCAGCCTTAAAAACATAGAAAGCTATGCTTTCGCGCGCTGCACCGATTTGGGCAACAAGGCGTATATGGGCGACGTCAGACTGCCTTCGTCGGTAGAATCCATAGGCACCTACGCCTTTTACAACACTGCGGCGTGGAATGCCGTAGACAGCGGATTGATTTACGTCGGCAACTGGGTAGTGGGCTTTAAGGACGGGCAGGAAAGCGTGAGCATAACCATAGCCGACGGAACGGTCGGTATATCCGATTACGCCTTTTACAAAAAGACGGGTTTAGGCGCGGTGACGGTGCCCGACAGCGTAAAATACATAGGCTACGGCGCGTTTTACGAGTGTTCTTCTCTTTCGAGGGTGTACATGGACGTATTGGCGAGCAATCTCCTTGAAATAAGCGACTACACCTTTTACAAATGTTCGAGCTTGAAGCAGGTAGACATTCCGCTCGAAGTGGAAAAAATCGGACGCTCCGCGTTTTACAAAAGCGGAGTTGTGGTGGCGAAAATTCCCGATTACGTGAAAGAAATCGGAGCCTATGCCTTTTACGGCTGCGGAAACCTCATCGAAGTGAGCTTCGGACAGTCCGCGCGGCTGGAAACGCTGTCGGACTATGCGTTTGCAAACTGCGCGTCGCTCGGTTCGTTTTCCGTCCCGTCTTCCGTTTTCGACATAGGAGAAAAGGCGTTTTCCGGCTGTGCGTCGCTTGTTTCGGTTGCGTTGGGCGAAAATCTGACCCGACTCGGAGAGGGCGCGTTTTACAATTGCGCCGCGCTCGAAAGCATTGTTCTGCCCGACAGTCTCAAAGAAATCGGCGACAAAACCTTTTACAAATGCGCGTCGCTTGCTTCGGTGACAATGGGCAGCGTCGAAAGAATCGGCGAATATGCCTTTTACTCCTGCAATTTGCTTGAAAGCGTTGTTCTGCCCGCGTCGCTGCGCAGCTTGGGCAGCTACGCGTTCAGAAGCTGCGCGTCGCTTAAATCGGTTACGCTCAGACAAAGCGTGGAGGAAATAGGCAGCCATGCGTTCAACGGCTGCAAATTTCTCACGCTTTACTGCGAGGGCGAAAACGCGGGGGAAAAGTGGAGCGCTCGCTGGAACTCGGGCTATCGTCCCGTAGTGTGGGGCTGCGATTTGTCCGAAAACGGCGATTACGTGCTGTCGTTTACGGTAGGCGAGTCGTCAATTGAAAACAAAACGGCAAGGAACGGATTTTCCGCACCTTACAGAGAGGGATACCGATTCGACTGCTGGACGGTAAGTACGGCGGAGGGACAAAAAACCTTTGCCGCGTCACTTACGGCGGATTTGCCGCAGGGCGCGCTTGCGGTTGCGGAGTGGAAAACAGCCGCGACCGATTCGGAAAATGAAACGGATACTGCTGCGGAACAATCCGAAGCATAAAACTACTATTCACTTTTCAGACGGAGGTAAGAAAAAATGAAAAGAAGGAGCAAATGTACGGCATTTTTGATTGTCGCATTGGCGTTGCTGCTTGCGTGCGCGCTGCTTGCGGGCTGCGAAAGCAAGGTAACGCTCAAATTGGTGACGTATGACGGCAATTTTACGGTGCTGGAAGGCAAAGCGGGAGAAATTGCGGATTTCCCCGCAGTTACGCGCGACGGATACGCGCTCGAAGGCTGGTATGAGGACGAAAGCTTCGTCGGTCAGCCCGTCGGTCAGGCGGTATTTGAAAAGGACAAAACTTATTACGCCAAATGGGTAAAGACGTATGCCGTCACCTTCGAGCTTGACGGCGGCGCTATGGAAACCGCTTCGGTTTTTCTGCCCGAGGGGAAAGGACTCCTTGCCGCGCTGGACGGACTTGTTCCCGTCAAGGGTGAGTACCGCTTCGGCGGCTGGTATATCAACGGCAGAGCGCTTGCGGAGTCGGACAAAATGCCTGCGTCGGACATTGTGCTGACAGCCAAATACATGGCGGAGTACAAAATAAACGTATATTTGCAGGAGCTTAATCTTGCCGACTATGCTTTCGAGGAGGGCTATTCTTCGGGCTATGCCCTAATCGGAGAGGAGTTTTCTCCCGAGCTTTCGGTAAAAGGCTTTTCTTTGAGCGGCGGAGCGGAGCAGTCCCGCGTCATCGACGCCGATTCCTCCGAAAATGTTTTCGAGCTTAGATTTGACAGAAACAGCTACGGGCTTTGGTTTGTCTCCAACTATCCCGACGGCTCGGGGCGGAGCGAGGAGGAGCTCGCCTATACATATCTTTACGGAGAGGAAATAGATTTCCCTCAGTCCGTGCCCTTCGAGACGGACGGTTACAGGTTTTTCGGCTGGGGCGCCTACACGAATTCGGACTTTGACGAGGCGATAGAGGAGGAAAATTTCGAGCTTGCGGAGGACACGGTGCTTTACGCAATCTGGAACAAGGGCTACACCGATATGTTTTCGGGAGAGGACGAAATATACCTCATGCGCGACGGCACGGGCAAAGCCGTTTTGTGCCGCGGCGGAGTGGATATTGAAGGCTCTTACAACGAAAAAAAGGATTGGTACCAATTTGAAAGCCCCACGACGGGGTATGTGCTCAACGCGCGGATAAACGACAACGGAACCTTTGTTTTTTACGCCAACAGAAAGGGCGAATACTTTTTGTTCGAGCCGACGGGCATTGACAGAAACGTAACGCTCGCTCTCGACGACATGAACGGCATAGAGCTTTACCGTACGGGAGAGGGCGACAAACAGTATCTCGAAGGGGAGTATTTTATAGACGAAAACGGCTATTATCAAGCTCTCTTTTCCGACGGAACGGGCTTTGTGTTTTTGCTGGGAACGGCGACGGAGCCTGCAAACGGCGCAAAAACAAATGTTTTCAGAATAAGGGGAGAAGAGGCGAATTGGGGCGTGCTGCCTTACAAGGCGGTTTATTATCCCGTCGTCACGCTTGACGGGTTCGGTTATGCTCTTGTTTCGCAGCAGCCCGACAGCACGGCTTACGCCGCTTACGTTATCGACGGCGACGTCTTTACGCTTTACGACACCGCAAGCGGAAGCGTAATTCTCACCGCAAGGGCGGGCGATTACGGCGGAACGATGGGCTACGAGCCTTATGTCGCCGAGTTTGACGCGACTTTTACGCGCGAAGACGGCGCGACGCTTACTACCGACGGCTGCTCAAACGCGGTTTTTGTCAAAAACGGAGATTCCTTTGTCGGCAGCTACGAGGTTAAAAGCTCCCTTGTGGGCGGCAGCCTGATAAGGGTGGTTTCGTCGTCGGGAAGCGTAAGGGTGTTCAGAGTTTTTGAAAAGCAGGGCGTGTCGGGAGCCGTTCTCACGTTTGAAGAAAAGCACGCGGATTACGCCGAGTATCTTTACGTAAGCGACGACGGCAGACTGGACGGTGTGCCCTTCCTTGTAGTCAACGGCGACGGAACTGCGGCAATGTACGAGCAGAACGCGCAGGGAAATACGGAAATGACTTCTTCGGGAGTTATACAAAGCAAGGACGGCTTTTATCTTTACACCGTGACGGAGCAGACCGCCGATTGGTCGGTCAACCGTTTTGCCGCACTGCTTGTAAATTTTGACACACATTCCACTTCTTACGACGTGTATTACGTGGTAGGCTCCGACGACGGAGAGGAAACGACGGACTATTCGACGGTTTATTCGGACGGAGAGGGCGCCAAGCTGACAATCGTTTCCTGCTTTGCCGTTTTCGAGGACGCGGACGGAAACGTCGTGTCCGGCGTGTTTAGTCAGGGACCGGATTTCATAAGGCTGGGCAACGGCGAAAGTTATATCTATTTCCGTATCGACGTGCAAAACGGCACTTTTGTGCGGCTGGCTTACGAGCCTGCGGTGCTGCTCATGAAGAAAAACGGCTCGACCGTTTCGTCGTCCATGCTTACCGTAAACGGAGTAAAGTACGGCGACGGATACGAAGCGGCGTTTACCGAAAAAATCGACGGCGTTTCGGTAACGGTGTACGGATTCTATACGCTTGAAACGGTGGACACGGCGGGTGCGGTGTTCGGCGTTTACACCTTCCGCTCCGAGGAAAAAACGTTTAAATTTGTCGTCAGCGCGTCGTCTTCCGCAGTTTATTTTCATTATTTCGAGCTTGACGAGGTGATAACGTTCGGCAAATACGACGAGCTGTCCGACGACAGTCAAGCAACCTCCCGTGCGGAATTGCAGCTCACCGACGAAAAGGATGACGACGGAAAAGCGATATTGGTTTACGTCGAGGGTGAAAACAACATAAAGGGCACGTTCGCTTCCCGCGAAACGGTTGCCTTCGACAGGTTTAAGCAGACGGTTTACACCTTTAAGGCAACGGAAGGAGATTTTACCTTCGAATTTACGCTGATTGACTCGTATTTCCGCGTTTGCGCTCCCGATTCGTCGTTTACGGCAGCCGACAGCAGTACGCTGCAGCTTGACGGCGCAACGCACACGGCGAGATATTGGGACACCGAAAACGAATATTTCGGCTATTACGTCGCGGCGCTCAACGTGCTGGACGAAAACGAAAAAGCCGTCGCCATGTCGATAAACGGAGAGGAGCGCGTTTTTGATTTGAACGGCTCGGACAATTCGTTCAGCATCAGAGGGCTTGAAGAGGGGGCTTACCTCAAAGTGGAAAACAATATCCCCGACGGCGAGGTGATTGTTTTTGACGGACACGGCAACGCAATGCTGAAAAAGCCCGACGACTCGGAAATACAAGCCGCCTACACGTTTGAAAACGGTTTGTATACGATTGCCTTCGACGGCGGCGAGTACGTGGGCGAAACGGGATTGTTTGCCGCCGACGGAAACGTATATTACGCTTTTCTGTTCTATTCGGACAAAATTGCGGGTGCGTATCTCGACTGCGACGACCTTTCGGTTGTCAGACTGGACGAAACGGGCAACGCTTTGCGATACAATTCGGACGGACGCTCCGAAACGGGAAGATACACGGTTTTAAGCGACGGACTTTTCTATTTTGAGTCGGAAACGGGCAGCTCTGCGCTGTACGAAATCTGTGCGGACGGACAGGTGTCAAGGTCGAGCTTTTCCGCGACTTACTACGCAAGCGACTTCGCCTCAATCGTCTTTTATTCAAACGGCGTGGTGCTGTTCAACAACGCTTCCGCAATGTTTTACAGCTATGACGAAAGTTCGCAAAAAATTTACACCTACACGCCGTCGGACTCTTCGGAAGCCAACGCTTACGGCTTTGTCGTGGAGGAGTTCGACGAGGAGGACGGCAGCATAACCTATACCGACTCCGCAGACAACGTCACGAGAACATATATGCGCTTTGACGGCAAGTACACCGTTTTAGAGGACGGCAAGGGCGGCAAACTCGAATTTCAGTCCGACGGCGGAGCCGAGTTTACCGTGGACGCGGTTTACACCGACTCGACGGGCAAACAGACTCAGTATTATTTTCTGGTTTATTACGGCGATTCCGGCGTCGAGACCATGCTTGCCTGTCTTGCTACGGGCGCGCTATACGGCAGCGTTTCGGATTATCTGTTTACCGTCAACTACTTCATCGAAGTGAACCTGACCGAAAAAACTTTCGCATTTGACAGCGAAAAGTATATTTACGGTCTGACGGCTTACGACTACACCTATGTCGAGCTGCTCACGGTTTACGGTTCCGGCCTCGCGTTTTTGTTTGAAGGCGCTTACGGATATATCAACGTCGTTGCGGACGTTGCGGACGGCAAAACGGTTTATTCCGTTTCGGGAAGCTTCAATTTTATAAAGGACGCCGACGGCAATCCGCTGAGATTCGCCGACGGCACGCTGAGCAAAGCGGGCTTTATAGACGCGCAGGTCGAAGGCTTCGGCAATCTGTTCGCGTCAGAGTTTGTTGCGGCGGACGGCAACACTTACCACCTGAATTTTTATCTGGCGTACAACCGAAACGTGCAGCAATTCGTGTATATAATTCATTCCTGCACTTTGGCGGAGGAGATATTCAGGTCGGACGACGGCAGCGCGGTGTACAGGGAAACCTTCCTTTATTCGTCTGCGTTCCGTTTCGTCAAGGGAGAAAACCCGCTCACGGGAGAGGTGGAATATTACGCCAAAGGCGACGAATTTTATCCTACGCTAAGCTACAGAGGGGAACCCGTCGCGGTTTACAATTTCGAGGAGGAGAGCGAAACTCGGTGGGTATTCTATTCGAGAGAGTACGCGGGGAACGCATATTCGGATTTCAGATATTGTTTCGAGTTCGTTTTTGACGGAGAGGGCAACGTCGAGTCGGGCGTTCTGGTGCGTTACGCGGAAAGAAACATCGCGTCGGCGCTTGGCGACGCAGCCCGCGTCGTTTGCGACGAGGAAACGGGCGAGGCGCTTGAAATAACGGCGCTGATTGTGGACGACGTTTATTTTGAAGCCCTGTCGTGTGTCGACAACGGAGACGGAACCTTTACCGTCGTCACGTCGGAGGGTACCTATACCGTTACCGTTCACAAAAACGAGGACGGCGAGGTTGAAAGGGTAAGCATAGCCTTAAACAACGACTGAATCAAATCTGCAAAAAAATCAAATAAACACGGAGATAGGACATGGTAACAGAGAAAGATGTAGTAAAATTCGGGGAGCAGTGTGCGAATATATTTGC
>FR900977.1 GCA_000437915.1 Subdoligranulum sp. CAG:314 | reverse complement strand
TAATATTAATATAATTTTGCTATAATAGAAGAAAACTTTAGGGGAACAATATGCCACTTATAACTTATAAATTTGCCGACGGGCATACGGAAGAAATTGAAGTGACGGATGAAGTTGCGGCAGCATTCGAACAGTTGGAAAAGTACGAAAAGAAAGTTGAACGCAAAGAAACCCGTCGGCATATTTCCTATGACAAACTTTTGGATAGCGGATTTGAATTTCCTGACGAGAGCGTAGACATTTTAGATATTCTCGATAAGAAAGAACGAGAAAAATCTGAATGGAAAGAGGAAAAGTTTCGCAGACATAATATTGACGAAAAGAAACAGGAAATCTTTTCCTTACTTACCTATCGGCAAGCCGACGCATACTTTCGGCATAAATACCTGCATCTAAAGAAAACCGAGATTGCAAAAGGTATGAACGTGACCGAAGGCGCAGTCCGTAACCTATTAAAAAAGCGGAAGCCAACTTGCAAGAGTATAAATTGGCGCACGATAAAGAGGTCAAGCTGTTGAAAGCTATTTTCGGCTCTGTTTTATAGGGGTACGATTTTTTCGCCCCTTATGGCTATATTATGAGGGGACTTTTCTCAAAACTGAATAAAGATTGGAAAGTCAGTCCATTATCGGGCTGATTTTTCGTTTGTGAAAGTTTTGTAAAACTTTTGCTAAAACACCCAAAACAGGCTAACTTTTTACCCCCTCTTATTCCCTTATAAGTGAGGGGCTTTTACATGGAGGTGATTTATGAGTAAACGAGATGAAAGACAAGGATGGCTTTTGCGGTTCATCCGCAGGCGGAGCGGACGGCGGTTTACCGTGGCGGTCATGGCAAAAGAGTTCGGCGTAAGCGAACGGACGATACAGGACGACCTTGCTTTGTTGGAAGCGTCCGGGCAAATCAGGCGCACGCCAAGCTATAACTCTTTGCACCGGCAAAACGGAAACATAATCATCTATACGGGCAGCCGCAAGCGGCAATCTCATAAAACGGACGAAGGATAAAATCAACACGTTGAGGGGTGAAGTCGGATTGAACAAAAATGGAGCAAAAAGACCTATTTTTTGGAACAGGATAAGAAGTGAGACGCAGTTTGCGCCACACTTACATTCTCACGGCAAGGCGGGATACCCGCTTCCGTCTTTTGAAGGGTGAAATTTATAGCTTGCAAAAATGCCATTGTAAGTCTTACATTGCGCGCATCGGTCAGGAAATCAAAGAGTTATTTCCCGTCGTTTACAAGCGAATTCAGGCGCAGATACGGACTTGTTGCGGCGTTGTTGCAACAAATAATATGATATGGAGGTAATGTGTATTTGAGAATTTACAGCAACAATTCGGCAGTCAACATTGAGCAGCTCATTGCAGACGAGGTAAAACGGCTTTCCGCACAGTTCGGAAAGAGTTTTCTCGATTGCGATGACATCATCAAACTTACGGGGTTAGGCAGGGACAATGTACGGGCACTTATGCGCAGCCGGCGTTTTCCCGTTACCAAAGTCGGAAAAAGACAGGTCGTGAGCATACTCAATTTTGTCGCATGGCAGATAAGTGAAAACGCAGGAGGCAACAATTATGCCGCGTAAAAAAGCCACATCAAAACGTGCAAACAACGAAGGCAGCGTTTATAAAAACAAGCGAGGACTTTGGGTGGCGCAGGCGACAATCGGCTATGATGAAAACGGCAAACAGATACGCAAAGCCGTTTCAGGCAAAACGCGTGCGGAAGCCATTGCCAACCTCGCCCCTTATCTTCCCAAAAACGGCGCCCGCAAACAGTTGATACAACAGGATATGTCGCTCCAAAATCATATGCAATTTTGGCTGATGAAGTACAAAAAGCGAACAATCGCGCCGCGCACATTTGAGCGGTACATAGTGAATGCGAAACGATATATTTACCCATATATGGGGAATTACTTGCCGCAGAATATCTAATCTGTTGCAGGATTTTCTCGGAGGTATGCTCGATAACGGCTATGCGCTCGATACAGTCAAGCATATCAAGTATCAGCTCGAACAATATTTTGAATACTGTATCGATGAGGAAATCATAGACAAGAACCCCGTGAACAAAGTGCGCCTGCAATCGCGGGAACGAAAGACAAAAGACGCCGCTGAAGAACAGGAATACAAAGCAATTCCCGAAGAACTGCGCGACCGCTTTTTACAGGCAATCGGTACAAGCGTACTGTTCAAACCGCTTTGCCTGACTTCTATGTTTGCAGGCTTGCGCATCGGAGAAGTGCTTGCTCTCAAATGGAAAGACTTCGATGAAAAGAACAAGACGCTTTCCGTCGTCCGCGCACAGACGGTAGAGCCGACCTTTGACGAAAACGGAAACATTACCAAGCGGGAATACGTCGTCGGTAAGACAAAGACGGCAGGCAGCGTGCGCGTTCTGCCTATTCCGGATTTACTTGTCGAAGCATTGAAAGAATGGAAAAAACTGCGCGTAATGCAGGAGCTGATGACCAAAGCCCCCGTGAGCAAAGCTGACGATTTTATCTTTGCAAACAACAATGGAGGAATGCGTTCCTACCACGGCACACGGACAATGTTTATGCGACTTTTGAAAAAGCACGGATTAGAAGATGCGGGCATTCATTTTTATAAGTTGCGACATACCTTTTCCAATACGCTCTTTGAAGCGCAGGAAAACCCGAAAGTCATTCAAACGCTCATGGGGCATAAAAAGGTGGAGACGACGATGATTTACAACACTGCCACGACAAATAAATATTTGCAGAAAGCAGTCGATGTGTTTGACAAGCGATATGCTCCAAGCGAGCAACAAGTTACGGTGGCACAACCGTCTGAAAAACCCTCTGCGACGATTTCAGACGAAAACGAAGAAAGCCACGGCGACCAATTCCTGCAAAATGTAGCGCGGCTTATGGACGAGTATGGCGTATCCACTTTGGACGAACTTATGGAAGCCATGGACGACGACCATCCGAAACCGCGACGAACAAAAGATTTTGAAATGTAGCAAATAAGTAAAAGCCATCGCCAGTTAAGGCGGTGGCTTTCATCATATTAAAAAGGGATGAAGTTGTTTGCTATTGTTTCAAAACAAGCCAAAAAACGGGGCAAAATTGCCCCGTTTTTACCTATAAAAAGTCTGTTTTTGACTGCCTAAAACGCTCTAAAACGGAAAAATAGCAAACGGTAGCAAACAAATTGCCGTTTTAGGGGTGTTTGCTATTGCTCCGTGTTTTTCCTTAAATAGAAGATTTCATACCATATCTTGTGTTTTATAGCAAACACTTTTTCTGTATGTTGTGGTCTATTTTTCCTTTTCCGTGTTTCGACTCCGCTCCTTGGTAAGGACGAGGTCGCGGGTTCAAATCCCGCTAACAGCTCCACATAAAAATGCACAAATCATTGCGATTTGTGCATTTTTTTATTCCGTGCGCAGGGCGACGGCGGGTTCCTTTTTCGCTGCCATGCGCGCGGGAATCAGGCTTGCGATAAGCAGCAGTATCGCACTCAACGCAATCAGTCCGATTGCCGTAAGAGCGGAAAGGCTTGCGATTGTGGATACACCGACCAGACTTGCGAGTATGGCGTTTATCACAACATTGATTACCAATGTTGTCAAAATTGCTATCAATCCGGAAACCACGCCGAGCAGGACGGCTTCCGCTTTGAATACGCGCCCTATATCCTTTTTTCGTGCGCCGATCGAGCGCAACACGCCGATTTCCTTTGTCCGCTCGATGACGGATGCGTATATGATAATCGCAATCATAATCGAAGATATAATCAGCGAAGTTACGGAAAAAGCCACAAGCACATAGGTTACTATTTTTACAACGGAACCGAGCATCGAGGTCATCGTAGAGGACATATCCATATAGTCTATGGCAGCGTCCGTTCCCTCGTTGACTTCGTTCCATGCGTCGAGATAGCCGATAATCAACTCCCTGTTGTCTACGTCGGTGGGATAGATGAGAATGGACGACGGCGTCTGCGTATAACCGAGTGTTTCCAAAGCGGTCTCATAAGTTAAGGTCTGCGTACCCATACCGGGGAAGCCCGTTCCCGAACCGTCGCCGAACGCTTTGCCTGTCGTAACGTCGATTTCCGTATTTTCCGCTTGCGCCGACGCAACTGCCGAAGTTTTGTTTGCGGCTAAAACCTGCTCCGTCAGCGCGGGAGAATATGCGATGCCTTCCGATAGCCAGGACGCCGCCGCATCCTCCCGTTCGCGAAGGACGCTGACGATTTTAACGGTCATGCCGTTTTCATTTTCATAAGCCGCCTGATAGTTGGCAGAGTTTGCAGGCTGATAGAGCGTAATATCTCCCGATTGCACGGGAGTGTACCAACCGTCGTTAAACACAATGCGGAACTCCTTTCCGATCAGCTCCGTATAGTCGATTTGGGAAAGCGTTTTGTCGTAAGCTATGCCGAGAGCGTCAAGCGTCGAAGTGGACAGACGGTTGTATTTGTCCACGACGAGAGCGACCTCATTTATCGCCGTTGGAATACCCGTTTCCGTCACCCCGTCCGAGGCGAGCACGGTATAGCTGTTTTGCAGATATTCCGCATTGCTCAACGCCTCGTTCCAATTCGAGCTGTTCACGGAGATGTATTTATCGCCCGATTTCGTAATGATATTCAAATCGACGCTGTACGAATAGGCTATATCTATGACAAGTCCGTCGCATTTATTTTCGAGGTAGTCTATAAATTCTTTGTCGAGCTTTTGTTTCTTTTGTTCCAGCTTTTCGACTTCGTAGGGGTAGATTCCCGTGGTGTTTTCGGGATATTCTTCCAGTCCTTCGGCGTCGCCGCCCGCTCCGCCCTGACTGCCAATATCGGGAATTTGAGAAACGGTGGCGCTGATTGATATATAGTTAAACGACGCGCTGTTAAGCATTGTCTGGTCGATATAGCTCTGCAAGCCCGTGCTGACGGATAAAATGACGGCAATGCCGATAATGCCGATGCTTGCGGCAATACTCGTGATTGCGGTACGTCTTTTTTTGGAAAGCAGATTTTTTGCACTCAAAGCGAGCGCCGTCCGAAAAGACATGGACGAATGCTTCTTTTTATATTTGACAACGCCGTTTTCGGCATCAGTCTCACGTTCGCTCTTTGCCTTTGCCTTTGCCTGCAACAGCGCTTCTTCGCCCGCAAGCTCGTCGTCGCTCAAAGGCGAGGTGTCCTCGGTAACTTCGCCGTCAAGCATGCGGATAATACGGTCGGAATATTTTTCTGCAAGGTCGGGGTTGTGCGTAACCATAATGACGAGCTTTGTTTCGGATATTTCTTTGAGCAGCTCCATTACGGTAATACTCGTTTCGCTGTCGAGGGCGCCCGTCGGTTCGTCGGCAAGAATAATAGCGGGATTGTTTACGATTGCGCGGGCAATGGAAACGCGCTGCATTTGTCCGCCCGACAGCTGATTGGGTTTTTTATTGAGTTTTTCCTTCAAGCCTACGCGAATCAGCGCTTCTTTGGCGCGCTTTCTTCTGTCAGCCTTAGGTACGCCGCCCAACGTCATGGAAAGCTCGACGTTTTCCAAAATCGTCAGGTGGGGAATGAGATTGTAGCTTTGAAATACGAATCCGATGCTATGATTTCGGTAGGTATCCCAATCTTTGTCCCTGTACGTTTTGGTGGAAACGCCGTTGATAAGCAGGTCGCCGTCCGAATATCTGTCCAAGCCGCCGATAATGTTCAGCAGCGTTGTTTTGCCGCAGCCGGACGGACCGAGGATTGAAACAAATTCGCTCGGGCGGAAAGCAAGGGAAATGCCTTTTAGCGCGGCTACCTCGCCGTCGCTTTTTTCCGCGTAAGTTTTTGTAATGTTTTTTAGTTGCAGCATAATTAGGCTCCTTGTATTTTCCGCGATTTTAGCATACGAAAATCAATTCAAAGTCACGCTTATGTAAACCCAAAATAAATTCTCGAAAAACTCCGCTGCTCAGTTTACCCGCCGTTTACATCGCTGTGGTATAATAAAAATACAAAAATCTCAAATTACAAGGAGCGGATATGTTCAATATACTTGTCGTTGAAGATAACAGAGATTTAAGAGAGCTGCTTTGCGACGCTCTGACGGGCGAAGGATACCGTGCGTATTCTTCTTCCGACGGAAACGAGGCTTTGACACGGCTCGAAGAAACCTTTTTCGATTTGATTATTGCCGATATCATGATGCCGAATATGGACGGCTTGCAGCTCACCGAAGAATTGAGGCGAGCCGGCATAGACACGCCGATTCTCATCGTTACCGCCCGCGACGACTATGAAACGCTGCAAAGCGGCTTTACGCTGGGTGCGGACGACTATATGGTTAAGCCTGTCAACGTCAACGAATTGCTGCTCCGCGTAAAAGCATTGCTGCGCAGGGCGAAAATCAACACGGATAAAAAAATAACCGTCGGCTCTACCGTTTTGGACTTTGAAACTATGAGCGTTGCCGTCAAAGAGGAGAAAACAGAATTGCCGTTGAAGGAATTTCAGCTGCTTTTCAAGCTGCTGTCCTATCCCGACAAAATTTTTACCCGTCAACAGCTTATGGACGAAATCTGGGGTTTGGACTCGGATACTTACGACAGAACGCTTAACACGCATATCAATCGCCTGCGCGAGCGGTTTTCGGACAATAAGGATTTTCAAATCGTTACCATACGCGGACTCGGCTATAAGGCGGTGAAGAAAAATGAACAATAAACCAAAATCAAAATCAAATCTTTGGTTCTTGTTTGTCGTCATTGTTTTGGCAGCCATGCTTGTGACGTTTGTTGTCATAGGCGCTGTAATGGCGCTTTTGTTTGCGCTCGATGTCATTCCTGCGCAACAGCAGTTTGCGCCTCTCCCGTTAATGATGCTGATTATCGTCAGTATCGTTATCGGCACCGGTATATCTTTGATTGTCGGGCGTTCTATATTGCAGCCCATAGGCAGGCTGAGCGACGCTTTGGACACTGTTGCAAAGGGCGATTTTTCCATTCGTTTGGATGAAAAGACAAAGGTAAGGGAAATTTCCCGCATGTACGAAAACTTCAATGCAATGACGCGGGAGCTTTCGGGAATTGAAACACTGCGCTCCGATTTTATCGCGAATGTTTCGCACGAGTTCAAAACGCCGCTTACCGCAATCGAGGGATACGCCGCTCTCTTGCGCAATCGGGAGCTTACAGAGAAACAAAGAAAAGACTATCTGGATAAAATCGCGGGCAACGCGCGCAAGCTGTCCGAGCTTACGGGCAATATTCTTTGGCTTTCAAAGCTGGAAAACCAAAGCGTTATTCCCAATAAAAAATATTATCGCTTGGACGAGCAAATCCGAAAAACCGTTCTTTCGCTTGAAAACGAGTGGAGCGTAAAACATCTCGATTTCGATATTGCGCTGCCCAAAACGGACTTCTTCGGCAACGAGGGGCTGCTGTATCATGTTTGGTTTAATTTAATCGGCAATGCAATCAAATTTTCCCATGAAAATCAAACCGTAAAAATTTCTATGGAGGAGGCAGACGGCGAAGTTGTCGTTGTGATTGCGGACAGCGGTTGCGGAATGGAAGAAGAAGCTCAAAGACATATCTTTGAAAAATTTTATCAAGCGGATAAATCGCACGCAAAGGAAGGCAACGGATTGGGCTTGACTTTGGTCAAGCGTATCGTCGATTTGTGCAACGGACATATCGCGGTAGAAAGTCAATTGAAAAAAGGCTCGGTTTTTATCGTGCGGCTGCCGACAAAATGAGCTTCGGCAAAAAATCCCGACGGACGGAAAAAAAACAGCGGCTGCAAAAATGCAGCCGCTGTAAAATTGTTTTATATTAATTTTAAAGCAGCGTCAGCGCCTCAGTCAGAGAGGAGCAGACAACATATCCTTCCTGCGCATTTGCAGGCATGTTTGCCGCTTTTCTGTCCAACAGACAGGCTTTTATGCCGACAGACATAGCACCCTGCACGTCCGACTGCAAGGAATCGCCTACGTGGATAACCTCGTGCGAAGCGCAGCCGCTGATTTCAAGCGCCTTTCCGAAAAGCTCCTTGCGCGGTTTATATGCTTTTACCATGTCTCCGCACACGATACCTGCGCAATGCAGCCCGTTGTTTTTCAAAAATGCGGAAACGTACTCTTCCCCGTTGTTGGTGATGATGTAAATCGGCAAGGGGCATTTTTCAAAGAAGGGCTTTACGTCGTCGAAAGCGGGGGAGCTTGACCAAAATTTATGGGCGAGAGCGCGGAAGGCTTCGAGGTCGATTTTTACATCGTAATCGCTTTCCAATATTGCCACGGCACGGTCGATAATCTCGTCCTCCGTCAGATAGTCGTCGAGATAGCTGCCGCTTTCGAGATTTTTAATCAGGCTCCACCAAAGCTTTATGACCTCTTTGACGCTTTTGTCCTTTAAAGCGATGCCGCCGTCCGTAATCATTTTTACCATTTGCAAGGCGTAAGGGCTTTCTTCCTGCATCAACGTGCCTGTATAATCCAAAAAAACCGCTTTGAGCATAAGCTATTTTTTCTCCTGTCTTTTTGCGGTATTATACCACGAAAAAAAATCCCTGTCCACCGATGTCCTATTGCTTTTCCTTTTGGGTTGTAAAAGAAAACAGCACCTATCCAAAATGGCTCCGAACCGTTAAAATTGCAGATAAATGCGGACGAGCGGATTTCAAAAAAAGTTTTTGGCCGATTTTATCAGGAATTTATCCGACTTCCCGCGGACTTTGAAAGCCGTATTTCAGAGGCTCAAAATCTCTCTGAACCGCCTTTTTTCGGTGCGTCGGCGAACGTTGAGTCTGAGATGATTTTTACTACCGATTTAGGCGTATGAAATATTTTATATCGGTGATAAATATACCTTAATATGTTGTATGGAAATGATTAAGGATATTTATCTATGGATAAGAAAAAGGTTATCGCCAGAATTGAGCAATTAAGAATAGAAAAAGGTATTTCCGTATATCAATTAAAAGAGAATGCGGATATATCTTCGACTATATATCAATGGAAGAAAAACGCGACGAGAGACAGAAACAGAACTCCGTCATTGAGGTCAATCGAAAAAATCTGCGATTATTTGGGGGTATCGCTTTCTTATTTCTTTGCGTTTGACGAAGATACTCAAATCGACGTAAAAAACAAGGAGCTTACAGAGGCTATTAAAAAATTAAATAAAGAACAAATACATGTTTTAGAATTGTTGATTAAAGAGTTTAATAAAAATTAAGTGTGGAGTAATATGCGCATGAGCGAAAAATCCACAATTTTGAAATGAGAAAGGAAAATTTTAAGAAAAATCGGGCGAATTGTCGAAAGTATCGCGCCAAACCGTTTTCCGACAAAAATCGTTTGTAAAATCCGTAAAAAAATTTATAATATAAATTATTCGATAAGGTTATTTACTTCATTGTCTTTCCTTACGGAATAGCGGCAAGGTATGGACAATTTCGTAAAAAACGGTTATTATCCAATTATTTTCACAAACAATCAGTTTAGCAAATTACAGGAGCAGGCAACTGCTCCTGTAAAAACAAGGAAGTAAAGATGTTAGAGTTAAAAGCGCTCACAAAAGAATACAGGTCAAAATCCGGAAACAGCATAGAGGCATTGAAAAATGTTACTTTAGAGTTGCCGGAAAAAGGGCTTATCTTTATCGTGGGGAAAAGCGGATGCGGCAAAACTACGCTTCTGAACATGATAGGAGCAGTAGATACGCCGACGTCCGGAACGCTGTCCATTTACGGACGGGAAACAGACCTTAACAATCCCACCCTTGCAGACGCATATCGTTCAAAGTATATCGGATTCGTTTTTCAGGAGTATAATCTTCTGGAAAACGATACGGTAACGGAGAATATACGTCTTGCCGGGGTGCTTTCGCATGAAACCTTAGACGTTTCAAGCGCGCTGGAGGACGTTGGATTGGCGGAATATGCAGACCGCTACGCAAACGAATTGTCCGGAGGGCAGAAACAGCGGGTAGCTGTAGCGCGTTCATTGGCAAAAAATTCTGCAGTCATATTGGCGGATGAACCGACGGGCAATTTAGACAGCGCGACCGGAAAAGAAATCTTTAAGTTGCTGAAAAAGGTATCCGAAAAGTGTCTGGTCGTTGTGGTTACGCACGACAGGGAAGCCGCAAATAAATACGGCGAGCGCGTAATCGAACTCTCGGACGGAGAAATCGTGTCGGACAGCGCTCCGTTTACCGGGCAGGCAATGACGGAAGCCAAAGAAGAAAAAGCTGTCAAGCGGCTGCCCTATCGGGAGATAGTAAAGAGAGGCGTAAAAAATCTTGCTTACCAGAAGGGACGCTCCATTGCCGCCTTGATTCTGCTGTTTTTGTCCATGACCGTCCTGTTGTGGAGCCAGTTGTTTGCGCGTTTCGACTCCTCTTACGTTTTGGCAGACACATTACAACAGTCGGGAATTTCTAAAGTACAGCTTTTTCAGGGTATAAAAACATTTTCACCTCCGACAAGTAATAATCATTGCCTGAGACTTGCCGAAAAAACGGTGGATGAGATAGGCGCACGCAAGATTTTCAGTTCAAACCTGGGCGCTGTGGTTTTTGTCGGGCAAAAATCCGAAGTAACGGATATGGGTTATGAATTTTATGACGGAGCGGTAGAACTCATTGAGGATAATGATTGTTATGTGACAGATTTAAATTTACACTATTTATTGGATTTGGAAGAAATTGCCGAAAATTACAGTCAGTATATAGGCGTACAAATACCCAATGGAAATTGTGCCGGATTGAAAATAGCAGGCGTAGTAAAAACAGACTTCCGCAATTATTATGAATATAGATTGGTACAACTGCCGAATCCCAACAAACCGTATTATGATTTATCTCTGAAAGAAGATTTGACGGAATTTGAAAAAGAAAAAGCCGAGGCATGCGCGTATGTCACTATGTTTATTTCTAAAAAAGGAGCGGTAAAGTACGAAAATCGTTTTTTGGTAAACGAGTATCAAGATAAAACTCATACGGAGGAAGATTTACAGGTCAACCACCCTTTGGAGTTTGAGATTACGCATAATAGTTCTGTAAAAGACCTGCAATATTTCTTTATTTATGATGAAGCTGTTGAAAATTGCGTAACGGCAAACGGGATGAGTACGTATCAACCGAAGGGGCGCGAAGTGGTCTTTTCAGCCGATCTGTATCGGAAATATTTTGAATCGGATTACGTCAACAATACACGCCCCGAGTATATAGGCGAAACATTTACCATGAGCCTCAGGGAGCAAGGCGAATCGGAAACGCTGGTAGTATTAGACGATATGATTCTGGCAGGAGTGTATTATGAG
The DNA here is from genome assembly GCA_000437915.1 of Subdoligranulum sp. CAG:314. Taxonomy (GTDB): domain Bacteria; phylum Bacillota; class Clostridia; order Christensenellales; family CAG-314; genus CAG-314. Next base: position 8,754 of record FR900977.1, on the reverse strand, counting down.
CCGATTTTTTATGACGCAGAGGGAAATAATGAGCGTCCCGGTATATATATGTCCAAAGACGAAACTACGGATTTTTATGCTTATGGGCTGGGCATGGGAGAAATAGGCGCAATATTTAATGCGGCTCCGTCTGAAAATTACGGAAAACTGTTTAAAGCATTGAGAAAAGACGGTATATTGGTATTTTCGCCATATTCGGTCAAGATATATGAACAGGAATCTGTTTTTGTGCAATTTTCTGTTATATTTGCTTTGATTGCCGCAGTGCTTTTGGTCATAACCATCCTGATGATTATAAATGTGATTTCATATTCGATACTAAATCAGAAGCGGGAAATAGGAATCTTGCGGGCTATGGGAATACAGGCGGGCGACGTAGTAAAGATTTATCTGATTAAGATATTGATTCTGGCACTGATTACCTTAGTGTTAGCTACCGCGCTTATATTCGGGGCGGTTGCGGTAACGAATCAGCTTATGTGCGACATAACGCTGGAAGGTATCCTGTGGTTAAGATACGATTTCTGGACATTTCTGTTCTCCTTAATCGCATGTATAGGGATACCTGTTTTGGCGGCGTTGATTCCGCTCAGAAAAATCATCAAGATGAAGCCTGTCGATGCAATCAAAGGCTGACGGTAAATAATTACAGGCGCGGAAATAAATTATTTTCCCGCGCCTTTTTCCGATATTTAACGAAAAATATCCTTGCCCATTGCTGTTTTTTGTTCTCCATTTTTTTTTAAGGAAAACGGCTTTTAGCGCGCTTTTAATTTTTTTCGTGTTCACGAGCGCTGCGACTGACCGATTGACAAATCACAAGAGGAAATTTTAAAATGTTGACAAAGCGACATACGTATGATAAGATTACTACAAAGACGGTATAAAGTTCCGCACAAAATGACGTCCGCCTGAAAAAGAACCCGATTTTTACGTCTGTTTACCGCAGCCGACCGTTTTGGTTTGTGTTGCGGTTTTTATTTGATTTAAAAAACCGTGTCGAGAGGAATGAGAATGCTTAATTTAACAGGATTTAGTTTTATTTATTGAAAAATTTAAGGAGGAAACAGAATGTACAAAAAGAAAATTAAAGCAAGGTCGATTGTTGCGGTAGCTCTTTTACTGTTGCTGTGTATGTGTTTTCTGTGCGGGTGTATACATACGCCGCCTGACGAAACAGAGAATCTGGAATACAATATACGGTTAAGCGGTTTTTATGAATTGGAGAATTATTCTGATTGTTATACAAAAGAAGAATATATAATGTCTTTTTCGCAACTAAAGTGGTATTGCAGCAAGGTAAACAGTTCGGCATTTGACGAGACTGATGAAGAAAATTACAACAGCGAATTTAATCAGGTGTTGCGCACTTATGACGACGAATATTTTGAAGAGAAGGCATTAATCATAGCGATACACACGGGCAATCTGGAATTTTTGGGTGCGGAGATAACCGCCGTAAAGAAAGAAAAAGAATATTTTTTGGCAATCGAAATGACCGTAACTTATTGGGGCGGAGGAACAATTGCAATGGTCGTTCCCGATAAGCATTGGGTATTTTTGATTGAAATAGACAAAGTAGGCATAGTTTTTGACGAGTATACAAGGTATGAATATATTGTCGAATACGAGGATGACCAGAAATTTTTAAGCTGAAAATCAAATTTCCATGTTTATACGACTGAACGAAAAAGAAAGAGCGGCAAACGGATTTTTGCCGCTCGGTTTTTTATGCTTGAATATAAAATCAAAGCTTTTTCCAACCTGCATACAGTCTCAGCTCTTCGCCGTCGGGAATCTCCGCCTTTGTATCGAAGTCCCACAGATTTATTAATTCCGCTTCGGTATACCAGCCCGTAAAAACATATCCTTCACGCTCGGGCGCGGGCGGCTCGGGAATCTTTTCGCCGCTTTCAACGTCCTCAGCCCTGAAATATCCTCTGTTGACTGCTGCGGAGTAGTTGTTCAAAAACGCTACGTTGGCAGGTACGAATGTTTCCAAAATCCATGGACATGACGGGCAATCGGTAGAGCCTTCTTCGTCTAAACAGTCGGCGTGTTTGCTTTTGATTTTTTCGTAGAGCTCCCTGTAAACGTAAATTTCGGGGGAGCTGCTGAAATGAACGCTCGGTTCCGCCGCTCCGTTGTAAATAATCTTGGCGTCGGGAGCGGAAAGAGACTCAAAAACATACGGCTTAATCGATAAGATGTTCTCGGGTATATACAGTCGCAGCAGATTGCGGCTGGTTAAAGTGTAATAATTGATAGCAATATCGTATTTTTCAAAGCCTAAATATGCCACTTCCGTGCCGTTTATGGCGCTCGGCACGTCGAGCGCGAGCTGTTCTGCGCCCGACTCGGTAAGCCCGACGACGGCAATCACGCTGTCGTTTTTGTTTTTCGGTATTCTGGATTCTTTGCCTACAACTATATATTGCCAATAACCGTAACGAAAAATTCTGTTTCTTTCGTTGCACGCCGTCAAGCCTGTTGCCAAAAACAGCAGTAAAATTGTCAGACTGAATAAGGCTGCTTTCTTTTTCATGCTTCCCTCCTTTTTGAACAATAGAGTTTTCTTTAAATACAGTTGAAAAACTGCGGAACGGGCGTCTTGCGTTTGTCCTTAGTTTGTCGGCGGGGGAGTCGTTCGCGCAGCTCAAAGAAAATTATGCTGTTATCTTATCACACGTTCTGCTTATTGTCAACGGCGGTTTTCAGGCGGGATTTTGCTTTGAATATTTCCGTGCGTCAACCGCGCCGATTTAAAAATTTTGCCCGCAAAAAACGCGCGTCGCCGACGTACTTTCAGACAAGGCAGCCGCGTTGCAATTGACAGGCGGCTTTTACGGTGTTAAAATGGGTTCCCCGAATACGCCGCCGCTAAGGGTATTTGCGGAAAATATTTTGCGAGGGATAAAAAATGTTCATTAAAATAGCCGCAGGCGTCGTCGCCGCCGTAATCTTGTTTGCCATTGTTTACGTGCTTTACGTCGTGCTGCAATATCGCAGGATTGAGGACGAAAAAACGCTGGAAATAGAAAACCCCGAAACCGAAAAGGTGCGCGCGAAAGAAAGCTATATCGTGGGCACCTACAACATAGGCTTCGGCGCATACGACAAGGATTTTTCCTTTTTCATGAACAAGGGGCGTATGCTTGACGGCGACAGGCTCATACGCGGAAAGTACGGCAAGGCGGCGAGCAGGGAAGCGGTCGTCCGCAACACGGAGGGAGCGTTTTCCGCCGCCCGCGCGTTGAAGCCCGATTTCATGCTGTTTCAGGAGGTGGACGAAAAGTCCCAACGGGCGCGCGGGGTAAATCAGCTTGAAGCGGCGAGAGAGGCATTCCGCGACTATTCGTCCGTGTATGCCGAAAATTTCCACACGGCTTATCTTTTGTATCCGTTGAACGACCCGCACGGAAAAACCCGCGCGGGTATAGTCACCCTTTTCTCAAAACAGGCGGAGAAAAGCGTCAGGTATTCTTATCCCGTATCGGGAGGCTTTGCAAAATATTTCGATTTGGACCGCTGTTTTTCCGCGACGTATTTTCCCGTGTCAAACAGCGAAAAGCGGCTTGTTCTTGTCAATCAGCATATGTCTGCTTACGACCGCGGCGGCGTTGTCAGGCGCAGGCAGTGGGAAACTCTTTCGCGGTTTATTTCCTCGGAATACTTGAAAGGCAATTACGTCATAGTAGGCGGAGATTTCAATCACGATATTGCGGGCAGCATAGGATATTTTCCCACACGTCAGCAAAAGCCCGACTGGGTGTATCCGTTGAGGGAGGAAGATTTGCCTGAGAATTTTTCATTCGCCGCGTCGTTGAACGCGCCCACGTGCAGGTGCAGCGAAATGCCTTACACAAAGGGCGTAAATTATACTTTGGTGATAGACGGATTTATCGTGTCGGACAATGTGACGGTCAAAGAGGTGGAGAACATAGACACAGGCTTCGAGTTTACCGACCACAATCCCGTAAAAATGACTTTCGTGCTTGACGAATGAGCTTTGTTTGTTTTTGCGCGCGTCGAAAAAGCCCGCGCCCCGACATACGCGCGGACAAAAAAGCGTCGGCGTTTCAGTAGTCCGAAAGTCCGAGAAGAAAATCCGCGCTTGTTTCAAAATACAAGGCGAGTCTGAACAGAGCTCCCGCCGAAGGCCCGCTTTTTCCGTTGAGCCATTTTGAAACGGCGCGCTGCGAAACGTCGATTTTTGCCGCCAACATGGATTGAGTCATGTTCGTTTCCGTCATGAGAATACCCAATCTTTTTCCAAATTCAGTCGAATCGAAATTTTTCATATCAAATATATAGAACATAAGTCTTTCGGAAAATCAGAATAGAATTATTGTTCTTAGATTTTTAATGAAAAATTCGCCGTTAGGGAGGTTTTGACCGAATTTGTTTCGTTTTCGCCAAAAACAGACGAAAAAAGCCTTGTCGCGCGGTAGGATGTGCGGCGCGAAAAAAACTGAAATTGAAAATTTGTGCCGCAGCTAAAGCGTTGTATAATAGTTCGGGGCTTTGCCAAAACTTTTCCTATGGATTACGAAAAGGTGTACGTCGCGGTGACTCTTAAAGTGGACAGGGAAGGCAACGTAAGACCGCTTAGCTTCGAGTGGGAGGACGGAAGGGTTTTTGCCGTCGACCGCGTGCTCTCGCAGGGTATGGCGCCTGCGCGGCACGTGGGCGCCATACTTACCAAAAGATTTGACATAAAGGTTTCGGGAGCGGAGCGGGAGCTGTACGTGGAAACGCGCACCAACCGCTGGTTTGTGGAAAAGCCGCTTGTATGACGGGAAGATAAAAGCGTTAATATTAAAAATGAGAACTATTCTTCACAGCGATTTGAATAATTTTTACGCGTCCGTGGAGTGCCTGCGCAATCCCGAAATCAGGGACAAGCCCGTTGTTGTGGTCGGTTCAAAGGAGGACAGGCACGGAATAGTGCTGGCAAAAAATCTTATTGCCAAACGCGCGGGAGTGGCTACGGGCGACGTATGGTGGGAAGCGCAGCGGAAGTGCGGTCCGGAGCTGGTGGAGGTCAAAGCGGATTTTGCCGCATATTTAGACGTTTCTAGGGCGGTAAGGCGGATTTACGAGGACTATACGGACAAAATAGAAGCGTTCGGCATAGACGAATGCTGGCTTGACGTGACCGAATCGGAAAAGCAGGCGGGCGGCGAGGAAATTGCGCACGCAATACGCAGGCGGATAAAGAAGGAGTTGGGGCTTACGGTAAGCATAGGCGTGTCCTGGAACAAGGTGTTTGCAAAGCTTGGAAGCGATATGAACAAGCCCGACGCCGTTACCGTCATTTCACCCGACAATTTCAGACAGACGGTGTGGACGCTGCCTGCGGAGGAGCTGCTTTACGTCGGGCGCGCCACAAAGGGCAAGCTCAATAGGATGGGTATTTTTACGATTGGAGAGCTTGCCAACTCGGACAGAGACGCGCTTAAACACAGGCTTGGCAAATGGGGAGAGTGGCTGCACGATTTTGCAAACGGAAAAGACTCCTCCCGCGTGGTCAAGACCAGCGAGGAGCAGAACGTTAAGAGCATAGGCAACTCGCTTACCGTGTGGAGAGACTTGAAAAACCGCGAAGAGGTGAGCATGGTCATATTTATGCTTGCCGATTCCGTGGCGGCGCGTATGCGCGAGTCGGGGCTTTTTCTGGCGCGCACCGCGCACATTTTCGCGCGGGGCAGCGACCTCAATTCCTTTCACAAGCAGGGCAAGCTTCCGCGTCCTACGGGCGCCGCAAACGAAATAGCCCGCGCGGCGCTCAATTTGTTCGACAGGGTTTACGACTGGGAAACGCCTGTGAGAGGATTGGGCGTGTCCGTTTCGGATTTTCATTTCGGAGGCGTGCAGACGGATATGTTTTCCGATTGCGTGAAAGCGGACAGGCAGAAAAGGCTGGACGAGGCTGTGGACAAAATAAGAAAAAAGTACGGCAACAAGATAATACAGCTTGCCGTTGTGCACAAGGAGCCGAAATTAAAGGAGCTTGACGTAAAGGGAGAGCACGTCATACACCCTTACAGCTTTTTCAGACACGACTGACGGGCGGCTTTGTCATGCGTTAAGATTATGGACTGCCATTACAAAACGATATTTTACAATTTGGCTTAAACAGCTTATAATTTCAATATAAATTTTTTTTCGGAGTGTTTTATATGAAAAAGGTTACGGCGGGAAAAGACGCTTTGGGAGAATTTGCTCCCCTGTTCGCCCGTTTAAACGACGACGTGCTTTTCGGAGAGGTATGGTCGAGAGAGGAGGCGCTGTCGCCTAAAATTCGCAGTATTTTGACAGTCGCCGCATTGACGGTAGAGGGTGTTTTTGACTCCTCTGTCGAGTTTCATATGCGCAAAGCAAAGGAAAACGGCGTTTCGGGCGCCGAAATAGCCGAAATTCTTACGCATCTGGCCTTTTACGCAGGCTGGCCCAAGGCGTGGGCGGCTTTCAGACTGGCGAAAAATATCTGGACGGAAAAGGAGAGCGGCGCAGAGGCGTTTGCGACAAGGAGTCTTTTTCCGATAGGCAAGCCAAATACGGCGTATGAAAAATATTTTAAGGGGCGCAGTTATACGGAAATCCTTTCGGGCGGCGATCTTCAAGTTGTCAACGTCACCTTCGAGCCGGCGTGCCGAAACAATTGGCACATACACAAGGCGGAAAAAGGCGGAGGACAGCTGCTGCTGTGCGTGAGCGGGCGCGGCTGGTACCGCGAGTGGGGCGGGGAGGCGCGGCCCCTGTCGGCGGGAGACACGGTGGAAATAAGCGCGGGCGTCAAGCATTGGCACGGCGCGGCGAAAGACAGCTGGTTTTCGCATATAGCCGTCGAAAAGCCGGGACAGGGCTGCTCCACCGAATGGCTGGAGCCTGTTTCCGACGAGGAATATTTTAAACTCGGTTGACTCGCGTGACGGCGTTGTTTTGTACGGCGGAAAAATACGGAGTTGACAAACTGTTTTTTTGCGGTTAAAATAATCGAAAAGCCGTTTTTCAACGCGCTCGAAAGGAGGTTATCATGACAAAAAATTTTGACGACGTCAAAAAGCTCGGCTTCGGTCTTATGCGACTGCCGCAAAAAGAGGGCGTCATCGACGTTGAAAGAGTCAAGACTATGGTGGATATGTTTCTCGACGCGGGATTCAATTATTTCGACACCGCCTTCGCTTACGCAGGCAGCGAGGACGCGATAAGGCAGGCTCTGGTCAACCGCGTGCCGAGAGAAAAATTTTTTCTTGCCACCAAAAACGCCGCATGGCTCAACTGCAAGACCAAAGACGACGCGGTGGCTCAGTTTGAAACCTCTTTGAGACAGACGGGTGCGGGCTATTTCGATTTTTATCTTTTGCACAATTTGGGAGAGTCGCGCACGCACTTTTTCGACGATTTCGATATGTGGAGCTGGATTCAGGAGAAAAAGCGCGAGGGGCTTGTCAGACACGCCGGCTTTTCCTTCCATTCCACGCCGCAAGAGCTTGAAGAAATCTTAATCGCGCATCCCGAAGCCGAATTCGTGCAGCTGCAAATCAATTACGCCGATTGGGACAATCCCGCAGTGCGGTCGAGAGAGTGCTACGAGGTTGCAAGAAAACACGGGAAGCCCGTTATCGTTATGGAACCGGTAAAGGGCGGAATGCTGGCAAACCCGCCGAAAACCGTGCTCGACGTGCTCAAAGGCGCGGAGCCGGATTCCTCCGCGGCTTCGTGGGCGCTCAGATTCGCCGCGGGGCTGGACGGAGTGCTGACGGTGCTTTCGGGCATGAGCAGCGAGGAGCAGATGAGGGACAACATATCCTGCATGAAGGGCTTTTCCTCTCTCGACGAAAAAGAACGTCTTGCTTTGAGCCGCGCGCAGGAGGAAATTAAGAAGGTTCCGCTCATTCCGTGCACGACGTGCAACTATTGCGCCAAGGTTTGCCCGCAGAATATCGGCATATCGGGGACGTTTACGGCGGACAATTATTTTACGCTTTACGGAAACAGGGATATGGCGCTCTCGCAGGCGGATTGGCTGGTGGACAGGCACGGCAGACAGCGCGCCGACAAATGCGTCGGCTGCGGAAATTGCGAAAAGGTGTGCCCTCAGCATATAGAAATACGCAAAGAGCTGAAAAAATCGGTGAAGGAGCTTTATTGAAACGTTTTTGTTTTAAAACGGGACTCGGACAGTCCCGTTTTTTGCCGCGTAAAAATTGCGGCTTTGTGTCCGACAAGCGGCGGGGCGGTTTGTTGCGCCCTTTTCGGATTGGAACGACAATTTGACGTTTTTCGCTTGATTTTTGATTCGGGGTGTGTTAAAATATTTTGGCTGCCAAATTGGAGAGATGGTTGAGCGGTTTAAGGCACACGCTTGGAAAGCGTGCGTACGTGAAAGCGTACCGGGGGTTCGAATCCCCCTCTCTCCGCCACAGGGAGTCGCGTTTGAACACGCGGCTCTTTTACTTTTGTCTGAAAGGAGTTGCAGGTATCGTTTTTCAAACAAAACAATATCAAATAAAGCGTTCAGACCATTATCTGACGCAGAAACGCGATGCTCATGGCAACTTTATAAAATAACTCAATAAAACCTGATTTAAGGCGATAGAACGTTGATTCTACCGCCTTTTTCTATGCCGTTTATTAGTCCGTCCGATTTATCGCCTTTCGGTCTACGTTTGTAGCACAGTGAAAAGCGTAAGTCAACGGCAAAAAATTGTCGCTATGACTTTTTATTACGTGTCGCTACCAACGCAA